>NZ_JBFTOL010000006.1:0-389682 GCF_056397945.1 Stenotrophomonas sp. 05L413
GATTTCACCGGATCTGCTGGAAAAGCTGGACGCCGATCACGGTGAGTTGCCGCGCAGGCTGGTGGCCGGTGCGGCCGAGTCTGTGCAGGTGACGCCGATCGATGGTGCGCGGTTTGCGGCGGATCTGGCGGCCGATCCGATGGCGACGGGGAAGCTGGCGAGCGGTATCGATGCGTTCGCCAAGGATCTGGAGGCGTTGCGGCAGACGATCCGCGCGCGGTTGTAAGCGCGGGCGGTTGGATGGCTGCACGACAAAAGGCCCCGCTCATGCGGGGCCTTTTGTTTTTGGCGCGTACGGCAACGGCAACGGCAACGGCAACGGCTCACTCTCGTTGGGGTTGGCGCGGTGTGGGTGGGTTTGCTGGACGCGCCGTCGACACATGGCTGGTGCGTTGGGGAGAGCAGTAGCGCGGCGAGCCTAGGGCTGTCTGCTGGACCTGGTAGAGCCGACCGTTGGTCGGCTCTGGGGTATCAGGCGTCCACGCCGATGGGGCAGCTGACGCCAGTGCCGCCGATGCCGCAGTAGCCGTTGGGGTTCTTGGCCAGGTACTGCTGGTGGTAGTCCTCGGCGTAGTAGTACGCGGGCGCGGGGAAAACGATATCGGTGGTGATGGGGCCGTAACCGCTGTCGTTGAGGCGCTGCTGGTAGGCGTCGCGGCTGGTGAGGGCAGCGTCGTGCTGGGCCTGGGTGGTGGCGTGGATGGCGGAGCGGTACTGGGTGCCGGTGTCGTTGCCCTGGCGCATGCCCTGGGTGGGGTCGTGGCTTTCCCAGAAGACCTGGAGAAGGCGTTCGAGGGTGACGATGGCGGGGTCGTAGACGACCTCGACGATTTCGGTGTGCCCGGTGAGGCCGGAGCAGACTTCTTCGTAGGTGGGGTTCGGGGTGACGCCGCCGGCGTAGCCGACCGAGGTCGAGTAGACGCCCGGGATGGTCCAGAATTTGCGCTCCGCGCCCCAGAAACAGCCCATAGCGAAGCGGATGCGCTCCAGGCCGGTGAAGCTGTCTTTCAGCGGGTGGCTGTTGACGTAATGCTGGTTGTGCAGCAACGGCAGGGGCTGCTCGCGGCCGGGCAACGCTTCTTCCGGGCGCGGCAGGCGCTGCTTGAAGGCGCCGATGCCCAACAGACCGTTTCCAATACCCAACATGGCGTTCTCCTAGGCCGGCAACAGGCCGGCGCTTTCGTCTCCGTCGAATATGGGGTCGTCCGGGGCCGCGCCCAAGTCCAGCCGGGCGACGATGTCTTCCGCTTCGGGACGGGCCAGATCGGGGACACACACGCGCAGGACGCCGAACAGCGGGAGCTCGCCCATGCCACCCAGCAGCGATTCACCGAAGACGAAGGCGGGGATGCCGGCGTCCTCCAGGGCGTGTTTGACCAGATGGGCGTCGAACAGGTTATCGGCCTGGTAGATCACGTGCATGGATGGGCTCCGGAGGGCATGGGCCCAGCATACGCCCGGGGGCTGAAGGCGTGCCGACCCAGCGAAGGAGCCGGGTGGTGCCGGCCTGCGAAAGGCGTGCCGACCAACGGTCGGCACCTACCCGTTTAGCCTGTCGCCTTGCGACAGGCTAAACTGTTGGTCTTTCTGCCTTTTAACTGCGACCGCGCATCATGTCCGAGCCTACCGCCGCCCCCACCGACGCCCTTCCGGAAGCCCAGGAAAAACGGGATTTCATCCGTCAGATCGTCCGCGAGGACCTGGCCGCCGGCAAGCATGCCGCGATCAAGACGCGCTTCCCGCCCGAGCCCAACGGCTACCTGCACATCGGCCACGCCAAGTCGATCTGCCTGAACTTCGGCATTGCCGGTGAGTTCAACGGCGTGTGCAACCTGCGCTTCGACGACACCAACCCGGCCAAGGAAGATCCGGAGTACGTGGCCGCGATCCAGGATGACGTGCGCTGGCTGGGTTTTGAATGGAACGAGCTGCGCCATGCCTCGGATTACTTCGATGCCTACTACCTGGCCGCGCAGAAGCTGATCACCGATGGCAAGGCGTATGTGTGCGACCTGTCGGCCGAGGAAGTGCGCGCCTACCGCGGCACGCTCACCGAGCCGGGCCGTCCGTCGCCGTTCCGCGACCGTAGCGTCGAAGAGAACCTGGATCTGTTCCGCCGCATGCGCGCGGGCGAGTTCCCGGATGGTGCGCGCACCGTGCGCGCCAAGATCGACATGGCCAGCGGCAACATCAACCTGCGCGACCCGGCGCTGTACCGGATCAAGCATGTCGAACACCAGAACACCGGCACTGCGTGGCCGATCTACCCGATGTACGACTTCGCGCACGCGCTGGGCGATTCCATCGAAGGCATCACCCATTCGCTGTGCACGCTGGAGTTCGAAGATCACCGCCCGCTGTACGACTGGTGCGTGGACAACGTCGATTTCGCCCATCACGATGCACTGACCCAGCCGCTGGTCGATCGCGGCCTGCCGCGTGAAGCCGCCAAGCCGCGCCAGATCGAATTCTCGCGGTTGAACATCAACTACACGGTGATGAGCAAGCGCAAGCTGATGGCGCTGGTCACCGAGCAGCTGGTGGATGGCTGGGAAGATCCGCGCATGCCGACCCTGCAGGGCCTGCGTCGTCGTGGCTATACCCCGGCCGCGATGCGCCTGTTCGCCGAGCGCGTGGGCATCAGCAAGCAGAACTCGCTGATCGATTTCAGCGTGCTCGAAGGCGCGCTGCGCGAAGACCTCGACAGTGCTGCCGCACGCCGCATGGCGGTGGTCGATCCGGTCAAGCTGGTGCTGACCAACCTGCCCGAGGGTCACGAAGAGACCCTGACCTTCTCCAACCACCCCAAGGACGAGGCGTTCGGGACCCGCGAAGTACCGTTCGCACGTGAGCTGTGGATCGAGCGCGAGGATTTCGCTGAAGTCCCGCCAAAGGGCTGGAAGCGCCTGGTGCCGGGCGGCGAAGTGCGCCTGCGCGGGGCCGGCATCATCCGCTGCGATGAAGTGATCAAGGATGCCGACGGCACCATCACCGAACTGCGCGGCTGGCTGGATCCGGAATCGCGCCCGGGCATGGAAGGCGCCAACCGCAAGGTCAAGGGCACCATCCATTGGGTCAGCGCCGTGCACGCGGTGCCGGCCGAGATCCGCCTGTACGACCGTCTGTTCTCGGTGGCCAACCCGGACGACGAATCCGAGGGCAAGACCTACCGCGATTACCTCAATCCGGACTCGCGCCGCACCGTCACCGGCTATGTCGAGCCGGCCGCAGCCACTGCGGCCCCGGAGCAGTCGTTCCAGTTCGAGCGGACCGGCTACTTCGTCGCCGATCGCCGCGATCACACCGCGGCCACGCCGGTGTTCAACCGCAGCGTGACCCTGCGCGATACCTGGTCGGCGTAAGCTGCACCCGGCCGGTGCCAGGCACCGGCCGCCCGATGTCACCTGCGCAGCCCTGCCATGGCAGGGCCTGCGCTCCAGCTCCCCTGCGACCGGCGCAGCCCTGCGCCGGCGTGCGCGTGGCCGTGTTCAGCGCGGGCACGGCATCCCTACGCGCGGCCCGATACACTGCCGCTGCGCCATCTTTGAAGAGGTTCATGTCCCGATGCTGTACGCGCAAGTCCATCTCACCCTGCCCGCCTGGATCCACGACCAGATCGATCTGGGCCGTGTCTATCCCGAGGATGCCGACAAGGTCGCGCTGGCGATCGAATTGTCGCGCCTGAATGTCGAGGCGCAGACCGGTGGCCCGTTCGGCGCCGTGGTGTTTGGGCCGGACCATCGTGTGATCGCCGCCGGCGTGAACCGCGTGGTCCCGCATACGACCTCGCTGGCGCACGCCGAGAACATGGCCTACATGCTGGCCCAGCAACGCCTGCAGACGCCACGCCTGAACGATGTGCTGTCGCCGATCACACTGGCGACCTCCTCCCAGCCGTGCTGCCAGTGTTACGGCGCCACCATCTGGGCCGGTATCGATCGGCTGCTGATCGGTGCCAGCGCGCAGGACGTGGAAGAACTGACCCCGTTCGACGAGGGTCCGCTGCCGGCGGACTGGATCGGCGAACTCAACACGCGTGGCATCGAGGTCGTGCGCGACATCGAGCGCGACGCTGCACGCGCGGTCCTGCGCCAGTACGGAGAGATCAACGGTGCCCATTACTGATATCCGCGCTTCGGGCGCGATGCGATGAGCGGCCTGCTGTGTCTGTGCCGCCAGGGCTTTGAACCGGAACTGGCCGCCGAGCTGTCCGAGCGCGCGGCGTATGCCAACGTCGCCGGCTATGCGCGCACCCAGCGCAATGACGGCTACGTGGTGTTCGTCACCGAGGAAGGTGCGGCGTTGTCCAAGGCCTTGTCCTGGCGCTCGCTGATCTTCGCCCGGCAGAAGCTGCAGGTGCTGGCCGAGCTGCCGCAGCTCGATGCCGCCGACCGCATCACCCCGATCATTGCCGCGCTTCAGGGGCAGCAACGCTTCGGCGACATGTGGGTCGAGCATCCGGACTCGGATGAAGGCAAGCCGCTGGCCGGCCTGGCCCGCGCATTCGGCAATGCACTGCGCCCGGCGCTGCGCAAGGCCGGCCTGCTGACCGACAAGCCGAACACCGGCCTGCCGCGCCTGCACATCGTGTTCGTCGATGGTCGCCATGCGTTTGTGTGCGTGGCCGATACCCGCGACAGCGCGCCGTGGCCGCTGGGCATCCCGCGCCTGAAGCTGCTGCCCGATGCGCCTTCGCGCTCGGCGCTGAAGCTGGATGAAGCCCTGCTCACCCTGATGACGCCGGAAGAGCGCGAGCTGCTGGTCAAGCCGGGCATGCGCGCGGCCGATCTGGGCGCTGCACCGGGTGGCTGGACGTGGGTGTTGACCCGCCAGCACGTGAAGGTGATCAGCGTGGACAACGGCCCGTTGCGCGAGCATGTGCTGGAGACCGGCCTGGTTGAACATCTGCGCGCCGATGGCTTCCACTGGCAGCCGGAGACCCCGCTGGACTGGATGGTCTGCGACATGGTCGAACAGCCGCGCCGCGTGGCCGAGCGCATGGCCACCTGGTTCCGCGAGGGCTGGTGCAAGCATGCGATCTTCAACCTCAAGCTGCCGATGAAAAAGCGCTGGGATGAAACCCGCCTGTGCCTGGAGCTGTTCCAGGAGCAGGCCGGCAAACCGCTGCACCTGCGCGCCAAGCAGCTGTATCACGACCGCGAAGAAATCACGGTGCTGGCTTCGCCGCTGCGCTGACGCACGCGCACCACCGGTAGCGCCGGGCCATGCCCGGCTGGCCGCGCAACGCGCGGCAATGATCGAAGCACGCGCCGGGCACCCGGCGCCCCCACTTCAGATATACGGAGTTCCCATGCGACGCATATCCAGCCTCACCGTGCTGCTGTCCCTGCTGCCCACGCTCGCCTTGGCCCAGGTCCGCACCCCGCCGCCGGCGGTCAGCGAACCGCTGCGCGAGGTGCCGGCCAGCGTGCGCGCGCAGCCGCTCTCGCAGGGAGAGGTGACCCATCAGGTGACGCTGGCCGCACCGGCCGGCGAAGCCGCGGTGACGGTGCGTTCGGTGCAGCCGGTGAGCGTGGTCGGTCAATACCGCATCGCGTTCGCGGCGCTGGATGTCGACGGCGATGGCTTCATCAGCCGCGCCGAGGCGCAGGCCAACCCGGCGCTGGCCGATGAATTCAACGCGCTGGACGTGAAGCGACGCGGCACGCTGGACCGCGCCGATCTGGCCGGCTGGCTGATCGACTGAGCGCGCCGGTCACAGCCCCGCCGCGCGTTTCCAGAACATCGATACCAGCGGCGGCAGCTTTCCGGCGCAGCCCAGCGCGCGACCGCGCGCCAGGGTCAGGTGCATCTCATCATTGGAGAACACCGTGTTGATCGCATCGAAGCTGTACGCAGCGACGGTGTTTTCACTGCGGCGCTCGCGTGCCCAGCGCTGCAGCCGGTGCGGTGACATCCAATCCTGGCGGCGCTGCTGTGCGGCCAGCACCATCGTCCGCAACGCGGCGACATCGCGCAGGCCCAGATTGACGCCCTGCCCGGCCAACGGATGCACCACATGCGCCGCATCGCCGAGCGCGAGCACGCGGCCAGCGACGTAGCCGGTCGCCAATTGGCGGCGCAGCGGGAAGGCCGCGCGCCTGGAGGCCAGGGTCATCGCCCCCAGCCGCCCGGCAAAGGCATGGGTGAGCTCACGGCCGAAGGCGGCCTCGTCGAGTGCCAGCACGCGCTCGGCCTCGGCCTCGGGCAGCGTCCACACGATCGAACTGCGCTGCGCGCTGATCGGCAGGACCGCCAGCGGGCCGGTCACCAGGAAGCGCTGCCACGCCGTGGCTTCATTGTTCTTTTCGGTATCCACGTAGGCAACCACGCCACGCTGGCCGTAATCCTGGCGGGTCACCTCCAGCCCGGCCAGGCGGCGCAGGGTGGATTCGGCCCCGTCGGCGGCGATCGCCAGCGACGCGTCGAGCCGACGGCCGTCGTCCAGGCGCAGGCGTACCCCGTTGGCGTCCTGCTCCAGCGCTTCCACCCGCGCCGGGCAGCACAGCTGCACGCCGGCCGCGGGCAGTGCCGCCCACAGGCGGTCCACCAGCAGATCGTTCTCGACGATCCAGCCCAGGTGTTCGCGGCCGAGCGTATCGGCATCGAAACGCAGTTCATCGCCGCCGGCCGCATCCCAGACCCGCATGCGGCGGTAGGCACAGGCGCGTGCGGCAGTCACCGCCGGCCACACGCCGAGCGCGGCCAGCAGCTGGGCGTTGTCCGGCGCGAACGCATACACGCGCAGATCCGGTTGCTGCGGCTGCCAGGCGGCTGGCTCGCGACCTTCGACCAGCGTCACCGTCAACCCGGCATCGGCCAACGCCAAGGCACAGGCCGCGCCGACCACGCCGCCGCCGACCACCACGACATCCTGCGGGCGCCGGCTCACAGGCCGGCTCCGCGGCACAGCGCCGGCACCTGGCCACGGAAGCCCATCGCGCCGCCGACCAGCATCGACTGCATCGGCGTCGCCTGCGCAGCCAGCAAGCCGAGCGACCGCAAGGGCCGCATCAGTGGCGCCGGGTTGCTGGTCAGGCGTGCCAGACCGCCGGAGAAGGCGATGGTCTGCTCGCGGTCTTCCAGACGTCGTGCCACATGTTCGCGCAGCAACGCATCGCTGCCGGCATCGTCAGCCCCGGCGACCAGCTCGGCCAGGGTCAGCGCATCGCGCAGGCCCAGGTTGAAGCCCTGTGCGCCCAGCGGATGGATGGTCTGCGCGGCATTGCCAAGCAGGACGGCGCGCTCGCCGACCAACGCCTGCGACAACACTTGGATCAACGGATACGCGCTGCGCGGCCCGCTCTCCAGCAGGCGGCCGGCACGCCAGCCGATCGCGCTCTGCAGGCGGCTCACCCAGCCGGCATCGTCCAGCGCCATCACCGCCTCGGCCTGATCGCGGGCAACGCCGTGCACCGCGCCGAAGTGACGATCACCCCGTGGCAGCAACGCGGTCGGGCCGGTGTCGGTGAAGCGCTCGTACGCGGTGCCGTCCGGCGCACGGGCGGCACGCACCCGCGACACAAACAGGGTCTGTCGGAAATCATGCTCGTCCACGCCGATGCCCAGCGCGTCGCGCACGCCACTGCGGGTGCCATCGGCACCCACCACCAGGCGGGCCGACAGGCAGCGCTCACCGCTGTCATCGGCGATGAACACCTGGCGGTAGCCGTCCACCGTGGCGCCCAGGCGCACGAACCGGGCCGGACGATAGCGGGTCAGATGGGTCAGCGTCTGCAGCCGCGCCTCCAGCGCCTGGCCGAAATCGCGGGCCACGACCACCTGGCCGAACCACGGGCGCTGGTACTGCGCGGCCTCCATCTGCACCCGGCCGAAATCGCCGGCACGGCTGACATGGATACGGGTGATCGCGCCCGGCGCAGCGGCCAGCGCCTGCATCACGCCCAGCGCGGTCAGCGCATTGACGGTGGCCGCAGCAAAGCTGAGGTTGCGCTGGTCGAACACCGCCGGCAGCGTACCCAGCGGCGAGGCCTCGACCAGGCCGACATCGCGGCCGGCACGGTCCAGGGCAATGGCCAGGCTGGCACCGACCAGCCCGCCACCTACGATCACTACATCATGTCGTTCACTCATGCCCGCCATGATAAGGGTTCGCCCGTTCCGGCGGCGTGCGGCGGGCTGCCGCAGCAGGCGCTAGAATGAATGCCTGCCCTTACCCGTCACCGCCATGACCTCCACTGCCCAACGCGCCTTCGTCCTGTCCGTGCTCGTGCTGCTGATGGCGGCGACCCGGGTCAATCATTTCGCGGCGATTCCGGATGCGTCCTGGGCGGTGTTCTTCATCGGCGGCTTCTACCTGCGCCAGTGGACCCGCTGGGCGTTCCCGCTGCTGATGGCGTTGGCGGTAGTGGTCGACTGGATCGTGATCCGCCGCAGTGGCCTGGATTTCTGGCAGCACTACTGCGTCTCCCCCGGCTACTGGATGCTGCTGCCGGCGTACTTCGCCATGTGGGGCGGCGGCATGCTGCTGCGCGGCGGCTATCACGGTGCCACCTGGGCCGCGCTGGGCAAGGGCGCGCTGTTGCTGGTCGCGGCGGTGGCGGTCTGCCATCTGTTCGCCCAGGGCGGCTTCTACTGGACCAGTGACAACGTGGCCGCCCCCACCCTCGATGGCTGGGCGAAAAACTACAGCGACTGGTTCCTGCCCTACCTGCGCACCGCCGCGGTCTACGTCGGCCTGGCCGCCGCCCTGCAGCTGGCGACCGAACAGGTCGGCAAGCTGCTGCAGGCGCGCCGCGACGTGCTGCACTGAGCGCGGCAGGGCTCCCCGATGGGCAACCGCCTTTCCCGTATCTATACGCGCACCGGTGACGATGGCAGTACCGGGCTGGGCGATGGCAGCCGCGTGGCCAAGGACGACGCCCGCGTCGCCGCCTACGGTACGGTCGATGAGGCCAACTCTGCGCTCGGGGTGCTGCTCGCGGCACCGCTGCCCGACGACGTCCGCGCCCTGCTGACGGTGATCCAGCACCAGCTGTTCGATCTGGGCGGCGAGCTGTGCATTCCCGGCCATGCCGCCATCCACGCCGCCGACATCCAGGCGCTGGAGCAGCAGCTGGACCACTACAACGCCGATCTACCGGTGTTGAAGGAATTCATCCTGCCGGCCGGTGGCGAAGCGGCCGCCCGCTGCCACCTGGCCCGCACCATCGTGCGCCGGGCCGAGCGTGAGACGGTCACGCTGGCGCGCCGGGAGACGGTCCGCCCGGAAGCGCTGCACTACCTCAACCGCCTGTCGGACCTGCTGTTCGTGCTCGCGCGCGTGCTGGCCCGCGCCGACGGCCACGGCGAGGTGCTCTGGCGCCACGAGCGCCGCCACGCCTGAGCGGCCCTGCCGCCCCACCCGGATATCCTGCCCGCATGCTGGTTTTCACCCACCCCGCCTGTCTGCAACACGATCCCGGCCGGGGCCACCCCGAATGCCCGGCGCGCCTGCAGGGCGTGCTCGATGCGCTCAAGGCGGCCTATCCGGACCAGCTGGACTGGCGGCAGGCGCCCCCGGCCAAGCTCGGTGAGCTGGCCCGGGTCCATGACAGCGAACTGATCGACCTGGTCCTCACGCCGCAGACCGAGCCGCTGCGGCTGATCGACATGGACACCATGACCTCGCCCGGCTCGGCCAGTGCGGCCCTTCACGCGGCCGGTGCCGGCGTGGCGGCGGTCGATGCGGTGATGCTCGGCGAAGACCCGGTCGCGTTCTGCGCCGTGCGCCCGCCGGGCCACCATGCCAGCGCCAACACGGCGATGGGCTTCTGCCTGTTCAACAACATCGCCATCGCCGCGGCCTATGCCCGCGACCGCTATGGACTGGAGCGGATCGCCATCGTCGATTTCGACGTGCACCACGGCAACGGCACCCAGGACATCTTCATCGCCGATCCCGGGGTGGCCTACTACAGCACCCACCAGGCCGGGTTGTTCCCCAATTCCGGCCTTCGCCGCGACCGTGGGGCCGGCAACCTGATGAACATCCTGCTGCCCCCGGGCAGCGGCGGCTTCCGCTTCCGCAACACCTGGGCCGACGAGATGCTGCCGGCCATCGATGATTTCCGCCCGCAGCTGCTGCTGATCTCGGCCGGCTTCGATGCGCACATGCGCGACCCGCAGGCCGACCTGATGCTGGAAACCGAGGATTTCGCCTGGATCACCGCCGAGCTGCGCGGGCTCGCCCGCCGCCACGGCGCCGGCCGGATCGTCTCCATGCTCGAGGGCGGATACGACCTGCAGGCCTTGGCCGAGTGCAGCGTGGCGCACGTCGGCGAGCTGCGCTGAGGCGGCCCGGCCCGGGTTGCGAATGAACCCGGCCCCCTGCATCGGCGCGACCTTCATTGCCCCTATGCAAGGGATGGGGCAAGCTACGATCCGTTTTCTCCCGAATCCGATACCGCGTGCGCCGAGCCCTCCGCCTGCTGCCTCTCCCCCTCAGTATCGCCATCTGCTTGCCGGCCCTGGCCGACGACAAGCCGGTCAACTGGGGCCTGTGCCCGGTAACCGACGTGCTGCCCGTGTTCGACGATGCGCCCAAGGCCGACAAAGCCGCGGCCGCCACGCGTGGCCAGCAGCCGACCGATATCGAGGGTGACCAACTTTCCGGTACCTCCGTGGTGCCCAACTACCAGGGCAATGTCGCGCTCAAGCGTGGCGACCAGTTCCTGGGGACCGACAACCTGAGCTTCGATACCGAGAGCGGCAATTACGTCGCCGAGGGCAACGTCCGCTACCAGGACTCCTCGATCCGGATGAAGGCCCGTCGTGCCGAGGGCAACCAGGAAAGCGATACCCACAAGATCAGCGACATCCAGTACCAGCTGGTGTCCCGCCGGGGCAATGGCGGTGCCGAGTCAATCGACCTGCAGGGCGCGGTGGGCCAGATGCATCGCTCCACCTACACCACCTGCGATCCCTCGCAGCCGGTGTGGAAGCTCTCGGCACCGCAGATCGAGGTCGATAACGACGCCGGCTTCGGCACGGCGCGCAACGCGGTGCTGCGCATCGGCAAGGTGCCGGTGCTGTGGGCGCCGTACTTCAAGTTCCCGATCGACGACCGCCGCCAGACCGGCCTGCTCTACCCGCAGATCGGCCTGTCCGGCCGCAACGGCTTCGACTACACCCAGCCGATCTATCTGAATCTGGCGCCGAACTTCGACGACACGCTTATGCCGCGCTACATGAGCAAGCGCGGTTTCATGCTGGACAACGAATTCCGCTATCTCTACGACGGCGGCCGCGGCGAGCTGCTGACCGCCTACCTGCCCAACGACAAGCTGCGCGACAAAGATCGCGGCCGCGTGGAATTCAGCGGGTACCACAACATCAACGCCAACTGGCAGGCCCGTGCCAGCCTGGCCTGGGTCAGCGATGAGCGCTATCTGGAGGATTTCTCCAACCGGCTGCTCGGCGTGACCACCTCCAACCTGCAGAGCCAGATCGGCATCTACGGCACCGGCGAGAACTGGACGGGCGGCCTGATGGCCGACTATTGGCAGCTCACCGATTACACGCTGACCGAAACGTCCCTGCCGTATGCCCGCCAGCCGCGCCTGTTCGTCAACTGGGACAAGCCGCTGCTGCCGTGGCTGGAAACCGGCGTGTATGCCGAAGCGGTGAACTTCACCCATCTGGACGTGCACGAGAAGTTCGGCGTGGAACAGGAATACGAGCGCACCGGCGTGTCACGCGCCGTGGATGGCGGCTCACGCCTGGACGTCAAGCCGTATGTCTCGATGCCGTTCAGCGGCGCGGCCTGGTATGTCACCCCGACCCTGGCCTACCGCTACACCGGGTATGACCTGGAGCGCGGGCTGGCCGATGACATCCGCCGGCAGAACCTGATCGCGGCCGGTATCGATCCGGCCACCGCGACCCCGGACCAGCTGCGCGGCAACACCTCGCCGAGCCGCAGCCTGCCGATCGGCACCATCGACGCCGGCCTGTTCTTCGACCGCGAGACCACCATCGGCGACACCCGCTTCCTGCACACGCTGGAACCGCGCCTGTTCTACCTGCGTACGCCTTACCGCGACCAGAGCGACCTGCCGGTGTTCGATACGCGTGACTTCACCTTCAGCTGGGGCCAGTTGTTCCGCGATTCGCGCTACTCCGGCGCCGATCGCCAGAACGACGCCAACCAGCTGACCATGGCGGTGAGCACCCGCTTCATCGACCAGGACACCGGCAAAGAGCGCTTCTCGGGGAGCCTCGGCCAGATCCTGTACTTCGATGATTCGCGGGTCACGCTCAACAGCAGTGAAACGCCGGTCGAGCAGGGCAAGTCGGCCTGGATCGCCGATACGAACTACATGATCAACGACCGCTGGACCCTGGGTGCCACCTATCAGTGGGATCCCAAGTACAAGCGTGAGGATCTGGCCAGCGTGCGCGCGCGCTACCTCATGTCCAACGACGGCATCGTCAACCTGACCTACCGCAGCCGCTTGAATCCCCAGGCCTCGACCACGGCGACCCGCCGCGACCGGACGCTGCTGGAGCAGGCCGACCTGTCCTTCCTGTACCCGCTGAACGAGCGCTGGAGCCTGGTCGGACGCTATTACTACTCCATCCAGGACCGCGCCCCGCTGGAAATCATCGGTGGCGTGCAGTGGGACAGCTGCTGTCTGGCCGTTCGCGCCATCGCCCGCCGCTACGTGCGCAATCGCGAAGGTGAACTCAACAACTCCTTCCAGATCGAGTTCGTGCTCAAGGGCCTGAGCTCCATCGGCCAGAACACGGACCGCACCTTGCGCCGTGCTATTCTCGGGTACTACCGAGACGACCTCTATCTGGTGCCGCCCAGCAACACCGGTGCAGCCCGCGACGACTACGATCCGAATCAGATCCCATGACCAAGACCCTTCCCGTACTCCTCGCCTCCCTGCTGGCGGTCTCCTCCGCGACGGCCCCGTTGCAGGTGCTGGCCCAGCAGGGTCAGCCGCTGGACCGCATCGCGGCGATCGTCGATGAGGACGTCGTGCTGCAGAGCGAACTGGACCGCGCCGTCCAGAACATCAAGGCCCAGTACGCCGGTCGTGAAAACCAGCTGCCGCCCGATGATGTGCTCAGCCGCCAGGTGCTCGAGCGCCTGGTGCTGGTGAAGCTGCAGGTGGCGCGTGCCGAGAGCAGTGGCATCAAGGTCAGCGATCAGGAACTGAACCAGGCCATCAACGCCATCGCCCAGCAGAACGGCTCCACCCTGGATGCCCTGCGCCAGCGTCTGGCCAGCGATGGCCTGGATTTCAACGATTTCCGCGATTCGGTGCGTGACGAGATCACCGTCCAGCGCCTGCGCCAGAGCTTCGCGCAGAGCCGCATCACCGTCAGCGAAGGCGAAGTGGATGGCGCGCTCAAGCAGCAGGCCACCGTGGGCACCCAGTACCACCTGGCCCACATCCTGATCGGCCTGCCGGAAGGCGCCACCGCCGAGCAGATCACCACCGGCCAGAAGAAGGCCGATGGCGTCAAGGCGCTGCTGGACAAGGGCGAGATCGACTTCAACGCCGCCGCCGTCCGTTATTCGGACAGCCCCAACGCGCTGGAAGGCGGCGACCTGGGCTGGCGTTCGCTGGATGAAATCCCGAATGCCTTCGCGCAGATGATGAAAGAGATGAAGTCCGGCGACGTGGTCGGCCCGCTGCGTGGCCCCAGTGGCTTCCAGCTACTGAAGCTGGTCGAGGTGCGTGATGCCAGCGCGGCCGCTGACGGCGGTCACACCATCACCGAATACCACGCCCGTCATATCCTGGTCCGCATCACCGACCAGCAGGACAATGCCGCGGCCAAGGCCAAGATCGACACCCTGCGTGCCCGCATCGCCGGCGGCGCCGAGTTCGATGCAGTGGCCAAGGAATCCTCGGAAGACAACAACAGCAAGGGCCAGGGCGGCGATCTGGGCTGGTTCCCGGCCGATGCCTTCGGCCCGGATTTCGGCAAGCAGGTTGAGGGCATCACCGACGGCGGCGTGAGCCCGCCGTTCCGTACCGATGCCGGCTGGCACATCGTCCAGCGCGTCGCCACGCGCCAGACCGATGCCACCACCGACAACCAGCGCGCCCAGATCCGTGAAACGATCGGCCGCCGCAAGCTGGAGGAAGAGTACAACCGCTTCCTGCAGGAACTGCGTGGCGAAGCCTACGTGGATATGCGCGGCTATGCCCCGGGTGCCGCGGCGACCACGCCGCCGCAGTCCTGATCCATGCTCCCGCAGCTCGCGCTGGTACCGGGCGAGCCGGCGGGGATCGGCCCGGAGCTCTGCCTCCGTCTGATCCAGCAGCCGCGCACCGATTGCCGGCTGCTGGCCTTCGCCGACCCGGACACGCTGCAGGCTGCCGCCGCTGCGCTGTCGCTGCCCCTGCAGCTCCTGCCTGAAGACACCATCGCCCGTCAGCCGGGCGATCTGCCGTTGCGCGCGGTCCCCAATGCCGTGCCCTCGCGCTTCGGCACGCCGGATCCGGCCAACGCCGGGGCCGTGATCGGCGCACTGCGCCAGGCCGGGCAGGCCTGCCTGTCCGGTGAACTTGCTGGCGTGGTCACCGGCCCGGTGCACAAGGCGGTCATCAACGAGGGCGGCATCGCCTACAGCGGCACCACCGAACTGCTGGCCGACCAGGCCCGCACCCCGGTGGTGATGATGCTCGCCAATGACATCGTCCGGGTCGCCCTGGCCACCACCCACCTGCCGTTGCGCGCGGTGGCCGATGCGATCACGGCCGATGGCCTGGCACTCACCCTGAAGATCATCCACGACGCCCTGCAGCGCGATTTCGGGCTGGCCTCGCCGCGCATCGCCGTGCTCGGGCTCAACCCGCACGCCGGCGAAGACGGTCATCTGGGGCGCGAAGAACTGGACCTGATCATCCCGCTGCTGGCGCGCCTGCGCGCCCAGGGCATGGACCTGGCCGGGCCGCTGCCGGCCGACACCGCCTTCCTGCCGGCCAAGCTGGCCGGGTTCGACACGGTGCTGGCCATGTACCACGACCAGGGCCTGCCGGTGCTCAAGTACAGCGGCTTCGAGCAGGCCGTCAACATCACCCTGGGCCTGCCCTACCCGCGCGTCGCGGTCGACCATGGCACCGCCCTGGATCTGGCCGGCCGCGGCCTGGCCGACCCGTCCAGCCTCCTCGCTGCCACCGCGCTGTGTGCCCGGCTGGCGCGCCAACGTACACTGGTGCCATGACTTCTTCGTATTCCTCCTCCGGCGCGCCCGGTTTTTCCGGCCCCGCCAAGAAGCAGCTCGGCCAGCACTTCCTCGCCGACCGCAGCTACATCGACAAGATCGTGCTGGCGGTCAGCCCGAAAGACGGCGACCGACTGGTCGAGATCGGCCCGGGCCAGGGCGCGATCACCTTGCCGCTGCTGCGCCGCCACCCGAAGCTGACCGTGATCGAGTTCGATCGGGATCTGGTCGGCCCGCTGGCCGCCGCCGCCGAACCGCTGGGCGAGATGACCATCATCCACCGCGACGTGCTGCAGGTGGATTTCACCGAGCTGGCTGCCGGCAGCCCGATCCGCCTGGTCGGCAACCTGCCCTACAACATCTCCTCGCCGATCCTGTTCCATGCGCTGGACCACGCCGCGGTGATCACCGACATGCACTTCATGCTGCAGAAGGAAGTGGTCGACCGCATGGCCGCCGATCCGGGCAGCAAGGTGTATGGCCGGCTGAGCGTGATGCTGCAGGCGTTCTGCAAGGTGACCTCGCTGTTCGTGGTGCCGCCGGGTGCGTTCCGCCCGCCGCCCAAGGTCGATTCAGCGGTGGTGCGGCTGGTCCCGCGCGATCCGGCCACGGTCGGCATCCTGGACCGCAAACGCTTTGCCCATGTGGTCAAGGCCGCCTTCGGGCAGCGCCGCAAGACCCTGCGCAACGCGCTGCAGAACGTGTGCACGCCCGAGCAGTTCGAAGCGGCCGGCGTGCGCAGCGATGCCCGCGCCGAGCAGCTGGACGTGGCGCAGTTCATCGCGCTGGCCAACGTCCCGTACGAGGCTGACGCGCCGCAAGGTTGAGCGCGCCACCTCGTGGCCAGCACCGGCCGCGCGCACGTGGAACCGCCTGACATCCATGACGGGGGCGCTGCCAGCTTGGGCAGCACTCATCTCATCGTGCACAACATTCACTAAACTGCCTGCATGAACGACGCTGCAAACTACGCGATCTCCGTCGAGGTCGCCCCCCGCTTCCTCGATGACCAGTCCACCCCGGAGGACGGCCGCTACGCGTTCGCCTATACGATCCGCATCCTCAACCGGGGCCGCGTCGCGGCACGGCTGGTGGCCCGCCACTGGCGGATCACCGATGCCAATGGCCGCATCGAGCATGTCGATGGCGATGGGGTGATCGGCGAACAGCCGCGGCTGCGCCCCGGTGAAGACTTCCGTTACACCTCCGGTGTCATGCTGGAGACCGAGCACGGCACGATGCAGGGGCACTACGACATGGTGGCCGACGACGGCACCGAGTTCGCCGCCCCCATCGCGCCGTTCGTCCTGACCGTTCCGCGCACACTGCACTGATGGAGGCGCACGCATGAGTGTCTGGGCCATCGGCGACCTGCAGGGCTGCTACGACGTCACCCAGCGGTTGCTGGAAAAAATCAACTTCGACCCCGCGGTCGACACGCTGTGGTTCTGCGGCGATCTGGTCAACCGCGGGGGGCAGTCGCTGGAAACCCTGCGCCTGGTCCATTCGCTGCGCGAGAGCAGCGTGATCGTGCTGGGCAACCACGACCTGTCCCTGCTCGCGGTCGGTGCACGCACCGAGGAAGAGCAGCGCAAGGTCAACCCGGATCTGCTGCGCATCGTGCAGGCCGAGGACCGCGACGAGCTGCTGGACTGGCTGCGTCTGCAGAAGCTGGCCCATGTGGACCGCGAGCTGGGCTGGATGATGATCCACGCCGGGCTGGCCCCGAAGTGGACCACCCAGCTGGCCGAAAAGCATGCCCGCGAGGTCGAGCAGCAGCTGCACGGCAGCGGCTACCGCAAGCTGTTCCGCAACATGTATGGCGACAAGCCCAGCTGGTCCCCCGGGCTGGCCGGCTACGACCGCTCCCGCGCGATCATCAATCTGTTCACCCGGATGCGTTACTGCACCCCGCGGGGCCGGATCGGGATCGAAGACAAGGGCACGCCGGGTACGCAGGAACAGGGCCTGTACCCCTGGTTCGAAGTGCCGGGCCGCGCCGAGCGCGATCTGAAGATCGTCTGCGGGCATTGGTCCGCCCTCGGCCTGACCATCACCCAGGGGGTGCATGCGATCGATACCGGCGCGGTCTGGGGTGGCAAGCTCACCGCACTGCAGCTGGATACCGAAGAACTGCGCGTGGTGCAGGTGCCGGGCCGCGATGTGCCCAAGCCGGTGTCCGCGCCGCGTCCGCCGGCTCGCCGGCCGGCTGCCGAGGGTGCGCAGCCGAATGGGCGTCCACCGCGCCAGGGCCAAGGCCAGGGGCGCGACCGTGGCCGGGGCGGCCAGGGCCGACAGGGCGGTGGTGCGAAGCCCGCGCAGAACACCGAGCAACAGCAACAGCCGCAGAACAACGACGTCACCAGCGACGCCGAATGAGCCGCAGGCCGGTCAGTACGACCGGCCTGCCTGCAGCGCGCGCTCAGGCGCGGCGGTAATCCACGAAATCGAACGCGAACGCGTGCCGCTCGTCGGCCGCGTGGTGTTCGCGCGCCACCTCCACCCACAGCGCCGGATCGACCGGCGGGAAATGGGTATCGGCCGGTACAGTGGTCTGTACCCACGTCAGGTGCAGATCGGTGGCCTGGGCCATGGCCAGGCGATAGATCTCGCCGCCACCGATGACGCACAGCTCTTCGGCCCCCGCAGCGCCCGCTGCCTGCAGCGCCTGCTCGATCGAGGCCACCGCCTGCATGCCGTCGAACGGCACCTGCCCACTGCGGGTCAGCACCAGATTCAACCGGCCCGGCAAGGCACGGCCGAGCGACTGCGCGGTCTTGCGCCCCATCAGGATCGGCTTGCCGACGGTCAGCGCTTTGAAGCGCTTGAGATCGTCCGGCAGCTTCCATGGCAGGTCGTTGTCACGGCCGATGCCGTGGTCGGTGTCCAGCGCGGCGATCAGGGAGAGCCTCATGCGCGTGTTGCTCACACCGCCACCGGGGCCTTGATCGCCGGGTGCGGGTCGTAACCATCGATGCGGATGTCATCGAACTGGAAACCGAACAGATCGGTCACGTCGGGGTTCAACCAGAGTTTCGGCAGCGCGCGCGGCTCACGTGCGAGCTGTTCGCGGGCCTGCTCGAAATGGTTCGAGTACAGGTGCGCATCGCCCAGGGTGTGCACGAAATCGCCGACGCCCAGCCCGGTCGCCTGCGCCACCATGTGGGTCAGCAGCGCGTAGCTGGCGATGTTGAACGGCACGCCGAGGAAGATGTCGCCGCTGCGCTGGTACAGCTGGCAGCTGAGCTTGCCGTCCACCACATAGAACTGAAACAGATTGTGGCACGGCATCAACGCCATCTGCGACAGCTCGCCCACGTTCCAGGCACTGACCACCAGCCGGCGCGAATCCGGGTTGCGCTTGATCTCGTCCACCAGCCACTGCATCTGGTCGATCGCCCCGCCATCGGCGGTGGCCCAGCTGCGCCACTGCTTGCCGTAGATCGGGCCGAGGTCGCCGTTGGCATCGGCCCATTCGTCCCAGATCCGCACCTGGTGCTCCTTGAGATACCCGATGTTGGTATCCCCCTTCAGGAACCACAGCAGCTCATGGATGATCGAGCGCAGGTGCAGCTTCTTGGTGGTGACCAACGGGAAGCCGTCATTGAGATTGAAGCGCATCTGCCAGCCGAACACGCTGCGCGTGCCGGTGCCGGTGCGATCGGACTTTTCCGTGCCGTGCTCCAGCACATGCTCAAGCAGCTCCAGGTAGGCCTTCATGCCTTGGCGCCCGCGGTAGCGACCGGCAGGACCGGCTGCAGCACCGGCGCACGGCGCGACAGCGCCAGCAACACCAGGCCGAAGGCCACCAGCGGCAGGCTGAGCAGCTGGCCACGGGTGAACCAGTCGAAGGCGAGGTAGACGCCGTTGTCGGGCATGCGCACGAACTCCACCGCGAAGCGGAAGATGCCGTACATCAGCGCGAACAGGCCGGCGATCACATAGCGATGGCGCGGCTTGGCCGATACCGCCCACAGCACCACGAACATCACCAGGCCTTCCAGCAGCGCTTCATACAGCTGCGAGGGATGGCGGGCGTACGGGTTGAGCGCGCCGGTGGCGAACTCGGCCTTGAGCGTGGCCAGGTCCAGCCCGTTCAACGGCGCCGGCAGGCCGCTCGGGAACACCACGCCCCAGGTGCCATCGGTGTACTTGCCCCACAGCTCGGCGCCGATGAAGTTGCCGATGCGGCCGAAACCCAGGCCCAGCGGCACCAGCGGGGACATGAAATCGAGGGTATCGAACAGGTGCAGGCGATGCTTGCGCGACCACCACCACGCGGCGAACAGCACGCCGAGCAGGCCACCGTGGAAGCTCATGCCGCCGTCCCAGACCTTGAACAGCAGCAGCGGGTTGTGCAGGAATTCCGAGGTGGCGTAGAACAGCATGTAGCCCACGCGGCCACCGACGACCACGCCGAGCATCGCGTAGAACAGCAGATCGGAGAAGCCGTTGGCATCGACCCCGGGCAGGCGCCCGGCCGCGATCCGCTTGCGCCCCAGCCACCAGGCGGCAGTGAAGCCGAGCAGGTACATGATGCCGTACCAATGCACCTTGATCGGCCCAAGCGAGATGGCGATGGGGTCGATGTCGTGGAAATAGATCATGGGCGATGCCTTGCAGGGATGCCGATATTCTAGCGCCGCCCGGGAGCGGCCTCGCGGTGGCCCCGATCACGCGATTGCCGGGCTTCAGCCCAGCATCTGCGGCGTGTCCGGCAGGCCGTCATCCTGTGACCCCGGAACGGGCGGATAGTGCCCGGCCAGCAGGTCGGAAACCTCTTCGATCGCCAGCAGCACGCCCTCCTGCAGCGCGCCCTCGCGCAGCCGCTGCTGCATGTGCGCGCAGATCGCCTGCCACTGCGCCTCACCGATGCGCCCACGCAGCCCGCGGTCGGCGACCAGCTCGATGGCATGGTCGGCCAGCAGCAGGTAGATCAGCACGCCGTTGTTGTGTTCGGTATCCCAGGTGTGCAGCTGTGCGAAGGCCTGCTGTGCGCGCTGCTGTGCGGTGATGCCCTGCCACAACGCGGCCAGCGGCAGAGCCGCTTCCACCGCGAACATCACCTGGCCACCGTGGCGCCGCTCGCCGGCAGTGATCGCATCGGTGATCGCCTGCAGATGTGCGGGTGGGAAGGCGCGCCGCACCGACGGGGAAAACACGTGCCGGAGCCAGCGCATCACCAGCCTCCCGAGGCGCCACCGCCTCCCGAACGTCCACCCCCTCCACCCCAGCCGCCTCCACCGCCGCCGAAGCCCCCGCCGCCGCCACCGAACCCGCCACCGCCCCAGCCACCCCCACCCCAGCCGCCACTGCGCGCGAACACGCCGCCGCGACCGGCCGACGTCAGGCCGACCAGCAGGCCCACCACGGCGGCCGCGCCACTGGCGACCACCAGCGAGGTGAACAGGAACGCGGCCACCCCGGCCCCGGCACCGCTCGCCAGCGCGCGCAGCGGTCGCGGCAGCCAGCCCAGGATGCCGCGCAGGAACAGACCGGCAAACAGGCCGATGCCCAGCGCCATCGTCCAGTTGCCACCGGCCGGGGTGTCCTGGGCGCGATGTGTACTGACCGGCGCGGGCAGCGCCTCGCCGTCGATCAGCTTGACCAGCGCGGCGCTGGCGTCGGTGAGGCCACCGGCATAGTCATTGGTGCGGAAACGCGGGGCCAGGTACTCCTGGATCACCCGGTTGGCGATCGCATCCGGAATCGCGCCTTCCAGACCATAGCCCGGCTCGATGCGGACCCGGCGATCGTCCTTGGCCACCACCAGCAGCACGCCGTCATCCACGCCCTTGCGGCCGATGGACCACTGCTCGAACACCCGCTGGGTGTACTGCTCGATGGTTTCCGGCGCGGTGGTCGGCACCATCAGGATCTGCAGCTGGCTGCCCTTGCGCTGCTGCAACGCCAACGCCTGCGCCTCCAGCGCCTGGGTCTGCGCGGCATCCAGGGTGCCGGTGGTATCCACCACCGGCGAGGACATCGCCGGGATCGCGGCCTGGGTCTGCGCCCAGGCCGGCAGCGCCAGCGCCAGCGCCAGGCAGAACAGCAGCAGGCAACGCAGCAGGCGCGTGGTCACGGGCTCAGTTCGCCGGCTGCGGCTGCGGCTGCTGCGGCGGCGCCTGCGGTGCGGGTGCCGGGGCCGGGGCCGGTGGCTGCGAACCGAACTTGACCGCCGGCGGCTGCGAGATCTGCGCTTCGTTCTCCACCGTGAAGTTCGGCTTGGTCGCATAGCCGAACAGCTTGGCGGTGATCACCTGCGGGAACTGGCGGATGTAGGTGTTGTAGTCCTGCACCATCTGGATATAGCGGCCGCGCGCCACGGTGATGCGGTTCTCGGTGCCTTCCAGCTGTGCCTGCAGATCGCGGAAGCCCTGGTCGGACTTCAGGTTCGGGTAGTTCTCGGTGACCACCAGCAGGCGCGACAGCGCACCGCTCAGCTCGCCCTGGGCCTGCTGGAACTGCTTGAGGGAGTCGGCATCGTCGGCATTGACGTTGACCTGCCCCACGCGCGCACGGGCGTTGGTGACATCGGTCAGCACCTGGCGTTCCTGGTTGGCATAGCCTTCCACGGTCTGCACCAGGTTGGGGATCAGATCGGCGCGGCGCTTGTACTGGTTGAGCACCTCGGCCCAACCGGCCTTGACCTGCTCATCCTTCTGCTGGATGGCGTTGTAGCCACAACCGGACAACAGGGAGGCCAGCACGGCCAGGCACAACAAACGGGAGAACGATCGCATGGCCGGCTCCGGATCTCGATGAACGGGATCCGGAGCATGCCATGTTCCGGGTAAAGCGGATGTGGGTACCGACCAACGGTCGGCACCTCTCCCTTACCAGTTGCCGGCACCCGGCACGTTGTGCGCCACGGCGCGGCGGCGCATCAGCAGGTTCAGCCATTCCACCAGCACCGAGAAGCCCATCGCGGCGTAGATGTAGGGCTTGGGCACGTGCACGCTCAGGCCGTCCAGGATCAGCACCACGCCGATCAGCAGGATGAAGGCCAGGGCCAGCATCTTCACGGTGGGGTTGGCATCGATGAAGCGGCCCAGCGGGTTGGCGGCCAGCAGCATCACGGCGACCGACAGCAGGATCGCAGCGACCATCACCGGGATGTGGTCGGCGATGCCCACGGCGGTGATCACCGAATCCAGCGAGAACACGATGTCGATCACGGCGATCTGCGCGATCACCATGCCGAACACGGCCGAGGCCTTGGTGGTGGTGGGGTCTTCGTCTTCGCCGCCGGTGATCAGCTCGCGGATCTCCATGGTGCCCTTGATGATCAGGAACAGGCCACCGAGGATCAGCACCAGGTCGCGGATGGAGATGCCCATGCCGGCGATGGTGAACAGGTTGGCTTCCATGTGGGCCAGATAGGCCAGCGAGACCAGCAGCAGGATGCGGGTGATGCAGGCCACCGCGATGCCGAGCTTGCGCGCGAACGGACGGCGCGCCTCGGGCAGCTTGCTCACCGCGATCGAGATGAACACCAGGTTGTCGATGCCCAGCACGATTTCCAGCGCGCTCAGCGTAAACAGGGTCAACCAGACATTGGGGTCGGACAACAACTCAAGGAACATTGACTTCCATCCTTACAGGGGGGATGACGCGCGTGACGCGCCAGAAGTGTTACGTCAGAAGATCTGCGGCAGCAGGATCAGGACCCAGCACACCAGTACGTTCATCATCAGCACGAACACGGCGGCCGAGCCCATGTCCTTGGCACGCCCGGCGAGCTCATGGAACTCGGCGCCGTAGCGTTCGATCACCGCCTCGATCGCCGAGTTGGCCAGTTCCATGGCCAGCACCAGCAACACCGAGCCGATCATCAGCGCACGCTCCACCGGAGTCTGGCCGAGCCAGAGCGCCAGCGGGGCGAGCACGATCAGCAGGTAGACCTCCAGCCGGAACGAGGACTCGTGCAGCCAGGCCGCACGCAGCCCCTGCCAGGACCAGACCGCGGCCTTGAAGATGCGCTTGGGGCCGCGCGGCAGGTGGCCGATTTCATCCGCCATGGGCAGGCACCCCGGTCGGCAACGCGGGCCGGAACGGCAGGAACAGCACACGGCAGACAGTCATGGGCATCGCTGAATGGGGCAGGCAATCGCTCATTTTGCCATAAGCCGGCCAAGGCATTGTCGAAGGCGGCCAACGCCCGTCCGTGGTAAAGCGCGGCCCGGCGGCAGCTTTTATGATGGACGCCTGCCCGTCCGGGCACCCGAGCGGGTGCCCCACCCCAGGAGTTGCCCATGCTGCATCGCTGCGCCCGCCCCGTTCTGCTCGCCCTTGCCCTGGGCGCCGCCTTGCCCGCGTTGGCCCGTACCCCGGGCCCCGCTGCGCCGCAGGTACCCACCCAGGTCTCCAACGTGGCCTGGGCCGGCGACATGGCGCAGTTCGCGGCCCAGGATGCGGCCAACCCGCCGCCGCGCGGTGGCATCGAATTCATCGGCAGCTCCTCGATCCGCATGTGGGAGAGCCTGGCAGCTGATTTCCCGGGCCAGCCGGTGTTCAACCGCGGCTTCGGCGGCTCGGAGGTGCGCGACAGCACCTGGTATGCCGATCGCATCGTGATCCCGTATGCGCCGTGCAAGGTGTTCTTCTACGCCGGCGACAACGACCTCAACAGCGGCCGCAGCCCGGCCCAGGTCCACGACGACGTGGTCGCCTTCGTCAAGCGCGTGCACCGCGATCTGCCCAGGACCACGGTGGAGTACATCTCGATCAAGCCCAGCCCCTCACGCGCCAACCTGCTGCCGGCGATCAACGAGGCCAACGCGATGATCAAGGCCACGCTGGCCACGCTGCCCAACACCGGCTACACCGATGTCTACACGCCGATGCTCGGTGCCGACGGCCAGCCGCGCGCCGCGCTGTTCCGCGAGGACATGCTGCACATGACGCCGGAAGGCTATGCGATCTGGCGCAAAGCGCTGGCACCCAAGGTGCAGTGCAACTGAGCCACGCCGGGAGGCGCAGCGCCTCCCCGACTCAGCGGTAGTGGATCGTGGCCTGGGTACCCTGCCCGGGCTCGCTGGTCAGGGCGATCTTCCAGCCGAAGCGGTCGCACAGCCGGCGCACGATCGACAGCCCCAGCCCGGTGCCCTGTGGGCGGCTGGGCTCGGCACGATAGAACGGCTCGAACGCGCGCCCGAGTGCTTCGGCGGACATGCCGATGCCGGTATCGCGCACGACCACGCGATCGTCTTCGACATCGACGTCGATCCGGCCTTCGTCGGTATAGCTGCAGGCATTGCGCAGCAGGTTGCTGACCACCACCTGCAGCACCCGCGGTGGCGCGTGCAGCATCACCGGGCCATTGCTGTGCAGGTGGATCTCCACGGGCCGCCCGGCGATCAGCTCGCGGGCGTTGTCGACCTCGTAGCGGACGATCTCGTTGACGTCGAACAGCTCGACCTGCGGCTCGACATCGGCCTCGCGGGCGAGGATCAGGAAGGCATCGATCACCGCCTCCATGTCACGCCCGGCGCGCTGGATGCGCTGCAGGCCGCGGCGCAGGCGCGGGGTCATGTCCTGGTCGCCCAGCGCCATGTCGCTGGCCACCCGGATCACGGTCAGCGGGGTGCGCAGCTCATGGCTGGCATCGCGGGTGAAGTTGCGCTCGCGCGCGACGTGCGCGGTGACCTTGGTGGCCAGAGAGTGCAGCGCGGCGGCCAGCTGGCGGGTCTCGCCCTGCATGTCGGCCGGCAGCTTGGCCGGGGCCAGATCGGCCGCTTCCGGATGCCCGGGGTCCCAGCGCGAGACGCGCCGGGCCAGCCAGTTCACCGGTGATACCAGGCGTTTGGAGGCGCGGTAGGTGATCCATGAGGCGCCGTAGACGGCCAGCAGGGTCAGCAGCACCGGCACGATGCCGAACCAGAACGCCAGCATCTCCGCGCGCGAACGCAGGAACACCAGATAGAGGCGGCCTTCCGGACGCGCATCGACCAGCACCAGCTGGTCGTCGTCCTTGAGCTCATGGAAGCCGGGGGGGAGCGTGCGCAGGTTGGCCGGCAGGCTCAGCGGCGACTGCCCGGTCTCGAGCAGGTAACCGCGGATGTTCTGGGTATTGGGCGGGGGCTGCACCGGCGAGGCCTCGTGCAGTTGCCAGTAGTAGCCGGCCTCCTCCTGCAGCGCGCTGCTGACCAGGCTGTGCTTGATCACCAACGACACCAGCCAGGCGCCCAGCAGGATGCCCAGGCTGGCGAGCACGGCTTGGAGGATGAAGACGATGCGGATCTTGCGCGGCAGACCGTGCGGCATTACGGGGTCCAGGGCGGTTCGCGGCGATTATAGGAAAGCTTGCCGTGAGTCCATCGTGCAAACCATGACAACGGCCCGGCAGAGGCCGGGCCGTCATGCTCCAGAGGGTACCGGAGGATCGGATCGCTCATGCCGCCCGCAGGCGGCCGAGCGGCGATCGACCGCCCATCAGCTCATCGGCTGGGCGATATCGGCAATACGGTAGCCGGCGCTCTGCACGGTGTGCAGCAGCGGGCGGTCGAAC
The DNA here is from genome assembly GCF_056397945.1 of Stenotrophomonas sp. 05L413. NCBI lineage: Bacteria > Pseudomonadati > Pseudomonadota > Gammaproteobacteria > Lysobacterales > Lysobacteraceae > Stenotrophomonas > Stenotrophomonas sp. 05L413. The sequence continues at coordinate 25,701 of NZ_JBFTOL010000006.1, forward strand.
GGCTTGTCGATGATCTTGCGCAGGTTGTACAGATGGCTGCGCAGGGTGTCCGAGTCGGGCAGGCCATTGCCCCAGATCTCGCGTTCGATTTCCTGCCGGGTCACCACACGCGGCGATTCGCGCATGAGGATCGTCAGCAGGCGCAGGCCGATCGGCGAGAGCTGCAGTTCGGTGCCGGCACGCGTCGCGCGCATGCTGACCGGATCGAGCACGAGGTCGGCGACCTTGAGCACTTCCGAGCCGACCTGGCGACGCTCGCGGCGGATCAGCGCGCGCAGGCGGGCTTCCAGTTCCTGGATCGCGAACGGCTTGGTCAGGTAGTCATCGGCGCCGAACCCCAGGCCGGTGAGCTTGTCGTCCAGCGTGTCGCGCGCGGTCAGCATCAGCACCGGCGTGGACTTGCGGGCGTCGTTGCGCAGGCGGCGACAGACTTCGATGCCGTCCAGACGCGGCAGCATCAGGTCCAGCACGACCACGTCGTAGCTGTTCTCGGCCGCCAGACGATAACCGTCCAGCCCATCCTGGGCGTAGTCGACTTCGAAGCCGCGCCCTTCCAGGTACTCGCCGATCATCTCGGAAATATTACGGTTGTCTTCGACCACCAGCACCAGGCCGGAGGTCTCCTTTGTCTGACGCATGGGATTCCCTCTTTCTTCAGCTTTGTGAAACATGCCGCATCGCCAGTGGACGCGGCGTGAAGTTCCTCACACACCGATCAAAGCAAGGGTTTTAGCAACGGCCAGACGTTGTCCAGCACCTGCGGCTGCGCAGCGGCGGTGGGGTGCAGCCCGTCGGCCTGCATCAGGTTCGGCTTCAAGGCCACCCCCTCAAGCAGGAACGGCAGCAGCGGCACGTTGTACTGTTTGGCCAGCGCCGCATAGGTCTGGCGCAGGCGCTGGCGGTAGGCCGGGCCATAGTTGGGCGGCACGTCGATGCCCAGCAGCAGCACCTTGGCGCCCGCCTTCTGGCTGGCCACGATCATCTTTTCCAGGTTGCCGCGCAGTTGCGCCGGGGTCAGCCCGCGCAACGCATCGTTGCCGCCCAGTTCGATCACCACCACGGAGGGCCGGTGCTTCTCCAGCAGCCCTGGCAGGCGAGTCAGCGCGCCGGCGGTGGTTTCGCCGCTGATGCTGGCGTTGATGATCGCCGGCGGCGCCTTGATCTGTTGTTTGACCCGCTGCTGAAGCAGGTTTACCCAGCCCGACGCGGCCGGGATATTGTGGGCGGCACTGAGGCTGTCGCCGACCACCAGCACCGCCGCACGGGTGTCCGGAGCTTTGGCACAGGCCAGCATCGGCATCAGCAGCAACCCTGCCAGCAGCCAGCCCATCGAGGCCACGCGGCCCATTCCACTTGCTTGGTTCATTGGAGAATCCTCATCGACAGCCTGTCCCCCCGCAGCGCGCCCGTCGCCATCGCCGCCCACAACGTGGGAAAGTCCGCACGTGGCCCGGAGGGTGAAGTCCACATACTGGACAACATTGACATGACCGTCCATGAAGGCGAGAGCGTGGCCATCGTCGGCGCTTCAGGTTCGGGCAAGACCACCCTGCTCGGCCTGCTCGCCGGGCTGGACCTGCCCAGCCACGGCACCATCGCGCTGGCCGGTGCCGAGCTCAACACGCTCGATGAGGAAGCCCGCGCGCAGCTGCGCGCACGCGAGGTCGGCTTCGTGTTCCAGAGCTTCCACCTGCTGCCGGCACTGACCGCCGAAGAGAACATCGCGCTGCCGCTGGAACTGGCCGGCCGCGAGGATCCCGCGCGGGTGCGCGAGGTGCTGGAACAGGTCGGCCTGGGCCATCGTGCACGTCACTACCCGCGCCAGCTTTCCGGTGGCGAGCAGCAGCGTGTCGCACTCGCGCGTGCGTTCGTGGCGCGGCCGCGCATCCTGTTCGCCGATGAGCCCACCGGCAGCCTGGACCAGACCACCGGGCAGCAGATCAGTGACCTGCTGTTCGCGCTCAACGCCACCAGCGATACCACCCTGGTGCTGGTCACCCATGACCTGCGCCTGGCGCAGCGCTGCGAGCGCATCTACCAGCTCGACGGTGGCCGCCTGGCCGACACCGTTGCCGTTGCCGGTGCAGGTGCAGGCGCATGAATGTCGTGCGCCATGCGGCGCGTGCGCTGCGTCGCGAATTCCTGGCTGGCGATCTGCTGACCGTGTTCGCCGCGCTGGTATTGGGCGTGGCGGTGATGACCGCCGTCGGGACATTGGTCAACCGCGTGACCCTGGCACTGACCGGCAGCGCGGCGGAGATGCTTGGCGGTGATCTGGGCCTGAGCGGCCGTGAAGACATCCCGCAGACCTTCGCCGATGCAGCGCGCGAGCGCGGCTTGGCCAACACGCGCATGGTCAGCTTCCCCAGCGTGCTGTTCCATGGCGATGACAGCCAGATGGCCAACATCAAGGCGGTGGCCGATGGCTACCCGCTGCGCGGTGAACTGCAGGTCAGCCGCACGCTGCATGACAGCGCCAGCGAAACCGCGGGAACGCCGCCGCCGGGCGAAGCGTATGCCGATCCCCGCCTGATGCAGGCGCTGGGCCTGCAGGTGGGCGATGCACTGGAATTCGGCGCGGGCACGTTGAACGTGACCCGCGTGCTGCAGGCCGAGCCGGACACCTCCGGTGAGCTGATGCAGCTGTCGCCGCCGCTGCTGGTGAACCGCATCGATGTGGATCGCGCCGGCCTGCTCGGGCCGGGCAGCCGCGCGTCATACCGGATGATGTTCGCCGGTGCGCCGGCGCAGATCGAGGCGTTCCGCGAATGGCTCACGCCGCAGGCCAAGGGCTACCGCATTGTCGGCATCGCCGATGCCCAGCGCGGTGTGCGTGGCGCGTTCGATCTGGCCGGTCGCTTCCTGTCGCTGGCCGCGCTGCTGGCGGTGTTGCTGGCCGGTGTCGCCACCGCGCTGGCCGCCAACCGCTTCGCGATGCGACGCATCGATCAGGTCGCGATCCTGCGCTGCCTGGGCGCGCGCCAGCGCGACATCCTCACTGCGATGGCACTGCAGCTGGTGATGCTGGCGATACCGGCCTGCCTGGTCGGTATCGGGCTGGGCATGGCCGCGCAGGCCGGGCTGGTGCAGGCGCTGGGGGGATTGATCCCGAACCGCCTGCCCCTGCCGCAAGCCACGCCGGCACTGAGTGGAGCCGGCATCGGGCTGGTGCTGCTGCTGGGCTTTGGTCTGCCGCCGCTGCTGCGCCTGCGCAGCGTGCCGCCGATGCGCGTGCTCAACCGCAGCTTCGCCGCGCTGCCGCCGAGTTCGATGCTGGTCTATGCCGCAGCATTGGCGGCCACCGTGGCACTCACCGTGCAGGCCACCGGCGATGTAAAGCTGGCCGCGTGGGTGCTCGGCGGGCTGGCTGCACTGGCCGCCCTGGCCGGCGCGCTCGGTGCGCTGCTGCTGTGGCTGCTGCGCGGGCTGCAGCCGCGCCTGCGCGGGCGCTGGAAGCTGGGGCTCGCCTCGTTGACGCGCCGCCGCGGTCTGGCGGTGATGCAGCTGGTCGGCCTGTCGCTGTCGCTGTGTTCGCTGCTGCTGCTGTCGGTGATCGGTCCGGGGCTGTTGGCGCAGTGGCGCGATCGCTTGCCGACCGATACGCCGAACTACTTCCTGATGAACATCCAGCCCGAGCAGCGCGATGCCGTGCTGGCCACGCTGGGTGGGCTGGGCGTGGCTTCGCCGGGCATCGAACCGTTCAGTACCGGCCGCCTGCTGGCGGTCAATGATCGGCCGCCGCAGCGGCAGGCGCGCGAGGACAACAGCAACGAGGATGACGATGCCAACCGGCCGGTCAATTTCTCGTGGCGGCATGATTTCCCGCCGGCCAATACGCTGCTCAGCGGGACGTTCTGGAAGGCGGGCAGCACGGCGGCAGAGGCCTCGATCGAGCAGGGCTGGGCCGAGCGCTACGGGATGACGCTGGGCGACACGGTGACGCTGCAGATGGGCGATCAGGAGCGCAGCTTCACGATCACCAGCATCCGCAAGGCGGACTGGGATTCGTTCCGGGTCAACTTCTTCCTGCTGCTCAACGAAGGCGCGGTGGCCGATGCGCCGTACAACCTGATCACCGCCTTCCATCTGCCACGCGCGCAGGCGCCGGCGCTGGCCGGGCTGACGCGGGAGTACCCGAACATTTCACTGTTGGATATCGACGGCATCCTGGAACGGGTGCGCGAGGTGGTGGACCGGGTGAGCCAGGCGGTGCAGCTGGTGATGGGCTTCAGTCTGCTGGCCGGGCTGCTGGTGCTGCTGGCGGCGTTGCAGGCCACCGCCGGTGAGCGGCGCTACGACAGTGCGGTGCTGCGTACGCTGGGGGCAACGCGCCGTCAGCTGCGCGGTGCGGTGCTGGTGGAGTTCGGTGCGCTGGGGCTGTTGTCGGCGTTGCTGGCGGTGGGTGCGGCGGCGCTGCTGGGCTCGGTGGTGGCGCGGCAGGTGTTCGAGTTGACGCTGAGTCCGCCGTGGGGCCCGTTGTTGGTGGGCGGTGGGTTGGGTGTGCTGTTGAGCATGGCGGCCGGCTGGTGGGGGACGCGACGGATTCTGCATACGCCGCCTGCGTTGGCGCTTCGGGAGGCGTGAGTTTGGGGCGCCGTTGCATTGAAAGCGAAAGCGACAGCGACGGCGTCTTGGTGTTCATGGCCTGAAGGCTGGCGGGCAGCCCTGCCCAGGACGCGCCGTAAACCCATCCCTGGGGGCTCGTGGGCGCCATCCTTGGCGCCCTGACGGTCCCGGGCAGGGCTACCCGCCATCCTTCTCGAGGGATGGCCTTGGCCGGATGGGAGAGCAGCTCATCTGCAGTTGGCACGACCATCGATGAGGCACTGTGCTGCTTCGAGGTTTGACGATGGACGCGTGCGCTACCGATGGCGTCGGTGTCAGCGCGCTCTTTCTGGCGGTGCTTTTTCTACCCACTGCTGGAAGACGGCGTCGATCTCGGTGTCCACCACGGTCTTGCCGTCCTGGATGTCCTGGGCCTGGGTGAACAGCGGGATGATCATGGCCATGCCGTCGGGTTTGGTTTTCAGGTGCACGCCCGGTGCCTGCCCGAGGAAGTCGTCCCAGCGCTGGCGCACCTTCGCCCAGTAACCCGCGGTGGCGGTCCAGTAGGCGTAGGCGGGGGTGAAGTCCACCTCGGTGGTTTTGTTGTACTCGTTGAAGCCGAATTCGCGCGCGATCGGTGTCTGCGTGCCGTCGGGGCGCCGCTGGATCTTGGTGTTGAACTGCTCGTGGGTCCAACCGTTGGGCGTGCGCGTGTGCCGGTTGATCACGGCCAGGGCGTTGTAGTCGCTGCGGCGGGTGTATTCGCGGCGCGGCAGGGGGCGCCAGCTGAGGTCGCTGGTCCACGCGGCGATGCCGTTGTCGTAGCGCCAGGCGCCGGTGCCGCAGTAACGCGGTGCGTCGCTGACTTCGTAGACGCATTGGGTCCAGGCGCCGGTGGTGAGCGCTGCCGGTATCGGACGCACCTGCCAGGTCTGGTCGGCGCTGAACTCGAACCGTGTCGGTGCCTGGTAGACCCAGTCCTGGCGCCAGTGCTTGGTGACGTGGCCGCTCTTCGGTTCGACCAGCAGGTGCTGCAGCACCACCCGCTTCGGGGTGTCTTCGACCACGATCACCACTTCGTTGCCACCGGTGCGCACGGCCGGGGCGCGTTCGTAGCCGGGTTTGAGCAGGACGGTCTCGTCGAAGGCGAAATCGACGGTGTATTCGCCCTGCATGGCCAGGATGCTGGCGCGGTCGCGCGCGGGGTCGGCCGGTGTGGCATGCGCACTGGCGGTGAGCGCGAGCAGCAGCGCTGCCAGGGCGAGCGAGTGTGTCATTACAGCTGGATCACCGGCATGCCGTCGGCCGTCCATGGTCCGCTGCGGCGGGCCGCGGCGGCGCAGCAGCAGTCGTCGACCCAGAGCTCGCCTTCGGCACCTTCAACGTTGCCGATCCGGCGCGCGGTGGTGGCGCCCAGGGACGACAACGAGGCCAGGCTGGCGGCCAGTTCGCGGCCTTCGCCGACCTGCAGGCGCAGCGCGCACATGCGCCACGCGTCGTTGCCCAGGCGCACGGCGAGGCGTCGCCACAGGCGCTCGGCGACACCGGCGTCGTTGACCGGTTCGGGCCGTGCGGGAAACGCGGACACGAGGCGATCCCAAGCGAGGAAATCGCTGTCGGGCAGCAGATACAGGCGCCAGCAGCAGCGGCCGCGGGCGTCGACGAAGCAGAGGCTTTCGCGGATGCCTTCGCTGTCCATGCCCTGGCAGGCATGCGCGGAGACAGCGTGTTTCCAGCCACCGAGTTCACTGCTGTCCGGGCGGTACAGGCACAGCACGGTACCCAGCGAGGCCAGTTGCGCGGCCGATGGCAGGCCGGCGATGGGATGGCGGCCCGGTGGGCGGCCGACGGAAAGGGCACGGCTCATGGCGGTCTACCTGCAATCGACGGTTGCGAGGGGAGACCCTCGACCCACGCCGTGGACCGGAGTCGACGGCGGAGTGTCGAGGGGGAGAGAGCTGGGGGAGGAAAGGCCGTTACTTGGTCAGGATCAGCTTGTCGTTGCTGGTATGACGCAGGCGATAGAAACGATCGCCGTGCTGGATCAGGATTTCGCGGCGCCCCTTGAGCAGGGCTTCGCTGTCGATCACTTCTTCCGGCGGGACCACGCGGACCGGACGGTCGCGGAGGGTCAGCGTTTCGGGGCGCAGCAGTACAGCAGCTTGAGTGTTCATCGTCTGGACTCGTTGCGAGGGGCGAGTCAAATGATAATGATTCTCAGTTGACAATCAACAACCATTCTCACTTTGATAGATGACATTAATGATCGAACATCCGCTTTCGATAGTTACCATCAATCGCATAGTGCGCTCGCGTCCGGCGCGAGGGCTGCAGAGCCGGCCAGCGGCCGGCACTACTCTGGATGGACGGCGCCTGTTCCAAGCGCCGTGTCCCGTTCTGCCAGCCATCCGGGCGCTGCTGGGGTCCCGTTCTATCTACCGCCGCCGCAGGATCGGTAGTGCCGGCCGCTGGCCGGCTCCCCGGATCCCGGCAGACGGGATCAGGCAAAGACCGCTTCCACCTGCTGCCAGATGCTCTCATCAAGCTGCTCGAACAGCGCCAGTGCGCCCAGGTTTTCTTCCAGCTGGCTGACCCGGCTGGCGCCGAGGATCACGCTGGAGACGTTGGGATTGCGCAGGCACCAGGCGATCGCCAGCTGCGCCGGCGAGACGCCCAGCTGCGCAGCCAGAGCGGTATAGCGACGGACCCGCTCCAGGCGGTCGCTGCCATCGTCCAGCACCTGCGCCTTCAGCCAGCCCAGCTGTTCCTGGCCCAGCCGCGACTGCGGGTCCACGCCGGCGTTGTACTTGCCGGTCAGCAGGCCCGAGGCCAGCGGCGACCAGATGGTGGTGCCCAGGCCAGCCTCGGCATACAGCGGCGCGTACTCGCGTTCCACCCGCTCGCGGTGCAGCAGGTTGTACTGCGGCTGCTCCATCGAGGGCGCATGCAGGTTGCGCGCGCCGGCGATGTCCACCGCCTCCTGGATCTGCGCGGCCGACCACTCCGACGTGCCCCAGTACAGCACCTTGCCCTGGCGGATCAGGGTATCCATGGCCTGCACGGTTTCGGCGATCGGGGTATCCGGGTCCGGGCGATGGCAATAGTAAAGGTCCAGATACTCCACCCGCAGGCGCTTGAGCGCAGCGTGGCAGGCGTCGGTGACATGCTTGCGCGACAATCCGTGCTGGGTCGGGCGCGGGTCGTCGACGGCGCCGAAGAACACCTTGCTGGAGACGCAGAAGCCATCGCGCGGCAGGCGCAGGTCGGCGATCACATCGCCCATCACCTGCTCGGCGCGGCCGCGGGCATAGCCTTCGGCGTTGTCGAAGAAGTTGACCCCGGCATCCCAGGCGGTGGCGATCAGCTTGCGGGCCTCATCGCGGCCGATCTGGTCGCCGAAGGTCACCCAGGCGCCGAAGGACAGGGCCGAGAGCTTCAGGCCGGTGGAGCCAAGACGGCGATAGAGCATGTGGTTCTCCTGCTGCGGGCCCGCGACCGGGCCGGATTGATGCCGGTAAGTGTAGAGCGGGGCGGCACAGTTCCGCGCGGCTTACCGCGGCAGCGGTCTCACGGCCCATGACACGCCGCACGGAAAGCACGCCATGCCTTGCCGATACAGGCCCGATCACGACCGATCGGCTCGCGGACGCTGCTTTTCCTTGCCCCGCCCCTGCCGCTGCTCTAGGCTTCCCGTTTTTCGCGGCGCCCCAAGGGAAGTCTCATGGTCGAAGGTTTGGGCAGGATTGGCTTCGGCCTGTTCGGGTTGGCAGTGCTGATCGGCATTGCCTGGTTGTTCTCGAACAACAAGCGGGCTGTCGACTGGCGCCTGGTCGTCACCGGTATCGCACTGCAGATCGCCTTCGCGGCGGTGGTGCTGCTGGTCCCGGGTGGCCGTGATGTGTTCGACGCGCTGGGCAAGGGCTTCGTCAAGATCCTGGAGTTCGTCAACGCCGGCTCGGGCTTCATCTTCGGCAGCCTGATGGACACCAGCCAGTTCGGTTTCATCTTCGCCTTCCAGGTGCTGCCGACCATCATCTTCTTCTCAGCGCTGATGGGGGTCATGTACCACCTCAACGTGATGCAGATGATCGTGCGCGGCATGGCCTGGGCGATCACCAAGATCATGCGCGTGTCCGGTGCTGAAACCACCAGCGTCTGCGCCAGCGTGTTCATCGGCCAGACCGAAGCGCCGCTGACGGTGCGCCCCTACATCGCCAAGATGACCCAGTCCGAGCTGATCACCATGATGATCGGCGGCATGGCGCACATTGCCGGCGGCGTGCTGGCCGCGTATGTGGGCATGCTTGGCGCCGGCGATCCGGTCGAGCAGGCCTTCTACGCCAAGCATCTGCTGGCCGCGAGCATCATGGCCGCCCCGGCGACCCTGGTGGTGGCCAAGCTGCTGGTGCCCGAGACCGGTACCCCGCTGACCCGCGGCACGGTCAAGATGGAAGTGGAGAAGACCTCCAGCAACATCATCGACGCGGCTGCCGCCGGTGCCGGCGACGGCCTCAAGCTGGCACTGAACATCGGTGCGATGCTGCTGGCCTTCATCGCCCTGATCGCCCTGATCAACGCCCCGTTGACCTGGCTGGGTGACATCACCGGCCTGGCCGCGCTCATCGGCCGCCCGACCGACCTGTCCACCCTGTTCGGCTTCCTGCTGGCCCCGATCGCCTGGGTGATCGGTACCCCGTGGGCCGATGCCACCACCGTGGGCTCGCTGATCGGCCAGAAGGTCGTGATCAATGAGTTCGTGGCGTATTCGGAACTGGCCAAGATCATCCGAGGCGAGGTACCGGGCACGGTGCTGTCGGCCGAGGGCCGCCTGGTCGCCACCTACGCGCTGTGCGGTTTTGCCAACTTCAGCTCCATCGCGATCCAGATCGGTGGTATTGGTGGGCTGGCGCCGGAGCGTCGCCACGATCTGGCCAAGTTCGGCCTGCGTGCCGTGCTCGGCGGTACCATTGCCACCTTCATGACGGCGACCATCGCCGGCGTGCTGACGCATTTCAGCTGATATCCGTTCCCTGAGAAACAGTCTTTATGAGTAGCAGTGTCGTCGTAATCGGTTCCTTCAATGTGGATCATGTCTGGCGTTGTGAGTCGCTCCCGGCCCCGGGTGCGACCATCGCCGGCCGCTACAGCACCGGTCCCGGCGGCAAGGGCTTCAACCAGGCCGTGGCCGCCCGCCGTGCCGGCGCGCCGACCACGTTCCTGTGCGCGCTGGGCGATGACGCCGGCGGTGCGATGGCCCGCGGCCTGGCCGAGCAGGACGGCTTCGCGCTGACCGCCGAGGCCAGCAGCGAGCCGACCGGCACCGGCGGCATCTATGTCGACAGCCGCGGCCGCAACACCATCGTGATCGGCCCGGGCGCCAACGCCGCGTTGAGCCTGGACTTCGTCGAACAGCAGCGCGCGCTGCTGGCCGGCGCCAAGGTGGTGCTGGCGCAGCTGGAATCGCCGGTGGAAACCATCGAAGCGGCGCTGGCGATCGCGCGTGAGGCCGGTGCCACCACCGTGCTCAACGTGGCGCCTGCCGATGCGCCGTCCAGCATCGGCCTGCTCAAGCTGGCCGATGTGCTGACCCCGAACGAGACCGAGTTCGCTGCCCTGCTCGGCCGTCATGTCGGCGAGCGCGTGGATGCCAACGACGTCGCCGCGCTGGATGGCGCCAGCCTGCATGCGCTGTGCCGCAAGCTGGTCGGCAACGGCACCGTGGTGGTGACGCTGGGTTCGGTCGGTGTGTTCGTGTCGCACGCCGAAGAGAACCTGCGTGGCGATACCCAGCCGTACTACCGCGTCGGCGCAGAGCAGGTGCAGGTGCTGGACACGACCGGTGCGGGCGATGCGTTCAACGGTGCGCTGGTGGCCTCGATCGCGCAGGATCCGGACGCGGCGTTTGCCCGCCACGTGCGTTTCGCCAATCAGTTCGCCGGTCGTTCGACCGAGAAGGAAGGCGCCGCCGCGGCGATGCCGCACTTCACCCCGGGTGATGCCGAGAACAAGTAAGCGTCACCGGTGTGGATACCAAGAGGCCAGCGTTCGCGCTGGCCTTTTTTTTGGTTTTTCTCCCAGCATCTCGCTGTGGATCTGGGCGTGTCTCCGCTGGGGTCTGCCGCGAGCCGAAGGGAAACCGACGCTCTCCCTGCAGCGCCAGTGGTCTGGACACGTGGGGCGCGATGTCCTTGTGGGCGAAATCAAGGAGGAGGGGTCGGCCGCAGGCCGGCACCGGGGGACATTCGCCGGCAAGGGCATCGCGCCCCAGCGCTCGACCCACCGGCCGCCGCCGCACCCGGAATCGCAGTCGCCTGCAGTCAGCCGGTACGCCCCAACGTGGGCGGCATGCAGCGCGTGATCCACAGCGCCAGCGCGCCGACCAGCAGCCCGGCAAGCACATCCAGCAGATCGTGCTGCCAGGTAGTGAGCGTCGAGACCAGGATCAGGCCACAGGCGCCGTGCCACAGCCAGCGCACCGCTGCCGCATTCGCCTGCAGCGACTGCCGCCATGTCTGCCAGACCACCACCAGTACCGCAGCGTGCAGCGACGGCGCCATGTTGAAGGGCGCTTCGAACGCGCGCAGTTGTGCGAACAGCAGGCCGCTCGCGCCCTCCGGCTGCGGCAGCACACGCACATTGCCGGTCGGCCAGCACACGAACGCGAGCATGCAGGCAGCCTGCACCAGCGCGATGGCCAGCGCATGGCGGCGCAGGGCGGATCGGGTCGGGCAGAGGAAGAACGTCAGCGGGTACAGCAGGTTCAGCGCCAGGTACGGCCAGATCGTCCACGCCCAGAACGGGATCGCCTCGTCCCAGCGACCATGCAGGCTGCAGGTCTGGGCCTGGCTGGCGGCCCAATGGTTGGTCCAACTGTAGCCATGGATGAACATCGCGCCGAGCAGCAGCATCCACAGCATCGCCTCGCGCCAGGGCGGCTGGGGGACGGACGCGGTGGCAACAGGCGGCGTGGGCACGCGCGCACCGTAGCAGAACGTGGCCCGCCTGTTTGCCGCTATCCTTGCGTTTTCGCGGATACACGGACTGTACGCAGTGGCAGCAGCAGGCAGTCAGCAACACGCACGCCCACACGCGGGCGAACCACGCTGGACGCGCAATCCGGCGTGGGCGCTGTTTGCGCAGACCCATGCGCAGCGCCAGCTGCTGCTGGTGTCCGGTGGCGCCGACGAACTGTATGTGGTCGATGAGGCCGATACCCCGACGGTCATCGAACGGACCCTCGGCCACTGGGAAAACGACACCCTGGCGATCCTGCAGGACGATGCCGAGTGCGGCCCGGCGGTCCGCCAGCTGATACGTCTCGGTGTGCTGGTGCCGTTGCGCGCCGCGCGCAGAGTGAAGCGCTACGCACTCGACTGGCTCGGCGAACCGCTGCCCGGGTTGGCCGACGCTTTCGACCAGCATGCCAGCGCGGATCTGCAGCGCGTCGATGCGGTCGCCGATGCCGACCTCCTTGTGCTGGTCCGGCACGGGCTGGGCTGGGAACAGGCCTTGGCCCGCTACCGCACGCAGATGCCGGCACAACCGCATCTGCTGCTCGACCTCAGCTATCACCACACGCTTGCGCTGGGCCCCTATGTGGTGCCCGGCCAGAGCGCCTGTGTGTATTGCCTGGGCAACCGGGTGCTGCGCCGCTGGGGCGAAGCACCCGTGCCGGCGATGCCGACCGTCGCAGCGCAGCCGGCACGGATCGCGGCGCTGGTCGCGCCGTTGCTGGATCAGCCGCCGCTGCTGCTGGGCTATCTCGAACGCAGCGTCTGGCTCGACCTGCATCGCCTGCACGGCGAGCGCGACCGGGTGCTGCGGCTGCCGTGGTGCCCCGCCTGCCAGGGCGGCGAAGTGTCGCTGCCGCCACCGCTGTCCTTGCCTTGGGACACCGGGCGCCCGTGATAATGTGCGCCACGCGCCGGGCGTTTCCGCCCCGGTCAATGGAGTGACCTCATGTATCGCCTGCCGACCCAGTTCGATGCCAGTGCCTCACGCCAGGACCTTGCCGCGGCAGGCGGCGGCTCGACGTCGACCACCTGCAGTTCCTGCATCGTCACCCTGCTCGGTACCTCGGTGCTGTCGGCGGTGGTGCTTGGCAAGCTGGACCCCGTAACGCCTGCCGCCGTCAGCAGCGACGCACACGCCACGGTCGCCAGCGTCGACACCCGTACGGACCTCCACCCCCAGCCACCTGCGTTGCCGCAGGCACCGATCAGCGCTGCGACGCCGGAGCGTCCGCAGACACCCGTTGCTGTCGTGCCGGTGGCCGGGTTGAGCCGCACCAGCCGGGTGTTGCTGGGGCTGTTCGCCTTGCCGCTGGCCGCGATCGGCGGCGGCATTTTCATGAGCACCGCCAACCCGATCTTCGGCCTGTTCGTTGCCGTCGGGCTGTATGTCGGGATTTACGCCCTCGTCTACGAGCGCTCGGGGCGGTCGCTCGGGCGCGGCATCGGGATCGGCATCGCCCTGCTGCTGGGCCTGTTCGCCGTCGGCGCCCTCGAGATGATGCTCTGGCTGAGCGTGATGAAATGAGCCGCGCCGCCGTGCAGGCGGCGCAGCCGGAAACGCCCACGCTGTCCTCGCACCTGCTGCATGGCGCGGCGCGTGCGCGCTGTGGTCTGGTACGCCCGGCGCAGCCGATCGAGGCCAGTCCCTGCGATGCAACCGGGCCGTTGTTCCAGGGACGGCGCGTGCACAATGCCGCCGCGCCGGCCGACCCGGCCAATCCCTGGCAGGGGGTTTCGGGCGCGGTCGCCCTGGATGCCGAGGCGGCCGCCGATGGCGCGGTCGCCGAGGCACTGGAGCGGCTGGCGGCGGCGCAGGCGAGCGTGGAAGTGCGTCGCCGCGATGCGCTGACGCCCGCACAACGTCTGGACGAATCGGCGTTCGCGCTGTTCTCGGCGCGCCAACGCGCCACGCCGGGCTTCCCGTGGCCGATGCCCGAACACGATGACGATCTGTTCGCGGCGGTGCATGCGCTGGATGACAACCGCAGGGTCTGGGTGCCGCAGGAACTGGTCGGACTGGGGCCGCGCCGCGGCCTGGCGCGTCTGCCGTCGACGTCCAGTGGGCTGGCAGCGTGGCGCGATGGCCGCGATGGCGCCTGGCTGGCGCTGTTGCGGGCCGCCCAGGAGCTGCTGGAGCGCGATGCACTGGCGGTGACATGGCTCAATGGCGTGGCCGGCCGGCGGATCGCGTTGCCGGCCCAATGGCAGGCCTTCGCGCACGAGCGCGGTGGCGAACTGCAGGCCTTCGATCTGACCCAGCACTGGAACCCGCACCCGGTGATCGCCGTCGCGGGCGGCATCCCGTTCGAAGGCCGCCCCCGCCATGTGCTGGGCATCGCCTGCCGCGCCGAGCCGGGCGAGGCGCTGCACAAAGCGCTGCTGGAATGGCAGCAGGCGCTGACCTTTGCCGCGCATCTGTGTGGCCGCGAAAGCGCCCGGCTGCCGCGCGATGCCGCAGCACTGTGCAGTTTCGATGAACATGCCGCGTTCTACACCCTGCGCCCCGAGCTATGGCCGCAGCTGCCGCTGTTCGGGGAGGCGGGCGACAGCACCTTGCAGCTGCCCCCGCCAAGCGCAGCGCTCCGGCCCGCCGCACCGCGCGCCATCGCCGAGCTGGATCTGCTGCGGGGCCGGCTGGGCCGTGCCGGCATCGCGCTGTACTACCGCGAGTTGACCACCGCCGATGTGGCCGCGGCCGGCCTGCGGGTGATGCGGGTGGTGTCGCCGCAGCTCAGCGGCCTGCACGCCGACGAGCGTGCGCCGTTCCTTGGTGGCCGCTGCCGGGACGTGGCCTGGCGTTATCCCGGCGTGCCGCACGGCGGCGCGTTTCCCAACCCCTTTCCGCATCCATTGGGCTGACCCCCGAGGACCGCATGCCGTCACCGCCTTCCCCCTGGGACGATGCCCCGCTGTTCCATCTGTTCTGGCACAACGGCGAACTCAATCCCGCGCGCGCGGACGTGATGCGCGCGCGGATCGCCGAAGATGTCGCACGCGCCTGGTCGCCGCCACGGCCGTTGCATGCAGCCGCCGGCGTCGCCTTGCCGGACCCGGTACACCCCGGCGATGCCCTCGCGCAGCGCCGCAGTGGCCGCCGCTTCGGTGACGCGCGCTGGGGCGCCAAGGAACTGGGGCGCGTGCTGGCCCCGCTGCGGGCCCGGCCCGGCGACAGTGACACGCGGCGTCTGCCATCCGGTGGGGCCAAGTACCCGATCCAGGCCTATGCCGCGCTGTACGGCAACGACGATGCGACCGCGGCAGCGCCGGGCATCCATTGGTACGACCCGCTCGAGCACGCGCTGGTGCCGGTAGCGCCCTGCCCCGCATGGCCGGCGCTGTCCAGGCTGCTGGGCGTGGACTGGCCCGAACGCCCTGCAGTCGTGCTGTTCCTGATCGCCGAGCCGGCCGGCACGCTGGCCAAGTACGTCGAGCGTGGTGGCCGCTTCGTGTTGATCGAGGCCGGGGTCTGGCTGGGGGCGCTGGGGCAGGAAGTGGCGGCGATGAATGCCGCCGGCTGCGCGATCGGCTCGTTCGAGGATGCCGCCGTGCTGGCCCTGCTCGGGCTCGACCCGCGGCGGCATCTGGCGGTGTTGGCCTATGCGTGTGGTCCGGCGCCCTGAACGATCGCCGGAATCGCGGAGAGCGTTGACGGCCGTGGCCGGACCGTCTGCGCTGCGTATCGACTGTTGGTCGCTGTGCCTTCCCGCGTGCGACCACGACCGGAAATTGCCAGCGAATGGCCGCTGGCTGGATTGCCCCGATGCTGCAGCCACTCGACCATGAGCTCCCCCGCTCACGGACGACGCACGTTATGACCGACACCCCCTTCTGGATGCTGCTGGCCGCCACCGGCACCGCGCTTGCCGTGCTGCTGCACATTGGCTGCATCGCCTTCGGCGCGCCGTGGTATGAATTTTTCGGCGCCGGCCAACGCATGGTGCGACTGGCCCGGGCCGGGCGTGCCGAACCCGCCGTGATCACGGCCGCGATCACCCTCGTGCTGGGCATCTGGACGCTGTACGCCTTGTCGGCCGCCGGCTGGGTCCGCCCGCTGCCCGGCACCCGCTGGGTGCTGCTGGGGATCATCGGCATCCTCGGCGGCCGGGGCCTGGCCGGGCTGATCATTGGCCGGGTCCGCCCGGGCTACAACGGTGCGCGCTTCTGGTATGCCAGTTCCCTGACCTGCCTGGCGCTGGCCGCCCTGTACGTCGCCGGCACCCTGACGCGGTAGTACCCGCCGGCAGCCCCTGAGCACGCGATGGCCGGCCAGCGGCCGGCGCTACCGGTAACCGGCCAGCATCCGCCGCCGCTGGGGACGACGGAAGCAATCGTCAAGCATATGCTCATGACCGGTGCGCATCAGGCCCTTCCGGATCGGCCTGAACAGGCGCGCGGTGGGGGCGGCCGGCACCGGCGCAGCGCTCTACAATGGGCGCATGCAGATTGGCCCCTACAACATCCAGCCCAACGTGGTGCTGGCGCCGATGGCCGGTGTCACCGACAAGCCCTTCCGCCTGCTGTGCAAACAGCTGGGTGCAGGCTTGGCTGCCTCGGAGATGACCATCTCCGATCCGCGCTTCTGGAACACCCGCAAATCGCTCCACCGCATGGACCATGCCGGCGAACCGGACCCGATCAGCGTGCAGATCGCCGGTACCGAGCCGCAGCAGCTGGCCGAGGCGGCGCGCTACAACGTGGACCACGGCGCGCAGATCATCGACATCAACATGGGCTGCCCGGCCAAGAAGGTGTGCAACGCCTGGGCCGGTTCGGCGCTGATGCGCGATGAGGATCTGGTCGCGCGCATCCTGACCGCGGTGGTCAACGCGGTGGACGTGCCGGTCACCCTGAAGATCCGCACCGGCTGGGACTGCGACCACCGCAATGGCCCGCGGATCGCCCGCATCGCCGAAGACAGCGGCATCGCTGCGCTGGCCGTGCACGGCCGTACTCGCGACCAGCATTACACCGGCACCGCCGAGTACGAGACCATCGCCGCGATCAAGGCGGCGCTGCGCATTCCGGTGATCGCCAACGGCGACATCGATTCGCCGCAGAAGGCCGCGCAGGTGCTCAAGCAGACCGGCGTGGATGCGGTGATGATCGGCCGCGCCGCGCAGGGCCGCCCGTGGATCTTCCGCGAGGTGGCGCATTACCTGGCCACCGGCGCGCTGCTGGCGCCGCCGTCGGTCGCCGAGGTACGCGATCTGCTGCTGGGCCACCTGCATGCGCTGCATGATTTCTATGGCGAGCAGCAGGGCGTGCGCATCGCACGCAAGCACCTGGGCTGGTACGCCAAGGACCGGCCGGAAAACGCCGCCTTCCGTGCGGTGGTCAACCGCGCCGAGGATGCCGCCAGCCAGGTCGCCCTGACCACCGAATATTTCGACGCCCTCGCCGCCGGCGAATCGTTGTCGTCCGCTGCCTGAGCCTTCGCCATGACCCCGCCCATCACTGCACCGACCTATCTCCACGGCTTCTCCGATACCGAGCAGCACCGCCTGGTCACCCAGTCGCGCCTGTTCGAATCGAGCATCTTCAGCGGCATCGATTACGGCGGTGCCACGCGCCTGCTGGAAGTCGGCAGCGGCGTGGGCGCACAGACGGACATCCTGCTGCGGCGGTTCCCGGAGCTGCACGTCACCGGCGTGGACCTGAGCGAGGCGCAGCTGGCCACCGCCGCCACCAACCTGGCCAGGACGCCGTGGTGCCGCGAGCGCTACACGCTGCTGCAGGCCGATGCCGGCAACCTGCCGTTCGGCGCGCGCGAGTTCGATTCGGCCTTCCTGTGCTGGGTGCTGGAGCATGTGCCGTCACCGGCGCGGGTGCTCAACGAAGTGCGCCGCGTGCTGGTGCCGGGTTCGCCGGTGTATGTCACCGAAGTGATGAACGCCTCGTTCCTGCTCGACCCGTACTCGCCGCATATCTGGCGCTACTGGATGGCCTTCAACGATTTCCAGTACGACCACGGTGGCGATCCGTTCGTCGGCGCCAAGCTCGGCAATCTGCTGCTGGCCGGTGGCTTCCGCGATGTGCACACCGAGATCAAGACCATCCACCTGGACAACCGCGAACCGGCCCGTCGCAAGACCATGATCGCGTTCTGGGAGCAGCTGCTGTTGTCGGCCGCCGATCCGCTGCTGGAGGCCGGCCTGGTCGACCAGGAAACGGTGGACGGCATGCGCCGCGAATTCAGCCTGGTCCAGAACGATCCGAACGCGGTGTTCTTCTTCTCCTTCGTGCAGGCCCGCGCAACGGTGTATTGATCGCGGCGCGGCGCTAGCGCGTTGCCCAGGCGACCAGGGTCACCACGACCGCTGCCGCCAGCAACACCCAGATACCCAGTCCGCCCCGATCCCCCGGGGCCACCGTGCTGCCACCGGCGGTGTTGCGGGCGCCTTCGCGCGGGCGTGCGGTGGGTGTGTTGCCCACTTCCAGAGTGCCGGTGCCCGGCCGCTGGCTGCGCTCGGTGAGTTTGTTCTGCATGCGTCGCGCGCGCTCGGGATCGACCTTGCGCAGCTCGTCCAGCAGCACCTGCTGCTGGCGTTCGCGGTCCGGCTGCGCCTTGGCCTTGCGCATGATCTCGCGCAACGGCACCGCCGGCTGCTCGGCGGAGCGGCCCGGGGCCAGCTCCAGCAGCAGCGCGCGATACTCCGGCGGCACATCGGCCAGCCGGGTGTAGCGCGTTCCATTGATTTCCATGTCGAACCGCTCGGTCACGGTGCCTCCGTCCAACCTGCCTTCGGTGCCATCACATCGGTGCCCGGCGGCGCATGCCAGATGCGCTGCCACAGGGCCGCGAACCGGCGCTTCAGCATCGTCCTGCCCTGCTCCCCTTCATACGCCGGGCGCAGCTGTCGCGGTGTGATCGCGGCCCAGCCCTCGCCCTCGGCCCGCGCGACCGCGAAGGTGAAGGTGTACTCCGGCTCCAGGCCCATGCGCAGATCGCTGAGCCGCAGTTCGCCATCGACCACCTGGGCACGCATGAAGCCGCGGTTGAACCAGTTCAGCCGCTGCACGGCCGGCAGCTCGGCCGCCTGGCGCAGGGCCTGCACATGGGAGGGATGGCCCTCGAAGGTCATCGGGCCGTGGTCGGCGATCAGCGAACGCTCGCCGATCACGTAGCCGTTGGGCGTCATCGCCACCACCTGCCAGAGCAGCGTGTTGAACGGCATCGCCACCGAGAAGCGCGGCGCATCGCCCAGCCCCATCGCCGCCAGTGCGCGGTCGGCTTCGCGATCGACGCTGTGCTTGGCCAGCAACGACCAGCCCAGGTAGCCACTGCTGAGCACCAGCCCGGCCACCAGCGCCTTCTGCGCCAGCGGGCGCGCCCGCGCGAACCACGCCACTGCGCAGGCGAGCAGCAGCCACACGGTGTACAGCGGGTCGATGATGAAGACGCTGGCCCACATCGTCGGGTGCGGGGTGAACGGCCACCACAGCTGGGTGCCGTAAACGGTGAAGGCATCCAGCAGCGGATGGGTGATCAGCGCCAGCAGGATCGCCCAGAACCAGCGCCCCGGCGCCTGCGCCACGCGGCCGTGACCGAACCGTTTGAACAGCCACCAGATCAGCGCGGCCACCCACGGCAGCACCAGCAGCGAGTGACTGTAGCTGCGGTGTTCGACCATCAGCGCCACGGGATCGGCAGCCGTGAAGGCCAAGACCAGCGCATCCAGGTCCGGCAGGGTGCCGAGTGCGGCACCGGCCAACAGGGCAGCGCGGCGATGGCCGGCCGGGGCGATGGCGGCGGCGACCGCGCCGCCGAGAACGATCTGGGTAAAGGAGTCCATCGGCCGATGCTAGCAGCCGGGACTGGCCCTGCGCCTCTGCCCTTCTGCTCAGGCCGCTCTGGCCAGTGCGGCGCTGCCGGGAAGCGCCGCCAGGGTCTGCCCGGTGTGATCCAGCAGCCGCAGGCTCCCATCCGGCTCTTCGGCCAACGCGGTCAGGCTTTCCACCCAGTCGCCGTCGTTGGCATAGATCAGCCCGTCGCGTTCGACCAGCGCGGCGCGGTGGATATGCCCGCAGACGATCCCGTCCAGTCCGCGCCGCCGCACATCCGCAAGCCCGGCCTGGACGAAACGTTCGATGTAACGCTCGGCCGCGCCGCTGCGCTTCTTGAGGAATTCGGAGAGCGACCAGTAGCGCTGGCCGAGCCGTCGTCGCGCGGCGTTGAGCAGGTGGTTGCCGGTGAGGATGCGGTAGTACAGCCAGTCCCCGAACTTCTCCTGCAGACCACCGAAGTGGGTGACACCGTCGTAGTCATCGCCGTGCACGACCAGCAGCCGGCGCCCGTCCGCGGTCACGTGGATCGCCCGCCGACGCACCTGCATGGCCGGCAGCATCAGCCCGCAGACCTTGCGCAGCGAGGCATCGTGGTTGCCCGGGATGTAGATGATCTCGGTGCCGGTGCGCTGCAGCGCGTGCAGCGCCTGGATCACCTCGCTGTGGGCCGGCCGCCAGGCGGCCCGGCGGTGCGCCATCCACCACAGGTCGATGATGTCGCCCACCAGATACAGGCGTTCGCAACGCAGCTCGGCCAGGAACCGGGCCAGTTCGGCGGCATGGCAGTGGCGTGAGCCCAGGTGCACGTCAGACAGGAAGACGGCCCGCCGATGGGGCGCCAGGGTTGTCACGGGCCGCGTGGCGGCCTCCCGCGCGTCGCGCTGCTCGAATGCGTGCATGGCGTGCTCCTCAGGTCCGGCGGCCGGATGCGCCGAAGCCTGCACGGCCCCGGCGACAGCCCGATGGCGGTTTGACGACGGGCCGGTGACACGCCCCCGGCCTCGCCAGCATCCGGGCGCCCGCGCATCGGCATTGGCGGCAGGCCATTTGTCACGCCCGTGGAACACTGGGCGGCGACGCTGGGCCCCAATCCCGTCACACAGGGCCCTGCGACGGGCACGCGGGCTTAACCACGGGCAACCCGTGCTGACGCACAATGCAAGTGCGCGACTTGCCGTGTATCATTCGCGGCCATCTTTCCATCCGAATCAAAGGATATTACGCCTGATGTCCAGCTACCTGTTCACCTCCGAATCGGTCTCCGAAGGCCATCCGGACAAGATTGCCGACCAGATCTCCGATGCGGTGCTGGACGCGATCCTGACCCAGGACAAGCGTGCGCGCGTGGCCTGCGAAACCATGGTCAAGACTGGCGTGGCCATCGTCGCCGGTGAAATCACCACCAGCGCCTGGATCGACCTGGAAGCCTTGACCCGCAAGGTGATCCTGGACATCGGCTACGACAGCTCCGACGTCGGCTTCGACGGCGCGACCTGCGGCGTGTTGAACCTGATCGGCAAGCAGTCGCCGCACATCGCCCAGGGCGTGGACCGCAAGAAGCCCGAAGAAATGGGCGCTGGCGACCAGGGCCTGATGTTCGGTTATGCCACCAACGAGACCGACAGCTACATGCCGGCCGCGATCCACCTGTCGCACCGTCTGGTCGAGCAGCAGGCCAAGATCCGCAAGAAGAAGAACTCGCCGCTGTCCTGGCTGCGTCCGGATGCCAAGAGCCAGGTCACCCTGCGCTATGAAAACGGCGCCGTCTCGGCCATCGACGCGGTGGTGCTGTCGACCCAGCACGCCCCGGGCGTGAAGCAGAAGGACCTCATCGAGGCCGTCCGCGAAGAGATCATCAAGCCGGTGCTGCCGGCCAAGTGGCTGCACAAGGGCACCAAGTTCCACATCAACCCGACCGGCAAGTTCGAGATCGGCGGCCCGGTGGGCGACTGTGGCCTGACCGGCCGCAAGATCATCGTCGACACCTACGGCGGCTGGGCCCGTCACGGTGGTGGCGCGTTCTCGGGCAAGGATCCGTCCAAGGTCGACCGTTCGGCGGCTTACGCGGCCCGTTACGTCGCCAAGAACGTCGTTGCCGCCGGCCTGGCCGACCGTTGCGAAGTGCAGGTCTCCTACGCCATCGGCGTGGCCGAGCCGACCTCGATCTCGGTCACCACCTTCGGCACCGGCAAGATCAGCGATGACAAGATCGAGAAGCTGATCCGCAAGCATTTCGACCTGCGCCCGTACGGCATCATCCAGATGCTGGACCTGATCCACCCGATGTACCAGCAGACCGCGGCCTACGGCCACTTCGGCCGCAAGGCCAAGGAGTTCAGCTACACCAACGGTGCTGGCGAACAGGTCAACGCGACCGCCTTCTCCTGGGAGAAGACCGATCGCGCCGCCGCCCTGCGCGCGGATGCGAAGTTGAAGTAAGACCTCGAAAGGGCCGCGAAAGCGGCCCTTTCACTTTGTAGGTAGTGCCGGCCGCTGGCCGGCTGGCCGCGCGCAGCGCGGCAACTATCGAAGAAGCAACGACGGGCCGCGACAGCGGCCCGTCGTCGTTTCAGCCTGCCGGCCAGCGGCCGGCACTACCGGGCCTGCCATCGCCCGCTACAATCGACCCATGCCCGAATTCAAATCCAACCAGCTGTCCATGACGGTGCTGATGTCGCCGGACATGGCCAATTTCTCCGGCAAGGTGCACGGCGGCGCGGTGCTGCGCCTGCTCGACCAGGTCGCCTACGCGTGCGCCAGCCGCTATGCCGGCAGCTACGTGGTCACCCTGTCGGTGGACCAGGTGATGTTCCGCCAGCCGATCGCGGTCGGCGAGCTGGTCACCTTCCTGGCCTCGGTGAACTACACCGGCACCTCCTCGATGGAAATCGGGGTCAAGGTGGTGGCCGAGGACATCCTCAAGCGCAGCGTGCGCCACGCCAACAGCTGCTTCTTCACCATGGTCGCGGTAGACGACGACGGCAAGCCGACCCCGGTGCCGCCATTGGTGCTGGAAACTGCCGACGAACGCCGCCGGCATGCCGCCGCGTTGATCCGCCGCCAGCTGCGCGAGGAGATGGAGCAGCGCCACCTGGAGCTGCTGGCATCCAATCCGCCCGCACCGGGCGATCTGGTCGAGCAGGTCTGAACCCTGCGCCATGACCCACGGTCATGGCCTGCCGGATGGCGCGCGCTGCCGGCCAGCGGCCGGCACTACCCCGTCATGGCCTACCCGGTGTTCTGTACGCCCTGAGAAACACCGTTCACACACGCCACCAGCGCGCGCAGTACGTCATCGTCTTCGCCCCCGCTTTCACGCCAGCGGCGCAGCAGGTCCACCTGCAACACGCTGATCGGATCGATGTAGGGGTTACGCAGGCGGATCGACAGTGCCAGGCGCTGATCGTGCTGCAGCAGTTCATCCTGCCCGGTCAACGCCAGGATCCACTGCGAGGTGAGCTCCAGCTCGCCCTGGATCTGCGGGAAGAAGCGGCCATGCAACGCACCGGACAGCTGCGAGAACTGTTCGGCGATGGTCAGGTCGCCCTTGGACAGCACCATCGCGATGTCGTCCAGGAAGGTGCTGAAGAACGGCCAGTCGCGCGCCATCTCTTTCAGGAGGCCTTCGTGACCAGCGTCGATCGCCGCCTGCAGGCCACTGCCGACGCCATACCAGCCCGGGATCACGGCCCGCGCCTGGCTCCACGCGAACACCCACGGAATCGCGCGCAGGTTGGTCAGTGCGGCATCCTCGCCCAGACGGCGCGAAGGGCGTGAGCCCAAGGTCATCCGCTCGATCACGTCGATGGGCGTGGCCAGGCGGAAGTACTGCATGAAGTCTTTCTGGCCGACGAAGGCGCGGTACGCCTCCGAACTCTTCTGCGCGATCAGGTCCATCACCGGGCGCCACTGTTCCTCGCGCGGTTCCGCTGCGCGCGGGCGCAGGCTGGAGCGCAGCACCGCACCGGTGGACTGTTCCAGCGAGCGCAGCGCCAGTGCACGGATGCCGTACTTGCGATGGATCACTTCGCCCTGCTCGGTCACGCGCAGACGGCCGTCGATGCTGCCACGCGGCGAGGCATCCACGGCGTGCGTGGTCTTGCCGCCGCCGCGGCTGATCGAGCCGCCACGGCCGTGGAAGAAGGTCAGCCGGATGTCGTTCTCGGCGGCGACGTCCAGCAGTTCCACCTGGGCACGTTGCAGGCCCCAGCGCGAGGCCGCGATACCGCCGTCCTTGCCACTGTCCGAATAGCCGAGCATCACCATCTGCACATCGCCGCGCGAGGCCAGATGGGTGCGGTAGACCGGGTCGGCCAGCAGATCGCGCAGGGTGTCGGTCCCGCGCTTGAGATCGTCCACCGTTTCGAACAGCGGCGCGATGTCCAGCGGCACCGCGCCGGCGTCATCCACCAGCCCCCCGCGACGCGCCAGTGCAAGCACGGCGAGCACATCGCTGCGGTCATGCGCCATCGAGATGATGTAGCTGCCCAACGCGTCGGCGCCGTGCCGGTGACGGGCATCGGCCAGCGCCGCGAACACTGCATCGAGGCGTTCGCCGCCTTCTTCGTTGCTCGCGGGCAGCGCCTGCTCGCCACTGGCGAACGGGGCCAGGCGCGCCGCGCGGGTGACCGCATCAGCGCCGTCCCAGGCCTCCTGCCCATCCAGCACGCTGGCCAGCGCCCGGCCGTGCACGCTGGACTCTTGGCGCACATCCAACCTCGCCAGGTGGAAGCCGAAGGTGCGTACCCGCCACAACAGGCGACGCACCGCGAAACCGCCGGCATGGTCGCCCTTGTTGTCGTGCAGGCTGCGCAGGATCAGCTCGATGTCGTCGGTCAGCTCCTGTGGGGACGCATACGCACCGTCCGCATCGTCCATCGTCGCCTGCACGCGTGCGCGCATGCGGTCGTTGAGCAGGCGATAGGGCATATCGGCGTGACGCGGCCGCGAGGTGACCTTGGGCAGCAATGCCTTGTAATGATCCACGCGCGCCTGCAGCGCATCGCTGACCGCCACCCGCTCGGTGGACTGGCTGAGCAGGCTGGCCAGCTGCAGCAGGTCTTTCTGGTAGCGACCGAGTACGGCCTGGCGCTGCGCATCGAGCGTGTTGCGGATGGTGCCGGCATCCACGTTCGGATTGCCGTCCATGTCGCCGCCCACCCACGTGCCGAAGCGCAGCAGGCGGGGCAGCGGCAGTGCTTCGCCGTAGGTATCCAGCAGCGCCTGCTGCAGCGATTCGTACAGCACCGGAATCACCCGGTACAGCACCTGCACCAGATAGAAGCCGACATGCTCCCGCTCGTCATCCACGGTGGGGCGCACGGGCGAGGAATCGGTGGTCTGCCACGACGCCGTCAGGGCCATGCGGAAACGCGCAGCGTCGGCGGCGGCTTCACCCGGCGTGCGCTGGCCGTCGAGGTTGTCGACCAGGCTGGCGACCATCAACTGCTCTTTTTCCAGCAGCGCGCGGCGGACCGCTTCGGTCGGATGCGCGGTGAACACCGGCTCGATATCGATGCGCGGCAGCCACTGCGCCAGCTCGGCCAGGGTCACGCCCTGCGCTTTGAGATTGACCAGTGCGTCCTGCAGGCCATCCGGCTGCGGCGTGGCCGTACCGGCACGCTGGTAGTCGCGGCGGCGGCGGATGCGGTGCACGCGCTCGGCGATGTTCACCACCTGGAAGTAGGTGCTGAAGGCACGCACCATCGCTTCGGCGCGCGCCGGCGGCAGGCCGGTCAGGACGTCGTTGAGATCGGACAGCGGGGCGTCGCTTTCGCGGCGGGCGATGGCGCGCGTACGCACCTGTTCCACATCATCGAAAAACTGCGTGGAGACCTGCTCGGCGAGCAGGTCGCCGACCAGTGCGCCGAGTCGGCGTACATCGTCACGCAGGGGAATATCGGGAGTGGCAAAAACGATGCTGCTACGGTACTCGTTCATCTGCGACGCACTGGCCTCGGGAACGGAATCCGCTCAAGCCTAACCCACAATGGGGTCATTGCTGCGTCGCGCAAATAGTTACATCTGGTAGTGCCGGCCGCCAACGGCCGGCACTCCCCATCCTTTCCCGTACCGGCCAACGGCCGGTACCTCCCGCCTCAGCGCTGCTTCTTGATCGGCTTGCCCGGACCGACGGTCTGCTCCAGCCAGCGCTCGCTCTCGGCCAGCATGGTCATGATCGATTCGCGTGCACGGTAAGCATGCGATTCATTGGGCAGCATCACCAGGCGCGAGGTACCGCCCAGCCCCTTCACCGCGGCGAACATGCGCTCGCTCTGGATCGGGAACGTGCCGGAGTTGTTGTCGTCCACGCCGTGGATGAAGAGGATCGGGTCCTTGATCTTGTCGGCGTAGTTGAACGGCGACATCTTCTGGTAGACGTCCTGCGCCTGCCAGTAGTTGCGCTCTTCGGCCTGGAAGCCGAACGGGGTCAGCGTGCGGTTGTACGCACCGCTGCGCGCGATGCCGGCCTTGAACAGGCGGGTATGCGCGAGCAGGTTGGCGGTCATGAACGCACCGTAGGAGTGGCCGCCGATCGCGATGTGCTCACGGTCGGTCACGCCACGCCGCACCACTTCATTCACGGCCGCCTCGGCATTGGCGATCAGCTGCGGCAGGTAGGTGTCGTTCGGCTCCTTGTCACCCTCGCCGATGATCGGCATCGAGGGGCTGACCAGCACCGCGTAGCCCTTGGCCAGGAACGCCTGCGGGCCCCAGTAGCTGATCGCGTTGAAGCGGTACGGGGAATCGGTGACCTGGCTGGCCGCTTCGGCGGTCTTGAACTCGCCCGGGTAGGCCCACATCAGCAGCGGCAACGGACCGTCCTTCTTCGCGTTGTAGCCCGGCGGCAGCATCAGCGTGGCGGTCAGGTCGACGCCATCGTTGCGCTTGTAGCGGATCTGCTCCTTGCTCACCCCACGCAGCTGCGGCAGCGGGTGCTGGAAGTGGGTCAACGCCGTCGGGGCGGCGGTGGCATCGGCCAGCGACTGCACGTAGAAGTTGGCCGGCTCATCGGGCGACTCGCGGGTCAACAGCAGCGAGGTGCCTTCCTGGTCGAGCAGCGCCACCGGCGCGGCGTAGGACGGCGCCTGCGAGTGGAACAGGCGGGTGGTCTGCTTGCTGTCCAGATCAAGGCGATCCACGAACGGACGGTCGCCTTCCGGCGAGGCGCCCAGCCCGTACAGGAAGATGCTGCGGCCATCTGCGCTGACCTGCAGGCGCGAGCGACCGTTGACGTCGCGCACCAGGCCCGGGCGGCCCGGGTCGTTGTAGCGGTCCTGCGAGGAACGCGCCGACAACAGCTCGGCCGCCTTCTCCGGCTGGTCAGGCGCGATCCGCCACTGCTTGACCTCGCGGTTCTTCCACCACGATTCGTTGAGCAGCGCCAGATCGCCACGGCCCCACTGGATGCCCGCATAACGGCTGCCCAGCTGCGCCAGCGTGACCGGCGGCTTATCGAACGGGGCCGCCTGCATCAGCACCGCGTCGCGCACCTTGGCCTCGCGGTTCGGGTCGCCGCCATCCTGCGCTTCGGCCCAGACCAGGGTCGCCGGGGCATCGGCGCGCCAGTCGATCCGGCGCACGCCGGTGGCCACCGCATCGTTGCCGGTCGGCAGGCCTTCCTTCAGCGGCAGGTCGGCGACGGTGTGTTCGAGCTTGCCGTCCACCGCGGACAGCACTTCGATGCGACGCGCGAACGCGCTGGCCGGCACCAGGTAGGAGTACGGACGCACCACCCGCTCGCTCAGCAGGTAACGGCCATCCGGGGAGAGGGTGACATCCCAGTACACCCCACCGGTGGACAGCGGCGTGGTCACCCCGTTGAGCGCGACCTTGGCCGGCTGCGCGCTGGCGTAGTAGTCGAAGAGGCGGGCATCGGCCTCGTTCTTGAGCATGTCCTGGTAGGTGCGGATCGTGCGCACACCGGCGTCGGCCTCGGTCTGCTGGATCGCCGGGCCGGTCGGAATGCCGCCAGCGGCCGGTGCCGCACCCTGGCCCTTGAGCTGCTGCATCACCAGCAGGCCACGGCTGTCGGGCTGCCAGCTGTAGCCATCGCCCATCACCGTGTTCAGATCACCGACCAAGCGGCGCGCCGAACCGGCGTCGACATCGACGATCCACAGTTCATTGGTGTGGGTGGCCGCGTGCACCTGATTGAAGGCGATGTACTTCTGGTCCGGCGACCAGGCAAAGGTGGCGATCGACAACGGCTGCGGCAGCCCGCTGATCTGGCGCTCCTTGCCATCGGCCACGCTCATCAGCCACAGCTTGTCGGCGAAGCTGAAGCGGCTGGCCGAATGCGTGGCCGGGTTGATGCGCAGGCCGGCCAGCTTCAGTTCGGGCTGGGCAACGTCGTTGATCGACGGCAGCGGCGGCGTCTGCAGCAGCGCGGCCAGGTCACGGCGCGGGGACAGGCTCAGCGTCGGCGCACGCGGTGCATCGACCACAGCCTGCAGGGCCGGCGAAGGCAGCTGGTAGCCGCCCTGATCGCCCTTGGCGGCGGCTGCGGTCGGCGCAGTGGTCTTCACGGCCGGCGCCGCGGCCAGCGCCAACGGCGGCACCGCCAGCAGGGCCAGGCCGAGGATCAAGGTATGGCGCCACTGTGGAGCGCGTCGACCGGGGGTGCGTGTCATGTTCTGTGCCTGTGCTGATACGAACCCCCGACCTTAACAGCCGCGCGCCGATCGCCCCCCTGCCGATGGTTGGGGGCAGGAACCGATTCATGCCAATGCAACCGGCCGCGATATAATGGGTGACCCTCCACCGAGGGGCGCTGCGACCGTGCCGGACCTTGTCCGGGGGCGGCCAGGCTCGGTGGCCAGGATTGGTTCCAACGGCGCCCGGCGAACACGAGTATCGACTCGTCATTACACCGGAGCTTTGAATGAACGCTGTTGCCAAGACCTTCTCCACCGAAGGCGATTACAAGATTGCCGATATCTCCCTGGCCGATTGGGGCCGCAAGGAGCTGGACATCGCCGAGCATGAGATGCCGGGCCTGATGTCGATCCGTCGCAAGCACGCCGCCACCCTGCCGCTGAAGGGCGTTCGCGTGACCGGCTCGCTGCACATGACCATCCAGACTGCGGTGCTGATCGAGACCCTGAAGGACATCGGCGCCGACGTGCGCTGGGCCTCGTGCAACATCTTCTCGACCCAGGACCACGCGGCTGCGGCGATCGCCGCCTCGGGCACCCCGGTGTTCGCCTGGAAGGGCGAGACCCTGGAAGAGTACTGGGACTGCACCTTGGACGCGCTGACCTTCACCCTGCCCGACGGCACCCTGACCGGCCCGGAGCTGGTGGTGGACGACGGCGGCGACGTGACCCTGCTGATCCACAAGGGCTATGAGCTCGAAAACGGCAGCACCTGGGTCGATGAAAAGGCCGCCTCGCACGAAGAGCAGGTCATCAAGAACCTGCTCAAGCGCGTAGCCAAGGAGCGTCCGGGTTACTGGGCCCGTGTGGTCAAGGACTGGAAGGGCGTCTCCGAAGAGACCACCACCGGCGTGCACCGCCTGTACCAGCTGGCCCAGGCCGGCACCCTGCTGATCCCGGCGATCAACGTCAACGACTCGGTCACCAAGAGCAAGTTCGACAACCTGTACGGCTGCCGCGAGTCGCTGGCCGATGGCCTCAAGCGCGCGATGGACGTGATGCTGGCCGGCAAGGTCGCCGTGGTCTGCGGCTACGGTGACGTGGGCAAGGGCTGCGCCGCTTCGCTGCGCGCTTACGGCGCGCGCGTCGTGGTCACCGAGATCGATCCGATCTGCGCCCTGCAGGCCGCGATGGAAGGCTTCGAGGTCAACACCCTGGAATCCACCCTGGGCCGTGGCGACATCTACGTCACCACCACCGGCAACAAGGACATCATCCGCATCGAGCACCTGAGCGCGATGAAGGACCAGGCCATCGTCTGCAACATCGGCCACTTCGACAACGAGATCCAGGTCGATGCGCTGAACGCGCTGGCCGGCGTGCAGAAGATCAACATCAAGCCGCAGGTCGACAAGTACATCTTCGACAACGGCAATGCGATCTTCCTGCTGGCCGACGGCCGTCTGGTCAACCTGGGCTGCGCCACCGGCCACCCGAGCTTCGTGATGTCCAACTCGTTCGCCAACCAGACGCTCGCACAGATCGACCTGTGGGCGAACAAGGACAGCTACGAGAAGAAGGTGTACCTGCTGCCGAAGAAGCTGGACGAAGAAGTGGCGCGCCTGCATCTGGAAAAGATCGGCGTGAAGCTGACCACCCTGAGCCAGGAACAGGCCGATTACATCGGCGTGCCGGTGGAAGGTCCGTTCAAGCCGGAGCATTACCGCTACTGATCGGCATGCCGGTCCAGTTGCGTTGAAAACAGACGGGCGCCGGAAGGCGCCCGTTTTTTTTGTGGGTTGAGCGCCATCACGACCAACGATCGTGACCTGCCAGGCGGGCGGCACCGACCGTGGGTCAGTGCGCAGAACGAGGTAGGTACCGACCGTTGGTCGGTACGCCTGGTCCGATAGGCTGGGTCAAGCCGACACGCCGCACCCCACGCTACGATGCGCCCATGACCCCTGCCATCAACCTGCTCAAGACGCTCGGCATCGCGCACAGCGTGCTGTCCTACCACCATGACGCCACCGCCACGTCCTATGGTGGCGAGGCAGTAGAGCAGCTCGGGCTGGATCCGGCGCAGGTGTTCAAGACACTGCTGGCAAGCACCGAGAAGCACGAGCTGCTGGTGGCGATCGTGCCGGTGAGCGGCACCCTGGACCTCAAGGCACTCGCCGCAGCGGCCGGCTGCCGGAAGTGCGAGATGGCCAACGCCGAGGCGGCGCAGCGCGCGACCGGTTACCTGGTCGGGGGGATCAGCCCGCTGGGGCAGAAAAAGAAGCACCGCACCTTCCTGGAGGCGAGCGCGCAGATGCTGCCGACCGTGCACGTCAGTGCCGGGCGGCGTGGGCTGGAGGTGGCGCTGGCACCGGCCGATCTGATGCAGCTCACCGGCGGCAGCTACGCAAGCATCGGCAAAGCCCGTTGACCGGTAGTGCCGGCCGCTGGCCGGCTCCCCGTGACGCTTGCCTCATGCGTCAGACAGACTGAAGACGATGCCCCACTCCGCATCGATGGGGGAGCCCTCTTTGGCCAACTGCTCGGCGCTGTACAGGATCACCACCAGGTAGTTCGCGCGCGGCGATTCCACGCCTTCAAACCAGCGCACCAGCACCGGCAGTTCCTCGCGGTTGCGCGCTTCATAACCACTGCGCAGCTGGTGACGGTTGGCCTCCGTGATCGGTACGGTCAGGCAGCGCGTGGAGGTCCAGTTTTCGTACACATGCAGTTTGCAGAAGGGCGCGTAGCCATCGAGCACCTTGAACGGCGCATGCGTGTTGAGGTGCTGTTCGAACTGCTCGGCGCTGCAGTCCTGGATGGTGTTGCCGCGCGGCACGCGGGGGAACAGGCGGGGCCGGGCGAACGCAGTGAGGACGATGGACATGGGCACAATCAGGCGGCAGAGATCCCACACAGGGTAACGCGTGCGGCACGCGCCCTACAGCGCCAGCCGCTCACGCAGCTCGCGGGCCTGCCGCCGCGAGACCTCCACCTGGCTGCCGTCATCGAGGGTCAAGTCATATCCGTCACTCAGCGAGGGCTCGATCGCACGCACGCGACGCAGGTTGACCAGGGTGTTGCGGTTGGCGCGGAAGAACAGCGCCGGCGACAGCCGTGCCTCCAGCGTGCTGAGGCTGCGTGCCAGCACCGCGTTCTGGTCGCGGAACCACAGGCGCGCGTAGTTGCCGTCAACCACGACCTTGCGGATCTCGCCGAGCGCCACGAACCAGCAGCGTTCGCCATCGCGCAGGAACACCTGATCCTCGGCACCCAGCGCATCGCGCACGTTGTCCGTCGCAGTGGGGGCAGCCGGTGCCGAGAGGCGCTCCCGGCCGCGTTCAAGCGCCGCCTGCAGGCGGCCTGCCTCCACCGGTTTGACCAGGTAGTCGAGCGCGTTGGTTTCGAAGGCGCGCACCGCGTACTGGTCGTAGGCGGTGACGAACACCACCATCGGCACCGTCTCCAGTCCGTCGAGCACATCGAAGCCCTCGCCCGAGGGCATCTGCACATCGAGCAACACCAGATCGGGCTGCTCGCGCAGGATCGCCTCGCGTGCCGCGGGCACGTCGTCGGCCTCGCCGACACACGCCACCCACGGGATCGCGGCCAGCAGGGTGCGCAGCTCGCGGCGCGCCAGCCGCGCGTCATCCACGATCAACACGCGCAGTGAGGCGCTCATTGCTGCACCTCCAGGCGGGCCAGCATGCGCTCGCTCTGACGCTCCAGCAGGAACGTGCCCCGGCCGGAAGATGATGGCCCCGCGTCGATGCCCAGCTGCGCGCGCAGATAGGCCAGCCCGATGCCATGGCCCTCGCTGCTGGCGTCGTGCGCGGCGGGATTGGCCACCGCCACCCGCAGCTGGCCACCATCGAGGCGCACGCGGATCGTCAGCTCGCCGCCGCCGGGATGGACTGCGATGCCGTGCTTGATCGCATTCTCCACCAGCAGCTGCAGCGCCATCGGCGGCAACCGCGCGGACAGCGCGGCCGGCTCGATATCGGTGTGAACGCGCAGGCGGTCTTCGTAGTGGATCGCCTCCACCGCCAGGTAGTCCTGTACCACGCGCCACTCCTCGGCCAAGGTGACCCAGCCCCCGTCGGTATGCACCAGGGCGTGGCGCAGCGTGCTGGATAGATGGGTGACCATGTCGCGCGCACGCGCCGGGTCTTCATTGATCAGTGCACGCAGGTTGTTGAGCGCATTGAACACGAAGTGGGGATTGAGCCGTGCACGCAGCGCCTGGTGCTCCAGCGTCGCCCGCTGCGCTTCGGCGCGCAGCTGCGCCATCTCGCTGTGCCGGGCACGCTGCAGCGCGCGGCGGCCGGTCCACAGCGCGCACCACACGCTCAGCACGATGGCGGTATTGAACCAGTAGCCGAAGACAGCGGCCGGGCGATAGTTCGCACGCTGTCCCGGCAGCTGCACCCAGTCCCAGGCCAACGCAGGCAACAGCGCGGCAGCGGTGAGCACCTGGGTGGCCGCCGCCACGATCACCACCGCGAGCAGCAGCCGCCAGGTCAATCCCAGCAGATCGCGCTGCAGCCAATCATGCCGCAGCGCATAGCCGCGGATGAACGCGCTGCCCACCCACAGCGAAAGCGACACCATCACAGAGATCAGGACGATGCCGGACCAGTGCCCGCCGTAGGTGAACCCCAGCAGCAGGCTCACGCCAAGGTAGGCCAACCAGACCGCGCTGTTGCGCCACCAGAAACCGGTATCGCGTGCTGCCCGCTTCTCGCTCATCGTCTCCACGCCGGTCTCGATCAGGGCGCTGCAGGCAGCTCGAGGAAGCCCCGGATCAGCGTCTGCAGCCAGCGCGGATCATCCCACATCAGGAAGTGGTAGCCCGCGCGGCTCATCTCGATCCGCACACCGGGCAGCGCGGCGTACTGGGTGGCGAATACCTGCCGCGTACTGGCTTCGGTCGCACCATACGGCTGATAGGCCGCCCACGCGCCCAGCACCAGCACCGGGGCCGTGATGCCGGCGATCGGCTGGCGCAGGTCGGTCATCGTCATGGAGTACATCGCGTTGGCGGTGGTGGCGCGATCGCTGTCGCGTCCCCACTGCTTCAAGGTCGCAACATGCTCGGGGGCGTGCGCCATGTTGGCGACCGCCGCGTCGGTCTGCGCCGCGTACTGCGTGGCGTCGGCGGCAAGCATGCCGGCCCGCATCTGCTCGGCCATCGGCGTGAGCGTGGCCGGTGTCGCGGCCGGATTCTGGACCGCGCCGAAGTACGGCAGGGCATCGACGATCACCAGTGGCCCGACCTTCTGCGGCGCCGCGATCGCCATCTGCAGCGCCAGCACACCACCGAGGCTGTGGCCGATCACGGCCGGATGATCGAGCTTGCGGTCCGCACTGTAGGCCAGCAGGCGATCGCGCATGGCGCTCAGAAAGTCATCGCTGACCACCGCAGGCGCACCGGCAAAGCCCGGCAGCTGGATCAGGTGGCATTGCACCTGCGGCTGCAGCGCGGCGCAGGTCTCGCGCCAGACCTGGGCACCGCTGTTGAGGCCCGGGATCATCAGCACCGGGCGGCCGCTGCCGATCACCTCGACCTGCAGATCCTGGAAGCGCTCGGTGCCCGCATGGGCGGGGCTGACCAAGGTGGCCCATGCGGTCAGCGCAAGCGCAGCCAACGGGGCGATGGAGTAGATGCGGCGGGGACGGACGGTCGACATGGCAGGCTCCTGCTGGGTGAGCATGAAGCGTGGCGCGGGTCGACGCGGCAGGGGCAATTACATGAGCAGCGGCCGCAGACCGGCGATGAGCGGTCGGCAGCGGCGGATGAACATCCGCGCCTCAGCGATCCGGCGCGCCCACGATGGCCTGCAAGGCCGCCGGCAGCGATGGATACTGGAAGACAAATCCCTCCGCCAAGGCGTGCACCGGCTGCACGTTCTGCCCGGTCAGCAGCAGCCCGCTCATTTCGCCGAAGCCTAGTTTCAAGGCGAATGCCGGGGTGGTCAGCCGCGCCGGACGGTGCAGCACCTCGCCCAGCGTGGTGGCGAAGGTCCGGTTGCTGACCGTGCCGGGCGCCGTGCCGTTGTAGGCGCCGCGTGCCCGGTCGGTGGTGAGCAGCCACAGGATCATCCCGACCAGGTCCTCGCGATGGATCCAGCTCATCCACTGCCGCCCATCGCCCATCGGCCCGCCGAGCCCCATCCGGAACGGCGGCAGCATCTTCTGCAGTGCGCCGCCCTCACGTTCGAGCACGATGCCGGTCCGCAGCACGCAGGTGCGCACGCCGAGGTCCTCGGCCTTGAGCGCCTCGGCCTCCCACTGCCGGCACAGCATCGCGGCGAAGTCGTGGCCGGGCGAGGCGGTCTCATCCAGCGGCGCGCTGTCGCGGGGACCGTACCAACCGATCGCCGAGCCGGACACCAGCACCTTCGGCCGTTCAGGCAGCGCGGCCATCCAGGCCAGCAGCGCCTGCGTCGTGCCGATCCGGGAATCGCGCAGCGCCTGTTTCCGTTCATCGGTCCAGCGGCCCTCCGTCAGCGGCTCGCCTGCCAGGTTGACCACCGCCTGGACCGGGCCGACTTCCTCCAGCGCTGCAACGCTGCGCACGCCCTTCTGCGGGTTCCGGCCGGGCCGGCGGGTGAGGACGATGGGGTCATGGCCCGCGGCCAGCAGCCGCGTGCACAGGCGGCTGCCGATGAAGCCGGTGCCACCGGTGACGAGAATCTGCATGGCGGGTGCTCCGATGAAGTCACGCTCAGTGTAGGCGGCGCGATGTGCAGACGACTGTCACGCACTTCACATTCATCGCGATGAAGAGATATGATTAAACCACACCCGCCGACGCGCCCCGCCCATGACCGCCATCAGCTTCGAGTTCTATCCGCCCAAGACCGACGAGCAGCGTGCCCAGCTGGACCGGACCGCGGCCAAGCTGAAGGTGTTCGCGCCGGAGTACGTGTCGTGTACGTTCGGTGCCGGCGGCTCGACGCTCAGCTACACCTCCGAGACGGTGCGTCACCTCAAGCAGCACCATGGCTTCGAGGCGGCACCGCACCTGTCCTGCGTCGGTGGCAGCCGCGAGGAGATCCGCGAACTGCTCAAGCTGTACCGCGCGATCGGCTGCCGCCGCATCGTCGCCCTGCGCGGTGACCTGCCCTCGGGCATGGGCCACCCCGGCGACCTGCGGTATGCCTCCGAGCTGATCAGCTTCATCCGCGCCGAGCATGGTGATGCGTTCCGGATCGAAGTGGGCGCGTATCCGGAGACCCACCCGCAGGCCAATGACGCGCTGCTGGACCTGAAGCACTTCAAGACCAAGATCGACGCCGGTGCCGATGCGGCGATCACCCAATACTTCTTCAACGCCGATGCCTACTTCCACTTCGTCGATGCGGTACGCAAGCTGGGGGTCACCGTGCCGATCGTGCCAGGCATCATGCCGATCTCCAATTTCAGCCAGCTGCGGCGCTTCTCCGAGCAGTGCGGTGCGGAGATCCCGCGTTGGATCGGCAAGCGCATGCAGGCCTACGGTGACGATGCCGAAGCGGTCCGCGCGTTCGGTGCCGAGGTCGTGGCCAGCCTGTGCGAACGCCTGGTCGCTGGCGGCGCGCCGGGCCTGCACTTCTACACGCTCAACCTGGCCAAGCCGACCACCCAGGTGCTGAAACTGCTGCGCGGGTGAGGCCGCCACGCATCGCTTGCAGATAACGCCCACGCCGCTACGCTGCTGCGATGAAACCGTTCGTGTGGCTCCTGCTGTGTGCGCTGTGCCTGCCTTCGCCCCCCGTCCTGGCGCAGGCGCCGCAGCGCGTGAACCGCTGCACCACGGCCCAAGGCGAAACCGTCTTCACCGATCGCCGCTGCGATGCACTGGGGGCCACCGCCCGTATGCCCCCGCGCACCGCGAGCGTCGGCAACACCGGCATCTACCGCGCCGGCTGCGCGCGCCGGCTCAGTGAACTGACCGGGCAGATCCGCGACGCGGTCAGCGCGCAGGACGTCAACCGGCTGTCGTCGATCTACCTCTGGAGCAACGTCTCCAACGCGACCGCCAACACCATCATCGGTCGGCTGGAATCGGTGGTGAAACGCCCGCTGATCGACATCGCGCCGGTCTACCCGGATACGGCTCCGCCGCTGGTCGATCCGGCACTCGCCACGGCGGGCAGTGCCGAGCCCCCCTCACGTCCCCGTCCGGTCGGCCTGCGCATCGAACAGACCCTCGGCAGCGCCGCCACCCCGGCCCGTACGGTATTCGGCCTGCGCCGTCAGTACGGCTGCTTCTGGATCACGCTGTAGCCGGCCACAGCGACCGGATCGCCGCGATGCCCTGCGCCCCATGGCGGCGCGCCTGCTCGATATCGCCGGGTGTCATCCCGCCCAGCGCATACAGCGGCAACGACACCTGCTCGCGCAGCGCCTCGAAGGCCGCCCAGCCCAGCGGCGTGGCATCCGGGTGGCTGGTCGTCGCCTGCACCGGGCCCAGCACCGCGAAATCACATCCCAGCCGCTGCGCCGCCTGCAACTGCGCCAGATCGTGGCAGGACGCCGCCACCAGCTGACCCGCCGGCAGCGGCCGCTCGCCCAGCGCCAGCAGCTGCTCACTGCCAAGATGCACCCCGACCCCCAGCCGCCCGGCCAGGTCGATGTCCCGGTTCACCAGCCACTGGGTCCGTGGTCCATGCTGCTGGATCACGCGTTCGGCCAGCGCCACCCGCGCCGGGCTGGACGGCGTGCGCAGCTGTACGCGGCGCACCCCGCTCTCCAGTGCCTGCGCCAAGCGTCCCAGCCAGGCCTGGTGGACGCTGTCCTCCTCGCCCTCCAGCTCGGGGGTGATCAGGTACCGGTCCGGCTGCCGCAACGCCGCGACCACCGGCAGGTCCGCCGGCGGCATCGAATACCGGTGGAGCTTGTCCGGCGCCACCCAGGTGATCGCCTGCCCCTCGCGGCCCCGCGGCGAGCCCTTCCAGCCCTGGACCCGGCGCACCTCAAGACGGAGCCGCTTGTCCGGGTAGATCTGCGGCACCTCCATGATCCACTCACCGATCTCCGCCTCGATCCCCAGCTCCTCGCGCAGCTCCCGCACCAGCGCCTCCTCGGAGGTCTCGCCGGCTTCCCGCTTGCCGCCCGGGAATTCCCACAGGCCGGCCATATCGCGGTTCTCGGTACGACGGTTGAGCAGAATGCGGCCACGGGCATCGGTGATGACGCCGGCCACGACATGGATCGAACGAAGGGGAGATGACATACCCGGAGAATGCCCAAACCGGGCCGGGTGACGCAATGCCCCTGCGGGTACCGTCGAGGTGGAGTGCGGATTTCCTGGTGGTGTCTTCGCTCAGGTCTACCGCGAGCGTGAGGGCCCCGCAGCGACCGATAGGCCCCTCGGCAAATGTCCCCCGGCCGCCGCCTGGCGGCGACGGCCTCCTCCTTGATTTTGCCCAGGGGCCTATCGGTCGCTACGGAGCTCGCATGTGGTGGGTTCGCAAAGCGGCCCTTGATCTGCCCACCGCTATCGCAACCCACTGTCACGAGGCGACCGGGCTGCTCCGGGAAGGACCGTCACCCGCATGGATGCGGGTGTCGAGCCTACAAGGAGGTATTTACGGCGTGTCCTGGACGGGGCTGCCCGGTCGCCTCACGCCATGGACATTCGAGGCGCCACGCCGTCAATGAAGAACCACAAAAAAGCCCCGCACAAGGCGGGGCTTCTTCAGCACTTCCAATCAACCGATCAGCTCAGCTGACCATGGCAGTGCTTGTACTTCTTGCCGCTGCCGCACGGGCACGGATCGTTGCGGCCGACCTTCGGCTCATCGCGGCTGACCTGCGCCACGCCGTTCTGCGCCGCCTCCACCTGCGCGGCCTCTTCGTCCGCACCGTAACCGCCCGCGTCCTGGTGCTGGAACTGCGACTGCAGCAGACGTGCCTCCGCCTGCTGGCGCTCGGCCTGCTCCAGCGCCGCCACTTCCTCTTCGCTGCGGATACGCACGCGCGCCAGCAACGTCACCACTTCGCGCTTCACGTTCTCCAGCATCTCCGAGAACAGTTCGAAGGCTTCCTTCTTGTATTCCTGCTTCGGCTGCTTCTGCGCATAACCGCGCAGGTAGATGCCCTGGCGCAGGTAATCCATGCGTGCCAGGTGCTCCTTCCAGCTCTGGTCCAGCACGGTCAGCATCACGTGCTTCTCCAGCGCGCGC
Organism: Stenotrophomonas sp. 05L413; assembly: GCF_056397945.1. NCBI lineage: Bacteria > Pseudomonadati > Pseudomonadota > Gammaproteobacteria > Lysobacterales > Lysobacteraceae > Stenotrophomonas > Stenotrophomonas sp. 05L413. The sequence continues at coordinate 63,813 of NZ_JBFTOL010000006.1, forward strand.
ATGGTCTCGTCGCCCACGCCGGCTTCCTTCGCCGCGAAATGCTCGTCGACCTTGGCCTGCACCTTCTCGGCGATGCCCTCGGCATCCAGCTCTTCGTGTGCCTTGACCAGTTCGGTCAGCGACATGTCGATGCCGAAGTCCGATGCCAGCGTTGCTTCCAGACCCTGCAGGTCCCACTGCTCGTCGATCGAGTTCGGCGGCACGAAGCGCGCCACCACATCGAAGATCACATCGCCACGGATGCCATCCACGTTGTCCTTCACCGATTCGGCATCCAGCAGCTCATCGCGCTGGCTGTAGATCACCTTGCGCTGATCGTTGTTGACGTCGTCGAAGTCCAGCAGATTCTTGCGGATATCGAAGTTGTGCGCTTCGACCTTGCGCTGCGCCTTTTCGATCTGGCGGCTGACCAGACGATCCTCGATGACGTCGTCTTCCTTCATGCCCATCATGCGCATCGCCTTCTGGACCCAGTCCGAGGCGAAGATGCGCATCAGGTTGTCTTCCAGCGACAGGTAGAAGCGGGACGAACCCGGATCGCCCTGGCGGCCCGAACGGCCACGCAGCTGGTTATCGATACGGCGCGACTCATGGCGCTCGGTGCCGACGATGTGCAGGCCACCGGCCGCCTTGACCGCATCGTGGCGGACCTGCCATTCGGCCTTGACCTTGGCACGCTGTTCCGGCGTCGCCTCTTCGCCCAGCTCATGCAGCTGCGCTTCCAGCGAACCGCCCAGCACGATGTCGGTACCACGGCCGGCCATGTTGGTGGCGATGGTCACCGCGCCCGGCATGCCGGCGTTGGCGATGATGGTCGCTTCGCGGTCATGCTGCTTGGCGTTGAGCACTTCGTGGTGCACACCGGCCTTGCGCAGATGCTCGGACAGCATCTCCGAGGTTTCGATCGAGGTGGTACCCACCAGCACCGGCTGGCCGCGCTCGTTGCAGGCCTGGATATCGGCCAGCACGGCGTTGAACTTGCCGTTGCGGTTGAGGAACACCTGGTCCGAACCGTCCTTGCGGATGGTCGGGCGGTTGGTCGGGATCACCACCACTTCCAGGTTGTAGATGCTCTGGAACTCGTAGGCTTCCGTATCGGCCGTACCGGTCATGCCGGACAGCTTCTTGTACATGCGGAACAGGTTCTGGAAGGTGATGCTCGCCAGCGTCTGGTTCTCACGCTGGACCGGCACGCCTTCCTTCGCTTCCACCGCCTGGTGCAGGCCATCGGACCAGCGGCGGCCGGCCAGGGTACGGCCGGTGAATTCATCCACGATCACCACTTCGCCATCGCGCACGATGTAATCCACGTCGCGCTGGTAGATCGCATGCGCACGCAGCGCCGCGTTGAGGTGGTGCACCACGGTCAGGTTCTGCGCGGCGTAGAGGCCTTCGGTCTCGGCATTGAGGATGCCGGCTTCCACCAGCAGTGCCTCGGCATGTTCCATGCCCGCTTCGGACAGATGGACCTGCTTGCCCTTCTCGTCCACCCAGAAATCGCCTTCGCCTTCCTCGGCCTCCTGCTTGATCAGGTGCGGAACGACGCGGTTGACACGGATGTACAGCTCAGGGGAATCATCGGCCGGGCCGGAGATGATCAGCGGGGTACGGGCTTCATCGATCAGGATCGAGTCGACTTCATCGACGATCGCGTAATGCAGGCCGCGCTGGTAGCGGTCCGCACGGGACAGCGCCATGTTGTCGCGCAGGTAATCGAAGCCGAATTCGTTGTTGGTGCCGTAGGTGATGTCGCTGGCATACGCCTCGCGCTTGTCGCCATGCGGCATGCCCGGGTAGACCACGCCCACGCTCATGCCCAGCCAGTTGTAGAGCTTGCCCATCTGCGCCGAGTCACGGCGGGCCAGGTAGTCGTTCACGGTGACCACGTGGACGCCCTTGCCTTCCAGCGCGTTCAGATACACCGGCAGCGTGGCGACCAGGGTCTTGCCTTCACCGGTGCGCATTTCCGCGATCTTGCCCAGGTGCAGGACCATGCCGCCGATCAGCTGTACATCGTAATGGCGCATGCCCAGCACACGGCGGCTGGCTTCACGGCAGACCGCGAACGCTTCGGGAAGCACCTTGTCCAGGGCCTCACCGTCAGCGATGCGCTGCTTGAATTCCGGGGTCTTGGCCTTGAGCTGCTCGTCGGAGAGCTTTTCGATTTCCGGCTCCAACGCATTGATCTTGGCGACGATGCGGTTGAGCTGGCGCAGCTGTCGTTCATTACGACTGCCGAAGACGCGGGTAAGCAGGCTGTTGATCATTGAAGGAACCGGTTGGAATGAGACGCCCCAACGGCGGCGCTCTCCCCAGGGGATGCGCACGCCGCAAACGAAACAGGGCGCACCGCGCCCTGTCTATGGCAACACCCATTGTAGCTTGGGACGGGGGTCCGGCGTTTCAAGCACCCCCGTTCAAGTTCGTTACCGTGATCAGCCCCGCGAAACGCGGCCGACCGGGGTATTGCCGCCATCACCGAGGAACTTGCGCGGATTGACCACCTGGCCGCGTTCCCAGACCTCGAAGTGCACGTGGGCACCGGTGGAACGGCCCGTGGAACCGGCCTTGGCCACTTCCTGGCCGGCCCGGACCAGATCGCCCGGCTTCACCACCAGGCGCGAATTATGCGCATAGCGGGTCACATAGCCATTGCCATGGTCCACATCGACCACATTGCCGTAGCCGCCCTTCACACCGGCGAAGCTGACCACGCCGTCGGCCACCGACATCACCGGGTCACCGACCTTGGCGTGGAAATCCATGCCCTTGTGGGTGGCCGCACCACGACCGAACGGATCGCTGCGGGTCCCGAAGTTGGAGGTGATGTAGGTGTTGCGGATCGGCATGCGCGAGGGCACGGCGTTCTGTTCGAGCTGGTGGTCGAACATCAGCGACTCCATCACCGACAGCTGGCGGCCTGAAGCAGCAAAGCGCTGCTCCAGCACCTGTAAGTCGGCGTTGACCGCGCTGACCGGGATGTCCTGGGTCGGGCCGGGCTCGCCTTCACCGAGGCCGGGGGTCTCGTTGAAGTCGAATTCACCGTCTTCCAGTTTGCCCATCTGGGTGAGGCGTTCGCCCAGCGCATTGAGACGGGTGGCCTGCGCCTGCAGCTCGCCCATCCGCGCAGCCAGCGCGTTGACCTGGGTCTGAGCGTCCTTCTGGGCCTGCGCCAGCTCGCGTTCCTGCTGTGCGACCTTGGCGTGGAGCCGGGAATCGTTGAACATGCTGCCACCGATACCGGCACCGAAGCCGATCAGGCAGCCCACCCCCAGCACACTGCCCAGCAGGGCCCGGGGGGAATCTTCGAAGTAGAAACGCAAACGCGCCAGCGGCGTCTTGGCCTGTCCTTCACGCGTTTTGATTACGATCTTTTTGAATGCCATCAGTGAGTTTTCATGTCTGAGCCGAAATCCAGTGCCCGTTCCCCATCCACGCCGAAGCCGGCGCTGGATGCGGTCATGGCGGACAAAGCCGGTAACCCGCTGCGTCGTGCCTTGTGGCTCGACGCGCTGGACCGTCAATTGCGCCCCCATTTGCCGCCTGCACTGGCCACCCGTTGCCGGCTGGCGAATGTAAACGGCGAGCACCTCGTTTTTCTCGTCGAATCTCCCGTGTGGCACGCCAAGGTCCGGCTTGCCGAAGCACAGTTGATCGACGCGGCCCGGTCCATCGGGCTGAAGGTCACCAAGGTGACCGTCAAAACAGCATCTGCCCCTCCCCCACGCTCCCCAGCGATCGACAACAGGAATGGCCCCCACGCTGTTTCAGCCGCCACGCACAAAGGGCTACGCGACGCGTTGGCTTGTCTGCGCGATGTGGATTCCTCCAAATCGTGAAGCCATCGGGGCATCCCGCCCCTTCCCGGCCGCGTCACGATCACGTGAACTTTGGCTGGGAGCCGGTCTGCACTGTAGCGGCGGAACCGCTGCCAGTCGTTAGTGTTTTATTAAATTAACGTTAAATTCGGTAGAAACCTTGATGAGGTTCACAAATCTGTGCGCTGTGCACCCCCACGGTTCATTGACGTCAAGGTCACGCCGCGCTCCGCGCCTGCGCAGCCCTGAACGCAGAAACGGCGCCGTGGGCGCCGTCTCGTTTCCTTTTAAATCAATGGCTTGCGCCCACACCTGACTCAGGCGTACGCCGGCAGACCGTAGACGACCGGTGCGGCGGCCGCGGGCGAGTCATAGCTGACCCACTCCCATGCACTGGCATCGGCCAGCAGCGCGCGCACCAGCTTGTTGTTGAGCGCGTGGCCCGACTTGAAGCCTTCGTACGCGCCCAGCACCTGGCCGCCGGCCAGATACAGATCGCCGATCGCATCGAGGATCTTGTGGCGCACGAACTCATCGGCGTAGCGCAGGCCGTCGTCGTTGAGCACGCGGAACTCGTCAAGCACGATGGCGTTGTCCATCGAACCGCCCAGGCCCAGGTTGCGCTCGCGCATGTACTCCAGATCCCGCATGAAGCCGAAGGTCCGGGCGCGCGAGATTTCCTTGGTGTAGGCCAGGGTCGAGAACTCGATTTCCGCCCGCGACTGCTTGGCTGGGATCATCGGGTGGTTGAACTGGATGGTGAAACCGAGCTTGTAGCCTTCGTACGGCTCGAAGCGGGCGACCTTGTCGCCGTCGGTGACTTCCACCGTCTTGAGAATGCGGATGAAGCGTTTCGGCGCGTCCTGCTCGGCGATGCCCGCTGACTGCAGCAGGAAGACGAACGGGCCGGAGGAACCGTCCATGATCGGCAGCTCGGCCGAGGACAGCTCCACGATGATGTTGTCCACACCCAGGCCGGCCAGGGCCGACATCAGGTGTTCGACGGTCTGGATCTTGGCCTCGTGATAGGTCAGGCCGGTGCACAGGGTGACTTCGGTGACCAGATCCGCACGCGCAGGCACTTCCACCACCGGGTCCATATCGACGCGACGGAAGACGATGCCGTGGTTGACCGGGGCCGGGCGCAGAGTCATGTAGACCTTGTCACCACTGTGAAGGCCAACGCCGGTGGCGCGGATCGTGTTCTTGAGGGTGCGTTGCGGAATCATCGGGGGGCAGGACCAGAAAGCGCGCGGTCAGCGCGGCTGTGACAAACAAGAATAACACGCACTACCGCTGTCCCTTCCGTGAACCGTGGTGCGTCGACAGCACTGCCCGGACGTGCGCGATGCACGACGGCGGTCAGACTGCCGGGCCGATCCTGGCCCGGCAGCATGGGACATGGAGGTGCTTACCGGGGAGGACAAGGCCCCGGCACGCAGTACTCAGTCCGCCTGGCGGCGCAGGAACGCCGGGATGTCCAGGTAATCGTTCGGCAGTTCAGCGGCGGCCGGACCCGATGCGCTCGGGGCCGACGGGGCCACGGTGTCGGCGCTCGGACGACGCAGGCCCATGCCCATGCCCATCCCGCCCACGGCCTTGGAGACCGCATCGCCGCCGTTGTCGAACTCGCCGAACTCCGGCTGGCCGGTGGTGGCGTTGCGGACCAGCTTGATCGGTGCGCGCTCGCCCGGACGCTGGGTCTTGGCGGTGACGGCACGGTTCAGGCCGGTGGCGACCACGGTCACGCGGACTTCGTCCTGCATGTCCGGATCCAGCACGGTACCCACGACCACGGTGGCATCTTCCGAAGCGAAGCCATCGATGGTGCGGCCGATCTCGTCGAACTCGGCCATCGTGAAGTCGGCGCCGGCGGTGATGTTGACCAGGATGCCGTTGGCACCGGCCAGATTCACATCGTCCAGCAGCGGGTTCTGGATGGCGGCTTCGGCAGCGGCCTGGGCGCGGTCATCGCCACGCGCGGTGCCGGTGCCCATCATCGCCAGGCCCATTTCGGACATGACGGTGCGCACGTCGGCGAAGTCGACGTTGATCAGGCCCGGCCGCACGATCAGGTCGGCGATGCCCTGCACGGCGCCCTGGAGGACGTCGTTGGCGGCACGGAAGGCCTGGATCATGGTGGCGTTGCGGCCCAGCACGGTGATCAGCTTTTCGTTCGGGATGGTGATCAGCGAATCGCAATGCTGGCTCAGTTCTTCGATGCCCTTCAGCGCGACCTGCATGCGGCGACGGCCTTCGAACGGGAACGGCTTGGTGACCACGGCGACGGTCAGGATGCCCATCTCCTTGGCCAGCTGGGCCACGACCGGGGCTGCACCGGTGCCGGTGCCGCCGCCCATGCCGGCGGTGATGAACACCATGTCCGCCCCCTGCAGGGCGTCCATGATGCGCTCACGGTCTTCCAGCGCGGCCTGGCGGCCGACTTCCGGGTTCGCGCCTGCGCCCAGGCCTTTGGTGACGTTGGTACCCAGCTGCAGCTGCAGCTTGGCACCACAATTCTTGATGGCCTGCGAGTCGGTGTTGGCGGTGATGAATTCCACGCCGTCCACGCTGGTGCTGACCATGTGCGCCACGGCGTTACCGCCGCCGCCGCCCACGCCGATCACCTTGATCACCGCATTGGGTGCCATCTTTTCAATCAGTTCGAAATGCGCCATGTCCGTGTCCTCTTGTTGCCGTTTACGCGGGACGGGGGCTGCGGAGATTCCTTCTCCTGTCCTCCCCACCCATCGTGCCGGCGAGTTGTAGTTGGTATGCCCGGCTGGATAGAGCCAACCGCGGCGGTATTGCCTGCTTCAAAGAACGACCCGTGGGCCGGTGTTGCTACTTCGCACTGCGGGGTGTTGCCTGTGTTGCGTGGACTACGTGGATTTTTCGGGAACTGCTTATCGCGTATTGCATGTGTACTGCGTGTTGCGAACCGCGATCAGAACTCGCCGCGGAACCAGGTTTTGAGCTTCTTGAACATGCTGCCGGCGCGGCCGGTGGGCAGCGACGGGCGACGCGGGTGTTCGATCTGGCTGCCCATCAGCAGCAGGCCCACGCCGGTGGCATGCACCGGGTTGCCCACTACTTCGCCCAGCCCGGTGACGTGCTGCGGAATGCCCACGCGCACCGGCATCTGCAGCATTTCCTCGGCCAGTTCGACCACGCCTTCCATCTTCGAGGCGCCACCGGTGAGCACCATGCCGGCGCGCACCAGTTCCTCGAAACCGGAACGGCGCAGTTCGGCCTGCACCATCTCGAAGATTTCCTCGTAACGGCCCTGCACCGCCTGGGCGAGTGCGTGGCGCGGCATCCGGCGCGGCGGACGATCGCCGACGCTGGGCACCTGGATGCTTTCCTCGGCGGTGGCCAACTGGGCCAGGGCGCAGGCATAGCGCACCTTGATCTGCTCGGCTTCCGGGGTCGGCGTGCGCAGCATGTGCGCGATGTCGTTGGTGACGTGGTCGCCGGCGATCGGCAGCGAGGCGGTGTGGCAGATCGCGCCCTGCACGAACACGGCCAGGTCGGTGGTGCCGGCGCCCATGTCGACCAGTACCACGCCCAGCTCGCGCTCGTCGGCGGTCAGCACGGCCACGCTGGAGGCCAGCGAGGACAGCACCAGGTCATCGACCTGCAGGCCGCAGCGCTGCACGCACTTGGAGATGTTGGCCGCGGCCGACTGTGCGCACACCACCAGGTGGGCATGCACTTCCAGGCGCACGCCGGTCATGCCGACCGGGTTGCGGATGCCTTCCTGCGAATCGTCCAGCACGTACTCGCGCGGGATCGCATGCAGGATCTTCTGGTCGGCCGGGATCGCCACCGCCTTGGCCGCATCCAGCACGCGATCCAGGTCGCCCCAGGTCACTTCGCCGTCGCGGATCGGCACGATGCCGGGCGAGTTCTTGCACTGCACGTGGTTGCCGGAGATCGAGGCATACACCGAGCGGATCTCGCAGCCGGCCATCAGCTCGGCCTCTTCGACCGCACGCTGGATGGACTGCACGGTCGATTCGATATCCACCACCACGCCGCGCTTGAGACCGCGCGATTCGTGCGAGCCGATGCCGATGACCTCGATCGGATTGCCCGGCGAATACTCGCCGACCAGCGCCACCACCTTGGAGGTGCCGATATCCAGACCAACGATCAGTGATTTGTCACCCTTGCGATTCATGTCCTGTCCTGCGTCCTGTGCGCCACAGTGGCCGGCGTGGCCGGTGCGGCCGGAACCGGGGTACCCCAGCTCAGCGTGAAACCATTGGTGTATCGGAGGTCGGCGCGCTCGATCGGCGCCGCTTGATTGGCCAGCTGCGGCAGCACGCGTACGAAGCGCTGGAGGCGCGAACGGGCATCGTCGCGGCCGACGACGACTTCGGTGCCATTGCTCAGCACCAGCGACCAGCTGCCGCGTGCGTCCATGGTGACCCGCTTGACGTCCACGCCGGCCGGCGCGAACAGCGCGCGCGCATCGTTGTAGAGCGCCACCACTTCTTCGGTCTGGCTGTCCGGCCCATCCAGGTCGGGCAGTTCCAGGTCCTGCAGCTTCTTCGGCGTGGCGAACAACTTGCCCTGCTCGGAGAGCAGGCGGTCATGGCCCCAGCGCGCGAACGGCTTGTGCTCGACCAGGGTGATTTCCAGCACGTCCGGCCACTGCTTGCGGACCTGCGCGCTTTCCACCCACGGCAACGTTTCGATGGCGTCCTGCGCATCCTGCAGCTTGACCGCGAAGAAGCCGGACTTCGCATAGGGCAGCACCACCTGCTGCAGCTGCTCGGCCGGCACCCGCTTGAACTCACCGTGCACGCGCAGCTTGGCCAACGGCCACCGCTCGGCACCGACCCAGCCGTTGAGCACCGCCACCACCGGCAGTGCCACGACCGACAGGGCCAGCAACCAGACGAAGATGCGCAGCACCGCGTTCATGCGTGGCGGTGCTCCTGTGCGGCGTGACCCGGCAGGGTCTGTTCCAGCACGCGCCAGACCAGCTCTTCAAAGCCGATCCCGGCCTGGCTGGCCGCCTTGGGCACCAGCGAATGGCTGGTCATGCCCGGCGCGGTGTTCACTTCCAACAGGTAGAAGCGGCCGCTGCTGCGGTCGCGCATCACGTCCACCCGGCCCCAGCCACGGCAACCGGCGGCGCGGAACGCGGCCAGCGCGAGGCGGCGGATCTCGATTTCATCCTCGCCCTCCAGGCCCGGGCACAGGTACTGGGTGTCCTCGGCGATGTATTTGGCGTTGTAGTCGTACCACTGGCCCTTGGGCACGATGCGGATCGACGGCAGCGCCTGGTCGCCCAGGATCGCCACGGTCAACTCGTCGCCGACCACCATCTGCTCCATCAGCAGCTGGCCGTCATAGCGCACCGCCAGCGCGACCGCCTCATCCAGGCCGGCCTCTTCCACCACGCGGCTGATGCCAACGCTGGAGCCTTCATTGGCCGGCTTGACCACCACCGGCAGGCCGAGCTCGGCCGCGGCGGCGTGGACGTCGGAGGCCTGGTCCAGCGCGATGAAGCGCGGGGTCGGCAGGCCGTGCGACAGCCACACCTGCTTGGTGCGGATCTTGTCCATGCTCAACGCCGAGCCCAGCACGTCCGAGCCGGTGTAGGGCACGCCGAAGGCTTCCATCAGGCCCTGCACGATGCCATCTTCGCCACCGCCGTTATGGCCGTGGAGAATGTTGAAGACGCGGTCGAAGCGCTTCTCGACCAGCGCGAGCGCCAGGGCCGGGATGCCGTCGACCGCGATCGCATCGACGCCGCGCGCGCGCAGCGCTTCGATCACGTTGCGGCCGGAATCCAGCGAGACGTTGCGCTCGCTGGAGGTACCACCCAGCAGCACGGCGACGCGGCCGAACATGGCCGGGTCGGTGAGGCGCAGCGGCGGGAAGGTCAGCGCGTTCATGCCGCCGGGGTCTCCTGGAAACCTTCGCCGGCGATCTGCTGGGCGATGTAGCCGATGTCACCGGCCCCCATCATCAGCAGCAGGTCACCGTCCTGCAGCACGTCGGGCAGCACGTGGGCCAGTTCGGCGGCGTTGCCGACCACGACCGGCTCGCTGCGGCCGCGCGCACGGATGGCGCGGGCCAGCGAACGCGAATCGGCGCCCGGGATCGGCGCTTCGCCGGCCGGGTACACCTCGCTCAGCACCAGCGCATCCACTTCGGACAGCACCGCGGCAAAGGCATCGAACTGATCGCGGGTGCGGCTGTAACGGTGTGGCTGGAACGCCACGACCAGGCGCTGGCTCGGCCAGCCACCCCGGGCAGCAGCGAACACGGCGGCCAGCTCACGCGGGTGGTGGCCGTAATCGTCGATCACGCGGACCTTGGCACCGGTGTGCGTGGTGACGATGCCCAGGTCATTGAAGCGGCGGCCGATGCCGGCAAAGCTCTCCAGCGCACGCGCGATCGCCTCCGGCGCCACGCCCAGCTGCCAGCCCACGGCGGCGGCGGCCAGCGCGTTGAGCACGTTGTGCTCGCCCGGCAGGGCCAGCGTCACCGGGTGGCTGCTGCCTTCCGGCAGGCGCAGGGTGAAATGCATGCGCGGCCCGTCCTGGACCACATCCTCGGCACGCACGTCAGCGTTGCTGCTCATGCCATAGCTCATGACATGGCGTGGCGTCTGCGCGGCCAATGCGGCCACTTCCGGATCGTCGATGCACAGCACCGCCAGCCCGTAGAACGGCAGGCGCTGCAGGAACTCGGCGAACGCGGCCTGGACGCGGGCAAAATCGTTGCCGTAGTTTTCCAGGTGGTCCGAATCGATGTTGGTGATCACCGAGACCAGCGGGTTCAGGCGCAGGAAGCTGCCATCGCTTTCGTCGGCTTCGGCCACCAGCCACTGGCCACCGCCGAGCTTGGCGTTGGCACCGGCGGCGAGCAGCTGGCCGCCGATCACGAAGGTCGGGTCCAGCCCGCCTTCGCTCAGCACCGCGGCGGTGAGGCTGGTGGTGGTGGTCTTGCCGTGCGTGCCGGCCACCGCGATGCCGCGGCGGAAGCGCATCAGTTCGGCCAGCATCGCCGCGCGCGGCATGATCGGAATGCGCTGGCTGCGCGCTTCCATCAGTTCCGGGTTGTCATCGCGGATCGCGCTGGAGACGACCACGCAGTCGGTACCAAGCACGTTGGCCGCCGAGTGGCCGCGCATCACGCGCGCACCCAGGCCGGCCAGGCGGCGGGTCGCGGCGTTGTCGGCATTGTCCGAACCGGACACTTCATAGCCCAGCGTCAGCATCACTTCGGCGATGCCGCTCATGCCGGTGCCGCCGATGCCGACGAAGTGCACGCGCGGGAACGCGCGTACCAGGTCGTTGGTGTCGTGGAGGCGGCGGATCATGCGCGGCCTCGCGCCAGGCTGGCGCGCGTAGCGGTGTTCATTTGGATTCCTCGAGAATGATGTCGGCAATGCGCTCAGCGGCATCGACCTTGGCCAGGGCACGCGCGGCGTTGGCCATCTGCATGCGTCGGGCGGAATGTTCGGACAAATCGCGCAACACGCCTTCCAGCTGCGTCGCCAGCGTTTCATCCTGCTTCAGCAACACCGCGGCGCCGCGCTCGACCAGATACTCCGCGTTGCGGGTCTGGTGATCGTCGACGGCCGCAGCGAACGGCACCAGCACGCTGCCCACACCGACGGCGCACAGCTCGGCCAGGGTGGAGGCGCCGGAGCGGCACACCACCAGATCGGCCCAGGCGAACGCCTCGGCCATATCGGCAATGAACGGTTCCACGCTGGCCTGCACACCGGCATCGGCATACGCCTGCAGCGCTTCGGCATGCAGCTTCTCGCCGCTCTGGTGGCGCACCTGCACCGGCATGCCAGCGCCCAGTGCGGCCAGTGCCTTGGGCACTGCGTTGTTGAGCGCGCGTGCGCCCTGGCTGCCGCCAAGCACCAGCAGACGCAGCGGCCCCTGACGGTTGGCCAGGCGCAGCTCCGGCGGCGTGATCGCAGCGATCTCGGCACGCACCGGGTTACCGACCGCTTCCTCGCGTTTGGCGAAGCTGCCCGGAAAACCGGCCAGCACGCGACGGGCGAAGCGCGACAGCACGCGGTTGGTGAGGCCCGGTGCGCGGTTCTGTTCGTGCACCAGCAGCGGCAGGCCATGCAGGCGCGCGGCGATACCGCCGGGGCCGGAGGCGAAGCCGCCGAAGGCGATCACCGCCCGCGGCTGGCGATCGCGGATCAGGAAGCCGGCCGCACGGATCGCACGCAGCAGCCGCAGCGGTGCGCCGATCAGGGCCAGCTTGCCCTTGCCACGCAGGCCGGCGATGGCCAGCGTATCAATGTGGATATCGTGCTGCGGCACCAGGCGCGTTTCCATCGCGCCATCTGCACCGAGCCAGGTGACCGGCACGCCACGTTCGCGCAGCACCTTGGCCACGGCCAGGCCGGGGAAGATGTGCCCACCGGTACCGCCGGCCATGATCATGACCGGGCGCTGGGACGGATCGAGGCGAGGCGTGCTCATCCCATTCTCCCCAGCGTCGGTTCGATGCGCTGCTGCATGCGGCTGGTGCCACGGGTGGCGCTGTCACGCGGTGCGGTGTCGCGGTTGCCGCTGTCCTGCATCGCCGCGGCGACCGCGCTGGCGCTGTCGGCCTTGGGAACATCGCCGGGCAACGGGCCATCCTGGTCGGCGCCCATGCGCACGGCCTGGCGGCGCTCGGCGCGGTCCAGTTCATAGGAAACGCGCAGCAGCAGGCCCATCGCCACGCAGGTCATCAGCACGCTGGAGCCGCCGGAGGAGATCAGCGGCAGGGTCAGGCCCTTGGTCGGCAGGATGCCGAGGTTGACCCCGATCGAAACGAAGCTCTGCATGCTGATCCATAGGCCGATGCCAAAAGCGATGTAGCCGGAGAAGTGGCGCTTCATTTCCACGCAGCGCATGCCCAGCCAGAAGGTGCGGCCGACCAGCAGCGCATACAGCGAGATGATCAGGCAGGTGCCGAGGAAGCCCAGCTCCTCGGCGGTGACCGAAAAGATGAAGTCGGTATGCGCTTCGGGCAGGTAATAGAGCTTCTGCACCGAGTTGCCCAGGCCCACGCCGGTCCACTCGCCACGGCCCACGGCCATCAGCGCATTGGAGAGCTGGTAGCCGTCGCCCTGCTGATCGGCCCACGGATCCAGGAAGGAGGTGATGCGGCGCATGCGGTACGGCTCGATGATCGCCAGCGCGCTCATGCCGACCATGCCGATGATCACCGGCATGGACATGCGCGGCATGTTGACCCCGCCCAGCACCAGCATGCCGGCGGTGATCGCCAGCAGCAGCGTGGACGAGCCGAAGTCCGGCTGCAGCAGCAGCAGCACCACCAGCGCGCCGGCCACGCCGAGCGGCTTGAGCATTGCCGGCCAGGTCGCGTTGACCTCATCGCGGAAGCGGACCAGATAGCTGGACAGCCACACGATGTAGAGCACCTTCACCGCTTCGACGGTCTGGAACTTGGAGATGCCCAGGTTGATCCAGCGGCGGGCACCGTTGACGCTGCTGCCCAGGCCTGGGATGAACACCACCACCAGCAGCGCGAAGCAGCCCAGCAGCAGGATCTGGTTGTACTGCTCGATGCTCTTGAGCTCGGTGCGCATGGCGATGATCGCCAGGCCGATACCCACCGCCAGGAAGATCAGGTGGCGGTTGAGGTAATAGAACGGGCTGCTCATCAACGCGATCGAGCTCGACGCGACCATCACCACGCCCAGCCCGGTGAGCGCGATGATCGCACCCAGCAGCCACTTGTCGAAGTGGCCTCCGATGGCTTCCAGGCGGGTGGCTTGGCGCGACAGGTCGTTCATCAGCGGACCTTCAACGTGGCCAGGCCAATCAGGACCAGCACGACGGAGATGATCCAGAAGCGCACGATCACGCGCGGCTCCGGCCAGCCCTTCAGTTCGAAGTGGTGGTGGATCGGCGCCATGCGGAACACGCGCTTGCCGGTCAGCTTGAACGAAGCGACCTGGATCATCACCGACAGCGTCTCGATCACGAACACGCCGCCCATCACCACCAGCACCAGTTCCTGGCGGGTGATCACCGCGATCGTGCCCAGCACCGCACCCAGCGCCAGCGCGCCGATATCGCCCATGAAGACCATGGCCGGATAGGTGTTGAACCAGAGGAAGCCCAGGCCTGCGCCGGCGATCGCCGCGCAGATGATGACCAGCTCACCGGCGCCCGGGATCTGCGGGATCTGCAGGTAGCTGGAGAACACCACGTTGCCCGAGGCATAGGCGAACACGCCCAGCGCGCAGGCGACCAGCACGGTCGGCATGATCGCCAGCCCGTCCAGGCCGTCGGTCAGGTTGACCGCGTTGGAGAAGCCGACGATCCAGAAGTACGCGATGGCCACGAAGCTGATGCCGGCCAGCGGCAGCGCGATCGATTTGAACATCGGGATGTAGAACGTCATCGCCGCCGGGACATCGGCGGTGTAGAACAGGAACAGACCGGCCGCCAGACCGAAGATCGACTGCAGCAGGTACTTCCAGCGCGACTTCAGGCCGTTCGGGTCGCGGCGGACGATCTTGATCCAGTCGTCGTACCAGCCGATCGCGCCGAAGCACAGCATCACGGCCAGCACCAGCCAGACATAACGGTTGCGCAGGTCAGCCCACAGCAGCACCGACAGCGTGATCGTCAGCAGGATCAGCGAGCCGCCCATGGTCGGCGTGCCGGCCTTGGCGAAATGGGTCTGCGGACCATCCGTACGGATCGGCTGGCCGCCCTTGAACTGGGCCAGCTTGCGGATCATCGCCGGGCCGAGCCACAGCGACAGGAACAGGGCGGTCAGCGCCGCGAGGATGCCGCGCAGGGTCAGGTAGCCGAACAGCCCGAACAGGCTCTCCAACTGCTGCAGCCATCGGGCCAGTTCAAGCAACATTGGGGGTTTCCTCTCCTTGCGCGAGCAGCGCTTTGACGATCGTGTCCATGGCGCTGCCACGCGAGCCCTTGACCAGGCAGCGCACGCCGGCATGCAGTTCGGCGGCGAGCGCGGTGGCCAAGGCCTGATGGCTCTGGAACTGCTGGCCGCCTTCACCGAAGGCGGTCGAGGCGGCGGCGCTCAGCGGGCCGAGCGTGTACAGCCGCTTCAGGCCGGCATCGCGGGCGCGGCGACCCGCCTGGGCATGCAGCGCCTCGCCGTCCGGGCCGAGTTCGCGCATGTCGCCCAGTACCAGCCAGCCCTCGTCCTTCGAGGCAGCCAGGGCATCGATGGCGGCGGCCAGCGAACCGGGGTTGGCGTTGTAGCTGTCATCGATCAGCACCGCGCCGCTGGGCAGCTGGTGCGCGATCTGGCGGCCGGGCACCGGCTCGGCGCGGGCCAGGCCGGCGGCGATCTGCGCCACCGCAATGCCCGCGGCCAGCGCCAGCGAGGCAGCGGCCAGCGCGTTGCTGATGTTGTGCCGGCCCGGCAGGCCCAGCGTGATCTCGGCATCGCCCGCGGGCGTGCACAGCACGAACTGGCTGCCCTGCGCGGCCGGGCGGATCGCACGCGCGGTGACATCGGCGGTGTGCTCCAGGCCGTAGCGCAGCACGCGGCAGCGCGGCGGCTGGCCGACGATGTGCTGTTCGAACCAGATCCCGAAGGCGTCATCGGCATTGATCACGGCCACGCCATCGGAAGGCAGCGCCGCGTAGATCGCGCCCTTGGTGGTGGCCACGCCCTGCAGGCTGCCCATGCGTTCCAGATGCGCCGGGGCGATGTTGTTCACCAGCGCGTAGTGCGGGCGCACGATCTCGGTGAGGTAGGCGATGTCGCCCGGCTTGCCGGCGCCCATCTCGTAGACGGCGTAGTCGGCATCTTCCGGCGCATCGAGCACCGCCAGCGGCAGGCCAATCTCGTTGTTGCGGTTGCCCGGGTTGGCGTAGACCACCTTGCGGTCGTCACGTGCCACATGTTCCAGGATCGCCAGCAGCAGGCTCTTGACGCTGGTCTTGCCGTTGCTGCCGGTGATCGCGAAGACCGCGGTGTCGCGGTCGCGCTGCATGCCGGCGGCGATGCGGCCCAGGGCGTGTTCGCTGTCGGCGACCACGATCTGCGGCAGGGCGACATCGAGCAGGCGCTCGACCAGCATCGCCGAGGCACCGCGCGCGAGCGCGTCGGCCGCGAAGTCATGGCCATCGAAACGCTCGCCACGCAGCGCCACATACAGGCTGCCCGGCGCGAGCGTACGGGTGTCATTGCTGATGGCATCGATGGCGGTATCTTCGCCATGGATCTCGCCACCGGCCCAGTGAGCGATCAGCGACAGGGGGGTGCGCTTCATGGTGCCTCCATGCGCGGCATGCCCGCGTTGTCTACGCGCGCGGCCAGCACACGGCCGGCCACCTCGGTGTCATCGAAGGCGTGCTTGACCCCGTGGATCTCCTGATAGGGCTCGTGACCCTTGCCGGCGATCAGCACGATATCGCCCGCACCGGCCTGGCCGATCGCGGTGGCGATCGCGGCGGCGCGGTCGCGCTGCACGGTGACGGCAGCGGGTGCATCAAATCCCTTGAGGATGTCGGCCACGATCACGTCGCCGTCTTCGCCGCGCGGATTGTCGTCGGTGACGATCACCACGTCGGCGTGTTGCTCGGCGATGGCGGCCATCTGCGGGCGCTTGCCGGTATCGCGCTCGCCGCCGCAGCCAAACACGCAGATCAGGCGCCCGGCCAGATGGCCCTGCACGCTGGCCAGTGCCTGTTCCAGCGCATCCGGGGTGTGCGCGTAATCGACCACGACGGTGGGCAGGCCACCCTCGCCGCCCAGGCGGTTCATGCGGCCGGCGATCGGCTGCAGCTGCGAGAGCAGCGCGGCGATCGCGGCTGGGGCGTGATCCAGCGCATACAGCGCACCGGCCACGGCCAGCAGGTTGTCCACGTTGAAGCGGCCCAGCAGCGGCGACTGCACCGGGTGGCGCTGACCGTCCACGACCAGATCGAAGGCGATGCCGCGGCCATCCAGGGCGAGTGAATCAGCGCGTACGGTGGCCTGTGCGGCACCGCGCGAGCTCACGCCGATCGGACGCACGGTCTCCCCGACGGTGCGCAGCAGTTCGCTGCCGAAGCTGTCATCGAGGTTGACCACGGCGGCCGTGAGCCCGTCGCGGTGGAACAGCTTGGCCTTGGCCGCACCGTACTGCGCCATGTCGCCGTGATAGTCGAGATGGTCGCGGGTGAGATTGGTGAACACCGCAACGTCGTAATGCACGGCATCCACGCGGCCCTGATCGAGCGCGTGCGAGCTGACTTCCATCGCCACGGCCTGGGCACCCCCGTCGCGCAGCTGCGCCAGCACCTCATGCATCTGCAGCACCAGCGGCGTGGTGAAGCCGGTCGGCACGACATCGCCATAAAGGCCGACGCCCAACGTGCCGATGCTGCCGCTGCGGGTGCCGAGCAGGTGCCAGGCCTGGGCCAGCAACTGCACGGTGGAGGTTTTACCGTTGGTGCCGGTCACCCCGACCATCGTCATCGCGTGCGAGGGGTGGCCGTGGAACTGATCGGCCATCGTGCCCATGCGGTGGCGCAGGCCCGGCACGGCAATCGCATCGGCCGGGGCCGGCAGCTCGGCCGGGGCCGGCGGCTCGAACAGGATCGCCCCGGCGCCGTTGGCGCGGGCCTGATCGACGAAGCCCAGCCCGTGCGCGCCGAAGCCGGCGATCGCCACGAAGGCATTGCCCGGGCGCACCGCACGGCTGTCCAGCACCAGGCCGGTGATGGTCGGGTCGTGGCTCAGCACCACATCGGGAAGCAACTGCGACAGCAACATCATCTGGCTCATTGCGTGCCTCCCTGCGCGGGCGGCACTGTGGCGTGCGCGCTGGGCAGCGCGGCATCGAATTCTGCGGCGGCATCGGGCGCGATCACCGTTTCCGGCGGCGGCATCGGCAGCACCGAGGCCGAGTGGCCCATCTTTCCGGACTGCTGGGCGGCCAGCCACGACTCGATGTCGTCCGGCGGCACGTCCATCAGGCGCAGCGCGCCCTCCATCACGTTGTGGAACACCGGCGCGGAGACCAGGCCGCCGTAATACTTGCCGCCCTGCGGGTCGTTGATGACGATCACCGTGGCGAAGCGCGGGTTGGTGGCGGGCACCACGCCGGCGAACAGCGCGTTGTAATGGCCACGCTCGTAACCGCCGGGGCCGGCCTTGCGGGCGGTGCCGGTCTTGCCGGCCACGTGGTAACCCAGCACCGCCGCCTGCTTGGCGCCGCCCTGGGTGACCACGGTTTCCATCATCGCCACGACTTCCTTGGCGATCTTCTCGTCGATGATCTGCTTGCCTTCGTTGCGCTGGCCCTTGACGAAGGTCGGCGCGATCAGCTTGCCGCCGTTGCCCAGCGCCGAGTAGGCGGTCGCGATCTGCAGCGGGCTGACATTCAGGCCGTAGCCGTAGGACATGGTGGTCTTGGAGGGACCACTCCAGCGCGCCGGGCGCGGCAGCACGCCGGCCGATTCGCCCGGGAAGCCGCTGTGCGGGGCAACGCCATAACCGAAGCTGTGAATGTGGTCGTAGAAGACCTGGTCCGGCATCTTGGCGGCGATCTTGGCCGCCCCGATGTTCGAACTGCGGGTGATCACGCCGGTGACGGTGAGCACGCCATTGTTCCGCGGCACGTCCTTGATCGTGTAGCGGCCCAGCGCCATGTAGCCCGGGTTGGTGTCCACCGTAGTGTCTTTGGTGACCACGCCGGACTGCAGCGCCGAGGCGATGGTCAGCGGCTTCATGGTCGAACCCGGCTCGACCAGATCGGTCACCGCGCGGTTGCGGCGGGTATCCGGCGCAGCGCCACCCACGGCATTGGGGTTGTAGGTGGGCAGGTTGACCATGGCCAGGATCTCGCCGGTGGCCACATCCATGATCACCATCGAGCCGCCCGCGGCCTTGTTCTCGATCAGCGCGTTGCGCAGCTCCTTGAAGGCCAGGAACTGGATGCGGCGGTCGATGCTGAGGGTGAGGTCCTTGCCCGGCTCGGCGGCGCGCAGCAGATCGCTCTCCACCGTGTCGCCCTTGCGGTTGCGGATCACGCGCTTGGCGCCGGCCTTGCCGCGCAGCCATTCGTCGAAGGCCAGCTCCAGCCCTTCCTGGCCGCGGTCGTCGATGTTGGTGAAGCCGAGCACGTGCGCCATCGCCTCACCCTGCGGGTAGAAACGACGGAACTCGCGCTGCGAGGCCACGCCCGGGATCTTCATCGCGACCACTTTTTCCGCGTCGTCCGGATTGATCCGGCGGCGCAGGTACATGAATTCCTTATCGGCCTTCTGCGAGAGCTTGGAGGTCAGCTCATCCAGCGGCATGCCCAGCGCGGTCGCCAGCTCGGGGATACGGTCCGGCGAACGCAGCAGTTCCTGCGGGTTGACCCAGATCGAGGCGACCGGGGTGGACACCGCCACCGGCTCGCCATTGCGGTCGGTGATCATGCCGCGCGAGGTGTTGATCGGCAGTTCGCGCAGGTAACGCGCTTCGCCCTGGCGCTGGTAGAACTCGCTGTTGATGATCTGCACGTAGGCGGCGCGGCCGACCAGCGAGACCGAGCACAGGCCGAGCGCCAGCCCCACCCACTTCAGGCGCTGGCGGAGGTTGAAGCTGTTGCGCGCACGGTTGCGGCCGGACTTGTTCATGGCCGGATCACCACGACATCGGTCGCTTCGGGGAACTTCATGCCCAGGCGCTCGCGGGCGACGCGGTCGACCCGGGTGGCCTCGGCCAGGGTGGCCTGCTCAAGCTGCAGGCGACCGAACTCGATGTTGATCTCATCGCGCGCACGCTCGACCCGGGACAGCTCCACGAAGGTCTGGCGGTGGCGATGGCGCATGAACACCACACCGATCGCCGAGGCGACGGTGCAGGCCAGCAGCACGATCAACAGCAGGCGGCTCATCCAGCCACCTCGCGCTTTTCGGCGACACGCAGCACGGCGCTGCGTGAGCGCGGATTGACCGCCAGCTCGTCGTCTTCGGCCTTGATGGCGCCACCGTGCAGGTCCAGCGTCGGCACGAAGGCGGCCAGCTCGGGCAACCGGCGGTTGCTCGGCGGTGCCTTGGCGTAGCGGTTCATGAACTGCTTGACGATGCGGTCTTCCAGCGAATGGAAGCTGATCACCGCCAGCCGGCCACCGGGCTTGAGGCGTGCCAGTGCCGCGTCCAGGCCGGCCTCAAGGTCGGCCAGTTCGCGGTTGATATGGATGCGGATCGCCTGGAAGCTGCGCGTGGCCGGGTGGATCTTGTCCTTGCCACGCGGCATCACCGAGGCGATCAACTCCGCCAGCTCGGCGGTGCGGGTGAAGGGTTGCTTGTCGCGGCGGGCGACGATGGCCTTGGCGATGCGGCGACCCTGGCGCTCTTCGCCGTAGGTCCACAGCACGTCCATCAGCTCGCGCTCTTCAACACGGTTGAGCCACTGCGCCGCGCTTTCACCGCTGTCCGGATCCATGCGCATGTCCAGCGGGCCGTCCTTGCCGAAGCTGAAACCGCGCTCGGCGACATCCAGCTGGGGCGAGGACACGCCCAGGTCGAACAGCACGCCATCCAGGCCCTGCGCGGTGGCCTCCCAGTGCAGCAGATCAGCAAAGCTGCCACGGAAGATCGAGACGCGCGGGTCCGGCGCGAAATCACGCTCGGCTACCGCAATCGCCTCCGGATCCTTGTCCATGACCAGCAGCCGGCCTCCAGGACCGAGTTGCTCGAGCACGCCGCGGGCGTGACCGCCACGACCAAACGTGCCATCGAGATACACTCCGTTTTCGATCACCTTCAGGCCATCCAGGACCTGCGTGTACAGGACCGGCAGGTGGCCTGCCGGCGGCTGCGACACCGGAAGGTGACCGGTCTGCGCTGCTCCGCGCATCCGGGCACCCCGGCTCACAACTTCAGGTCGAGCAACCCATCGCCGAGATCCTCGTCAGACAACGTCTGCTGGATCAACGCGCGATGAGCCTGCTCGCTCCACAATTCGAATTTGTCGCCCATACCGAGCAGCACCGCCTTCTTTTCAATGCCAACGGCACCACGGTGGCTGGCGGGAATACTGATGCGGCCGTTGCCGTCCAACTCCAGATGCGCGGCCGAACCGACCAGCTTCTGTTGCAGGAGGCGCACGACGCGCTGTGTGTTGGGCTTGGACATGACGTCATCACGGACGCGTTCCCATTCCTGTTCGGCGTACAACCAGAGGCAGCCGGACTCGAACGGGTTGTAAGTCAGGACCAGACGGTTGTTGCTCACACGCGCGACAAGGTCGCGATGCGCGGTCGGAACCGCCATGCGCCCTTTGTCGTCAACAGTGATGGCCGTCTCGCCTTGAAACACGACGTTTTCACCTTTCCTTCGCCCGGTGAAACATTGAACCACGAAAAACCACAAAAAACCCGGTTTCCCCTCTGATGCCCACCTTAGCAGTGCCGATTGGGTTGTCAACAACTTTGCGAAGGGGAAATCACTTTGAACATCAAGGGCTTGCAGCAATGTTTAGAGACTTGTTCAAGGCTTATCCACAAGTTGCTGTTTCGTCTCATTTTTTGAGATTTCGCCGAAGTTCAGGCCTGTGGAGACCGCGTGAAACATCCGCCCGTATTCATCCCTGACGGGGTCGCCATCGCCCCGGCGCTGCGCAGAACCGGCACACTGTGAGGCATGTGTCTGCTCGCGCTTGCCTGGAAAACCCTCCCCCGCTGGCCGTTGGTGATGGCCGGTAACCGCGATGAGTTCCACGCGCGGCCGACCGCCGCCCTGCGCCGATGGCCCGCACCGGATGACGGAGTGGCCGCCGGCCGCGACCTGCGCTCGGGAGGGACCTGGGCCGGGATCGGCCCGGCGGGGCGGATGGCGGTGGTGACCAACGTCCGCGATCCGCAAGCCCGGCAGACCGGCCCCTCCCGCGGCGCACTGGTGGCCGACTATCTGCGTGATGCCGCGCCGGCCGCACTGTTCGCGGACGAGCTCGCGCGGCGGGCAGTCGAATTCGCCCCCTTCAATCTGTTACTGGCCGATCGCGACAGCTGCCAGTTCCTGGGCAACCACCCCCTGCACCGCCAGTCGCTGGCGCCGGGCATCCATGGCATGTCCAACGGGCCGCTGGATGCGCCGTGGCCGAAAACCGTGACATTGAACGCAGCACTGCGCGCATGGGTGGACCACGGCGACGATGATCTGGCCCCGCTGTGGAAGGCCCTGCGTGATGAAACCCGCGCTGAGGACAGCACCCTGCCGGATACCGGCATCGGCCTGGAGCGCGAGCGCTGGCTGTCGTCCCCCTTCATCCGAAGCCCCGAGTACGGCACCCGCGCCAGCACGATCATCGTGCTGGACGCCAACGGCCACGGCTTCATCACCGAGCGGCGGTTCGATGCAGAGGGTGTCTGTGTGGGTGAAACGACGCTGGCAACGCACGGCTAAGCCGGTAGGGACAGCGCCGTGATCAACAGGTACTCAACGCCCAGGACAATCAAGCCGAGTAACAGCCCCCTTTAGTCAAAGGGGGCGCGCCGTCAGGCGCGGGGAATTGGAGGCTGGTAGCCCGGGGCCCAAGGTTTGCGCTGCAAACCTTGGGGCTTTTTTCGCGAGTCCGCGAAAAAAGCGGCGGAGCCGGCCGATAAGCCGGGTTTTGTCGTGGACAGTCATTCTTCTAGGCGCTGCGTCACCGCAGCGCTCAAGCAACCTACCCGGACCCGACGCGGGCCACGCCATTAGGTCCCTATTTGGTCTTGCTCCAGGTGGGGTTTGCCGTGCCGGTCTGTTACCAGACTCGCGGTGCGCTCTTACCGCACCATTTCACCCTTACCGGCTCCCCGAAGGGAACGTAGGCGGTATCTTTCTGTTGCACTTTCCGTCGGCTCGCGCCGCCCAGGCGTTACCTGGCACCTTGCCCTGTGGAGCCCGGACTTTCCTCGGCATCCGCAAGGGATGACGCGACTGTCTGGCCGACTCCGCCGCGCGCATTGTCCCACAAAACAAGGACGATCGCGGTTACCCGCCGTACAACGCCTTGCGCGGGGCACCGGTGATTTCCGCCGCCAGCTTGGCTGCGGTCGAGGGCGGCAGGTGCTCGCTCAGCTTGGCGTACAGGCGCCGGCCCTGAACCAGCTGAGCCTCCTCATCGTCGGCCGCGCCCTGCACCATCACCACGAACTCGCCCTTGCGCTGGTTGTCGTCCGCCTCGACCTGCTGCAGCAGCGAGGCCAGATCGCCATCCAGCACGGTCTCGAACAGCTTGGTCAGCTCACGCGCCAGCACCGCGGGCCGCTCGGGCCCGAACGCGGCGACCATGTCCGCCAGCGATTCGGTGATCCGGTGCGAGGATTCGTAGAACACCAGCGTGCGGGTTTCACCGGCCAGCGCATGCAGCCGCTCGCGGCGGCCGGACGCCTTGGCCGGCAGAAAGCCTTCGAACGTGAAGCGGTCGCTCGGCAGGCCGGCCACGCTGAGCGCGGCGATCGCCGCACAGGCGCCGGGAATCGGGCTGACCTTGATCCCGGCTTCGCGCGCGGCGCGGACCAGGCGGTAGCCCGGGTCGCTGACCAGCGGGGTGCCGGCATCACTGACCAGCGCCAGCGACTCGCCCGCCAGCAGGCGCGCCACGATCCGCTGCGACAACGCTTCTTCATTGTGGTCATGCAGGGCCACCAGCGGCTGCTGGATGCCGAAGTGGGCCAACAGCTGGCCGCTGCGGCGGGTGTCCTCAGCGCAGATCGCGGCCACCGAACGCAGCACGTCCTGCGCGCGCGGGGTCAGATCGGCGAGGTTGCCGATCGGGGTGGCAACGACATACAGCGTGGGGACAGCACTCATCAGCGGCTCTTCCGTGGTCAAGGGTAGAATCGTACCGTTCCCCGGCCACGGCCGCTGCCCCCATCGAATGGACCTGATCATGAACAAGCCCGTCGTACGGATCTCCGCCCTTTCGTTGTCGCTGATGCTGCTTGCCGGCTGCGCCACGACCAGCTTCACCAGTGCGCCGGATTCGCCGGCCCAGAGCCAGGCCCTGGCGCTGATCGAGCAGGGCAAGCCGCGCGATGCGGCGGTCCGGCTGGAAGCGCTGGCCAACACCCTGCGCGGCAGTGCCCGCAGCGCCGCCCTGGCCGATGCCGCCTTTGCCTGGCACGAAGCCGGCGATGCCACCCGCGCCCGCACCCTGCTGGCCCAGCTCACCGCGCGCCAGCTCAGCGGCGCCAGCCTCCAGCGCTACCAGCTGACCACCGCCGAACTCGCGCTGGCCGACAAGCAGCCGGCGCAGGCGCTGGCCGCGCTGAAAGAACCGGCCGACGCGGTCACCCCCTCGCTGCAAACCCGCTGGCACCTGGCCCGCGCCAACGCACTGCAGGCCACCGGCGACAACCTCGGTGCCGCGCTCGAGCGCGCCCGTGCGCACGCCGCACTGACCGGCAAAGCGCGCAGCGACAACCAGCAGGCCATCGCCGGCCTGCTCGGCACGCTGGACGATGCCACCCTGCGCGCGCGCGCGGCGGCGCTGCCGGCCAATGAACCGCTGTACAACTTCGCCGGCCGTGCGCTGATCGCCCGTGGCCTGCCGCTGCCGCGTCCGTTCGATCGCGAAGGCGCCTCGCAGTTCGATACCAGCAAGCGCCCGCCGGCGATGAGCGATGGCTACCGCCCGCCGGTGAAGATGGCGGTGCTGTTGCCGCTCAGCGGCCGCCTGGCCACCGCCGCGCAGCCGGTCCGCGATGGCCTGCTCAGCGGCTACTACGGCGAAACCCGCCGTCGCCCGGACATCCAGTTCATCGACACCGCCGGTACCGCCGCCGGTGCCTTGGCCGCCTACGACAAGGCCGTGACCGCCGGTGCCGATTTCATCGTCGGCCCGCTGGGGCGCGACGAAGTGGATGCCGTCTTCGGCCGCCGCGAGCTGCCCGTGCCGGTGCTCGCCCTGAACCGCGGCAAGGACACCCCGCCGGCCGGCAGCGCCGGTTTCTCGCTGGCCCCGGAAGACGACGGCATCATCGCCGCCGAATACCTGCGCGGCCGCGAGCGCAGCAAGGTGCTGGTGATCCACAGCAACGACGACAACGGCCGCCGTGCCGCGGCCGCCTTCCGCGAGCGCTTCGCGCAGCGTGGCGGGCAGGTGGTGGCCACCATCGGCGTGAGCGACACCGTCGGCGACATCGGTGCGCAGGTGCGCGCGGCAGGCGCCATCGACGGCGTGCTGCTGGCGGTGAAGGCGCCGCAGGCGCGTGCACTGACCCCGCAGCTGGCGCTGGCCGGTGCCGGTGGCGCGAGCCGCGTCGGCACCTCGCAGCTGACCGTCGGTGCCGGCAAGCCGGAAGAAGACATGGCGCTGGACGGCATCGTCTACCCCAACGAAGCCTGGAACGTGCGCGGCGTGCCCGGCCTGCCGGCCGCCTCCACCGCCGGGCAGATCCTGCCCTCGGCGCGTGGCGCCTCCGGTCGCCTGTTCGCGTTCGGTTTCGATGCGTGGAAGATCAGCGCTTACCTGGACAAGGTCGCCACCGAAGGCGGCCTGGCCGGCGCCACCGGCACCCTGTTCCTGGACAGCAACGGCAACGTACTGCGGGTGCCGGCGTGGTCGACCTTCAGCGGCGGCCGGCCGATGCCGATCGCCAGCAGCAACTGAGCCACGTGCCCACCGGGCGCGCGGTACGTGGCGCGGCGGTGGAAGCTGCCGCGCAGCACCATCTCCGTGAGGCCGGGCTGCGCCCGGTCACCACCAATGCGCGGTATCGCCGCGGTGAGATCGACCTGATCATGCGCGACGGTGATGTAGTCGTTTTCGTGGAAGTCCGCTACCGCGCGGACGCCCGCTTCGGCGGCGGCGCGGCCTCGGTGGATCTGCGCAAGCGACGCAAGCTGGTGATCGCCGCGCAGCTGTTCCTGCAATCCCATCCCTGGCTGGCCGAGCAGCCCTGCCGCTTCGACGTGGTTGAAGCCAGTGGCGAGCCCCCGCAGCTGAACTGGCTGCGCGACGCGTTCCGGCTGGAAGACTGCTGATGCCCTCCATCTTCACCCACGCCGCCATCCCGCTGGCGCTGTGGTGCGCCGCCGATCGCGGCCGCATCGCCACGCCATTGCTGGCCGCCGGCGTGGTCGCGGCCATGCTGCCGGATGCGGACGTGCTCGCCTTCGCGCTGCACATTCCCTACGCCGACAGCTTCGGCCATCGGGGCGCCAGCCATTCGATGCTGTTCGCCGCGCTGATGGCCGTGCTCGCCGCGCTGCTGCACCGGCGCCTGCGCGCCACGCCCGTGCAGGCGGGCGCGTTCGTCGGCCTCTGCGCGCTGTCGCACCCGCTGCTGGATGCACTGACCTCCGGTGGCCTTGGCGTCGCACTGTGGTGGCCCTGGAGCGGCGAACGCGTCTTCGCCCCTTGGCGCCCGATCCGCGTCTCGCCCTTCGCGCCGCAGTTCTTCAGCGCGCGCGGGATGGCGACCGTCCTTTCCGAACTGCGTTGGGTGTGGCTGCCACTGGCGCTGGCCGTGATCGGCTGGCGCGCGATCCAACGTGCCCCTGTTGATTCCCGGACCTGATGATGACCCCTGCCCTGCCCACGGCGTTCGTTGCCACCCTGCATGCGCTGCTCGGCGACGACGGCTGGCGAACGGATGACAGCGCACGCAACGCACATGCCCAGGACAACTCGTGGCGGCACACGCTGCCGGCCGGTGTCGCCTTCCCGCGCGATCGCGAGCAGGTCGTCGCCCTGGTCCGCGCCTGCCGCGAACATCGCATCGCCCTGGTCGCGCGCGGCGCAGGCACCGGCACCACCGGCGCTGCCGTGCCGATGGAAGGCAGCATCGTGCTCTCGTTCGCGCGGATGAACCGTATCCTCGCCATCCAGCCCGGCGACCGCTGCGCGGTGGTCGAACCCGGCGTGCTCAACGGCGACCTGCAGCAGGCGCTGATGCCGCACGGCCTGTTCTGGCCGCCGGACCCTTCCAGTGCGGAGATCTGCAGCATCGGCGGCAACCTCGCCTGCAATGCCGGTGGCCCGCGCGCGGTGAAGTACGGCACCAGCCGCGACAACGTGCTCGGTCTGGTTGCCGTCACCGGTGCCGGTGAACTGATCACCTGCGGCGGGCCGTACACGAAGGACGCCACCGGCTACGACTTGACCCATCTGCTGGTCGGCAGCGAAGGCACGCTGGCCCTGATCGTGGAAGCGACCCTGAAGCTGACCCCGCTGCCAGTGACGCAGGCCGGGCTGCGCGTGCTCTACCGCGATGCGGACGCCGCCGCGCAGGCGGTGTCGCGCCTGATGGCGCAGCCGGTGGTGCCCACGCGCCTGGAGTTCATGGATGCGCGCAGCCTTGAGCTGCTGCGTCGCAATGGGGCTGACGTGCCCGAGGCCGGCGCGATGCTGCTGGTGGAGGCCGACGGCGACCACGACACCCTGCCCTACCTGCTGCAGGCCCTCGCGGCGGCCGCCGAAGGCGACGGTCTGATCGCGCTGGATGTGGCGATGGAAGGCAGCGCGCGCGAAACCCTGTGGGCCGCGCGCAAGGCGCTGTCACCGGCGCTGCGCAGCATCGCACCGGGCAAGATCAACGAAGACGTGGTGGTCCCGGTGTCGCGCATTCCCGCGCTGGTCGCCGGGGTGCAGGCACTATCGGCGGAGTTCGCTCTGCCGATCGTCACCTTCGGCCATGCCGGCAACGGCAACCTGCACGTCAACATCCTCTACCACCCGGACGATGCCGGCGAGAACGCACGCGCCCATGCGGCGCTGCCGCGCGTGTTCGCGCTGACCCTGGCACTGGGCGGCACGCTCTCCGGCGAACACGGCATCGGCCTGGCCAAGCGCGATTTCATGGCACAGGCGTTCACCCCGGCCACGCTGGCGGCGATGCGCGCGATCAAGGGTGCACTGGATCCGGATGGGATTCTCAATCCGGGGAAGGTGCTGCCGCCGGTGTGATGGGCGTCAGCGACGTTCGGAGAAGTGCTGGTAGCCACCGTCGGTGGCGTCGGCATCAGCGCAGTGCACGCCCTGTCCTTCCACGATCCGGCCGATCCGGGTCAGCGGCAAGCCCAGGGACGCCGACAAGGCATGGATCGCGTCACGCTGCGACGGCGCGACGGTGAAGCACAGCTCGTAGTCGTCGCCGCCACGCAGCGCGCAGTCGCGGGCACCCTCGCGCCCGAGCTGCTCGCGCAGGGCCGACGAGATCGGCAACGCATCGGCCTCCACTTCCGCGCGCACGCCGCTGCAGGCCGCGATATGGCCCAGATCAGCGAGCAGACCATCGGAGATATCCACGGCCGCATGTGCGTAGGCACGCAGGCGCAGGCCAAGCGTTACGCGCGGGATCGGACGCAGCAGGCGCTCGCGCAGCGTTTCGTCATCGCTGAGCAGCGTGGCGACCGCCACCTTCAACCGGTTCTGCTGCCACAGGCGCAGGGCACCGGCGGCATCGCCCAGCGTGCCACTGACCCAGATGTCATCCCCCAACTGGGCACGATCGCGACGCAGCGCCTGGCCGGGCGCGACCTGCCCGATCGCGGTCACCGAGAGCGACAGCGGCCCGCGCGTGGTGTCGCCGCCAACCAGCACGATGTCGTGCTCGTCGGCCAATGCGAAGAAACCATCGGCGAAGGCTTCGATCCAGTCCGCGTCGGCGTCCGGCAAGGACAGCGCCAAGGTGCACCACGCCGGACGGGCGCCCATGGCGGCGAGATCGGAGAGGTTCACCGCGAGGGTTTTCCAGCCGATCTCGTAGGCCGGGGTTTCGACCGGGAAATGCACGCCGCTGTTGAGCGTATCGGTGGTGATCACCAACTGTTCGCCCGCACGCGGCTGCAGCAGCGCGGCGTCATCGCCGATGCCGAGCACGACATCGGCGCGCGCGGTGGTGCGCGCACGGATGCGGTCGATCAGAGCAAATTCGGCAAGGGACACGGGGCGGATCAGTGACCCGATTCGACCTTGCGCCACTCCACCGCGGCCCGGTCGAGCACGCCATTGACGTAGGTGTGGCCATGCTCGGAACCGAAACGCTTGGCCGACTCGATCGCTTCGTTGATCACGACGCGGTACGGCACGTCCAGGCGGAAGCGCATCTCATAGGCGGCCACGCGCAGCGCGGCGCGTTCGATCGCATCCACTTCCTCGATCCCACGATCCAGGTACGGGTCCAGCGCCGCATCCAGATCCTTGCGGTTGTCGAGCACGCCATGCACCAGCGCTTCGAAGTAGGCCAGATCCGCGATTTCGCGGGCCTGTTCATGGGCAAACTGGGCGATCACGCTCTGCGCGTTGCCACCGGAGATCTGCCACGCATAGATCGCCTGCAGGGCACGACGACGCGCGCGCGAACGCAGCACGGGGTCGACGCCATCACGGCGGACGGGCTTACCGGAGGGCTTGCCCGGGTTTGACTTGTTCATGGCAGCTGCTCCAGAAGATTGACCATTTCCAACGCCGTCAGTGCGGCTTCCTCACCCTTGTTGCCGTGGCTGCCACCCGCGCGGGCGTCGGCATCCTCGACCCGTTCCACCGCCAGCACGCCATTGAGCACCGGCACGCCGAAATCCAGCTGCACGCGCATCAGGCCTTCGGCGCAGCGGTCGGCCACGTGTTCGTAATGGCGGGTATCGCCCCGGATCACGCAGCCCAGGGTGATGATCGCGGCATGCTGATGGGCGGCCGCCAGACGCGCGGCGACCAGCGGCAGTTCCCATGCGCCGGGCACGCGGATCACGTCGATGGCGGACTCGTCGATCCCGTTGCCGGCCAGGCTCTGCCGCGCACCGGCCACCAGCACGTCGGTGATGCGGGCGTTCCAGCGGCTGGCGAGGATGGCGAAACGGGCCTTTTCCGGAGTACGGAGGTCGCCTTCGTAATGGCTCATGTTCGGCGTGGGGTCCATTTAATAGGTGAATATTCTAGCGCATGGCCGCGTGTAGCCGGGTCGCCGCGCGTTACGGGACGGGTCGGGTGCAAAAGCCCCCTGAGTCAGGGGGCTGCCGCGAAGCGGCGCGACGTCAGCGCGCCTGCGATGACGTGTTCTCCACCGTCTCGACCACTTCCAGGCCATACCCGGCCAGGCCGATCTGGCGGCGGGGGGTGCCCAGCACGCGCAGCTTGCCCAGGCCCAGGTCGGACAGGATCTGCGCCCCGGCGCCGTTGCGGCGCCACTGGCTCACGTCCTTGTCCTTGCCCGGCACGACCGGCACCGGCTGCTGGCGCAGGCGGGCCAGCAGGCTGTTGGTGTCGCGCGGCGCCGACAGCACCACCATCACGCCGCGCTCGGCGGCGGCGATGGCGCGCAGGGCATCGGTGGAGGCCACGCCGAAATCATCGCGGCGCCAGTGCAGCAGATCAGCCAGCGGGTTTTCCACCTGCACGCGGACCAGGGTCGGCTCGGCATCCGGGGTGCCGCGGACCAGCGCGAAGTGCAGGTCGTGGGCGATCCGATCGCGGTAGGTGACCAGCGTGAAGGGGCCGAACTCGGTCTCGATCTCGCGCTCGTCGACGCGCTCGACCGTCTTCTCGGTGGCCAGACGGTACGCGATCAGGTCGGCGATGGAGCCCATCTTCAGGCCGTGCTCGCGGGCGAACACCTCCAACTCCGGGCGGCGCGCCATGCTGCCATCCGGGTTGAGGATCTCCACCAGCACGCCCGCCGGCTCCAGGCCCGCCAGCATGGCCAGATCGACGCCGGCCTCGGTATGCCCGGCGCGGGTCAGCACGCCGCCCGGCTGGGCGATCAGCGGGAAGATGTGGCCCGGCTGGTGCAGGTCGGCCGGCTTGGCATCGGGCTTCACTGCGGTGCGGATGGTGTGCGCACGGTCGTAGGCCGAGATGCCGGTGGTCACGCCTTCGGCGGCCTCGATGCTGACCGTGAAGTTGGTCTGGAACTGCGCGGTATTGGCCTGCACCATCGGGGCCAGGCCCAGGTCGGCCGCACGCTCGCGGGTCAGCGGCAGGCACACCAGGCCACGGCCATGGGTGACCATGAAGTTGATGTCCGAGGGCTTGACCAGCTCGGCGGCCATGATCAGGTCGCCTTCGTTCTCACGGTCTTCGTCATCGACGATGACGACCATGCGGCCGAGGCGGATGTCCTCGAGGATCTCGGGAATGGGGGCGAAATTCATGCGCGTGCTCCTGCACCCAACAAACGTTCGACGTAACGGGCGACCAGATCGATTTCAAGATTGACCGCGCTGCCCACGGCAGTAGCGGCGAAGGCGGTGTTGGCGACGGTGTGCGGGATGAGGGCGACCTCGAAGCCTTGTTCGTCCACTTCGTTGACGGTCAGACTGACCCCGTCCACGCAGATCGAGCCTTTCTTGGCGATGTAGCGCAGCAGCGCGGCCGGCGCGGCGAAGCGCCAGCGCTGGGCACGTGCATCGTCATGCACCGACAGCACCTGGCCCAGGCCATCGACATGGCCGCTGACCAGATGGCCACCCAGGCGATCGGTCGGGCGCATCGCGCGTTCGAGATTGATGACGGCGCCGTCGGCCAGCTGCCCCAGCGTGGTCAGGCCCAGCGTCTCGGTGGAGGCGTCGGCCTGGAAGCGGGTGGCGTCATACGCGATGACGGTGAGGCAGACCCCGTTGATGGCGATGCTCTCGCCCATCTGCACGTTCTCGAACGGCAGGGTGCCCACGTCAAAGGTGAAGCGGACATCGCCGCCAAGGGTGTCGCGTGCGGCCAGACGGCCGACGCCTTCGATGATTCCAGTAAACAAGGAACGTTCTCCGCGGAAAGTGAGCGAAAAACGCCGCAAGGCATATAGGTGCACGCCGAGCACAAGGCCCGGCCGCACCGTCTTCTTTCATCCGGACTATACCGTCGGCTCCGGCATCGGACCGGATCTGCTGACCTTCCCGGGGACCGGGAAGCGCTCGCGGGCTCGTGCTTGCGCACCTACCGCCGGTGGGGAATCGCACCCCGCCCTGAAGACGTTTGTGTACCGGCGAACCGGCGCGGCTAGTGTAACAGGGCACCCTGACTGGGGGCTTTAAGTTAAATAAGTGTTAAGCTAGCCCGCTGAGTGCTGCGCCCGTGGATATGAGGGCACACACGTTGGTTACTGATCGGGCTGCGGCGTCCGCGCCGCGCCATGATCGAACGGGTCCCGCAAGGGGCCCGTTTTTTATGGGCGCAGCAACAGGCGCAGGTCCTCACCCACCTGGCGCCTGTCCACCACCCGCATCTGCCGCTGCTGGTCCATCGCGTGGATACCCAGACCGGACAGCAGCGGCAGCCCATGCTCGCCGAGCAGCGTGGGCGCCTGGTACAGCAGCAGTTCGTCGACCCAGCCACCGGCCAGCAACGCACCGGCCAAGGTGGCGCCGGCTTCGGTATGCACTTCGTTGATGCCGCGCTCACCGAGCAACGCCAATACCGCGCCCAGATCCAGACGACCATCATGGCTGGGCACGCTGGCGAATTCCGCATCGGCGGCATCCGGCGGGCTGACCGCGGCGTCGTGCACATAGAGGGTCGGTGCCCCACCCTCGCGCACCCGCGCACATTCCAGCGAGCGCAGCCGCGCATCGAGTACCACCCGCAACGGCGGCAGCACGTCGGTGTCGGCCAGCCGCACGGTCAACATCGGGTCATCGGCCAACACGGTGGCCGCGCCGGTGAGAATCGCACCCGCACGCGCACGCCAGTGCTGCACATCTTCCCGGGCGGCCGCACCGGTGATCCATTTGGAGCTGCCATCGGCCATCGCGGTACGGCCGTCCAGACTGGCCGCAAGCTTCACCCGCACCCAAGGGCGCCCGCGTTCGATGCGTGAGAGGAAACCGTGGTTGAGCTCGCGCGCCTGGGCGGCCATCAGCCCTTCGGCCACCGCGATACCGGCCTCGCGCAGCAGCACGAAGCCCCCCCCATCAACCTTCGGGAAAGGATCGCGCATCGCCGCCACCACGCGTGTCACCCCAGCCTCGATCAAGGCCAGTGCACACGGGGGCGTGCGTCCGTAGTGCGCGCACGGCTCCAGGGTGACGTAGGCGGTGGCGCCGCGCGCCTGTTCACCCGCCTGGCGCAGCGCGAACACTTCCGCGTGCGGGCCGCCGGTGCGCTGGTGCCAGCCCTCACCCACCACGACCTCATCGCGTGCGACCACGCAGCCGACCATCGGGTTGGGCCGCGCGGTATACGCGGCGCGCTCGGCCAGGCGCAGCGCATGCGCCATGTGCTGGTGGTCGAGAGCGGTGAAGTCAGTCATGGCGGTGAGCATCCGGCGGCAGGCAGCCGCGATGGTAGCTCAGCCGTGGTGGCCGCGATGCGGCGCAGGCTCAGCCTTTCTTTTTCTTGGTCAGCGCGATCACATCGCCGAGCAGCTGCAGCTGTTCGGTGCTGGAGGGCAACTCCCGTTCAAGCTTCTCGATTTCCTCGCGGAAATCGGCCACGTCTTCGAAGCTGCGGTACACCGAGGCAAACCGCACGTAGCCGACATGATCGAGCTTGCGCAGCTCGTTCATCACGAACTCGCCGACCTTGATCGATGGGATTTCGCGTTCGCCGCAGATACGCGCCTGCTGCATCACCGCGCGCACCGCCAGCTCGATCTTGTCCTCGGGGACCGGGCGCTTCTGCAGCGCGCGGTCGAAACCACTGCGGACCTTGCGGGCATCGAACGCCTCCCGGCTGCCGTCGCTTTTCACGATCGCCGGCAGTTTCAGTTCGATGGTTTCCAGGGTGCTGAAGCGCTCGTTGCAGGCCTCGCACTCGCGGCGACGCCGGATCGTCGCGCCGTCTTCAGAGACGCGCGAGTCGATCACACGGGTATCGGCATGCTGGCAGAACGGACAGTACATGGAACGCCTTACATCGGGAAAACGTCATGCCGTGGTCACGGCAGCGTCGCAACGGTACCTGAGAGGGACCAGCTACAGCAAATAGCGGCCCGGAAAGGCCCGCCCGCCTACCTGGCGCGCCAACGCAGCCATAGCAGGTGCGCCGCGCAGGAGAGCAGCGGGAGGCCCGCCATCAGGAGCAGGGCGGCCGCTGGCGCGGGCCCTTCGAACAGATGATGGTGGACGATCGACCGCGCCAGACCCGTCCAGGCAATGCCGGTTGCCACGAGGGCGGCCACCAGGCCAGCCCACCACACCGATGAGGCCGCAAGAAGTTCGCCCGAGCCGCCCTGCCACCAGCGCCGGGCAAGGCCCCACCAGATGATCAGCACCAGACTGGCGGCGACGAACCACGCGGCCGCCCACCCCGGCGCATCGCCTGGCCCACCGTATTGATGGAGCACATCGCGCACGCACAGCCCAACCACGACAAACGCCGCCACGGCATGCGGGAGTCCAAACAACGCCATATGCAGCAGCAGACCCCACCGCTGCCTGCCCAGGGGTTTCATCCCGTCAGGCGCCTTGCGTGCACCGCAGCCGCACCAGCATGACAGCCGGCAACATCAGCGGCGGCCCTGCCAGCAGCAGAACCAGTGCCATCGGACTCGCGGCGGCCTGCCAGAATGCCATGCCGACCACCGCCAGGGCGGCAAGGACGCCAAGGCCCAATGCAACCCACGGCCAAGGCCCGGCATCGCGCAGGCCGGTGCGTCCCTGTCGGAGATAGCGGCTGCTCAACCACAGCCAGCCCGCCACCCCGCTCAGGCCCGCACTGCCCCAGCCACCGATCAACAGGCGCGAGGCCCGGTCCAGATAGGCCGGCTCGACGAACGCGACCCAGACCCCGATGGCGGCGAAGGTGCCGCCGCCGGCCATCCCCACGATGCCGCAGATCAGGGCCAGCACGGCGTAGATACGCCGTTGCCGGCCCTCGTCCATATCAGCCGTAGACCGGGTACTTGCGGCACTGCGCGCTGACCGCGTCGCGGACGCGGGCGATCACGGCCTCATCTGCCGGGGCGTCGAGCACGTCGGCGATCCAGTTGGCCAGCTCCACGCAGTCCTGCTCCACGTAACCGCGCGTGGTGACCGCCGGCGTACCCAGGCGCAGGCCCGAGGTCACGAACGGCGAACGCGGGTCGTTCGGCACGGAATTCTTGTTGACGGTGATGTGGGCCAGGCCGAGCGCGGCTTCAGCATCCTTGCCCGAGACATCCTTGCCGATCATGTCGACCAGCATCAGGTGGTTCTGGGTACCGCCAGAGACGATCTTGTAGCCGCGCGCGATCAGCGTATCCGCCATCGCCTGGGCGTTCTTGACCACCTGTTGCTGGTAGGCCTTGAAGCCCGGCTCCAGCGCCTCCTTGAAGGCCACGGCCTTGCCGGCGATGACGTGCATCAGCGGACCGCCCTGGATGCCCGGGAACACGATGGACTGCAGCTTCTTCTGCAGTTCTTCGCTTGCCCCCTTGGCGATGATGATGCCGCCACGCGGGCCGCGCAGGGTCTTGTGAGTGGTCGAGGTGACCACGTGGGCGTGCGGCAGCGGGCTCGGGTAGACCCCGGCGGCGACCAGACCGGCCACGTGCGCCATATCCACGAACAGGTAGGCACCGACCTTGTCGGCGATGGCGCGGAAGCGCGCCCAGTCCACCACCTGCGAGTAAGCCGAGAACCCGGCGACGACCATCTTCGGCTTGTGCTCCAGCGCCAGGCGCTCGACCTCGTCATAGTCGATCAGGCCGGCTTCGTCGACACCGTACTGGACGGCGTTGAACAGCTTGCCCGAGGCATTGACCTTGGCACCGTGGGTCAGGTGGCCGCCATGGGCCAGGCTCATGCCCAGGATGGTGTCGCCCGGCTGCAGCAGCGCGAAGTACACCGCCTGGTTGGCCTGCGAACCGCTGTGCGGCTGCACGTTGGCATAGTCGGCATCGAACAGCTGCTTGAGGCGATCGATGGCCAGCTGCTCGGCGATGTCCACGTATTCGCAGCCACCGTAGTAACGCTTGCCCGGGTAGCCCTCGGCGTACTTGTTGGTCAGCTGGCTGCCCTGGGCTTCCATCACCGCCGGGCTGGTGTAGTTCTCGCTGGCAATCAGCTCGACATGGTCTTCCTGGCGCTGGGTTTCGGCGGCAATGGCCTTGGCCAGTTCGGGATCGTAGCTTTCGATGCGGACGTCGCGCGGGAACATCGGGTGGTACTCCAGGACAGGGAGGAAAGGCGTCGATTGTAGCCCGTTCCCAGGCCGGGGCTGCCCTGCTTCGGCGCCCTGGCTGCGCGCAGCCGGCCCGGTCAAAGGCGCCCTGCCCCCATTATTTGAGCCACACGCTGGATTCGGTGATGGCGGTCACGCACTTTTGACGGTTAACAGGATCAGCCCTGGTTTTTCCCGTCCTGGGGCCTATCACCGTAAGGAAACGCTCCAATGCGCTGCTCCGGCTTCTCGCCCCCCGCCCTCCGTCAGTGCTGCCTGCCACGGCGGGCAGGCCTGCTCGTCCTGGCCCTGGCCGCGCCCCTCGGCCAGGTCGCCTTGGCCGCCGACACTGCGCCACCGGCCGCCACCGCAAGCGCGACCGTACTGATCGCGCGGGTCACCGTGGAGGGCGTGGGTCATCACCCCGCCAGCGGCATCAGCCGCGCCGCCGTGGAGGCCGTCGCCAACCAGGCACTGCGTGAGATCAGCCCAACGCTGCCCGCCGCGCTGGATTTCGAGCAGATCCAGCAGATCAGCGCGCGGATCACCCAGACGTATCGCGAGGCAGGGTTTCTGGTCTCGGTGGCCTATGTGCCGCCGCAGGACATCGGCGAGCGCCAGATGCTCACCCTGAATGTCCTGGAAGGCCGGGTGGGCCGGGTGCTGGTGCAGGGCAGCCAGCGCTACCGCGACCACCAGCTCAGCGCCAGCAGCCTGGGGCTGATCGGCCGTCCCCTGCGCCGCGCCGAACTGGACCGCGCCCTGCTGTATGCGCGTGACCTGCCCGGGGTGTCGGTTACCTCGGTGCTGCAGCCCGGTCAGCAAGCCGGTGAAACGGACATCGTGCTGGTCGCCCAGGACAGCGCGCATCCGTATGAAATCACCGCCGGGCTGAACAACCATGGCACCGACAGCACGGGCAAGTACCGCGCCGAACTCGGTATCAGTGCCTTCAACGCGCTTGGCGCGGCCGATGTACTGGGCGCCAGTGTCGCCTACGGGCTGGATCCGGCCGACAGCTGGCAGGGGGCGTTATCGCTGAGCATTCCCTCCTCCGCCATCGACGGTCTGAGCCTGACGGCCGGCGTGAGCCGCAGCGAGATCGAGCTCAACAACGGCCCGTTCGCGGCGCTGGAAATCCATGGCCCCACCACGGTCGGGCAAGCCGGGCTGGACTGGAAATTCGTCAACCGTACCGATCTGCTGCTGCAGGTCTCCAGCCGCTGGATCCACCAGGAATCCCGTCTTGATGGCCTCGGCATGCAGCTCTCACGTCATACGTTCGACGTGCTTGAAGCCGGCCTGTCGATGCGGCATACCGACCGCCGGTTGCGCGGCATCAACCTGGTGCAGCTGAGCACGCGCAAGTCGATCAACGACGAGTCAGCGCCGTTCGATTGGCTGTATCCCAACCACGACAGCTACTACTGGGTGACGCGACTGTCGGCGGCTCGCCTGCAGGCCCTGCCCGGCAACCAGCGCCTCTACCTGCGTGGCACTGGCCAGTTCACCGACAACGCGCTCACACCGATGGAGCAGTTCAGCATCGGCGGCCCCAACAGCGTGCGCGCCTTCCCGCTCTCGGCCGCGCTGGGCGATCGTGGCGTGCAGGCCACCTTCGAGTACCAGGTCGATGCGCCCGGCTTCGCCACCCTGCCCTCACCGTTCCAAGGCCGCAACTGGGGAGACGTGTTGTCGCTCCAGCTGTTCTACGACTGGGGCAGGACCTCGCCCGTGGCGCAGAACCGCCGGCTCGGGCTGCAGCCCCTCACGCTTGAAGGCGCGGGGCTGGGCCTGCAGCTGCGGCTGCCGCAGGGCCTGCAGTTCAACCTGACCGCTGCCACCCCGACCGGCCGCACCCAACCTGCCGATCAAGACGATATGCGCGTCTGGGCCGGCATCAGCCTGACGTTCTGAGGAACACAGACCATGAATCGTATCTATCGCCTTGTCTTCAATCGTGCGTTGGGCCGCGTCCAGGTTGCTTCGGAGCTGGCCAGTGGCAGCGTGGCCGGTTCCGGTGCTGCCCTGTCCTCGCAGCGGCAGCCGGCACTGCGCCCACGCTGGCTGCCGCTGCTGCTGGCGCTATGGGCGCCGGCCGGGCTTGCCGCGACCCTGCCCACCGGCGGCATCTGGACCACAGGGGCTGGCAACATCACCCCCTCCGGTGTCGATGCGCTCACCGTCAACCAGACATCGACCAAGGCGCTGATTGACTGGAACAGCTTCGACATCAGCAGTACCGGTACCGTGAACTTCGTGGTGCCCGGTAGCAGCGCGGTCACCGTCAACAAGATCAATTCTGGTACGCCGAGCACCATCGCCGGCCTGCTCAACGGCAACGGCCAGGTGTTCCTGATCAATCCGGCCGGGATCATGTTCAGCTCAGGATCCAGCGTCAACGTCGGCGGCCTGGTGGCCAGCACGATGGCGCTGGACGGAGGCGTGGCCAATGACGTCTACGATTTCCAGGGCAGTGCCCAGACCGGTGCGCAGATCATCAACCTGGGCAACCTGACCGCGACCAACGGATCGATATCGCTGCTGGGCGCGGCGGTCACCAATGGCGGCAGCATCCAGGCCGCGCAGATCAACCTGATGGCGGGCAACCCGGTACGGCTGCAGCTCTACGAGCCCGGCACCGGCATCAGCGTCTACCTGGCCAGCATCAGCAATTCCCCCGCCACTGCGTTCGGCAACAGCGCCATCAACAACACCGGCACCCTGCAGGCCGGGGCGATCAACCTGCAGGCGGCGGTAGCGCCGGGCCTGCTGCCGTCCCTGATCAACCTGGGCGGCGTGGTCACCGCCAGCAGTGTCTTGGGCAACGATGGCAGCCTGGTGGTACAGGCCCACGGCGGGGGCATCGTGCAGACCGGCAACGTCAGTGCCGGTGTCACCACGCTGTACGCCGAAGGTGATGTCACCCAGAACTCCGGAACCCTGTCGGCCGGGACCCTGCAGTTTGCCGGCCCCCTGCGGAACGTGACGCTGGGGTCACCCAGCAACCGCATCGGTAACCTTGGCGGCACCGTGCAGGGCAATCTGGTGGTGGGCAACAGCATCGCGCTGGAGCAGGTCGCACCGCTCAACGTGGGCGGCACCAGCACGATCAACACCGGCGGCAATGCGATCACCCTGACCAACCCGAACAACTGGTTCGGGGGCGCGGTCAGCCTCACCTCGGGTGGCGATGCCCGCATCCGCAATACCGGTGCTCTCACACTGGGGCAGCTGGATGTAGGCAGCCTCGACGCGACCACCTCAGGCCCGGCGGTGTCCAGCGCACTCAGCTTCGGCGGCGGCAGCGTCCGTGGCGCGCTGTCGGCGACGTCGACTGGCGCCATCTTCCAGACGGGCGCGCTGCGTGTGGCAGGCGCGACAACGCTGCAGGCCAACGGCGACATCCGATTCGACAACCCCGGCAATGCCTTCGGCGGCATCGTGTCGCTGGGCGGAAACAACGCGTACATCAGCGACGCCGCGATGCTGCGCTTCGGCACGTTGAACGTCGGCGCCCTGTTTGCGAGGGCGCCGCAACTGCGGCTGTCCGGACCGGTCACCACGGCGGGCTACCAGTTCTACGGTGGCGATCTGCTGCTCGAGCGCGACACGCAGTTGACCAGTACCGTCGGCGCCGTCGACTTCGGCGGTCGCGTGGATGGCGCGTACGCACTCGGCGTCACCGGCCGCTGGTCGACATTCGCGGGCAACATCGGCGGCGCGACTGCGCTGTCGTCGTTCGATGCACGTGGTGTCCGCGACCTGACGACGATCGGTGGCAACCTCACCACCGCGGGCAACATCGCATTCGGCGTGACCGGGGTGCGCAGCGGAAACTACACGGTGCGCAGCACGGGCGGCTCGATCGCCGTGACCGGTGCCCTCGACGCGGAAACCGACGCCCGCGGCCAGCTGACACTCGCCGCCCTCAACGGGGTCTTGCTGGGCGCCGATGCCGGTGCGTCCCGTCGTCTGCAGTCGCTGGCGCTCGAGGGCGCGACGGTGTCTGCCCGCGGCATCCGCGTGGCCAATACGCTGACCGTGGACAGCGGCAGCGCGTACACCCAGCAGGGCGCCTACGACATCGGAGGCAACGCCCGCTTCGTGGCGAATGGCAACATCACCCTGGCCAATGCGTCCAACCGCTTCGGCGGCGTGCTGTCGCTCGATGGCGGCGCTGCGATCGTCGATGCCGCCTCGGCGCTGACGCTTGAAGGGATCGACGTGGACAGCCTGCGCGCGACCAGCGTGGCCGGACTGACGCTGGCCGACGCGAGGGTCGCGGGTGATGCCACGCTGACCGGCAGCGCGCTTTCCCTGGGGACCTTCGACATCGACGGCGACCTGGGCGCGCATGCAGGCACCGGCGGCCTCGTGTTCGGTGCCGGCCGCGTCGGCGGCAGCCTCACTGCGGACAGCGGCGCGGCGATCGGCCAGGCCGGCGCACTCGTCGTCGCAGCGGTCGCATCCTTCGATGCCGTCGGCGCGATCGCAG
Organism: Stenotrophomonas sp. 05L413; assembly: GCF_056397945.1. NCBI lineage: Bacteria > Pseudomonadati > Pseudomonadota > Gammaproteobacteria > Lysobacterales > Lysobacteraceae > Stenotrophomonas > Stenotrophomonas sp. 05L413. Next base: position 104,106 of record NZ_JBFTOL010000006.1, read on the forward strand.
TGGCACATGCCGGCAACCGCTTCGGCGGCGATGTGGGCGCGCGCGCCGGTGCAGGCGTGGTCCTGCGCGGCCAGGACACCCTGCGGGTCGTCGACCTCGCCAGCGGCGCTGGAAGCAATGTCGATCTCGCAGGCGGCACTCTGGAACTCGCCACCGCTGTCAACACGGGCATGGGGCGCTTGACCCTGCGCTCGGAGACCGGCGCATTGGCCCTGGGCCACACACTCGGCGGCGGTGCTGTGTCCCTGTATGGCGCGAACGGTCTGGTGCTCGGAGCCGATGTCTCCGCGGCGGGCGCGCTCGCGCTGTCGAGCGGCGTGGACATCGTGCAGACCAGTGGCCGCATCGATGCAGGCGGCACAACGGCCCTCGATGCGGGTCGCGACATGGATCTGCGCGGCGCCGGCAACGACTTCAGTGGTCGGGTCCACATGCGCGGTCGCAACGTCGCGCTCCGCGACAGCAATACCCTGGTGCTCGGCCAGGTGGACGCGGCCAGCCTCGATGCGCAGGCGACGACGATCCACCTGGCGCCCGCCGTTACCACCTCGGGTGACCAGACCTATCGGGGCAGCGTCTTGCTCGATGCCGACACCGCGCTGGACAGCGCGTCGGGCGACATTGCGTTCACCGGCACAGTCGACTCGACCGCCAGTGGCCGGCATACCCTGACCGCGCGCGCCGGCGACGGCGACATACGCTTCGGGGGCGCGGTCGGCGGCAGCCATGCGCTCGCCGGGCTGGATGCCGATGCAGCGCGTATCGTGATCAGCGGTGCACTGACCATCGACGACGGCAACGGCGGTGGCACCCTGTCGCTTGCGAGCGACAGGGATGGCATCACCCAGTCGGCTGCGTTCCAGGTCACGGGCGACACGCGCCTGGCGACGAACGGCGGCGCGATCACCCTGACGCGAACCGACAACGATTTCGGAGGCGAGATCGACCTCGTCGGTGCCGGCGCGGTGGCGATCACGGATCGCAATGCGCTGGCGTTCGGCGGCGTGTCTGCGTCCTCGTTGGCCGCGACCAGCCACGGTGCGCTCAACCTCGGCGCCATGACGCTTGCCGGTGCGTTGGATGCGCGCTCGAATGGGGGCGCGATCACGCAGACGGGCGCGTTGATGGTCGGCGGCGCCAGCACGCTCGCTGCAGGCATCGGCGACATCACGCTGACCCACGCGGGCAACCAGTTCGCCGGCTCAGTCGCACTTGCCGGTCGTGACATCACGATCCGTGCTGCCAACACCCTGCCGCTGGGCACCGTCGATGCACGCAACCTGCGTGCAACGGCGGACACGATCGCCCTGCGCGGCCACGTCACCACCGACGAGGATCAGGAGTACGCCGGCGCGGTGCGGCTGGATCGTGATGTGGCGCTCGCCGCCGGTCGCAGCGTCGCGTTCGGTGGCACGGTCGACGGGACGCACGCGTTGGACATCAACGCCGGCGGGCAGGTGGGTATCGCAGGCGCGGTCGGGGGGGCTGGCGCGTTGAGTCATCTGAACATCGATGCCAACCTCACCGCGCTGGGCTCGAGCCTCCACGTTACCGGAAATCTATCGGTCGACGTGGATACCGGCGGCATTACCCAAGCCGATGCATTCCGGGTAGGCGGCGCGTCTTCGTTCAATGCCAATGGCGCGGATATCGCGTTGAAAGATGCCGGCAACCATTTCACTGGAGCAGTCGATCTCTCTGGCCGCGATATCGCTATCAACGCCGCCAACGCGCTGAGATTGGGCTCCGTCACGACGGGTGCACTGCGCGCCAGCAGCGATGGCGAGCTGCGCCTCACCGGCATGATCCGTGCCGACACAATCGACCTCGCAACAGCGGGTCGCTTCGTCAATGACGTTGGCTCTACCGCACTCGATGTCAGCGGCGGCAATGGCCAGTGGCGCATCTTCCTCGACAGCCCAATGCTGAACCACCAGTTCAATGGCCTCGACAGCGGCAATACCGCACTCTGGAACACCCCGGCATTCGCAACGCCAACGGCCGGCGGCAACCGCTACCTGTTCGCTTACCAGCCTCTTTTGACCGTCACCGGTGCAAACCTGAGCAAGATCTATGGCGATACCGTCGATCTGAGCCAGGCTTACATCGTGAGCGGGGCGATGCAGGGCGTAGCCGGCGCTTATGAAGCGGATCGGATCGGCGGCGTATTGGGTGGCGCTCCGTTGATCACCTCAGCCGGCTCCACTGCGATGGCCAATGTGTCCACCACACCCTATGCGCTGTGGGTCGGAAAGGGATCACTCGACAGCTCGCAGGCCGGCTATGCACTGCGCTTCATCGATGGCACCCTGCAGGTGGATCCACGGGCACTGACGATCACCGCCAACAACGGCGGCAAGACCTATGGCCAGTCCGGTGGCCTCGACGGCTTTGGCAGCCATGGTCTGGTCAACGGCGACACCGTGTCTTCAGTAGATCTGGTATCCACCGGCATGGTGGCGACGGCCAACGTCGGCAACTACCTGATCGCCGCCAGCAACGCGGATGGCACGGGGCTGTCGAACTACGACATCACCTATGTCGACGGCGTCCTGAGCATCGGCAAAGCCGGGCTGACCATCACCGCCGATAGTGGCAGCAAGACCTATGGCCAGAGCCTCGTCCTGGCCGGCTACAGCGTAGATGGCCTGCTCAATAGCGATGGCGTTTCTTCGGTCGCACTGGGCAGCAATGGCGCGTCGGCGACAGCCAACGTCGGCGGCTACGCCATCACCGTCAGCAACGCCGACGGCACGGGGCTGTCGAACTACGACATCACCTACGTCGACGGCGTCCTGAGCATCGGCAAGGCCGGATTGACCATCACCGCCAATGATGGCAGCAGGACGTATGGGCAAACCGGCGGCCTGGCCGGTTACAACGTCGATGGTCTGCTCCATGGTGATACGGTGGGCAAGGTCGATCTGGCGAGCTCCGGAGCCAGCGCTAGTGCCAACGTCGGCAACTACACCATCACCGCCAGCAACGCCGACGGCAACGGCTTGTCCAACTACGACATCACCTACGTCAACGGCGTGCTGTCCATCGGCAAGGCCGGATTGACCATCACCGCCAACGATGCCCGCAGCAACATCGGCCAGATCGCTGTACTGAATGGCCATACCGCCGAAGGGCTGCTCACCGGCGATGCCATCGACAGTGTTGTGTTGCGCATCGAGGGGGATGATGCCGGTGCGCGCCCCGGCCGCTATGCGATCCACGCCGGCGATGCGCAGGGTGCCCGCTTGGGCAACTACGACATCCGCTACCGCCCCGGTACGCTGGACATCGTTGGAGTGTGGCCAGAACAGGCACGGCAGGTGGCGCGCGAGGTCGCGGCCAATCTACCTGCGCTCGCGGTGATCCCATTGGCAGAGCCATCCACCCCGCCGCTGTACCGCCTGAGCGAAGCGGCCATCCGTCCCGTCGAGGATCGCTGCACGTCCCTGCGCGGAGGTTGCCTGCGCCAGCCGCCGGAATGATCGCCGGCGTGCGATAGCAAGAAGGCGCATCCACCGGATGCGCCTTCTTGTCATCCTGCTTACCGGTTGATCACGTAGTCCGCAATGATCCCGGTGGCGATGGCGACCAGCAGCAGGTTGCCGCGATCATCGCGGATCCACTGGTGGTCACGCGGCGGGCGGCGCACCGAATAGCGGCTGTAATCGTTCACCACGTAGACCGGGCCGCCGTAGTACTCACGGTAGCGGTGGCCACGCGCCCAGCCGTAGGAGCCATACCCCGGGGCCGGGCGATAGACCACACGCGGCGGCGGCGGGCCCGGACGGTAGTAACCACGGTTGTCGTAGCGATGGTCGTAACGGCGGTCGTGGCGGACCTCGCGACGGTCATGACGATCGTGCCGGTCATGGCGATCGTGGCGGTTGTCACGGCGGTCATCACGCCACTCCCGGCGGTCGTGACCGCGGCCACGATGGTCATCGGCGAAGGCCGGGGCCACGATGCCCAAGGCCAGCAGCGAGGCAACGGCCCCGACCACAAATCGATTCATGCGCATGATTGGCCTCGCTTGGTGGATTGATGGCTCCATCATGCGCACGCCGTCTGAACGGTCTCCGGCTGGAAACGGTTTCCAATTCAAGGGCTTTGACCCCGCATTCAGGCGGCGGCAAGCCCCGGGGCTCGTGGCTCCCGGCGGCACTGATCGCTTCCGGCTATAATCGGGGCATCCTTTTCTTCCATCTGTTCCTGTTCCGTCCGGAACGGGCGCAGGGTTGCGCCTTCGGAGACCTCATGTCCTCGCAATACATCTACACCATGAACCGCGTCAGCAAGGTGGTCCCGCCCAAGCGGCAGATCATCAAGGACATCTCGCTGTCGTTCTTCCCGGGTGCCAAGATCGGCCTGCTGGGCCTGAACGGCTCCGGCAAGTCGACGGTGCTCAAGATCATGGCCGGCGTGGACACCGATTTCGAGGGCGAAGCCCGCCCGCAGGCCGGCATCAAGGTCGGCTACCTGGCCCAGGAACCGGAACTGGACCCGACCAAGACCGTGCGTGAATCGGTCGAGGAAGGCGTGGGCGAAGTGCTGCAGGCCCAGGCCCAGCTGGACGCCGTCTACCTGGCCTATGCCGAGGAAGGCGCGGACTTCGACAAGCTGGCCAAGGAGCAGGAGCGCCTGGAGGCGATCCTCGCCGCCGGCGATGCACACACCCTGGAAAACCAGCTGGACGTGGCCGCCGATGCGCTGCGCCTGCCGCCGTGGGAAGCCATCGTGGGTACCCTGTCCGGTGGTGAAAAGCGCCGTGTGGCGCTGTGCCGCCTGCTGTTGCAGAAGCCGGACATGCTGCTGCTCGATGAACCGACCAACCATCTGGACGCCGAGTCCGTGGAATGGCTGGAGCAGTTCCTGGCCCGCTACACCGGCACCGTCGTGGCCGTCACCCATGATCGCTACTTCCTGGACAACGCCGCCGAGTGGATCCTGGAACTGGATCGCGGCCGCGGCATTCCGTGGAAGGGCAACTACACCGACTGGCTGACCCAGAAGGACGACCGCCTGCGTCAGGAAGACAACCAGGAGAAGTCCCGCCAGAAGGCGATCCAGAAGGAACTGGAGTGGTCGCGCCAGAACGCCAAGGGCGGCCGCACCAAGGGCAAGGCCCGTCTGGCCCGCCTGGAAGAGCTGCAGTCGGTGGATTACCAGAAGCGCAACGAGACCAATGAAATCTTCATCCCGCCGGGCGAGCGCCTGGGCAATGCGGTGATGGAGTTCAAGAACGTCTCCAAGAAGTTCGGTGACCGCCTGCTGTTCGACAACCTCAACTTCCTGGTTCCGGGTGGCGCGATCGTCGGCATCATCGGCCCCAACGGTGCCGGTAAGTCGACCCTGTTCAAGATGATCACCGGCCAGGAAAAGCCGGATACCGGCGAGATCGTGGTCGGCCCGACCGTCAAGCTGTCCTACGTGGATCAGAGCCGCGACGCGCTGGAAGGCAACCACAACGTCTTCCAGGAAATCGCCGGCGGCCTGGACATCCTCAACATCAACGGTGTGGAGATCCAGTCGCGCGCTTACATCGGCCGCTTCAACTTCAAGGGCCAGGATCAGCAGAAGCTGGTCGGCTCGCTGTCCGGTGGTGAGCGTGGCCGCCTGCACATGGCCAAGACCCTGCTGCAGGGTGGCAACGTGCTGCTGCTCGATGAACCGTCCAACGATCTGGACATCGAAACCCTGCGTGCGCTGGAAGATGCGCTGCTGGAGTTCCCGGGCAACACCTTCGTGATTTCGCATGACCGCTGGTTCCTGGATCGCATCGCGACCCACATCCTGGCGTTCGAAGGCGATTCGCACGTGGAGTTCTTCCAGGGCAACTACCGCGAGTACGAAGAAGACAAGCGCCGCCGCATGGGCGACGACGCCGCGCCGAAGCGCCTGCGCTTCAAGGCGCTGAAATAAGAAAGGAAAAACGGCCGCGCACTGCGCGGCCGTTTGCATTCCGGTAGGTCACGACCGTTGGTCGTGACGCCTTATCGTCGCGAGATAACCACCATGTCCCTCCCCGAGCGCCTGTTCCAGCTGCAGCAGCACGGCACCTCCGTGCGCACCGAACTGCTGGCCGGCCTGACCACCTTCCTGACGATGTCCTACATCGTGTTCGTCAACCCGGACATCCTGGGCACCACCGGCATGGACCCGGGTGCGGTATTCGTCGCCACCTGCCTGGCCGCTGCACTGGGCTCGATGGTGATGGCGTTCGCCGCCAACTTCCCGGTCGGCATGGCCCCGGGCATGGGCTTGAATGCGTTTTTCGCCTTCACCGTGGTCGGTGCCGCCGGCCTGCCCTGGCAGCAGGCGTTGGCCGCCGTCTTCATCTCCGGTCTGGTGTTCCTGGTGCTGTCGCTCACCGGCGTACGCGCGTGGCTAGTGGCGGGCATCCCGCCCTCGCTGCGTGCGGCGATCGTGGCCGGCATCGGGCTGTTCCTGGCGATCATCGCGCTGCAGAAATCCGGGGTGATCATCGCCAACACCGACACACTGGTCGCACTCGGTCCGCTCAATACGGCGCCGCCGCTGTTGGCGCTGGCCGGCTTCCTGCTGATCGCCATCCTGGAGGCGCGCAAGGTGCGTGGCGCGATCCTGATCGGGATCCTGGCCGTCACCGGTGCGGCGTGGCTGCTTGGTGATGTGCAGTTCCACGGCCTGATCTCGCTGCCACCGAGTCTGGCCCCGACCTTCCTGCAGCTGGACCTGCCCGGCCTGCTGCACCACGACGGCGGTGCGCCGATCGCAGTGTTGCTGCAGGTAGTGCTGGTGTTCGTGCTGGTGGAAGTGTTCGATGCCACCGGCACGCTGTACGGCGTGGTCGGTCGTGCGGGGCTGCTGAAACTACCGGGCGCACAGAAGCGGTTCGGCCGCGCGCTGCTGGCCGACAGCACCGCGATCGTGGCCGGCTCGCTGCTCGGGACCAGCAGCACCACCGCCTTCGCTGAAAGCGCGTCGGGCGTGCAGGCCGGTGGCCGCACCGGGTTGACTGCGTTGGTGGTGGCCGCGCTGTTCCTGGCCGCCCTGTTGTTCTCGCCGTTGGCGGCGATGGTGCCCGGCTATGCCACCGCCCCTGCCCTGCTGTTCGTGGCCGGGCTGATGCTGCGTGAGCTGGTGGATGTGGACTGGGGCGACCTGACCGAATCGGTGCCGGCCGCGCTGTGCGCGTTGGCGATGCCGTTCACCTACTCCATCGCCAATGGCCTGGCCTTCGGCTTCATCGCGTACGCGGTGCTCAAAGCCGGCACCGGGCGCTGGCGCGAGGTGCACCCGGCGGTCTGGCTGGTGGCCGGGTTGTTCGTGCTGCGTTACGCGCTGGAATGAAGGTGCGCCTACCGACCGGTAGCCGGTAGGCGGCGGATCAGGCCCAGGCCGGGCGCAGTTGGCCGTCGGCGGCGAAGCGGTAACGACCTTCGTACCAGCCCAGCGCAAACAGGCTGAGCACCTGCTCGTAATAGCGCGGCGGTGCGGCACGCTGCTGCTCCGGCGTGGGCAGGCCAGCCACCATCGCCTTTGCCCGGTCCGCTTCGCCCTGCGCCTGCAGGTACGGCACCAATGCCGCCTCGAAGCCGTAGTTGCCGGTGCCTTCGCGCGCGCCGGTGAGCGTGTTGACCTTCTCGGGTACCGGCTGGCCGTCGCGCAACACCGTCAGCGGGCCATGCAGCGCCTCCAGCACCGGGCGGAAGCTGGGATCGTTGACCGCGGTCATGCCCGCCCACAGGTAACAGCGGATCGCGTCATAACTGCCAAGCGGGCCCTTGTCCGGATCGGCGATGAAACCGCCGTCGCGCCACGCCGTCCAGTCCGGCGCAAAGCCGTGCGGGGCGGTATCGCGCAGCAATCGGACGCTGTTGCCGATCACGGTGGTCCACGGCCCGGTCGGGTCCAGTGCGGCGAACCGGCGCAGCAGCGGCAACGGTACGTAGCTGGGATTGAAGCGCCAGGTATCTTCGGTCGCAAACCCGTTCGGCCCCGGCATCAGCATCGTGCCCAGGCCCGGCACATTCACCACTTCCTGGGCCAGGATCGCGGCCAGCATCGCCTCGGCGGTCTGCCGCAGTGCGGGCCGTTTCCACAACCGGGCCGCTTCGTGCAGGGTGTAGGCCAGCCACACGTCCGAGTCGCTGGCCGGGTTGTCGTCCAGCACCTTCCAGGCGCTGGCGGCGGCATCGCGCCCCCACAGCCAGGCCGGCAGGCGCTGGGCCATGCTGCCACCGGCGAGGTTGTCCTCGGTCCAGCGCAGGATGCGGTCGAAGAGCGGCTGATCGTTGTCCACCAGCGCGAAGAACAGCGCGTAGGACTGGCCTTCAGAGGTCGAGCGCTGGTCGGCGTTGTTGTGGTCGACCATGCGGCCGTCCGGGGTCACGCTGGAGGCGCGCATCACCTGCCACGCCGTCCACGGGCCGGGGCCACGCGCTGGACCGTTGGCAGAACACGCCAACAACGGGGTCACGGCCAGCGCCTGCAGCAGGCGGCGGCGCATCGGGTGGAACGATGGGGAATCAGTCACGGGACATCAGCCTCTTCGCAGCAGGAACGGGCCAAGCCTGCGGGACACCCGCGGCCAGGTAAAGCCTGGCAGCGGGCCGGTCATCAGCGCATGACGGCGATCATTCACCCGACGCGTACGGCGAACGCAGCGGCTGCGGCTGCTTGCCCAGCCCGGCGCCGAGGCGGTCGAGCAGGAAGCGCAGGTACAGGCTGGTGCCGAACTGCCGGTAGTCACGCGCGTTGTTGAACTCCATGCGCCCGCCCAGGAACAGCTGCGAGGACAGCTGCCATTCGGCCGCAGCGCTGAGGTTGTAGGACACACCGGTCTTGGTCTGGCCGGTGTAGACCGGATCGACATACTCGGTGGTCAGGCCCAGCAGCGCGGCCATCGAGGCGGCATCGTAGGCGGCCTGCTGCATCGCCGGATCGGTCGGGAAGTACGGCGCCGCCTCTTCCTTGAAGTGCTGCACGCCGACGCTGGTATCCAGCTGCCAGGCCACGCGGCCGCTGGCGGTGCGGCCGTTCCAGTGCACCGGGAAGCCGACATCCACATAACGCTGCGGGCTGAAGTAGCCGCCGTGGCCGTAGGTGAAGCCGCTGAGGTTGCGGTCGTACTGCATCGCGGTCAGGTTCAGGCCGGCGGTCAGCGATTGGTTGTCGGTTTCCAGCGCGTGTACGTACACGCCCACGCCGACTTCCTGGCGATCGTTGTCGGCCACGTTCTCGCCTTCCAGGCGGTGCCACGACGCACTGGCGTAGCCGCCCAACTGACCGTTGTCGACGGTCGCGGCGAGCTTGGCGCCGCTGGCGGTCACCCCGCCCCAGCGCAGCCCGTTGCGCCCGTCTTCCACCCCGGCGAAGGACAGCAGGCTGTCGGTCACGGCGCGGCGCGAGGCTTCGCCGGACCAGGTCAGCGCATCGCCGATCTGGCCGCGGTAGCCGATGCCACCGACGATCTGGGTGTCATCGAAGCCGAGCGGGGTGCTGCCGACATCGGCGCGGAAGCCACCGCGCTCGTAGCCGACCGAGACGCCGGCACCGCTGGCATCCTGGGAGCTCATGCGGCGCGCACCGGCGGCATTGGCCACCATCGCATAGAGCGTGTCCTGGAAGGCCTGCGGGGTCTGCGAACCGCCGCCGCCCTGGGACAGGGTCTTGAGCTGGGCCTGCTCGGCCGCGCTCAGCCCGCGCACCAGGCCGGCATTGCCCAACACCTGCGTGGCGATCTCGCTGATCGGCGTATTGGCCAGATCGCGGCTGAGGATGTAGCTGGGCAGCGGATCGGCGAACAGCAGCGCACGCGCGGCAGCCGCACGTTCGGCCTGCGTCAGCGAGCCATCGGTCTGGTTGAACAGTTCCTGGTAACGGCCGTTGTCCAGTGCGCGGTCGTAGATCAGATTGCGGGTCGCGTTGCTCTCGCCACGGGTCAGCAGGGTCTGGTAGAGCGACGAGCCGACCAGATCATCGACCGGCGTGCGATCAGCCGCCAGTGCGCCGGCCAGAGCCGCCTGCGGGCCACCGCCGAAACGGCTGGCACTGGTGTACTCGGGATCCGGGCGACCGGCATCGAGCACGGTCGGGGTGATGGCCACCTTGAGCTTGCCGTCGCCGACCGCGAACTGCCCTTCCAGCGGCACCTGCAGGTCATCGAGCTGGCCCATGCCGGCTTCGCCGGCGCGGGTGCGATACGCCGCGCCCACGGCCAGGCTGCTGCTGTTCTCGGCCTTGAGCGCGCGCAGTTCGTCGAGCACGCCGTTGCCGGTGGTGGCCGGCGGCAGCGGGCCAAGCGCGGTGTTGCGCGAGGCGCGCGGCGCACTCGCCTGGCCTGGCACCTGGCGCGAGCCGGGCACCGGCAACGGCAGGCCGACACCGCCGCTGGCCGCGGCCGTGGCCATGACCGGCTCCGGCAGGCCATCGGCATCGATCACCGGGGTGACGCTTGCCGGGCCCAGACTCATGCCCATCGCCGGACCGGCGTCCATCGGCAGCGGTTCGGCAGCCAGACGGGCAGTCGCGGCCGGCAATGGCAGCCCCCCGTCGCGCAGCGCTGCGGTACGGGTGCCACCGCCACGGTTGAGGCCAGCGAAGGGATTGAAGCTGCCACCGCCTGCCAGCATCGCGGTGCTGGCCTGCGGGTAGCCGTTGTCGAGCTGGCCACTGCCCTTCGCGGCAGCCGCCAGCGACGCGCGGAAGTAGCTTTCAGCACGGCGGTTCTTGCCGGCCGCGCGGTACACACGGCCGGCGGCCGCCAACACATCCGGCGATTCCGGCGCCTGCTTCAGCGCGCGCTCCAGATACTGTTCGGCCAGGTCCATGTCGCGCATCGCCGCGGCACTGCCGGCAGCGGCGACCATCGCATCCAGATCGCCCGGCGCCAACTGCAGCTGCTGCTGATACAGCGCCAGCGCCTGGCCGTTGTCGCCCGCGGCGGCGTACAGCCGTGCCAGCGCAGCGATGTTGCGCGGATCCTGCGGGCGCTCGGCCAAGGCCGGGGCCAGCACCGCATATGCACCTTCCAGATTGCCCAGCTCACGCAGCGCATCGACCTGGCGCAGCACGTAACCGCTGCGCAGATCGTTCAAGCGGGTCTGCTGGCTCGCCGAGAGCGGCACGTCGGCGAGCTGGCGCAGGATCGCGGCGACTTCGCCATCGCGACCGGCGCGCAACAGCACCGAGGCATATTCCAGGCGATTGTCGACGCTGGGCGAACCGCCTTCGATCAGGCGCTGCGCGAGCACGAGGGCGCGCTGCTGGCTGCCGATGTCGGCGTAGGCACCGGCCAACGCGGCCACGATGGACGGATTCTTGACCCGGTCGCCGAGTGCGGCTTCGGCGCGGGCCAGCAACAGCTGCGCTTCGCCACTGCGCTGGCGCTGCATGAGCGAGCGCGCCTGGGCGGCCTGCACCTGCACCCACGCGGTGTCATGCAGCGCAGTCATTTCAGAATCCCGCGAGGCGGTGGGAATGCGTTCGAGCAGCGCATAGGCCCGCGGCCAATCACTGCTTTCCTGGGCGAACAGGGCCTGCGCATACAGCGACGTTGCCGAGCTGTCGTCCAGCGCGCGCAGCCCTTCGATCACACCGTTGGCCTGATCCGGACGGCCCGCGCGCGTATACAGCCGCGCCAATTCCAGCCGCAGCCACGGATCGCGCGGCTGCACCAGCAGCGCGTCTTCCAATTCGATCTGCGCCATCTCGATGCTGCCCTCGGCCAGCGCCTGCTGCGCGCGCGCGCGGGCGAGGTTGGCACGCAGCACGGACTGGCCACCGGCGCTTTCCTGCTGGGCCGGGGTCAGCCGGTCGAACAACGCGGCCGCTTCATCGGCGCGGCCGAGACGGCCGAGCAGGCCGACCAGGCCCTGCAGCGCACCGGCGTTGCCGGCATCCAGTTCCAGTGCCTTGCGGTAGCTGCGCTCGGCCGCGGCCGGATCGCTGCCGCTCTGCAGGTCGGCCAGCGCGACATAGCCGGCGGGCTCCTTGGGCTGCAGCGCGATGACCTGCTGCACACGGGCGATGGCATCGCCGCTGGGCTGGCGACGCACCTCCTGCAAGGTGAGCCAGTAGCGCGCGGCATCGGCCGCGCTGCGCCACTTGCCGTTGATCGCAGCGGCCGGGCGCAGCAGTTCATTGGCCTCACCAAAGCGCTCCTGGCGCAGGCGCACCGAGCCCAGACCGCCGAGTGCCTCGGCATCGCGCGGCCGCACGCGCAGCACCTGCGCGAAACGCGCTTCGGCCTGGGCCAGGTTGTTGCTGTCCAACGCGCGGAAGCCCTCGCCGAGCAGGCGCTGGTTCGGGTCCTGCGGCGCGGGACGGTTGGCGATGGCCTGCTCACGCAGCTGCGCCTGCTTGGCCGCCACTTCACGATCATTCGGCACCACGTCCAGGAAGGCCTGGTACAGCCCGGCATCGGCGGTGGTGGCGTTGAGCCACAGCAGCGCCTGGCGCCAGGCCGCACGCGCGGGGCCGGCGGTGTCGGTGGCCTGGCTGAGCGCACGCAGCTGGGCGATGCCCTCGCGGCGGGTCGGCTCGCGGTAGGTCAGCACCTGGGCCAGTGCGAGCTTGGCCGGGTTGTTGTTGCCGGTGGCGATACGGCGCAAGCCATCGCGCGCGCGGGTCCAGCCTTCCGGCGTACCGGCCAGCACCTGGTAGTACTCCAGCGCCAGATCGTTGGGCGGGCCGCCCGCACCGAAGGCCTCGTCATAGGCGCGTACCGCCTCGACGTATCGACCGGCCGCCGCCGCACGGCGCGCGGTCTGCAGCTGGTTGCCACCGCCGCCGCCACCAAGCGCCATGCGCAGGCGCGTGGTCTGCGCCGAGGACGGGTGGCGTGCCTGCAGCTGCTGCAGCCGCTTCTGTGCCTCGGCACGGCGGCCCTGGTTGAGGTCGATCAGGCCCAGGCCGAGCAGTGCGTCGGCCTGGTTGGGATCGGTCGCCAGCAACTTGCGCCAGGCATCGGCCGCCAGATCTTCACGGCCCTGGTCCTGCCAGTAATTGCCCTGGCTGACCAGCTGCTGCGTCGAGGACGCGTTCTGCGCGAAGGCCGGCACGGTCAACACGCACAGGCCAACCAGGCAAAGGGGGGTCAGGGTCTTGCGGAACATGGCGAACTCCACGCGGGCAGCAGTCGCCCATCGGCAGAAAAACGGTAGCGGCGATCCATCCAGCCCTTGCCGAACAGCACCAGGGCACGATCGTAATAGTTGAGGGTGCCGGTCGGGATCCGCGCCAGCTGTGCCTTGGCCAGTGCAGGCTGGCCAAGCGCACTGAGATACGGCAGCAGTGCGGCGGCAAAGCCCGGCGAGGGTGCGCCGGTGCCGACCCCCAGACGCGTGTCGATCTTCTCGGCAAAGCCGGTCTGCGCGCGCAGCATCGACAGCGGGCCGGACAGGCCATCAAGCAAGCTGCGCCGCAGCGGATCGGCCGGGTCGGTCATCCCGGCCCAGAGATAGCAGCGGATGGCATCGTAGCTGCCGAGCGCGCCCTTGCCGGCGTCGACCACGAAGGCCTTGCCGTTCCAGGCAATCCAGTCCGGCGCGAACCCGACCGGGGCGCTGGCGCGGATCATCGCCACGCTGCGCTCGGCCAGCCGCGCCCACGGGCCGCGTGCATCGACGGCGGCGAAGCGGCGCAGCACGAACAGCGGCAGGTAACTGGGGTTGAGCGTCCAGCGGTCGGCCTGCACGAAGCCGCGGTTGCCGGGCAGCAGCATCGGCCCGAATCCGGGCAGCTCGACGATTTCGGCCGTGCGCATCAGCGCGAGCGTCTGGCGCCCGGCCTCGACCAGGCCCGGGCGCTTCCACAGGCGGCCGGCTTCAAGCAGCGCATAAGCGATCCACAACTCGCCATCGGAGGCGGTGTTGGGGTCGAGCACGCGGAACTGGCCGTCGGCGGCCCGGCCCCACAGCCACGCCGGCAGATTGAGATCGGCGCGGCCGCGGCAGAGGTGGCGGCGGGTCCAGGCCAGAATGCGGTCGAACAGCACCGGATCGTTGTCGACCAGCGCGAAGAACAACCCGTAGGACTGCGATTCGGAGGTGCTGCGCAGGTCCGTGTTGAGGTGATCGACCACGCGCCCGTCGGGCTCGATGTGCCGATCCACGAACGTGCGCCACTCACGCCACGGCGTGCCACAGGCCTGCGCCCATGCGTTCAGCGGCAACGCGGCGGCAGCACCGGCTGCCGCGAGTGCCTGCAGAAAGCGGCGGCGCGCGAGCGCCGGCGCGGGGACGGACGTGTCGCGCATGCTCAGCCTGACAGCCCGATGCGGGACTTGGCGTTGCGCTTGAGCAGCCAGCGCGCGATCAGGGCCAACAGCAGGCAGGCCAGACCGACGAAGCCAGCCAACAGCAGCGGACTCTGCGAGAAGTACCAGCGCAGCCAGGTCAGCGGCGGCAGGTGGCCGACGTAATACGTCTGGTTGCCGGCCAGGCTGCGCACTTTGTCCTTCTGCAGCAGCACCACGCTGCCCTGGAAGTCACGCAGACGGTCCGGGTCGAACCACGCCTCGAACAGGCGGTTGACCTGCGCCGGATCATCGGCCATCACCGCGATCACGCTGCGCCCCTTGCGCAGGGGCGACTCGAAGCCCATCAGCACGACATCGCCAGCGTCCGGACGCACCGACACTTCGGCGGTGGTCGGCAGATCGGTGCGGCGCGCATCCGGCGACAGGAACGAGGGCATCCGCTCGAACACCCAGTCCGACAGCTGGAAACGGCGCGACTGCCCCGCCTCGCCGATCGGCAGGTGCGCGGCCCACTCGCCGAACAGCGGCTGGCTGCGACGCGACCCCAGCACCACCAGATCCTGGCCGGCGTGCTCGCCTACCTGGCCGGCAGCGATGATGCGGTTGCGCAGCGCCGGGTAACCGGTCGAGGCCCCCATGCGGCCGAGCAGGGTCAGCACATTGCCGACGTCATCGGCATTGGGGTTGTTGGGCAGCACCAGCACGGTCTCGGAAAGATCGGCCAGACGCGTGAACGGATAACCGGCATTTCCGAAGGCGGCCAGGTTGGGCATCGCCATGTAATGGTCGAAGCCGCTCAGATCGATGCTGGTGTCGCCGTCGATCGCCGCGGACACATCCGGGAAGGTGTTCTTGCATTCGGCCGCCTGCGGGCGATCAAAGAAGAAGTGGAAGCGCAGCTGGCTGTTGGACGAGAACGGGCCGGTCGGCAGCATCACCTTCTGCTGGATCGGCATCACGCCCGGTGCCTTCATCTTGTTCCACAGCATCTCCGACACCGAGCGCGGTGCGGGGCGGCCGTTCAAGGGCAGCGTGGTGACGAAAGCATCGTTGATGCTGATGTTAAGCGCCGACTTGTTCGCGCCTTCCGGCAGCGTGTAGCGGTAGCGCAGATCCAGCGGGATGCCATCACGGCGCCACGTGAACAGATCCGGCGGCAGCTGCAGGCCGATCCGGATCAGGTCCGGGTGGTAACCGACCACATTCAACTCGCTGGTCTGCTGGACCAGTTCGGAGACTCGCACCGGGCGATCGCTGGGCACCCACTTTGGCGCGTCGTACGGCTTGCGCGGCGCGATCTCCTTGAAATCGCCGATGCTGGCGGTCGGTCCGGACAACGGCGTGCCCAGGGTCAGCGCGGTGGCCGCGATGCGCAGCTCACCGTCATCGCGGCCGAGCACCAGCAACAACTTGCCGTTGGCATCGTTCGGATTGGCGATCACGGCCAGGGTCGGCCCGCTGATGTCGGGCAGCACCAGGCCGGCCGGCGGGTTGCGCGGGGTGGCCACGACCACCGCATTGCCTTCCAGCGGCACGGTATCGATCGAGGCCGGGAACAGCGCACCGCGATAGCCGGCCAGCGCGCCGAACCACGAAGAGACGATACCGGCCGACTGCAGCAGCCCCTGCCCCGGCTGACCAGTGAACACGAACGGCAGTTCAAGCCGGTTGGTGTCACGGGCATCGAAGAACGGCACCGGCAGCAGCGACAGATCATTGGTCAGCTGCAGTGGCGCCCAGCCCAGTTCCAGATAGCTGCCGGCGTCGATGTTGGCCCACAGGCTGGTGTGGTCCGGATCCTCGCATTCGCGGGTGTAGTGGCCGATCAACTGCAGGTTGATGCGGTTGTAATCGATGATCATGCGCGGATCGATATCGATGTCGCGCTCGATCATCCGCCCGGCCTGCTCGACCGGCGTGGGCAACGTCGCCACGGTGACGTCGTTGACGGTGACCTTCAGGTGCGACAGATCCGGCAACAGCGCCGGTGAATAGCTGTATTTCAGATGCAGCGAGGCGCGATCGACCACCTGGTCGTTGCGCACCGAGAACGGCACGCCAGCGGTGCCCTGGATGCCGCGCAGGGTGATCTCGTAATCGATGCCGAGCTGCTTGAGCGTGGAGCGGCTCTGCCGCGAACCAGCCGCTGGCGCGGCAGGCGGCACGGGCACTGCCGGGGCGGCATCGGCGGGTGCAACGACGGGCGTGGCCGTTGCGGGAACCGCAGGATCCTGCGCGTAGACCGCGCCACACAGCAGGGTCAGGGTAAACGCCACCGCTGCGGCGGACGGACGCGGCACGCGCACCGGGCGGAACAGGGAACGGTCACGACGGGTCATGCGGAATCTCCGGTGCGCGGCGGGGTGGGGCCATCCTTGCGGCCTCCCGCAAGAACGAAACTGCCCAGGCGGTGGAAGCCGCGCATGCTGGCCTTGAGGACGTCGGTGGTGGAACGCAGGAACGTATCGCGGTCATGACGACCCCACAGCTTCACCCAGATGTCGGCACGGGCGAAGGTGGAGGTGACCAGCCAGCGTTCCTGCTCCAAGGTCAGCTCGCCGAACTGGATGCTGATGCCCTGGTCGTCGCGATCGTGCCGCACTTCGGCCGGCAGGCGCTCGCTGCGCTGGCGATGGGCCAGTTCAACCTCCACGTACGTACCCGGCTGCACGGGCTGGGACTGGTCCAGCCGCAGCGCCATGCCACCGGTGGAGAAGTTCAGCGTGCGGCACGGCAATGCCTGGCCATCGGGCAGGTGCAGGACTGCCCGCATGTTCAGCGGCACGCGGTGCGAGCGTCGGATCTGACGCTGTTCGCTGGAGGTGGCGATGACCGCGCCCAGCATGATCATGTTGTAGACGGTCCAGCCCAGGTTCAACCAGATCGTGTTGACCTCGCCGCTGGTATCGGCCATCACCATCCGCACGATGCCGGCCACCACGCCCAGCAGGTTCAACAACAGCAGCAACAGGTACGGGCGGGCGATCTGCGCATCGAAGTAGCTGCGCTGGACCAGGCCGCCCTTGGCGGTGACGTTGAACTTGCCCAGCTTGGGATTGATCACCGCCATCAGGGTCGGGCGCAGGATGTACCAGGCCAGCGTGGTCTCGTACACCTCGTTCCACAGCAGATGGCGATGCTTGCCCTGCACGCGCAGGTTGGTCAGGTTGGCCATCACGATGTGCGGCAGCGCGTAGGCCAGGATCATCAGCGCCGAGGCGTGGATGACGTGGGCGCCGAAGAACAGGAAGGCCAGCGGCGCGGTCAGGAAGATGATCCGTGGCAGGCCATAGAAGAAGTGCAGCATCGCGTTGGTGTAGCAGATGCGCTGCATCAGGCTCAGCCCCTTGGCGAACATGGGGTTGTCCACCCGCAGGATCTGCGCCATGCCACGGGCCCAGCGGATGCGCTGGCCGACGTGTGCCGACAGGCTCTCGGTAGCCAGGCCGGCCGCCTGCGGCACCGGGATGTAGGCACTGCGGTATCCGGCACGGTGCAGACGGATCGCGGTGTGCGCATCCTCGGTGACGGTTTCGATGGCCACGCCACCCACTTCCTCCAGCGGGCCGCGCTTGATCACTGCGCAGGAGCCACAGAAGAAGGTCGCGTTCCACTGGTCGTTGCCATCCTGCAGCAAGCCGTAGAACAGCTCGCCTTCGTTGGGCACGCGCCCGAAGTTGCCCAGGTTGCGCTCGAACGGATCGGCCGAGAAGAAGTAGTGGGGCGTCTGCACCACGGCCATCTTCTCGTCGAACAGGAACCAGCCCATCGACATCTGCAGGAACGAGCGGGTCGGCATGTGGTCGCAATCGAAGATGGCCACGTATTCGCCCGTGGTCTTCTTCAGCGCCGCATTGATGTTGCCGGCCTTGGCGTGGCTGTTGTTGGTCCGGGTGATGTACTGCACCCCGACCTCCTCGCAGAATTCACGGAATTCCTCGCGGCGGCCGTCATCGAGCAGGTAGATGTTGAGCTTGTCCGCCGGCCAGTCCAGCACGGTGGCCGCCAGCACGGTGGTGCGTACCACCGACAGCGGCTCGTTGTAGGTCGGGATGAGCACATCCACGGTGGGCCACAGCGACTGGTCTTCGGGCAACGGCATCGGCTTGCGATGCAGCGGCCAGGCCACCTGGAAGTAGCCCAGCACCAGCACGATGAACGAGTACACCTCGGCGGCCACCAGGCCCAGGCCCAGAGTGAGATCGACGAAGCTGCTCATGCCCATCGTGTCGGTCAGGCGCCAGTACATGTAGCGCGTGGACATCACCAGCGACAGGCCCATCAACACCAGCGGGATCAACCGGCTCTCGCGATTGCGCAGGCACAGGGCGATCAGGAACACCACGGCCGAGAACAGGAACTGCTGACCGATCTCCATGGGCACGGTGATCACGAAGGCCAGCAGCATGGCGCCGCCGACCACCAGCGCAAGCAGCGCCAAGCGGGCCAGAACGGCATCCCCTCTCGGGGTGGAAGTTTTGCTCATGATGTTCCCCAACACGGCCGCACGCAGCGGCATCCCCTTGCATCAGCCGGCACTCCCGCCCCACCCCGAAGGGCGCGGCGAGCGATCACCGGCTACGTTTCACGCCCCGCGCAGCCGGCTCAGCGGGCTGTGCCCCGGCGTCGCGCTACGCGCACCGGCCAGTCGCTGGAACAGCTGTTCCAGCGGTGTTTTCTGTGCCGGTGCGGCACTGGCCGGCGTCTCCACCGGAGCAGCCTGGGCAGGCGCGATCACCGCTGCGGCATTGGGCACCGGCGGCAGGACCACGGCCGGAATCGGCGGCGGCACCTCGTCGCGCGGCTTGGCTACCGTGCTGACGCGGGACTGGCTATGAGAGAAATCCCGGTAAGCACGCGTGTCATCGCGGTCCCCCAGGCGGTTGAAGAGACCGGCCACGTCGTCGTGGCTCTCTGAATCGGCAGGTTGCTGAAGCTTGCTCATGGCACCATCGAAAGGGGGAGAGATTCAGAACACACGCGACAGCGTGTACGTGGCTACATCGGGATGGTCGCTCTGCAGATAGCGCACATCCAGCACCGACATCATCCCGGCGGCGCGGAACCACTGCCGGTACACACCTTCGAGAAACCCGGTCTCCCACCCGGCGCGGGTGCCGAGCACCGCCGACAACGGCGACGCCGCGTGATGGATGCGCACCTGTTCGGGCGCTTCCTCGAACACGACCTGTCCCCACTCCGTCGACGACCACACGGCGTTGGCCGCATGCTGCAGTTCGTCCAGCGTGGCGACCGCCGGCAGTGCGTGGTCACGGCCGAAGCGCTCACCGATACGCGCCATCAGCCGGGCCAGTTCGGCATCGGGCAACGCGCTGTCGAACTCTTCACAGAGCGCGAGCAGGAAGCCGCGCCACTGAGTAGAGCACGCATGGGCACGGTAGTAATCAAGCAATGCTGATGAATTCATCTGAAAAGCCTAGACGAACCACGATGCAGAGGCGGTATACGGGCAATTACCGGCATCGATGTCGGTCAAAAGTGTGAACTACGCCTCACAATATTGTGGCACATCTGGCTTTCCTGCATAGCAAGCGCGCTGCGTCGTTTCCTGACGCGCCGCGTCACCCGCGGCGGCCGGGCTGAACGGAAACGTGGGATACCCGACGCGCCGGGCGGCCGTGAGGGCAATCACAGGTCTGGGATGCCCCCGGCCGACCCTCCCGAAAAGTGTGACACCACGGCGGGGCGACCGCCGAGCCGCAGCACTCAGCCCTCGGCCGGCAACTCGAACACCTGGCGCAGATACGCCAGATACCCCGGGTCATCACACATGCTCTTGCCCGGCGAATCGCTCAGCTTGGCGACCGGCTGGCCGTTGCAGCGGACCATCTTGATGACGATGTTGAGCGGGGTCGGGCCCAGGTCGTTGGTCAGGTGCGTGCCGACCCCGAAGGCCACCTGGCAGCGGCCGCGGAAGTAATCAAACAGCTGCATCACCTTTTCGATGTTCAGCCCGTCGCTGAAGACCAGCACCTTGCTGCGTGGATCCACCCGGCGGCTTTCAAAGTGGGCCAGCATGCGGTCGCCCCAGGTGAAGGGATCCCCGGAATCGTGGCGGACGCCGTCGAACAGCTTGCAGAAGTACATATCGAAGTCGCGCAGGAAGGCCTCCAGCCCGACCACGTCCGACAGCGCGATACCCAGATCGCCGCGGTACTCGCGTGCCCAGGATTCCAGCGCGGCCACCTGCGAGTCACGCAGGCGCGGGCCGAGTGCCTGGAAGGCCTGCAGGTACTCATGGGCCATCGTGCCGTGCGGGGTCATGCCGTAGAGCCGGGCGAAATGCACGTTGCTGGTGCCCACGAACTGCGCACCGAGCGCGTCGCGCAGCATCGGCAGCATCCGCCCGTGCCACTCACGCGAGTAACGGCGGCGGCTGCCGTAATCGGCGATCCGGCACAGCTCGAAGCCGGGGGTATCGCGCAGCAGCGCGGTCTTGGCCTGCAGGCGGCGCTCGCCCTCGCTGAAATCCGAGTCGGTGGTGTTGCGGAACCAGACCTCGTTGATGATCGCCAGCAGCGGGACTTCGAACAGGATGGTGTGCAGCCAGGGCCCGGTGATGTCCAGATCGATCTCACCGGGCACGGTGGTCGAGGGGCGCAGCGCGATGTACTTGCGGTCCAGGTGGAACAGGCCGAGGAAATCGGCGAAATCCGGTTTGACGAAGCGCAGTCCGCGCACGTAGTCCAGCTCTTCGGCGCTGAAGCGCAGGCTGCACAGGTGGTCGATCTCGGCGTTGATCTGGTCGATGAACTGCGCCAGGTCGATGCCCGGGGTCCGGCACTTGAACCGGTACTGCACCTGCGCGCCGGGGTACTGATGCAGCACCGCCTGCATCATGGTGAACTTGTACAGGTCGGTGTCGAGCAGGGACTGGATGATCATGCTGGAGATTATGCGCCTGCGACCGTGCCCGACCAACGGCCGGTGCCCTCAGCGTGGAATGCGTTCACGGCACGTATCGCCCCGGTGCCGAAGTGGGTACGCGCATGCTCACCGGCGGCGGAGCAGTCGCGGGACCTGCACCAGCGCATGCGCCCAGATCGCGCCCCACACCGCGCAGCGCACCGGCCAGGCACGTTGCGGCGCCTCGAATTTCCGGAAGTACCGCCACAGCCCGCGGTGCTTGTGCCATTCCACGAAGAACGGCCGTGAGCGGCTGGAGACACCGCGCACATGGGTGACCTGCAGGTCGTTGGCGATCGCGATCACCGCGCCGGCGTCGCGTGCGCGCCGGCACAGGTCCAGGTCCTCGGCGTGCAGGCGGTAGCCCGCATCCCAGCCGCCGATCCGCTCGAACAGGGCGCGCGGCATCAGCAGCAATGCGCCGGACAGGGCCGGCACCACCTGCAGCGGCTGGCTGCGGTCGACCGGGATCGCCAGCTTGCCGCCCTGCCCGGGGTTGCGCAGCATCGCGGCGAAATCCGGATCACGGCGGCGCACCGCAGCGTCCGGCAGGCCCTCCTCGTCCACCTGCTCGACCCCCAGCAGACAGTCACCCAGCGGCAGCGCGCGTGCGCGCAGTTGGGCCAGGGTCTCCGGGCCGACCATCAGATCCGGGTTGATGAAGGCCAGCCAGGGTGCCTGGCTGTCGGCCACGCCCTGGTTGTTGGCGGCGGCAAAGCCGGGATTGTCCGGATTGGCGATGAAGCGCACCCGCGGATCGGCGCTGGCATGGCGCTGCACGATCTCCAGGGTGCCGTCGGTGGAATCGTTGTCGACCACGCGGATTTCGGCGATGTCGCGCGCCTCGCGCAGGCGCAGCAGGCAGGCGTCCAGCGTACTGGCGCTCTGGTAGCTGACGATGATGGCGGCGATGGCAGGGCTCAAA
This sequence comes from Stenotrophomonas sp. 05L413, assembly GCF_056397945.1. NCBI lineage: Bacteria > Pseudomonadati > Pseudomonadota > Gammaproteobacteria > Lysobacterales > Lysobacteraceae > Stenotrophomonas > Stenotrophomonas sp. 05L413. The sequence goes on from NZ_JBFTOL010000006.1 coordinate 126,200, forward strand.
CGGGCGACTCCGGGGCGGCAATGACAGGCGGCGCGAACAGATCGCCCTGCGCCTTGGGCATTATCGCCTGCCGGTGCTGCTGCTGCAGATCGTGGCGTGCCTGCTGCAGTGGATCAGCCATCAGAAAACCGGCCAGCCGCGGCGGCCAGGCCGGCCAGCGCGACGCCAACGCCTCCATGTTGCCCTCGCCGGTTACACCTTCGGCCACGCGGGCGACGAAGGCGGTCTCGCACAGGGCGTTGCGCCAGCCGAGCCCGGCCATGCGCAGGCTGAGGTCGATCAGCGCCGCATTCCACGACGCGTAGCTGTGCATGTCCAGCCCGCCGGCCTTGCGCCGGGCGTTGCCGCGCAACAACACGGCGTGCGTCACCGCCGAGGGCAGCTCGGGATGCAGCGGCGGCATCGCCGCGCAGGCCTGGGCCAGCGGGGCCAGATCCAGATCGTCCGGCAGCGGATTGATCTCGCCCAGACGCGGCCAGGCGGCCGTCTCACCGGCGTTGCACCACGGCGTGGTCGAGCCGATCGAGGCATCGCGGGCCAGGCAGGCTTCCAACTGCTGCAACCAACCCGGTGCCGGGATCGCATCCGGGGCGAGCACCACCACATCGGCGCCGGTACACGCTGCGAGCATTTCATCCAGATGGGCGACTTCGCCGATCGCGCGGGCGCGGCGGGTGTACTCGGCCTGCAGCGGCGTCTGTGCAAGCCAATGTTCGATCACGGCCTGGGCCCGCGGCCCGGCCTGACCGTCATCGGCCAGCCAGATCGCGGTGCCCGCTGCGGTGCCGGCATCGAGCGCGGCCAGGCAGCGGTCCAGCGCGGCATCGTCGACCCCGATCGGCAGCAGGATGACCGTGCTCATGCCGACCTCTGCGTGCTGCCGTCTTCGCCGTGTCGCTGTGTCATCGCAGGCTCCCTTGGGCGCGGCCAGCGTAACAAGATCGGCCCCTGCGATGACAGCAGGGGCCTGGCATCGCTCAGCGCTTGCCCTTGCGCTCGGGGAATGGCTCCATCGCACGGAAGCGGCTGCTGTATTCGTCGGTCAGGTTCCGCGACTCCTGCGCGTTGCGCACGATGGTCGGGGTCAGCAGCACGATCACTTCGGAGCGTTCTGACTTCAACGTCTTCCGGCCAAACAGCGCACCGATCACCGGCAGCTTGCTCAGGCCCGGTACGCCACTGGAGCCGTCTTCGCCGGAATCGGTGATCAGGCCGGCGAGCATGATGGTGTCACCGCTCTGCACCGCCGCTTCGGTGGAGATCTTGCGGGTATTGATCGGCGGGTTGCAGGTGGTGCGGGTCGGGTCGCAGCCGCTCGGGATCGCGCCGGCCGAGCTGACCTCCTGCACGATGTCCAGGAACACCACGCCATCGCGGGTGATGCGCGGGCGCACCTTGAGGATCACGCCGGTATCCAGGTACTGGACCTGGCTGTAAGTGTTGTCGCCGCCCACGCCGGTATTGACCGACACCGAGTTGATCGGAATCTGGGTGCCCACGTTGAGGGTGGCTTCGGCGTTGTTGCGCACGAACAGCGAGGGGGTCTGCAGCAGGCGCAGGTTGCTGACCTTGTCCAGCGCACTGACCACTGCGGCGGCGTTCTTGCCGAGGAAGGTCCAGCCGACCCCATCACTGCCAACCGAGCCGGAGATGCTGCCCCAGATCGAACGGCCAAGCGCGCTGGGCAGGTCGATGCCGCTCTCGGTCTTGCCGGTGGCCACAGCCTGCTCGAAGAACCAGTTCACGCCGTAGCTGAGGTCACCGGTCAGCGCGACCTCGGCCACCTGCGCTTCGATGTGGACCTGCATCGGCATCACGTCGAGCTTTTCGATCACTTCGCGGATCGAGCGCCAGGCCTGCGGGGTGGAGCGCACCAGCAAGGTGTTGGTTTCCTCCACCGCCGACACGCCGACCGTATCGCCCTGCACTTCCAGGCTGAAGCTGGCGTTGCCGGACTGACGCTGCGGCAGGTTCATCGTGCCATCGCCCAACCCGCCGCGGCTGCCGCCGTTGCTGCTGCCGGTGTTGGAGAAATTGCTGTTGCTGTTGCCATCGCGGCTGCCAAGGTCCATCGGCGACGCGCCCGGCGCCAGCGAACTGCTGCCACGGCCGCTGCGGCCGTTCTCGTTGGCGAAGGCCTCGGCCAGGCGCTCGGCCAGGTCCTTGGCCTTGACGTAACGCAGCTCGTAGGAGAACAGCCGCGCACTGCCACCGGCGGTATCGATGCGGTCCAGCCACTGCTGGATCTGGTCGAGGTAACGCGCCTGCGGGGTGATCACCAGTACCGCGTTGGCATTCTCCAGCGGCAGGAAGCGGAACATGCCGGCGCTGGGAGTCTTGCTTTCCTCGCCGAACACCTTCTCCAGATCGGCGGCCACCTGCTCGGCCTTGCCGGACTGGATCGGGAACACGCCCACGGACATGCCCGAGAGCCAGTCCACGTCGAAGATCTCCACCGTGCGCAGGTAGTTTTGCAGCTCGCTGCGGGTGCCACCGAGGGTGATCACGTTGCGGCCGTTGTCGACGTTGACGATCGCGTTCGGGCGCGCGTACGGCTCCAGCACTTTCTTCATCTCGGTGGCGGAGATGTACTGCAGCGGCACCACGCGCACTTCGAAGCCACGCGCATTGGCCGGCGAGGCGGTGCTGGGTGACACGGTGCCCGCCAGCGCCTGATCGGCGGCCACGATGTTGTAGCGGCCTGCGCTGTAGACCATGCGTGCGTTGTTCCAGCCCAGCACCATTTCCAGCAGGTTCAAGGCCTGCGCCGAGGACACCGGCTTGGGCGTGGCCAGGGTCACGGTGCCCTGCACGCCCGGCGCGATCACGTAGTTCTGGCCGAGGAAGTCGCCGAGGATCGCCTTGACCACGGCGTGCACCGATTCCCCTTCGAAGTTGAAGGTCGCATTGCCGGTGGAGGCATTGCCCAGCGATGGCTGCGGCGCGGCGGCGGCGCTGCGGTTGATCATCGTGCCGGTGCCGCGGCGGATCACCGCCTGCGGTGCGCTGCTGGTTCCCAGTGGCTCGGCATCGACGCCTGCGTGGGATCCATCACCGGCGACCACCTGGTGGCTGTCGAGGACCGCATCGCGGCGCACCTCCGGCGCGGGCACGGTGGTGCAGCCCACCAGCAGGGCGACAAGGAAAGACACGGGGAAAAGGCGCAGGGTCATGCTGTCACTCTAAGGGTTGTGGCCGGAGCCGCCCGCGGGCGGTTGCTGCGACTGCTGTTGCTGTTGTTGCTGCAATTGCTGGCGGCGCGCCTGGATGCGCTCGCGGATCGCCTTCATCTGGTCTTCGCTGGGGCCCTGCGCGTTCTGCGCGGGGGCCGCCGCATTCGAGGGCGTTCCTGCCTGCGGCGCAGGGGGTGCAGCCGGCGGTGGTGCGGGCACCGGGGCGGCTGCGCCATTGATCGGGCGGGCCCCGGTACCGGCCGGTGGAACCGTGGTGAGCTGTGGGCTGCCCAGTACCGTCGGCGGTTCGCCGCCCTGGCCGTTGAACACCGGCAGTTCCAGCGTCTGGGTGCCACCCGGCCCGCTGACCGTGGCCCGGCGTGGTTCCAGCGCCAGCAGCTGCCAGCCGTTCACCGCCTCACCGTTCAAGCGCAACCGCAGCGACTGGCGCTGATCGGTGGTCAGGATGGCCATGGCGAAGTCAGGCGTGAGCAGTACGCCGGTCAACGAGACGCTGCTGGCGGTGCCCTGCTCGGTGCCGCCGAGCAGATACGGGCGCGGCTGCCGGTCTTCGGCGAACAGCGGCCGCGTACCGATCTGCGCATAGGTGCTGGCCGAGGCCATGCGCTCCGGCGCGGCCGGTGCCAGCTGCGGCAACGGCGCGGGGCCGATATCGCCATCCGTGGCCGGCGCGATACGGCTGCCCAGCCCGAACAGCGTGGCGATCCAGATCGCCAGTGCCCACAGCGCGATGCCCCCCAGCCACCAGGTGCGCAGGCCGGCTGCCTCAAGCTTCATGCTCAACCTCCTCCGCAGCGTCCGATACCGGCGCGGGTTCGGCCGCATCGCTGGGCAGGGCCGCACCTGGGTCAGCGCTCTGCCCAGCGTCCTGTCCCGCCGGCAGCGGAAGGGGTACCGGCGCAGGCGCACCGGGCTCCAGTGCGGCGCCCGGACGCAGATAGCCGACCAGCTCGAACGACACATCCAGGCCGGTGCCGGTTTCACTCGGCGATTGCTGGAAGCGCTGCGCCAGCAGATTGAGGTTGTCCACGAACAGGCGCGGTGTCCCCGTCTCCAGCGTGTGCAGCACGGCGGCCATCTCCGGCACGCCGCACCGCAGGCGCACCTGCAGGGCCACGCGCGGGAAGGCCGGTTCGCGACTGGCATCAGGCAGTGGCGTGCGATTGCTGATCGTGCAGCTGCGATTGCCCGGGCTGGCGGAGGCCACCGCATCCTGCAGGCGGCTGGAAAGCGCGGCAGCGGCCGATTCGGCCGTGGCCTCGCGCAGGAAGCCGGGGCGGCCTTCGAGCGCCGCCTGCACCTCGCCCAGCTGGGTGGCGATCTGGCCGCGCTGGGCCAACTGCGCCTCCACGCGCTGCTGGCGCTCCTGCACGGCAGTGATGTCGGCGTTGATCGCCAGCAACGGGCGGGTCAACCACGGATGCACCAGCAGCAGGTAGGCCACGGCGATCACCGCCAACAGCAGCCCCAGTGCCAGCCAGCGATCACGGCGCGTCGGGTGTGCTGCCATCGGCAACCTCCTTGGCAGGCGGTGTCGCACCAGGCAGCGGCTGCAGCTCGGCAGTCAGCGTGAAACGGTCGCGGCCGCTGGTCGCCCCATCGGCCTGCAGCACGCCGGTCAGGTTGACCTTGCGCCATAGCGGCGAGTCCTGCAGCAGCGGCACCAGTTGCGAGGCTTCGCGGCTGAGCCCGATCAACTGCAGCGTGCTGCCTTCGATCGACATCTTTTCCAGATACGTGCCATCGGGCAGCAGGCGGGTAAGCTCATTCCAGATCTCCACCGTGCTCGCATGCTCGGCACGCTTGCCCTCCAGGAACGCGGCGCCTTCGACCAGACGCTGCAGTTGCTGCCGTTCGGCGGCAACCCGACGCGCATCACGCGCGGCGGCATCGACCTGCTCACGCAACTGGTCCGCCGCGGCCTGGCGATTGTCGATCAGCTGATGGCCGGCCAGCGCAAGCAGCACGATCGCGCCCACGGCCAGGAGCCCGTTCCAGCGCGCCATCGGGTCGCGATACGGCTGCCGCTGCGCGACCGGCAGCAGATTGACATCCAGCGGCTGGCCAGTGGCATCCACCGCATCGATGCCGGCCACGGCCTGCGCCCACGGCCCGGCCTGCTGCGCCCACTGCTCCAGCTGCACGCGCGGGATCACCACCAGCTCCACCTGCAACTGGCCATCCGGCAGCGCCCCCAGCTCGCGCACGTCGTAGCTGACCTGGCTGGCATCGAAGGGGGTCTGCCGATCAATTTCAAAACCGACCACATCGCGCAGCCGCTCCGCGGCCGCGGCGGGCAGCCGCAGCGGGCGCCGCAACACGCTGCCGGCAGGCAGCAACCAATGCCGCGGCAAGCTGCGCAGGCGCGCATCCAGCACGGTATCCAGGGTGGCCGGCGATACCGGCCAAGGCAGCTCGGCGATCGCCTCGATCTGCTCGCCCGTCTGGCGTTGCAGGCGCAACACCTCACCATCGCGCTGCAACAGCAGCCGCGAGCGCGACCAGCCCATCGCCCATTGCCACCGCACCGGCAGCCAGGCCAGCAAGGACTGCCGCCACCAGCGCAGGCTGCTGCCCACGCCAGGCGACAAGCGCCCGCGGGCCCGCACCAGACTGTCACGCCATGCCGTCATCTTGCTGCCATTCCCTGTTCCCAGCGAAGTACTGTGTATGCCGTTCCCGGCGTGCCTGCCGACCCCGTCCTCACCACGGCGCGCAGTACCGATATCCGGCCGCGTTCGTCCGTGGCGCGACTCTCGATACTATAGGTGCCGCTGCCACCTGCAAGCGGTGCGGCAGGCAATCCGGCCTGATCGCCCGTCGCCGCACGTTCCCGCTCGGCCAGCAGGCGTTCGGCATCCAGCCCCAGCGCGGTCAATACCGGGCCGGCTGCAAAACGCGGGTCGGGCCGCGCCTGGCGGCTGTACAGGGTCAGCATCGGCTCGATCCGCGCATACAGGTCCGCATCCATCCCCAGCACGCGCTGCAGCTCGCCCACGGTCTCGAAGCGCGCGTTGCGTGCGCCATAGGGCAGGCCGGCCGCGACGTAGTCCGGCGTCTCCGCGCCGCCACCGGGCTGTTTGAGGCTGTCGGCATCGCGCCAGTCGACGATGGCGCCGGCCAGCTGCTGGGCCCTCCCCGGCGCCTCTCCCATCGCACGCAGGAAAGCAGCGAGGAAGCTGGCATCGGCCAGATTCAGGTTCACCTTGCCGTTCTCATCGAGGATCGCCAGGTCGATCCGGCGGTCGTCGAAGGTCCAGCGGTAGCGGCGACCGTCAGCCACCCACGCCGGCTGACTGGCGCGGGGCTGCAGACGATGCAGGGCATATTCGAGCCCCGCGCGCGCGTACTCCTGGCCGATGGCGTCGTCGCCGATCACGCGCTGCTGCATGTGCTCCACGCGCGCGCTCAGCGCGAATGCGCCGATCACCGCCGTGAGCAGCGCGATCAACCACAGCACCAGCACCAGCGCGGCACCGCGCGCCGGCCTCATCGGCGATCCCCGCGCGGCGGCGGGAGCGCTGCGATCATCGGTGGCCACGCCGGCCCCTGCAGCGGTGCGATCTCGATCGACACCAGCAGCGGCAGCCGCCGGGTATCGTCCCAGCGGTCCAGCCACGGCGTGAGCTGGCCGGTGCGTGGATCGGTGCCGCGATAGCGGAAGCGCACCTCGCGCAATTGATCGGCCAGCATCTCCGGCGGGCGCGGCGGGTCTTCTTCGATCGCCTCGCCGTTCTGCAGCAGGGTCAGCCCGATCTCCAGCTGTTCCTGCCCACCCGCACGACGGACCTGCAGCTCATGCGCATACGGCCCGCCCCGGCCGAGGTAGCCGGGCAGATCGGAGACGAACAGCATCCGCTGCGGCTCGCCAATGAAGTACACCGGGTCACGGGTGGGATCCGGGGGCGAGGTCGCGATGACCAGCGCGGTGGACAGGCGACGCCGCAGAAAGCCTTCGACCGCGCGCATGCGCTCGTTCTGGGCGGCCATGCGCTCGCCGCGCTGGCTGATTGCCATGGCCGAGCGCACGGTGGCGAAGGCCAGCGCCAGGCCGCCGACCAGCAGCGCGGTCGCCAGCAGGATTTCGATCAGGGTGAAGCCGCGGGCGCGGCGCGCGCGCAGCGTCATCGCGGTGCGCCCGTTACCGGCGGCAACAAGCGCAGGCTGCGCCATTGCAACTGCTCGCCGTTGCCTTCGCCCCAGCGCACCTGCAGGGTGATCTGCGCCAGGGTCGGGCCGCCGACATCGGTGGTCACCGGCGCGGTGGTCGTGCGCGGCTCCGCGTACGGTTCCACCTGCAATCGCCAGCGGTACCTGCCCTGCTCCCACTCGCCCTGCGTGCTGCCTTCCTGAAGCGGCGTCTCCACGCCCGTGCTGGCCAGCAGCGACTGCGCATACAGCGTGGCCCTGCTGCGCACGTCGGCCTGACCGACCTGACGGGCCGCACCGGACAGGCTGCCCAGCAGCAGGGTCAACGCCAACGCCAGCAGCGCAAAGGCGATGATCACCTCCAGCAGTGAATAGCCGCGCTGACGCTTCATCCGCCCTCCCGGCGCGGGCCGGCACGGACTTCGCCGGTGATCCAGCCGACGTGGATCTCCCACACCGCGCCGCGCGTGCTGAGGTCGATGCTGCCGCCACTGGCCGCGCCGTCGGCGAAGAAGGCGATGCTGCCCTGCCCCGGCGCGGTGCTGAGCTGGCTCGCCCCGCGGAAGCGGACGTCCAGCGCGGCGGGAATCTGGCCGTGACGACCATTGGCCGCCTGCCACGTCCGCGCACGTGGGTCGATCACGAAGCGCTGCGTCTGGCCGGTAGCGATGGCCTGCGTGCGGGTGTAGCGCAGCTGGGTGGCGATCTCCTTGCCGGCATTGCGCAGCCGCAGGCCATCGATGCCACCGTTCATCGCGGTGGCGGTGACCACGCCGATGATCGCGATCAGGGCGACCACCAGCAGCATCTCCAGCAGCGACAGACCGCGTGCACGGCTGCCCGCGGGCACGCGATGCGGCGGTCTGATCGACACGGGCCACGGCGCTCCCAATGCCGATTACTCGTACCGGATGTCCGCGTCGTAACTGCTGCCACCCACCTTGCCGTCCTTGCCCAGGCTGATCAGGTCGTACGGCTGGCCCTCGCCCGGCACGCGGTACTCCAGTGCATGACCCCACGGGTCATTGAGGTCGGCCGGCTTGGCGTACGGGCCGAGCCAACCCGCGCTGCCGCCGGGCTGGGTGACCAGATCATCCAGTTTGGCCGGCAGCTTGCCGGTATCGAGCTGGTAGTTGTCGATCTTGCCGGCCATGGTCTGCACCTGCGCCTTGGCGATGTTGGCCTTGCCACGATCGGCACCGCCGAGCACGCGGCTGCCGACCAGGGTCAGCACCGCCCCGATCAGCACGATCACGATGATGATTTCCAACAGGCTCATGCCGGACTGGTGGCGCGCGGAAGAAAAGCGGGTCAGGCGACGGCGTTGCATATGGCAGGCTCCTTGCATCGAATCGTTGGGGTATTCACCAGCGGCCGGTCAGCCGATGGCATTGGTCAGGTCGTACAACGGCACCAGCACGGCCACGATCACCAGGCCGACCACCGAGGCCAGCACCAGGGTGATCACCGGCACCAGCGCCGACAGCAGCCGGTCGATCGCGCGCGCGCTTTCCTGTTCGAACGTATCGGCGGTCTTGAGCAGCATCGTATCCAGCGCGCCGGATTCCTCGCCGACCTGGATCATCTGCAGCGCCAGGCGCGGGAAACGCTTGCCACGCGACAGCGACGCCGACAGGCCGTTGCCGTTCTTGACCTCGTCACTGGCGGCATCGACATCGGCGGCCAGCGCGCGGTTGCTCAGCACGTTGCGCGCGATGCCCAGGCCGGACAGCAGCGGCACGCCGTTGCGCAGCAACGTGCCCAGGGTACGGGCCAGGCGCGCGGTTTCCAGCTTGGCCAGCAGCGGGCCGATGCCGTTGCGCTGCAGCAGCCAGCCGTCCACGGCCAGGCGCGTGGCCGGTTGCCGCAGCCGCCGCTCCACCACCAGCGCGATCACCGCAGGCACCACGATCATGATGATCCAGCCTTCGCGCACGACCAGGCCGGCAGTGAGCACCCACTGGGTGAACCACGGCAACGCGACATCCAGGCTTTCGTACATCAGCGCGAACTGGGGCACCACGTAGCCCAGCAGGAACAGCAGCGCACCGCCGACCACCGCCAGCAGGATCGCCGGGTAGATCAGCGCATTGATGACGCGGCCTTTCAGTTCAGCACTGCGCTCGAGGTAATCCGCCAGCCGCTGCAGGGTGTCATGCAGGCTGCCACCGGCCTCACCGGCGCGCACCATGTTGATGTACAGCCGCGAGAACAGCCCGTGCTGGCGTTCCAGCGCGGTGGAGAGCGGCGCACCGCCGCGCACGATGTCGCGGATGTCGGTGACCACCCGGCGCGTGCGCTCGTCTTCGGGCAGTTCCAGCAGGATGCTGAGCGCACGGTCCAATGGCTGCCCGGCACCGAGCAGCGTCGCCAGTTGCTGGGTGAACTGCACCAGCCCGCCGCCGTCGAACGGTTTGCGGCGCAGCAGCGCCGCCCAGGACGACGCCCCCGCGACACCCTCGCTGGCCAGGCGCGCCTCCATCGGCATGTGGCCCTGGTCCTGCAGGCGCGCGGCAACCTCGGCTTCGCTGGCCGCTTCCATCTGGCCATCGAACAGTTCGCCATGCGCGTTGAGCGCCTTGTAGCGGTACTGGGCCATGCTCAGCCGCTCACCGGGTGCCGGCCGCATGCGCGCATCAGGATTCCTCCGTCACGCGCAGTACTTCTTCCAGCGTGGTGTGGCCCTGCAGGGCTTTGGACAGGCCATCCTCATACATGGTGCGCATGCCGGCCGCGCGCGCGATCTGTTCGATCTCGCCCATCCCGGCGCGACGCATCACCGCGCTGCGCAGCGCATCGTTCATCACCAGGAACTCGACGATGGTGGTGCGGCCGAGATACCCGGTGGGCGCTATCGCCGAGGGCTGTGCGCGGTACAGGAAAATCTCCCCCTCCGGCTGCAGCCGGCGCAAGCCGAACTTGTCGATCTCTTCCGGCGAGGCACGGTAGCGCTGCGCATGCTGCGGCTCCAGCCGGCGCACCAGACGCTGGGCGAGGATGCCGTTGATGGTGGAGGTCAGCAGATAATCTTCCACGCCCATGTCCAGCAGGCGGGTGATGCCACCGGCGGCGTTGTTGGTGTGCAGCGTGGAGAGCACCAGGTGGCCGGTGAGCGCGGACTGGATCGCGATGCGGGCCGTTTCCAGATCGCGCATTTCGCCGATCATGATGATGTCCGGATCCTGGCGCACGATGCTGCGCAGCGCATTGGCGAAATCCAGCCCGATCTGCGGTTTGGCCTGGATCTGGTTGATGCCTTCGATCTGGTACTCGACCGGGTCTTCGACAGTGATGATCTTGACGTCGGCGGTATTGAGCTGGCTCAGCGCGGTGTACAGCGTGGTGGTCTTGCCCGAGCCCGTGGGGCCGGTCACCAGCAGGATGCCATGCGGCTGCTCGAGCACCTTGCGGAACTGCGGCAGGAACGCCTCGGTGAAACCCAGCCGATGGAAATCGAACACCACCGTGTCGCGGTCGAGCAGGCGCATCACCACGCTTTCGCCATGCGCGGTGGGCACGCTGCTGACACGCAGATCGAGCTCCTTGCCCTGCACGCGCAGCATGATGCGACCGTCCTGCGGCAGGCGGCGTTCGGCGATGTTGAGCCGCGCCATGATCTTGATGCGGCTGATCACCGCGGCGGTAAGATTGACCGGCGGGCTTTCTCCTTCGATCAGCACGCCATCCACGCGGTAACGCACTTTCAGGCGATTCTCGAACGGTTCGATATGGATATCCGAGGCGCGCAGTTCCACCGCCCGCTGGATGACGAGGTTGACCAGCCGGATCACCGGCGCTTCGGAGGCCAGATCGCGCAGGTGTTCGATGTCGTCGACCGCAGCGCCCTCCCCATCGGCGGTCTCGATGATCGCGCCCATCGCGCTGCGGCCCTGGCCGAACCAGCGCTCGATCAGATCGTCGATCTCCGAGCGCAGGCCCACGTGCAGCCGCACCGGCAGGCCCACCGCCAACTGCACCGCATCGGCCGCATACGGGTCCTGCGGATCGGACAGCCACAGATCGAGCACGCCGTCCTGGAGTACCAGCGGACAGACATGGAATTGTTTGAGGAAACGCAGCGTCAGCGGCAAGCCATCGAGCAGCGTTTCGGGCGGTGCCTCCGGCACAGCCTTGGCATCGAGCAAAGGCAGGCCGAGCACCTCGGCACAGGTCTGTGCATGGTCGCGTTCGGAGACCAGCCCCAGCCGCACCAGCAGACCGAGCAGGCTGCCGCCGGACTCACGGTGCAGCGGACGCGCGCGGGCCAGGTCGCTGTCCTTGAGCCGACCTTTCTCCAGCAATACCCCGACGATGCGGGATTCTGCGGTGGCTTCTGCAGTGGGATCCTGGGCAACCGCGTTCAAGAACATTCTCCTGGCAACCGCTGCGACTTTAGCAGTTCACCGCGATCGTACGCGGGATTGCACGCGGTCCAGATGTAAAAACGGGAGCCCGTCACATGACGGACTCCCGTTGGGCTTTTACCTGTCCTACTGGTTGGCGAGGATGCTCACACCGCTGAACGCGGACTCACCGACCACCTTGATGTAATACGTGCCGGCCACCGGTGCAGTGAAGCGCACCGTTTCACTATTGCCCGGACGCGTGGACTTGGCATCGAACGCCGTCGCGGTCGGCTCCTTGCCTTGGCTCACATACACCGACACATTGCCGCTGCCACCGTAGGTGAGCAGGCTCAACACCTTGCCGGCCTGCGCCTCGAAGCTGTACAGCACTTCGCTGCCACCGGCGCCGCTCAGGCCGCCCACGGCCACTTTGTTGGTCAGCGGCGTGGCCACCGGGCCGCAGTTCTCGGTGCACTCTTCTTCCAGCGCCTTGTCCAGGGCGGCCTTGGCATCGACGATGCCGGTGCCGATCGGGGTGGCGGTCGGGATGGTGACCGGGAAGGCCCGTGCGGTCTGCTTGAGCAGGGCTTCCAGCGCTGCCGGGGTGAGTGGATCCTTGCCGGCCGCCGCGACCGCGCCCTGCACCAGCGCTGCCACCGCCGCGACATGCGGGGAGGCCATCGAGGTGCCGGCCATGCCCATGTAGCTGTAGGCGCCGGAGGTCGGCGTGGTCAGGCCGTTGTAACCGGACTGCCACACGTAGCCGCCCGGATTGCCGTCCACGCTGCCACCGCCGCCCGGGCCGGACAGGTCCACCACGGTGCCGAAGTTGGAGTAGTAGGCGATCCCACCGGTGATGCGGGTGGCGCCGACCGCCACCACGTTGGCGCAGCTGGCCGGCCGGAAATTGGACGCGTTGGAAGCCGAGTTGCCGGCGGCGACCACCACGGTGGTGCCGCGCGACACGGCACCATTGATCGCATCCTGGTACAGCGCATCACACGCGCCGCCGCCGCCCAGGCTCATGTTGATGACTTCGGCCGGATTGGCGTTGGCCGGGATGCCGGCCACCGTGCCACCGGAGGCCCAGGTGATCGCATCGGCGATGTCGGACAGGTAGCCACCGCACTTGCCCAGGACGCGGACCGGCAGCACGCGCGCCTTGTACGCAACGCCAGCCATGCCCACACCGTTGTTGGTCGACTCGGCGATCGTGCCTGCGACGTGGGTGCCGTGCCAGGAGCTGTCATCGGCCAGCGAGCCGGCATAGCACTCGTTGTCGTTCTCGACCCAATCACCGTAATCCAGCGCACCCGGCACGCGCTCGTCGGTCGGACGGCGCGAGGTTTCCGCATCGCTGATGAAGTCGTAACCGGCCAGCAGATTGCCGGAGAAGTCCGGATGCTGCGGCAGGATGCCGGTATCGAGCACCGCCACCACCACGCCTTCGCCCTGGGCGATGTCCCACGCCGCCGGCGCATTGATGCCGCCGGTGGCGCTGTTCAGATGCCACTGGTACTGCGCGTAGTACGGATCGTTCGGCACGAGCTGGGGGGTCGCGTCGCGCGGGCGCACATCGGTGCGCTGCAGCTTCACGTCCACTTCGGCGTACTGCACCGAGGGATCGGCCTTGATCTCGGCCAGCACCTTCTGCAGTTCGGCCGGGCTCAAGCGGCCCTGCAGGCGGACCAGATCGGCCCCGACACCGAGCTTGCGCACGATCTGCGGGTTCACGGCACTGGCACGGCCGGCGGCGGAGCCACCGACACTGGCGCGGGCGACCGCCGACTGCACGGCCGTCAGCTTGGCCGAACGATCCGTGGCCGCAGCGGTGCCGGCGCGGTACTTGACGATGATGCGCTCTGCGCCTTGGGCGGCAGCCGGCTGGCGCACCGGCTCCTTGGCCGGCAGGCCCGCTGCATAGGCGCTGGCGCCTGCGGACAACGACAGCACGGCGGCTGCCAGCACATTGATGCGAAGGTTCTGCTTACTGGTCACGTTGACGTCCTCTTCAAGGTCATGGATCAAACGACTGTTCAGGCCAACACTCCATGCGAGCTCCCTGGCCGGCCCTGGCCAGGGTTCCCGTGACCCGCCCCCTCAGGCCTTGCATTGCGTTGCAACGGGGCCGCGCACGGCCCCGCGTTGAAACGGCTTACCAGCCAAAGCCGGCACCCACGCCGACCGAGCTGTCATCACTGCTGAAGGCACCGCCCAGGGTCACCGTGGCGCGATCACTGAGCGCGCGCTGGTAGCCCAGCGACAGCGCCGATTCGCCGCCCTGGAAACCGACGCCGACACCGACGCGGTTCTGGGTACGCACACCGGCGGCGCTGGTGGCCATGTTGAGCATCGCCGCGCTCATCGCCCCCTGGCGATCAATGCGACGGTCCTGGTGACGCAGGCGCTGATCGATCTCGCCCTTGTAGATGTCGAAGCTGTCGGCCATCGAGGTGAAGCGCTGGTCGGTGTAGCTGTTGGCGGTCGCGATGCCGCCGTCCAGCTGGCCCTTGTTGACCGCATCGGTGGCCTGGGTGCCGGCCGCCACGTTGGCGACCTGGCGCTCGTTGCCGACGCTGCCGACCGAGACCGTATCGGCCCGATCGGCGACCGAGCCCTGGCCCAGTGCCACCGAGTTGGCGGCCGAGGCGGTCGCGCCCTGGCCGATGGCCGTGGCCGAGGCCCCGCTGGCCACTGCACCGTCGCCCATCACCACCGCGTTGACGGCAGCCGGTGCGGCGGCTGGTGCGCTGAGCGGCTCGCTGCCGCCCACGCTGGCGGCGGTGGGCGTGCCCTGCACCGAGGCGATGGCGTCGTCGCTGGTGGCGCTCATGACGCTGGCGTCCGGTGCAACGCTGGCGGTTGCCAGCGCGGCGGTGCGTGCCCGTGCACCGCCACTGCTGCCACCGGCCACGCGCTGATCGAGGTCGCTGACCTTGCGGTCGAGCGCGCCCAGTGCATCGCCCACGTTGCTGTACGTCGCGCCCTGGATCACATAGTTCGGCGCAACGAATACGCCCTGCATGCCGACGCTGGCACCGCCACCGAGGAAGGTGGCGACATCGGTGAGCGATTGGAACAACTGCCCACCGTTGATGGCCTGGCGGCTGCCGGACGCGATCGAGCCGCTGCCGACGTTGTCCAGCGTGGTGCCCTGCAAACCCGACAGGGTCAGCGTGTCGCGACTGCTGTCGTCATAGGTCAGCGCATTGGCGGTGACGTTCTCGACCGAGCCGATGCGGGTGTCGATGTCGCCCACCTGGGTTTCCACCGCGCCGACCCGCTGGTTGGTGGTGTTGAGCTGGCCGCCGGTTACGGCATCCGTGCTGCCCGCGGCGATGCGACCGGCACCGACATTGACGATGCGGCGCGTGGCCGGGCCGTCCGTGCCGTTGCCGCCACCGACCGACACCACATTGGCTTCCACCGCGCGCGAACCGGCACCCAGCGCCACCGCGTTGGCACCGGAGACACCTGCCGCCGAACCGATCGCGATGCTGTTGGCCCCGTTGCTGGCGAACGCACCGTTGCCGATCGCCACACCGTTGGTCGCATTGGTCGATGCCTGGCGGCCCAGCACGGTGCTGTTGGCACCGCGTGCCGAGGCATCGGCACCGACCGCCGTGGCCCCGGTCGCCGAGGCGACGGCCGCGGTCCCCAGCGCACTGCTGCGTGTCGCACTGGCGGTGGCACCGGAGCCGGCGGCAAGTGCGTCACTGCCGCTGGCCGTGGCGACACCGCTGCCGCTGGCCTGGAAGTGCTTGCCCACCGCATCGGCAGTGGCAGCGACCCGGTCCAGCTGCGCCTTGTTGACCGCATCGGTGGATTCTGCACCCTCGGCCACGTTCGTGATCTGGCGCTCCGAACCGGCCGCCCCCACCGAGACCGTGCGGGCCCGGTCTGCCACCGAGGCGGTGCCGATGGCGACGCTGTCGGCGGCGGTGGCCGCACTGTTGAAACCGACCGCCACCGCGCCCTCGGCGCTGCTGGTGCTCATCGCGCCCAGGCTGACGGAGTTGTCCGAGCTGGCACGCGCACCGCCACCCAGGGCGATCGCATCCACACCATCGGCGACGGTATTGCGGGTAATCAGCGCACCGTCGATGACGCCAGCGTAGATGCCACCGACCGCGATCGCGCGGTCTTCGGTCGAGGTTGCATAGGTGCCCACGGCGATGGCGTTCTGCGCCCCGCTGTTGACGCCGGACAGCGTACCGACCGCGATGCCGTTGATCCCGTCTTCGCCCACGCTGGCCAGCGTACCGACGGCGACCGAACTGCTCGCCCCGGCCTGGCTGAGTGCGCCAACGGCCACGCCCAGCGCCCCGCTGGCGTTGGCCAGTTGACCGGCCGCCAGGCTGCCCGCTCCCTGCGCCGAGGCTTCGCGCCCCAAGGCCAGGCTGGAGTCACCGCTGGCGGAACTCCCATAGCCGGAGGCAGAGGCGTAATCGGCCGTTGCGCTGCTGCCGTAGCCACTCGCGCTGGCATAGTTGCCCAGCGCGGTGGCGCCACTGCCGAGCGCGCTGGCACCATTGCCGATGGCGTTGGCGGCCTCACCGGCAGCCAGCGCGTTGTCGCCTTCCACATACGCACCGGCATCGCTGTCGGCGCTGCCCGACGCCTGGAAGTACCGGCTGGTGTTGCCGGCGACATCGGCGACTGCAGTGAGCTGATCGACATTGACCGCGTCGGTGCCTTCCGTACCCGCGGCGACGTTGGTGATCTGGCGTTGTGCGGTGGCCGTGCCGACGGAGACGGAATTGTCACGGTCGGCGACGGACCCGGCACCCAGTGCCACGCTGTTCACGCCTTCTGCGCTGGCGCTGGCGCCCAACGCGGTGGCACTGCCTGCATCGGCCCACGAGTTCCAGCCGATCGCGGTGGCGTAGTCATCGGTCGCCCAGGCGCCTGCACCGAAGGCCGATGCCCCCGTACCCGAGGCGCGCGACGGCAGCAGACCGAAGAAGGTCGTGCCACCGATCGCCACGCTCTCATCGCCGGTGGCTTCGGAGTACTCGCCGACCGCCACCGCACCCGAACCGGACGCAATCGAGGCCGCACCGACCGCTACGGCGTAGGCATTGGAGGCCACCGCACCATAGCCCAGCGCCGACGAGAGCTGGCCGGTTGCTTCGCTGTAGCTGCCGAAGGCCGAGGCACCGGCTTCGGACGCGCTGGCGCGGAAGCCATTGGCGGTCGCCTGCTGGCCCTCTGCGGTGGCCTGGCTGCCGGTGGCCGTGGCGTAGGCGCCCGCGGCCTGCGCGCCTGCACCCGTGGCAGTGGCGCCGATATCGCTGGCGCTGGCGCCGTTACCGATGGCGACGCTGTCTTCGCCGGTGGCCTGCGCGTCGCTGCCCAGTGCTGCGGCACCTTCGGCACTTGCCAATGCGTTGAAGCCGACCGCGGTGGCATTGTCGGCGATGGCGGTGGCGCCACTGCCGAGCGCGCTGGCGCCGTCGCCGATGGCGTTGGCGGCCTCACCGGCAGCCAGCGCGTTGTCGCCTTCCACATACGCACCGGCATCGCTGTCTGCGCTGCCGCTGGCCTGGAAGTACTTGCTGGTGGCCTCGGCGGTGGCCGCCACCTCCTTCAGCTGCGCGACGTTGACCGCATCGGTGTCGTCAGTACCGGCACCGACGTTGGTGATCTGCCGGTCGATGGCCTGATGCACCACGCCCGCCGCATCGGTCCAGGCCTGTGCGGCGCCCACCGACACCGCATTGGCACGATCGGCCAGCGAACCGGCGCCGAGCGCGACGCTGTTGTCGGCGTCCTTGGTGGTCCAGGTGTTGCTGCCGACCACGGTGGAATTCACCGCCTGCGCGTAGCTGTTGTAGCCCACCACGGTGGCACCATCTTCGGTCGCCCAGGCTTCACTGCCGATGGCAGTGGTCTGGATGCCCTGGGTCGCGCTCCCGGCATCCGCACCGGCCAGCGCATTGAAGCCCACGGCCACGCCATCCTCGGCGGTGGCGGCGTTGTTGCCCACGGCCACGCCGTACAACCCGGCGTTGGCCTGCACGCCAAAGGCGGCGCCAGCGATATCCGCGCGCGTGCCCTGACCCACGGCGGTGGCAACATCGGCGGCCTGCGTATTGCTGCCCAGTGCGGTACCGAAGAAGCCCGCGTTGGCGTTGGCACCGAACGCACTGGCCTGCCAGCCGTCCGCCGTGGCGAAGTTGCCGATCGCGGTGGACTCGCGCCCCAGCGCCCAGGCGCCATACCCCACCGCCGTGGCGGCCAGACCGCTGGCCTCGGCGCCAGCACCGACCGCGACGGCACCAAAGCCCTGCGACAGCGAGCCGCCGCCGATGGCGACCGACGCCGCACCGGACGCCGCACTCAGATCGCCGATCGCCACCGCGCCAGCGGCGCTGCTGTTGGCATTGCTGCCGATCGCCACGGCGTGGTCTGCGGTGACCGTGGCATTGAAGCCCAGTGCCGTGGCTTCGTTGGCGATCACGGTGCTGCCACTGCCAAGCGCGGTGGCACCGTTGCCGATGGCGTTGGCGGCCTCACCGGCGGCCAGCGCGTTGTCACCTTCCACATAGGCACCGGCATCGCTGTCGGCGCTGCCACTGGCCTGGAAATACTTGCTGGTCGTCGCGGCCGCATCGGCTACTGCATTCAACTGATTCACGTTCACCGCATCGGTGCCGTCCGTACCGGCAGCGACGTTGGTGATCTGGCGCTGCGCATCGGCACTGCCCACCGAGACGCTGTCGTCGCGGTCAGCGATCGAGTCGGCACCCAGCGCCACGCTGTTGGCGCCACTGGAAGTCGCTGCGTTGCCGAGTGCGGTGCTGTTCACGCCCGACGACCACGCCCCACCACCGACGGCCGTGGAGTAATTGCCTGAGGCTTCGGTGGGCAGCAGGCCGAACAGCGCGCCACCGACGGCCACGCTGTTGGTGCCGCTGGCCAGGCTGCCCTGGCCGGTCGCGGTGCTGTACGCGCCGGAGGCTTCGGCATCGCCGCCGAGCGCGACGCTGTTGGAGCCGGTCGCCTGGGCGAAACTGCCGAGCGCGGTCGCGTTGAAGGCGGAGGCCACCGCGTAACCGCCGATCGCGGTGGTGTAATTGGCGGTCGCTTCGGAAGCGAACCCGTACCCCGCGGAGAGAGTGCCGCTGACCACGCTTTCCGCGCCGACGGCCGTCGCACCCTCACCGCTGGCGCTGCTGAAGTAGCCCAGGGCCACCGACTCCTCACCGGCCGCGTCGGACAGTGCACCACCGGCCAGGCTGCCGGCGCCGGAGGCGACGCTGGCCGCACCCGTCGCGGTGCTCTGCTCGCCGGAAGCCAGACTCTCTGCACCAGTCGCCGTCGCGTACTCGGCGGTCGCCTGTGCGTTGGCGCCCGTTGCGCTTGCATTGGCAGCGCTGGCGACGGCGTTGAAGCCGACGGCACTGGCGTTGTCGGCCAAGGCGAAGGCGCCGCTGCCGATCGCCGATGCACCGGTGCCGGCTGCGAAGCTGCTCGAACCGACCGCGGTGGCGTAGTCGCCATCGGTCGCCGCGTTTGCACCGGCGGCCACACTCTCCTCGCCACCTGCGACGGCAACACCGTCACCGCTGGCCTGGAACCGGTCCGTCGCGGCGGTCAGCTGATCCAGATTGACGGCATCGCTGCCCTCGGTTCCGGCGGCAACCTGGGTGATCTGGCGCTGCCGGCCATCGTTGCCGACCGAGACGGTGTAGGCACGGTCGGCGACCGAACCCGCGCCGAGCGCCACGGTATTGGAAGCGCTGGCATTGCTGCCCGCACCGATACCGATCGCGCTTTCACCGCCGGCGACCACGTTGGTGCCGATGGCGATGCTGTTGATGCTGTTGCCCAAGGCCTGGAAGCCGACGGCGACGCTGTTGTCGCCGTAGCCGAAGGCACCGCGGCCAAGCGCGGTGGAACTGCTGCCGCGTGCCCAGCTGTTGTAGCCGATCGAGGTGGACCCGGTACCGCTGGCCCACGCCGACTGACCCACTGCCGTGGCGTTGGCTTCGGTGGCCCACGCACTGGAACCGAAGGCGGTGGCGCCATCGGCAGTGGCCCACGCGTACGCGCCGGTTGCCGTGGTTTCTTCACCGCTGGCGAAGGCGTTGTCGCCCTGCGCCACACTGTAATCGCCGGTGGCGCGTGCCTTGTAGCCACTGGCCAGGCTGTTGCTGCCAGTGGCCTGTGCGCCGCTGCCGAACGCATTGCTGGTGGTGCCGGTAGCCTGTGCACCGGCACCGACCGCCACGCTGTCCGGCGCCGCGGTGGCACCGATCAGGATCGCATTGCCCTGGTCAT
This sequence comes from Stenotrophomonas sp. 05L413, assembly GCF_056397945.1. NCBI lineage: Bacteria > Pseudomonadati > Pseudomonadota > Gammaproteobacteria > Lysobacterales > Lysobacteraceae > Stenotrophomonas > Stenotrophomonas sp. 05L413. Next base: position 146,175 of record NZ_JBFTOL010000006.1, read on the forward strand.
CCACCAGCGGCTGGTTGTACTCGTCATACGCCTGGCCCAGGCCACCAATGGCCACGCTGCCGTTGCCGGTGGCGCTGCTGTTGCGGCCCAGCGCGACGGTGTCATCGCCGACCGCGGTCGCACCACCGCCGACCGCCGTTGCCCCGGCCCCCAGCGCATTGCTGGCTTCACCGGCCGCCAGCGCATCCTCGCCATCGGCGAAGGCACCGACCGCACCGCTGGCCGCACCGTTCGCCTTGAACTGCGCCGAGGTTGCCGAGGCCGAGGTCGCAACCGCATCAAGCTGCGCCTTGTTGACCGCATCCGTGGCTTCGGTACCGGCCGCGACGCTGGTGATCTGACGTTCGTTGCCGACGTCACCTACCGAGACCGTGTTGTCCCGGGTGGCGGTGGAGTTGGCGCCGAGGGCGACGCTGTTCGCGCCGCGCGCAGTGCTGTAGAAGCCCACCGCCGTGCTCAGTTCACCGCTGGCCCAGGTCTCTGCGCCGAGTGCGGTGGCGCCCTCGCCCGGAGCGTAGGCAAAGTAGCCCACGGCCGTCGCTTCGGTGCCCGAGGCTTCGCTCAACGTACCGTTGGCCACGGCGTAATCGCCGCTGGCGATCGCACCGGCCCCCACCGCGGTGGCGGCTTCGCCACTGGCCTGGGTCTGCACGAAGAAGCCCAGGCCCGGCAGCAGATCCGCCGGCCCCCCGATGGCGGTACTGCTGTTGCCGGTCGCCACGCTCTGCGTACCGACCGCCGTGGAATAGTCGCCGGTGGCATTGGCCACCGCGCCGAACGCCGAGGCCTGTGCACCGGCGGCGTAAGCGCCCACACCATACGAGGACGATGCGAAGCCTGCGGCTTCCGCACTCGCGCCGACTGCGGTGCCGCCCACGCCAGCGCTGGTTGCGCCGGTATCGACCGGCACCCCGCCATTGGTGATCAGCGGGTTGCCGTCGGCATCCACCGCCGCCCCACCCACGGCCACGCTGCCCGGGCCATTGGCCTGCGCGTTGGTGCCGAAGGCTGCACTGTTCTGACCGGTGGCGCTGGCGTTGTAGCCGACGGCCGTCGCGTTCTGCGCAGTGACCGTGGCGCCGCTGCCGAGCGCGGTCGCGCCGTCGGCCAGCGCGTTGGATGCTTCACCGATCGCGGTCGCGTTGTCGCCTGCCGCAAGCGCACCGGCATCGCTGTCGCTGCTGCCGGTGGCCTGGAAATACTTGTTCGTGTTGGCGGCGACCGCACCGACCTCATCGAGCTGTGCCTTGTTCACCGCATCGCTGTCTTCGGTGCCATCGGCAAGGTTGGTGATCTGGCGACGCAGGCCATTGTCCGCATTGCCGACCGACACCGTGTCGACGCGATCGGCGTACGAGCCGGCACCGAGTGCCACGCTACCCACCGCAACCGCCGCCGAATTCGCGCCGAGCGTCGCGCTGAAATCCGCGACCGCGACGCTGAACGCCCCCACCGCCACCGAGGCTTCGCCTGCGCTGGCCGCACCGCGGCCGAGCGAGGTGCTGCCCGGCCCGATGGCCAGTGCACCGCCACCGATCGCGGTCGCACCGTCGGCGCTGGCTTCGGCCAGACCACCGATCGCCGTTGCTGCGCCGTTCTCGCTGGCGGCCACCGCCGATGCACCCAGGGCGACATCACCCAGACCAAACGCTGCGGCGCTCTGGCCGAGCGCGATGCTGGCATCACCGAAAGCCATGCTGCCCTGCCCGAACGAACTCGCCCCGAGGCCGACGGCCAAGGCCTCGCCGCCCACTGCGGTGGTCGCATTGCCGATGGCCTGGCTGCCGCGGCCCAGTGCCGTTGCGCCGTCGCCATCGGCGTTGGCACTGGCCCCAGCGGCCAGTGCACCCTCGCCATCGATCTTCGCCGCGTCGCTGTCGTTGCCGTCACCATCGGCCTTGAAATAGCGGGTCGCGCCTTCGGCAGCGACCGCAACCTTGTCCAGCTGCGCCTTGTTCACCGCATCCGTTGCCGTGGTCCCTGCGGCCACGTTGGTGACCTGCCGTTCCTTGCCTGCGTCACCCACCGAAACCGTGTTGGCACGGTTGGTCTTCGAGCCGGCGCCGAGCGCCACGCTGTTCGCCCCGGAGGCGGTGCTGTTGCTGCCGATCGCGACCGCATTCGTGCCCGATGCCGTGGCGTTGCCATCGACCACGCAGCTGTCGACGATGCCGCTGTTGAGCACCAGGCAGTTCGCATTCCCACCCACTTCCACCGACTGCGCGTGCGCTGTCAGCGTGGCGCCTGCCGTGCCCAATCCGAGCGTCAACGCGATGGCGGCCGAGAGCAGTGCGGTGTTGCGTCCGCCAGAGGTTCGGCGTTGATCGATGACGACACCCGAGGACTGGCTGCTGGCCAATTCCGAGGCGACGACCATCTGCCCCAGTGCTTTGTTCCAGACCTTGCGATAAATCCGATTCATCGATGCGGCTCCTGATTAGGCTGGTTTTAGGCAAAGCGACGCCAACGCCGGACCGCGTGGTCCAACGTCCCCTGGGGGCGTTTTTCGCTTGATTTACTGCGTTGTGCGCAATGGCTGGCAGATACCTACAGCGTGCTCGCCATCCATGCGGTTACTGTGGAACTGAACGCTGTCGAAATGAGGATGCAGTGTTAACGTACAGTTTCAATAACGTCAAGACTTTGACGTTGATTTTCATATGACCGTGTCGCGCGTCACAAAAACGCCGCGTTATTGCGCATTTTTGTTAGCTGCATGTGAGCAAACGATATAACGGATTTTCACGTTGTAACGCCGTGTAACTCATTGCTCCCGATCAGTTTGTGCCCCACACAAAAGAAAACCGCCGGACAGGCCGGCGGTTTCTTCACGCGATTTTCACTGCATCGATTTTGATGCGGTGCGCAGTATCAGCCGCACCATACTCTTGCGTTGCGGAACATCCGCAGCCACGGTGAATCACCGTTCCAGTCATCCGGATGCCAGCTGTGGTTGATCGCACGCGGGGTACGCTCCGGGTGCGGCATCATGATCGTGGTGCGGCCATCGGTGGTGGTCAGGCCGGTGATGCCGTCGGGCGAGCCGTTCGGATTCAGCGGGTACTGGGTGGCCACGTTGCCATCGCCATCGATGTAACGCAGCGATACGCGCGCCGCGGCCTGATCGATTGCATTGGCGAACACCGCCTGGCCTTCGCCGTGCGCCACCGCGACCGGCAGGCGCGAGCCGGCCATGCCACGCAGCAGGATCGACGGCGATTCCACCACTTCCAGCAACGCGGTGCGCGCTTCGAACTGCTCGCTGCGGTTGCGGCGGAACTGCGGCCAGTGCTCGGCACCGGGGATGATGTCCTTCAGCTGGCTCATCATCTGGCAGCCGTTGCACACGCCCAAGGCGAAGCTGTCCTCGCGGGCGAAGAATGCGGCGAAGGCATCCCGCAGCGCGCTGCGCTCCAGCACCGAGGTGGCCCAACCGCGGCCGGCACCGAGCACGTCGCCGTAGCTGAAGCCGCCACAGGCCACCAGACCGGTGAAATCGGACAGTGCGACACGGCCTTCGATCAGGTCGCTCATGTGCACGTCGAACGAACTGAAGCCAGCACGTTCGAAGACGTTCGCCATTTCGATCTGGCCGTTGACGCCCTGCTCGCGCAGCACCGCCACACGCGGACGCGCGCCGGTGTTGATGAAGGGCATCGCCACGTCTTCGCTGATATCGAAGGTCAGCTTGGGCTTCAGGCCCGGAGCGTTGAAGTTGCGCGCGATCGCACGCTCCTGGTCGGCGTTGTCCGGGTTGTCGCGCAGCTTCTGCATGGCGTGGGTGACCGACCACCAGGCATCGAACAGCGCTTCCCAGCGCCACTCGACCAGGCTTTCGCCCTGCAGCGAGACACGCACCACCGGGGCGGTGGTCGGACGCGCGATGCGCTGCGCGCATTCGGTCAGTGCATGACGCTCGACCAGATCAGCAAACGCGGCACGATCTTCCTTGGCGATCTGCACCACCGCACCCAGCTCTTCATTGAACAGGCTGCGGAACGGATCATCGCCCCAGGCGTCCAGGGTGATATCCAGGCCCAGGCGCGAGGCGAAAGCCATTTCGCACAGCACGGCGAACGCACCGCCATCGCTGCGGTCGTGATAGGCCAGCAGCAGGCCGGCCTGGCGCGCATCGCGGATCAGTTCGAAGAAGGCACGCAGGCGCTGTGCATCGTCCAGATCCGGCACGGCACCGGCGAAGGCCGGCAGTGCGGAATGGTCGGCGTGCACCTGGGCCAGGATCGAGCCGCCCAGGCGCTGTTTGCCCGCCCCCAGGCCGATCAGCCACAGCTCGCTGTCGGCGTCACGGTCCAGCAGCGGGGTCAGCTGGCCGGTCGCATCGGCAACCGGCGCGAACGCCGAGATCACCAGCGACACCGGCGACACCGACTTGTGCGCCTGGCCGTCGGCCTGCCACTGCGCCTGCATGGAGAGTGAGTCCTTGCCGACCGGAATGCTCAGGTCCAGCTGCGGGCACAGCTCCATGCCGACCGCACGCACCGCGTCATACAGCAGCGCGTCTTCACCGTGATGGCCAGCCGCGGCCATCCAGTTGGCCGACAGCTTCACCGTTTCCAGTGCATCCACCGGCGCCGCACACAGGTTCGTGATCGCTTCACCGACCGCCATGCGCGCCGACGCAGCCGCGTCCAGCAGGGCCAACGGGGTGCGCTCGCCGATCGCCATGGCTTCACCGGCCACGCTGTCGAAACCGGCCAGGGTGATGGCAACGTTGGCCAGCGGCAGCTGCCACGGGCCGATCATCTGTTCGCGCGCGGTCAGGCCACCGACGCTGCGGTCGCCGATGGTGACCAGGAAGTTCTTCGAGGCCACCGAGGGATGGGCCAGCACGCGCAGACCGGCTTCATGCAGGTCCAGCCCGGCGGTCTTCAGCGCCGGCCAGCGCGGTGCCGCCGGGTGCACGGTGTCGCGATGCATCTTCGGCGCCTTGCCGAACAGCACGTCCATCGGCAGATCGATCGGGGCATCCGCCGGGGTATTGCCCACGGTGGCGCCGTACGCCACGACGAGCCGCTCTTCAGCGGTGGCGACACCAACGGCGGCGAACGGGCAACGTTCGCGCGCGCACAGCGCGGCGAACTCGGCCAGGCGTGCCTGCGGCACACCGAGCACGTAGCGTTCCTGCGATTCGTTGCACCACAACTGCATCGGCGACAGTGACGGGTCATCGGCGGGCACCTTGCCCAGATCGATCACACCGCCCACGCCGGAGTCATGCAGCAGCTCGGGAATCGCGTTGGACAGGCCACCGGCGCCCACGTCATGGAACCAGCGGATCGGGTTGTCCAGACCGAGCGCGACGCAGCGGTCGATCACTTCCTGGCAGCGACGCTCCATTTCCGGGTTGTCGCGCTGCACGCTGGCGAAATCGAGGTCTTCGGCGCTCTCACCGGAGGCCACTGAACTGGCAGCACCGCCGCCGAGACCGATCAGCATCGCTGGGCCACCCAGCACGATCACCGCATCGCCGGGCTGCAGGCGCAGCTTCTCGACCTGGTTCTGGTCGATCGCGCCGAGGCCACCGGCCAGCATGATCGGCTTATCGTAGGCGCGGGTCAGGCCCTCGCCTTCGGGCAGTTCGAAGCTGCGGAAGTAGCCGAGCAGATTCGGGCGGCCGAACTCGTTGTTGAACGCGGCGCCGCCGAGCGGGCCGTCCAGCATGATGTCCAGCGCCGGGGCCATGCGCGGGTTCAGCGCGCGCGGCGCCTCCCACGGCTGCGGCAGGGTCGGGATGCGCAGGTGCGAGACCGAGAAACCGGTCAGGCCGGCCTTGGGCTTGCCGCCACGGCCGGTCGCGCCTTCATCGCGGATCTCACCGCCCGCACCGGTGGCCGCACCCGGGAACGGGGCGATCGCGGTCGGGTGGTTGTGTGTTTCCACCTTGATGCAGAACGCCGAATCGACCACGGCCTCGCTGCGGTACTGGCCGGTGGCCGGATCAGGGCGATAGCGCGCGGCCGGGAAGCCGGCCACCACCGCAGCGTTGTCGCTGTAGGCGCTCAACGTGTGCTGCGGGGTCTGCTGGTGGGTGTTCTTGATCATCCGGAACAGCGAGTGCGACTGGTCGGCACCGTCGATGGTCCAGCTGGCATTGAAGATCTTGTGGCGGCAGTGCTCGGAGTTGGCCTGCGCGAACATCATCAGTTCCACGTCCGACGGCTTGCGGCCCAACGCGCCGAAGCGCTGGCGCAGGTAGTCGATCTCGTCCTGGGCCATGGCCAGGCCGAGGCGGCTGTTGGCTGCCTCCAGATCTTCCAGGGCGATCCGTTCCAGCTCACCACGCGCCGGGGCGCTGAACAGCGCCTGCGCCTGGGCGGTCTCGGCCAGCACGGACTGGGTCATCGGGTCATGCAGCGCGCGGATCACCGCTTCCTGCGCGGCGGCATCGGCCGGCCAGCCGGCCAGATCGATGCGCAGGCCACGTTCGACCCGGCGGATCGGTTGCCCGGCACCGCGGACCAGCTCGGTGGCCTTGCTCGACCACGGCGACAGCGTGCCCAACCGCGGCACCACGAAGCGCGATACCGCCCCGTCCTCGCACCCGGCCAGCGCCGGCTGCGCTTCCAGGATCCGGCTCAGGATCGCCGGGTCCGGGGCCGCATCGCCCTCGGTCTGGATGAAGTAGACATGCCAGGCACCGGTGATGCGCAGATCGGCGGCCAGGGACTGCAGGCGGGATTCAAGACGTTCGCGGCGGAACGGCGAAAGGGCGGATGCGCCCTCGAGGACCATCATGTCCGGGGAACCGTGGTTGGGAACGGGGCCCACTATTGTACCCAAGTCGGCCGCCGCGGCCCGGCCCTGGGGATCGGCCGGCGTGGGGCCGCGGACGACACCGTTCACACGCGAACCATCGACTGGTTCACGGATTGCATGTCGATTACATGACAACGTTATCACCACCTGGCCCAGCGCCAGGTGCCGTCCGTCCCCCACGTCGTTGCCGGCCTCTCTCACCGGCGCCCGGACCTGCTGCACGCATGCCGCCATCCCGGCGGCATGCGCACACCACCTGATCGGAGACCGACCATGCCAGACCCGATTGCGCGCCGTGCAGTGACATCGTTTTCCTCCCCCGCCCTGCTTCCGCGCCGAAGGCGCTGGTTGCTGGCGCTGGCCTTGGCCGCTGCCGCCGGCACGCCCACACTGGTGCAGGCCGCGAACTGTACCGGGGCGCCCGAGTGGAATGGCGCGGCCATCTATCTGGCCGGCCAGACCCTGCAGAAAGGCGGCGTGCTGTACCGCGCCAACCAGGACATCTGGAATGCCCCCCCCGACCACCCGGCCGGTGCGCCCTACTACACCAACCTCGGTGCCTGCGATGGCAGCGGCAGCAACCAGCCGCCCAGCGTCGCGCTGACCTCGCCCGCCGCCGGGGCCAGCTTCACCGCCGGCAGCAGCATCACGGTCAGCGCCAATGCCAGCGATACCGACGGCAGCATCAGCAAGGTCGAGTTCTTCCGCGGCGGTACCTCGCTGGGCATCGACACCAGCGCGCCCTACAGCGTGGTCTGGAGCAATGCCTCGGCCGGCAGCCACACCTTCAAGGCGGTGGCGACCGACAACAACAACGCGGTGACCTCCTCGGCCACCGTCAATGTGACCGTCACCGCGGCCAGCAACGACACATCGCCCCCCAGCGTCCCGGGCGGACTGGCTTCCCCGTCCAGGACCGCCACGACGGTGAACCTGGCCTGGAACGCGGCCACCGACAACAGCGGCGGCAGCGGTGTGGCCGGCTACGACGTGTACCGCAACGGCAGCCTGGTCGGTTCGCCCAGCGCCACCCAGTACACCGATGGCGGCCTTACCGCGAGCACGGCCTATACCTACACGGTGCGGGCACGCGACAACGCCGGCAATGCCTCGGCGCAGAGCGGCTCGATCAGCGTGACCACGGCCGCCGGTGGCGGCGGGGGTAGCACCAAGCGGGTGATCGGCTACTTCACCCAGTGGGGCATCTACGGCCGCAATTACCAGGTCAAGAACATCGACACCAGCGGCTCGGCGGCGAAGCTGACCCACATCAATTACGCCTTCGGCAACGTGCGCAACAACCGCTGCGAAGTGGGCGTGACCCAGGCCTCCGATTCGAACACCGGCGTGGGCGGCGATGCCTACGCCGATTACGGCAAGTCCTTCGCTGCCGGCGATAGCGTCAGCGGCACGGGCGACACCTGGGACCAGCCACTGCGGGGCAACTGGAACCAGCTCAAGCAGCTCAAAGCCAAACACCCGAACGTAAAAGTGCTGATCTCGCTGGGCGGCTGGACCTGGTCGCGCGGCTTCTCCAGCGCGGCGCAGCCGGCCAACCGGCAGGCGTTCGTGGCCTCATGCATCGATGCCTACATCAAAGGCAACCTGCCGGTGGCCGACGGTGCGGGCGGTGCGGGTGCGGCGCTCGGCGTGTTCGACGGCATCGACATCGACTGGGAGTATCCGGTGGCCTGCGGGCTGAGCTGCGGGACGCCGGCCGACAACGCCAACTTCACCGCGCTGCTGGCCGAATTCCGCCGCCAACTCGATGCAGTGCGGCCCGGCCTGCTGCTGACGGTGGCCGTCGGTGCCGGCGTGGACAAGGTGCGCGTGACCGATCCGGCCAGCTACCACCCGTACCTGGATTTCATCAACGTGATGACCTACGACTTCCACGGCGCGTGGGATCCGCAGACCAACCATCACTCGGCCCTGTTCGATTCACCGGCTGATCCCTCCACCGGCGACCAGAAGCTCTACAACAGCAACGATGCGATGGAAGCCTTCCTCAGCCGCGGGGTGCCGGCCAGCAAGTTGAACCTGGGCATCGGCTACTACGGGCGTGGCTGGACTGGCGTGGCCAGCGGCAACAACGGGCTCTACAAGAGCGCCAGCGGCGCGGCACCGGGCACCTACGAAGCCGGTATCGAAGATTGGAAGGTGCTCAAGAACCTCAACTGGCCGGTGTACACCGACAACATCGCCAAGGCCACGTGGATCTCCAACGGCACCACGTTCTGGAGTCTGGATACGCCGGCCATGATCACCGAGAAGATGGGCTATGTGAAAGCACAGGGCCTGGGCGGCGCATTCTTCTGGGAGTTCAGCGGCGATGATGCGCAGGGCACCCTGACCAAGGCGATCAGTGACGGCTTGAAGTGACACCGTCGCGCGGGACGCTGCCTCGCTGATCGAGCAGGCCGCTCCTCCGCTGACAGAAAAACGCCCCGGCCTGGCCGGGGCGTTCTGTTTTCAGCGGCTGCCGCCTGCCGAGACGCGCTCCAGCGCGGCCTTGAGCTGGGCCGGCGGCAGGTAGCCACCGAGCTGGGTGCCGTCGGCGGCAAAGATGGCCGGGGTGCCGTTGACGCCCATCTGCTGGCCAAGCTTGTATTGCATGGCCACCGGATTGGTGCAGTTCTTCGGGGTGACGGCCTTGCCGGTCTTGGCGGCGGTCAGGGCCTGCTTGCGATCGGCCGCGCACCAGACCGAGATCATGTCGGTGTAGTCCTGGCTGCCCAGGCCCATGCGCGGGAACGCCAGATATTCCACGGTGATGCCGTTGCGGTTGAGCTCGGCGATGTCCTGGTGCAGCTTGCGGCAGTAGCCGCACTCGATGTCGGTGAAGACGCTGACGGTGTACTTGGCATTCGGCGCGGCAAACACGATGCGCTCGGTGTGCGGCACGCCATCGAGCAGTTTGCGGCGGTAGGTGAGCAGGCCCTGGCTGCTGACCGGCGCCTTGTTCTGGATGTCGTACGGCTGGGACTGCATCAGGTAGCGGCCGTCATCGGAGACATACAGCACCTGGCCACCGACCAGCACCTCGCGGAAACCGGCAAACGGCGCGGCCCCGATGAAATCAGGCTTGAAGGTGGGGTCCAGCTGCTGCAGCGCGGTACGCACGCGCTGGTCAGCATCACCGGCAGCGGCCGGGGTGGCGGCAGTGGTCTTGGCCGCCGGAGCGGACGGTTGCTGCGCGCAGGCAGACAGGCTGAGCGCGCCGAAGAGCGCCGCAATGGCAACACGGAGCATCGAGCATTCCGGTGTAAGGAGTCAGGCTGGATTCTCGCACAGCTGCCTGCTCACACAGCTGGACCGCAGTGGAACGGTGATGCGCGGCCGGGGTTGGCACCCTCTCAGCCGCGCGGGTGGTGCTTGGCGTGCAGCTTCTGCAGGTGCTCGCGGGCCACCAGCGTGTAGATCTGGGTGGTGGACAGCGAACTGTGGCCGAGCAGCATCTGCAGGGCGCGCAGATCCGCGCCCCGGTTGAGCAGGTGCGTGGCAAAGCTGTGGCGCAGGCCGTGGGGACTGATCCGGGCGGGGTCGATCCCGGCCAGCACCGCGTACGTCTTCACCAGCCCCCAGAACTGCTGGCGGCTGAGCGGGTGCAGCGAGGGCGTCAGGAACATCGGCACGGCGCCCTCCTGCGGCGTCGGCACGTTGCGCTTGCCGGTGAGCTGCGGGCGCGATTCAGCCAGGTAGCGCTCAAGCCAGTGCTGGGATTCTTCCCCCAGCGGAACCAGCCGTTCCTTGCTGCCCTTGCCGGTCACGCGCAGCACCCCCTGCCGCAGGTTCACGGCATTGGCCGGCAGGTTGACCAGTTCGCTGACGCGCAGGCCGGCGGCATACATCAGTTCCAGCATGGCGCGGTCGCGCAGCCCGAGCGGCGTCTCGATATCGGGGCTGGCCAACAGCGCATCGATCTGGCTTTCGGCCAGCGCCTTGGGCAGCAGCCGCGGCAGCTTGGGCGGATCCAGCAACGCGCTGGGGTCATCGCCGCGCTCGCCGCGGCGAACCGCATCGGCGAAGAAGGCCCGCAGCGCGGACAGCAGGCGGGCATTGCTGCGCGGCGACCAGCCATGGCGGGAGCGCCAAGCGAGGTAATCGAACAGCCCGGCGCGATCGAGGCCAGCCAGCCCGCCGGCGGCGCCATTACGCCAGCGCGCGAGCCCTTCGAGATCGCGCCGGTAACTGTCCAGGCTGGCACGCGCGAGGCCGTGCTCGGCCCAGGCGGTGTCGAGGAAACGCTGGATGCGGACGTTGTCATCCTCGCGCAGCTCGGGCAGGTGCTGGATGAGCTGGCGACGCAGGGCGGGGGTAGTGGCATCGGACATGCGGACAGCATACGGAGCAGACCGCGCGTGGGCCATCGAACGCGGGCGGCCGGCCGGGTATGCTCCGGGTCATGACCGATACCGCGCTGTCGCCCCCCCCTGCTGATCGCCCTGCATCGTTGCTGCTGTGGCGGTGGTTGTCGCTGTTGTACGACGTCTTCCCGGCGCTGGCGCTGTGGATGCTGCTCGGTGCGGTGTTCGTAGCGGTCTACACGTTGAGCGGTCATGCGGAGCGCGAGAACATCGCGCCGTTCAGTGCGTGGCAGTGGGCGTTGTGGGCCTGCTGCTGGGTCGTGACGGGCCTGTACGCGACGATGAGTTGGCGCCGCGGCGGGCAGACGCTGGGGATGCGCCCGTGGCGGTTGCGGGTGGTGTCGCTGGACGGCACGGTGCCGACGCGCGGGCAGTTGTGGCGGCGCTATGCGGTGGGGTCGCTGTCGGTGTTGGCGGCCGGCCTGGGGTTCTGGTGGGCGCTGCTGGATCGGCAGCGGTTGACCTGGCATGACCGGGCCAGCGGAACGCGGGTTGTCCGGCTGCCGAAGTACTGACGTACTGACGCGCTGACGTACTGACGCACTGACGCACTGACGCACTGACGCTCTAAAGCCTTCCAGAACAGCGCTGAAAGCAGCGCCTCTGTTTTCTGTGCGTTTGCGGAGAGGCGCAACCCATTTCTGGGCCCGCTGCAAGTACGTCCATGTAAGCTCGTAGTGCGCCATCCATGGCGCACTACGGCCCTGAAATGGGCTGCGCCTCTCCGCATTGACAGATTGCGAAGTGCGGTTGATCAAAGCGGATTTGTTGCGTGACCGACGTTTCGCACTCAGTACCGGCTCTCGCGATCAAGACGCGTAAGGAGCGCAATCTTCATAGCGAAGTCGTACCTTCGCTCAATCGATCAAGCCTTCGTCGATCAATTGCTCAATTGCTCAATTGCTCAGTCGCTCAGTCGCTCAGTCGCTCAGTCGCCAAGATTCAATACGAACAGCGTCACTTCGCCAATCCATCAGAACGGGTAGAGCCGGGCCATGCCCGGCTGCTCTCCCCTCCCCCACCAGCACACTGTCGGAGGCGCGGCGGGATTGCCAGGCCGGGACCGTGTGCTGCCATGGATGGCAGCACACGAGCCTTATCTGTTCGGAATCTGGCAGCTTAGGTGCCGAGAGCCGGCGTGGGCCGCCGTACGAGCCTGGATCTGAGCGATCGCCATGTAGCTTGGCGCCCACGCCGGAATCTCCCTTGATCCGCCCGAACAGTTGCTGGAGCTGACACTCGAAGCGATAAGACTGGGCAAGCGGGGGAGCTCTCGACCCTTCCAGACTATACGGAGTCGGGCGATGAACGGGATCGGGATTGATGTAAGCAAGCGCCAGCTGGATGTCGGCACGACGGACAGAGAGACCCTGCAGGTCAGCAATAGCCCCTCTGGCTTTGTTGAATTGAACGCTTGGCTGAAGAAGCGTCCAGCGATCCAGATCGTGCTGGAGGCCACCGGCGGATATGAGCAGCCCGTGCTGGATTTCCTGCACAAGGCAGGCCATCGGGTGGTGCGCGCCAATGCCTTTCGGGCGCGGAAACTAGCTCAGGGGCTGGACCAAATAGCCAAGACAGACCGCTTGGATGCCTATGCATTGGCACAGATGGCCGCGCTGGTGAAACTGCCGGCCTACCAGCCACTAGAGCCTTGGCAGCAGAAACTGCGGGAATTTGTGCGGGCACGTCGACAGATGATGCAGGCCCTGACCGTAGCGCGACAGCAGCAGGAAATGGTGCGTGATCGTGAATTGCGACGGCTTTTGCAGACCAACATCACCCGCTTGCAGACACTGGTAGAACGCCTGGGAAAGCAGATTGCCGAGCAAGTCGCTCAACAGCCCCAGCTCACGATTCTGAAGTCGATGAAGGGCGTGGGACCGGGGCTACAGGCGGTGCTGGCCAGCTACCTGCCTGAGCTGGGCCAGATCAGCGGCAAGGCCATCGCCAGCCTGGTGGGCGTGGCACCGATGTCCCACGACAGCGGGACGATACGCGGAAAACGAAGCATCCACGGCGGTCGAGCCGAGATCCGTCAGGAGTGGCGATCGTGGCGGTAATGCGGAAGATGCTGGTGATCCTCAACGCCCGCGTGCGCGACGCTCAAAGCGGACCAATCCCGGCCTGAAGCGCGCACGGGCACATCTCCAAAGGCTGCCGGCCAGCGGCCGGCACTACCGCGTCCGTCTACTGGAGGGACCGAACTCCCTCCAGCAACACCGTTGCTACAGGGACGTACTTGCGGCAGGTCCCGGAATGGCGAGCCCGTCGCGCCTAGCTCGACAGCACATGGTGGCCGCTTTGGCGTCGGCGTTGGCGTTGGCTTCGGCGTTTGCCGCCAGGCCGGCCGGATGAATCAGCCCGACTTACGTCGGAACAACAACCCGGACACCACCATCATCACGATCGGCGGCAACGCATACGCAATCCGGTAATCGAACTTCAGCGCACCGGCCATGCGGCCGAAGAACAACTGCAGCAACCAGAAGCCCAACGCGAACAGAATGCCCAGGAACAACCGCTTGCCCATACCGCCACTGCGCAGCGAACCGAACGCGAACGGTATCGCCGCCAGGCACAACGCCAACACATTGATCGGATAGAACCAACGGCTCCAGTACACATCCTCGTAATCGCGCGCATCCAGCCCGTTGCGCTTGCGGTACTCGATGCTGTTACGCAGATCCATCGCCGTCAGATTGCGTGGCTTGGAAATGCCGCTGGCCAGCGCCGCCGCATCCAAGCGTGAATCCCATGGCTCGGACTCGGCCGTCTCGCGCGTTGCCGAACGCTCACCGAAGATATCGCGGCGCACCTTGTTCAACACCCAGCCTCTGGCGTCATGTTCGGCGGTGGTGGCATACGTCATCGAGGCCAAGCGGCCGTCGTCGGCGATCTTGTACAGACGCACGTCGTGCAGGATCAGGCGCGTGCCGCCCCCGGCCTGCAGCTGCTCGTCGCCGCTGATCGCGTTGAGGAAGGTATCGCCTTCCCGCGCCCACACGCCCGAATAGCGGGCCGCGCTCAGGCTGCTGCCCCACCTTGCGCTGATCTTGACGTCATCGGCCTTGCTCTGGCCCCAGGGGCCCAGCGTTTCGCCGCTGAACACCATGACCGCGGTCATCAGCGACAGCGCGATCGCCACCGAGACGCTCAGGCGCTTGCGCGACAGGCCCAGCGCGCGCAGTGCGGTGAGTTCGGAGGTGGCGGCCAGCTGGCCCAGGCCCATCAGCGCGCCGATCACGGCGGCGGTCGGGAAGAAGGTATAGGCGCGGCGAGGCACGGTGTAGAGCACCCAGGCGGCCGCGTGGCCGACGGTGTAGCTGCCCTTGCCAACGTCCTTGAACTCCCCGGAGAAGGCCATCACCACGTCCAGGCCGACCAGCACCGCCCAGGTCAGCAGGACGGTGCCGAACACGGCACGGCCCAGGTACAGATCAAACCGCATGGGGCGCAACACGTTCATGCGGTCCTCCGGGGACGCGACAGTTTGCCGTCGCGGAAATACATCCACAGGGCGAGGGCAAGCAACGGCAGCGTCAGCCACCACAGGCCCGCCACGGCGGGGATCTTGCCATCGGCGATCCAGCGGGTGCCGATGAACATCAGGTTCATGCCCACCATGTAGGCCATGAAGGCCAGCATCATCCGGCCGTAGCGCTGCTGCCGCGGCGAACTGCGGGCCAGCGGCAGGGTCATCAGGGCGAAGGCGAGCGCGATCAGCGGCGGGGCGATGCGCGAGTGAAGCTGGGCCTGGGCCTCCGGGCGCTCATCGCCGAACAGCTCGGTGGTGCGCAGCAGTTCGGGGTCATCGTCTTTGCGGGTCTCGGCACCGTCGGGCATGGCCACGTCGTTGCGGGCGAAGGTCATCAGCTTGTAATCCAGCGCACCGTTGGCCGGGCCCTCGACCTGGTGGCCGTCATCCAGCTCCAGATAGCGCTGCTTGGCGCCCTCGAAGTACATCCGGCCGTGGTCGGCAGAGATCACTTCGATGCGGTCTTCCTTCTGGCGCTGCAGGAACACCTTGCCCAACTGGGTGCCGTCGGGGGAGACCGAGGCCAGGTAGACCACGCCGCCGTTGGGCAGCGGGGTGAACTTGCCGGCCTCCAGGCCGGCCATGACCACGCTGCGGTTGGCCTCGTCGATCATGGTCTCGCTGGTGCGGTCGGCCCAGGGGCCCAGCCACAGCGAGCACAGCCCGATCAGGCCGACCACCGGCACCACCAGCATCATCAGGGGCCGCAGCAGGCGCTTGGGGCCGACACCGATGGCGGTGATGACCGCCATTTCCGAGTCCCGGTAGAGCCGCGCGGTGGCCAGCAGCAGGCCCAGCATCAGCGCCAGCGGCAGGATCAGCGGCATGTAGACGATGAACTGCAGGCCCAACTGGGAGAACAGCAGGCGGGCAGGCAGACGGCCGTCGGCGATGTTGCCGAGGATGTCCACCAGGACCCCGCCGACACTCACCACCAGCAACACGATGAGGGTGGCCAGGAAACTCTGGACGAAATCACGCAGGAGATAGCGATCGAGCTTCGACATGGGGCGGTGGTTTAAACTCTCGGATTCGTTCGCGGTGCTGCCCAGTCTACTGACGGGACGTAAACAGCTCGCGATTGTACGGTTTTGCCAACGGAATCTGATCAATGGCCCTGGAATTCACCCTGAACCACGCAGCGCCGGCCTCGGCCGAGTGCGATTGCGTCATCGTCGGCGCCTATGCCGACCAGACCCTGAGCCCCGCGGCACAGGCCTTGGACACCGCGTCCGGTGGCCGTCTGTCGGCCCTGATCGCCCGCGGCGACGTGGGCGGCAAGACCGGCAATACGACCCTGCTGCACGATCTGCCCGGCGTCACCGCCGCACGCGTGCTCGTGGTCGGGCTGGGCGAGCCGGCCAAGTTCGGCGTGGCGCAGTACCTCAAGGCGGTCGGCGATGCCAGCCGCGCCCTCAAGAGCGGCGTCAACCATCAGGCGCTGTTCACCCTGACCGAGATCGAGGTCAAGGGCCGCGATGCCGCCTGGAACATCCGCCAGGCCATCATCACCGCCGACCACGCCGCCTACCGCTACAGCGCCACGCTGGGCAAGAAGAAGGCCGACGAGCCGGGCCTGACCACGCTGGCCATTGCCGGCACCGACACCCAGGCGCTGGCCCAGGGCCAGGCCATCGCCGCCGGCGTGCAGTACGCCCGCGAGCTGGGCAACCTGCCGCCGAACGTCTGCACCCCGGCCTACCTGGCCGAGTCCTCGGTCGCGTTCGCGCAGGCGCATGCAGGCGCCGAAGCGGAGGTGCTGGACGAGCACCAGATGGAAGCGCTGGGCATGGGCTCGCTGCTGGCCGTGGCCCGTGGCTCGGCCAACCGCCCGCACCTGGTCGTGCTGAAGTGGAACAACGGCGGCGACGCCAAGCCCTATGTGCTGGTCGGCAAGGGCATCACCTTCGATACCGGTGGCGTCAATCTGAAGACCCAGGGCGGCATCGAAGAGATGAAGTACGACATGTGCGGTGGCGCCAACGTCATCGGCACCTTCGTCGCGGCCGTGACGGCCAAGCTGCCGCTCAACCTGGTGGTGGTGGTGCCGGCGGTCGAGAACGCCATCGACGGCAATGCCTACCGCCCGTCGGACGTGATCACCTCGATGTCGGGCAAGACCATCGAAGTGGGCAACACCGACGCCGAAGGCCGCCTGATCCTGTGCGACGCGCTGACCTACGCGCAGCGCTTCGAGCCGGCCGCGCTGATCGACGTGGCCACCCTGACCGGTGCCTGCCTGGTGGCGCTGGGCCACCAGACCGCCGGCCTGATGAGCAAGCACGACGACCTCGCCAACGAGCTGCTGGCCGCCGGTGAGCACGTGTTCGACCGCGCCTGGCGCCTGCCGCTGTGGGACGAGTACCAGCCGATGCTGGATTCCAGCTTCGCCGATATCTACAACATCGGCGGCCGCTGGGCCGGTGCGATCACCGCCGGCTGCTTCCTGTCGCGCTTCGCCGAAGGCCAGCGCTGGGCTCATCTGGACATCGCCGGCGTGGCCAGCGACGAAGGCAAGCGCGGCATGGCCACCGGCCGCCCGGTCGGCCTGCTGAGCCAGTGGCTGCTGGACCAGGTCGCCCGCGCCTGATGCCCTGCCCGATCGCGGCCACCTGCGGGTGGCCGCGATCCCGCCCGGCCTGGCGCCGGGTTCTCCCTCCGCTCCAGGCCCTGCCATGTCCCGTGCTGATTTCTACCTGATCGCCAAGCCCCGCTTCCTGACCGAGCCATTGCGCCTGGTCTGCGAACTGGCCCGCAAGGCCAATGACGCCGGGCTGTTCACCCTGGTGCTGGCACGCGACCAGGCCCAGGCCGAAGAGCTGGACGAGCTGCTGTGGGCGTTCGACAACGATGCCTACATCCCGCACCAGATCGCCGGCGAAGACATGGACGAGGAAGAGGCGCTGGTGCTGATCGCCGTTCCCGGCACCGAGGCCCCGGCCCGGCCGCTGGTGATCAACCTGCGCGACGATCCCTACCTGGCCGCCTGCGACCGCGTGCTGGAAGTGGTGCCGGCCGACCCGGAAGCGCGCGAACCGCTGCGCGAGCGCTGGCGCCAGTACAAGGCACTGGGCTTTGACCTGAACAAATACGACATGTAACCCGCGCGGCGCCCGTCCGGTCGCCGCCGCCCCCGGAGACCCTTGATGCGCCTGTTGATCGCCCTGATCTTTCCCTGGTTCGCCTTCTTCACCATCGGCCGCCCGATCGCAGGCATCCTCTGCCTGATCCTGCAGATCACGCTGATCGGCTGGCTGCCCGCCGCGATCTGGGCCGCCTACGCGGTCTCACAGTTCCATACCGACCAGAAGATCCGCCGCGCCTTCGGGCGCTGAGCTTCCGGCACCCCCACCTTCCGTATTCGATCCTGGTTCCCGCATGACCCAACTCGCCTCCAGCTACGACCCGAAAACCTTTGAAACCGCGCTGTACGACGCGTGGGAGAAGGCCGGCCATTTCAAGCCGTCCGGCAAGGGCGAGCCGTACACCATCCTGCTGCCGCCGCCGAACGTGACCGGCACGCTGCACATGGGCCATGCCTTCCAGCAGACCCTGATGGATGCACTGGTGCGTTACCACCGCATGCGTGGCTACGACACGTTGTGGCAGGTCGGCACCGACCACGCCGGCATCGCCACCGAGATGGTGGTGTCGCGCAACCTGGCGCTGGCCAACACCGGTGAGACCCGCGATTCGCTGGGCCGCGACGGCTTCATCGAGAAGGTGTGGGAGTGGAAGGCGCAGTCCGGTGACACCATCGAGCGCCAGATGCGCCGTCTGGGCACCTCCAGCGACTGGTCGCGCAGCACCTTCACCATGGACCCGCAGCCGTCCGAAGCGGTGGTCGAGGCGTTCGTGCGCTGGCACGAGCAGGGCCTGATCTACCGTGGCCAGCGCCTGGTCAACTGGGATCCGGTGCTGAAGACGGCCATTTCCGATCTGGAAGTGGAGAGCGTGGAGGAAGACGGCTTCCTGTGGTCGATCAGCTACCCGCTGGCCGATGGCAGCGGCACCCTGACCGTGGCCACCACCCGCCCGGAAACCATGCTCGGCGACACCGCGGTGATGGTGCACCCCGAAGACGAGCGCTACGCGCACCTGATCGGCAAAATGGTGAAGCTGCCGCTGACCGACCGCGAGATCCCGGTGATCGCCGATGATTACGTCGACCGCGAGTTCGGCACCGGCGTGGTCAAGGTCACCCCCGCGCACGATTTCAACGATTACCAGGTCGGCCTGCGCCACAACCTGCCGATGATCAACCTGTTCACCCCGGTGGCGGCAATCAACGACAACGCCCCGGAGAAATACCGCGGGCTGGACCGTTACGAAGCGCGCAAGGTGATCCTGGCCGAGCTGGAAGACCTGGGCATCCTGGTCGAAACCCGTGCGCACAAGCTGCAGGTGCCGCGTGGCGATCGTACCCAGCAGGTGATCGAGCCGTACCTGACCGACCAGTGGTTCGTGAAGATGGACGTGCTGGCCAAGCGCGGCCTGGAGCTGGTCGAGAACGGCAGCATCCAGTTCGTCCCGGCCAACTGGATCAACACCTACCGCCACTGGATGGAGAACATCCAGGATTGGTGCATCAGCCGCCAGCTGTGGTGGGGCCACCGCATTCCGGCGTGGTTCGACGATGCGGGCAACTGCTATGTCGGCCGTGATGAAGCCGAAGCGCGCGCGAAGAACAACCTCGCCGCCGACCTCGCCCTGCACCAGGACAGTGACGTGCTGGAGACCTGGTTCTCCTCGCAGCTGTGGCCGTTCTCCACCCTGGGCTGGCCGAACGAGCAGGCGATGGACGCGCGCGGTTTCGAGCGCTACCTGCCGTCGTCGGTGCTGATCACCGGGTTCGACATCATCTTCTTCTGGGTGGCCCGCATGATCATGGCCACCGACAGCTTCACCGGGAAGATCCCGTTCAAGGACGTCTACATCACCGGCCTGATCCGCGATGCGCAGGGCCAGAAGATGTCCAAGTCCAAGGGCAACGTGCTGGACCCGCTGGACATCATCGATGGCATCTCCATCGAGGACCTGGTCGCCAAGCGCACCACCGGCCTGATGAAGCCCAAGGACGCGCCGAAGATCGAGAAGGCGACGCGCCGCGAATTCCCCGAGGGCATCATCGCCCACGGTGCGGATGCGCTGCGCTTCACCATCGCCGCGCTCGCCACCCACGGCCGCGATATCAAGTTCGACATGAACCGCGCCGAGGGCTACAAGAACTTCTGCAACAAGCTGTGGAACGCCAGCCGCTTCACCCTGATGAACACTGAGGGCAGCAGCTTCACCGGCGTGCCGCAGCCGCGCACCGATGCCGAGCGCTGGATCCTCGCGCGCCTGGCCGCGGTCTCGGCCGAAGCGCAGACGCATTACGCCAACTACCGCTTCGATCTGCTGGCGCAGTGCCTGTACGAATTTGCCTGGAACGAGTTCTGCGATTGGTTCCTGGAACTGACCAAGCCGGCCCTCAACGGCGCCGATGCCGACGATGCCAACAGCACCCGCCACACCCTGCTGTACGTGCTCGAAGCGCTGCTGCGCCTGCTGCACCCGCTGACCCCGTTCGTCACCGAGCAGCTGTGGCGCCAGGTCGCCCCGCGCCTGGGCCTCACCGACGACACCATCTCGCTGCGGCCGTACCCGACCGCCGAAGAGTTCGCCGGTGATTTCGCCCGCGCCGAAGCCGACGTGGAATGGCTGAAGTCGATGGTCAACGCGCTGCGCCGAGTGCGCAGCGAGTTGAACGTGCCGCCGTCCAAGCTGGTGCCGCTGCTGCTGCAGGGTGGCAGCGACGACGACCGCGCGCGCATGACCCGCTTCACCTCCTCGCTGTCGTTCCTGCTCAAGCTGGAGCGCATCGAGTGGCTGGCCAACGGCAGCGACACGCCGCCGGCCGCCGCCGCGATCGTGGGCGATCTCACCTTGCTGGTGCCGCTGGAGGGCCTGGTCGATCTGGGTGCCGAGCGCGCGCGCCTGGACAAGGAAATCGCCCGGGTGGAATCGGAGAAGGAAAAGAGCGGGACCAAGCTGGCCAAGTTCACCGACAAGGTGCCGGCGGCTGTGGTCGAGCAGGAGCGCGTGCGCCTGGTCGAATGGACCGCCCAGCTGGACGGTCTGCGTTCGCAGCGCGCGAAGCTGTAAGCGCACGGGTAGAGCCACGCCATGCGTGGCTGCTTCTGCGGGGCCAGGGTAGAGCGACCCCATGGGTGGCTGCCTTCCGGGGCGGGATGGCGTGCAGCCACCCATGGGGTGGCTCTACCCTGGGCCGATAACGTAGGTAGGGCCCGCCCGCGCGGTTACGGGCCCGATGCCTGCCCATCTGCGGCATGATGCGGGTTCGTCCACGGATTGAATGACCGCCGACACGATGTCGCTGTCCCTCTTCTGCATCGTGCTGTTGGCCGCCCTGCTGCATGCCAGCTGGAACGCGATCGTCAAACGTGGCACCGACACGCTGCTGACCACGATCCTGGTCACCGGCTCGGCGGCGGTGATTGTCGCGATCGCGCTGCCGTTCGTGCCCACACCCGCCGCGCAGAGCTGGCCATGGCTGGCCGCCTCGACCCTGCTCCAGGTCGGGTACTACGTGCTTGTCGCGCGTACTTACCAAGTGACCGACATGAGCGCGTCCTACCCGCTGATGCGCGGCTGCGCGCCGATCCTGGTCGCGCTGATCAGCACGCTGTTTCTGGGTGAGCGCCTGGCATGGATCGCGTGGGCCGGCATCGGGCTGATCTGCCTGGGCATCCTGTGCATGACCCGCGGCACCTCGCGCCAGCATCTGTGGCTGCCGCTGCTCAATGCCGGTGTCATCGCCACCTACACCTTGGTCGATGGTTGGGGCGCGCGTCACTCGGGTGCCGTGGTGAGCTACACGTTGTGGCTGTTTCTGCTTTCCGGCCTGCCTTTGCCACTGTGGGCGGTGTGCACACGCGCCAGCGCGCTGCGTGACTATGCGCGCCGCAACTGGGGCTACGGCATCACCGGCGGCATCGGCACGCTGGTCTCCTACGGGCTGGCGCTGTGGGCCATGACGGTCGCGCCGATCGCGATGATCGCCGCACTGCGCGAAACCTCGATCTTGTTCGGCATCCTGATCTCGGCGTGGCTCCTGCGCGAACGCGTTACCCGCCAACGCTGGATCGCCGCCGGCCTGATCGTGCTCGGGGCAGTGGTGCTGCGGTTGGCGTAGCACCCCCCCACGCTGTCAGAGCGGCGGCATCACCTGGATGTCGTCGTCGACCAGCTCGATGGCCATCACCAGCGCATCCTCGCGCCCGTCGCGGGCAGGGTAATAGCGCGGCCGGCGGCCGATCTCGTTGAACCCTTCGCTGTGGTACAGCGCCACCGCCGAGGTATTGGACGGGCGCACTTCCAGGAACACCCGGTGCGCACCGTGGTCACGCGCCAGCTTCACCAGCGCGCGCAGCAGGTAGCGGCCGTGGCCGCGCGATTGGCACAGCGGGTCCACGCAGATGTTGAGGATATGCGCTTCATCGGCGGCGATGCTGAGCAGGCCATAGCCCATCAGCAGGCCATCCTCTTCCATCGCCAGGCCGGGATAACCGGCACGCAGGCAGTCCTGGAAGATGCCGCGGGTCCACGGGTACGGGTAACCGCGCACCTCGATGGCCATCACCGCATTGAGGTCGCTTTCGCGCAGCGCGCGCAACGACAACGGCCGCGGCGAGCTCACCGCGCTCACGGGCGGCCCCGCTTGCGCAGGGCGCGCAGCTGCGGCCACAACGCGCGCTTGGCGGCGGCACTGCTGCGCAGTTCATCCAGGTTCCAGCTGGCCATCAAGGCCTGGGTGTCCGGCTCGGCCGGGTTGCAGCCGGAGGCGCGCAACAGGGCGATCTGCAGGCGATCGGGCATCCGGACCGCCGCGCGGCGGCCTCCGCCTCCGCGTGCCGGCGTGGCCGCCGGGACGGATGGCGGCGCGCCTTCTTCGACCGTGCGCGGCGCGCTTCGGCGTACCGGCGCGGGCGCATCCACCGCCGGTGCCGGCCGCGACTGGCGCACCGGCGCGGACGACTCGGCGAGCGGCGCCGCGCTGAGCTGGACATCAGGTACCGCAGCGGCTTCCGGCTCGACGCTGCCGTCGACGAACACCGTATAACCCATCGCCTGCAGCCAGGACTGCTGCGCCGGCGACCACAATGGCGGCAGCGCCTGCCCGCTCACGCGTTCGGCTCGACCGTCTTGCGGGTGCGCTGCCACGCCCAGTAGCACGGGCCGGACAAGGCATACACCACGCCCACCGCGAACAGCACGCGCGGCAGATCAATGACCATGATCGCGATGGCGATCGGCACCAGGGCCAGCGCCAGGAACGGCACGCGATCCGCGCGCGGTCCTTTCTCGCCACTGCCCTTGAAGCTCCAGAAGCGGATCCGGCTGACCATCAGCAGTGCCGACACCAGGGTCACGCCCAGCGCGACATAGCGCAGCTGGTTGCCGTCCCAGCCGAGGTTACCATCAGCGAACGCCCAGACGAAGGACATCATCAGGCCGGCCGCAGCCGGGCTGGCCAGGCCGATGAACCAGCGCTTGTCGACCACGGTCACCTGGGTGTTGAAGCGGGCCAGGCGCAGCGCGGCGCAGGCGGCATACAGGAAGGCGACCGCCCAGCCGACGCGGCCGAGCACCGGGTCGTCGAACTTCAGCCAGGACAACGACCAGTGGTACATCACCAGGGCCGGGGCCATGCCGAAGCTGACCAGATCGGCCAGCGAGTCGTACTGCACGCCGAATTCGCTGCTGGTGCCGGTCAGGCGGGCCACACGGCCGTCCAGGCCATCCATGACCGCCGCGACAAACACCGCGACCGCGGCATTCACGAAGTCGCCGTTGGCCGCGGCGATGATCGCGTAGAAGCCGGCGAACAGGCCTGCGGTGGTGAACAGGTTGGGCAGCAGGTAAATGCTGCGCGAGCGCGGCGGGGGTTTCATCTGATCCATGCGGCCAGTTTAGCTTGCCAGCACCGGCCCGGGGTGCTGCAATCGCGGTTCTGCCCCGTTCCCGGAGTTGCCATGCGTGCCCTGTCCCGTCTGAGCGCCCTGCTGCTCGCCAGCGCCACGGCCAGCGCCGGCACTGTCTATAAGTGGAAAGACGCCAACGGCGTCACCCAGTATTCGGAGAAGCCGCCGGCCGGGCAGAAGTACGAGGCCCGCCAGGTCGAGAACCGGGACCCGCTCCCGCGCGAGACCGCCACCGCCCCGGCCGAGAACAAGGCCTGTACCGACGCCCGCGGCAATCTCACCCTGCTCAACGGGCCGGGCAAGGTCATGCAGGACGCCGATGGCGACGGCACGGCCGATACCGCCCTGACCGACGAGCAGCGCAGCGCCCAGAAGACCTTGGCCGAGGCCGCCATCCAGGCCTACTGCACCCCCAAGGCCTGAGCCACCGGCCCCGTCGAGGTGGCCAAAACCAACGGCAACACCCATCGCGGCGGCCGGACTGGCAGAATATCGGCTTCTGCCGTTCAGCGAAGCCGACGATGCGCCTCTCCCAGTTCCACCTGCACACCACCAAGGAAACCCCCAGCGACGCGGAGCTGACCAGCCACCGCTTGATGCTGCGCGCGGGCATGATCCGCAAGCTGGCCTCGGGGCTGTACACCTGGTCGCCGCTGGGCCTGCGCGTGCTGCGCAAGGTCGAGCGCATCGTGCGTGAGGAAATGGAGCGTGCCGGCGCGGTGGAATTCCAGATTCCGACCCTCCAGCCCAAGGAACTGTGGGAAGCCACCGGCCGCTGGGAAAAGTTCGGCCCGCAGCTGCTGAAGATCAAGGATCGCAAGGAGCAGGTGTTCTGCTACAGCCCGACTGCTGAAGAAGCCGCCGCCGATTTCGCGCGCCAGGAACTGTCCAGCTACAAGCAGCTGCCGGTCAATTTCTTCCAGATCCAGACCAAGTTCCGCGATGAGATCCGGCCGCGCTTCGGCGTGATGCGCTCGCGCGAATTCCTGATGAAGGACGCCTACTCCTTCCACCTGCACGATGACTGCCTGGTGCGCGAGTACGAGAACATGAAGGCGGCCTACAGCCGCATCTTCACCCGCCTGGGCCTGGATTTCCGCATGGTGCAGGCCGACTCGGGCGCGATCGGTGGCGATGCCTCGCAGGAATTCCACGTGATCGCCGAGTCCGGCGAAGACGCACTGGTGTTTTCCACCGGCTCGGATTACGCGGCCAATATGGAAGCGGCCATCGCCGCGGCCCCGGGCGAGCGCCCGGCCGCCAGCGAAGCGCTGCGCAAAATCGATACGCCCACGCAGAAAACCTGTGAAGCCGTGGCCGCCCTGCTCGGCCTGGGCCTGGAGCGCACGGTCAAGTCGATCGCGATCATGAGCGAAGCCGGTTTCGTGCTGGCGCTGGTGCGCGGCGATCACGACGTCAATGAAATCAAGCTGGGCAAGGTCGAGGGCCTGCAGGGCTACCGCATGGCCAGCGAGGCGGAGATCGCCACGCACCTGGGCAGCGAGCCGGGCTTCCTCGGCCCGCTCAATCCGGCCCTGCCGATCCGCATCGTGGCCGACCGCGACGTCGCCGCGCTGGCCGATTTCGTCATCGGTGCCAATGAAGCCGGCTTCCATATCGCCGGCGTCAACTGGGGCCGCGACCTGCCCGAACCGGAAGTGGCGGACATCCGCAACGCCAAGGCCGGTGATCGTGCCGCCGATGGCGGTGAACTCAAGATCGCCCGCGGCATCGAAGTCGGCCATGTGTTCCAGCTCGGCCGCCAGTATGCGCAGGCGTTGAATGCGACCGTCCTCGACGAGAACGGCAAGGCCGCGGTGTTGGCGATGGGCTGCTACGGCATCGGTATTTCGCGCATCGTCGCCGCGGCGATCGAGCAGAATCATGACGACGCCGGCATTATCTGGCCCGACGCGATGGCGCCGTGGCAGGTGGTGGTCTGCATGATCAACCCGAAGCAGGACGAGACCGTAGCGGCCACCGCCGCCGAGCTGCTTGCACAGTTGCAGGCCGCCGGCCTGGATGTGGCGCTGGACGACCGCGGCCTGCGCCCGGGCGCGATGTTCGCCGACATGGAACTGATCGGTGTGCCGCACCGCATCGTGGTCTCCGAACGCGGCGTCGCCGCCGGCACGTTCGAGTACCGCGCGCGCAATGCCGCCGAAGCGGAGGTCCTCGACAAGGACACACTGCTGGCAAAATTGACGAAGTAAAGACAAAGGCCGGGTGAATAACCCGGCCTTTTCAATGGTGGACCCGGTTTCAATATCTCCGGTTTGTTTGTGTATTTCGCAAAAGAGAATGTATGCTGTTTCCGACGCCAAGGACCGGCTCACCCTGTCCTTAATATATTGCGGAGTAGTAGATGAGCATTGACCTGAGCGGCCTGTCCGCCAAAGAGCTGGGCGCGCTGATCAAGAACGCCAAGAAGCAGCAGACCATCGTGGCCAAGCGTCCGGCGATCACCAAAGTCCGCGCACAGCTGACCAAGCTGGCCAAGGCCCAGGGCTATTCGGTGGAAGAACTGTTCGGCGGCGCTGCCCCGGCCGCACGTGGCCGCGCCGCGAGCAAGGCCACCAAGGCCCCGGCCAAGGCCGTGCGCAAGCTCGGCAAGGTCGCCCCGAAGTATCGCAACCCGGCCAACCCGAAGGAAACCTGGACCGGCCGTGGCAAGCAGCCGCGCTGGCTGGCCGCGCATACCGCCAAGGGCAAGAAGGTCGAAGAGTTCCTGATCAAGAAGTAAGCCGGTCAGTCACTGCTGCACATGAAAACGCCGGCTTCGCGCCGGCGTTTTCGTACCCGTTGATGGCGCGCGCGGTGACCGGGCGGTCAAAGATTCTTGCGCGCCGGGATCAGCAGATTACCGAACAGCAGGCCGGCCACCAGCGCCATCACCACGTTGAGCACCGTCATCAGCACGGTCTGCCCGGCGCTCATGTCCTGCTGCTGGACCAGCGTCAGCACGCCGCGCAGGCTGGTACTGCCGGGCACCAGCATGATGATGCCGGGCAGGCGGATGATCGCGCCCGGTCGCTGCGCCAGCCGACCGAACAGATTGCCGGCGGCGGTCAGCAGCATCGCGGACATGAAAATGCCGGCCGGGATGCCCCACGCCTGTCCGGCGAATTTCGATATCGCATAACCGGCGACGGCCGCCGCCATCACCCAGGGGAAATCGCGGCGGTTGGCCTTGAACAACATCGCGAACGCGAACGCGGCCAGCAGCAACGCGCCCCATTCGACCCAATCGGCCTGCGGCCGCGAAGCGCGGACCAGCGGCTCCAGCCCGACGATGCCCGACAGCGTCACCGCGATCACCGCGCCCACCGTCAGTTTCAGGATCGTGGTCACCGCACCGGCAAACCGCGCCGTGCCCGAAACCCAATGCTGGCTGGCCAGCTCATTGACCGCGTTGGTCAGCGACATGCCGGGCAGCAGCACCACCAGCGAGGCGATGATCACCGTGTTGAGGTTGAGCGCGCCGATGAAGGAGGCCACCAGCGTCGCCACCGAGCCGGCCAGCAGGGCCGCCAACGCCTCGTTGGCTTCGCGCGTGGCCGGGCGACGGTCGGTATACATGCCCATGACGCCGATCAGCAGACCGATCACGCCGGCGGTGGCGATATCCAGCCACGGCAGTTTCCACAGGCCGGCCACGCCCGCTGCGCCGAGGCTGTAGGAAAGGATGGTGCGGATCTTGCCCCAACGGCCAGGATCCTTGTCCAGCTGGCGCAGCGCGGTATGGCCCTGCGCGATGCTCATGGCGCCGTTGGCCACCGCATCGGTGATCTGGTCGGCGATGCTGAGTTTATGCAGGTCGTTCTCGCCCGGTGCCAACCGGATCACACGGGTGATGTCCGATGAACCGATCGCCTTGGTCGGGTCGCTGAAACTCAGGATCAGGCCAGTCGGGTTCGACCACGGCTCGCAATCCAGGTCCAGACGCTGCGCCAGCGCGACCACGGCTGCTTCCAGCCGCTGCGCGGTGGTGCCATAGCTGTGCAGGCGCCCGGCCATTTCCGAAACGAAGGCCACGCGCTGTGCGTAGGTGGCCGGTGGTGCAACGATGGTGGGGGCGTCGGCAGACATGCGCCGTAGTATTACCCGAACACGCCCCGGCCTGAAGAATCCCGGTGTCATCGTGCGCCTGCGTGCAGGAACGGGGCGCACTGACCGACGCGTTCAGCCCGTCCCGGCGCATACGCGAGCCATGCACCCGGACAGGGTATGCTGCGCGCAGGACGCCTACATGACCTCAGACCAAGCCCCCCATCTCGAGCAGGATGCCCAGGACCCCGGCCTGATCCGGTTGTCTGGCCATTGGACTTTACGCACCGCGCTGGACGCGGCCGAAGTGCTGCGTGGCCTTCCGGAGAACGTGACCGGCCTGGATGCCAGCGGGATCACCCTGCTCGACTCGGCCGGTGTGCTGCAGTTGCTGCGCGTGGCCCACCGCGCCGATCTCGGCGAGGATGCGGTGACGTTCCGCGAGGAACATCGTGCGCTGGTCTCGACCATCGAGGAAGTCGCCGACGACCGGCCCAAGGCCAAGCGGGACTTCGGCGTGCTGGCCGCGCTGGAGCGGCTCGGTGTCAGCGTGCACGGCATGGGCCACAACATCGTGGCACTGGCCAGTTTCCTTGGCGAGAACCTGGTCAAGGGTGCGCGCCTGATCAAGGAGCCGCGCCGTTTCCGGCTCACTGCCACGGTCGCCCAGATGGAACAGGTCGGCTTGGATGCAGTGCCCCTGGTCGCCCTGCTGTCCTATCTGGTGGGCGCGGTGATCGCCTTCCTCGGCTCCACGATCCTGCGCGACTTCGGCGCCGAGATCTACGTGGTTGAACTGGTCAGCATCGCCTTCCTGCGTGAGTTCGCCGTGTTGTTGACCGCGATCGTGCTGGCCGGCCGCACCGCCAGTGCGTTCACCGCGCAGATCGGTGCGATGAAGGCGCGCGAAGAAATCGACGCAATGAAAACGCTGGGCCTGGACCCGGTCGATCTGCTGGTGCTGCCGCGCTTGATCGCGCTGTTGATCACGTTGCCGCTGCTGACCTTCATCGCAATGATCGCCGGCCTGGCCGGTGGCATCACCGTCGGCGCCTTCGATCTGGATATCCCGCCGCAGATGTATATCGCGCGCATGCACGACACCATGGAAGTACGCAACATGCTGGTCGGCCTGTCCAAGGCGCCGGTGTTCGCGCTGGTGATCGGCCTGATCGGCTGCCTGGAGGGCCTGAAGGTGGAAGGCACCGCGCAGTCGGTCGGCGAGCGCACCACCTCCAGCGTGGTGCAGGCCATTTCGCTGGTGATCATCCTCGACGCGTTCGCCGCGCTGTGGTTCATGAAGATGGGCTGGTAACCGATGATCACCGACACCGCCCCGGCCCCTGACCGCGACGACGCCGCCACGGATGAAGGTGAACTGCTGATCCGCGTGCGCGGGCTGACCAACCGTTTCGGCGCCCAGGTGGTACACGACGGCTTGGATCTTGATGTCCGACGCGGCGAGATCCTGGGCGTGGTCGGCGGCTCGGGTACCGGCAAATCGGTGTTGATGCGCAGCATCCTGGGCCTGCGCACGCCGGACGATGGCCAGATCGAGGTGCTCGGCGTCGATGCCCGCTCCAGCGACCCGGCCAACCGCCTGCATATCGAACGCAACACCGGCGTGCTGTTCCAGGACGGTGCGCTGTTCTCGTCGCTGACCGTGGGCGAGAACGTGCAGGTACCGCTGAAGGAACATCACAGCGAGCTGCCCGAGCGCTGGCATTACGAACTGGCCCTGCTCAAGGTCAAGCTGGCCGGCCTGCCCGCCGATGCGATCAACAAGCTGCCCTCGCAGCTGTCCGGTGGCATGCGCAAGCGCGCCGGCCTGGCCCGGGCGCTGGCGCTGGACCCGCCGCTGCTGTTCCTGGATGAGCCCACCGCCGGGCTGGACCCGATCGGTGCGGCCGCCTTCGACCGCCTGATCAAGACCCTGCAGGAAGCGCTGGGCCTGACTGTCTTCCTGATCACACACGATCTGGACACGCTGTATGCGATCTGTGACCGGGTGGCGGTGCTGGCCGACAGGAAGGTCATCGCCAATGCCCCGCTGCACGAGATCGAACAACTGGACCACCCGTGGATCCAGGAGTACTTCCACGGACCGCGCGCGCGTGCTGCGCGCGATGCAAAGCACGAGAGCGAGTAAGCCATGGAAACCAAAGCCAATTACGTCCTGATCGGCGCCTTCACCCTGGTGGTGGGCCTGGCGCTGCTGGCCTTCGGCCTGTGGGCCGCCAAGTACTCCTCCGACCGCACCTGGACGGAATACCGCGTGGTGTTCCGCGAGGCCGTCACCGGCCTGTCGGTGGGCAGCCCGGTGCAGTACAACGGCATCGCGGTCGGCTCGATCACCGAACTGAACCTGGTGCCGGATGACCCGCGCCAGGTGGTCGCGCGCATCCGGCTGAACTCCAATACGCCGGTCAAGACCGACACCCGCGCCAAGCTGGCGATCACCAGCCTGACCGGCCCGTCGATCATCCAGCTCAGTGGTGGTACCCCGCAGTCCGCCGCACTGACCGCGGTCAACAAGGACCCGGCCCCGATCATCCCGACTACCCCGTCTGCGCTGCAGAACATCACCGACGTGGCCAACCGCATCGTCGAGCGCATGGACCAGGTGCTCAGCGACCGCAACGTGGCCAGCATCAACGCGACCCTGGCCAACCTGGAAACCATCAGCGGCGGCCTGGCCGACCGCGACCAGGGCACCCAGGCGCTGCTGCTCAGCGCGCGCGATGCCGCCCGCAGCCTGGATGTCACCCTGAAGAGCACCAATGGCACCATCCAGCGCCTGGACAAGAACCTGGTGCAGCAGCTGCCGCCGATCCTGGACAAGCTGGAAACCACGCTGAGCAAGCTGGATTCGGCCGCCGGCAATGCCGATTCGATCCTTGGCGAGAACCGCGCCGCGATCAACAGCTTCGCCAACGATGGCCTGGCCCAGCTCGGCCCGACCCTGACCGAGCTGCGCGGCCTGATCCGCGATCTGCGCCGGGTCAGCGACCGCCTGGACAACAACCCGGCACGCTACCTGCTCGGCCGTGACGCACCCAAGGAGTTCGAACCCAAATGAGCCACCCGACCTTCTTCCGGCCCCTGCTGCCGATCGCCCTGATCGCCGCGCTTGGTGGCTGCTCGCTGCTGGGCAGCAACGAACGCAGCGCGGTGACCATCTATTCGCCCGTGGTCCGCATCCAGGCCGACCCGAGCTGGCCGACCGTCGATTGGCAGCTGGTGCTGGTCAAGCCCAGCGCCGCGCGCGTGGTCGACAGCCCGCGCATCAACGTGCGCCCGACCCCCTCCGAACTGGAGGTCTACAAGGGCGTGAGCTGGGCCCAGCCGGCCACCGACATGCTCGATGACGCGCTGGTGCGCGGCTTCGAGGATTCCGGCCGCATCAACGGCGTGGCCCGGGTCACCACCGGCATCCGCGCCGACTACAAGCTGGCCATGGACGTGCGTCGTTTCGAAGCGGACTACCGCGGCCAGGCCACGCCCACCGCGCTGATCGAGGTGAACGCCAAGCTGATCCACGTGATCGACCAGCGCGTGGTCGCCGACCGCACCTTCCGCCAGGAAAACCCGGTCGGCAGCAGCGACGTCGCCCAGGTCACCGCCGCGCTGGAACAGGGGCTGCAGACACTGACCACGAACGTGGTGGGCTGGACGCTGGTGACCGGCGAGCAGGATCACGCCCGCGCTGCAGTCACGCCGACCCGGGTGCGGTAATCCAGCGGAACGTGAGATTCAGGCGCTCGGCCAGCGGCCGGGCGCTCTTGGGCAGGGAATGCTGGTAATGGCGCTGGGTCTGACCGCCCATGACCAGCAGGTCGCCATGGTCCAGAAGTACCTCGGCCTTCTTGGCATGGTCGTCCCGGCGCCGCAGCAGGAACCGCCGCGCCGCGCCCAGGCTCACTGACGCGATCACCGGCGCCGGCCCCAACTCGGGCTCATTGTCGCTGTGCCAGCCCATCCCATCATCGCCATCGCGGTAGCGGTTGAGCAGCACGCTGTTGAAGGCGTGACCACAGAATTCGCCCAGCTGATCGCGCAGCGGCAGCAGCGCCGGATGCCAGGGCTGCGGCACGAATTCGGTACCGGAATAGCGGTAGCGCGCGGCCGGGTCGCCCATCCAGCAGCTCAGGCGCGGGGAATCGACCTGACGGCCGAACATGCGAATCTTGTGCACCTCCCACGGGACGTCCTCGCGGAGCGTGCGCTGGAGGGTGTCGGCGGCGTCACGGGATAGCCAGTGGCGGTGCCAGTGCACCTGGGCGTCGGGGAGGTGGAGATCCATGGGGTGACGCTAGCATTCCTTCGCCGGTGTGCGTATCCCGACCATGGCAGGACCCTGTGGATTTGCCCCCTGTCCACCAAAGATCGAAAATGACCGCCTGCCGGACCGGCATCGTTGAAAGAGCATTCCATGGCCCCACTTCGCCTCAGCGCTTCAAACACCGCGCCGGCTGCCAGCGAGGCCGTGACCAGCGCGCGCCACTTCACTGCACCCACGCCGCTCGCTGCGCGCCATCAGGATGTGACGCGATGACCTCCTCTGTGACCCGCGCGGTCCGTGCAGCCCGCCAGGCGGTCTCCCGGCATGGCGGTGGGCTGGTCGGGCTGTGGTCGGTACTGCGACGCATTTTCAAGGTCGCCTCTGCGATGGGTGTTCGTGGGCTCGTCAATCGGCTCAAGCAGGCCAGCGCGTCACGCATCCAGGTGGCACAGCCAGTCGAGCACCTGTTTCCCGCGCCGGTGCCCCTCGCCCAGCTCCAGCAGCGCGTCGGGCTCATGGCCCATGTGTACTACCCGGACCTGATAGAGGAGTTCGCTGGGCTGCTGGCGCACATCCCGGTGCCGTTCGAGTTGCTCGTGTCAGTGATGGACGACTCGGCCAAGCTCCAGGCCGAAGAACGCTTTGCAAGGGTTCCGCGTCTTTCTGCATTGCACGTCCGCGTCGTGCCCAATCGGGGCCGCGATATCGCGCCGCTGCTGGTGACATTCCGCGATGAGATCACGGCCTTGGATATCGTCGGCCATATCCACACCAAGAAGTCGCTGTACACGGGCAGCGAGCAGGAGCAGTGGCGGCGCTACCTGCTGCGTTCGCTGCTGGGCAGCGAAACGCGGGTCGCCTGGATTCTGGGCATCTTCGCTGCCGAGCCGCGTCTGGGCATGGTCTACCCGGAAACCCATGAAAGCCTCCCGCCCTGGGCACACACATGGCTGAGCAACGCCGAGGTCTGCGCAGCATTGGCGGCACGGCTGGGCCTGGAAATAGACCGCACTGCCTACATCGATTATCCGGCAGGCTCCATGTTCTGGGCACGGGTCGATGCGCTGCGCCCCCTCTTCGCATTGAATCTGACTACCAGCGATTTCCCCGCCGAAACCGGCCAGGTGGATGGCACCCTGCAACATGCAGTGGAGCGCCTTCTGGCCACCATTACGCGCCACCAAGGTCTGCTTGTCGGTGTACTTGCCCCGGGCGATACACCGCACCTGATCAGCGAAGGGCAGCGCAACTGGACAGAGGCATTCGCCACACCGGTTGCCCCCCGCATCCAGCTCTCTGCGCTGGATGCGGACCTGGTCACTACCGATGTATTCGATACGTTGGTGACCCGTCCGTTCCTGTCACCACACGCCGCGCGCGACTACCTCTCCTTCAGGGCCCTGGCCCGTTTCGGCGTCGATGATTTCTCGGCGGCGCGCCAGCTCGCCGAGGAACGCGCGCGCATTTCGAGTGGGCGCGACCCCACACTTGATGAGATCTACGCGCACTTCCCTGCACTGGCATCCACCGTGGATCCGCAGGCGCTCCTGGAATTGGAAATCACCACCGAGCAGCGCCTGCTGCGTCCGCGCAAAGGTGTGTTGGCGGCCATGCAGGCGTTGCGAGGCAAACGCGTTGTAGCGCTATCGGACATGTACCTGCCGGCCGCAGTGCTCCGGCAGGTGCTGCCGCCCGCCGTGGTGGCACTCACATCGGAATGGTGGGTGTCGTGCGAGACAGCGATGCGCAAGGACGATCCCGCCACGTGGGCGGCGATCTCACAGCGCGAAGGCATTGCGATGAAACGCTGGCTGCACGTAGGCGACAACGAACACGCGGATGTGCAGATTCCACAGTTGTGCGGCCTCCTTTCCCCCGTCCATATCGTGCGCCCTTCAGCGTTGCTGGACATGGTGCCGGCACTGCGCCCGCTTCGACATCCAGCCGGGCTCAACGCACCGTGGCCCGAGCAGTTGTGGCGGGGTCTGCTAGCCAACCATTTCGCCGCAGTAGGCGATTGGACTCCGTCCCATCTCTCGCCGCGGCCCACACTGGATGCCTACAGTGCGGGCTATACGGTCCTGGGACCTGTCGTTCTGGATTACCTGGTGTGGCTGGCGAACCTCGCGAAAGAGCGCGAGATCGGAACGGTGCTCTTCCTCAGCCGCGAGGGATTCCTGCTGCAGCAAGCATGGGACGTCCTGGCCGGCAGCGCCCCGGCTCTGCGATCGCTGAGGTCGTCCTATCTTCTGGTATCCCGACGCGCCGCGGGCATGGCCAGCCTGCGTGAAGCGAACGATCTTGAGCGGCTCCTGCATGGTACGTACACCGGCCCCCTGGTGAACCTTGTTGCCTCGCGCTTGGGTGAAGAAGCCGCGGTGGCCGTACGTGAGCAGGTGGGCACCCTGGCAGACCGCGACATCTATTTACCTGAAATGCTGGATCAGGCCATCGCGACGCTGGCGCCGGCGCTCCCCTCCTTGCTCAACATCTCAGCACGCGAATGCGACGCCTACCTGGACTACTGGCGCGAGACGGTTGGCGACGATGCTGCCCTGGTCGCGGATATCGGCTATGCCGGCACTATCCAGACCTATCTGTCGAGCATCATTGACCGCCCCGTGGGGGGAGCGTACTTCGCATTACGTGCCACTGCGCGGAAGGTGGAAGGACATGGCTGGGCCGTGGCCCGGTATCACGATGGGCGCACGGTACCGGAGGAGGCATCCCCCATTTTGGCGCATGACCTGCTGCTTGAAGCGCTGCTGGCAGCACCGTCCGGTCAGTTCTGCGGCTTCCGCGGCACCGGCAGTGGACGCGAGCCGATGTTCGCGCCGCCCGAGCTGTCCGCCACGGGCCAGGCATCCCTGGCCCAGGTCCATCAGGGCGCATTGAGCTTCATCGCCGACGCGTGCGCGGCACTGGGAGAGGATGTGCAACACCTGAGCTTGGACCCCGAAGGTGTGCTGCTGCCGCTTCAGTGCCTGGCCAATGGCCATTGGTCAGCGGGCCCATGGCTGCAGACGCTCGCCACGGAGGACAGCTTCACCGGCCGCGGTAGAGTCGCGGCCGGTGTCGCCGGATCGGTCAATCGCTGAACGCCACGCCGGTCTTTTCCTTCAACTCATCGATACCCACACCCGGGGCAGCCTCGACCAGCACCAACCCCTTATCGGTGACATCGAACACGGCCAGCTCGGTGATGATGCGATCGACCACGCCCACGCCAGTCAGCGGCAGCGTGCACTCGGGCAGAATCTTGTGCTCGCCGCTCTTGGCGGTGTGCTCCATCAGCACCACCACGCGCTGCACGCCGGCGACCAGATCCATCGCCCCGCCCATGCCCTTGACCATCTTGCCCGGCACCATCCAGTTGGCCAGGTCGCCCTTGTCGGTGACCTGCATCGCGCCAAGGATGGCCAGGTTGATGTGACCACCGCGGATCATCGCGAAGCTGTCGTGGCTGCCGAAGTAGCTGGCACCCGCACGTGCAGTCACCGTCTGCTTGCCAGCGTTGATCAGGTCGGCGTCCACCTCGGCCTCGGTCGGGAACGGGCCGATGCCCAGCAGGCCATTTTCGGACTGCAGCCACACATCCACGCCGTCGGGAATGTGGTTGGCGACCAGGGTCGGCAGGCCGATGCCTAGGTTCACGTAGGCGCCGTCGGTCAGTTCGCGCGCGGCGCGCTGTGCCATTTCATCGCGGGTCCAGGCCATCTCAGTTCGCCTCCTGGCGCACGGTACGCTGTTCGATACGCTTCTCGGGATGCGGGTTGTGCACGATGCGGTGCACGTAGATGCCTGGCAGGTGGACCTGGTCCGGGTCTATGCTGCCCACCGTCACCACCTCCTCCACTTCCACGATGCACAGCTTGCCGGCCATCGCGCAGGCCGGGTTGAAGTTGCGCGCGGTCTTGCGGAACACCAGGTTGCCGGCCTCGTCGGCCTTCCAGGCTTTGACCAGTGCGACGTCCGCGCGCAGCGCGGTTTCCATCACATAGTGTTTGCCATCGAACGCGCGGGTTTCCTTGCCCTCGGCCACCACCGTGCCGTAGCCGGTTGCAGTGAAGAAGGCCGGGATGCCCGCGCCACCGGCGCGCAGCCGCTCGGCCAGGGTGCCCTGCGGATTGAACTCCAGCTCCAGCTCACCGGCCAGATACTGGCGCTCGAATTCCTTGTTCTCACCCACATAGGACGAGATCATTTTCCGGATCTGACGGGTCGCCAGCAGTTGGCCGAGGCCAAAGCCATCCACGCCCGCATTGTTGGAGATCACGGTCAGATCCTTGGCCCCGGTATCGCGCAACGCAGCGATCAGGGCCTCGGGAATACCGCACAGGCCGAACCCGCCGACCGCCAACGTCTGGCCATCGGCGATGGCACCTTGCAGCGCCTCGGCTGCACTGGCGTACCGCTTGCCAGGTCGCACGGCGTTGTCTGGGGACTTGCTCATCTACGCCCTCACCTCGTTGATGTAAGCCGCCATTGTAGCCCCTCGCTGCCGCATGCCCCTCAGCGCGGTTGCAGGTGCGCCATTACCTGCGCAAGGCCTTCCTGCCAACTCGGCAGAGTGAGATCGAAATCTCTCTGCAGCCGCGATACGTCCAAGCGCGAGTACGCCGGCCGTGGCGCGGGCGTGGGGTACTCGGCGGTGGTGATCGCTTCCACCCGGGGAGCTCGCGGCAACACGCCCCTGGCGATGGCTTCGGCGAAGATCGCTTCGGCAAAGCCGTACCAACTCGTCTCACCGGTGGCGGTAAGGTGCCAGGTACCGGACAGGCCCCCGGCATGCCGCAACGCGTGCGCGGTGACATCTGCGATCAACGCTGCGGGCGTGGGGGTACCTATCTGGTCGGCGACCACGCGCACTACGTCGCGCTCGGCGCCCACGCGAAGCATCGTACTCAGGAAGTTGGCGCTGTGTTCGGCATATACCCACGCGGTGCGGAAGATCAGATGATGGCCGGCGGCAGCACGAATGGCGTCTTCGCCATCCCGCTTGGTCATCCCATACACGTTGAGCGGTGCGGTCGGCGCATCTTCGCGGTACTGCACGCGCGACTGGCCATCGAACACGTAGTCGGTGGAGTAGTGCACGTATGGCACGCCACGCCGCGCACACCAGCGCGCAAGCACGCCGGGTGCCTCGGTATTGGCGCGACGTGCCGCTTCCGGCTCCTGCTCTGCCCGGTCCACCGCCGTGTACGCGGCGGCGTTGACCACCACCGACGGCAGCAGGCGGTCCAGCAAGGACGCCAGCGACGCGGGCTCATCGAAGTCGGCCCTCTCGCAGGCAATGCCATCTGCGAGCAGACCGGTGCGGGTCGTCGGGATCACGGGGCCGAGCGGCGCAAGCGCGCGCCGCAGTTCCTGGCCGAGCTGCCCGTTGCCCCCCAGCACGAGCAGCGTCATGGCAGGTAGACCGGCAGACGTTCCTCCGCGACGTCGTTCAGAAACGGCGCCTGCTCATCCTTGGCTGACAGCGAAGGCGCGCTGATCGGCCAGTCGACCGCCAGGTCGGCATCGTTCCAGCGGATCGCCGCATCGGCCTCTTTGACATACACATCGGTACACAGGTAATTGAACAAAGCCGTCTCGGAGAGCACCGCAAATCCATGCGCGAAGCCGGGCGGTATCCACAACTGGCGGCGGTTCTCGCCGCTGAGCATGAACGCCTCCCAGCGGCCGAAGGTGGGCGAACCGCGGCGGATGTCCACCGCCACGTCGTACACCTCACCCTGCAGCACCGTCACCAGCTTGCCCTGCGGGCGCGGCCACTGGTAATGCAGGCCGCGCAGCACGCCTTTGGCCGAACTGGAGACATTGCTCTGCACGAACGTGCTAGGCAGCCCCTGCGCGGCATAGCGCTCAGCGTTCCACGTCTCGAAGAAGAAGCCGCGCGAATCCCCGAATACCGCCGGCTCGATCAACACGCAACCTGGCAGCGAGGATGGAATGAGTTTCAAGGCACGACGCCCCGCTGCAGCAGTTTCTGCAGGTACTGGCCGTAACCGTTCTTGATCAGCGGCGCAGCCAGCGCTTCCAGCTGCGCGGCATCGATCCAGCCCCGCCCGAACGCGATTTCCTCGGGACAGCACACCTGCAGTCCTTGGCGTGTCTGGATGGTCTCGATGAAATTCGATGCCTCCAGCAATGACTGGTGGGTACCGGTGTCCAGCCAGGCGAACCCGCGCCCGAGGGCTTCCAGGTGCAGTTGCCCATCGCGCAGATAGCGCTGGTTAAGGTCGGTGATCTCCAGTTCGCCGCGCGGCGAAGGCTTGAGCTCGGCCGCGTACTTGCTGGCGTTGCCGTCGTAGAAGTACAAGCCGGTAACCGCATAGTTCGACCGCGGCTTCTCCGGCTTCTCGACCAGGTCCACCACTTTGCCATGCTTGTCGAATTCC
The DNA here is from genome assembly GCF_056397945.1 of Stenotrophomonas sp. 05L413. Classification (NCBI taxonomy): domain Bacteria; kingdom Pseudomonadati; phylum Pseudomonadota; class Gammaproteobacteria; order Lysobacterales; family Lysobacteraceae; genus Stenotrophomonas; species Stenotrophomonas sp. 05L413. The sequence continues at coordinate 184,574 of NZ_JBFTOL010000006.1, forward strand.
GCGACACCGTAGCGCTCTGGATCGTTGACCCAGTACCCGAACACCGTTGCGCCCTGCTCGCGCTGGTCAGCACTGCGCAGTACATCGCTCAGCCCGTGGCCATGGAAGATGTTGTCGCCCAGTACCAGGCAGCTCGGCTTGCCGCCAATGAAGTCCTTGCCGATCAAGTACGCCTGCGCCAACCCGTCCGGGCTAGGTTGTACGGCGTATTCGATGTTCATGCCCCACTGCGAACCATCGCCAAGCAGGCTCTGGAAAAGCGCCTGCTCGTGCGGCGTGTTGATGATCAGCACATCGCGGATCCCCGCCAGCATCAGCACGCTGAGCGGGTAATAGATCATCGGCTTGTCGTACACGGGCAGCAACTGCTTGCTGACCCCCTTTGTGATCGGATACAAGCGCGTGCCCGAACCGCCGGCGAGGATGATGCCTTTACGCTGGGTCATATTGAATCCTTGGTTCATGCGGTGGTACCGATGCGCTGCAGCCGATAACTGCCGTCGAGCACGCCGTTCACCCAGTCCTGGTTGTCCAGATACCAGTTCACGGTGAAGCCGATGCCCTGCTCGAAGGTGTACTTCGGCTCCCAGCCCAGCTGGTCCTTCAACTTGGATGCGTCGATCGCATAGCGACGGTCATGGCCGGGGCGGTCGGTCACATGGGTGATCTGGCTGGCACGCGGCTGGCCATCCTCGCGCGGGCGGCGTGCATCGAGCAGGGCGCAGATGGCCCGCACCACCTCGATGTTCTGCTTCTCCGAGTTACCGCCCACGTTGTACGTCTCGCCCACCTGGCCCTTGGCCAGCACGGTGCGGATTGCTTCGCAGTGGTCGCTCACGAACAGCCAGTCGCGCACCTGCTTGCCATCGCCATACACCGGCAGCGGCTCGCCGGCCAGGGCCTTGGCGATCACCAGCGGGATCAGCTTTTCGGGGAAGTGGTACGGGCCGTAATTGTTGGAGCAATTGGTGGTCAACACCGGCAACCCGTAGGTGTAGTGGAACGCGCGCACCAGATGGTCCGAGGCCGCCTTGGACGCCGAGTACGGCGAATTGGGGGCATACGGGGTGGTTTCGCTGAACTTGCCGGTCTCGCCGAGGGTGCCGTATACCTCATCCGTGGACACGTGCAGGAAGCGGAACGCCTGGCCCTTGTCGGCCGGCAGCGCCTTCCAGTAATCGCGCACGGCTTCCAGCAGTGCCAGGGTGCCGACCACGTTGGTCTGGATGAACGCGCCGGGGCCATCGATGGAGCGGTCCACGTGGCTTTCGGCGGCGAAGTTCAGCACGGCGTCCGGCTGATGCTCGGCAAGCAGACGGGAAACAAGCGCCTGGTCACCGATGTCGCCCTCGACGAACACATGGTCCGGATTGCCGTCCAGCGTGGCCAGGGTCTTCAGATTGCCCGCGTAGGTCAGCGCATCGAGGTTGATGACGCGCACGCCTTTGGCGACTGCTTCGAGGACAAAGTTACCGCCAATGAATCCGGCTCCGCCGGTGACAAGCCATGTGGGCACTACCCGTTCTCCTGTTCGATATGCGTGCAGGGGGCCTGCTGGCGCCCTGGCTCAGCGCAACAGGATACATGGCGGCCGTCGTCACGACTGCCCGTCCAGCGTTAACAGCAGGCGTCTTCCGTCGATTTCATGACGCGCTGCAGCACAACCATACGCATTCGCATGGTGCCCTTGCGCCAGTTAGAATCGCTGTCCCACCCCCGAACCGGTTGCTAGTCAAAGAACCGGACGTTCTCCCGTTATTGAAGGATCCAGCTCCAGATGAAAATCCTCGTCGCGTACAAGCGCGTGGTGGACTACAACGTCCGCATTCAGGTCAAGCCGGACGGTTCCGGCGTGGTCACCGACGGCGTCAAGCTGTCCCCCAACCCGTTCGATGAAATCGCGCTGGAAGAAGCGCTGCGCCTGCGCGACAAGGGCATCGCCACCGAGGTCGTGGTGGCCACGATCGCACCGGCCGATGCGCAGGCGCACCTGCGCAACGGCCTGGCCATGGGCGCCAACCGCGCGATCCATGTGGTGACCGACCAGGCCATCCAGCCGCTGACCGCTGCGCGCACCCTGCTCAAGCTGGTCGAGAAGGAACAGCCGGACCTGGTGATCCTGGGCAAGCAGGCCATCGATGACGATGCCAACCAGACCGGCCAGATGCTGGCCACGCTGTGGGGCCGCCCGCAGGCGACCTTCGCCAGCAAGCTGGACATCGCCGACGGCAAGGCCACGGTCACCCGTGAAGTCGATGCCGGCCTGGAAACGCTGGAAGTGGACCTGCCGGCCGTGGTCACCACCGATCTGCGCCTGAACGAGCCGCGCTTCATCAAGCTGCCGGACATCATGAAGGCCAAGGCCAAGCCGCTGGAGACCCTGCAGCTGGCCGACCTCGGCGTGGATGCCGCTGATACCTTCAAGACCACCCAGTACGCCGCGCCGGTCAAGCGCAGCAAGGGCGTGATGGTCAAGGACGCGGCCGAACTGGTCGCCGCACTCAAGCAGAAGGGGTTGCTGTAATGACCAAGATCCTCGTTGTCGCTGAACACCACGATGGCAAGCTCAATGCCGCCACCGCCAAGACCGTCAGTGCGGCCGCCGCGATCAGCGGCGCCAGCATCGATGTGCTGGTGCTGGCCGCCGATCCGGCCGCCGTGGCTGCCGAGGCCGCCCAGCTGGCCGGCGTCGCCAAGGTGCTGACCGTGACCAACGCCGCCAATGCCCAGGCGCTGGCCCAGGTGCTGGCCCCGCAGATCGCGCAGCTGGCCACCGGCTACACCCACGTATTCGGCCCCTCGACCACCTTCGGCAAGGACCTGATGCCGTGCGTGGCCGCCCTGCTGGGCGTCAACCAGGTCTCCGATCTGATGACCGTCGAAGGCAGCCACAGCTTCAAGCGCCCGATCTACGCCGGCAACGCCATCATCACCGTGGAGGTGCCGGCCGACCAGATCGTGGTCGCGACCGTGCGTGCGGCCTCCTGGCCGGAAGCGGCCAAGGGCGGCAGCGCTGCTGTGGAAGCGGCCAGCGTGGATGCGGCACTGCCGAGCCACACCCGCTTCGTCGGCCTGGCCGCTGGCGCGACCGACCGTCCGGACCTGCAGAGCGCCAAGCGTGTGGTCTCTGGCGGCCGTGGCGTGGGCTCGGAAGAGAACTTCAAGGTGATCTTCCAGCTGGCCGACAAGCTCGGTGCCGCCGTCGGCGCCTCGCGCGCCGCGGTCGATGCCGGCTACGTGCCCAGCGACCTGCAGGTTGGCCAGACCGGCAAGATCATCTCGCCGGAGCTGTACGTGGCCGTGGGCATCAGCGGCGCGATCCAGCACCTGACCGGTATCAAGGACGCCGGCACCATCGTGGCGATCAACAAGGACCCGGATTCGCCGATCTTCGAGATCGCCGACATCGGCCTGGTGGGGGACCTGTTCACGTTGCTGCCGGAGCTGGAAAAGGCGCTGTAAGTACTGCGTGAAGTCGGGGCCGCGCGGCGACGTGTCGCTGCGCGGCGTTTTGCTGCCGGGCCCTGGAAGGCCCTCTGCTGGAAAAAGCGACACGTTCCTCAGAACGCTGTCGCTATAATCGGCGGTCACCCCCGTAAGGATTGCATTGATGACGCTCCCCTGCTTCAAGGCATACGACATTCGCGGCCGCGTTCCGGAAGAACTGGACGCTGCCCTCGCCGAGCGCATTGGCGCCGGCACTGCGTCCCTTCTGGGACCTGGCCCCGTCGTTCTGGGACGCGACATCCGCCTCAGCAGCCCGGAGCTGCAAGCCGCGCTGGAGAAAGGCTTCACTGCGTCCGGGCGCGATGTAATCGATATCGGGCTGTGCGGTACCGAGGAGGTGTATTTCCAGACCTTCCACCGCCAAGCCGCTGGTGGCGTGATGGTTACCGCCAGCCACAACCCGATGGGCTACAACGGCATGAAGCTGGTGCGTGAGCACGCTCGGCCGATCAGCGGCGATACCGGCCTGTTCGACGTGCGCGATTTTGCCGCCGGCGATACCCCCCTGCCCTCCGGCACGGGACAGGTCCGCACCGATGCCGACAAAACCGCGTACATCCAGCACCTGCTGGGGTATGTGGATGTGAATCAGCTCAAGCCACTGAAGATCGTGGTCAATGCCGGCAATGGTGGCGCGGGCATCGTGATCGATGAACTGGCGCCCCACCTGCCCTTCGAGTTCGTCCGTATCCAGCACGAGCCTGACGGCTCCTTCCCGAACGGCATTCCCAACCCGCTGCTGCCCGAAAACCGTGCCGCGACCGCCGATGCCGTCCGCGCCCACGGCGCAGACTTCGGCATTGCCTGGGACGGCGATTTCGACCGCTGCTTCTTCTTCGACAGCCAAGGCGAGTTCATTGAAGGCTACTACCTGGTGGGCCTGCTGGCCGTGGCGCTGCTCAAGCGCGCCCCGGGCGGCAAGGTCATCCATGATCCGCGCCTGACCTGGAACACGGTGGAAATGGTGGAACAGGCCGGTGGCGTGCCGGTCATGAGCAAGACCGGTCATGCCTTCATCAAGGAGCGCATGCGCGCCGAAGATGCGATCTACGGCGGCGAGATGAGCGCGCACCATTATTTCCGTGATTTCGCGTACTGCGATTCCGGAATGATCCCGTGGCTGCTGATTGCCGAGCTGGTTTCGCAGACCGGCACCTCGCTTGGCGATTTGGTGGCCGACCGCATGAAGGCTTTCCCATGCAGTGGCGAGATCAACTTCCGCGTCGACGATGCCAAAGCAACCGTGGCACGCGTGATGGCGCACTACGCGGACCAGACGCCGGCGCTGGACTACACCGATGGTGTCAGCGTCGAATTCGACACGTGGCGCTTCAACCTGCGCAGCTCCAACACCGAGCCACTTCTGCGGCTGAATGTCGAAACCCGTGGCGACGCTGCGCTGCTGCGCGACCGGACCGAAGAGCTCACCGCCCTGATCGGCGGCCAAGCCCCCCAACACTGATTCAGGACGATTTTCATGTTGCCCATTCTCCCCGTCATCCTTTCCGGTGGTTCCGGCACCCGCCTGTGGCCGCTTTCGCGCGAGGCGTATCCGAAGCAGTTCCTGCCACTGGTGGGCGATGTCACGATGCTGCAGGCCACCTGGAACCGCGTGGCCGCCATCGCGGGCAAAGCCCCGATCGTGGTGGCCAACCAGGAACACCGTTTCATGGCCGCCGAACAGCTGCGCGAATGCAACGTGACCCCGCAGGCGCTGATCCTGGAGCCGATCGGCCGCAATACCGCACCGGCCATCGCCATCGCCGCGCTGCAGGCGCTGGCGACGGGTGAGGATGCACTGCTGCTGGTGCTGCCGTCCGACCACGTCGTGCGCGATGATGCGGCGTTCCATGCCGCGGTCGGGCAGGCCGCTATCGCGGCCGACGCCGGCAAGCTGGTCACCTTCGGTATCGTGCCGACGGCGCCGGAGACCGGCTACGGTTACATCAAGGCGCAGGCAGGCGTAGGCGTGCGCGCGGTTGATCGGTTCGTGGAAAAGCCCGATCTGGCCACCGCACAACAGTATGTCGCCTCCGGCGAATACTACTGGAACAGCGGCATGTTCCTGTTCAAGGCCTCGCGCTACCTGGAGGAGCTGGAGGCGCTGCAGCCGGCGATCCTGTCCGCCTGCCGAACCGCGCTGGACAAGGCCTCGCGCGATACTGATTTCATCCGCTTGGATGCCGATGCGTTCGCCGCCAGCCCCAATGACTCGATCGACTACGCGGTGATGGAAAAGACAGCCGATGCCGCTGTGGTTCCGCTGGATGCCGGCTGGAACGACGTGGGCTCATGGTCCGCGCTTTGGGAAGTCTCGGACAAGGACGCTGACGGCAACGCCTGCCATGGCGATGTGATCGCGCTCGACTGCCGTAACAGCTATGCCTATGGCACCCGCCTCATCGCAATGGTTGGGTTGCAGGACGTAGTGGTAGTTGAAACGGATGACGCGGTGTTCGTGGGCCACAAGGACCGCGTCCAGGACGTCAAGGAAATCGTTGGCCAGATCAAGCGTGATGGCCGCAGCGAAGCGGCCGCCCACCGCAAGGTATACCGCCCGTGGGGTGCCTACGACTCGATCGACAATGGCGCCCGTTTCCAGGTCAAGCGAATCACGGTCAAGCCCGGCGCGACGCTCAGCCTGCAGATGCACCACCACCGCGCCGAGCACTGGATCGTGGTCAGCGGCACCGCCGAGGTCACCCGCGGCGACGACGTGATCCTGCTCACCGAGAACCAGAGCACTTACATTCCGCTAGGCGTGACCCATCGCCTCAAGAATCCGGGCAAGCTGCCGCTGGAACTGATCGAAGTGCAGTCGGGCAGTTATCTTGGCGAGGACGACATCGTGCGTTTTGAAGACCAGTATGGGCGCAGCTGAGTGACTGGCCCCGTGCCGACAGTCAGGCAGGCTGACAACCAACTCGCACACGTTGCGATCATTGGGCGTGGCCTGCTTGCGCGCGCCTTCAATGCCGCCGAGCTTCAGCAGCTCGACACGACTGTGTTTGCATCCGGTGTTTCCAATTCACAGGAATCGGATCCGGCGCAGTACCAGCGCGAGGCCGACCTGCTGGCCGACGCGCTGCGGGCCTGCCCGGGGCGGTTCGTGTACTTCAGTACCTGCAGCGTCACCGATGATGACCGCGCGGGGACGCCCTACGCGGTGCACAAGCGGAAAATGGAGGCGTTGATCCAGGCGCGCGGCAACCACCTGATCCTGCGCCTGCCCCAGGTTGTCGGCAACACCGACAATCCGCACACCCTGGTCAACCACCTGGTTTCGCACATCCGCGCCGGTGATCCGCTGCAGCTGTGGTCCCACGCAGTACGCTGTTTGGTGGATGTCGACCACGTCGCCGCGATCACGATGCACCTGCTCAGGGGCGGGCTGGAGCGGGACCGTAAGCTCGACCTTGCGCCTCCGGAAAGCCTAACCTTGCAGCAACTGTTGCCGCTGGTGGAAGAAACGCTCGGTCAGCAGGCCGTATACACCCTGATAGATCGCGGCGGCGGCGCCACGCCGGATTCAGCGACCTTCTGCATCTACGCCGGGCCTGCGGGGATCGATGCCTCCCCGGGCTATACCCGCCGCCTGCTGCGCAAGTATTACGGAGCTGGACATGATTGATGTTTCGGTGGTGATTCCGGTCTACGGAAGCGCCCCTATCCTACCCCGCCTGGCCGAGCGCCTGGAACAGGCGTTGGACGCGCTGGGTCGCAGCTACGAAGTGGTGCTTGTCTACGATTGCAGCCCGGACGATTCCTGGAACGTCATCGCCGGGCTGTGCGCCAGCCGCCCGTGGCTGAAGGGCGTCCGCCTGCGCAAGAACGCAGGGCAGCACAACGCGATCATGGCGGGCCTTGGCGTCTGTGCGGGTCGCTACATCGTGACCATGGACGATGACCTGCAGCATTCGCCCAACGACATCGCCCGCATCGTCGAGGTGCTCGATGGCGGTGCCGATGTCTGCTACGTGCAGTTCAAGCGGCGCCGGCATGCGCTGTGGAAGCGCATGGGAAGCCGATTCAACGACCAAGTGGCCTCCTGGCTGCTGCGCAAACCCAAGGGCCTGTACCTATCCCCGTTCCGCGGTTTCGTCCGCGACATACGCGACGAAATGCTGCGTTACGAAGGCCCGTTTGTGTATCTTGATGGACTGATCGTGCAGAGCACGTCAAACATCGCCACGCTGCAGGCCGACCACCACGATCGCGACGACGGCAAATCAGGCTACAGCCTGTCCAAGTCGATTTCATTGTGGATGCAGATGGCGACCAGCTTCTCCATCAAGCCGCTGCGCGTGGCGTCGCTGATGGGCGTCGCAGCTTCAGGGCTTGGCTTCCTTGCCGCAGCCGGGCTCGTGGTCCAGAAGCTCATCTGGCCGCAGACTGCGGTCGGCTGGACGTCACTGATTGTCGCGGTGCTGATCATGGGCGGGATCCAGCTGCTGGCGCTCGGCGTGGTCGGTGAATACGTGGGCCGGGTGCTGCTCAATGTGAGCAACCGGCCGCAGTACGTGCGGGGCACGGTGTTGAACGGCACGGCCGATGCTGAGTCGGCCCGATGATGCAGGCCGACCGTGCGCTAGTCATGAAATTCCTGCGCTTCTGCGTGGTCGGGGGCATCAGCACTGTTGCTTTCAGCGTACTGACCTGGCTGGCGGTGAGCAGGCTCGGCATGGATCCCACCTGGGCCACCGTGGCGTGCTACCTACTGCTCGTTCCGCCGAACTTCTTCGCCCATCGCAGCTTCACCTTCGTTTCCAGCGGCCACATCAGCCGCGAAGGCATGCGTTTCATCTGCCTGCATGCGTTCAATCTCACGCTGTCCACGGTCGGCATGAAGCTGATAGCCGACGTGTTCGGCCTGGATTATCGTTGGGGCATCGCGTTCTCGGCGGTCATCGTTCCTGTGGTCGTCTTCATCGTGATGAACTATTGGGTTTTCCGGCCCCAGCGCGACGACCATGCCGTACCGCCCTCGCATTGAGCCTGCCCACTGCGCGCAGGCTGCATCACACAACCACAGGATGTATTCCATGATTTCTCCGACCGACCGTAGAGACACGATGAGGGCGGCGGGCTATTTCGCCCTCGCCTCCACCATACTTGTCTGCCTGCTATGGCTGCCCTTTGGCTTTGGCATGGTCGGCAACATCGAGGAGTGGGACATCCTTAGCCTGCTTACTCGCCATGGCGTGTTTTTCTTCGCCGGTGAAAACAGCCCGTTGGCCAGCCACCGGCTGCGACCATTGACCGCAGCACCCAACGCGGTTGCGTACCTCCTCTCGCCCGATTCCTTCGTCGGCATGCATCTGCTGCAGATGGCATCGCTGATCGTCAAGGGCACCGCTGCCGGCCTGATGGGTTATTGGCTGCTCAGGTCGCGCCTGTACGCGGTGATGCTGGCCCTGTTGGTGATCGTGCTTCCCGCAGACACCATGCAGCTTTCGTTCCGCTCGTTCCACATCAACTGTGCCGTTGCGCTTGGCATGGCGGGCGTGGCCGGACTGCTGTACGCCTATGAACGTCGGGAGGCTCTGGGCCGTGGCGGGCTGGTCCTGTCGCTGCTGTCCGCAGTCGGCCTGGGCGTTGCCATCCAGATCTACGAGGTAGCGCTAATCTTCGTGCCCTTCCCGTTCCTGATGCTGTGGGCACGCCATGGCGTTCGTGGCACCCTGCGCATCGCCTTCAAGCAGCTGCCAGTGACGCTTTGCTGGGGCTTGGCAGTCGCCGTCTGCCTCGGCTACATCTACACCGTCCTGGCGCACGGGTCGACCTACCAGAGCAGTGTCGTCGGTGGCCAAAGCACGAGCATGCAGATGGTCCAGGAACGGCTCTGGGTCCTGACGTTCACCGGGATGGGCCGGGCGCTGGTCGGTGGCTGGGTCGATGCGGTGATGATCCTGATCGAGGAGTTCAGGAACTACATCTACGTGGTCGTGACCGGGGCGATCATCGCCGCGCTCCTTGCCTATGCCGCTCGTCGTGGCCCGCCTGCCACGACCACGCCGGAACCGGCCGTGGCTATGCGTGGGTTGAGTGCGCGCGTGGTCCTGATCGGCCTGGTGATGGCGGCCTTCGGCTATCTGCCGTTTCTCTCCTCGCCCGCCCACATGGCCATTTCGCAGCGCACCTTCCTGTTTGCGACCTTTGGCGCTGGTCTAGCCACGGTTGGCCTGCTTGCGCTTTTGTTTGGCAACAGGCGTCCACGCGTCAGCCTCGCTGCGGGAACGGCGCTGGTAACGCTCGGCCTGGCGGCGCAGATGTTCCAGTTCCAGCACTACCAGAAACTCTCCGATACGGAACGTCAGGTACTGGCCAACGTCGTCACCACCGTACCTGCGATCGGTCCGGAAACCAATGTCGTGATCCTTGATGGCAGCGAACGGATCAGCAGCGTCTGGATGCTCCGCGACAACATGTTCCATGCGCTGACCTATCTTTACGGGGCGCCCGTCAATCTGGTGTACACCTGTACGGTGCCAGGCGATTACTGGCAGCGCCTGGATGCCTTCGGTCGTCCAGGCAGCTGTGCCCGATCGACCGATGGCTGGCTGTTCACCGATGGACCGACCGTCGCAGCGCCCGGACAGGGAACCCGTCAGCCGCAGGTCAGCATTAACGTCGCCGACCCCAACGCTGTCGTGGTCCGGGTCGACAAGGATGGCAATGTCGTGCCGGTTCCAGCACAGCTGGCCCGCCTGAAGCGGGGTGAGGACACCCTGTCGCGCCGCTATGCTAACGTTGTGGCTGACAGGCCGTGGCCGCTGGCTTTCCATCAGTTCCGCAGCCAGGAAGGGTCTGATTCGTTCCGGTGGGACTTCGGCAGATGGTGGAGCCTGGAAGCGGCCGTGCACGGCCGAGGCTGGCAGGACAGCCAATGGACCAATGATGGGAGGTTCAAGAAGGTCTCCACGGCGTGGGCTAATATGCCCGAGGCGTCGCTGGTGTTTAACATGCAACCTCGCAAGGCGCCCTATGTCGTCAAGGGGCGCGTCCAGGCCATTGCGGGCAACACCGATCGCAACTCCCTGACGATCTCGATCAACGGCAGCCAAGAGCACCCCTTGGTGTGGATTACCGACAACGAGTTCTATACTTATATCCCCGCTGGTGAGCTGGTGAATGGGCGGAACGAGGCCGTCTTCCACGTACCGGTGGACATGAATTTCTACGGCGTCGGGGTCGCCATGGATTGGGTCCGATTCTCCCCGCGCCATTAAGCCCAGCACGCCGGACACAGATCCGACCTCATCCCTCAAAAAAAGGAACCCGCATGACCCGCAGTATCGCTTCGCTCAAGTTGGCCCTCGTCGTCGCCGTTGCTGCGGCCACCCTTGCCGGCTGCTCGTCGAACAACGAAGAAACACCGATTGGCGCCAGCCCGAAGCCGGCCGCCCCGAGCAATGACAAGGTCAACACCCCGCTCAAGCCAGAGCAGGTCAGTGCGTCGGCAAGCGTGCTGGAAGGCCCGTACTATGACGCTGCGTCTGACCAGCTGATTGTGAAGATCGCCGTCAAGAACACGGGCAGTGTGGTGTACCCGGTGACCGGCATAAACGCTGTCACCCTGGGCGTGGTTCAGAAGGTGCCGGGCCAGGGCGGCCAGCCGGATACGCGAGCGAGCGATACCCGCGCTGCCTTCAAGGAAGATATTAAGCCGGGCGCCACCGGGGAAGCAGATGTCAGCCTTCCCGCTGATTTTGCCGTTGCCCACAAGGTCGAGTTCGAGCCGCTTCAGGAGAACGTCGTATGGTTCGGCTACGACCTGAAGCAGCCGACGGCGGTAATCGGTCCGTTTGCACGCTGCGCCGATGGCAAGGGCCTGTGCGACGGTCAGGGCAACCCCGTTCCCGCCAAGTAAGCCCGTATTCCCGGCATGCAATTGAAAACGCCCGGGTCGACTGACCCGGGCGTTCTTGTTTCCGACCTTGGCCTGCAGGCTCACCGGGCCTGCAGCATCCACTCGATTGTTTCGCGCAGAGGCCGGAACGCGTAACCGCCGGTCAATTGCAGTAGATGCTCGTTTGAACCTGCCAGCCGGTTCACCTCATTATCGCGAACGAACTCTGTATCGCTGTGGATCTCGAAGCGGATACCAGACAGTTCTTCGATCAGTGCGATGACCGCACGCAGGCTGACGGAACGACCACTGCAGATGTTCACTGCCTCACCGCCCTGCTTCTGTTCGATCAGAAGACCGTAGCAGTGGACGAGGTCGCGAACGTCGGTGAAGTCGCGCTCTACGTCCAGGTTTCCCAGCCGCAGAACCCGCTCCCCGCGCAGCGCGTGGTCAACGACCTTGGCGACGAAGAAAGACAGTGCCTGGCCGATGCCGATGTAATTGAACGGGCGCGCGATCACGATCGGTAACCGGTCCGTGTACAACCTGCATACGTACTCGGCTGCCACCTTGCTGACGGCATAATCGTTGAAGGGCGCCATCGGCGACTGCTCCGAAAGCAGCGTATGGGACGACGGCCCGTACACGAGCGCGCTGCTCGCCACCAGAACACCTGACGGCGGGCGCTGAAGTTGCGCGGCCGCATCGAGCAGGTTGCGGGTTCCTACCACGTTCGACTGGTAAATCGCAGAAACGTCGCGGTGCGCGACATTTGAGATCCCGGCCAGATGCACGATCACGTCGGGCTTGACCCGTTCCACTACGTGGGCGACGTCTTCGGCATCGAGAAGGTCCACTGCGGATACAGTTGCAGTCGACTCGCCGGAACGCCGCAGACCATGAACGCGGTAGCCAAGCTGCTCGAGTTCCCGGGCCATGTACGGCCCGGTGAACCCTTCGATTCCGGTGACCAGAGCAATCGGTGTCATCGGTATGGTTCTCTTGTTGTAGTGCAGGTGCCGCCCGCACGCCAGGCTGCCCTGGGGTAGCCCACATACAGGCCCTGCATCAGAACGATGCGCCGGCTTCGTTGCGACGCAGGTCGGCCTTTACCATCATTTCGCAAAGCTCTTCCAGTGTCGTGCTCGGCTCCCAGCCCAGCTCACGCTTGGCTTTCTCAGGATTGCCAATCAACAGATCCACTTCCGCCGGGCGGTGGAACTTCGGGTTGATCTTGACCAGAACCCTGCCCGATTGGGTGCAGGTACCGGTTTCATCCAGACCTTCACCAGCCCATGCGATTGTGATGTCAGCTGCCTTGAAGGCCATCGTGACGAAGTCACGCACCGTTTCGGTCCGGTTGGTTGCCAGCACGTAAGTGTCCGGCTTGTCGGCCTGCAGCATGCGCCACATGCCCTCGACGTACTCCTTGGCAAAGCCCCAGTCGCGCTTGGCATCCAGGTTGCCCAATTCGATCACGTCCAGCTTGCCCAGCTTGATCTTGGCTACCGAGTCGGTGATCTTGCGGGTCACGAACTCACGCCCACGCAGTGGCGATTCGTGGTTGAACAGGATGCCGCTGGACGCGAACATGTCGTAGGACTCACGGTAGTTGACCGTCATCCAGTGCGCGTAGAGCTTGGCCACGCCATAGGGGCTGCGCGGATAGAACGACGTGTCTTCGGTCTGCGGCACCTGCTGCACCAGGCCGAACATCTCGGAGGTCGAGGCCTGGTAGAAGCGGATTTTCGGGTTGACCGCACGGATGGCCTCGAGCAGGTTCAGCGCGCCCAGCGCGGTGATCTGCGCGGTCAGCACAGGCTGGTCAAAGGAGACGCCAACGAAGCTCTGGGCAGCGAGGTTATACACCTCAGTTGCCTGACTATCCTGCAGCAGGCGGATCGACGAACCCAGGTCCTGCAGGTCGTGCTCAACCAGGTGGAGGTTAGGGTGCTTTTCAATGCCCAGCTCTTCGATACGCCAGAAGTTTACGGAGCTGGTGCGGCGGTAGGTGCCGTAGACCTTGTAGCCCTTCTCCAAGAGCAACTGCGCTAGGTAAGCGCCATCTTGGCCGGAGATACCGGTGATTACTGCTGATTTCATGGCTTTTCGTTCCTCGAAAAAATGCGGTGGCGGGCATGCTGTCCTGTAGGGGTTCACAGGGAAAACATGCGCTCCAGGGTGTTGGTGACGTTGGCAGCAGCCTTGCTGTTGCCGGGCAGGCCCATTCTACCCAGCTCCCGGCCCAGTTCCTGCGCATTGAACAGGTAGGGCTCGGCTGCGATGAACCCGGGAATGACCTGCTCTAGGCCGTCTACGTAATTGGATGCGGAAAACTCACGGGCCGCCCAGGCCGCAGCGGCCAAACCTATCCTGCGGGCATGCTCGCGCTCGCGGTCAACGAACTGGAGGTGGCCAAGCAGTGCGCCTTCCGGCTCGTGAGTGCCCACCTTGAGAACGTATTCATCAGGCAATTCAGCGTAAAACCCAGCGTCGCTGACAATCACCGGTGCGCCGGATTGCATGCCCTCGATAGCGGACGCGGATGCGCCCTCAAGGGCTGGGTCGCGAAGGCAGCAGATAACATCCGCCTCCGCCATGCCTTCGTGCAGGCGTTCATTGCTCACCCTCCCTTCAAAGGTAAGGCCGGTGAACCCGACTTCACTACAGACCTGCTCAAGCCGTCGGCGTTCGCCATCGTCGACCGGGCCCAGCACACGATAGTCGGTGCGCGCGGCCAGCGCAGGATCACGCGCCAACGCGCGAATGACCCGGTCGATACGCTTGTTCGGATTGACCATGCCAAAGGTGCGAACCGCCAGCGGGCCGCCAGCAGGCGTTACAGCCCGGCTATCAAGGTCAAATGCCTCGACCGGGTATGCCAACGACAGTTTGTGCACCGGACCAGCACACGAGTTCCGCACCCGCTCGCCATAGAACTCGGAGTGGATGATGCAGCCGAGCGTGTCGCTGGTGATCCATTCGGTCAGTGGAAAGTGCTGGGTGGCGCGCTCAAGGAGGTTTTCCCACGTCGCAGTTGCGCACAACTCCCCGGCCTTCTCGCCGTACATCCCGGTGATCAGGCGCGCAGCGTGATGCGAACGATGATTGGCGAGCAGCCAACCCCAGAAGAAATTGAGCACGCACCAGTCGTGTAGTACCGCAACATAAGGTCGCTTCTGCGCAAGTTCGAACAGGCCACCGTGATAGGCAAAGTGATCGCCAACATTGGCAATCACCAGGTCCGCCTCGTGCAGCCAATGGTGTTCTTCCTCCGATCCGTGCACGAGCACGCACGCATTCTCACGCGGGGGAAGCTCCGCATCGGCACCGACTTCGGTGCGGTAGATCGCAACATGGTGGCCTCGACCACGCAACTCGGTAACCACCGCCTGGCTGTAGCGTGCGATGGCCGAGTGCTCGGAGTATGGGGTGGCCCAGATGATCTTCATCGGGCAAGCGCCTCCACGGTCGTCGTCCAGTTGATGTTCTTGCCTGTCCAGTGCGCATGCGCAGCATTGCCCAGCTCGACAGTGCGCGCGCGGTTGGCGAACAGCTCAGAAAGCGCCGCAGCAAGCTGGTCGGTATCATCGTCGCAGACCCACCCATGCACGCCATCATGGATGAGTTCGGTGAGGTCGCCTGAATCGTTGACGGTGAGCACCGCCTTGCGGGCTTGGCAGGCCTCCATCGTGACGTAGCCATAGGAATCCTCCGCGAACGGAAGATAGGCGCAGGCCAGCGCATTGTTCGCGTAGTCGGCAATCTTCTGTCGGGGCAGGAAGCCGATGTCCAAGGTGACCCGATCGCCCAGCCGATGCTTCTCAACCAAGGCCCGCAGACGATCAGCGTCCCCCGGTGTATCGGCCGGACCGGCGATCACCAGCCGCCCCGTGCCGGGCAACCGCGCCATGGCTTCAATCAAGCGGTGCTGGCGCTTGCCCGAGTTGATTCGTCCACCCGCAAAGACATAGTCGCCGTATGGTCCACCGGGATACATCGTCTCGTCGTTCAAGGGCGCGCGAAGTACCGTAGATTGCAGCCGGTTGTAGTGCAACAGCCGTTCCTGCACGGTGCGCCCAACCACGAAGATGTCCTTGACCGGCTCGAAAGCCGCGTTGTCGGCCTCCATGATGGCTGCACGGATCTGGCGCCCTTCCGGCGTGTCCGCGATGTTGCTTTGCCCCGCATCCCACAGGTCATAGGCCTGCCGATACTGGTGCGCCAGCCACAGCACTTTCTCCGGGAATGGAATCATGTATGCGGGAAACTTCATCGCAATAACACGGTCCACGTTGTTTATCTGCATGTTCCGGCACATCACCATCTCTTCGACGATGCGCTCGGCCGGCTCCCACGTGAACGGGACGCGCAACAATTCGGACTCATGGCCGGCCTTGCGCAGGTTGAGGACCAGTTGGTCCGCCAGTTCCTCCGCACCGCCACGCATGCCCGGAACCATATTGTTAACAACCAGAATCTTCATGACAGCAAGCGCTCCACCACATGGCTCCAGTCGATTTTCAGCTCGCTGACGCGGGAATGGGCCTCTTCTCCCATCGCCCGGGTTTTCTGGCGATCCGTCCACAACTGATCGATCGCCTCGGCCAAGGCCCGCGGATCCGGCTCTGCCACCAGGCCATTGCGTCCGTGCTGGACGAATTCGAGGACGCCGCCGGAGTCTGTGGTCGTCAGCAGAGGCTTGTGCGAGTGGGCCGCCTCGAGAGAGGGATAGCCGTACGAATCTTCGTCCTCGGGCAGGTACGCGGCGGCAAGCGCAGTCGACAGCCAGCCCGCCTTTTCATCCTCGGTGATCCAACGCTCAACGAACGTAACCTTGCTCTCCAGCCCATTCTCGGCAATGTACTGGCGCATAGTCTCGCCGTACGCTGGATTGCTGCCCGTTCCGCAGATTCGCAGCCGAACCGGCGTACGCACATGGGAAAAAGCCTCCAGGAGCAGGTGCTGGCGCTTGTGACCTTCGGTTCGACAGATGTAAACGATCTCGTCGCCTTGGCCGGCGTCGCTGAAACGGCGGGTGTCGTGCAGCGGCGGGTACAGCACCTCCGGCTCCAGCCCGTTGTAGCGCTTGACACGGTCAGCAACGACCTGCGAGTTGGAGAACAGGCGATGCGCTTCGGACAGGCCCACGGTGTCAGCGCGAACGATTGCGTCGCGCAGGGCGCGATGGCGTGCGTCGTCCGGGAACCCGCGGTGTGGGGTTTCCCAAAGGTCGTAGAAGCGCCGGAAATGATGAATGAACCAGATCACCTTTTTGGGGTGCTGGATCAGGTGGGACGGTGGTCGCGTGGTGATGATGCGATCCACCGACTGACTCAGGTCCATCATCCGGTACGCGCTCATCTGGCGAAGCAGCGTCTCCGGACGCTCTTCGCTCATGGGCAGGTAGATCAGCTCCACTGTGTGCCCGTGCTCGCGCAGACGCTGCTCCAGCCATTCGACGATGAAACGCGCGCCGCCGTTGACGAAGGGTACGAACGATGAACAGATCGCGATACGCAACGTCAGCGACCTGCTTGGCGGATGGCCGATACCAGCGAGGCGACAATCCTTTCGATGTCCCCGGCGTCCAGCTGGGCATGAGTGGGCAGGTTCACGCCGCGCGCAGCCTGGTCATTGGCCACTGCGAATTCGGCGCCGTCCTGAAGGTAGGGAGGAAGCACGTGCATCGGGTAAAACACCGGTCGGGTTTCAACGCCATCTGCATCCATGAGGCGCATGACCTCATCGCGCTGGGCGTCGGACAGTCCCGTGAGCAGCACGGTATACATCCAGTACACGTGGTGGGCGTAACTGGCCACCACGGGGCGTTCGATGATGTTTGTGTGCGCGGCAAAGGCCTGGTCGTACCAGCCTGCGATCTTCTGGCGCGTTTCCAGCGCTTCTTCGATCCGCTCCATCTGCGCCAGCCCGATCGCCGCGGCGACGTTGGTCATCCGGTAGTTGTAACCCACCACCGGGAACCAGTAACGACGCTTGGGATCCATGCCCTGCCCACGATACAGGCGTAGGCGCGCGGCCAGATCGTCGTCATCGGTGGTTACCATCCCTCCTTCGCCGGTGGTGACAATCTTATTGCCGAAGAAGCTGAAGGTTGCGCAGTCGCCGATACCACCGACACGCTTGCCGTTGTACTCGGCGCCATGCGCCTCCGCAGCGTCTTCGATCACTTTGAGGTTGTGTCGGCGCGCGATCTCCATCACCGGGCCCATGTCCGTCGGGTGGCCATACAGGTGAACCACGATGATGGCCTTGGTGCGGGGCGTGATCTTAGCTTCGAGCTTAGCCGGGTCAATGTTCATCGTGCCCGGTTCGGAATCGACCAGCACCGGCTTCGCATTGCAGTAGGCGACAGCATTGGCGGTGGCGATATAGGTAAGGGTCGGGATCAGAACCTCGTCACCTTCGCCAATGCCCAGCGCCACCAAAGCCAGGTGAATTGCCGTGGTGCCATTGTTGATGGCTACAGCGTGGCGGACGCCGCAGAAGTCAGCGAAACTCTTCTCGAACCTTCCAATGAACTCGCCGGCCGATGAGATCCAGGTCGAATCGAGACATTCGTTCACATATTTTTTCTCGTTTCCGTTCAGACTAGGAACGGCAACGGGGATCCGCTTTGTCGACAACATTGGATCAATCCTTTTTCGAAATTTGTCGGGCCGGTACTCCCACCCACGTGCTTGGCGAGCCAATGTCCCGGACAACCACAGCGCCGGCGCCAACGATGGCACCTTCTGCAATGGTGATCCCTGGGATCGCGCGTGAACCGACCCCCATGAACACCGCGTCACCGACCGTCACGGTGCCAGCCAGCGCACTACCGGGGGCAATATGGGCGAATGCGCCAATCTGGCAATCATGATCGATTGACGCATTTGTATTGATTATAGCGAAATCGCCGATACGCGCATCCGCATTGATCACGGTCCCTTCCATGATGGCGCAGCCTTTTCCCAGCGACGCCGACGGGGAGATGACCGCGGTTTTCCCAATGGCGTTGACGATTTCAAAGCCCATCGCCTCCACTGTTGCAGCCACCTTGCGGCGCAGCCGGTTATCTCCTAGCGCGACGAAGGCAGCCGCAACTCCATCGGCGGCCAGCACGGGCAGTACGGCTGCCTCGGCACCGAGTACGGGCACCCCATTGACAACCTGGCCTTCCCGCCCGGCATCAAGGCAGGCAACCACCTCGTGCCCTCCCGCGCGCAGAAGATCGATAATGACCTTGGCATGCCCGCCGGCGCCCACCACGGCGACCCTGGTCATGTGCCCGCCCGACCGGGAATTCCGGGCCATGCCACATCGCTGCCATCACGACAGAGCAGAATGTTGGAACTTACTCGCCCCGCGAGTTCTCCGAACGCGGAGAGGCGCTGGCAGTGCCCATTCAGGTCGTCGATGAGATACAGCTCGAACCCATGCTCGGCACGCATCTGCTCCCAATGGTCGGGCGCCGTCCCCACGCGTGCGAGATGGGATTCCGCATATTCTGCAATGATGCCAACGTGTGGATTCTGCTCGATCAAACGGGTCATGCCGGCAATGACGTCCAGCTCGGCCCCTTCGACATCGATTTTGACCAACTTCACCGTACCTGCGGGCACCAATCCATCAAGGGTCCGGATGTCCACCCGTACCTCTTCGACGGTTTCCTCATCCAGGGGATACAGGGAGCTGTGCCCTGCCACAGATGCAATGTGGAATGCGTGACCAACCTCATCGCGGGCACCTGCTGCGAAGGGGAACACCGTGACCCGATCCTCCACTCCGCTCAGGCGCAGCGACGTACGCAGATGCTGGACAGTACGCGGCATCGCCTCCACCGCTACCACCCGTCCTTCCCTCCCGACGCGACGCGCCGCAACCACGGTGTGCAGGCCGATATTGGCGCCGACGTCCACGAAGAAATCGCCGGGGGCGAGCACTGCCTCCAGGAAGAGGCGAAGGCCCCGCTCCACGTCCCCGAACTCCGCCAGGCACATCGCCAAGAGGTCATCGTGCTCGTCGCATGAGAAGTACCCGAAGCCGGTCGCGATGAGCCAGCCATGCTGGGCACGCAGCACCCGCCTATTGCCTGTGGCATGGCTCGAAACCATCGCGGGCAAAGCTTCCAGCCCGCGACGCTGGGCATCGAGTTTTTCATGCGCAGCCACCAGAACGTCTACCGCTTGTGCCGTCTGCAACCCGATTGCATCCAGTTTTTCGTGGGCGGCAATGAACATCGCCGGCAGGCTGGCTGCCTCCGGGTCAGCTGCGCCACCGTGTGCAATCAGGTTGCTTAGCTGATCGGCCTGTTCCTGCAGACTCTCGCCAAGCCCCGTCTGGGCCACGGCGATTGAACGCACCAGGTCGTCCAGCCTGGCCAGTGCCGCAGCATCGTCATTCGAACGCCCCTTGCTTATGGAGACATCAACCACTTTCTGCATCGAGTCGTGCAACGCCGCATGGGATTCACGCCAACGGTGGTCGACGGCATTCATGAGATCCAGAAGGTCAGCCTGGCGGGCAGTCAGCTCTCCCACACCCATCCCGAACCGCCGTTCGTGATCGGTGCGCAGCTGCGCCATACGCTCGTCCAACGTGCGCATGCGGGCATCCACGGCGTCGAAAGCTTCCACCAGGGCCTGCTGGGTCTGCTGTTTCTTGCGCAGTGTTTCGACGAACTGGTCGTAATTGCGCGCCAAGTCCGACGTACTGCTGGCAAGCGCGCCTAGCCCCTGGGCATGGTCCCCACGCGCGGTATCGATCGACATCAGGCGCGCGTGGTTCTGCTGCAGCTGCTGCATGATGGCATCGCCGCCTGACATGACGCGCTCATGTTCGGCCCGCTTGGCCGCCGCGTCGAGTTCAATCTCACTGACCCGTTGGGCCAGTTCGCGGGTCTGCCGCGCGGAATCCAGGCGAATCAGGTCCAACTGCTGCTGCATTCCCTGCAGTGAACGCGTGACGCGACGCATCCAGCGCGCGATTCGAACCAGCGGATTCCTGTCGATCAGAACCTTTCGCCATAGGGGACCACGGCTGGCCAGCGCATGGATCACCTCACCCGGCGAGCGGGGCGGCGACAGCTCTTCGACTGCTGCAGCGCTGGGAACGTCAACACCCGACGGGTTGACCACCGGCGCAGCATCCTCCTCCTCGTCCGACTCAGCACCCGCGGAAAGGCCGATGTCCACGATCCGAATGGACCTGAGCTTAAGCCCCAGCAATCGATGATCGTCCCCCATGTTCAGTGCGTTGGGGGACATCGGATTGGCGATCTGAAACTCAATGGAAACGCCCGGTGACCGACCGACTTTGCCAAGTTGGCAATCGGCTTCGATCTGCATCCATCCGGCCCCGCTGCCAAGCACCTGGTTCGGCGGCCCGCCATTGACGCTGATCGCCACCAGCGCGCGATGACCGGGCACCTGGAAGAGCATGGCGCCTATCACAACGCGGTAGCGCCGATTGACCTTGGCAGCACGCATGCGGACGTCCACCCTGGCTACTGCCGCGGTTGACCATACGCCGTCTTCCTCCGGAACCGCGAAGCCGCGCATGGTCAATGCCTCCGTTCCCGAGTAGCGAGCATTGGAGATCTCGACCTCCTGCCCGGGCGCAAGGAAACCGTCGGTGGCGCGCGACTGCACCGCCTTGTCCGCCGCGGATCTGACCGCGTTACCCAGCCTGAGATTCAATGCCATAACCTTCCGTTGTCAGCTGTGAGACCGGGATTTCGCGAAGCGTGCCGTGGTTGAGCACGAATACGCGGTTGCAATATTCGGCGATTGTGTCCATCGAATGCGAGGCCAGGCAGAAGATCTGGGAGGACTTGATGAAGTTGTGCATGCGCGCCGAAGCACGCTCCTTGAACGCTTCATCGCCAACATCGAAAACCTCGTCAACGAGCAGGATATCGGGTGTGGTGCAGGTCGCCACGGCAAACATCAGGCGCATGGCCATGCCGGCCGAATAGGTGCGCACCGCCAGCTGGAGGAAATCGCCCAAGTCGGTGAACTCCTCGATTTCCGGAATGCGCGCGTTGATTTCCTTCAGGGTGAGCCCGAGCATCAAGCCCATCCGGCGGATGTTTTCATACCCGGACAGTTCCGGGTCCATGCCGGCACCGACTTCGAGCATGGTGGCGACCCGGCCAACGCGCTCGATACGGCCTTCCAGCGGGGTGTAGATGCCGGCCATGGTTCGCAACAAAGTGCTCTTGCCTGCGCCGTTGTGGCCGACGATACCAATCGCATCGCCCTGCTTGAGGGAGAAGGACACATTGTCCAGTGCGGTGACCTGGGTAATCTGACCACTGCCGGCCTGCAGGCGGCCACCGGTGGCGATGCCCATCATCTTCCGGCGCAGCGACAGGCTGTGCGAGTTGTAGATGGGATAGCGGAGGGTAACGTTCTCGAAATTGAGCTTGGCGGTCATCATCAGATCCAGAAAGGCAGGCGCAGCTTGGCTTTGTGCAGGAACCAGAACGCCACGATCCAGCCGACGACAGCGCCGACGACCAACACCACGTACGTGGTCAGGGACGGTACGTGACCCAGCATCGGGGCGCGCAGCACTTCTATCAGGTAAGTAAAGGGATTGAACTCAAGGATCATCGAGGAGAACGGAAGGTTCTCCAAGCGGTACATGACCGGACTGATCAGGAACAGCATCGGCATGATCGATGCCACGCCGTACTCGAGGTCGCGGTAACGAGCGCCCATCACGCCGAACGCGAACGAGAGCCAGAGCATGTTGGCCATGACCAGCAGCAGGCCGGGAATGAACAGCAGCGTGTTCCAGTTCACCTCGATCTTCATGAACACTGCCACGATCACGAAGACGATCAGGCTGTGCGCGAAGTTGACCACATAGCGAATCACGATGCTCATCGGATGGACCGACAAGGGCATGACCACGTTACGGATGATCGACGCCTGCCGGACGAACAGCCCGCAGCTTTCGATCAGTACCCCTGCCAGCATCTGCCAGATGATCAGGCCGGCGGTAAGGGTAGGAATGAATTTTTCCCGGTCAATGTTGAGCAGCTGGCTCCACAGCAGGCCCAGACCGACCACGCCGACGGCGGTGGCCAGCGACTGCCAGAACGGCCCTAGCACACTGCGCCGGTAGCGCGCCTGGATGTCCCCCTTGGCAATATGGAATGAAACTTTGGCCCCCTGGATACCTTCACGAAGGTCCTTGAAGGTGGCGGAATAGCTGTGCATCAGTTTGATCCTTCCTGGCGGGAGGGGGGAACGGTGGACGGGGTGGAGATCAGTCCGCGCTGCTGGTGGATCTGTTCGATCCGGGCGATAAGCGCGCGCGCTGCGCGTTCGGGCGACAGCGTCTGCAATACCGACTCACGGGCGCGTTCGCCCATGGCCAGAGCAAGCTGGGGCTCGTCGGCCAGCCGGCGCATCCAGCGCGCCGCGTCGACCACGTCCGCCGCTGCCCAGCGCTGGCCTTCATGGTGCGCATATTCGCCTTCCATGACCGGTACCAACGTGTAGTCGACCAGAGCGCTGTTCTTGGCATCCATGAACTCCATGTTGCCGGACCAGCCAGTGCCGATGACCGGCTTGCCCTGGGCCATGCACTCGGCCAGGCCGAGGCCAAATCCTTCCGCATGGTGCAGCGATACATAGACGTCGGCGCAGCGCTGCAGCGCCTGCACGTCAGCGCGGTCAAGCACCTGGTCGCGCACCACGATGCGCGGATCGCCCGACGTCGCGTCCAGCAACAGCTGCAGGCGCTCGGGGCGACGATAACCGTTGCTGGTTTTGATCAGCAGCTGCACGCCCTTGCGCTCGGCCGGGAACGCCTGCTGGAAGGCCTGGATCGCAGCGAACGGGTTCTTCCGGTGTACGTAGGAGTTGAAGTCGAACGAAGTCAGGAACACGAAGTCGCCCGACGCAATGCCGAAGTCCTCGCGCTGCAGGCCACTGTCGCCGACATCACTGAGAGGCAGCGGAACGCACAGGATGGGCTTGTCGGTAACCCGCGCGAAGGCCTCGCCGACGTAGCGCGATGCAACTAGGACTTCGTCGACCTGCTGCAGCGCCGGCAGCCAGGTCGAGGGGATGTTCTCAAGTTCCCAGAACCAGCACGCAATGATGTAGCCACCCTCCAGGCGGGCCTTGCCAATCTGATCAAGTGCAGCGTCCAGGAAATCAGGATTGATGAAGACCAGATGCACCCGATGTGGCGCCGCGTCGCTGATGTATGCGTCGAGACTGCGATCATTCCAACCGTGCGGCAAGTTGATGTCCACGTCCACCAGCGCGGCGGGATAACGTGCCCCCAGCAGCGCGCGGGAGTACAGACGCGCGCACTCGGCCAGGCCGAATTGACCGCGCAGGTAGGCGAACACGTTGACACCGTGTCCCGCCCAGGCGGGGTCGGCCTGCCCGAAGAAGTGCACCGGCGCATCGGGAACCGCGTGCCGGCGCTGTTCCCAGCGGTCTTCATTCTCAAAGCGACAGTACACCGGCTCCGGGGGCGCCATCAGCCGCCCGGTCACCCGGTTGCGCAGCGCGGCCGGCACGAGCCGGTATATCGCCCTCAACCAGGCCTGGCTGACCACCCACTGCACCAGGCGATGGCGCAGCGGAACCATGACAGTGGGATCGGCCATCTCAGCCGACGCCGCCCGATCCGGCCGACAGAGCCGTCTCCAGATCCACCTGCAGATCACCCAGGTCTTCCACGCCCACGCTCAGCCGCACCAGCGCATCACTGATGCCCAGCTTTTCCCGACGTTCCACCGGAATCGACGCATGCGTCATCACCGCCGGATGATTCACCAGGCTTTCCACGCCACCCAGCGACTCGGCCAAGGTGAACAGTTCGGTCTTCTCGCAGAAGCGCTTGGCCGCCTCGTAACCGCCCTTGAGGACGATCGAGACGATGCCGCCGTAGCCGTTCATCTGGCGGGTCGCCAGCTCGTGCTGCGGGTGCGAAGTCAGGCCGGGATAGATGACCTTCTCCACGGCCGGGTGCTTTTCCAGCCACTGGGCCAGGGCCAGCGCGTTGGCGCAGTGCGCCTTCATGCGCAGCGGCAGGGTCTTCAGGCCGCGCAGCGCCAGGAAGCTGTCGAACGGGCCCTGCACGGCGCCGATGGAGTTCTGCAGGAAGGCCATCTGCTCGGCCAGTTCGGCGTTGTCGCCGACCACGACCATGCCACCGACCATGTCCGAGTGCCCGTTGAGGTACTTGGTGGCCGAGTGCAGGACCAGGTCCGCGCCCTGCTCCAGCGGGCGCTGCAGCATCGGCGAGGCGAAGGTGTTGTCCACCACCACCAGCAGGTTGTGGCGCTTGGCGATCGCAGCGACTGCGGCGATGTCCACGATCTTCAGCATCGGGTTGGTCGGCGTCTCGATCCAGACCATCTTCGTCTGCGGGGTGATCGAGGCCTCCAACGCGGCCAGGTCGGTCAGGTCGACGAAGCTGAACTGCAGGCCGGCGGTGCGCTTACGCACGCGCTCGAACAGGCGGAAGGTCCCGCCGTAGATATCGTCCATCGCCACCACGTGGCTGCCGGCATCCAGCAGCTCCATCACGGTGGAGCTGGCGGCCATGCCCGAGGCGAACGCGTAACCGCGGCTGCCGCCTTCCAGGGAGGCCACGCAACGTTCGTAGGCGAAGCGGGTGGGATTGTGGGTACGCGAGTACTCGAAGCCCTGATGCTCACCGGGGCTGGACTGGGCATAGGTGGAGGTCGCATAGATCGGCGGCATCACCGCGCCGGTGCTCGGATCCGGCGACTGGCCGCCATGGATCGCCAGCGTGGCCAGGGCGAGCGAGCGGTCGCCGTGCCCGGAAGAAGCGTGATCGGACATGTTGTTTCCCAGCAATAGAAGCCCCCATGGGGGCTCCGCAAAAGGAGCGGAAGTCTATCAGCGGCGGCTTAATCGGCCGTTGACGCGGATAAACAGGAATTCATTGCGACGCAGACGCTTACTGTACCCGCCGGCGCAGGTAGTTCAGCAGATCGATGCGGGTGATCAGGCCGAGGAAATTGGCGCCGTCCATGACGATGGCGACCTGGCCGCGGTCGAACACCGGCAGCAGGGCCTCGATCGGGGATTTCACGTCCAGGCGATCCAGCTTGCTGACCATCGCGGTGGCAACCGGGTCGCGGAAGCGGGCTTCGTCGCCGTACACATGCAGCAGCACGTCGCTTTCATCGACGATGCCGACCAGCTGGTCGCCGTCCATCACCGGCAGCTGCGACACGTCATACAGCTTCATGCGCTGGTAGGCGGTGGTGAGTAGATCATTAGGACCGATCACGACGGTGTCGCGCTGCCCGTACGGGCGCAGGATCAGGTCGCGCAGGTCGCCCGACTGCGGGCGCTCCAGGAAGCCGTTGTCCAGCATCCAGTAGTCGTTGTACATCTTGGACAGGTACTTGTTGCCGGTATCGCAGACCAGCACCAGCACCTTCTTCGGGGTGGTCTGCTCTTTGCAGTACTTCAGCGCCGCGGCCAGCAGGGTGCCGGTCGAGGAACCGCCGAGGATGCCTTCCTTGCCCAGCAGCTCGCGTGCGGTATGGAAGCTCTCGGCATCGCTGATCGCGTAGGCCTTGGTGACGCGGCTGAAATCGGCGATCGAGGGCAGGAAGTCCTCGCCGATGCCTTCCACCAGCCAGCTGCCCGACTTGTCGTTGAGCACGCCGTCATTGATGTATTCGGCCAGGATCGAGCCGACCGGGTCGGCCAGGACCAGTTCGGTCTTCGGCGAGAGGGTGGAGAAGGCGCGCGACAGGCCGGTCATGGTGCCGGAGCTGCCACAGCCGAACACGATCGCGTCCAGGTCGCCGTCCATCTGCGCCAGGATTTCCGGGCCGGTGCCGAATTCATGGGCGGCCGGGTTGTCCGGGTTGCCGAACTGGTTGATGAAGTACGCGCCAGGGGTTTCCTCGGCCACGCGCTTGGCCATGTCCTGGTAGTACTCCGGGTGGCCCTTGGCCACGTCCGAACGGGTCAGCCGCACTTCGGCGCCCATCGCCTTGAGATTGAAGATCTTCTCGCGGCTCATCTTGTCCGGCACGACCAGGATCAGCTTGTAGCCCTTCTGCTGGGCGACCAGCGCCAGGCCCAGGCCAGTGTTGCCGGCGGTGCCCTCGACCAGGGTCGCGCCCGGCTTGAGGTCGCCACGCTGCTCGGCGGCTTCAATCATCGACAGGCCGATGCGGTCCTTGATCGATCCTCCGGGATTGGCACTCTCGAGCTTCAGGTAAAGCTCGCAGACACCGGTATCCAGGCGCTGGGCCTTGACGATCGGGGTCTGGCCAATGAGTTCGAGTACGGAGGAGTGGATTGCCATCGGTTCACATCGATTCGCGCCGCAAGGCGGCCGGACCGGTGATTATCCGACGGTTGGCGGCGAAAGTCAGGTTGCCGCGTTCATAAGCGGCGCGGACGGCACCGGTCGACGAGGAGACCGGAACCGCCCGCGACGTAGGGCGGTAAGGGGGGTCAGTGCACGGGGGAGGCGTACATCCGTTCCAGTCTCTGCTTGGCCAGCAGCTTTTCACGCTTCATCTGTCCCAGGGTGAGGCTGTCTATCGGAAGCACACCCAGCTCGGCATCCATGCACTTCTTGTTCAACTTCTGGTGCCGTTCGTAGAGCGCCTTGAATTCCGGATCCTGCTTGCGCCGTGCGTCGATATCGCTCTGGGGCTGACCTTCAAACATGATGAACCTCCTATCGCTTCTGCAGAAACAAGAACGCCCCGGCCTGACGGCACGGGGCGCTGCTTGGGGCGGAGTGACGGGCAACCCTGACCTGCGAACCCGCAGCGGCGTCCAGTACTGACTGGACCTGCGACTGCTGTGATTCGTGGCGCTGGTGCATTGCCGGCCCTCCTATCGTCCGGGCCGCGGAAGGCGACCCGGACAACTGACCCTACGCTTGCTTCGGGGCCGGTTCAACCCTTTCAAACGATATCGTCGACCCCGCCTAAGCAGGGTTCAGGCTGAACGCGCAGAACAACGAAAATTAAACAAAAACAACCAGTTGCGTCATGACCCCCGATCATGACGCAGCACCGGCCCGGCATCAGGGCGCGATGATGACCTCCGCCGAGCGGGCCTTGGTCGCGGCGGCCTTCTTGCCGCTGACCTGCAGCCGGCTGGCACTGACACCGGCAGCCACGAGCGCATCGCGCAGCGCCTCGGCGCGCTGCTGCCCGACACCGGCCGCAGCGTCGTACGCCTCGATCCGGACCCGGCCCTTCTTGCCGATGTTCAGGTACTCGGCCAAGGCCTTGGCCTGGCCCTTGGCGCCGCCGGACAGGCTGCCCTTGCCGGCTGCGAAGGCGTCGCCATTGAAGGTGAATACTTCGCCACGGCTGTCGAATTTGGAGCCCGGCAGCTTGCTGCCTGCCACCAGCTCGGCTTCTTCGCGGGCCAGCTTGGCCGCGTTCTGCTGGGCCGCGCTCAGGCGGGCGGTCTGCTTGCCGGCCACGCTGGTCAGCGCGGTTTCGGCGTCCTGGCGGGCCAGGGCTTCCTGTTCGGCCGCCTGGCGCAGGCGTTCGCTTTCCTCGGCCTGGATCTGGGCCTGCACGCGCAGGCGCTCGGCTTCCTGGCGGGCCCGCTGGGCGTCGCGGCGGCTGGCTTCGATCAGCAGCTCGCTGCGGGTGCGTTCAAGCTGATCGACCTCACGCTGGGCCAGGGCGGCGCGGACGCTGGTTTCGGCGATCTCGACCCGGCGCTCGGCCAGGTAGCGGGCCTGGTCCAGATCCCGGCGCTTGGCCTTGGCCAGATCGGCCACGGCCTGCTGGGCCTGCAGGCGCTCGAAGGCGGCCAGCTGGGCCGCATCCGGATTGGCCTGGATCGCCATCAGGCGCTGGGTCAGCTGGGCCACGGCCGGGTCATCGGCGGCCTGGACCAGCACCGGCAGGCTCAGGCTGGCGGCCAGCAGCAGGCAGGGCAGGCGCATCTTGGTGGACATCATCAGCGGTCTTCCCCGGTGGCGAGCTGGCGCTGCAGCTGGCTGACTTCATTGCGGCGCAGCTGCAGCTGGGCGGTGGCGGTGGCTTCTTCGCTGCGGGCGCGGGCCAGGTCGGCATCGACGGTGGCGCGAACGGCCAGCATCGGCGCGTTCTTGCGCTCCCGGCGGTCGCCAGCGGCACGCTGGGCCTGCTCGAGCCCTTGGCGGGCCACGGCGATCAGGTCCGGGGCGTACTGGTCGGCATCGGCCTGGGTGGCCTTGTCGACCGCCTGCCGGGCCTGCATCAGTTCCAGGGCGCCATCCTGCGCTTGTGCGGCACCAGAGAGCGCGAATGCGCACACCGTCACATACAGGGCCCGTCGTATTTGTGCGAAGCTAGGTTTCATTGGGGGTGCCGTCGCCAGAAGTTGTGTGCACGGCCATTGTCGGAAGCCTGCGGTGCGCTTGCAATGGCAAGCCGCTGATTGTTGGGGAAACATTTCGCATGGATATCGGCTATTTCCTGAAGCTGATGACCGAAAAGAACGCGTCGGACATGTTCTTGACGACCGGAGCACCGGTATACATCAAGATCGAGGGGAAACTCTATCCGCTGGGCAATACCGGGCTGCCGCCCGGGATGGTCAAGAAGATCGCCTACTCGTTGATGGATGAAGGCCAGGCCCCGCAGTTCGAGCGCGAGCTCGAGCTCAACATGGCCATTGCCCTGCCCGATGCCGGGCGCTTCCGCGTCAACGTGTTCAAGCAGCGCGGCGAGGTCGGCATGGTGATCCGTGCGATCCGCAGCAAGATCCCCAGCATCGAAGAGCTCAACCTGCCGCAGGTGCTCAAGGACGTCATCATGACCCCGCGCGGGCTGGTGCTGGTGGTCGGCTCGACCGGCTCGGGCAAGTCCACCTCGCTGGCCTCGATGATCGACCACCGCAACAGCACAACGACCGGGCACATCCTCACCATCGAGGACCCGATCGAGTACCTGCACAAGCACAAGATGTCGATCGTGAACCAGCGCGAGGTCGGGCTGGACACACATACCTTCCACCACGCGCTGAAGAACGCGATGCGTGAAGCGCCCGATGTCATCCTGATCGGCGAAATCCTGGATGCGGAAACCATGGAAGCGGCGATCGCCTTCGCCGAAACCGGGCACCTGTGCCTGGCCACCCTGCACTCCAACAACGCCGACCAGACCATCGAGCGCATCCTCAACTTCTTCCCTGAGAGCGCGCACCGCAACGTGCTGATGAACCTCTCGCTGAACCTGCGCGCGGTGGTCTCCCAGCGCCTGGTCAAGGGCAAGGACGGGCGCCGCCTGCCGGCCACCGAGGTGCTGATCAACACCCCGATGATCCGCGACCTGCTGCGCCGCGGCCAGGTGCACGAGATCAAGGCGGCGATGGAAGCCTCGCTGGAAGAAGGCATGGAGAGCTTCGACCAGTGCCTGTTCCGGATGGCCAAGAACGGCATCATCGAGCAGGAGGAGGCGCTGCGCGCGGCCGACTCGCGCGATGGCCTGGCGCTGAAGTTCCGGCTGTCCGAGGGCGGCAACGAGCACGATCCGTACGCGGATTACTCAGCCAGCTCGGCACCGGCGATCACGCACGGGTTCTGACGGTGTAGGCCCCACCGTTGGTGGGGGCAATTGACACGGCGCATCGAGCAACGGTCGATGCCTGCCCCTCACCCTGCGTCGATCTGGTTCTCCGGCCGCGCCGCGTCGAATGCCGGCAACGCCAGGCACGCCACCTCGATCCGCTGCAGGGTCGGGTACGGCGCCAGCGCCAGGCCGAACCGGTGCGCGTTGTACAGCTGCGGCACCAGGCAGGCATCGGCCAGCCCGGGCTGCTCGCCATGGCAGAACGTCCCCGTCGCGGCATGGCCGGCCAGCAGCGTTTCCATCGCCGCCAGCCCCTCCGCCATCCAGTGCAGCGTCCATTGCGTGCGCGCCTCGGCGCTGGCCTGCAAGGTGCGCTCCAGGAACTGCATCACCCGCAGGTTGTTCAGCGGGTGGATGTCACAGGCCACCAGCTGGGCCAGCGCACGCACGCGCGCCCTGCCCTCGGCATCGCCGGGCAGCAACGGCGTGGCCGGAAACACCTCGTCCAGGTAGTCCAGGATCGCCATCGACTGCTGCAGCACCCGCTCGCCATGGCGCAGCGTCGGCACCAGTTCCTGCGGGTTGAGCGCGGCATAGGCCGCGCTGTGCTGCTCCCCGCCCTCGCGGACCAGGTGCACCGGGGTGATCCGGTGCGGCAGGCCCTTGAGGTTCAGCCCGATGCGCACGCGGTAGGCCGCGCTGGACCGCCAGTAACTGAAGAGTTCGATCGGTTCCATGACGGTCTCCGCCCCCGCGATCAGGGCTTGGCCGCCTGCTCGATGCGCTGCTCGATCGCACCGAAGATGCTCTCGCCGGCCGCGTCGAACATCTCGATCCGCACCACATCACCGAAGGACATGAACGGGGTGCTCGGCTTGCCGTCGCGCAGGGTTTCCACGGTGCGCTGTTCGGCGAAGCAGGAGGCGCCCTTGCTGGTGTCTTCGTTGGCGATGGTGCCCGAGCCGACGATCGCACCGGCGCCCAGCGGGCGGGTCCTGGCCGCATGCGCGACCAGCTGGGCGAAGTTGAACTGCATGTCCACGCCTGCTTCCGGCGCGCCGAACCAGGTGCCATTGATGTGCGTGACCAGCGGCAGGTGGACCTTGCTGTCCTGCCAGGCCTCGCCCAGCTCATCCGGGGTGACGAACACCGGCGACAGCGCCGAACGCGGCTTGGACTGCAGGAAGCCGAAGCCCTTGGCCAGCTCGCCCGGGATCAGGTTGCGCAGCGAGACATCGTTGACCAGGCCGATCAGCTGGATGTGGCCGGCCGCCTGCTCCGGGGTCACGGCCATCGGCACGTCGTCGGTGATCACCACCAGTTCGGCTTCCAGATCGATGCCGTAGTCCTCGCTGACCACCTTGACCGCATCGCGCGGGCCGTAAAAGCCAGCGCTGGTGGCCTGGTACATCAGCGGATCGGTGTAGAAGCTTTCCGGCACCTCGGCGCCACGGGCGCGGCGCACGCGGGCCACGTGCGGCAGGTAGGCGCTGCCGTCGACGAACTCATAGGAACGCGGCAGCGGGGCGGCCAGTGCCTGCAGGTCGATATCGAACACGCCGTCGGCGTCGCCGTCGTTCAGCGATTCATACAGGGCGTTCAGGCGCGGCGCCAGGTGACTCCAGTCTTCCAGTGCCTGCTGCAGGGTCACGGCGATGCCGGTGGCGCGCACGCCTTGGCGCAGATCGCGCGAGACCACGATCAGGGTGCCGTCGCGGCCGCCTTCCTTCAAAGAACCAAGCTTCATGGGTGGGTATCCGGGATCGCGAAAATAGGTTTCAAGTGTAATCAAATGCGCGGTCAATCCAAGTCGCACTGCGCCAGAACGACGATAGCTCATGCGAATGATGCTGACGGTGTCGCTTGCGAAGGCCGCCCGGCCAACGGCCGGTCGCTACGGATTGCTAGGGGTCCCGGGCAGATCCGGATACGTCCGCAGATCCTCCCAAGCTGAACAGGGGGGTTTGGTATGGGTCTCAAACATCCGTTAGACTATCCGGGTCTGCAGCGGCCGTCCGTTTCCCTTCGGGATCGCCGGCGATATGGATCAAACGATCCGTCGCCCGCCCCCACTCCGACGCCATTCGTCATGCATTCCAGTCTGCGCACCGCGTCGACTGCACCCAATTCTCGCAGCGCGGTTTACGGGAACGCTCCGAGTCAGCCGATCACATTGATCTGCCTCGCGTCCGGCCATTCGGCCTGGCGTTACTTTGTCTTTGGAGCTTCCACCCGATGTCTTTTGAATCCTTGGGCCTCGCCCCGTTCCTGCTGCGCGCGTTGGCCGAGCAGGGCTACGAAACCCCCACCCCGATCCAGGAGCAGGCCATCCCGCTCGCCCTGGAAGGCCGCGACCTGCTGGCCGGCGCACAGACCGGTACCGGCAAGACCGCCGCGTTCGGCCTGCCGCTGCTGCAGCACCTGGGCACCAACCCGCAGGCCGTCGATGGCCCGCGCCGCCCGCGTGCACTGGTGCTGACCCCGACCCGCGAGCTGGCCACCCAGGTGCATGACAGCCTGCGCGGCTACAGCAAGTACCTGCGGATCCCGAGCGCCTGCATCTACGGCGGCGTCGGCATGGGCAACCAGTTCGACGTGCTGCGCCGTGGCGTGGACCTGCTGGTCGCCTGCCCGGGCCGCCTGATCGATCACATCGAGCGTCGCAGCGTCGACCTCTCCGGCATCGAAATCCTGGTGCTGGACGAAGCCGACCGCATGCTCGACATGGGCTTCCTGCCGTCGATCAAGAAGATCCTCGCCAAGCTGCCGCGCCAGAACCGCCAGACCCTGCTGTTCTCGGCGACCTTCGAAGAGAGCATCAAGCAGCTGGCGCTGGAGTTCATGCGCAACCCGGAGCAGATCCAGGTCACGCCGAAGAACACCGTTGCCGAGAACATCAGCCACCGCGTGCACCCGGTCGATGGCCCGCGCAAGCGCGAGCTGCTGCTGCATCTTCTGGCCCAGGACAGCCGTGAGCAGACCCTGGTGTTCGGCCGTACCAAGCACGGCTGCGACAAGCTGGCCATGTTCCTGGACAAGTCCGGCATCAAGACCGCGGCGATCCACGGCAACAAGAGCCAGGGCCAGCGCCTGCGTGCGCTGGGCGACTTCAAGGCCGGCCGCGTGACCGTGCTGGTCGCCACCGACATCGCCGCGCGTGGTATCGACATCAACGAGCTGCCGAAGGTCATCAACTATGACCTGCCGATGGTGGCCGAGGATTACGTGCACCGCATCGGCCGTACCGGTCGTAACGGCTCGACCGGCCAGGCGATCTCGCTGGTGGCGCAGGACGAAGCCAAGCTGCTGCGCCAGATCGTG
Organism: Stenotrophomonas sp. 05L413; assembly: GCF_056397945.1. Classification (NCBI taxonomy): domain Bacteria; kingdom Pseudomonadati; phylum Pseudomonadota; class Gammaproteobacteria; order Lysobacterales; family Lysobacteraceae; genus Stenotrophomonas; species Stenotrophomonas sp. 05L413. The sequence goes on from NZ_JBFTOL010000006.1 coordinate 217,810, forward strand.
CGCCTGCTCGACAAGGACATGGACATCCGCGACGTGCCGGGCTTCGAGCCGCAGACCCCGATCCGCTGGGGCAACAGCGCGCCGGGCAAGGCCGAACTGCCGGGTGGCGATCGTTCGCCGCGCAAGCATGCACGTCGCCCGCACGCCGAGGCCCCGCGCCACGCCCATGCCGGCCCGAAGAAGGCCGGTGGCGGTCAGCGTGATGGCGCCGGCCGCGGTGCACCGCGCGGTGGCCAGCCGCAGGGCCAGCGCCGTGGCGGTGGCAACACCGGCGGCGGTCGCAGCCAGGGCGGCGGTGGCGGTCGCGCCAGCTGATTCCTTCGGGCATCGCTGAAACGCAACAAGGGCGACGCATCTGCGTCGCCCTTTTTTTGTGTCTCTGCCTCAGAAGCTGTAGGCCACCGTGATGCGTGCATTGCGGCCCGGCTCGCTGTAGCGGCCGATGCCTTCATCGTTGACGTAGCCGTACAGCGTGTTGGTGCCCTTGTTGATGTTGCGTACGCGCTGCCAGAGGTAGTATTCCTCGTTGGTCAGGTTGTAGAAGCCGGCACTGAGCTTCCACTGTGGGGTGACGTTCCAGGTGCCGTACAGATCCAGCACGGTGTAGCCGTCGGCCTTGTCGACGAAGGCTGGGGTGGTGACCCTGCCGGTGGTGGCATCGGTGGTGTAGGCATCCTTGGCCTTCTTGGCCACGGCATGGGTCACGCTGGCGGTGAGGTTCCACACCGGCGACGGTGCATAGCGCACGCCCAGCACGGCACTGGCCGGCACGATGCTCTCCAGCGGATCGCCGTTGCGCTTCTCGCCTTCGCTGTACGAGGCGGCCAGGCGCGAGGACCAGGCATCGCTGATCTGCCAGCGTCCTTCCAGTTCCACCCCCTTGACCGTCACTTCGCCCGCGTTGGTCGGCATCGTGTAGTTGCGCGAGTACAGCACCGGACCGGTCGCCGTCGTGCGGAAGCCACCCGGCACCGACTGCGCCAGGTTGGTGTACTCGATGAAGTTCTCGTAGCGGTCGCGGAACAGCGACAGGCCCAGCTGCGCCCGATCCGTGCTCCAGCGGTAGCCGAACTCGAGATTCAGGCTCTTCTCTGCGTCCAGGTCCGGATTGGACACGGTGTCGTTGAGCAGCAGCGGTTGGCCATTCTGCGCATTGATCACCTGGGTGGCGCTGGTCGGCGAATACATGTCCGCCACGGTCGGCGCACGGAAGCCGCGACCCACCTGCGCCCACAGCGCGTGGTCGGGCAGGAAGCGATACTCGACGCCGGCCTGCCAGCTCGGCGCGGCGAAGCTCACATCGCGCACGGTGCCGGTGCGATCCACGAAGGTGGCGTCCACCTGCGGCGAATAGTCGTAGCGGTCATAGCGTGCGCCGGCACTGAGGGTGAGCCGTTCGTCCAGCAGCTGCACGCTGTCGCGCAGGTACAGGTTCCAGGCGGTCACATCGGTCTTGGGGACCTGGCGCGGATCGATCTCGACCGAGGCCACGGCGCCCGCCGCATTCCAGCGCGTATCAACCGCGGTGAAGTCGATGTCGCGCTGCTGCCAGCCCAGGCCGTAGACGACGTCATGGCGCGCGCCGGCGGTGGCGAACACCTTGCTGAAATCGGCCGCGGCGCGGTCCAGCGTCTGCTTGGTCGAGCGGTTCTCGCTGCGCAGGCAGGGCGTAGTACCGCCCGGGCAGCCGCTGCCGGCCACGATGGTGGTGATGCCACGGCTGTCGGTCACCTGGCGGTCCACCTGCGCATCCAGGGTATCGAACAGCGCGGTGTCGGCCCGCCACTGGTAGTTCACGCCGTAGCGGTCGCGATCGTTGGTGTCATGGCCTTTGCGCGACAAGTAACCCGGTGCATAGACGCGCGACAGGTTGTCCACGTCGTTGGTGGCGCGGCCACGCTCGTACAGGAAGCCCAGCGTGTTGGCGTCGTCCAGCTGCAGGTCGAGCTTGCCGAGCAGGTTGTCGCGCGTGCTGTCGACCGGGTCCGGCGTGCGGCGGCCGACCCCGATGCGATCGTTCGTGGTGTCGTACCACGACTCGGATTCATGGCCTTCGCGACGGGTGTAGACCAGCATCGATTCGACGATGCCGGTGCGGTTGGCGAAGGTCAGCGTGCCCATGGTTTCGTCGTTGGCACCGGAGTACCCCGCCTTGAACCCGAGGTGGGTATCGTTGCCGCTCGCCTTGAGATAGTCAGCCGGGTCCTTGGTGGTGAACACCACCGCGCCCCCCAGTGCGCCGCTGCCGGCGCTGATCGAATCGGCACCCTTGATCACCGCCAGGCTCTTGAGCGTATCGATATCCACGTCGCCGCGGCCACCGCGGAAGAACTCGTAGGAGCGCGCGGTTTCCACCGATTCACCCAGGCTCAGGCCATCGACGGTGATCGCCACGCGGTCGCTTTCCAGGCCACGGATGTTGAAGCCGTTATCGCCGAAGCGGCCCATGTCCACGACGCTGACACCGGGGATGTAGCGGATCGCCTCTTCCATCGTGTTGGCCATCTCGTTGTCGAGATCGGCCGCGGTCAGCACGGTGACGTTCTGGTTGGCCGAGCGCGTTTTCCTGGCGCGCTCGGCCTGCACACGCACGGTATCCAGCGTGCTGGCATCGTTGAAGGTTTCAGCGTGCACGGTAACGGACAGGCTGGCGGCAACCGCCATGGCCAGCAGGGTGAGGGACGACGTCATGATCAGGCTCCGCAGGAGAGGTAGGGAATGGCGTGAGCGCCGCGGTTGGCGGCGGGCCGTTCCTGGCTGCGGCGATCGGTGGACCGAGCGGGGCTGGGAGGCGCAAGGACGCGCGGGGAATCGCGCGCCGGAATCATCGTTGGCTGATACGTGGGACGTTCACGGCACGTCCTGGCCGCTAGCGGTTGCCGTTGGCCGAGTGTGCGCCGGCAACCGGCTCGGGATCGCGTGCGTCGACGATGCCATCGCCGTTGCTGTCGGCACGATCAAACATGCGCTTGCCCGAGAGCTGGTACTCGGCGAACGTCATGCGGCCATCGGCGTCCTTGTCCAGCGAGGCGAAGCGCACGCGTGCCTGGCGCTCGGCATCGGCGCGCACGCGCTGGCGCTGCTGGTCCAGGCGGCCTTCGAATTCGGCGGTGTACTCAGCCAGCGACAGCGTGCCGTTGCCGTCGGTGTCGGTGGCGGCGAAGCTCGCTGCACGCACCGCGTCGAACTCCTCGCGATCCACCGCGCCATCCTTGTTGCGGTCGTAGAGTTCCAGCATGCCGTTGGCGGTATGCGAGGTCGGCATCTTCAGCGGATCGCGCGAAGACGCCGCGGCGGTCTCCTGCGTGGCGTTCTGCGACGTCTCGTAGCCGGCCCAGGTCCGTTCGCCGGCGGCATCGTACTCGGCTCGGCTGACCGCGCCGTTCTTGTCGCGGTCCAACGCCTTGAAGCGGGTGTCGGTCTGGCGCAGATGGCCGGCGCGTGCGTCGGCCAGACGCACGTCGAAGCGCTGCAGGTACTCGTCGACGTATTCCTGTTCGTCGACATGACCGTCGTGGTTGCGGTCGGTCTCGGCATAACGCTGTTTACGGAAGGCCTCGAACTGGGCCCAGCTGACGCTGTCGGTCCCATCGGTGGCGAACTGCGTGAGGAAAGCGGTGGCGGTCGGCGAGGCGGTGGCGGTCTTGCTGGCCGGCTGCGCGAGGACGGCCGGGGCCAACACCAGTGCCATCAGGGCAGCGGTGAGCGGAACGATCTTCATGGTGGTTCCCCTGGAGGGACGGCTGCGGGTCGAGCCGGCGGGCGCCATCCTATGCGTATTGCGAATGATTCGCAATACGGAAATTTCACATGGGGTGTGATGGGTGTCTGACAAACGGAAACAGCCGACGTTGGTCGGCTGTTGTTTGGGGGTTGGAAGCCCCGCCATCAGGTGAGTGTGGCGGAGCGGCGCGTCGCGGTGGGAACGGTCCGGAGCCGGCCGGCGGGCGGCACTACCGGTACCCGGGGTGTCAGCCGCGCGGCTTGGTCGGGTTGAGCTGGTTGCCGAAGAAGATCGCGTTCAACAGCAGGCGCTCGGTGCCGTGCCAGTACTTGCGGTGCGCCGGATCATCGGCGAACAGCACCACATTGCCCTGCCCCTGCGGCGACACCACCAGCCACGCGGCACCGGCGACCCGGCTGCGGTTGCGCTCGGAGAGGTAACCGTTGACCTTGGGCGCCTCGTCGATGCGCACCACGGTGGAGAAGGGGTTGCGGCTGGGCTGGAAGCTCAGGCCGTTTTCCTTGTTCACCGCCAGCTGCCGACGCGGTACGCCGAAGCCCAGCGGATGCGTGTTGTCCACGTCCGCGCTGAGGATGTTGCCACTCACCCGTTCGATCGCCGCGATGTCGCGCTGATCGCCGAACGCACGTCGTGCGGCTTCCGGTTCCTTCTCCTCCGGCCCCAGCACTTCGTCGCTGAGCTTCTGCTCGATCGCCCAGCGCGCGGCCGTGCCGTAGGTGATCAGCGAGCCACCGGCGTTGATCCAGCGCTTGAGCGCCGCCACGGCGGTGGCGTCCACGCCGGCATAGGTACCGCCGGCCAGGACAATCGTGGTGTAGCGGTCCAGCGTGATCTTGCCCAGTTGTGCCGGGTCGATCTTGCTGGCCGGCAACTGCACGTGCTGATCAAGCAGGAACCACGCCGAGCCGATCTCGGTGGCACTGACGCCCTCGCCCATCACCAGCGCCACCGCCGGTTTGCGCAGCGCCTTGACGCTGTCACTGCCCAGATCGATGCCACCACGGCTCTGCCCGCTGGACAGCGCCTGGATGTGCACCCCACTGCTGCGTGCGACCGCATCGACCGCGGCAAGCAGCTCGGCACCGGCCAGCGGCTGGCCCGCGACCGGCACCACCACGCTGCCATAGCCGAATGACTGCTCGCCCTGGGCGGTGGCTGCGGTGAACGGCTGGAAGGCCGCACGGGTCAACACACCCTTGGCCTGGAGTGCATACAGCGCGCGGCTGGCGTTGTAATCGCGCCAATCGAACACGTAGGCGTAGCCCGCTTGACCGCCGACCACGCCACCGTTGGCGGCCGGCACGCTGGCCACGCGCTCGCCACCGGCAATCCGGCTGCGGCTCGCGGCGAAGGCGATGCCGTAGGCCGGCGCGATCGCGTAGGAGGTGCTGCCGTAGAACACATCGCCCTTGATCGGTGGGGTGTCGGCGAAGATCGAATGCACGAGGCGGAACTGCGGCTGCGCGGCCTGGATGACGTACGCGCTGCCCGGCTCGAAGCGCAGCCCATCCACGGTGACCGGGGCGGTCAGCGCCTGCACCGTGATCTGGTGCTGCAGCAGCAGATCCAGCAGCCGCTGGGTCAAGCCCGGGTCGGCGGCATCACCAAACACGAAGGATTTCACCGGCTGCTGGTTGGCCTGCTTCAGTGCGGACTGGAAGAACTCCTTCTGCAGCTTCAGCAGCCCGTCGCGCTCGGTCACTGCGCCACGCACTGTGCCCAGTCCGGTGGCGACCTGATTGCGGATGGTGAAGCCGAAGGTCAGCAGGCCATTGACCGATTCCTGCACGCGGCCGCGGGAACTGGCCTGCTCCACGGTCACGCCGACCGCACCGTGGAAGTCCGGGTAGGTCGAGCCGTACACCGGCGAGAAGTTGTCGAAGTTCTCCCCGGTGTAATACAGCGAGCCCAGTGCATCCAGCGACTGGGCGTGGTATTTGGCCAGGGTCTTGTTGAAGTCATACGATGCCGCCGGAATCAGCGGGCTGTGCATGCTCGCCGGCGACGGCTCGAAGTAGTAGGTGCTGTCCTTGCCCATCTCGTGGAAATCGATCTGGACGTTGGGGTACCACTGGTGGAAATAGGCGATCTTCGGCCGCGTGTCCTGCTGGGTCAGCGCCAGCCAGTCGCGGTTGAGATCGGTGAAGTAGTGATTGGTGCGGCCCTGCGGGAACGGTTCGACATGTTCCTTGTCGGCCGGATCGGCCGAGGCAGGCGAGGATGCATAGGCGTTGTGCCAGCTCGCCGCGCGGTCGCGCCCATCCGGGTTCTGCGCCGGATCGAACAGCACCACCGCCTGCTGCAGCCACTGCGCGGTCTCCGCGCTGCGGCTGGCGACCAGGTAGTAGGCGGTGAGCATCGCCGCTTCACCGCTGGAGGTTTCATTGCCGTGCACGCTGTAGCCCAGCCACACCACCACCGGGCTGCTGCCGGCGGCCGAGAGCGGCTGCGCCGGATCGGCCAGGGTGACGTGCTGGCGGCGCAGCGCGTCCAGGTTCTGGAGATTCTGCGCCGAGGTCACCGTGGCAATCAGCAGCGGGCGGCCCTCGTAGCTGCGGCCGATTTCTTCGACCTTGATCTTGTCCGAGTGTTTGGCCAGTTCGTTGAAGTAGGCCACCAGCTGGTCGTGCCGCGTATAGCGGCTGCCGATCTCATAGCCGAGAAACTGCTGGGGCGTGGGCACGGCGGGATCAAAATCACCACTGCCCGGAAAGAAGTACGCGCTCTGCGCGGAGACAGGCGCAGCGAACACAGACAGCACCAGCGCCACCCAGGCGATGGGAGAGAACAGACGACGTTGCAAAGACACAGCGATTCCCCGAAAGACGGGCCGGTTCCTTCCGGCCCTGTGGCTACGCACGCTCCGGTGCAGTGGATGAGGTCAGAAGCGGTAGTCGAAGCCGACCGTGAAGTAGCGACCACGCAGGTCGTACTGACTGAAGTCGTACGGCGCGCGGATGCCCGGGAACGAGGCGTCGTACGGCGGTTCCTCATCGGCCAGGTTCTGGATCTTCGCGTACACGGTCAGCTTGTCGATACCGGTGTAGCCCAGGTACAGATCGAACTGGTTGTACGCATCCACCCGATCCTGCACGGCAGTGGCCGCGGCGCTGGCCTTCTGGTCGTACCCGCTGGTGTAGTACCAGGTCAGCGCGGTGCGGAAGTCGCCATAGCTCCAGTCGAAGGTGGTGGTGGCCTTGTTCTTGGGCAGGGTGGCGCCGAGGTTGCTGCCGGCGTAATCCACCAGCGGGCCACCGACCACGGTGGGGCGGCTGTAGTCGCGCACGTGGGTGAAGGCGGTGCTCAGGCCGAAGTCGCCGGCCTGCGTGGTCGGGAAGCGCTGGCGCAGTTCGACATCAAAGCCCGAGGTCTTCAGCTCGCTCAGGTTCTGGTAGCGGTTGAACACCGCCAGCAGTTTGCCGCGCTCATCGCGGCTGACCGCACCCGGCACGTTGTCGGTGACCAGGGTCTGGGTGTTGTTGGTGCCCACCAGGTTTTCCAGCTCGATGCGGTAGTAGTCCACGCTCAGGCTGGTGTTGGACCACGGCGAGAGCACGATGCCGGCATTGAAGCTCTTGGTGCGCTCGGGCTTGAGATCGTTGTTGCCGACAGTGAAGAAGGTCGGGTTCTGCCGCGAGCCCGGCACGTCCGGGTCGCGCGGATCGATCACGCTGCCGTAGGCGATGCTGGTGCTGTTGGAGTTCTCCGACAGTGACGGCGCGCGGAAGCCCTTGGAGGCGGCGGCACGCACCAGCAGGATGTCCCACGGCTGCCAGCGCAGGCTCAGCTTGGGCGAGAACGCATCGCCGAAATCGCTGTAGTGATCGGCACGCGCCGCGGCCTGCAGTTCGAGGCGGTCGGCCAGCGGCACGTTCACTTCGGCATAGGCCGCGGTGACCTTGCGCTCACCGTGCACCTCGGCGATCGCCGGGCGGATCTGCAGGCCCGCGTCGATCTGCCAGGGGTTGTTGGAATCGAGCTTCTCGCGGCGCCATTCGGCACCGGCGGCGAACCCGATCTCGCCGGCCCAGGTATGGCCGATCGCACCGGAGATCTTGGCATCCACGCCCTGCAGCACCGACTCGGCCGGGCGCAGCGTGCTGATGTTGATCGCGTTGAGCACGTCCTGCGAGGTTGCCGACGGATTGAGCAGGTTGTAGCTGCCGGTGGCGAGCGCATCGGCCAGCGCATAGCGGTTGGCGAAGCCGCCGGAGACGGTCTCGCGCTCACTGCTGCGGGCGCCGAACGCACCCACTTCCCAATCCCAGTTCTGCAGGCTGCCGCGCAGCCCGACCAGGCCGCGGTAGGCCTGCGAGCGGTTGGTCTTGATGGTCGCACCGAGGTTGAAGAAGGTGTACTCGATCGGCACCGCGCGGCCATACGGGTTGTACGGGCTGCTGGCGGGCAGGTTGGACGACACCGGCTCGGCCAGCCCGGTATCGGCGTTGAGCGCGAAGCGGCCGCTTTCCAGGGTGAAGAACGGGCTGCTGCCGAACCAGGAGACGCCCTTGATGTCGCTGTAGAGCACTTCGCCGAACGCTTCGACGTTGTCGTTCACCCGGAAGGTGCCGTTGACGTAGGCCTGGTAGCGCTTGGTCGAGGGGATCAGCGTGGTGTAAGGCGCCTGGTTGAAGCCGCAGGTGTTGCCGGCCAGGCCGTCGATCGGTGCGCTGGCGACCAGGGTGGTGCCGTCCGGGCAGTTGCCGCTGGCATCGAGCATCGGTACCGACGTGCCATTGACCAGATAGCGTGCGCCCTTGGCCGACCAGCCGTTCCAGCGGCCGCCGGGCTTGTCGGTGTAGATGCCGGACTTGGTCAGGTCGCGCTGGTCCTGGTCCAGGCGCTCGCGGTTGTAGCCTTCCAGGCTGACCAGGATGTTGTAGCCGTCCGTGTCCAGATCACCGATGCCGCCGATGAACTTCAGGTTCTGCTCGTCCAGCCCGCCCTGATCGGCGGTGCCCAGGCTGCCACCGAGTTCGGCACCTTCGAAATTCTGCCGGGTGATGATGTTGACCACGCCGGCCACGGCATCCGAACCGTACACGGCCGAGGCGCCGTCCTTGAGCACTTCGATGCGCTCCACCGCAACCAGCGGCAGCGCGTTGAGGTTGACGAAGGTGTCCGACAGGCCGCCGGCCGGGAACCCGTAGTTGGCCAGGCGGCGGCCATTGAGCAGCACCAGCGTGTTCTTCTGCGACAGGCCGCGCAGGCCGATGCCGGCCGAACCGGAGGCCCACCCGTTGTTGGTGGTTTCGTTGGCGGCGTTGCCGGTGTTGGCCGAGATCGAGCGCAGCAGGTCGGCGACGGTGGCCTTGCCAGTCTCCTCCAGCTGCTGGCGCTCGATCACCTGCACCGGGTTGGCCGACTCGGTATCCGTGCGCTTGATGTTGGACCCGGTGACCCGCACGGCGGCGAGGGTCTTGCTGTCGCCGGTGGCGGCGGCATCGGGGGCGGCGTCGGCGAACGCGGTCAAAGGCGTTGCCAGAGCGACGGACAACGCCGCTACAAGAAGAGTGTGCTTGGGCATGAACTTCAGTGGGGTGGTGGACGACAAGTTCCGCAGTAGTCCATGCCTGGCTGAACCACGGCCAATAACATCTCTTCATACGGATATAAGAGAACCTAACATCTCTTCATCCGGATGGAAATGTTTTCGTTAGCAACAATTAACGCCCGACCCCTGCTGGAGCCCCAGCCCACCGCTACAATGCGGCCATGGAAATCTTCAAAGTCTTTACCCTCGAGGCCGCTCACCACCTCCCCAACGTCCCGGTGGGCCATAAGTGCGCGCGCCTGCACGGCCACTCCTTCCGGGTGGAACTCAAAGTGGAAGGCGAGCCCGGCGAGCAGACCGGCTGGATCATGGACTTCGGCGACGTCAAAGCCGCTTTCCAGCCGATCTACGACCGTCTGGACCACCACTACCTCAACGACATCCCCGGGCTGGAAAACCCGACCAGCGAGCGCCTGGCGATGTGGATCTGGGACGAACTCAAGCCGGCCCTGCCCGAGCTGAGCGAAGTCACCGTGCACGAAACCTGCACCTCCGGCTGCCGCTACCGGGGCTGATCCGATGGCACGCGGGCATCATACGGCGCGGTAGTGCCGGCCCCTGGCCGGCTCCGGGCCATAAGCTACCGCCCGAAACACTGCGCAACCCATTGATATGTAAAACATTCGACTGAATCCGGACGACAACCGTCAACGGAATGTTGCAATGCAATATTTTCGGCGTATGCTGCATTGCATCAACGTTCTCGAGCCGTCCTGACCATGGCGTCCGCGTTCACCGATTCCTTCAGCGACTACACCCGCCAGTTGGCCGCCACGGCCACGCGTGCCAACCGGCTCGCACTGGAGAATGCCGAGAGCATGTTCGGGGTGCAGTTGAAGACGCTGGAAAAGAACATCACCGCCACCAGCGGGTTCTTCGGTGAAATGGTGCAGTCACAGGATGCTGGCACGCTGCAGTCGCTGCTGCCCAAAGGCGCGCAACTGGCACGTGACAACCTCGCCCGTTGGACCAGCGCCAGCCAGGAAGTGGCCGGTCTGGGGCTGAAGGCCTCCGAAGCCTTCGGCGAACTCGCCCGGCAGCCGTTCGCGGCCGCCACGCCCAGCGCAGGCAAGACCCGCGGCTGAGCCGGACAACATCGAATTTGCGTGGGTCCCTCCCCCCACGCAATCCCAGACCCGACAGAACCCTCCCTCTGTCGGGTCTTTTTTTTGGGCGGCGGTCAGGCCTCGGCAATGGCGCGCCGATGGCGCTCCAGCCACGCCTGGAACATCAGGATCGGCCACAGGTGGGTGTGCCACTTGCGCCGCCCCTCACGGAATTCGGCCCAGATACGCCCGACCACGGCCGCATCGAAGTACCCCTCCCGGCGCAGGCGTTCCTCGTCGAGCAGCGCGTCGGCCCACGGAAGCAGTGGGCCGGCCAGCCAGGCCGCCACGGGTGGCCCGAAGCCCATTTTCGGACGGTGGACCAGGTGCTCCGGCAGATGCCGGCACAACAGCCGCTTGAGGATGCGCTTGTGCTCGCCACCGGCGTATTTGAGCGGGCTGGGGAGCGACCAGGCAAAGCGTGCGACGGCGGCATCGAGTAGTGGAGAGCGCGTGTCCAGCCCATGCGCGGCACCGGCACGATCGATCTTGGTCATGATCCCGTTGCCGAGATCCATCATGAAATCCAGGTACTGGACGCGGTCGGCCGGATCGCCCGCAGGGAGCCAGCGCTGGCAGTCGGTAAAGAGCGTAAGAGGCTCACTTGCATGCAGCACGGCACGGCAGGGATCGCGCCACCGCGATACGCGCAGCAGGTAATGTGCTTCCAGACTGTCTGCCTGCAGCTCCGAGCGCAGCGCGGGCCATCCCCCCAGCCGGGCACGCTCCCCGTCACGCTGCGGCCATTGCTGCAGCATCCGCCGCAAGGGCGTAGGCATGCGCGCCGTCCAGGCCGCATTACGCAGGGCCCGCTGATAGGCCCCATGGCCATGGAAGAGTTCATCGCCCCCATCGCCGGTGAACACGCTGCTGTGGTCTTTGGCGACCAGCGCGCACGCGAGCAGCGTCGGCATCTGGGAGGCATCGGCAAAGGGCTCACACCAGACGTCCGGCAGGGACGCCACCAGCGCCGCAGCCTCGTTCCAACGCAGGATGTGCCGGGTATGCCGCGTCCTCAGGCGTCCAGCAACTTGATCCGCCCAGTCCGATTCGTCATGACGCAGATCATCGAAGCCGACCGTGAAGGTCTCCACCGGCAGCGTGGATTGGGATTGCAGCACGGCGGTCACCAGCGATGAATCGGTCCCGCCGGAAAGAAATGCGGCCGCCGGAGCGCCGTGAGGCCTGCATCGCGAGACAGCCTGGTGCAGGAGCAGCTCCAGTTTTCCCGTCGCATCGTCGAAACTCAGTGTTGAGTAGGCCCGCTCGTCGATCGCGGCGCACATGTCCTCTCGGGCATCCCAGTAGCGGCGACCTCCGGCGTGATCGACATGCGCAGTTGCGCCGGCTTCGCGCGCGGCCAGGTTGAGACGGACCACGCAGCCCGCTGAAACCTTGAAAATGCCCTGTTGAATGCTGTGCGGGGCGGGGATGTAGCCATAGCGAAGCAACAGGGTGAGTGCATCGCGACTGATGGGCGCCTGAAAGCCGGGATAGCCGTGCAGCGATGTAACACTGGAGCCAAACAACACGTCGCCATGGCACCACCCGTAATAGAGCGGACGGGCCCCCACCCGGTCGCGGGCCAGCCAGAGCACCTTGTCCTGGCAGTCCCATACCGCCAGCGCAAGCGTGCCATCGCAATCGTGCAGCGTACGCTGCACCCCGCGCGCCGCGATGGACAGCAACAGCAGGGTCGCATCATCCGCACCTGGATGGACGCTCGTGGCGTACTCGCGCTCAAGGGCGGTGCGCACGTTCAACCTGCCATCCATGCACAGCACGTAGCGCCCGCACCGGGACCTGCGGGGCGAGCCATGCCGCGCCGGGCCGGCGTGCAACTGGGCCAGTGCCACGCCGTCATCCTCTTCACACCAGGGCGCAGGTGGCACGCTGTCACGATGGCGTGGTGTCACACTCATGGCTTGCACGTGCTGCGACAGTTCCGCTGCGCACCGTCCAGGACGCAGGACCGCGCCACAGATACCACTCATGGGTCTTTCTCCTACCGGGATGTGAGCGCGCGGCACTGCACCCGCTCACTTTGGGAAGCCGCCACCGATCCGCACGGATCGGCGGCGGTCGCTCGAATCAGAAGCGGTAGGACATACCCACGTTCCAGGTGTTCAGGCGCATTTTTTCGTCCCCCGAGGCCTGCGTCACCTTCTTGTTGACCGACTGTGGAATGCTGTACTCCGCGCGCACGGCAAGTGCCTCGGTCAGGTACACGTTGGCACCGACGCTGGGCGTGACGCCGAACTTGCTCTGGCGGATTCGCTTGGTATCCCCCACCGCGTTCTTGGGCGGGGCCAAGCTCTGCTGGCGACTGCCGACCGCTGCCTTGCCGAACACTTCGACACGGTCGCCAATCGGCAGCAATGCAAGCCCGCCGACATTGAGCGAGCGGTTCGTCAGTCGCGACACGTCCTTGCTGCGGCTGTTCTTGAGTGTGTTCTCGAACGAAGCTTCTGCGGCCAGGAATGGCCCGAAGCGATATCCGGCGCCGCTGGCGTAGCTGGTCCCCGAATCGCTCTGCTTGCGCTTTTCACCGGGCACCACGTCCGCTGCAGGGGTCTTCGACTTGACGTGCGTCTTGCCGAGACCACCGTAAACATAGGCACCTTCGCGATCAGGGGAAGAAGCGTGGGCGGTGGTGGCGACCAGGGCGAGCGACAGGGCAATGAGGGAACGCTTGATGTACATGGGTGACTCCGTGGTTGGGAGTACACAGCGTGGATCCCTGCCGGCCGCATGTCAGTGGCGTGCGCGTGTGCCTGTCGAAACCGTTGTCGACTGTGTGTAACCGCGCGTGACAACGTGCAGAATGCGACACTGCAGCAGTGTCCGTCCCGGATCCATCGCCGCACCACTGAAGCTGCTGTATACGCCACGGGCAGTCGTTGTCTGCACCAATTGACGTCCTTTGTTTCAGCGTGGCGGCACCACGGCTCACGAACGGCCCACCGCATTGCGTGTGACGGGCGATGCCTTGCCGTACTGCTTTACGATCGCGTCAGGTCAGGCAGGCGATGCAGCGATGGTCGATATCGTACTGGTGGAGGATGACGAGCGTCTGGGCAGGCTGGTGAGCGGCTATCTGGCCAGACACGGCTATGACGTACTGCATGAACTCACTGGCGAGCGTGCCGTGGAGCGGATTCCTGCGCTGGATCCGGCCGTGGTGCTGCTCGACGTGACCCTGCCGGGCATCGATGGCTTTGCGGTGTGCGCAGCGCTGCGTCCCCGCTATCCCGGCGTGATATGCATGCTGAGCGCCCGTACCGATGATATCGATCAGGTCCTGGGGCTTGAGCTGGGTGCCGACGATTACATCGGCAAGCCGATCGAGCCGCGCGTGCTGCTGGCACGTATCCGTGCGCATCTGCGTCGCGACAGCGGCCAACGACAGACCCGCCCGACGCTGTGCTTCGGGCAGCTGCGCATCGAGCGCGATATCCGCGAGGTGACCCTGCAGTCCAAACGCATCGAATTGACGACGGCCGAATTCGATCTGCTGCTGTGCCTGGCCGAGAGCGCCGGAACGATACTCAGCCGGGACGATCTGTTGCGCGACCTGCGCGGCATCGGATTTGACGGACTGGATCGCTCGATAGATGCACGCATCTCACGGCTGCGCCGCAAGCTCGGCGACCTGGGCGAGGTGCCGGATCGCATCAAAACGATCCGCAGCAAGGGCTATCTGTTCAACCGGGCCGGGTGGGACTGACCCGATGGCGTCCTCTGGTACGGCCATTCACCACGCCGGGCATTTCCGCCTCTTCCTGCGCTATTGCCTGGGCTTCGTACTGGCCTACCTCATCCTTATCGGCTCCGGACTGTACCTATGGGCCGCGCTCACCGAGCAGGGCGAAGACCAGCAGATCCGCACACAGCTGCAAGGCATCCATCATCTCCTGCAGGCTCGCTATGCCGATACCCCGCAGGCGCAATGGCCGCAACTGACCCGGCTGCTGCAGACGCAGTTCGCCTACCCAGTGCGGGTGATACCAATGGCCGAGGCACCGCACACGCTCTATCCCCAATCGCTGCAACATCTCGAACAGGGGGGACTCGTGGTGACCGACGATGCCCATTTCAGCTATCAGCGGCTGCCTGGCTCCAGCGAGGTGCTGGTGCTGGGCGATTTCTCCAAACCCGACAAGGCCGATGTCGCCTGGTACGACAGCCCGAGCGTGGACACGCTGGTAATGGTCGGCATTTTCGTCATCGCCATCGCACTGCCGCTCTATTTTCTGGTGTATCGGCTCTGGCGTGATGTCTATGCGCTGGGCCACATGGCGCTGGCGATACAGCAGGGCGACCTCGCCGTCGGTGCACCGGCGGTCGGCACGCACCTGGTGCGACCCCTGCGCGAAGCATTGTCCAGGATGGCCACCCAACTGCAGGACGTCATGGAAGGGCAGCGGATCCTGTCCCAGGCGGTTGCGCACGAAACCCGCACCCCGCTGGCGCGGATGCGTTTCGCACTGGCAATGATGCAGGTAGGTGACGAGGACCCGGAAGGCACTGAGCTGCTCGAAGGTCTGAAAGCCGATGTCACCCGGTTGGAGCAACTTGCCTCGGCTGGCGTGACCTATGCGCAGTTCGGGCGCAGCCTGCGGATCAGCACCCAACGATTGGAGGTTGCCGAGGTGTTCGACGCGCTCGACCAGCGTCTTCCGCCCGGCGGCAGGGTGCGGCGCCTGCGCTTCCTGCCCTCGCATCAACGCACCCTCGTCGCCAACCGCGATGCGCTGCTGCTGGCACTGGGCAACCTGATCGGCAACGCGTGCCGCCATGCGGCCAGCGAGGTGGTGGTAAGCGCATCCACGGTCGAGCAATGGGTGGTCATCGCCGTGGACGATGACGGACCTGGCGTCGCCCCGGCAGACCGCGAACGCATTTTCCAGCCGTACGTGCAGCTGCAGCGGCACCCCGATGGCTTCGGACTGGGGCTGGCCCTGGTCCATATCATCGCCATCAAACACGGTGGCCGCGCGGACGTCTGCGACTCGGTTCTCGGCGGTGCAAGGTTCCGGCTGTTGCTGCCAGATGCCTGACGCGCTCCCGCGGGCGCTCAGCGCGCGGCCGGCAGCGAGAACACGAACAGCGCCCCCTCGCGACTCTCCAGCAGGCGGATATCGCGCCCATGCAGTTGCAGGATGCGATGCACGATCAGCAGGCCCAGCCCGCCGCTGTCCGGCCGCTGGCTGCCCAGCGCCGGCATGGCGGTGAACAATGTGTCGCGCCGCTCCGGGGCGATGCCCGGACCACTGTCGGCGATGCTGATCTGCACCTCGCCACTGACCGCGCGCAGGGTCACGGCGATACGGCCGCCCTCGGGCGTGTGGCGGATCGCGTTGTCGAGCAGGTTGGTCAGCACCCGCTCGATCAACGCCAGATCCGCGATCACCGGCGGCACGCCCGCCGGAATGTCGGCACTCAACGTCTGCCGACGCGACTGCGCCGCCAGCTCGAACTTCTGGAACACATCCTGCACGAGATCGGGCAGCGAGAAGGTCTGGCGGTCCAGCACCACGCCGCCGTGTTCAAGGCGGGCCAGCTCGAACAGCGCCTGGGCCAGCCGGCCGACCTTGTGGCTCTGCGACAAGGCGATGGAGAGATAGCGCTGGCGCTCCTCGGCGCTGAGCGTGGCGTCCTTGAGCGCCAGGGTTTCCAGATACCCGTGCAGCGACGACAACGGCGTGCGCAGATCGTGCGAGATGTTGGCGACCAGTTCGCGCCGCTGTAGATCCTGCTGGCGCAGCTGTTGCCACTGCTCGCCCAGGCGCTGGGCCATGTGCCCGAAGCTGTGCTGCAGGATCGCCAGTTCGTCGCGCTCGCCGGGACGCACCGGTGCCGGTGGCGGCGCGGCGTCCGGGGTAGCGCTATCCACATCGAAGGACTGGATGCGCCGGGTCAGCTGGCGCAACGGGCGGGTCACCCAGCGGAACGCGACCAGGCCAGCCAGCAGCCCCACCACGGCCACGATCGCCAGCGACCACAACGTGGTGCGCAGCGTACTGTTGGCCGCGATATTGGCGGCGAGCGCCTCGCGCTGTTCACCGACCAGCACCACGTAGATGTAGCCCGCCTGATGCCCCTGCACCCACAGCGGCGCCGCGTTGAACACCTTGCGGCCGGTCGCGCTGCGTGGGTCATCGCCGAGGATCGGCAACGGCTCGTCGCGCAGCAGCGCCTGCACAGGCGCCAGATCGACACGGCTGCGCTTGAGGTGACCGTCCGGCGCGTCATGGCCAAGGATGCGGCCCTGGTCATCGAGCAGATACACCTCCACGCTCGGGTTGACCGCCATCAGCTTGCCGAACAAAGCGCGCACTTCACCATTGCGCATGCCGCGACCATCCATCAACTCGCCGCTGCGCGCGATGTGCTCGGCCAGCCCGCGTGAGAGGCGCTGCACGGTTTCCTGCTCATGCACAGTGGTGCTGCGCATCTGGATCCAGACCAGTGCGCCACAGCACAGCAGCAACAGCGCGAAGAACACCGCGGACAGGCGCTGGGACAAGGTGAGGCGGATCATGTGTCTGCCCCCTCGTGGCCATCGACCAGTTTGTAGCCGCGCCCCCACACCGTCTGGATACGCTGCGGGTTGGCCGAATCGCGCTCGATCTTGTTGCGCAGCCGGTTGATGTGGGTGTTGACGGTGTGCTCGTAGCCGTCGTGTTGATAGCCCCAGACCTGGTTGAGCAGGTCCATCCGCGAATAGACCTGGTCCGGATGACGGGCGAAGAAGTACAGCAGGTCGAACTCGCGCGGGGTCAGTTCCAGGGGCCGGCCGTCGACCAGTGCCGTGCGTGCGACCGGGTCGATGCGCAGCCCGGCCACCTCGATCTCGCCGGCGTCGATGCGTGCGTTCTGCGCCATCGCCTCGACACGGCGCAGCAGCGCCTTCACGCGTGCCACCAGTTCCAGCATCGAGAAGGGCTTGGCCAGATAATCGTCCGCACCCAGCTCCAGGCCGAGAATGCGGTGCACTTCACTGGCGCGCGCACTGGTGATGATGATCGGGGTGTAGCGCGTCATCGCCCGGGCACGCTTGCAGATCTCCAGGCCGTCCACGCCGGGCAGCATCAGATCCAGCACCAGCGCGCTCCACGGCTGCGCCTCCAGCAGGGCCAGGCCCTCATCGCCGGTGGCGGCATGGGTGACCTCATAGCCTTCATCGCGCAGGTGCATGCGCAGCAGGTTGGCGATGTGGACATCGTCTTCGACGATCAGGACACGCTTGGCACTGCTCATCGGCTCAGGGGGCGGCAGGAGGGCATGGCGGCATTGTCGACGGATCGCGACCTGAATGTGTCACGGAAAATTTAACCCTGCGTGAGGATTCGTTGACCGGGCCGGGCGCAGCATGGCCGCATCGTCCCCGTGTCCGGAGATCGGTCATGCGCTTCACACGTCGCAAAGTGCTTGGAATGGGTGGCATGACGGCCGCCGCCGGTCTGTTTGGCCTGACCGCCTGCAGCAACCCTGCCCCGGCGGCGCCCGCCGCACCCGCACGCCAGTTCGAGGTGATGCGCAGCGATGCGCAGTGGCGCGAGCAGCTCACGCCCGCCCAGTACAGCGTGCTGCGGCGGCAGAGTACCGAGCGGCCGTTCAGCAGCCCCCTCAACAAAGAGCATCGGCGTGGCACCTTCAGCTGTGCCGGCTGCGCGCTGCCGTTGTTCTCCTCCTCCACCAAGTTCGACAGCGGCACCGGTTGGCCAAGCTTCTGGGCGCCGCTGCACGATGCCGTCGGCGAAGACCGCGACACCACCCTGGGCATGGTCCGCGTCGAGGCGCACTGCCGGCGCTGCGGTGGTCATCTCGGCCACGTGTTCGATGACGGCCCGCGGCCCACCGGCCTGCGCTACTGCATGAACGGCGTGGCCATGAATTTCGTCGCGGCCTGAGCGCCGCACTCCCCTGCGTCATAGAAGGACCTCTCCATGCTTCTGCTCGTGCTGGCCTACCTCGGTGGCGTGCTCACCATCCTCAGCCCCTGCATCCTGCCGGTGCTGCCGTTCGTGTTCGCCCGCTCGGACCGCCCGTTCCTGCGCAGTGGCCTGCCGCTGCTGATCGGCATGGCGTTGATGTTCGCCGTGGTCGCCAGCCTGGCGGCGGTGAGCAGCCAATGGGTGGCGCAGGCCAACCAGATCGGGCGCTGGATCGCGCTGGTGGTGATGGCAGTGTTCGCGCTGGCGCTGCTGTGGCCGGCGCTGGCCGACCGCCTGCTGTCGCCGTTCCAGCGGCTGGGCGCACGGCTCAGCGCCTCGGCCGATGCGGCCAGTGACGCGGGGCGGGGGGGCGTGGGCACCTCGCTGCTGATCGGCATCGCCACCGGCCTGCTGTGGGCGCCATGTGCGGGGCCGATCCTCGGCCTGATCCTCACCGGCGCGGCGCTGCAGGGCGCCAGCGTCGGCACCAGCGGGCTGCTGCTGGCCTACGCACTGGGCGCGGCCACCTCGCTGGCCCTGGCGATCTGGATCGGCGGGCGCGTGTTCGCCGCGCTCAAGCGCCGCCTCGGCGTGGGGGAGTGGTTGCGCCGCGGGCTCGGCATCGCCGCGTTGCTGGCGGTGGTCGCCATCGCGATGGGGTGGGATACCGGCGTGCTGACCCGGCTCTCCACGGTCAGCACCGCCAAGCTGGAGCAGGGCCTGCTCGATGTACTTCCGGCGCAGCAGCCCGCGGCCGGTGCGGCGATGATGAGCACCGCCGGTGCCCCTGGGCAGCCGCTGCCGGTGGAAGGCACCCTGCCCTCGCTGGCCGGTGCGACCGGCTGGCTCAACAGCCCGCCGCTGGACGCGCAGGCGTTGCGAGGCAAGGTGGTGCTGGTCGACTTCTGGACCTACTCCTGCATCAACTGCCTGCGCGCGATGCCCTACGTGCGTGAGTGGGCCGAGCGCTATCGCGATCACGGTCTGGTGGTGATCGGCGTGCATGCGCCGGAGTTCGCCTTCGAGCGCAATCTCCCCAACGTGCAGCGGGCGGTGGAGGACCTGAAGGTCACCTACCCGGTCGCGATCGACAACGACTTCGCCATCTGGCGCGGCTTCAACAACAAGTACTGGCCGGCGCATTACTTCATCGATGCGCAGGGCCGGATCCGCGCGCATCACTTCGGCGAGGGTAACTACGCGCAGTCCGAGCAGATCATCCGCCAGCTGCTGCGCGAGGCCGGCAACATCCTGCCCGGTGACGATGCACCGGTCGCGATGACGCTGGACGGCGTGGCGCGCCAGGCCGACATGAGCAACCTCAAATCACCGGAGACCTACCTCGGCCATGCGCGTGCCGAGAACTTCGCCTCGCCCGGTGGCCTGCACCAGGATAAGCCTGCCGACTACACCGTGCCTGCCACCCTTCAGCACAACCAGTGGGCCTTGGCCGGGCGCTGGACCGTGGGCAACGAAGACGCCCGGCTGGAGACACGCGGCGGCCGCATCGCCTTCCGCTTCCATGCGCGCGACCTGCACCTGGTGCTGGCGCCGGGCGAGGACGGCAAGCCGGTCCGGTTCCGCGTGCGCATCGACGGGCAGGCGCCCGGCGCTGCGGCCGGTGGAGACATCTCCGCCGACGGCGACGGCCGCGTGGATGAAAACCGTCTGTATCAGCTGATCCGCCAGTCCGGCGCCGTGCAGGAGCGCACCTTCGAGATCGAGTTCCTCGATCCGGGCGTGCACGCCTACGCCTTTACGTTTGGGTGAGGAGCCATCGCATGAAGATCGCAGTCGACAAACTCGTTGCAGGCGGCATCGCTGTCGCTATCGCGGCACTCACCGCCAGCGTGGTGCTGGGTCTGGATCGACCGGCACACGCCGCCGCAGCCATCACAGCCGCGGCGATGCCGCCACCTGCAGGCAAGGCCGACCTGCGCCAACCCGGTGTGAAGCGTGCACAGGTGGTATTCGCCGGTGGCTGCTTCTGGGGTGTGCAGGGCGTGTTCCAGCACATCAAGGGCGTGGACAACGCGCTCTCCGGCTACATCGGCGGCAGTGCGGCGAATGCCACCTACCCGCGCGTCGGCGGCGGCGGTACCGGCCATGCCGAAGCGGTGCAGGTCACCTACGATCCGGCCCAGGTCAGCTATGGCCAACTGATGCAGGTGTTCTTCTCGGTGGCGCATGATCCGACCCAGCTCAACCGGCAGGGCCCGGACCGAGGCACGCAGTACCGCTCGGCGGTCTATGCCGACGACGCGGCGCAGCGCGATGCCACCCGCGCCTATATCGCCCAGTTGCAGCAGGCCAGGTCCTACGCCGCGCCGGTGGTGACCCAGGTCGATGGCGGCAAGCCGTTCTTCGCCGCCGAGGGGTATCACCAGAACTACCTCACGCTGCATCCGGAATCGCTGTACATCCGGATCAACGACCTGCCCAAGGTGGCCGCGCTGAAGCAGCAGTACCCGGCGCTGTACCGCGAGCAGCCGCGCCTGGTGAGCACCACCATTTCGGCGCGCTGATCACGCGGGGAACCAGAAGAAAAGACGCACGGCACACATCGCTCTGCCGTGCGCGAGGGAAGTCATCGAGCCCCATGGTAGGCTGCGTCCCGAGGCGGATACAGATGCAGATGGCTGGCATCCGCACGGTTACAGATACCCGTGGATGCAGATGCCGATGGCGACCAACCTCTACCAGTCCCTGGCCGATGAAATGGCCGATGCGATCCGCAGTGGTCGCTTGCCGGTCGGCACCCGGCTGCCGTCGCTGCGCGGCCTGGCGACACAGCGCAGCCTCAGCCTCAACACGGTGATCGCCGCGTATCGGCAGCTGGAAGATGCCGGGCTGGTGCTGCCGCGGCCCAAGGCGGGCTTCGTGGTGAGCCCGCGCCTGCCCGAACCGACCCAGTCGCTGCGGCAGGCGCCCTCACCACCGACCGCACCCTCGCAGCAGGCGATGATGGCCCGCGTACTGGCCGCACAGCAGCAACCGGACATCGTCGATCTGGCGTTCGCCGGCCCGCGCGGCAAGCGTTTCTATCCCGGTGCCCAGCTGGCACGCACCACCGCGCAGGTACTGCGCCGGGCCGCCACCACGGTGGAGACCTACGCACGTCCCAACGGTGCGGCACGGCTGCTGACGCAGATCGTGCAGCGTGGGCCACGGCTGGGGCTGCACACCACCACGGACCGGCTGGTGCTCACGCATGGCGCGATGGAAGCCCTGCAGCTTGCGCTGCGCGTGGTGACCCAACCCGGCGATGCGGTGGCGATCGAAGCGCCCTCCTACTTCAACATCTACCCGCTGCTGCGCAGCCTGGGCCTGCGCGCGATCGAGCTGCCCACCCATCCGCGCGACGGACTCGATCTGGATGCACTGGAAGCGCTGCTCGCCGCCGGCGGCATCGCCGCGATCATGGCCATGCCGACCGTGCACAATCCGCTCGGCGGCAGCATGCCCGTGCCGAACAAGCAGCGCCTTGCCGCGCTGGTGAACCATTACCAGGTGCCGTTGATCGAAGACGCGGTCTACGCCGAACTGCAGTTCAAGGAACCGCTGGAGCCGTTGGCCAAGAGCTTTGACCGCGATGGCTGGATCATGGTCTGCAGCGGCTTCTCCAAGACGCTGGCACCGGACTACCGCATCGGCTGGCTCGACGGTGGCCGCTTCGCCGCCGATATCCAGCTGCTGAAGTTCCATTCTTCCGGCGCAGAATCACGCCTGCTCGGGGACGCGGTTGCCGCGTTCCTGGAGGCCGGCAACTATGAGCATCATCTGCGGGGCTTGCGTCGGCTCTACAGCGACCAGGTCAGCCACGTGCGTGGCCTGATCGCGCAGCACTTCCCGCCCGGCACGTCGGCCACCCAGCCGACCGGCGGGTTCCTGCTGTGGGTGGAGCTGCCTGCCGCGATCGATGCCGGGGAGCTGTTCGAGCAGGCCTTGGC
Source organism: Stenotrophomonas sp. 05L413 (assembly GCF_056397945.1). Lineage (NCBI taxonomy): Bacteria > Pseudomonadati > Pseudomonadota > Gammaproteobacteria > Lysobacterales > Lysobacteraceae > Stenotrophomonas > Stenotrophomonas sp. 05L413. Next base: position 240,105 of record NZ_JBFTOL010000006.1, read on the forward strand.
CGAGGGCGTGGTGTTCATGCCCGGCCAGGTGTACTCGCGCGGTGCCCGCTACCGGCATTGCCTGCGCCTGTCATGCTGCCAGGAACTCGACGCGCGTTTCCTCGGCGCGATCGCCACGGTCGGCCGGTTGGCGACCGCCCTGCAGACGCGCGCAGGCACCTGACACTCAGAACACCAGCCGGTCCGCCAGGCGGGCCGGGTCCACGCCCGGCGCATACGGCAGGCGCCCCCAACATGGCATCGGCAGCCGCGCGGTGAGCAGTGCGACGTTCTCGTCGCGGCGTGCCATGCTCGGGTCCACGTCGTTGGCAATCCAGCCGATGCAGCGCGCGCCACGGGCCGCGATCGCCTCGGCAGTCAGCCGCGCATGGTTGAGGCAGCCCAGCCGCAGCCCGACCACCATCACCACGGGCAGCGCCAGCGCGTGCACCAGATCACTCTGGTCCAGCCTGGCCGACAGCGGCGCCAGCCAGCCGCCGACGCCCTCGACCACCACCGTGTCCGCGCTGGCGCGCAGGCGCGCGAAGGCGGCCTCGATCGGCGCCAGCGACAGTTGCACGCCCGCCTCCGCCGCGGCGATCTCCGGGGCCAGCGGCTGCTCGAGCGCGAACGGGTTGAGGTCGTCATATGCGGGCATCGGCATGCTGGCGGCCAGCAGGGCCGTGGCGTCCTCGTTGCGCAGGCCCTCGGGCGTGCGCTCGCAGCCACTGGCGACCGGCTTCATGCCCACCGCGGTGCCGCCGTGGCGGCGCAGGGCATGCAGCAGCACACAGCTGCTGAAGGTCTTGCCGATGCCGGTGTCGGTACCGGTGACGAACAGGGCGGCAGGGCGCGGCGCAGGCAGGGGCATGGGGACGACCGGGGGCGGAAACGCGCCATTATCCGCCGTCCCGGCAGCGCTGCGGTGCGGTCCGCTGTGTTCGGCCGGCCCCGGGGGCACCCAACCGCTGCGCTTGGTAGACTGCGGCCATGTTCGATACCTCCACGCTCACCGGCAGCAAGCCGGAACAGTACGGCCAGCTGCTGGCCCAGGCCCGCGCCCTGGTGCACGGCGAGCGCGACCGCATCGCCAATGCGGCCAACCTGTCGGCGCTGGTCTACCACGCCCTGCCGCACCTGAACTGGGTCGGCTTCTATTTCTTCGATGGCAAGGAGCTGGTCGTCGGCCCGTTCCAGGGTCTGCCCGCCTGCGTGCGCATTCCACTCGACAAGGGCGTGTGTGGCGCCGCGGCTTCGCAGCGGGTGACCCAGCGTATCGAAGACGTCGATGCATTCCCGGGCCACATCGCCTGCGACTCGGCCTCGCGCTCGGAACTGGTGGTGCCGTTGGTCCACCACGGCGAGCTGGTCGGCGTGTTCGATCTGGACAGCCCCTCGCTGGCGCGCTTCGATGCCGAGGACCAGGCCGGGCTGGAAGCCATCGCCGCGGTGTTCGTCGAGGCTTTGGGATGAGTGGCGTCAAGCTGCGCAACATCGGCCCGAAGAGCGCAGCATGGCTGCGCCAGGTCGGTCTGCGTACGCCGGAAGATCTGGTGGCGGTCGGCGCGGTCGGTGCCTTCGTCAAAGTGCGCCGCGCCGGCTTCAAGCCCAGCTTGAACCTGCTCTACTCGCTGGAAGGTGCGCTGCAGGACTGCCACTGGCAGGAACTGCCGGAGGCGCGCCGCACCGTGCTGGTGGCCGAGTACGAAGCGATCATCGCCGACCAGCCGCTGAAGAAGGCGCCGCCCGCCTCCGGCCCGGTCTACGACCGCACCGTGGAGCATCGCGACGATGACGGCGACGAAGCGCCGCCGTTCGAGATGGACGATGACAACCGCTGATCCACGGCTACCGACACACCGTCGGTAGCCGCGCGCCTCATACCTGCTGCAGCTCCAGCAGTTCGCCCCACAGCCGGTCGTCCTCGCGCTCCACGCGCAGGCGCAGCCGCGTGCCGTGATCGATGCGCAGCGCCCAGCACATCGCCATCGGCAGGCCGCATACCTGCGACAGCACCATCCGCAGCGGTCCGCCATGGCTGACGATCAGGGTCGGGACCGGCTCGGGCTCATCCAGCAGCCGGTGCAGTCCACGCGCGATGCGGCGCTCGAAGTGGCCCCAGCTTTCGCCATGCGGCGGCGGGTTGGCGTGCGGGTCCAGATGGAACGCTGACAGCGCATCCATCGGCAGCGCCTCCAGCGCGAGCCCGTCCCAGTCGCCGAAATCCAGTTCTTCCCATTCCTCATCGGCCTCCACGTCCACCGCGTGGGGCAAGGCCAATGCCTCGGCGGTCAACAGCGCTCGCTGCCGAGGCGAGGACAGCACCCGCTGCCAGGGCAGCCCGGCGTAGCGCGCGCACAGGGCGTCGGTCGCGCCCTCGTGCAGCGGCGGATCGGTGCGGCCATCAAGATGATCGTCGCGGCCCGTGCTGGCGTGGCGGATCAGATCGAGGATCATGCCGCGCCCCGTCTGCTGCCCGCTGCGTCCGGCCGGTGCGGGTCACGGGCGTCGGTGCCGGGGTGCTGCAACCACGTTGGGGTCATGGAGATCACATCGAAAAAGCGAGGCGCATTCTAACCGGTGCGCGCCATGGGCCCGGCGGATGGCTTAGACTGCGCCCACTTTCAGGTGACCTGGGGCTGCAATGCCGCCAGGTTGAAACGGGAAGCCGGTGACGCGTCAGGCCCTGTGCCACGCCGCCACTCCGGCGCTGCCCCCGCAACGGTAAGCGTGGAAACACCAGGCAATACGCCACTGTGCTCCGGCATGGGAAGGCGCCTGGCACGATGGCACCGCCATCGACCCGCGAGCCCGGAGACCGGCCTGGAAGACGACTGGTTGCGATGCGGCGGGCATGGCGGCGGCAAGCTGGCGCCTGCGCGCGCCCGCCCACCGTCGAACCTCCCTACAGCGCGATCATCCCCACCCCTTGCCGCGCGGGCGTGCGCGGTGCATGGAGTCATCGATGAAGCTGCAAACCCGCGTTCTTTCCCTGGCCGTGCTCTCGGCCCTGCCCCTGCTGGCCGCCGCACAGGACGACGCCACCGCGCTGGACCAGGTGCTGGTCACCGCCACGCGTACCCCGATCGCCCTGCAGGACAGCATCTCACCGGCGCAGGTGATCGACCGCGCCGAGATCGAGCGCAGCCAGGCGCCGTCGCTGCAGGATCTGCTGCGCGGCCGTGCCGGCATCAACCTCAACAACAGCGGCGGCCTGGGCAAGCAGAGCTCGCTGTTCCTGCGTGGCACCAACTCGGCCCACACCCTGGTGCTGGTCGATGGCGTGCGCATCAACACGGGCGACCTCGGCCTGGCGATGATCCAGGATCTGCCGCTGGCACAGATCGAGCGCATCGAAATCGTGCGTGGCCCGCAGTCCAGCCTGTACGGCGCCGATGCGATCGGCGGCGTGATCCAGATTTTCACCCGCCGCAACGCCGGCCAGTTCGCGCCGCACCTGCAGCTCGGCGGTGGCAGCAACGGCCTGCGCGAGGCCAGCGGTGGCTTCGGCGGCAGCGGTGAGCGTGGCTGGTTCGGCACCGACATCGCCTACCAGCACACCGATGGCATCAACGCCTGCCGTGGCTCGGTGTCGCCCTTCGCCGGCTGCGGCGCCGACGAGCCCGACCGCGATGGCTACCGCAACCTGTCCATGAGCCTGCGCGGTGGCTATGCCCTGACGGACACGTTGAGCGTGGAGGGCACCGCCCTGCGCGCCGAAGGCGAGAACCATTACGACGGCTATTACAACTACTCCGAAACGCTGCAGCAGGTACTCGGCGGCAAGCTGCGCTACACGCCGAGCGAGCGCTTGAACCTGACGGTCAACGTCGGCCGCGCCGATAACGAATCGGACAACTTCAACGGTGATACCTGGCTGGGCAATGCACAGACCCACCGCGACAGTGCCTCGGTGCAGGCCGACATCAGCATCGCTGATGGCCAGCTGCTGAGCGCCGGTGTGGACTGGAGCCAGGACAACCTGGACGGCAGCAGCGCCGGCTACCTGGTCGACAGCCGCGACAACACCGGCGTGTTCGTGCAGTACCAGGGCCGCTTCGGCGCGCACCACCTGCAGGCCAGCGTGCGCAACGACGACAACGAGCAGTTCGGCAACCACACCACCGGCAGCCTCGGCTGGGGCCTGGAGCTGGGCAGCGGGTTCCGCCTCAACGCCAGCTACGGCACCGCGTTCAAGGCCCCGACCTTCAGCGACCTTTACGACCCGTGGAGCGGCGTGCCGACCCTGGATCCGGAGACATCCAAGAGCGCGAACATCGGCATCGCCCAGCAGGGTGATGGCTGGCGCTGGGGCCTGGACGTATACGAAACGCGCATCGATGACCTGATCACCTACAACGCGACCACCTTCATGATGTCGCAGGTCGAGAAGGCCCGCATCCGCGGTGCCGAACTGACCGGTGCGATCACCGTCGCCGGATTCGACCTCAACGCACAACTCAGCCACACCGACCCGCGCAACCGCACCGACGGCAGCGCGCAGTTCGACAACTGGCTGGCCCGCCGCGCACAGAACACCGCGCGTCTGGACGTCGATCGCCGTTTCGGTGACTTCCGCGCCGGCCTCACCGCCAACGGCGCCGGCAAGCGGTACGACAATGCGGCCAACACCGTGCGCCTGGGCGGCTACGGCACCGTGGATCTGCGCCTGGAATACGCGCTGACCCGCGATTGGTCCGTACTGGGCCGGGTCAGCAACGTGTTCGACCGCGACTACGAAACCGTCGCCTGGTACAACCAGCCCGGCCGCGAGTACCGCCTGAGCGTGCGTTACCAGCCGAAGTAAGGGATCTGGACGGCGGCACTGCCGCCGTCCCACCTCCGGTAGGTGCCGACCGTTGGTCGGCACAATCATTGAACCTGGTAGGTGCCGACCGTTGGTCGGCACACGCTCGAACGCCTTACAACACCAGCAATTCCCGCAGATCATCCACCACGGCAACCGCCTCGACGTTGTCCAGATCCAGCCCACGCGGATACCCATAGCGCACCAGCGCCACCGGCATGCCTGCATCCACCGCCGCGCGGTAATCGGTGATCGAATCACCCACCATCAACGCTGCCTCGACAGCCACGTCGAAGTGCGCCGCGATATGCCGCAACGGCGCACCATTCGGCTTGCGCTCCGGCAGGGAATCCCCACCCAGCACCAGTGCGAACACGTCCTGCAGACCGAAGTGCTGCAGCAGCGGCGCCACCAGTGCGGACGGCTTGTTGGTGCAGATCGCCAGCGTCACCGAACGTTCGCGCAATGCCGCCAACGTCTCGGTCACGCCATCAAACAGGCGCGGGCTGCGCAACAGGCACGCCTCGTAGTGCCGCATGAAACCGGGCATCACCTCGTCCAGATCGATATCGCTGCCGGCCGCGGTAAACGCCTGCTCGACCAGCCGCCGCACGCCATCACCGATCCACGTCAACACCGTCGCCTCCGGCACGCGCGGCAACTGCCAATCCTGCAGCGTGCGGTTGAGCGCTTCGGCGATATCGGCCGCGCTGTCCACCAGCGTGCCATCCAGATCGAACACCACCAACGGATACGGATACGACAAGACGACACTCACTTCAACGACGTGGGAGCCCCATTGTACGGCGGCACCGCCACGGCTCTGCTCATGCGCCGTTGACCCCAGGCACTCAGAGCAACGCCAGGAACTGCGGGCTGCTGAAACGCTCCACCAGGAAATCCAGGAAGCTGCGCATGATCGTCGGCAGCTGCCGGCGCGAGGCGTACACGGCGTGCAGCCCCAGCGTCTCCACCGCGTAGTCGGGCAGCACGGCCACCAGTTCGCCCGAACGCAGCAGCGGCGCGATCTGGTACATCGGCAACATGGCGATACCCGCACCGGCGCGTACGGCTTCCAGCAGCAACGATGCTTCATTGGCGCTGATGTTGCCGCCCACCGCCACCGCGATCTGTCGCCCGTCGCGCTGCAGGTGCCACACGCTCTTGCCCACGTAGTGGTGGGTCAGGCAGTTATGCGCGGCCAATGCATCGGCCGAGCCCGGTGCACCGCGCTCGGCCACGTACGACGGCGCCGCACACAACACCGACCGGCACGGCCCAAGATGGCGCGCGATCAGACTCGGGTCGATCGCGCGCGAGATGCGTACGGCGATGTCCACCCGCTCTTCCACCAGATTCACCACCCGGTCGACGAGTAGCAGTTCCACCCGCGTCAGCGGATGGCGTTTGACGAACTCGGCCACCGCCGCGGCCAGGTGGAGCTGCCCGAAAGAAACACTCGCGGTCACCCGGATCAGCCCGTGTGGCTCGGGGTTGTCAGTGGCCAGCTCAGCGTGCAGTTCATCGCCGATCGCCAGCATCTGCCGGAAGCGAAGCAGCGCCGCTTCTCCCGGCCCCGTCAGGCTGATCCGGCGCGTGGTCCGGTGCAGCAGACGCGCGCCCAGCCAGCGCTCCACCTCGGCCAGATAGCGCGTCACCATCGCCCGCGACATCTCCAGCGCCTCGGCCGCAGCGGTCAGGCTGCCACGCTCGGCTACCTCGACGAACACGTTCATGGCAGTCATCCGGTCCATTTGATCGATCCGTGCAACAAATTAGGCCGTTATACGCGGTTTTTCGTTCGATTCCAGAGGCATACGCTGGCCATCCTTCCTCAACGGACGTTCCCCCATGAAAATCGCTCTCGTTGGTGCCACCGGCAACATCGGCCGTGAAATCACCCGCCAGGCCCTCGCCCGCGGCCACCAGGTCACCGCCATCGTCCGCCGTGAGACCGACCTCCCGGCGGAACTGGACGGCGCCCAGCTGGCCGTGGCCGCGCTGGATGACACAGACGCGCTGGCCGCCGTGATCGCCGGCCATGACGTCCTGGCCAGCGCCTTCGGCCCGCGCCCGGGCGATGACCCCGCCACGGTGACCACCACCAGTGCCGCCCTGGTCGCCGCGGCGCGCCAGGCCGGCGTGCCCCGCTTCATCATGGTCGGTGGCGCCGGCAGCCTGGAAGTCGCCCCCGGTGTGCAGCTGGTGGACACCGAGGGCTTCCCGGATGCCTACAAGCCGGTCGCCCTGGCCGCCCGCGAGACGCTGAAGCAGCTGCGCGCCGTAGACGACCTCGACTGGACGTTCTACTCCCCGGCCGCCGAAATCGGCCCCGGCCCGCAGCGCGGCGGCTTCCGCACCCAAGCGAAGAACTTCCTGGTCGGCGATGACGGCCACAGCCGGATCAGCTACCCCGACTACGCCGACGCCTTCGTCAGCGAAATCGAAACCCCGCAATACCTGCGCCAGATCGCCACCGTCGCGTACTGAGCCCTGCCCGCCCCGGCGATCCCCGCCGGGGCACTGGATGGAACCGCCCCCATGCCCACGCTCTCCCGCACCACCCTGGCCCTCAGCCTCGCTCTGATCACCGGCCTCACCGCCCTCACCCCGGCTACCAGCCCTGCCCGCCCCGCCGCGAACGCACCCGCGCAGGACGCCCCCTTGGCAGTGCAGCCCTACCACCCCGGAGACGACGCCCTCTTCGCGGTTTCCTCCACCCTGATCACCGGCCGCCATGACGCCATGCTCGTGGATGCCCAGTTCGCCGCCACCGATGCCGCGCAGCTGGTCCAGCGCATCCGTGACTCGGGCAAACGCCTGACCACGATCTACATCAGCCACGGCGACCCCGACTACTACTTCGGCCTGGCCACCCTGCAGGACGCCTTCCCCGACGCCCGCATCCTCGCCACCCCCGCCACCGTCGCCCACATCAACGCCACCCAGGCCGCCAAACTCGCGTTCTGGGGCCCCCAGATGGGCGCAGGCAAGCCGAGCCGCATCGTCATCCCCGCCCCACTGGACGGCGACACCCTCACCCTCGAAGGCCAACCGATCAAGATCATCGGCCTCACCGGCCCCACCCCGGACCGCACCGTCCTGTGGATTCCCGCCCTGCGCACCCTCCTCGGCGGCATCCCCATCGTCGCCGGCGAACACGTCTGGATGGCCGACACCCAAAGCGCCCAATCGCACGCGCACTGGCTGCAGACACTGGCCACGATCAAAGCCCTGAACCCCACCCGCGTCATCCCGGGCCACTACGCAGCCGATGCCGCCCTGGACATCAGCGCCGTGGATTTCACCGCCAACTACATCCGCGCCTTCGACGAAGAAACCGCACGCAGCAAAGATGCCAACGCACTGATCGCCGCCATGAAAAAACGCTATCCGAACCTGGCCGGCGAGAGCTCATTGGAACTGAGCGCGAAAGTAGCCAAGGGAGAAATGCAGTGGCCGTAATCGCGCATTCGTAGAAGCCAACGTCATTGCGCACATTGAAAAGCGCGACGCGTTTCCTCTCTGCGCACCGACCTGTGTCGGAGGGACGGCGCGGGTGGGGTATCGGGACCGTGTGTTGCCATGGATGGCAACACACGAGCTTACAGGGACGTACTTGCAGCGGGTCCCGATACCCCACCCGCGTCGTCCCAAACCCTCACCACCCGCACACCAGCGCATCAGTTGTTGACGTTGCCGTTGCCGTTGCCGTTGCCGTTGCCGTTGCCGCAAACAGTAAAGCCGTCAGCCATCACCCAGATGATCAAACAACCCCGGCTGGCGCACCACCTCCCGCTCCCGGAAGCCCCCCAACCCCACCCCCACCAACCGATACCGCGTCTCCAACGGCAACTCCACCCGCGCCCGCAACCCCAACGCAATATCGCGCAGCTCCTCCAACGAATCCGGCGGCGACTCCGGCGTAAAACTGCGCGTAATGATCCGGAACTGCGACGTCTTCAACTTCAACACCACCGTATGCCCCACGCGGTCCGTCTTGCGCGTCGCCAGCCAGGTCTTCTCCGCCAACTGCACGATCGCCGGCGCCAGATCCTCCAACAACAGATCCTCGGCGAACGTATCCTCCGACGAAATCGACTGCACCGGCTGATCCGGCTCCACCGGCCGCTCATCCACACCGCGCGCACGATTGAACAACCGTCCCCCAAACGTCCCGAACCGCGCCTCCAGTTCCTCCAGCGGCAGCGCACGCAGATCACCCACCGTCGCCACGCCCAGCTCGGCCAGCTTGGCCGCCATCACCTTGCCCACGCCCGGCACACGGTTCACCGGCAACGGCGTCAGAAACTGCTCGATACGATGCGGTGGCACCACGAACTGCCCGTCCGGCTTGCGCCAATCCGAGGCGATCTTGGCCAGGAACTTGTTCGGCGCGATCCCCGCCGACGCCGTCAGCTGCGTCTCCTCGCGGATCTGCGCGCGGATGATCTGCGCGATCTCCGTCGCCACCGTCATCCCGCCCTTGTGCTCGGTCACATCCAGATAGGCCTCATCCAGCGACAACGGTTCCACCAGATCCGTATGCCGCAGGAAAATCTCGCGTACCTGGCGTGACACCGCCTTGTAGCGGGCGAAATCCGGCGGCACGAACACCGCATCCGGACACAGCCGCTCCGCACGCACCGCAGGCATCGCCGAACGCACGCCAAACACACGCGCCTCGTACGAGGCTGCGCACACCACCGAGCGCATGCCCCGCCACGCCACCACCACCGGTTTGCCCCGCAACGAAGGGTCGTCACGCTGCTCCACGGACGCGTAAAACGCATCCATGTCGACGTGAATGATCTTGCGGGGGCGGGACACGGGCGTTGGCACTCGAATTCAGATGAACAAGATTACAGCCACACGCCGCAGTATGGTTGTTGGATAACAACAACATGCGTTTTTGAACCTGAAAACACTACGGCGGCGTACGGTTAAAACGTTTGATTGAATCACTTTTTCTCATGCACTCTTGAGCACTTGCTTCATGCAAGAGCAGTCGACCTGTGGTCGGCTCACCCCGATGACAACTTCCTCAGGATTGCGTTTTCCATGACTCGTCTCAACGCGTTCTCGCGCGACCAGCTGCTGGCCAGCGCCCGCGGTGAACTGTTCGGCCCGGGCAGCGGCCGCCTGCCCAATGATCCGATGCTGATGTTCGATCGCATCACCGATATCCGCGAGGACGGCGGCCCACACGGCAAAGGCATGGTACGCGCGGAACTGGATATCCGCCCTGACCTGTGGTTCTTCGACTGCCACTTCCTCGGCGACCCGGTCATGCCTGGCTGCCTCGGCCTGGATGCCATGTGGCAGCTGACCGGCTTCTTCCTGACCTGGATCGGTGCGCCCGGCCGTGGCCGCGCCCTGGGCTGCGGCGAAGTCAAATTCACCGGCCAGGTACTGCCGAGCGCCAAGCGCGTTACCTACGAAATCGACATCTCGCGCGTCATCAACCGCAAGCTGGTGATGGCGCAGTCCGACGCCCGCATGCTCGTCGACGGTCGCGAAATCTACTCTGCCAAAGACCTGCGTGTAGGTCTGTTCACTTCCACTGAGAACTTCTGATGCGTCGCGTCGTCATTACCGGAATGGGCATCACCTCGTGCCTGGGCAACGATCTGGACACCGTGTCCTCGGCACTGCGCGAAGGCCGCGCCGGCATCCGCCACCTGCCTGATCACGCCGAAGCCGGCCTGCGCAGCCACGTTGGCGGCAACATCGAGCTGGACCTGGACGCGCAGATCGACCGCAAGGTGAAGCGCTTCATGAGCGATGCCTCGGCGTATGCGTACATCGCCATGCGCGATGCGATCGCCGATGCCGGCCTGGACGAGGCGCAGGTCGCCAACCCGCGGACCGGCCTGATCGCCGGCTCCGGCGGCGGCTCCAGCCAGTGGCAGGTGGAATCGGCCGACATCCTGCGCGCCCGTGGCGTGCGCAAGGTCGGCCCGTACATGGTGCCGCGCACGATGTGCTCCACCGTGTCGGCCTGCCTGGCCACCGCGTTCCAGATCAAGGGCCTGAGCTACTCGCTGTCGGCCGCCTGCGCCACCTCCGCCCACTGCATCGGCGCTGCCGCGGATCTGATCCGCCATGGCGCACAGGATGTGATGTTCGCCGGTGGCGGTGAAGACCTGCACTGGTCGATGAGCGTGATGTTCGATGCGATGGGCGCCCTGTCGACCCGCTTCAACGAGACCCCGGCCTCGGCCTCGCGCCCGTACGACAAGGACCGCGACGGCTTCGTCATCGCCGGTGGCGGCGGCATGCTGGTGCTGGAAGACTACGACCACGCCGTGGCCCGTGGCGCACGCATCTATGCCGAGCTGGTCGGTTACGGCGTCACCTCCGACGGTGCCGACATGGTCGCCCCCTCCGGTGAAGGCGCGGTGCGCTGCATGAACATGGCGATGGAGCACATCACCGCCCCGATCGACTACCTCAACACGCATGGCACCTCGACCCCGCTGGGCGACGTCACCGAGCTGAAGGCGGTCCGCGAAGTGTTCGGCGAGAGCATTCCGCCGCTGTCCTCGACCAAGGCGCTGTCGGGCCACTCGCTGGGTGCGGCGAGCGTGCACGAAGCGATCTACTGCCTGCTGATGATGCGCGATGGCTTCATTGCCGGCTCGGCCAACATCGGCGAGCTGGACCCGCTGGTGGAAGGCTTCCCGATCGTGCGCGAGACGCAGCCGGCACAGCTGAACACCGTGATGTCCAACAGCTTTGGCTTTGGCGGCACGAATGCGGCGCTGGTGTTCAGTCGCCTCTGACTGCAGCCCGTGTCCGCATGAAAAAGCCCGGCCATGTGCCGGGCTTTTTTGTGGTCCAAACGGGCAACGCCGTTCGTTACCGCGCGCCGGTCACCGGCAGCAGCGGCACCAACAACTGCCGTGCATCCAGCAGCGAATCCACGATGCGATGCCCCAGCGCACGCAGTTCCTCATCCGGATGCACCAGGTCCGGCACCTGGATGGCGGTCATGCCCGCACCCACGGCCGCGCGGATACCGGCCGGGGAATCTTCCAGCGCCAGGCAGCGCGCCGGGTCCTTGCCCAGCTTCTGCGCGGCCAGCAGGTAGATGTCCGGGGCGGGCTTGGGATGGGACACATCGCTGCTGGTTACCACCACCTCGAAGAACGGCAGCAGCCCAGCGGCGGCCAGCTTGCGCGAGGCACGCGGCTGGCGGGTGGAGGTCGCCACCGCACGCGGAACGCCGTGCTCGTGCAGCAGCTGCAGGATCTCCAGGATGCCGGGGCGCAACGGCAGCCCCTGCTGCGTGCGCGCTTCGTACAGGTCGTGGCAGCGCGCGAACAGCGCGGCGACCTGCTCGGCATTCACCGTCTGCAGCAGCAGACGCTCGCAGTCGCGATCGCCCAGGCCCACCATGCGCAGCCAGAACCCCTCCGGGAACGGCAGCGCCATTTCCTGTGCGGCCTGCGACCAGCACGCGATCGAGACCCGTTCGCTGTCGATCATCAGACCGTCCATGTCGAAGATGACGGCGTCGGGCAGGAACGGCAGCGCGGCGAAAGCACTCATGGGACGTTGAACAGCGTCTCGAGATCGGCCGCATCCAGCCTGCGCCACTCGCCTTCAGGCAGTTCGCCCAGCGACAGCCCGCCGATGCGGCTGCGGTGCAGCGCCTCGACGTGGTTGCCGACCGCCGCGAACATCCGGCGGGCCTGGTGGTAGCGGCCCTCGTGCAGGACCAGCTGCGCCTGGCGCGGGCCGTTCACGTGCAACTCGGCCGGCAACAACGGCTTGTCGTCCGATTCCAGCAGCAGACCGCCGCTGGCGAAGCGCGCGGCTTCATCACCGCGCAGGTCTTCGGCCAGGGTGACCTCGTAGGCCTTGTCCAGGCGCGACTTGGGCGACACGATCCGGTGCAGCAGCGCGCCATCGTCGGTCATCAGCAGCATGCCGCTGGTGTCGCGGTCCAGGCGGCCCACTGAAGACAACACCGGCGCACGGTCGCGGTAACGCGGCGGCAGCAGGTCGTAGATCAGCCGGCCTTTGTCCTTGGTCGAACAGGTGTAGCCGCGCGGCTTGTGCAACAGCAGGGTCAGCCCCTGCGGGGGGTCCAGCGGCTCGCCCTCGACCCGGATCGCCTCATGCGCGACCGCGTCATCGGCGTACAGCACCTCGCCCTCGGCATCGGTGATCAGGCCGGCACGGAACATCCCCTGCACCTGCTTGCGGCTGCCATAGCCCAGGTTGGCCAACAGCTTGACCAGCTTCATGCGCGGCCTCCGCGGCCCCACTTCGGCTCGGTGCTGCGCGGCGTGCGGACCGGCGTGGCGCTCTTGCTGGCCTTGGTCGCTTCGATCAGCTTGAAGCCATCGCGCTCGGCGGCCACGCGGACCTGGCCGAAGCTCTCGTTGAGGATCTGCTCGTACGGCAGGTGGCGGTTGGCCACCAGCCACATCCGGCCCCCGGGGCGCAGCGCCTGCGCGGCCACGGCGATGAAGCGCTGGCCGATGTCGGGGCGATCCGCGCGCGACGGGGTGTGGAACGGCGGGTTGGTCACGATGAAGTCGTACTCGCCCTCGATCCCGGCGGTGACGTCCTGCCAGTGATAGGCCAGCGCCGCCGGCTTGCCGAGCGCGGCGAGGTTCTCGCGGGCCAGCGCCAGCGCGCGGCCTTCGGCCTCATACAGGTCCAGCGCGGTCACGTTCGGGCAGCGCGCCAGCACTTCGGCCGAGAGATAACCGAAGCCGGCGCCCAGATCGGCGCCACGCCCGGCCAGATCGGCCGGCAGCTGCTCCACCAGCAGCGCCGAGGCGGGATCGATGCGGTCCCAGGCGAAGATGCCGGGGCGGCTCTGGAAGCGGCCGCCAAGGATCGCGCGCGGCGCGTCCAGGGTTGCCCAGCGCTGCGCGAGCGCGGCGTCGTGCTGGCCGTTGAGCGGCGCCGTCCAGTAGGCACGGCAGTGGTTCTTGGTCAGCTTGCCGCCGAGCCCGGCCAGCTGCTGCAGGTCGCCTTCGCCGGAGCGGGCGCCTTCGTTGTTGTGCTGGCAGGCCACCACGATGCCGCCCGGGGCGGTCAGGGCCAGCGCACGGGCGAACAGGGCCTTGGCTTCCTCGCGCTGGCGCGGCGGCAGCACCAGCACCACGGCGTAGCGGGTGGCATCACCGGCCAGCTGCTGCTCGTCACGCACGGTCCAGCCGCTGGCTTCCAAGGCGTCGGCAAACGGACGGAAGCTCTGCTCGCAGACCAGCTGCGCCGGCTGGGCGTGCTCGCGCAGCGGTGCGCCATCGCGGGCGCGCAGGAACAGCACGGGGCCGGCCGGCCAGGACAGTGCGCCACTGGCGAACGGCAGGAACAGGGTTTCCAGGGGAGCGTCGTGCTGGGCAGCCATGCGGGGGCACATCTTGAAAAGAGGCCGCCATTCTACCGGTTCGCCCCGCCCCACCCGGATTTGCGTTTATTCAACGTCCTGTTGATGCCCTGACAACATCCAAACCGGCAGGGTGGAGCCTCACTTCCCGTGGAGATGGCTCATGCGTGCATTGTTTGTCGGTGGCGTAGTCGACAACAGCGAGATGGACATGGAGGGCAGCCAGCCACCGGTGCATTACCCCGAAGACACCGGCGGCGGCCATTCCCGCTACCGCCTGCATCAGGTCGGCAAGACCGCCGATGGCAGCGTGGCCTATGCGGTGTATGGCGCCCCGGACCTGGCCGATGAAGAGGTAGCCCGGATCGCCGATGAACGGGCCTACGCGCGCCGCTTCGAGGCCGAACCCAGCGAATTCACCCACTGAGCCCTGCCCCACCCGCACCTGCCCGCCGCGATCACTCGCGGTAGGGCAGCTGCCGGATGGCGGTGATCTGGTCCAGCCACACCACGTGCTGCTGCACAGGGGTATCCAGATCGTCCAACCGCAGTTGGCCATTGCTCCCTTCGTTCTCCTCGGCGTCGCGGTACTGCTGCAGCGTCGGCTGCACCGCGACGGTGCCCAGCAGGCGGCTGCCATCCTCAAGCGTGAGTTCGACCTGGGTCTGGCCGTGCAGCTGTGGCAGCAGGGCTTCCAGCGCCGCGATGGCGGCCGGATCGGTATGGATGCGGGGGGCGTAACGGGACATGGCGACTCCTGTGGCGTACGCCCCAGTGTGCCCGCGGCGGCGTCAACACGCCGCCAACGCAGGACTCAGCGCGTACCGCTCAGGACACCGCGTACAGCGGCGACCAGCTGCGCCACCGAATACGGCTTGGCCACATGCTCCTGGAAGCCCGACGCCAACGCACGCTTGCGGTCGTCCGCACGTGCCAGCGCCGTCACCGCGACAGCAGGCAATGCCTCCGGCTCGACGCCCATGTTGTCGCGCAGGGTGCGTACCAGCCCGTAACCATCCATGCCGGGCATGCCGATATCGGTCAGCAGCGCATCGATGCCGTCATGGCCATTCTCATTGAGCAGCGCCAGCGCCTCGCCGGCGGAGGAGGCCGTGGTGACCGAGGCCCCCTGCTCTTCCAGCAGCCGCCGCAGGTACTCCAGCACTTCGGGCTGGTCTTCCACGGCCAGCAGATGCAGGCCCTTGAGCGGATACGGCTCGATGATCTGCTCGGTGATCGGGCCGCTGAATACTTCGCGCAACGGGCGGCCATCGGCCTGCGGCTGATAGCGCGGCAGGCGCACGTTGAAGCTGGCCCCGTGCCCGTGGCCGTCGCTGCTGGCCGCCACCGCGCCGCCGTGCAGTTCCACCAGCTGTTGCACGATCGCCAGCCCCAGCCCCAATCCGCCGTGGCGGCGTGTGGTGGTGCCGTCGGCCTGGCGGAACCGGCTGAACAGATGGCGCAGGAACTCCGGCGCAATGCCGTCACCGGAATCGGTCACGGTGATCGACCAATGCCCGCCATCGGCAGCCAGGGTCAGCACCACGCGCCCCTCGGCCGGGGTGAATTTGATCGCGTTGGAGAGCAGGTTCCACAGCACCTGCTGCAGGCGGGTGGCGTCGCCGAGCACCAGGCAGGGCTCGTCAGGCATCACCAGCTCCATCGACAACGCTTTGCCTTCGGCGACCAGCTCCTGCGCGCGCATCGCCTCTTCCAGCTGCGCACGCAGATCCAGCATTTCCACTTCCAGCTGCACCTTGCCCAGCAACATGCTGCTGAGGTCCAGCATGTCCGAGATCAGCCGCTTCTGCGCCATCGCACTGTTGGCGATCACGCCCAGGCCCTTGTACATCGGGCTGGTGTTGTCGATGCGCTGCAGCAGCAGTTCGCTCCAGCCCAGGATGGTGGTCAGCGGGGTACGCAGCTCGTGCGAGAGCGTGGCCAGGAATTCATCCTTCAACCGCGCCATGTTCTCGGCCGCGCTGCGCGCCGCACGTTCGGACTGCAGCAGTTCCTCGCGCGCCATTTCGATCTCGCGGCGCTCGGTCACATCCGGACTGCTGCCGGCCAGGCCGATAAAACGGCCCATCCGCGAGAAGCGCGGCCGCGCGTTCATTTCCAGCCAGCGCCATTGGCCATCGGCGCGGCGGCCGCGGACCAGCGCATGCATGGAGCGCTGCGATTTCAGCGCCTCCTGCAGTTCGTAATCGAACACCGAAGCATCGTCGGGATGCACCAGGCCACGCCAGACATCATCCGGCACGCGCTGCTCATCGCCTCCAAAAAACTCGCTGAAGGCACTATTGACGAAGCGCGAATGGCCGCGCTCATCCAGCACCCAGACCGGCATCGGCAGGCCATCGGCCAGCGCGCTGAAGCGCGCCTCGCTTTCGGCCAGTTCCACCTCGATGTGCTTGCGATTGGTGATGTCGAAGAACACCACGGCCACCAGAGGCTCGTCCGGCTCGCCCACGCTGACCGCTTCCACCGAGTACCACCGGTTCAGCGCGCGCGCTTCCATCTCGAACTGCCGTGCCTGCCCGCTACGCGCCACCTCGCCATAGGTGCGGTACCAGTCGGATTCATGGCCGGGTTGCAGGCTGCTCATCCGCTGTCCGCAGACGTTGCTCAGCCCGGTATTGCGTGAAAAGGCCTCGTTGACCTCGACAAACCGGTAGTCCACACCCACCCCGGCATCGTCGAAGATCACTTCGATGATGCAGAACCCCGCATTCAGGCGCTCAAGTACCGTGCGATACAGGGCCGGATCCGGCGATGAAGCCAGGAAGGAGGCGCGTTCCAACGTAGAGGTGGGCAGGCTGGGCAAGGGCGTCAATGAGGCAACTGGCGAAACAGAGGAGGACAGGATCGGCCAACGCGCGTATTCGCAGCGTCAAGCGCCGTGGGTCGGGGGCGGCCTGGGTGAATTGGCGCCAACCGCAGAGGCGGAGCATACACGCGTGGATTGTCCCTCACCCGGATCAGGATCACACTGGGTGCCTGATCCCACTTGTGATCGCGACCCAGGAGTTGTCATGAACCGCACATCCCTGATCGCCGGGGCCCTGGCCGGCCTGCTGCTCATCGGCAGCGCCGCGGCGGCCCCGCGCACCGTGACCGACCCGCAGGCCCCGCGCGCCCTCAAGGCGGAGGGTCCTGTCCAGGTGACGTGGACCGACCCGGCCCAGTTCACCGAGATCCGCCTGAGCAACAACCGCTTTGAAGCCGAACGCGGTGACTGGGTGCAGCAGCTGGCCAAATACGTGCAGACCACCGCCAGCAAGGCGCTGCAGCCCGGCCAGACGCTGGAGGTGACCTTCACCGACATCAAGCGCGCCGGCGATTACGAGCCGTGGCACGGCCCGCGCGCCAATGACATCCGGGTGATGCGCGATATCTACCCCCCGCGCGTGACCCTGACCTACATCCTGAAGGATGCACAGGGCAAGGTGATCGGCGAAGGCGAGCGCAAGCTGCAGGACACCGGCTACCTGCACAACATCGGCCGGCAGAGCGACACCGATCCGCTGCGCTACGAGAAGCGCCTGCTGGATGATTGGATCCGGCGCGATCTGCGCAATGAGGCCACGGCGAGTACCTGAGCCATCCCTCAGCCGGTGTACTCGCGCACCACCCGCTTCACGCCGCACGGCAGCTGGTAGGCACTGACCCCGCACAGCGGCGCCAGGGCCTCGATGCGCGGCGCATCGCCCCACAGTGTCACCGTGCTGCCGATCCCGGCCTGCGGCAGGTGGGTGAGATCCACGGTGAGCATGTCCATCGAGACCCGACCGATCACGATGCCGGACTGGCCGTCGATGCGCACCGGGGTGCCGTTGGGCGCGAACTGCGGGTAGCCATCGGCATAGCCGAGTGCCACGACGCCGACCCGGGTCGGTCGCTGCGCGACGAAGCGCGCGCCATAGCCGACCGGCTCGCCGACCGCGATGTCGCGCACGGCAAAGATTTTCGACCGCATGGTCATCACCGGGCGCAGCCGCTCGGTCAGCGCCGTATGCGCCGGCATCGGGTTGATCCCGTACAGCATCAGGCCCGGGCGCACCCAGTCACTGCGCACCTCCGGCCAGCCCAGCAGTGCCGGCGAGTTGCACAGGCTGGTCTGCCCGGCCAAGCCTTCGATGGCGGCGGCAAAGACGTCGGCCTGCTCGCGGGTGCGCGGGCTGTCCAGTTCGTCGGCACGCGCCATGTGGGTCATCAGCACCATCGGCCCTACATGCGCCAGCGCACTGAGCGTGGCGTGCGCGGCGCGGAACTCGTCCGGCCACAGGCCCAGGCGATGCATGCCACTATCCAGCTTCAACCACACGGTGAGCGTGGCGGTGGTCTGGAACGCGGCCACCGCCTCGACCTGCCACGGTGCGCCAACGGCGAACCACAGGTCGTGCTCAACGATCAGCGGCAGTTCGCCGGCATCGAAGAAGCCCTCCAGCAGCAGGATCGGACCGGTGATGCCGGCCGCCCGTAGTTCCAGCGCTTCCTCGATGCAGGCCACGCCGAACCCATCGGCATCGGCCTGCAGCGCGCGCGCGCAGCGCACTGCACCGTGCCCGTAGGCATCGGCCTTGATCACGGCCACGGCCTTGCCGCCTCCCAGTTCGCGTGCCAGCCGGTAATTGCTGCGCAGCGCGTCCAGATCAATCAACGCACGGGCTGGGCGCATGAACTCGGCTCACGGTGACGGACGGACGCGGCATGGTGGGTGTAGCGGAAGATATCCAGGCCTTCGGTGCTGATCTGCGGCTGGCGGGCATCCATCAGGTCGGCCAGGTAGCGGCCGGAGCCGCAGGCCATGGTCCACCCCAGGGTGCCGTGGCCGGTATTGAGGAACAGGTTGCGGTACGGCGTGGCGCCGACCACCGGGGTACCGTCCGGCGTGGCGGGGCGCAGGCCGGTCCAGAACTCGGCGCGCGACAGGTCGCCGCCGTCCGGATAGAGGTCGCGCACGACCTTCTCCAGCGTGGCGCGGCGGCGCGGCGAGAGCGACAGGTCGAACCCGCCCACCTCGGCCATGCCACCCACGCGGATGCGGTCGTCGAAACGGGTCACGGCCACCTTGTAGCTTTCATCCAGGATGGTCGAGGTCGGGGCCATCGCAGGATCCGTGATCGGCAGCGTCAGCGAGTAGCCCTTGAGCGGGTACACCGGCAGCTGCAGGCCCAGCGGCGCAACCAGCGACGGCGAATAGCTGCCCAGTGCGACGACGTAGTGATCGGCGGTTTCCAGCTTGCCGTCGATGCGTACACCGGTGATGCGGTCGCCATCGCTCTGCAGGCCCGCGATGTCCTGGTCGAAACGGAATTCGACCCCGGCATCGACGCACATCTGCGCCAGGCGACGGGTGAACAGCTGGCAATCGCCGGTCTGGTCGCGCGGCAGGCGCAGCGCGCCGACCAGCTTGTCGGCCACGCCCGCCAGTGCCGGTTCGTAAGCGATGATGCCGTCGCGGTCGAGCACCTCATACGGCACGCCGTACTGGGCCAGCACTTCGATGTCCTGCGCGGAGGCATCCAGCTGCTGCTGGGTACGGAACAGCTGGGTCGTGCCCAGGTCGCGGCCTTCGAACGCGATACCGGTCTCTCGGCGCAGCTCGTTGAGGCAATCGCGGCTGTATTCGGACATGCGCACCATGCGCGCTTTGTTGATCGCATAACGCTCATGCGTGCAGTTGCGCAGCATCTGCGCCAGCCAGCGGTACTGGTGCCAGTCCAGGCCCGGGCGGATCGCCAGCGGGGCATGTTCGGAGAACAGCCACTTGACCGCCTTCAGCGGTACGCCCGGCGCGGCCCACGGCGAGGTGTAGCCGAACGACAGCTGGCCTGCGTTGGCGAAACTGGTTTCCAGCGCCGGACCGGGCTGGCGGTCGACGACCGTGACTTCAAACCCGGCCTGCCGCAGGTACCAGGCACTGGTCGTGCCGATCACACCGCTGCCAAGGACTAGAACGCGCATGACACCCCTCCAACCCGATCATTCCCTGCGCAGGAGCACGCCGGGACCATAATTGAGGAAGTATAGTCAGCCGCAACCAATCAATTCGCCTGTTTTTCCAGCATCAGGCAGGGTATTGTCTCGCCAACATCCTCGAGAGGCTGACGCCGATGGCCACGCGCGCCCGCGAACTGGACAAGATCGACCGCAAGATCCTGCGCATCCTGCAGGCCGAGGGCCGGATCTCCTTCACGGAACTGGGCGAGCGGGTCGGGTTGTCGACCACGCCGTGCACCGAGCGCGTGCGCCGGCTGGAGCGCGACGGGGCCATCACCGGCTACTACGCCAAGCTCGATCCGCATTACCTCAAGGCCAGCCTGCTGGTGTTCGTGGAGATCAGCCTGGCCTACAAATCCGGCGACATCTTCGAAGAGTTCCGGCGCGCGGCGTTGAAGCTGCCCAACGTGCTGGAATGCCATCTGGTCTCGGGCGACTTCGACTACCTGCTCAAGGCGCGCATCAGCGAGATGGCCTCGTACCGCAAGCTGCTGGGCAGCACCTTGTTGACCTTGCCGCACGTGCGCGAATCCAAGAGCTACATCGTGATGGAAGAGGTCAAGGAAACTTTGACCCTGCCGATTCCCGATTGATCCGGTCGCGTGCTGAGCTGCGTGGCTGAAACGCAAAAAGGCGGCGCGCATGTGCGCACCGCCTTCGTTCATTGCGCCAAGCGCATCAGCGCTGCTGTTTCTGGTCCTGATGCTTCTGGTCCTGCTGCTTGCCGCCCTTCTGATTCTGCTGGTCCCACTGCTGCTGGTTCTGCTGGCCGGGCTTCTGGTTCTGTTGCTGACTGCCCTGCTGCTCCTGCGGCGTCTTGCCGGGACTGCGGTTCTGCTGGTTAGCCATGATTGCACTCTTCTCGAAAAACCTCGGGGGATGCGCCTGTGTTGCGGCGCGTGTACAGGGTCCCGCCGATCCGGTTAATCACAGGCGAAAAAACAGTGAGGCCTTGCGTTGACGGGGATGACTGCGCGGGCAGCGATGTAAACCATTCATGTTGCCGGCCTGCCACTCCAACAGTCAGGGCTTGATCTGTTGACCGTCACCGCTGGGGACGGCGTCGTAATAGCGGCCGGTGCGGGTATCAAGCACGCGGTTCGGGCCTACCTGCTTGACCCCCGGAAGGATCCGGCCGTGGCGGTCGTAGACCTTGCTCTGCACGGCCGGACCCTGCATCGGTGCGGGCTGCGCCGGGCCTTTGCTTTGGATCGGGTGCGTGCGCAGTTGCTGCTGGGTCTGCGAGGACGACTTCACCGGGGCCATCCTGTCGGACAGGCTGTCGACCGGCACCGGTTGCACGGCCGGGGGCTGTGGCGCGCGCTGCGGCGTGACCACCGGCCGCGTCGCGGTGGGGGTGGGCGGCGGGCCGATCTGCGCGGCCGCGGTCAACGGCAGCAGCACCAGCAAGGCAGCGGCGAGGCGACGTGGGCGGTACATGGCGATCTCCCGGCGGCGGTTCAGGTCTTCACCATGCACCGCCACGGGTATCAGCACGATGAATGTCGCCCGCTTGGAACGCCCCGCCCACGACCCAATGTAGAGTGCATCCCCACGAGGACTCCCCATGACCGTTTTCGACCTTTCCCCGCCTACCGACGCCCAGCGCCAGGCCTTGGTGGCCGGCCTCAGCGCCGATGAGCAGCGCGTGCTGCTGCATCACGGCACCGAAGCACCGTTCTGCGGGGTCTTCCTGGACAACAAGCAGGACGGGGTCTACGGCTGCCGGTTGTGCGGCCTGCCGCTGTTCCGCTCCAGCACCAAGTTCGACTCCGGCACCGGCTGGCCGAGCTTCTTCGCGCCCTTCGATCCGGCCCATGTCCGCGAGATCCGCGACGCCAGCCATGGCATGGTCCGCACCGAGATCGTCTGTGCGCGGTGTGACAGCCATCTCGGCCATGTTTTCCCGGATGGCCCGCCGCCGACCCATGAACGCCACTGCCTGAACTCGGTCTCGCTATCGTTCACGCCCAACGGACAGGCCTATCCGGATCCGTTGCAGCGCGGTGGTGCGGAAGCCGAGCCGGCCGCCTGAATCCGGAAAAGTGTGACATCGAGCGACCGCCCCCCTTCAGAAAAGGTGTGAAGGGGCCGACATGGAGGTATCCCCTTCCCGCGTCGGCCCCATGCTCATCATCGTTGGACTTCTCGTCGTCATCCTCAGCGTGCTGGGCGGCTATGTCGGCGCGCACGGCAAACTCGGCGCGCTGTGGCAGCCCTATGAACTGGTGATCATCGGCGGTGCGGCGCTGGGCGCGTTCCTGGTCGGCACCCCGGTCAAAACCGTGAAGCAGACCCTGCAGGCCACCGTGGGCGTGTTCAAGGGCCCGCGCTACAAGCAGCAGGACTACATCGACGTCCTCAGCCTGCTCTACGAACTGCTCAACAAGGCGCGGCGCGAAGGCTTCATGGCGCTGGAAGACCACGTCGAGCGCCCGGCCGAGAGCAGCATCTTCGCCAATTACCCCAAGGTGCAGGCCGACCACCACCTGGTCGACTTCATCACCGATTGCCTGCGCCTGATGATCGGCAGCAACATCGAGCCGCACGAGCTGGAACCGCTGCTGGAGCTGGAGCTGGAGAAGCACCACGGCGAGGCGATGCAGCCGGCCGCCGTGCTCAACAAGGTCGCCGACGGCCTGCCTGGCTTCGGCATCGTCGCCGCAGTGCTGGGCATCGTGATCACGATGGGTTCGATCGGCGGGGAAATCACCGAGGTCGGTGCGCACGTCGCCGGCGCGCTGGTCGGTACCTTCCTGGGCATCCTGCTGGCCTATGGCTTCGTCGGCCCGCTGGCCTCGGCCGTGGAAGCCCGTGCCGAACAGGACGCGCGCATCTACGAATCGGTCAAGACCGCCCTGCTGGCCTGCCTGCGCGGCTACAACCCGAAGATCGCCCTGGAATTCGCCCGCAAGACCCTGCCGTCCAACGTGCGCCCGGGCTTCAGCGAGTTCGAACAGCACCTCAAGACGGTCAAGTAAGGCAGCGCCATGGCCGAGACCAAACCCACCGTCATCGTCCGCCGGGTCAAGAAGGCCGGCCACGCCGCGCACCATGGCGGTGCCTGGAAGGTGGCCTATGCCGACTTCGTGACCGCGATGATGGCCTTCTTCCTGGTGCTGTGGCTGATGGCCGCCACCAGCAAGCCCGAGCGCGCGGCGGTCTCCGAGTACTTCCGCAACCCCAGCCCGCTGGCCGGCAGCAGTTCCACCCCGGCCCCGGGCATGGCCGGCCCGGGCGGCGCCAGTACCTCGATGATCAAGCTGGGCGGCGCGACCGACATCTCGCGCGGCAACAGCAACGATCCCTTCCAGAACCAGCAGGCCTCCAGGCCGGTGCCGCAGGAAGACGAGCGCGAGCGCGAAAAACGCCAGCTGGAAGCGCTCAAGCAGGAGCTGGAAGAAGCGATCAGCAAGAGCCAGGCACTGGAGCCGTTCAAGGACCAGCTGCTGCTCGACCTCACTCCCGAAGGCCTGCGCATCCAGATCGTGGACAAGCAGAACCGCCCGATGTTCGACATGGGCAGCGCCTCGCTCAAGCCGTATACGCGCGAGATCCTGCGCGAGCTGTCGCAGTTCATCAATCACGTGCCGAACCGGATCAGCATCACCGGCCATACCGATATCACCGCCTACAACGCCGCCCACGGCTACAGCAACTGGGAGCTAAGTGCCGATCGCGCCAACGCCGCCCGGCGTGCACTGCTGGATGGCGGCATGACCGAAGACAAGGTGACCCGTGTGGTCGGCCTGTCCTCCTCGGTGCTGTTCGACAAGACCCAGCCGGACAACCCGATCAACCGCCGGATCAGCATCGTGGTGATGACCAAGGCGGCCGAAGCGGCGGCCCTGGCCGGTGCCGGGCAGGAAGTGGCGCTGTCGCCCACCGCTGCCGACGCCGATATCCAGGCGACGCTGGCGCCGGCTGTCGCGCCTTGAGCGGCGCGGCGGCAGCTGCAGAGGGAAATTCAGGGAATCCGTGGAGCCGGCCGGCGGCCGGCACTACAATGGGGTCTTCCTTTTGTAGATAGACCGCACCCATGTCCAAGCAGTCCAAGGCCAAGCGCGACAAGCGCAAGAAGCAGCAGCCCAAGCGCCCGATCAACCGCCTCAACGCCCAGCAGCCGGTGCAGAACCATGCCGTGCTGACCAACGAAGAAGGCCAGGTCGTCGCTGCGATCGGCCTGCAGGGCACCGAGTGGCTGCTGGCCATCGGCGGCCAGACCATGGGCAACGCCGACAACCCGGTCCCGATGCTGGCCATGCTCAAGCACCTGTCCAACGTCCAGGAAAAGGAAGGCCGCAAGGTCAACCTGGAATACTCGACCCAGCTGCAGCAGCTGATCGACGACCTCGCCGCTGACGAAGGCAAGACCGCCGACGAGTACCTGTCGCAGCTGGTCTCCGAGTTCGAAGGCGTGGAAGGCGAAGGTGACGACGAGGCCGAAGACGCCGAGATCGTGACCGACGCTGCTGCCGAAGCCGAAGCCGATGGCGAGCCGGCCCCGGCCGCCAGCGACGACAAGCCGCAGGCCTGAGCCACGGCGATCCGGTGACGGTCTATATCGACGATGCGGTACATCCCTGGCGCGGCGAGCGCTGGGCGCATCTGATGGCCGACACCCTGCCCGAGCTGCACGCCATGGCGGCGCAGCTCGGGATTCCGCGGCGGGCGTTCCAGAACCGCCGCAGCGGGGCGCATTACGACGTGCCCGCCCCCTTGCGCCTGCAGGCCATTGCCCTGGGCGCACAGGCCATCTCACGGCATACGGACCGTGCGCTGGTCAAAGCCGTGATCTCAAACGCGCGCGGCCAGTATCAGGCGTAGGTGCCGACCGTTGGTCGGCACACGCAGACCGCAATCGCGCCCTCAGAACGGATCGCTGCCCGGCCGCACTTCCACGCCCAGCAGCGAGCACAGCGCCAGCATCGCATCGTCATCGCGGTTCAGCGCCATCCACCCGGCCAGGGTGTCATTGCCGGTATCCACGCTCCACAGCGCGTAGTTGTGCTCGCGCAGGCGGTCATGGGCGGTGCCCATCAGCATCGGGGCATCCACCCCGGCGGCGAAATCCTCATCGTCCAGGTCGCCGCCCCAGTCGATCTGCAGGTTCCAGCGCGCGGACAGCTCGTTGACCGCCGACATCAGCGCATCGGCATCGCTGCGCTCCACCTCGAACCCGGACTGCCAGGCGATCGCCGCCATCATCGGCGGCAGCCAGTCGGCGTCCTCATCGATGCCTTCGCCGCTCTCCAGCAGCGCCTCGCGCCAGCGGTTGAACTGCTGCAGGGCCAGTTCTTCATCGCCCGGGTTGATCAGCACGAACAGATTCCAGATCCGCGCCTCGAAATCGTCCTCGTCGAAATCGCGTTCCTCTTCTTCGAAGTCGAAATAATCGCTGTTGTCGGGCATGGCCGGTATTCCTGGAGACAGGGGCGCATTCTGCCGTGCAAGGGCGTTGGCAGGAAGCGAAATTCGGCGCAGGGCCCGCTGCGGTTTATCCTGTACGGCAGAAGGCGGCCTTGGTGGTCGTCAGCATCCTGTGACCATGAGCGATACCCCTCCCGATCACCTGGCGATCAACCCGGCCAGCCCCTTCCACGATGCCGCTGCGCTGGAGCGCGGCGTGGGCATCCGTTTCAACGATGTCGAGCGCGACAACGTTGAAGAGTATTCGGTCAGCGAAGGCTGGATCCGCGTGCAGGCCGGCAAGGCCCGCGACCGCCGCGGCAACCCGATGACGATCAAGATCAAGGGCACCGTGGTGGCCTACTTCCTGGATCAGAAGCCGGACGCCTGATCCCACGGTTGCCGGAGACGCCTGATCCACGTGTGCCAGGGTAGAGCCACCCATGGGGTGGCTCCACCCGTGGCACGGTGCGGCCTCAATCGCGTTGCCGCGTCTCCAGCAGATCCAGATTGCGGATCAGCCTGCGCGAGATCTCATCGGAGATCTTGCCGCGCCGGGTCAGGCGGAACAGCTCTTCGCGCTCGGCGGTGAGCCCGGCGGTGCGCAGCTGGCGGTAGCCCTGCTCCATCCGCTTCACCTTGTCCGGATCGGCATCCGGCCCGGCGTCCTTCTCCAGGTTGCGCTGGTACAGCAGGCTCACCCGTGAGGCGGCGTCGTTGTAGAGCTGCACGTTCTCGGTGGTCTGGTTCTGCACCAGCTGCTGGCGCGTGCGCTCCACACCGGCCAGCGCGGCCTTGGCGGCGAGCTTGCGGGCAAGATCCTCTTCCTTGCGTTCGCCCGAATCGGCCGGCAGTTCCAGCCCTTTGAGCAGGCGGGGCAGCGCGATGCTGGCGCCGACCAGCGAGATCAGGATCACTGCCGCGGCCAGGAAGATCACCAGATCGCGCGCCGGGAAGGCACTGCCATCGGGCAGGAACAGCGGCAGCGTCAGCACGCCGGCCAGGGTGATCGCACCGCGCACACCCGCCACCGAGGTGGCCACCACGATCCGCCAGGACGTGCCCTGCCGCGCCTCGCCACGATGGCGCGCGCGCAGCAGGCTCCAGCGCAGCGACAGCCACACCCAGGCCAGGCGCAGCAGTACCAGCGCCAGATTGATCACCACCACGTAGACCAGCAGCCACCACGCGCTGTGATGCCCGCTTTCGCTGACCGTCTTGATCGCGCGCTCCACGATGCCCGGCAGCTGCTCGCCGAGCAGCACGAACATGATGCCGTTGAAGCTGAACTGCAGCATGTTCCACACGGCCGTGCGCTGCACGCGCATGCTGCCGGACACGCGGCCGCTCAGTTCCACATAGCTCATCGTGATGCCCGCAGCGACCGCCGAGAGGATGCCCGAGGCGTTGAACTCTTCGGCCAGCAGGTAGGCCGCGAAGGGAATCAACAGGTTGACCAGCAGCGCCGCGCCCGGCTCCTCGCCGAAGCGCCGCCACAGCCAGCGCTGGAAGGTGGACACGCCCAGCGTCACCGCGACACCGATCGCCAGCCCGGCCACGGCCACCCACAGGAACGTCAGCGAGGCGGTCGCCAGCGAGAACGAGCCGGTCATCACCGCCGCCACCGCGAAGCGGAAGCAGACCAGGCCGGAGGCATCGTTGAGCAACGACTCGCCTTCCAGGATGTGCATCAGCCGTTTGGGGATCGGCGCGCGCGAGGCGATCGAACTGACCGCCACCGGGTCCGTCGGCGAGATGATCGCGGCCAGCGCGAACGCCACCGCCAGCGGCATCACCGGGATCATCCAATGGATCAGGAAGCCGGCCCCGATCACGGTGAACACCACCAACCCGAAGGCCAGCTCCAGGATCACGCCTTTATCGCGGAACAGGCCTTGCTTGGGGATGCGCCAGCCATCCAGGAACAGCAGCGGCGGCAGGAACAGCAGGAAGAACATCTCCGGCTCCAGCGCGTGGCCGCGGTTGAACACCCCGGCTATGACCGCGCCCAGCCCGATCTGCACCAGCGGCAGCGGCAGCGACAACGGCAATACGCGGACCAGGTAGCCGCTGGCGACCACCGCCACCAGCATCGCCAGGACGACTTCAATGGTATGCATGCATTTTCCAGTAAGCAGCGCGGGGGGGGCTGCAGGCAGCCGGCGCCGGAAACAGGAAAAAACGTACCACACGTGCGCCGCCACGCGAATGCGCGGGGCGCGCCAGGCTCAGTTCGCGGACAGCACGGCACTCATGCGGCGCGCTGCTGCGCGTCGGCGCCGTCGAAGCGATAGATGTCCATCGCCAGGAAGCCGGCATCAATCCCGGCATCGATACGCTGCGCGCCGAGCGCATCGCCACCGGCCGCGCCCATCGCGACGTGCAGCGGTTGCAGGTGCTCGTCGCTCGGGTGCGCCTGCACGGCGTACGGGGCCTGACGGCGGTAGTCCAGCAAGGCGGCACTGTCATCGGCCTGCAGGCGCTGCTCCACCCACTCGATGAAGGGCCGTACATACGGCGCTTCCTTGCCGTCCGGGTAGCTGCGCCAATCGTGCAGGTTGTGGGTGATGCTGCCTGAGCCGATCAACAGCACGCCCTGCTCGCGCAGCGGTGCCAGCGCGCGGCCCAGTGCGAACTGATGGGCCGGCCCAAGCAACGGCTGGATAGCCAGCGGTACGACCGGGATGTCCGCCTGCGGGTACAGAAAGCGCAGCGGTACCCAGGCACCGTGGTCGAGACCGCGCTGCGGGTCGATCGCGGTCGGCAGGCCGGCCGCGGTCAGCCGCTGCGCGATCTCCTGCGCCAGCGCGGGGTCGCCCGGCGCCGGGTACTGCAGATCGAACAGCGCCTGCGGAAAACCGCCGAAATCATGGAGGGTCGGCGGCTGGGCATGCCCGCCCACCGCCGGCTGATGGGTCAGCCAGTGCGCCGAGGCCATCACGATCGCGCGCGGACGCGGCAGGCGCGCCGCCAGGGCCGCCAGGCGCTCGCCGACCAGACCGGGGTTGAGCGCGGTCATCGGCGAGCCGTGGGAGATATACAGGGAGGGCAAGCGGGACATCACGGACTCCAATAGCGCGACGACGGCCCTGAGCTTATTGCGCGCAGCCTTACCAATAAATACGATGTATCGACGCTGTTTATTTCGGAAATAGAAACAATGGACACTCTGGATGCCATGCGTGTGTTTGTCGCCGTGGTCGAGCGCAACGGCTTCAGTGCCGCCGCGCAGGCCCTGGACCTGTCCACCGCGGGAGTGACCCGGCAGATCGCCGCGCTGGAAAAGCGCCTCTCGACCCGGCTGCTCAACCGTACGACCCGCCGCGTGAGCCCGACGAGCACGGGCGCGGCCTATTACGCCGAGTGCGTGCGGCTGCTGGCCGAGTTCGATGCGCTGGAGGCCGGCATCAGCTCGCAGGCCCTGGAGCCCTCGGGGCGGCTGCGCATCAACGCGCCGGTCAGCTATGGCATCGCCCGGTTGGGCCCACTGCTGGCCGGCTACCGCGCGCGCTACCCGCAGGTGGAGCTGGACCTGTCGCTGTCCGACCGCCTGGTGGACATGGTCGAAGAAGGCTACGACGTGGCGATCCGCATCACCCGCCAGCCCAGCCCGGCACTGATCGCCCGCAAGCTGGCCGACGCGCAGATCAGCCTGTGCGCGGCGCCGGCATATCTGGATGCGCATGGCCGGCCGCAGCAACCCGAAGATCTCGCCGCGCACGAGTGCCTGCAGTACAGCTACTGGGGCGGCGGGGATGCGTGGCAGCTGCAGGGGCCACGCGGGGAGGTCTCCGTGCCGGTACGTGGCGGTGTGCGTGCCAACAACGGCGATGTGCTGCGCGAGGCCGCGATCGCCGGGATGGGCATCATCGTGCAGCCGGACTTCCTGGTCGCCGAGGCCATCGCCGATGGCCGACTGGAACGGGTACTGCCCGCGTGGGCGGTGCCGGGCATCGGCATCCATGCGGTGTACACCAGCCGCAGCCATCTGGCGCCGAAGGTGCGCAGCTTCATCGACTACCTGGTGGAAGCACTGGGCGGATGACGCGTGGCGGCGGCCGGGCAGCGCCCGGCGCACTACGCCTCCACCGCCTCCAACTGCGCGATGACGTTGGCCAGCGGCATCGGGCGGCCGAGCAGATAGCCCTGCACCTGGTCACAGCCGTGCGCAGCCAGCCACTGGTGCTGCCCGGGGGTCTCCACGCCTTCGGCGATGATGGTCAGGCCCATGCTGTGCCCCAGTGACAGCAGTGCACGGCAGATCGAGGCATTACGCGGATTGGTTTCCACGTCGGCTACGAAGCTGCGGTCGATCTTGAGGATGTCCAGTGGCAGGTGCTGCAGGTAGGACATATTGGAATAGCCGGTACCGAAGTCGTCCAGCGAGATGCAGATGCCCTGCTCGTGCAGCCGCTGCATGGTCTGCTTGGCCTGGCCGGGTTTGCGCATCAGGCTGCTCTCGGTCAGCTCGACCTGCAGCGCACCGCGGGCCAGCCCGTATTCCTGGCTGGCGCGGGTGAACTCGGCCACCAGGTCGCTGTTGAAGAACTGCACCGCCGAGACATTCACCGCGATCGGCAGGTCCCAGCCGGCATCGACCAGTTGCCGCTGTGCCTGCGCGGCGGCGCGGATCACCCAGCGGCCCAGCGCCAGGATCAGGCCGGTGTCTTCGCACAGCTGGATGAACTCACCCGGTGGAATGAAACTGCCGTCGGCCTGCGGCCAGCGCAGCAGGGCTTCCAGCGCGGCTGGACTGCTGTCGCCTGCGTGGCAGATCGGCTGGTAATACAGCTCGAACTCGGTGTCGATCGCGCTGTGGATGCGCCCGGCCAGGCGCAGGCGTTCGGACAAGCGCGAACTCACCGTGGCGTCATACCAAGCGATCACGTTGCCTTCGTCGCGCGCCGCATGCGCGGCCTGCGCGGCCATGCCGATCACCTGCTCGGCGGTGCTGATGTCGGCGTCGGCCTTGACCGCCACGCCAATGCGCGGCTCGAACTGATGCAGCCAGTCCTGCCCGCGCACCGGCTCTGAGACGGTCTGCACCAGCGTATCCAGCGCAGTCTGGCGTTGATGGTCGTCGCGGATGGCGAAGATGAAATCCTCCGCCGGCTGGAAGGCCAGCAGCCCATAGCGCACGCCGAGCCCGCCCAGGCGCTTGGCCATCGCCTGCAGCACCACGTCGCCGACCTCCCGGCCGAGCGTATCGGCGACCAGCTGCAGGCCACGGAACTGCACGTAGGCAATGGTGTACGCCCCGCCCTCCTCGTCCAGCTGCGCGGCCAGCGCACGCGTATTGAGCAGGCCGGTCGCCGGGTTGTGGGTGGCGTGATACGCCAGATCGCGCTCGTAGGCCAGGCGCTCGCTGACATCCTCGGCCAGTACCAGGCAGGCCTGGCGCCCGTCGAAATCCAGCCGGGCCAGATGCGCGCGGACCTCGAACACGGTGCCGTCCTTGCGCTGGTGCAGGCGCACCTGCGCATCCTGCACGTCGCCGATGCGGGCCTGTGCAATCGCCCCGCGGATCTCCTCCCAGCCTTCGCGCGGGCGGATATCCAGGATGCTCATCGCCAGGAATTCATCGCGGCTGTAGCCGTACTGGCGCACCGCCGCTTCGTTGACTTCCAGGAAGCGCAGCGTGTCCGGATCGAACACCCAGAACGGCGCCGGGTTGCGGTCGAACAGCAGCCGGAACTGCCGCTCGGCCTGCTGCACCCGGGCCAGCGCATCGACCCGCTCGCTGACATCGGTCAATGCACCGATCATGCGGCGCTCACGGTCCACCACCGCCACCCGCTGGCCACGCGCGGACACCCAGCGGATCGCGCCCCCCGGCAACACCAGGCGGAACATTTCATCGAGCACGCCGCTGCCGGCAAACGCGGCGTCGAAGGCCTGCTGCATGCGTACGGTATCTTCGTGGTGCACGCGTGCGAAGAAATCGGCGACCGGCAGGCTCTCGATGTCGATGCCGAAAATCTCGCGCGCCAGCGGTGACCAGCGCAGCAGGCAGGCATCCTCATCCACGTACCAGGTGCAGACCTTGCCGACCTGGTGCGCCATGCGCAGTTCGGCATGGCCGGTGCGCAGCTCCTCGCTCAGCGTGTCCTGATCGCGGGTGGCACGGCGCAGGCTCACATACACCGCGCCGAACAGCGCCCAGTACAGCAGGTAGACGCCGATCGAGGCCTGCACATACGGCCACCATGCTGCCAGCACATCGCGCCGGCCCAACCCGGCGTAGACCGCCAGCGGGTACTGCGCCAGCGTGCTGAGGCTGGAAATCCGCTCGATGCCATCGACCGCGCTGATCTCGGTCCCCAGTGGGGTCAACGCGTCCCGGCGCAGCAGCTCGCGCTTGGCCAGGCCGAAACGACGCCCCACCACCCCGGCCGGGTCCGGACTGCGCGCCAGCACATAGCCATGCGGGTCGGTGATGGAGATCACGCCGGCATCGCCGGTGTCCATACCGCCGATGATCGACTGCAGTTCGGCCGTGCGCAGCCGCGCCAGCAGCCAGCGGTCGCCGCCCATGGGCAGCGCCAGCGGCAGGATCCACTGCGCGGCATCCAGCGCTTGGGGCGGGCCGAGGAACACCTGGCTGCCGTGGCCGCGGTTGTCATCCACCGCCCATAACGGCAGCTGCAGGTCGCCACTGCCACTGGTCAGGGCGCGCCCGTACTGGTCGACCACCACGATGCTGTGCAGTTCTGCATGCCGCTGCAGGGCGCCGGCGATGCTGGCATCGAGCAGATCGGGAGCCTGCGCCGGCACGCGCTGGAACAGCAGCGCACCATCCCGGGAAATGCCCTGCATCACCCGCTCCAGATTGCGCAGCTCCAGCCGCAGCAGGCGCTGGGCGCCGGTCGCCAGCGCCGAACTCTGGCGCTGCGCGGCTTCCTGTCGGCGCTGGCCATCATTGACCAGTGTCGCCACCAGCCCGGCAGCCAGCAGCGCGCCCAGGGAAACCCCCAGCCACACGAACGTCCGCAGTGGCCGCGCCAGGGCACGGTTCAACGCGGGCATCGCAACCCTTTTCCCGAACGACAGGCTGACTTCATCTGTACACGCTTCCTGGTTTCCCCAAACCTGAGCGGCCGCTGCCCGGGATTCTTGACGCCATGATCGTCACGCGGGCGCCGACGGGCGCGCGCGGAATCCGTGCCGTACCAGCATGCACGAGCACGCGCAGGACGGGAAGCACCGCAATAGGCCGTTCACCTCGGTGAATCCGGGGACGGGCAGATCCGGTACCCGATGCCGCCGAAGCCGGCATAACCGTGCGCCCGGGACAGGATTAGACTTGGATGTTTCCGTTGCAGAGAAGCTCAATGTCCAAGCTGCGCCGCCCCACCCTGATGCTCGCCATTGCCGCCAGCCTGTCGCTGAGCCTGGCCGCCTGTGACCGCCAGGCGACTGCGCCGGCCGCGGCCGCGCCCGACGCCGCTCCGGCCGAACCGGCCGCGCCCAAGCCGCAGCTCGGCAGTTTCGGCTTCGACGCCGCCGGCATGGACCGCAGCATCGCCGCCGGCGATGACTTCTTCGGCTTCGCCAACGGCACCTGGGTCAAGAACACCGAGATCCCGGCCGACCGTTCCAGCTACGGCAGCTTCAACGTCATTTCCGAAAAGACCCTGGCCGACACCCGCGCGATCCTCGAAGGCGCCGCGGCCGATACCACGGCCGAGGGCGAGACCAAGCTGATCGGCGATTACTACGCCGCCTTCATGGACGAGACCGGCATCGAGTCACGCGGTGCCGCCCCGGTCAAGCCAGCGCTGGACGCCATCGCGGGCATCGGCGACAAGGCCGCGCTGGCCACCGCGCTGGGCGGCACCCTGCGCGCCGATGTGGACCTGCTCAACGCCACCAACTTCTACACCGACCGCCTGTTCGGCGTGTGGGTCTCGGTGGATCTGCTGCAGCCGGACCGCACCGCGCCCTACCTGGTGCAGGGCGGCCTGGGCCTGCCGGACCGCGACTTCTACCTGCAGGGCGGCCGCATGGCCGAGATCCGCAAGCAGTACCAGGCGTATATCGCCCAGGTGCTGCAGCTGGCCGGCGTCGCCGATCCGGCGGCCAAGGCGCAGCGCATCCTCGCGCTGGAGACCAAGATCGCCCAGGCCCACGCCACCCAGGAAGACACCAACGACGTCGCCAAGGGCGCCAACGCCTGGAAGCAGGCCGACCTGAGCGCCAAGGCGCCGGGGATGGACTGGAGCGCCTTCCTGGCCTCGGCCGGCCTGGACGCCCAGCAGGACTTCATCGTGTGGCAGCCCAAGGCCGTGGCCGGCATTTCGCGCCTGGTCGCGACCGAGCCGCTGGAAGTCTGGAAGGACTACCTCGCCTTCCATGCTTTGGACCGCGCCGCCCCGTACCTGCCCAAGTCGTTCGCCGATGCGCGCTTCGCCTTCCACGGCACCACGCTCAACGGCACCCCCCAGCAGAGCGAGCGCTGGAAGCGTGCGGTGGATGACAGCAACCATGCCGTGGGTGAAGCGATCGGCAAGCTGTACGTCGAACGTCATTTCGACCCGGCCACCAAGGCCCGTGCGGACGAGATGGCCAAGAACATCATTGCCGCCTTCGCCAAGCGCATCGATGCGCTGGCGTGGATGTCGCCGCAGACCAAGGCGCGTGCCAAGGCCAAGGTCGACGGCCTGACGGTGGGCATGGGCTACCCGGACAAGTGGCGCGATTACACGGGTCTGGAGATCAAGCGCGATGACGCGCTGGGCAATGCCGAGCGTGCAGAGCTGTTCGAGTACCGTCGCAACATCGCCAAGCTGGGCAAGCCGGTGGACCACAGCGAGTGGGCGATGCTGCCGCAGACCATCAATGCGATGAACGTGCCGCTGGAAAACCGCCTGGTGTTCCCCGCCGCGATCCTGCAGCCGCCGTTCTTCGACGGTGCGGCCGATGATGCGGTGAACTACGGTGCGATCGGTGCGGTGATCGGCCATGAGATCAGCCACGGCTTCGACAACGCCGGTGCGCTGTTCGATGAGACGGGCAAGCTGCAGAACTGGTGGACGGCGGAAGATCTGAAGAAGTTCAACGCGGCCGGCGATGCGCTGGCGGCGCAGTTCAGCAGCTACAGTCCGTTCCCCGGGGTGTCGGTGAATGGTCGTTTGACGCTGGGCGAGAACATTGCGGACGTGGCAGGTCTGTCGACGGCCTACGACGCGTATCAGTTGTCGTTGCAGGGCAAGCCGGGCCAGACGCTGGAGGGCTTTACGCCGGATCAGCGGTTCTTCCTGGGCTTTGCGCAGGCGTGGCGCAGCAAGGCGCGCGAGCAGGCGTTGCGTAATTCGCTGTTGACGAATGTGCATGCGCCGGGGCAGTTCCGTGCGTT
Organism: Stenotrophomonas sp. 05L413; assembly: GCF_056397945.1. Classification (NCBI taxonomy): domain Bacteria; kingdom Pseudomonadati; phylum Pseudomonadota; class Gammaproteobacteria; order Lysobacterales; family Lysobacteraceae; genus Stenotrophomonas; species Stenotrophomonas sp. 05L413. The sequence goes on from NZ_JBFTOL010000006.1 coordinate 275,013, forward strand.
GACGGTGCGCAATCTGGATGCGTGGTATCCGGCCTTCGAGGTGAAGGAAGGCCAGAAGCTGTATCTGGCGCCGGAGAAGCGGGTCAAGGTGTGGTGAGGCTTTTCATCGCGCTTTGCTGAGATGAAAGAACGGGCGCTTCGGCGCCCGTTTTTTTTGCTGTAGAGCTACAGAGCTACAGAGCTGCAGAGCTTCGGAGCTGGAGCAGAGCAACGGCTGGGGTTTGCGGCTTCTCTGAACTGGGCGGGCATGGGTGGGGTGTCGGGACCCGCTGCAAGTCCCGCTCCGCGGCCCGGCCCAGCCGCTGGCGGCTGTGCGTTCAGTCGCATGCGAGGCAGTGCCTCGCAAGCAATGCGCCTTCACCCAAATAAGCTCGTATGCCGCCATCCATGGCGGCAGACGGTCCCGCCACCCCACCCATGCCCACCCTCTGACAGTGGGCTGGTGCGCACGGGGAAAAGCTGGCGCTGGCTCCGCAGCTGCGACAGTGAGTACGTTTGTTTTGCTACCCAGATTCGTTCTGTAGTTTTGCTGCTCGGCTTCGTCGAGCGACACAGCGCCGCTTTGCTGCTGTGCTCTGCTGCTGTGCTCTGCTGCTTTGCCGCTCTGCTTTGCCGCTCTGCTTTGCCGCTCTGCTTTGCCGCTCTGCTTTGCTGCTCCGCTTTGCTCCTCCGCACTTCTGTGCTGCTTCGCTGCTTCGCTGCTTCGCTGTTCAGCTGTTCAGCTGTTCAGCTGTTCAGCTGTTCAGCTGTTAGCCGTGTAGCTCTTTAGCTCTTTAGCTCTTTAGCTGCCCAGCATCGCCACTCTGATCCACTGGTTGGCACTGCTACTCAGTCTGCTGCTTAGCCCTACTGCTCCGCGCTTCTGCAGCGCTGCTATTCCGCGATGCCGCTCAGCTCCGCTTGCCGGCTTTTGATCTCAGCATGGCCACCAGCCAAGTGTCGGGGGGCGGGCACGTGCAGGCTGGAGGGACCGTCTGCCGCCATGGATGGCGGCATTCGAGCTTACTTGGGTGAAGGCGCATTGCTTGCGAGGCACTGCCTCGCATGCGACTGAACGCACAGCCGCCAGCGGCTGGGCCGGGCCGCGGAGCGGGACTTGCAGCGGGTCCCGGAAGCCTGCACGTGTCCGACCTAACCATCAGACACAGGCACTCGCGAGTACCGACCAACGATCGGCACCTACCGCTTCAAGGCCAATCAGCAAGCACGCCAGCCGGCACATCCATACGCGTGCATGCGCGCGTCGCCAGGCCATCCTGCAGGGCACGTCGGAACAAAGGCGCCATGCCTCTCAACATCACCGCAGAGGCACGCGACTGCGCACGCTGCATCGGCGTGCGTGGCAGCATCGACGTCGCCCAGTCCGGCAACAGCGCCGCGCCCGCACCGAGGAACAGCTCGCGCGACAGCCCCGCCATCGGCACCGGCAAGCGGATGCCGGACAACACCGCCAGCACTTCTTGCGAACGGGCATCGAACACCAGCTCGGATTGCTGGCGCGCGAAGTACGCGTCGACCTCCGCTTCCGAGGCGGGTACATCGGTCGCGCCGAGCGCCTCGGCAACGCGCTTGTACTCGCGGTAATACCGGTCGGCGACCGCCGTGGGCACGTCGCGGCAATAGCGTCGGGAGCCCTGCAGGAAGCCGTAGGCTTCGGTGACGTGCACCCAGGTGAGCAGCGCCGGATCGTCGGCGGAATACGCGCGGCCGTCGGCGGTGTGCCCGCGTACCTGTGCATGGATGCGGGTCACCTTGGCGATCAGCGCCTCCACTTCCGCGCTCGGTGCGTACGTGGTGCCGGCGACGAACGCGGTGGTGCGGCGCAGGCGGCCCACCAGGTCATCGCGGAAGTTCGAGTGGTCGTACACCCCGGCCAGTGCCAATGGATGCAGGGTCTGCAGCATCAGGGCACACAGGCCGCCGGCGAGCATGCCGGGAAACTCGGAGTGCACGCGCCAGGTGATGCTGTCCGGGCCGAACCAGCCGGGATCGCCCAGCGGATGGTCGTAATCGATCCCGCTCTGGCCGCGGGGGAAGGCGCCCAGCACCCAGCGGCGGATCGGGGCGGTGGCAGGGCGGGCAAGCGAACGCAGCAGGGAAGACATCAACAGTACCGAGGGCGGAGCGGACCGGCGTTTCGCGCGGATGCGTCAATTCTGCGTGATACCGCCGGGGCTGGCGAGGGCACGGTGGCGCTGGGCCTGCGCATTGTGCAACTGCAGCATGAGAACCGGCGTCCGCGGCCTATTTACCCGGTGATTTACGTGCCGCAGTGCGCAAATCCGCTGCGAGTTTGCCCATTCAGGCAGGAATGACGCCGGATCTTTGCGCTTTGCCCATTGCCAAGCGCCGTGAAAGTGCTAGAACTGGACGTGCCACAACGTCGTCCAATGCGCTGCCGCACGTTCCAGAAGGAGCTCGTCATGATCGCTTTGTTCAAAGGTTTGGGTTTGCTGTTGCAGGACAACGAGCTGTACAGCAGCCCGTTCGAAAAACAGGTCGCGCATTGGCGTAACAAGAGTGAACAGCAGATCCGCGAAGAAGTCGCGGTGCTCGCCAAGGCCAAGGGCCAATGGCTGATGGCCTCGATCGTCGGGTGGCAGGCGTCCTCGCTGCTGATCCTGGGCCTGATCAGCAACTACCTGTGGAAGGATGACTTCCATATCACCTTCACCCGCGTGGTGATCGTGTTCGGCTCATGGGTGTCGATCCTGTTCGTGATCTGGTTCATGGCCAACATGTTCGATCACACCGCCGGCTTCGAGCGCTGGATGAAGGCCTTCAACAGCCGCGCCCGGATCACCTCCGATGCCGATACGGTGGAGTGCGTGGCCGAAGCGCTGGACATGGCCCAGCATTACCCGGAAGTGCTGGACTACAAGCAGGCCGTGAGCGCCAAGCGCGAGCTGCGCCACGAGGATATCCGCATCATGCGTGAGATCGGCCGGATGAAGCAGCACACCGAACTGGTCGGCCAGCTCAACCACGTCGGCGAGCAGCCCAACGGTACCAACCTGCATCTGCAACCGGCGTTCTGACCCTACTGAAACGCGGGGGGAGCCACGATGCCACCGTGATCACTCACGGTGGCATTGTTCTTTCTGGACCGCGCTGACGCAATGCCGGAAGCCGGCCGGCAGCCCGGCCATCTGCTCGGTCTTGCCGACCGCCACCGACAGCCGGTGCAGCGGCGGATAGGGGCAGTCGGTGTCCTTCCCGCAGCGCGCGTCCAGCACCAGGTAATGGCAGTGGCCGCTGCTGCTGGCGATGCAATCAAAGTTGGCCACCCCGTTGTCGACCGTGGTCTTGCTGTACAGCGTATCCACGCCATTGGCGCGGATGCGGGTGACGGAGGTGTTGCTCGATTGCTGGCAGGCAGCCAGCACCAGTACGCAGAGACTGGCGACAACGGCGATACGCATGGCAGGCTCCAGACGAAAGAAAAGGCGCGTTACATCCCGCGGAACAGACTCATGAAGGGCTGGCTGACATTGAGCACTTCGGCGCGGTGCTTCAAGCGCAGCTGGCCGCGGCCGGTGTCATCGCGGGTGACCGCGGCGACGGCTTTCATGTTGACGATGGTGGAGCGGTGGATCTGGCGGAACCGTTGTGGGTCGAGCGCATCGAGCAGTTCGCGCAGTGAGGTACGCAGCAGGCTTTCGCCCTGCTCGGTGACCACGGTGGTGTATTTGCTGTCGGCACGGAAGTAGATCACGTCTTCGAGCATGATCAGCTGCGTGTCGCGTCCGTTGCTGGCCGTGATCCAGGCCAGTGGCGGCGCGCTTGAGGCGGCGGCGGGCTGATTGCCGAGGCGCTGCAGCAGCTGCTCGAGCATCCCGCTGTCCGGTCGGCCCAGCTGCATGCGGGCCAGGATCCGCTCGCGCGTGGCGAGCAGACGCTCATCGCTGACCGGCTTGAGCAGGTAGTCGATCGCGCCTTGTTCGAAGGCATCGATCGCATACTGGTCGTAAGCGGTGACGAACACCACCTGGGTGCGCGGGCTGATCTCGGGCAGCGCGCGGGCCACCTCGATGCCGGTGATGCCCGGCATGCGGATGTCGAGCAGGGCCAGGTCCGGCTTCAGCTCGGCCAAGCGCTCCAGCGCACTGGCGCCATCCTCGCATTCGGCCACCAGCCGCAGCTCGGGCCATAGCCGCTGCAGCTGGGCGACCAGCGACTGGCGCAGCAGGTCTTCGTCTTCGGCAATGAGTGCATCAAGCTGCATGGATCGCCTCCCGGGCATCGCGCGGCAGGGTGATCGTTGCCGCCACGCCGCTGGGGAAATTGGACACGATGGCCACGCCGGCGCGCTCACCGCAGGTCAGGCGCAGGCGCTCGCGCAGGTTCTTCAGGCCGATCCCGGTACCGCTGGTGCCCTGCCCGAAGCCGAGACCGTCATCGGCCACGGTGAGGGTGACATGGTCCTCGAAGGCGCGCGCGATGATCCACACCGTGCCACCACCGGGCTTGGGTTCCAGCCCGTGTTTGATCGCATTCTCCACCAGGGTCTGCAGCGCCATCGACGGCAGCGGCAGGCTGGTCAGCGCCGGCGGCACATCCACCTGCAGGGCCAGGCGTGCACCCATGCGGATCTTGAGGATTTCCAGGTAGGCCTGGGTGCGCTCCAGCTCCACGCCCAGGGTGGACATCGATTCGTCCACGCTGGGCAGCGAACTGCGCAGGTACTGGATCAGGTGCCCGAGCATCTGATCCGCGCGCGGTGGATCGGTGCGAGTCAGCACCTGCGCGTTGGCCAGGGTGTTGTAGAGGAAGTGCGGCTCGACCTGGGCATGCAGCAGGTTGAGTTTGGCCACCGAGAGTTCCTTCTCGGTCGCTGTCTGCTCGGCGGCGGCCTGCTCATCGCGGCGCTGCTCGGCCACCCGACGGGTGATCGCACGGCCGACCGCTTCGGCGTTCTCATGGTTGCTGCCTTCGTCGACGGCGAGCAGATCGGCCCAGACCCCGGCATCGGGCTCGAACAGCAGCGTCACGCTGCTGGTGCCCTGCCCCGGCGTGACCGTGGCGAGCACGCTGTTGCGCTTGATCGCCAGCCGCGCAGGCAGGTTCCAGCGTGACGGTGGGCGGCCGTTGTAGGGATCCACGCGGCGTACGTAGGCACGGACCTGCAGGCTGCCCGGAGCGCTTTCGATGTCTTCCACCCGCGGCAGCTCGGCGATGGCGGCTTCGACCAAGGCGAAGGCGGGGCCCGCATCCATTGGGACCTCGATCTGGCGCCGCTGGCGGCTGGACAGGGTGGCCGCGTCCAGGCGCCCGGCCGCATGCTGGACCCGGCGAATATGGGCGATGCAGCTGCCCAGGGCCGTCACCATCACGAACAGGGCCAACAAGCCGAACACCCAGCCGGGGCCTTCGTCCATGCCATGGAAGAAGCCACTCCAGACAAACCCCGCCACCACGATGGCGGCGGCCCAGGCCAACAGAATGCGGAAGATCAGGGAGAGGCTGGCGAACACGGCGGCGTCATCACATAGGGAGTGAGGCGAGCATAGCCCTGCCGCCACGGGGAACAAGCGGCATGCGACGAAGGCGGCGTTTGGGGGATTGAAGCCGGCCGGTGGCCGGTGGTCGTGCCGGCCGCTGGTCGGCTGCGTTGTTTCCCGGCCGTGCTGCTGGGGAGGCCGGCCAGCGGCCGGCTCCCACATTTCCGATCATTCAAGCGAGGAGCCGGCCAGCGGCCGGCACTACTTCCGCTCGGCGGCGCTGGCGTCACGCGGGGCGCGGAACTGGGAGTCTTCGCTCCAGTTCGGCCAGGCGCGCGAGTTGGCCAGCTGGTTGCCCAGCGTGTACAGCACTTCCAGATCGCGCGAGGCACCGGCGAAGGTCCAGTCCGGCTGCCATTCGTCACCCTGCTGGTGATAGCGCTTGGCGGTGTAGTCATCCGACGCCGCCTTGCCCGCGGCGACGCCGCCTTCCACCCAATCCTGGCCCGCCGAGTACGACACCGCCGGCACGCCGCGCTTGGCGAACGGGAAGTGATCGGAGCGGAAGAACAGGCCGGCTTCCGGCTTCGGATCGGGGGTGTAGCGGATGTCCCAGCCCTTGGCGACGTCCTTGAGCTGGTCCAGCAGTTCCAGCTTGGCCGAGCCGTAGATGCCGAAATCACGCGACGGGCTGAAGGGCGCCATGCCATCCATGTTGATCAGCGCCACGGTCTTGCCGAGCGGATACAGCGGGTGGCTGGCGTAGTACTCCGAGCCGAGCAGGCCCTTTTCCTCGGCGGTGACGGCCAGGAACAGCACCGAACGCTCCGGACGCTTGGCCTTGGCGAAGCCGCGCGCCAGCTCGACCAGCGAGGCGGTGCCGCTGGCGTTGTCCAGCGCACCGTTGAAGATGGTGTCGCCGTTGGCGTCGGGCTTGCCCACGCCGATGTGATCCCAGTGCGCGCTGTAGATCACGGTCTCGTCGGGATGCTTGCTGCCTTCCAGGCGCGCGGCCACGTTGTGCGAGGTGATCACCTCGGTCTTGACCGCGTACTTGGCCGAGAAGGTCTCGCCCTTCAGCTCGACCGGCTTGAAGTCGCGGGTCTGCGCCTGCTTCTTCAGCGCCTCGAAATCCAGGCCCGAGCGCTTGAACAGTTCCACCGCCAGATCGCGCTGGATCCAGCCTTCCAGCAGCGGATGCGCTTCGGCCGGGTTGTCGCGGACCACGTCGAACATGGTGTTGGTGTTGGAGCCGGCCACGGTGGCCCAGCCATACGAGGCCGGTGCGGTCTCGTGCACGATCAGCACACCCAGGGCGCCCTGGCGCGCGCCTTCTTCGTACTTGTAGGTCCAACGGCCGTAGTAGGTCATGCCCTTGCCGTCGAAATCGCCCTGGCCGGTTTCGAAGTCCGGATCGTTGATCAGCACGACCGCGATCTTGCCCTTCAGGTCCACGCCCTTGAAGTCGTCCCAGTTGCGCTCGCCGGCTTTGACGCCGTAGCCCAGGAAGACCAGCGGCGCGTTCTTGATGTCCACCTCGCTGGCACCGTTCATGGCGGCACGCACGGCGATTTCCTTGCCCTGGCTCAGCGTCTGCGGCGTGCCCTTGCTGCTCAGCGACAGGCTCGGGGTGCCGACGATATCGCCTTTGAGCAGCGGCACGGCCTGTGTCCACAGGCGCTTGCCGTCCTTGAGGTCGCCGCCCGGCTGCAGGCCGGCCGCGGCGAACTGCTTGCTCAGGAAGGCGATGGTCTTTTCTTCACCGGCCGTGGCCGGCGAGCGGCCTTCGTAGGCATCGGAGGCCAGCTCCTTGACGTCGGCGGAGATCCGCGCGCCGTCGAATTTGGGCGTCGCCGCCATCAGGGCGCCAGACACCGACAGGGCCAGCACGCTCAGTACTACTCGCTTCATCGCTCTCTCCACAACGGGACCAAACCTGGACCCCGAGTGTAGGCGATGCCGCAGCTGGACAGGCGCCGGGCCAAGGCCCGGCGCCATCGTTTACCAGTTCGGATCTTCTGCCGGCTTGGCCGCCGCGGCAGGCTTGGCGGCACGGACTGGTGCCTTGCCGCTACCCGACGGCGCCGCAGCGGTCGTGGCCGGCTTCACCGCACCCAATTGCTTGCGCAGTTCAATGGCACCCGGGCGGAAGCCTGCGCCGCCGAGATCCGCACCTTCTTCCAGCGTCCCGTACGAGGTCTGCGCGGCCACGCGATCAATGCGGATCGTGCAGCACGGGGTCTCATTGCGCCCCAGCGAGCGGCCGGTCTGCGGGTCCTTCAGGGCCTCGCCCAGCATCACCGCCTGCCAGCGCTGGCCGACCTGCAGGGCGTCGCCGCCCTGGCTCAGCACCACCTGGTCACCGCTCAACGATACGACCGAGACCGGGAAAATCTCGGTGATGATCGCGGTCCCGATCTGGCCGGACAGCGAATCCATCATCGTCGCGGCCATGCCTTTGCCGTCCACCACACGCGGCAGCGTGCTCGGCCCGGTCGAGGCCAACTGGTGGTCGAAACTGTCGGACATCACCACTTCACCGGTGGCCGCGTTTATCAGCCGCAACGTGATGCGACCGCCGCCGGAGTACGAGCTCACCTGGCGATCGGACATGCGCAGCTGACGCACGCTGCGCGGGTACTCGAAACGCTCGATGCTCGGAATCAGGATCAGATCCGTCGCCAGCTGCTGGCCCAGGCGTGCGGTGTCCTGCAGGCGCACGTTGCCGCTGTTGATGTGATCGATCTCGGCCTGCATTTCATCGCCGAACTCACGATCGAGCACGATGAAACGCTTGGTCTGGGTCAGCGTGTCGGACAGGCGTGCACGGATGGCACGCGCCACCTCTTCGCTGCTTACCCGGCCATCGCCGACGGCATAGCTACCCGACCGGACGTGCGGCAGGGCGACGACGATCTTCGGCCGGCCCTGCTCGTCCGGTGCGCGGTACTTGGCGATGTCGGCACGGATGCGGACCTTCCAGTAGCTGCGCATGGTGCGATGGCTGACGTCGGACTCGTACGAACTCGCCCCCCGCTTGGCATCGACCTTCGCGCTTTCCTTGTAGCTTTGCTTGACGCTGGCCGAAGCCGAACCGCCTTGTCCGCTCGCGTCGGCCTGCGCCTGTGCCGAGCCACTGGCCGACGCCGAGGCGGCGTACGTGAAGCCGGCATCGCTGGCCCGCACGCGTTCAATCACTTCCTCATCAATCTGACGGATTTCCTCCTGCGAGAGGATCTCGTAGCCCAGCACGGCTCCCTGCGACGCCGCGATCGCCTGCTGGGCGAAGGCATTGGCCTGGAGGCTGCCGACGTGGTGACCGTCGACATCGACATCCAGACCGGCGCGGAGCGTCTGCATCTGGCTGGCGACACGGACGCCGTTGACCTGCGCCACGGCCGACTGCAGCGCAGCCAGTACAGCCAGTTCCGGCGTGCTGCCGATACCGTCGGCTTCCCGCGCGACTTGGGTGGTGCCGCCGAAATCAGGCGTACCGCGCAACGGCCCGGTGTCGGCATTCGCAGCCGAAAGCACCTTGGATTCAGTCTTGCTGGCAACCTCGTCCACCGGCGCCTCCTGCTTGCCGCACGCGGCAAGCAGGGTAGCGGCGATGGCCAGGCTCAGCAGTCGGGTAGAAATCTGCATGCGTGGCCGTCCCGGATCAGTTCAGGCCGTCGAGCATCGCATCTGCATTGCCCGGCACCTTGATCTTGCTGGCGCGGGCGAACGTCATCGCCGACTTGGAGGTGTCGTACAGGCCCTTGAGGTAGCCCGGGGATTCCTTGGCGACCCACGCACCGGCGACCAGCTTGCGGCCCAGCGTGGCCATCTGCGCCGCGCCGAGGTTCTTCATGCCACCGGCGAAGTTGCTGGCTTCGCCACTCAGCTTCTGGCCTTCAGCCGCCGAGGCGATCAGCGAGACCAGGCCTTCGGTGTAGTACTGCTTGGATTCGGCGCTGAGTTCCGGCTGCGCGGCAACGCGCTCATCGATCGCCGCTTGGGCGGCTTCGCTGACGGACACGGACTTCTTCATTTTGCTCACGTCCACCGCACCGGACGACAGCGCCTGACGCTCGGCTTCCAGCAGCTGCACCTGCTCGGCCAGACCGAAGGCCTTGGCGAAGGAGGTCTGCGCGGCCAGCGAATGCGACTGCGACGCGACAAAACGGCGCACCAGTGCATCCTGCGCGGCTTCGTCCGGGGCGCCGGCGGCGCTGGCTTCGGTGGCGGTCGCGCCGCCGACCAGACCCTTGAGCTTGCTCAACTGAGCATGCGCGGGCGCGGCGAAGGAGGCAGCGACGGCGAGTGCGATGACGGTAGTACGGATCATGGGATGGGTCCTGTGTGAGGGAAGAACGCCCGTGCAGGCACGGGCGAAAAAAACGATCTGGAGGCAATGGGGCGTGCGGCGCACCGATGTTCGCCGCACGGCGTCAACGAACGGCTTTGACGTTCAGCTCGTTGATCATCTGCTGGGCGGCCTGTTCGGCAGCCTCGCGCAACGCATTGGTACGGGCGACGGTTTCGTTCGGGCCCAGGCCGGCGTACTGCACCGGGCCGACCGAAGAGACGGTGCGCGGGAAGCGGCCGGTCACGTCCAGCACTTTGCCGGTCACCGTGACGTACACGCGGGTATTGCCCGAGGCCGGATCGCGGTCACGCATGCCGATATCCAGGGTGCCGACCGCGATGTACGGAATGTTCGCGGCGCGGATGCCGTTGGCGGTATCACGCAGGGTGGCGGCAGACAGGTCGTTGCCGGTGCTGAAATCCTTGCGGATGCGATCGATGCTGAGCAGGCCGCCGCTTTCGCCTTCGACGTACTCCGCTTCAACCACTTCATAGCCGGCGCTGCTGAAGGCACCGGTCATCGCGGTGTTGACCTCGGCGGCGTTGGCCACCTTCCAGCTGATGGTGTCGCTGCGCGCAGTGGTGCTGCCGCCGCTGGTCACCGACACCGACGCGTTCTGGTTGACGCTGCCGTTGGTGCTGACCGAGTTGCCACGGAAGGAGTCGCCTTCGCGGGTTTTTTCGTCATAGCTGCGGCTGGCGTCAACGCGGCGGTATTCCTTGTCCTGGAACGACTGCACGGTGTCCTGCGAGCGCGCCATGAACAGGAAGGTCAGCAGCGAGCGTTCGTTGCTGCGTGCGCCGGCCACGGCCGAGCCGGCATCCAGCTTGGTCTGCAGCAGCGTGGTGTTGATCTCGGCGCGAACGCTGATCGTGTAGGTCTTGGCCTTCTTGTCCTCGTTCTCCGACAGGGTCACGGTGGAGAGCACGAAGCGGTCGATCTCGCCGATGAACTCCGGACGGCGCGACTCGAACAGGCGCAGCTTGGCCGCGCCCGATTCGGCGATATAGGCTTCCAGTGCGTTGACCTTGGCTTTGTTCAGGGCCTGGGCACGGGTATCGGCGCTCAGGCGCAGACCATAGCTGGCCGAGCCCATGCCGCGGGAACTGGCGGTCTGCGCCGCGACCGGCGCGGTGACCATCAATGCAATGAGAATCAGCAGTACAGCACGAATCAACGACATGACTTGATCAACTCCTGGAGGGCCTGGATCTGTTGTTGCAGGGGGCGTCCGCCCGGCTTCTGCTCATCCAGCCAGGCGCGCGAATCCGCCCGTTTGGCAGCAGCGCCAGCGAACGCATCAAAGCCGGCCAACACGGTTTCGTAGTTGGCCGACCACTGGTCCACCCGCCACTGCGTGACCGGCACCACCTTGGTGGCACCCTTGCGCAGGGGCTGGTCGAAATACACCTTGCCGGAGAAGGGCTCGGTCACCTTTACCTGGAAGAACGCGCCGAACAGCATCGTCTTCATGGCCGCGGTTTCATTGACGACGCCGCTCTTCATTGCGTCGAGCGTCAGCGTGACCACGTAATCGGGTTCGGGAATCTTGAGCTGATACACCTTTCCGTCGGCAAAGCGCGCGGCCATCGCACCGCCGATCGCTTCCCCGGTGGCCGGTGGCAACAGGCCGATACCGGTGTTGGACGACAGCGTCTTGGACAGCTCATGGGCCAGCGTGGCGCGCAGGGTGCCTTCCATCGCAGGGTCGGGCAGCTTGACCCGGGCCGCATCGGACAACGTCACCCCACCCACCTGCAGCCGCCGCATCGAGGCGTTGGGAAGCTGCGCGTTGGCCAGGGTCTGTGCGAGTACCTGCGGCAGTGCGGTGGCAGCAGTGCCATAGAGCAGATCGGCGATGATCGCGTCGATATCCCCTTCGGACGGGCGGTCGTCCTGCAGGTCGATACGCTGCAGCGTCACCGGGTAGGAGGCGATGACCTGGCGCTCGCGGAAATCGAAGAACAGCGCCTGCAGTGCCACCTCCACCAGCACCTTGTACTGCTCGCCGATCGGCTCGACCGAGACCAGTTCACGGTCCAGCGCCGCGGCGAGCACGGTGGCGCTGGTGGTGCCATCCAGCTTGGCAAGCTGGTCGCTGATCAGCTGCAGGTGACTCGGCGGCTGGCGGCGCAGGGCACCGGCAAGCTGTTGGTTCAAGGCCTCCGCACCGCGCCGGTCGATGACCCGGGTGCTATGCGGCGCAACCTCGCTGCGGGCAGCCTGCTCGCCGGTATAGGCGAAGCCAGCCCAGTACGCCTGCTGTACCTTGTCGGCCGCATGCGCGAACGGGGTGATGAGGAACACGCACAGCAGCAACCACGCGCGCATCGCGCGTGGCGGTTTCTTCCCTGACGGCATCAGCCTTTGTCCCTGTGGTTGCTGACCGGGGGTCAGCCCCAGTCATGCTTGTGAAGGGCGCAACGATAGCCGCAACCATGCAGACCGACAAGATGAGATTGCGTCAGCCTTGTGCCAGAGCCTCCGCGCGCGCCTGCAACAGCGCGCGTTCGCGGCCGTTGGCGGTCAGCGCTGCTGCCCGCTCGAACGCCGCCCGTGCGTCGGCCGCACGGCCCAGCTGGGCCAGCAGGTCGCCCTGCACTACGGCCAGCGGCGCATAGTCGCGAAGGCGCGCATCAGCGCTGAGCTGCTCGACCAGCGGCCAGGCCGCCGCAGCTCCCTGCGCACGCGACACGGCAACGGCCCGATTGAGGTCCACCACCGGCGAAGGCTGCACCTGCGCAAGCCGCGCGTAAAGCGCCGCCATCCTTGCCCAATCGGTGTCTTCGGCGCGGCGTGCGCGTGCGTGGCACTCGGCGATGGCCGCCTGCAGTGCATAGGGATCGTCACCACCACCGAGCGCAATCGCCTGCTGCAGGGCCGCCTGGCCACGAGCGATCTGCAGCCAGTCCCAGCGCGTGCGGTCCTGGTCGGGCAGCAGGATTGGTGTGCCGGTCGCATCGGTGCGCGCGGCGGTGCGCGATGCCTGCAGTTCCATCAACGCGAGCAGTCCGTGCACCTGTGGCCAGGTCGGCAGGCGGCTGGCCAACACGCGGCCGAGCCGCAGCGCTTCATCGCACAAGGCCGGGCGCATCCAGTCGTCGCCGGCACTGGCCGCATAGCCTTCGTTGAAGATCAGGTAGACCACCTCCAGTACCGAAGCCAACCGCTCCGGCAAGGCGGCCTGGCGCGGCACTTCGAACGGGACCTGCTTCTGCGCCAGGGTGCGTTTGGCACGCACGATGCGCTGGGCGATGGTCGGCTCCGGGGCGAGGAACGCGCGCGCGATCTCCTCGGTGGTCAGCCCGCCGAGCAGCCGCAGCGTCAACGCCACACGCGCATCGGCGGCCAGCACCGGATGGCAGGCGACGAACATCAACCGCAGCAGGTCATCGCCGATATCGTCTTCCAGCGCACCGCTGTCGTCAGGCGCCGGCAATGGCAGCGGCTCCAGCTCGCTGCCGTACTGCGCATGCTGGCCGGCGACGCGCTGGTGCTGGCGCAGCACATCGATGGCGCGGTTGCGCGCGGTGGTCATCAGCCACGCTCCGGGGTTGTCCGGCACGCCCTGGCTGGGCCAGCGCTCCAGCGCGGCCAGCCAGGTGTCCTGGACCAGCTCTTCGGCACGGCCGACATCGCCGCCAAGCAGGCGGGTCAGGCGGGCGGTCAACACTGGCGATTCCATGCGCCAGATCGTCTCCAGTCGTTGCGTCAGTGCCGTGTCCATGCGGCCGATCAGAGCACCGGTGCGGCCGGGGCACAAGCCGCACCGCGGCGTGCCGTCACCCGGGTTCGCCCTCCATGTGCGCGATCTCCCACAGGTGCCCATCCAGGTCCTGGAAGCCGCGCTGGTACATGAAACCGTAGTCACGCGCGGGCTGCGGCTCACGGGCACCGGCCTTCAGCGCCGTGTCCACCAGCACATCGACCGCCTTGCGGCTCTCGGCCGACAGGCAGGTGATCACCTCGGTCTGGCGGCGTGCATCGCTGATCGGTTGGGTCGTGAACTGCGCGAAGAAGGTCTCCACCAGCAACATCACAAAGATGCTGTCGCTGATGATCATGCAGGCCGCTTTCTCATCGGTGAAAGTCGGGTTGAAGGTGTAGCCGAGGGCGGCGAAGAATGCCTTGGAGGCCTCCAGATCACGCACCGGGAGATTGACGAAGATCATCTGCTGCGTCGCGTTGGACATGTGGACGGCTCCTGTTGAGCGGAAGAATCAAGGCTGCTTCATGCAGTTGACCATCCACGGCTTGCCGTAGCGGTCGATCAGAAAGCCCCAGCGATGGGCCCAGAAGGTTTCGGTCATCGGCATCTTGATCTCACCCCCGTCGGCCAGCGCCTTGAATACGCGCTCGGCCTCGTCGATCGAGTCGACCTCGATGTTGATCGTGGTGCTGCCCTGACCGTCCGGCGACGGGCCATCGGCGGCCATCAGCACCGCCGAGCCAACCTCCAGCTGGCTGTGGGCAACGTGGTCCAGCGTTTCCGGCGGCATCTCGCCACAGCCCTCCTTGCTCTCCATCGGTGGCATATCGCGGTACTTCATCTCCGAGGTGACCTTGCCGCCGAGCACCTGCGCGTAGAACGCCATGGCCTCATGGGTCTTGCCGTTGAAGCCGAGGAACGGAATCAGTTTCATGGGAATGCTCCAGGCATGCGGGATGGATCAATCGGCCGTGCCGATCTGGTCGCGCAGACGCTGTTCCTGCGCCTGTAATTCAGGAGTGAAGGCGGCGCCGAAATCCTCGGCACTGAGGATTGGCCGCAGCTCGACCACATCGCCAGCGGCGAACGGCGCGCGCTTGAGCCACTCGGTGGCCTCGTCCAGCGAGCGGACCTGCCAGAGCCAGAACCCGCAGACCAGCTCGCGGGTTTCGGCGAACGGGCCGTCGATCACCCGCGGCGGTTCGCTGCCGAAGGCCACCCGGCGTGCGCGCGAGGTCGGGTGCAGGCCCTCGCCCGCCAGCATGATCCCGGCCTGGACCAGCTGCTCGTTGTAGGCGCCCATGGCGCGGATCTCCTGCTCGGTGGGCAGCTGACCGGCCTCGGTGGCCGCCGTTGCCTTGACCAGTACCATGACTTTCACGGGGTGCTCCTGTGTGCCAGCCCGGACCCCGGGCCGTTCACTGGATACAACGTGCCGGCGAGGCGGAAATCGACAGGCCCGACCGATTTATTTTTCCATCGCTGAACAGGGCACCGCTGCGGCGTTGCAACACGCCACGGGCGCGGGCTGGGGCATCATGCGGATTCCCCCGCCCACCCCGGTCCGGCCATGCAATTTCTTCTGCTGATCTATATCGACGAGGGCCTGTTGCACGCCCTGCCCGGCGAAGAGTACGACCGCCTGATGCACGACTGCCTGCAGCACGCCGACCGGTTGCAGGCCGAGGGCACGCTGGTGCTCGCGCAGAAGCTGGAACCGGTCGACAGCGCGCGCACCGTACGTGTGCGTCAGGGCCAGACCCGGATCACCGATGGCCCGTTCGCCGAGACCCACGAACTGCTGGCCGGCTTCAACCTGATCAACGCGCCGGACCACACCGAGGCGATGCGCATCGCCCAGCAATTCCCGTGGTCGCGTTTCGGCAGCATCGAGGTGCGGCCCCTGGCCGACATGGACGCCGAGCGCGTGCGCGTCGGCGCCTGATGTCGCTCAGGGAAGCAGCGTGATCTTCAGATCGCGCGGGCCGACCGCCTCATTGCCACTGTAGTCGCGCGCACTGGCACGCAGGATGTACTCGCCGGCCGGCAACGCATCCGGCTGCCAGCGCCCGGTCTCGACCAATCCGTCACGCACGGTGTTGGTGACCAGATAGCGGAACCGGGTGACCGCGCTGCCATGCACGGTGATGCCACTGTCCGGCGCATAGGCCACGCGGGTGGCGCTGTCTTCGCGCGGCATCCGGTTGAACACGATGTTGAAGCGCGGCTGCTCGTAGCCGGCCAGCGGCTGGCCCTGTGCGTCCAGCACCTGGTAGCCGACCTGGTACAGCCCCAACCGCCGCCGTGGCAGGTTGCGATCCACTTGGTCCCATGCTTCCACCACGATCTGCACGCCCGGGCCCTGGCGGGGGATCGCAACGCGTCCGTCGGCACCGGCCTTGATCGGCTGGTCCAGATCGTCCAGCACGGCGACCTCGGTGATGCGCGGCGCGAACGTATCGGCATAGCCGGTGAAGCCCAGCGCCACCGCATTGCGCTCGAAGCCACTGGCGCCCACGCTCAGGTGGACATGCGCCATGCGGTTGATGCTGCCCAGCGCTTCGCCGGCGGCGAAACGGGTGCCGCGACGCACGCGGATGCGCTCCAACGTGCCGTCCTCACCGGACACCTGCTGCCAGCGCGGATCGAACGCACGATCGCGCGGGTCACGGCCGACCTTCATGTGGATGTACTTGAGCCGGCCCAGCGAAAGGCCTTCGGCCTGGCCGCCGACCGACCACGCCGCGAACGGCGTATCGACCTTGCCGTCGGCAATCGCCAGCACCGGCTGACCGACATCGCCGCGGATGTCGAAGCCACCGTGCAGATGGTGGCGACTCTCGCCCTTGAAATCGCCGCGCACCTCGCCCAGCGTGCCGACCACCTCATGCCAGCCGTCCTGCGGCGCCAGTGGCCAACGGCCGGCGGTGTCGGGCAACGGCGCGTCCGGTGCCGGGCCGATCAGGGCCGGCGGCGCAGTCTGGCCCGCGGCCAGCGCACGCAGCCGGTGCACCCGGTAGGACGCGGCATCGGCCAGATACAGCCCGCCATCGGCATCCAGTGCGAGTGCGGTCGGCCGGGCAAAGCGCGGCTGCGGCGGCACACCCGCCAGCGCGAGCTGGTGGCCCTGCGCCGAGATCTGCACCACCTTGCCGTTGATGTCGCTGGCGTAGATCACCCCGTCATGGGTTACTGCCACGGACAGGGGCCCACTGAGCAGACCGCCGTCGGCCACGCGCGTGCTCAGCGTGCCATCCGGCGCAAGCTGGCGGATCGCGTTGTTGAACAGGTCGGCGATCAGCAGGTTGCCCTGCGGATCCAACGCCAGCGCCACCGGCGTATCCAGGCGGGTGGCCGCGCCGATGCCCTCCACCAGCCCTGGGCGCTCGCCACCAGCCAGGGTATGCACACGGCCATCGGGCTCGATCACGCGGATGCGGTCGTTGTAGGTATCGGCCACATACACGCGGCCACCGGCGGCCACCGCCACCCCCATCGGTCCATCGAACCGCGCCTGCGCGGCTGGCCCATCGACGAAGCCCCGCTGGCCATCCCCTGCCAGCGTGCTCACGGTGCCGTCCACCGCGATGCGGCGGATCACGTGGTTGCCGGTGTCGGCGACGTAGACGTTGCCGGCCGCATCCAACGCGATGCCGGACGGTGTATTGAACTGCGCCTGCAGCGCGGCGCCATCGCGCCAGCCCTCGCCGTGCCCGGCCAGCGTGTCCACGCGGCCGTCGGGGTGAACGCGGCGGATGCGGTTGTTGTCGCCGGCATCGGCGATGTAGACCACGCCGTGCGCGTCCACCGCCAGCCCGTAGGGATCGGCGAAGCGCGCCTGGAGGGCCGGGCCGTCCGCAGTGCCACCGACACCGTCGCCGGCCAGCACGCTGAACTGCGGCGTCCAGCCGAGCACGGTCGCCACCGGGCCCGGCGGCGGCGCGGGCGCGGCCGGTTCGCGCAGGAAAGTCCATGCCAGGGCCGCCGCCATCAGGGCTGCGATCAGCACCACCATCGTCCATCGTCCGCGCGTCATCGCTGTCCTTGCCTGCTGCTGTTCGGGCCACGACCTTAGCCGCTCGTGGCGTGCCTGCAAACCCTGCGCGGCGACAGCGACCTGTGTGGATGCCTCGTTCCTGTTTCAATACGGGCTGACGCCATGGAAGGACGTACCGCATGAAACCAGTGATGTGCGGCACAGCGCGTGCCCAGCGCGGACGTTCCGCCCTGAAACGCCGCGCTATTTCGCCGGCGTTTCCACCTTGAACCCCATCGCTTCGCGGTAGCGCACGTACAGCGCACTGACCTTCTCCACGTAGGCCAGCGTTTCCGCATACGGCGGCACGCCCTTGTAGCGCGTCACCGCACCGATGCCGGCGTTGTACGCGGCGGCCGCCAGCACGCGGTCGCCCTTGTAGCGGCGCAGCAAGGCCTTCATGTAACGCGCGCCACCGCTGATCGACTGTTCGGCCGAGAGGGGATCGGCCACGCCGTATTCGGTGGCGGTATCGGGCATCAGCTGCATCACGCCCTGGGCGCCCTTGGGTGAGATCGCGCCGGCATCGAAGCCACTCTCGGCATGCGCGATCGCGCGCAGCCAGGCATCGTCCACGCCGGTGGCTTTGGCTGCCGCCTTGAACTGCTTGGCATGCCGGTTCAACTGCGGCGTGCCGACCTTGCCCAGGCCTTCGTGCGCCGGCTCGCCCGGGGGCGTGGCCACGGTGAACTTCAGGAACACGCGCGAGCCGGGCAGGTTGCGGGTGGAGTAGACCAGCGCACCGTCCTGCTCACGCTCATACAGCGTGCCGCTGAAGACGCCCATGTTGCCCCACAGGTTGGGGGTCTGCACGGCGTTGTCGTCGATCTGCTGCGGCGTGCATCTGGAGCCCGGTTCCGGTGCGGTGGCCAGGCTGACCGTGTTGCTCTGCACGCAGCGATAGACCGTGCGCGCCGATGCCAGGCCAGGCAACAGCAACGACAACAGGGCCAACGCGGCAGGCAGGGTCGGATTCATCGGGCTCGGATCGGGGCACGGAAGGGTGCGGCGCGATGATCCGGCCGGGGGCGCGAACCGAAGGTGAATACCGGGTCGCTATGCCGGCAAGCGCCGGCGACCTGCCCAAGGGTGACGGATTCAACCCCTAATGGAGCGTCCCGCCTCCTATCCCGCCCGTCCCGGCGCGCGGCATTGTTTCAATCCCCGCGCACTGATGGTCATATAGCGGCTCGGGGCGGTGAGTCCCCTGGCCCGCCGGGCTGCCATGGAACCCCTTTTCGACTAGGCATCGAGGTCTGCTTGAACCGCGTCAGGATCATTGCCGTCACTGTAGTGCTCGCCCTGCTTGGCGCCCTGGTGCCGATCGCCACGGTGTTCTATTTCACCTGGAGCCGCGCCAGCGAGTTCGAACAGGTGCGGCTGCAGACCACCGCCGAGCGCACCCTGCAGCGCGCGCACCGCGCCTACGAGGGCGCGTTGAACACCCTGCGTGAACTCAACCGCAGCACCCTGGTGCCCTGCTCGCCCGAGCACCTGCAGGTGATGCGCGGACTGGTGATGCGCACCCACTCGGCCGAGCAGATCGGGTACTTCGAGAACGGCCGGCTGGCCTGCACCTCGTGGGGGCCGATGGACCCCGGGGTCGTGCAGCCCCCACCGACCTATGTCACCGCCGAGGGCGCCGGCATTACGCTGGACATCCGTCCGCTCGCCGGCACGCCGCAGCAGCCCTTGATGGCCCTGAGTTACGGCCACTACGACATCCTGATGGATCCGGCGCGGTTGATCGATGTGATCGTCGATCCCAACGTGCGGCTGGCCGTCGCCAGCCCCGACGGACGGCTGATCGCCCAGCAGGACATTCAGGACCAGGCCCTGCTGCAACGGCTGCTGCGCGAGCCGGCAAGTGGTATCGAAGGGCAGACGCTGTATGCCACCGCGCAGGACCAGGAATGGCTGGCCATCGCCACCGCCCCACGCACCGATCTGGTTGCCGCATTCCGCCACCAGATCGGGCAGTTCATTCCGCTGGGGGTGCTGGGCGCGCTGGCGGCGATCGGCGGCGTGGTGTGGCTGTCGCGGCGGCGGCTGTCGCTGCGAGGCGAACTGGCCACAGCCGTCCGCAGGCGTGAGTTCTTCATGCACTACCAGCCGATCATCGAGCTGGATACCGGCATCTGCGTGGGCGCCGAATCGCTGGTGCGCTGGCGCCGTCCCGACGGCAGCCTGGTGCGGCCGGATCTGTTCATCCCGCTGGCCGAGGAGGCCGGGCTGATCGAGGCGCTGACCGACCAAGTCATCGACCACGTGATCGCGGACATGCGCGCGTTGCTGGTGCAGGACCGCAGCGCGCACATCGCGATCAATCTGGCCGCCGAGGATGTCAGCAGCGGACGGGCACTGAAGGTGCTGAGCACCAAGCTGCACGGGACAGGCATCCATCCCCAGCAGATCTGGCTGGAGGCGACCGAGCGCGGTTTCATCGATATCCGCCGGGCGCGCACCAGCCTGGCCAATGCACGGCGGATGGGGCACTGCGTGGCGATCGACGACTTCGGTGTCGGCTATTCCAGCCTGCAGTACCTCCAGCAACTGCCGCTGGATGCGCTGAAGATCGACAAGTCGTTCATCGATGCGATCGGGACCGACAGCGCCACCAGCCCGGTCACCTCGCACATCATCGACATGGCCAAGACCCTCGGGCTGTTCACCGTGGCGGAGGGCGTGGAAACCCCGGCTCAGCTTGCCTACCTGCAGGCGCGCCAGGTGGAGTTCGGGCAGGGCTGGCTGTTCTCCAAGGCCCTGCCGCCGGCCGAGTTCATCGCGTTCCACCAGCAGCGTCAGCAGCAGTACGGGCAGGCACCGGAGGACATGCAGAACCCCAACAGCGACACGCCGGCCTGAGCCGTTGCGTTATTCCGCCTCCAGGCCGGCCAGCGTCATCACCCACGCCGGTACCTGGGGCTCGCCTGCGTAGAAGGCCTTCGGTGCGTTCTCCGCCATCGCCCAGCGCTGGATCCAGCTGATGCCGCCGGCCCCGTTGTAGCCATCGGCATGCTGATACGCCGGATCCTGCAGGGCCACCTCCAGCGAGATGAAGCGATAGCCGCGCCGGCGCGTGGCTGCGACCAGTTCTTCCACACAGTCCGCGCTGAGCGCATTGGCGTGGATCAACCACACCTGTGCAGGCAGCCGGCCCAGCAGCTGCTGCCCCTGCTGCTCGTAGTAGTCCAGCTTGTTGAGCATGTAGGGCACATAGCCACGGCGCAGCTGGCGCAGGCGGGCCTCCCGCGCGATGGGATCGCTCTCGGTATCGCGCACGTGATCGTAGGCGAACGCCCAGATCCACTCGCTGTTGTCGACCGTCACCGGCGCGACCTGATAGCCGTGCTGCTGCAGGAACACGCCCAGCGCAGCACGTTCTTCAGGGGATTGCCCGGCACGCAGATAGGGATGCCGGAACCAGCGCGGTGCCTGCCCGGTTTCGGCCAGCAGTGGGCGCAGGGTAGCTTCACCGCGCAGGATGTCCTGCTCATACGCGGCCAAGCCGATCGCATGCAGATCGACATGGCCGAACGTATGGTTGCCCAGCTCGAACCCGGCATCGCGCCAGTCGCGCAGCATCTGCACGCGCGCAGGTTGCACCTGTCCATCCACCTCGAGTTTGACCTCATTGACGAACCCCACCACCGGCACGTCGGCCCGCTTCAGGGCTGCGATCAACTGTGCATGACGGGCGGCAAGCGCGGGCTCGGCGCGTTCGTCCAGACGCTGCCAGGGCAGATCATCGATCGTCAGCGCGATGTGTCGCTCCGGCTCGGCTGCGTGCGCACTGCCGGCCACGCACAGCAGTGCCAGCACACCCCATCGAACGAATCCCTTGCGCACCCGCTGCTCCAATCGCGATACCCGGCCCCAGCATAGCGCCGGGTATCGCGGCCCACCTTGCCGTGTGCGGCGGCTGGGCTCAGTGCGCGATCGGGGCCCACGCACGCGGCTGGCGCAGCACCACCACCAACGTGGCCAGCAGCAGCACCAGCAGGACCGCGGGCAGCCAGCGTTCACCGACGGTTTCCAGCATCACGCCGCCGACGATGCCCGCCAGCGCGATGGCCAGATTCCAGCCCGTCACCACGAACGACTGCGCGATGTCCCCGGCCTCGTCGGCACGACGCGCCACGGCAGTCTGGAACAGCGTGGGGACGCCACCGAAGGAAATTCCCCAGACCACCGTGCCGATCACCAGCACCCACGGCGAGCCCGGCCACAGGCCGAACGCCACCGCCGAGAGTGCGAAGGCCACCGTGCTGGAGATCACCAGCGCGCGCAGCCAGCGGTCCACCAGCAGGCCGGTGATCCAGATGCCGACCAGCGCGGCCACGCCGAACACCAGCAGCAGGCGATCCAGCCAGGCCGCCGCGCCGGACAGCGCCGCAAACGGTTCGATGTAGGTGTAGAGCACGTTGTGCGCCAGCACGTACAGGAACATCGTCAGCAACGCGGTGCGCATGCCGCGCAGCCGCAGTACGTTGCCCAGCGGCTGCTGGGCCGCCGCGCCCGGGGCCGGCAAGGGCGGCAGCACCAGCCGCGCCCACACCAGCAGGCCGACGCTGAGCAGCGACATCAACCCGAACGCCCAGCGCCAGCCGATGGTCTGGCCGAGCAGCGTGCCGGCGGGGATGCCCAACGACAGTGCCAGCGGCGTGCCGACCATCGCCACCGCGATCGCGCGGCCCTGCAGCTGCGGCACCACCATGCGGCTGGCATAACCGGCCACCAGCGACCACAGCAGGCCCGCGCTGATGCCCGCGCAGAAGCGCGCGACCAGCATCAGGCCGTAGTGGTGCGTCATCGCGGTGATGGTGTTGACCACCACGAAGCCGGCGATCGCGGTCAGCAGCAGCGGGCGGCGCGGCCAGCGCCGGGTCAGCGCGGTCATCGGCAGCGCGGCGACCAGCGAGCCCAGCGCGTAGATCGTGACCAGCTGGCCGACCAGCGCGCGGCTGACGCCGAGATCGGCGCTCATCGGCGAAAGCAGGCCGGCCGGAAGCGCCTCGGTGAGGATGGTGATGAAACCCGCGCAGGCCAGCGCCAGCAGCCCGCCGAACGGCAACCGGCTGGCGGCGTTGGGCTGGGGGATGGCGGTGGAACCGACCGCGTGCCCGCTCATGGGCGCGCCTGGGTGGGTAGCGCATCGAAGGAGGTGGGCTCGCGGAGCTCTGGTAGGGAGGACATGGGGGCACCAGCAGAAGGGGGAGCGCCACGGTAGGCGGTGAGCCGCCAGGGAAACAGCCGGTTGGCGCTCCGCACATTCCGGACCGGCCAGGCCGCAATCGGTGAAGTGCCCTCCCGCCAAGGTCTTCGGCCGGAACCAAGCACCGGCGCACCGCAGTGTTGCGGGCCGATGCCCCCGCCTCCCGCCCCGCCAGCGCTGCCGACCGCTACAGTTCCCCCCTTCCCCCCCCGTGCAACCGCCCATGTCAGCCTTGGACAATCTCGGCAACCTGCAGACCTTCGTGCAAGTCGCCGACACCCGCAGCTTCGTCGAGACCGGCCGCATGCTCGGCATCTCCGCCTCGGCGGCCGGCAAGACGGTGTCGCGGCTGGAGCAGGCACTCGGCGTGCGGCTGTTTCATCGCAGCACCCGCAGCGTCACCCTCACCGCCGAGGGCGAGCGCTTCCTGGTCCGGTGCCGGCGCATCCTCGATGAGCGTGACGCCGCCCGTGACGAGCTGGTCCAGCAGACCGAGGCGCCCACGGGGGTGCTGCGGGTCAGTCTGCCGCTGGTCGGCGACATCTCGCTGCCGCTGCTCACCGAGTTCATGGCCGCGTATCCCGGCATCCGCCTGGAGCTGGATTTCGATGACCGGCTGGTGGATGTGATCGAGGAAGGCTTCGACGCCGTGCTGCGGGTCAGCGAGCCGACCGACTCGCGCCTGAGCGCCCGACAGCTCGGCGTGTTTCCGCGCTATCTGGTCGCCTCCCCGGATTACCTGGCCCGCCGCGGCACCCCATGCGCGCCTGAGGATCTGTTGCACCACGACTGCCTGCACTACCGCTTCCCCAGCAGCGGCAAGCTGGAGCCGTGGCCGCTGCCGCAGACGCCGGGCGCCGCGCCGCTCGCACTGCCGGTCTCGATGGTCAGCAATACGATCGAAGCGCGGCTGGCCTTCGCGCTGGCCGGGCGCGGCATCGCCTACATCCCCGAGCACTCGGTGCGCGAGGCACTGGCCGACGGCCGCCTGCAGCGGGTGATGGCCGACCGTATCCATGCCTGCGGCACCTTCTACCTGCTGTGGCCCTCCGGCCGCCATGTGCTGCCCAAGCTGCGGGTCTTCATCGATTTCATCAGCGCCCGGCTGACCGGCGTCAGCTGCTGAGCAGGCGGCGTTCATCGCCCTGCCGCCGGGCGGTTTTATACTGGCCGCGCGGCAGTCAGCCGCCTTTGTTGCCGAGGTAGGCCTACATGCGCCATTGATGCCGCCGTCGTCTGACGGCCCGTCTCCACCCACCTGTTCCGCAGGAGGGGAGTCTTTGGCATCCAATGGAGGTCGCATGACCGCATTCGCTCTCACGCTCGATCGCGTGACGCATACCCTGCCCGACGGCCGGGTTCTGTTTTCCGAACTGTCCGCCGCGTTCGACGGCACCCCGACCGGCCTGGTCGGGCGCAACGGCGTGGGCAAAAGCCTGCTCGCGCACCTGCTCAGTGGCGATCTCACGCCCACGGCCGGCCGCATCCTGCGCAGCGGGCCGGTGCACCTGCTCACGCAGCACAGCGGCGTGCCCGCAGGCCGTATCGCCGATCTGGCCGGTGTCGGCGCAGTGCTCGACGCCCTGCACCGCATCGAAGCCGGCAGCGTCGATCCGGACGACTTCACCCGTGTGGGGGAGCGCTGGGACCTCCGCGAGCAGTTGCAGGCGCAATGGCAGCTGCTCGGGCTGCCCGCGCTGGATCCCCTGCGGCCGGCGGCCACGCTCAGTGGTGGCCAGGCGATGCAGGTCGCGCTGGCCGGTGCGTTCCTGTCCGGTGCCGAGGGCCTGATCCTGGATGAACCCAGCAACCACCTTGACGCCGCCCATCGCGCACGCCTGATCGAGGCGCTGCAGCGCTGGCACGGCGGCCTGATCGTGATCAGCCACGACCGCACGCTGCTGCGGCACATGGCGCGCACCGTCGAACTGTCGCCCGGCGGGCTGCGCCAGTACGGCGGCAACTACGATCTCTACACCGAACAGAAGCAGGACCAGCGGCGCAGCGCGGATTCCCAACTGGCCCTGCGCAAGCGCGAGCGCCGCCAGCAGCAGACCGAGCTGCGCGATCAGCGCGAAAAGATGGCGCATCGGCAGGCGCGCGCCACACGCGAGGCACGCACCGCCAACCAGGCACCGATCCTGCTCGGTGGCATGAAGAACCGCAGCGAGCACAGCGCCGGCCGCTTGCAAACACAGCAGCACGAGCGCCGCACCGAACTGGATGCGCGCGTGCGCGAGGCTGCCGGCGAGGTGGAACAGGACATCGAGATCGCCCTGCTCGCCCCGGTGATCCACCAGCCCGGGCCCCAGCGCGTGGCCGAGCTCATCGCCGCCGAACTACCGTGGGTGCAGGCACCTTGGATGACGCTGGACCTCACGGTGCAGCGCGGCCAGCGGATCGGCGTGCAGGGCCGCAACGGCAGTGGCAAATCCACGCTCTTGAAGGTGTTGGCGGGCACGTTGCAGCCGGTGTCGGGGCACGTCGATGTGGCGGCGAGCGTCGCCCTGCTCGATCAGTCGCTCACGATGCTGCCCGGCGACGCCTCGGCCCTGTCACTGCTGCAGCGCGCGCATCCGTTGGCCAGCGAAGGCACGCTGCGCACGCAGTTGGCCCTGCTCGGCCTGGATGCCGAGCGCAGCCTGCGGCCGTTGGCCACGCTCAGCGGTGGCGAACGCCTGAAGGCGGCGCTGGCGTCGGTGCTGTACGCACAGACGCCGCCGCAATTGCTGCTGCTCGACGAACCCGGCAATCACCTCGACCTGCCCTCGCTGGCCGCGCTGGAGCAGATGCTCCGCCAGTACAGTGGCACGTTGATGATCGTGTCACACGATGACGCGCTGCTGCAGGCGGTCGGCTTGAGCCATACCCTGCGCGCATCCGATCAGGGGTGGCAGCTGACGCCGGTGTAAAGCGTTCGGCTCATGCGCGCGCCCACGCCGGGAACGCATCCGGCAACAACTGCCACAACAGCGGCCCGGCGCGCAGTTCCTCATCGTTGAGCAGGCAGGCATCCAGCTCGGCACGCACCGCGTGTTCGTCCATCGCAACGCCGATCACCGCCAGCTCCTGGCGGCGGTCGCCCCACCAGGGATGCCACAGCCTGCGCATCGCCTGGTACTCGCCCGCATCGCCGACCTGATCCACGGTGGGCAGCGGCGCGGTCCAGCACGACGCCTGCTGGCGTGCCCAGCCGATATCCGTGTAGGGCACGGGCGTGGGCGGCAGCTCGGGCACGGTGTTCTCCAGGCCCGCCTCCATGCGCTCGCGCGAGGCGTACCAGACCCCCGCGACCGAGGTCTGCGTGGCCGCACCGACACTGGACAGCTCCCCCACCGAGTCCATGCGGTTGGCCAGCCAGAAGAAGCCCTTGCTGCGGATCACGCTGCCCAGCCCGGTCTCCAGCAAGCGCGCAAAGCGTTGCGGATGGAACGGCCGGCGCGAGCGGTAGACGAAACTGGTGATGCCGTATTCCTCGGTCTCCGGCGTGTGCTGCCCGCGCAGCGCCTGCATCCAGCCTGGTGCCAGCTGGGCTTTGACGAAGTCGTAGCGGCCGGTATCGAGCACCTCGTGCAGTGGCACGTTGCCGTGTTCGGACAGCACCAGCCGCGCATCGCGGTTCATCGCGCGCAGCACGGCCAGCGTGGACTGCAGCGTGTCGTCATCGATCAGATCGCACTTGCTCACCACGATCACATTGGCGAACTCGATCTGCTCGGCAAGCAGATTCACCACGCCACGGTCGTCATCCTCACCGGCCTGCTGGCCGCGGTCGATCAGCCGGTCGCTTGAGCCGAAATCCTGCAGAAACTGCGCGCCATCGACCACCGTCACCAGCGTATCCAGCCGCGCGATGTCGCTCAGACTGAAGCCATCCTCATCGCGTACCGAGAAGGTCGCCGCGACCGGCATCGGCTCGGCGATCCCGGTCGACTCGATCAGCAGGTAGTCATAGCGCCCCTCCGCCGCAAGCCTGCGCACCTCGTGCAGCAGGTCATCGCGCAGCGTGCAGCAGATGCAGCCGTTGCTGAACTCCACCAGCGTCTCCTCGGTGCGGCTCAGCGCCGCGCCGCCATCGCGGACCAGCTGCGCATCGACATTGATCTCGCTCATGTCGTTGACGATCACCGCCACCCGGCGGCCCTCGCGGTTGCGCAGCAGCTGATTGAGCAGGGTGGTCTTGCCGGCACCGAGGAAGCCGGACAGCACCGTCACCGGAAGACGGGAATCATGAAGGGCAGCAGAGGCAGTCATGGCGGAGCAGGTCTGGAGGGGAAGTGAAATGTTACTATATAACATTCACAGACCAAGACCCCCACGCCCCATGAAGCGATCCTCTGCCCTGTTGGATGCCGGCGCCATCGCGCTGTCCGGCCTATGCCTGCTGCACTGCCTGGCCCTGCCGCTGCTCGCGGCGATGCTCCCGCTGATGGGGGTGTGGGCCGAAGCCGAGTGGGTGCATGCCCTGTTCGTGGCGATTGCTGCGCCGGTGACCGGCTTCGCGCTGTGGCGCGCGCACCGTCAGCACCGTCTGCCCGTGCTGGCGATGGCCACCGCGTTGGTCGGGCTGCTGTTGCTGCTGGCCGGCGCCATGGGCTGGCCGAGCCACGAGGCCGAGACCCCGATGACCGTGGTCGGCAGCCTGCTGTTGGCCAGCACGCATGTGTGGAACGCCTGGCGGCGGCACCGGCACTGAGCCGGGGCGAGCGCTGCGCCGCCTACTTGCCGTAGGCGCGCAGCAGCTTGACCAGCACCTGGGCCTCGGCCGCGCGCTCGGCCGGATCGTCCGGGCCGACCACGTGCTCCTGCAGGTGATCATCGAGCAGCGCCATCAACAGTGCGTGTGCCGCCCCGCGCACGGCCGAGGCCTGCATCAGGACATCGGTGCAATCGGCATCGGCCGACTGCAGGGAGGCTTCGAGTGCGGCGACCTGGCCCGCCATGCGGCGGACCCGGGCGAGCAAGGGTTTGCGGTGATGTTGAACGTGCGACATGGGGCCGGAGCATATACCCTATGGGGGTATTTTCCAATGGCTGGATTGCCCCATGATCCTCAACGCTGCCGCCGACGCCCGCCGCCACACCCATCGGTTCGACGATGGCAATCCCCTGGCCGAGCGCAGCACGCAGCGCGCGCTCTGGCTGACCACGGCGATGATGATCGTGGAAATCATCGGCGGGTGGTGGTTCAACTCCATGGCCGTGCTCGCCGACGGCTGGCACATGAGCTCGCACGCACTGGCGCTGGGGCTGTCTGTGTTCGCGTACGGTTTCGCACGCCGCCATGCACACGACCATCGTTTTACCTTCGGCACCTGGAAGGTCGAGATCCTGGCCGGTTACACCAGTGCCATTGCCCTGCTCGGCGTCGCGCTGCTGATGGCCGTGCAGTCCGGGCAGCGGCTGTTCGTGCCCAGTGCCATCCACTACAACGAGGCCATTGCGATCGCGGTGGTCGGGCTGGCGGTCAATCTGCTGTGCGCATGGTGGCTGCGCGACAACCATGACCACGGGCATCACCCGCATGGCCAACACCATGGGCATGGGCACCACCACGCGCATGAGCAGAGCGGTCACGGCGGTCACGCAGACCACCACGACCACGGTCATGGCGCCCATGGCACCCAGGACCTCAACCTGCGCTCGGCCTACCTGCACGTCATCGCCGACGCCGCCACCTCGATGCTCGCGATCGCCGCGCTGATCGGCGGCAAGGTCTGGGGGGCAGCGTGGCTGGACCCGGTGATGGGCCTGGTGGGCGCAGTACTGGTCACCGTCTGGGCGATCGGCCTGCTGCGCGACACCAGCCGCGTGCTGCTGGATGCGCAGATGGACGCGCCCGTGGTGGCGGAGGTACGCGAGGTGATCGAACAGGGGCCGTGGTCGGCGCAGCTGTCCGACCTGCACGTCTGGCAGGTTGGCCGCGGCAAGTACGCGGTCGTGGCCAGCCTGGTCAGCGCCGATCCACTCAGTGCCGATCAGATCCGCGAGGCGCTCTCTGTGCATGAAGAGCTGGTGCACGTCACGGTGGAAGTGCACCGACTGGATGCGGCGCTGCCTGCTTGATCGACGCACCACCGCACGGAGTGGCCACGTCGGCAGCCGTGCCTCACTGGCTGCCTCAGTGCTTGAACATCATCCCGACCAGGAACAGCACCAGCGGCGCGGCACTGAGTAACGCGCCGATGATGCCCAGCCACGGCCAGCGCTCCTGACGCACGCGAGAGCCGACCGTCGCGATCAGGCCGACGGCCGCTGAAGCGAGTACGCCGATGGAGACGCCGGTGGTGCTGGCGCCTGCGGTGACCCCGTGGTTGGCGGCGGTGGCGACGTGGGCAGCGGCGGCGCCGATGGGGAGGCCGAGGAAGCTGGCAAGGCCGAGCAGCGGCAGTCGCTGAGCCTGTCGTTCAACCGGCGCAGAGGATCGAACGGGGCGGATCTTCTCTTCGTGCACGCGCATGCCTCTTTTGGGGAAGCTAAAACCTACACCCTTCCGTGCTGAATGCCGATGGTAGATCGCCGCCCATGTAGTGCATCACCAAGGAGAGTATTGGGCCGGTGAACGTGCGCTAGGCAGACGATCCGAAACACGAATCACATCCGCTTCAATTGTATGACCCTCGGCACGTCTTGGCAGTAGGCAACGAACCAGACTGGACACTCCAACAACCACTGCATTCGAGTTCAGTATGCGATATCTCAATCTTCTCCTGATTGCCTCCATCCCTTTTTCGTCACATGCAGATGAGCAATCAACGATAGACGACCGAATTGAGTTCGACTCACTAGGTCAACGCGTAGTCATTCGCACCAGTCCGTGGGCGGGCCTCAAGGGCACAACGGTAAATGTTGAGCAGAAGCTGTACGTCAATGAGGACGGAAACCTTCACTACAACTATCACCAGCAGAGCACTTCCACACAGCTATTCCATCAAACGCTGTGCGCTGAGGATGGAATGCTCCCTGCGATGGGCGGCGAGACCGTTTTTATCGGTAGTACTACAGGATGGCACTGCAGCAGGGTAGTGGAGTATGACCCAGATGCCCCGCCACTCCAAACGGAGAGCTCTCTCAATCCAGTGAAATCAGTGGACTACGTGTTCACCAATGCCCCCAGCGGAAGCGCCGCTGTTGGAGTCAACTTCTATTCAACGGGATCAGCTCGTTTCCAGAGCTCGCAGGCCGGATCGCTACGGGGAAGCGTTCAAGTAGACGGTCGCTGCAGCACATATTTCTCCCAGTACTATGGCACTCCGTTCACCGGTGATCACAGTGCTCGCGTGGTGTGCATCGTCCACCAGCCTAGGTTCGTCTCCACGGGTGCGGAAGCCTGTGTACCGAAGCAATGCGGTCGAAGCACCGGCACCATTTCGGTGAGATGACGAAGCATGTCTACACCGGATCCTGCGCGGCGGTGCCTACAATGCCCCACCACCCGCCGCTAGGATCCGACATGCGCCTGTTGCCTTTCCTGCTCCTCCTCTCCCCGCTCCTGCTGACCGGTTGCGGCAAGGACAACAGCGCCGGCGTGTTCTCCTCCGATCCGATGCTCGGCTGCTTCTCCACCCACGCGCGCAAGCCGGCGGAGTTCCGGATCGATCATCAGCAGGGCCAGTACTACGTGTCCTTCAACCGCGATGAGCAATGGCAGCGCGATGCCACGCCGCTGCAGGAATCCAGCCGCGCCGAGATCGCCCAGTTCTTCCGCGACGATGCCGACCAGATCAACAAGGCCCTGGTGCGCCCCGGTGGCGGCTTCGGCATCTTCAAGTTCAACCCGGGAGCCACGCTCAAGGGCAAGGCCAAGGACAGCGACTACATGGCGCTGGTCCTGATCGGCGCTGGGCCGGTGTTCCCGGTGAAATGCCCCTGATCGCCACGATGCGTCGCGCCCGCCTGCCGGGCCACTGGTGCTGGCTGCGGCCCATCGCACCCCCGCACCGGTGACCCGGCCCGCAACACCCATCCCCTGCACCGCCCCACCCGCAACCCCACGCAGGCGGGGATCCCATCCCCGTACTTCAACATGGCTCTTCCGGTTCGCGGCGCCCGCGATGAATCGAGCTGTATGGCCATTGCGTCGCGTCACGCACATGCCCGTGCTTGACCGGGTTGTGGTGCACATACGCCACATGCCGCTGCAGATCTTCGGCATCCACGATCCGATGCTCGCAAAAGCCGTTGTGCCAAAGTGGCCGCAGGCTGCGATCACGCCGGAGCTGCAGCCGTGGATCGGCCATCGGCAATTGGCGGTCGAAGATCGCCTGGACCTGCGCCCAGCGGCGGTGGCCCTCCTCGTCGCCCTCCGGCAGCGTCCACAC
This sequence comes from Stenotrophomonas sp. 05L413, assembly GCF_056397945.1. Taxonomy (NCBI): domain Bacteria; kingdom Pseudomonadati; phylum Pseudomonadota; class Gammaproteobacteria; order Lysobacterales; family Lysobacteraceae; genus Stenotrophomonas; species Stenotrophomonas sp. 05L413. The sequence continues at coordinate 306,086 of NZ_JBFTOL010000006.1, forward strand.
GCCGTGCAGATGGTCTGGCAGCACCACGATCGCGTTGATCCGGAACGGCCGCGCCTGCTGCGCCACCCGGAACGCCAGCCGCAGGATCTGCGCCTGTTCCACCAGCAGGCTGCTGCTGCGATCGCGCAGGTGCGCGCTGAAGAAATAGGTGGTACCGGTCGGCCAGAGGATGTGGTCGTAGGACATGACCCAAGTATCCGTAGCGTCCCTGCGCAGTTCGATCAGCGCACTCCCCGCCGGCGCCTCGGATACCCGCGCACACGTGGGTCGGAATCCCCGCAGCTCGGGGCCCCATGACGGCCGGCCAGCGGCTTCTCAGGTACGATGCCCACCCCTGACTGCCATACCGTCTGGCGCTCGCGCCGCGGCCTGAGATCCCGTGCCCCACTACACCGGCCCCCTGCTGACCCGCCCGCTCGCCGAGAGCCTGACCCGCGCCCGCGATGCCGGCACCGGGGAATGGACCGGCTCGCTCGACCTCGGCCGCTCCACCGGCACCGCCACGCTGGCGGCCGACCACTGGCAGTGGAAGGGCGAGACCTATGCCTATCCCGACAAGACCAAGGACCGCACCCTGTACTACTGGGACGGCGAGGAGTTCCTGGCGATCTCGCGCTTCGGCTCGGCGTTGATCAAGCTGGTGCCGACCGACTGGGACGCGCCAACCTTCGAGATTGACGGCATCAAGATGCTGCCCAGCGCGCAGCTATCCCCGTTCGAGGATGCCCGCCGCAAGGTCGCGTTGATCGCGCCGGCCGGCAAGACGGTGCTGGATACCTGCGGCGGCCTGGGCTACTTCGCCGCGTGCTGCCTGGAAGGCGGCGTCACCCGTATCCGTTCGTTCGAGAAGAATCCGGATGTGCTGTGGCTGCGCACGCTCAATCCGTGGTCGCCGGATCCGGACGCGGAAAGCAGCGGGGGTCGGCTGGCGCTGAGCCAAGGTGACGTGTCGCAGGAGATTGAAGGGCTGGAGACTGCCTCGGTCGATGCGATCCTGCACGATCCGCCGCGCTTTGGCATCGCCGGCGAGCTGTACTCACAGGTGTTCTACGATCAGCTCGCACGCGTCATCCGCAAGGGCGGCCGGATGTTCCACTACACCGGTGCTCCAAACAAACTGACCAGCGGCCGCGATGTGCCGCGCGAGGTCGCCAAGCGTCTGGAAAAGGCGGGCTTCAAGGCCGAGCTGGCGATGGATGGCGTGCTCGCGGTCAAGCGCTGAGCAAGGGGCTGGTCAACTGCCGCGTGGCAGTTTGGCCGCCCACATGTTGTCGACCAGATTGGGATTCTCTGCACAACAGAAACAATAGATAGGTCTTAGTGCGTTGCGTCTGGCTGATGCGTAGAGCAACGCACAGTTCAAGAAGATGATAGTGGGCAGCATGACCTGACCGAGCTTAGCTCGTTCACCAGAGAACGCCGATGCCCATGTTTGTGCTTCTACTCTCCGCAGCAGCCACGATGCCGGTCACGCCCCCGCCCGCCGCCTATCGTGATGAACACACCCAAGAGCGCGACGGCACCAAGCGCATCGTGCGCACCGCACAATGGTCTGATCTGGACGGTGGTTTACTCCTGGTCGAGCAGAAACTTCGGCCCAACCCGGATGGCTCGCTCTCCTATTTCTTCTCTGAACAATCGCTCCCAACCCAGCTGTATCACCACGCACTATGTGAGCAGGATGGAATGACAGCGGGCCAAGGCGAAGGCATTTTAAGCGGCCCCGATGCAATCGGAGGTTGGTCATGCGAACAAGACGGCGACGAAGATCTCCCCGTGCCCCGACTGGAGCAGGATCCAGAGTCGACATCATCGTCAGAAGGAACGCTTTTGCATGACGACCGCTCAGCGGACTACGTGTTCGCCTACGCGCCGTCTGGCAACGTGGGAGTGAGTGAGAACTTCCGCGCTCACGGTAGCGTTCGTTTTCGCACAACCCGCGCCGGCAACGCGGAGGCCCTGATTGGCGTCGACAACAGGCGTTGTGTCTACAGAGTATCTCGATACTACTCGGCAGGTACAACCGGAAGCTTCGCACCTTGGGTGAATTGCATCGTACATGTACCCACTACTGTCCCCACAGAGACAGTCGGATGTATACCTTGGGGATGCGCCAACGACCGTGGACGGGTTGTCGCCTATTAGTCAGCTGTGCCACAACGAGAAAGCATAGAAGCGCGAGCGATCAACTGCCGCGTGGCAGTTTGGCCGCCCACATGTTGTCGACCAGATTGGGATAGCGCCGCCCGTTTTCCTCGGCACGCTGACGTGCCGCATCCTTCTGCGCCTCGGAGAGCGGCTGCGACTTCTTCTTCCCGTTGGGACTGGGCTTCTTCCAGGGCGGTGTCTGGGACTGGCGCATGGACGATCTCGTATGGGCGGGCGCTGGATTCCAGCTCAGCGGGTACAGCGTACAAGAACGCCCGACACGTGATCTCAACGAGCCGGGCGCGCATGGCGGAGAGCGACCTGCGACTTACTTCTTCAGGAAGTCCAGCAGTGCCTTGTTGAACGCATCGGCATGGCTGGCATTGCAGCCGTGCGGCGCGTCCTTCAGGACCACCACTTCACTGCCCGCGATGGCCGCATGGGTGCGCTTGCCCGAGCCCTCGAACGGGACCGTGCCATCGCTGTCGCCGTGCAGCACCAGGGTCGGCACCGTGACCTTCTTGAGGTCGCCGCGGAAGTCGGTCGTGCCGAACGCCTTCATGCAGCCCAGCGCGGCGGTCTGGTCGGACTGCTGGCACAGCTTGATCGCGGCCTGGCGTTCTTCTTCGCTGACCTTGAGCTCGCCGTTGGCACTGAAGAAATCCTTGGTAAAGCCATCGAAGAAGGTGTCGCGGTCCTTCTCCAGGCCTTCGCGCATCTCATCGGCCTTTTCCTGGGTCAGCGGGCCCTCGGGGTTGTCGCTGGTCTTGAGCATGTAGGGCGGCACCGCCGAGGCGAACACCACGCTGTGCAGGCGCGATTCGCCGTGCTTGGCGACATAGCGCGCCACTTCACCACCGCCCATGGAGAAGCCGACCAGGGTGGCGTCCTTCAGATCCAGATCCTCGATCACACCGGCCAGATCATCGGCGAGCGTGTCGTACTCGTAACCATCGGACGGCTTGTCCGAGCGCCCGAAACCACGGCGGTCGTAAGCCACCACGCGGTACCCCGCCTCGCGCAGCGCGGGGACCTGGGCCTTCCACGATTCGGCCGACAGCGGCCAGCCATGGATCAGCACCACCGGGCGGCCGGTACCACCGGAATCTTCAACGTGCAGACGAACGCGGGAAGCAGCCATGGGAACTCCTTGGAGCGATGGGGAAGGAATGTTCGATCCTAGGGGGAGGGGGTTGGGTGAGCCGTGAAAGAAAGCGCGATGTCGCTGACGTGACGTGCACAGGGCTGACTGGTGCCGGCCGGGGTGTTCAAGGGGTAAGAGGGAGGAATGAGAGGCCACGATCTCAGGATTTGCGACACCTCAGGACGATAGTTGTCATGGGGCATCGTCGACACTGGGAACCGGTACATGGACTGTCGTGAGATCACGCCGGACACTGATGCGGGCGCAGGGCCCAGCCAGTCCGGGGTATCCTGCTGTGGGCTGGCCGTCACCTTGCTACTGCATGGATTCGGTACGCACCCGGCATCGCGCAAAGCGTTGAGCGCTGCACTGCGGCGGATACCGGCGAGCGAGTGCTGTGCCAGCTGTCTGCTGTTGCGTGGACACCGCACGGTTTAGACCTCGCCGTCACTCAGGTAGATCGGTGCACACGGCTCAAGCCAGCGCGGTACCGGCCGATATGGCTGCGACACAACACGAGTCAGGCACGCCACCATGGAAGGTACCCTCCGCAGCTTTCTGCCCAGCAAGGGCTATGGCTTTATTCGCGGCGACGACGGCCGCGACTACTTCGCACATCAATCCCAGTTCGTCGGAACGCAGGCACCCATAGAGGGCCTGCGGGTGAGATTCGATGAAGCCGCATCTCCTAAGGGCTACCGCGCGATGGCCATCCGCACGTTGGAGGTGGTGGAAGCTGACCGGTGGACTACCCCTAATGAAATCCTGCATTCCCGTGGCCCCACGTTCCAAGATTGGGAAACGCTGGAGTCGTCGCTTTGGACGGTACACAGCAGCAGTCGCGAGTCACCTGATGCGGCGCGCTTGGAGGCACTGCTGCATGCAAAAGCACTAGGTGCCAGTGGTTTAGCGCTCATGAAGTACTACACCACCACCGGCAGCGAGCCGGCAAATGGCGGCAGCCGTGGCACGCATCGCTACACCATTCATCATTTTTGCGCCCATCCAGTCGTTCTAGGCCGACTAAGCGCAGAGGGTCAGTACCGAGCTGCGGAGCTGAAGGGCTTGGATGCACGCATCACTGCCGCGAAGACGGCCGCCGTGATGCGAACCGACGCGAGCACGCGAAAGGCGTGGCTGTCTTTTGGGATGTTGGGAGTTGCCCCTGCTTCCGTTATCGCACTCTGGGCGCTGATAAAGGGCATACCGATCTCCCTCACGGCCGGCATGCTCGGCTGCGGCTTAGCGCTGATGATGGGAATGGCTACGTTGGCAGCACGGAAGAACCATGACGCTTGGCTGCAACCGCCGTTGACGTAGAGATCGACAGCGGCCTAGCAGAGGGCCGCTTCGCAGCCCTCCCTCCGTCTCAAATCTGTAGCCCTGGCAATTCCTATCAGCGGCCGATTACTTCCGTAGGATCTCGCTTCGGTGATAGGCCATATAGAGCCGTTGCTGCTCGGACAGAGGCTTCGTAACCGCGACCTGACCCAGATCCCACTTGGATTTGACCTCCGCAGGCAGCTGAGCGCTAATCAACAGGTCACCAAGATCGTCGAAGGAGATGTATCCCTTGTCGAACAATCGATCAATGTGAGGCGAGAGCATCAGCCCGTTGTTGCCGTCAAGCCGCGCCTCATTGTCGCTCTTCGACCAAGGCTTGATGTGGCTCGCTGTCAGAAATCGCTCATCGTCTATTCCGGTGACACGGCAACGAATCTCGGTGGCGCTCACACGGCGGCGGAATAGACCTTGTCCCCTACGGGCCTTGATCAGCTGCTCCTTCTCCGTGACCGTCAGATTCTTGTCCTGAAAAATCCCGGCTGCTGCTGCCTCGGCGAGCTTCTCGTCACCTTCTTCACCGATAAGTGAAAGGAGCGCTTTAGCCAAGGAAGGAGAGATATGAGCCAGGTACACCTGGTTCGCATCCCCGTTGGCCTGAAGGGGTGAGTACTTGTCGGGCAGCAGGGGGGCCAAGAGATCCATGCGATCCCGGGGTCGCACCTTGTTCTCCAGCAAGGTGTAATCAACCTTGACGTACCAGCCCTTCTCCGTCCAATTGGGATCCGCCGTCTTGAACTCCGCGGGCTTATCTCGGCTCTTATGCGGCTCCACGACAACCGCCAGTGCTTGGATGTAGGTGTCCACGAACGAAAAGACGATGTCGCCCGGCTGGACCTTCGTCATGTTGTCGTAGAACTCACTCCTGCCTCCGTCGCTCCGTTGCTTGGGCGACCATAGGTAGCCTCCGTTCAGCGCGATCTTAAAGGTCTTATTCTGGTTAACCCACCAATAGTTCATCCCTGTTCCTATCTCTTAAGTCATTAGCCCGTCTATTGACGGGTCGACTTGCGATAGTAACTAGCTATTGTCGTGTTTGGCACCATTTTGACCGTGGACACAGCGTTACTTAGGGACTCTGACGAGTAACCCTAAACTTCGCAGAAGGTTGGCCGATGTTGTTGTGCGGACCTATCCGGGGCAGCTTTACTGCCCCGGATGTATAGCGCTGGCGCTCGCAGATGCGACGGCCCCACCAAAATAGCTAGCTGGACGCTGCTGCGATGGCGCGTGCCGGACAGACGTACTGTGCACCGTCGAAGTAAGGCATCGACCGCGATTTACCTGCCCAACGCATGAATAGAAATGCGACCGCCTGCTTAAGGATCACCACACTTGGACGTAGCAAGCTGCCCGGCGCATATCTGCTACCGGGCAGCGCGTCCCTACTATTTGTTACAGCGCAATCCGGGCAACAGACTCTTCACTTCCCTTCGGCTCGCTGTCACCATTCTTGACAGTCACGTACAGCACGTTCTTCTTGGCATCCAGCGCCAGGCTGTTCGGGTGCGTCGGCACCGCGTACGTGGCCACCTGCTTGTAGGTGTCGCTGTTGTACGCAGTAACGGTGCCGCCATCGCGATTGGTGACGTACAGACGCTTGCGCGGTGCGTCCAGCAGGATACCCAGCGGACCGGCATCAGTCGGGATGCTGGCAAGTTCCTTGCCGGTGGAACGGTCCAGCACCAGCACACGCTGGCCCGGATGCTTCGATTCGAAGGCCGAGCTGCTGGCCTGGTACTTGCGGATCATCTCCGAGCCCTGGTCGGTCACGAACAGGCGCTTGCCGGCGGGATCCAGCGCGATGTTCATCGGCTGCTCGGCACTGACCTTGAAGCGCTGCTCGACCTTGCCGCTGTCGGTACCGACAGTGACGACCTCGGCCAGCAGGTTGGAGGTGTACACGCGCTTGGCCTTGGCATCCAGCGCCAGACCCGGTGCCTTGGCGTTGCCCAGGCCCGGAATGGTGTTGATGACCTTCAGCGACTGCGTGTCCACCACGAACAGCACGCTGCCCTCACCCGAGTGACCGGTGACGTACAAGCGGTTGTTGGCGCCATCAACGACCAGCTCGCGCAGATCGTGCGTGTAAGCGGCCTTGCCGTCCTTGCCGACCTTCTTTTCCATCAGCTGCACGATGCCGACGGAGGTGTTGGCGGCGGTGTCCACCACGGTGACCGAGGTATCGACGGTGTTGCCGACGTACAGGCGGTTGTTGGCGTCGTCCAGCACCACGCCGAAGGCCTTGCGCTGCAGCGGAATGGCGGTTTCGACGGCCAGGGTTTCCGGGTTCAGGCGCAGGACCTGGGACGGACCAGCGGCATCACCGAAGCCGCCCGAGGAGGCGACGAACAGGGCGTTCTGCTTGGGGCTGAAGGCCAGCTCATAAAGGCCCTGGGCGACGGCTTTACGCTGGACGGCGGTGCTGCTGGCAGATGCGGTGGCCTGGTCAGCGGCGAAGGCCGACGGGGCGCCAAGGCTCAGGGAGATGGCGAGGGCCAGAGCGGCCGAGCAGATTACGGAATTGCGGTACATGCGAGCTTCCTTGAAGGGGCACGGGAGGGTGTCCTGGCTCGCTGGGCCGTACATGTGACGGCCGGCCCCGCATCTGTCTGCGCTGGGTGGGCTGGCTGGGTTTGCGGGGGAATGGTAGCAGGATGGCCAGAATGGTGCCGCCAACGAGTTCGGGCCTGCCTGCGACACCCGTTGTCGCATCAGATCGCAGACTTAAACGGGACGGAACGAACGACGGGCAAGGATGCCCGATCTCCCAAGACAAAAGGAAATGCAATGTTCAGGATCATTGGAGCCGCGGTTGTGTATGGATTTGCCCTGTACGGTCTTGGAGCCTGGCTGGCCGATCAGCAGAGCGGCGACTCAGCGAACTGACGCAGCGCTGGTACAGTCAGATCGCACGCTTAGATGATGCGGCCTGATCGCCGCGTGCGCCGGATGCCTGCCACGCAAATACGCGCATGGCGCGTTTGCAGTGCTTTCGCAGAGTCGTTCGACAAACCAAAAGACAATAGGAGCCAGGTCTACCAATCGGTGGAGCTGGCTCTTATTGCTATGGAAGATGCTCCAGATGATGTGACCCATCCGCGTCCGGACCTGCCGCCGCTGCTGCCTGCAGAAATCTACACGCCTGCAAGTTCACATCGACAAAGGCATCCCATGACATTGTCGCTGCGTAGTGTCGGCTGAACTGCAGATCGACCCGACAGATGTCGGGCCGATCTTCGTAAATGCCACACCTTCGCGTAGCCACTACGTAATGGCGACAGGTGCCATCGCCACGATCCAAGAATTGAGTCTGCTCAGCCGCGTTGACGTGCTGGCAACACAAGCCACATGCGCTGCACGGAAAGACCTCGCTCATGCCTTCGCAAGGCCACTCAACCAGGAACGGGTGGCAACAGTGTCGCCCAGCTGGAATGGCAGCTCAATCCCGCGCCGCTCGGCCTCCACTGTCAGCAACCATGCGCACTCAAGCTCGGAGTTGCAGGAGCTGAGATCTTCAGCGAATGCCACCATCGCACAAGGATCGACATTCAACTCCAGTTCTGCGAGCTGCAGAAGATATGCATCAAGTCGTCGATTGATCTCAACAAAATCGGCCAATGTCTGCACATGCGCGCTGCGTGCGACGAAGTCCCATATCTTCGCCGCTAATGGACTGTGCAACAGCGACCATGTCAGGCCAAGCGTCACCACGCCACTGATCAGTGCCGCCAAGAAGGAGGTAATTGGCCCACCCACGATAGGTGTTGCGGCTAGCGCCCCCAACTGGGTCAACACCAGCGACGCCGCAACGGCGCCTGCACCTACGGTAAGGGCCGCCAATGCCGCTCGCTTCTTCTCCGTGTCATTCAATCTTCCCGGATTGAGGCACATAATCTTGATCGATTTGACCAAGGATCCCCACATTTCTCGCATGACTTTGGCTGCGATCTTTGCTGACTTTGCAAAGATGTTGAATACCGTGGTCGTTATGCTCGCAGCGACCCCGCCGAGAAAGGCATCCCCGAACTCCGTCATGAGGTCCCGGAATCGTCGCTGCACTCGTCGCCAAATGCCCTGGAGCATCACACTGACGCGGCGCAAGAAGCGATCGAAGGTGAAGTTCCTGCCAAGGCTTTTCATGGCCGCCGGCAACCTGGCGCGCAGCTCGAACCAGACTTCACCCGCAACCAGTCCTAGAACTTGACGCAACCCCATGCGGAAGCCGGTATTGACCGACGCAATGGCCGTGTTCTTAAGGAAACGACTGCCGGTGTAGTAGGTGACATTCACCTCCTTCTCGTAGGCTTCGCGGGCTTCCGCGTCGCGCTTGCGCATTCCATCGGCATCAATGGACTTCAGCGTCTCGTTCCGCTTGCCAATCTTGTTGATGCCGGCTTCCAGCGTCCGCGCCTCATGCTGCTGCTCAGGCGTATCGCGCGGCATCGCATCAAGCTTTCGCTGAAGCGCGGCGATATTAGCTTCGTTCTTGGCAATGGTCTTGGAGACGTCCGCCAGGTACTGATCAATCGGCTTGGCACCCTTCGACGCGTTGATTGTCTCGTGCGTCGACTGCAGATTGCTGCTGCGATTTGCGACTTCAACGCCGTTCAGACCAGCCAGTACGCGGCCTGGGTCCTCGTGGATCTCCTTGGCTGCGACAACGTGGTCGAGTGCGCGCTTGTCAGCAGCCGTCATCAAAGTGTCACGGTACGGATCTCGCAGCGAACCCAATTGGTGTGCGGCCTTGTCTGCCGCACCCTTGCTCTTGTAATTCGGGTGCGTATGGTAGGCAGTAGAGTCGTAGTGACCACGATCTTCGTACCGGTGTTTCTCGGTCAACGTCGCGTAATGCCCTTGGCGAGCATTGTGGATGGTATCCACATCCCCGCCTTCCTTGTCCTTTAGCAGCAGGAAATCTAGGCCAAAACTTGTCACCAGGCTGCTGACAACTGTCTTCTCCAGCTCGGGAATCCAGTCGAAGTCGTGGTTTGCGTATGTTGTGTTCATATGGGTGGCCGGAGGCGAGATCCAGGGGGGGGGCGACGGACGTGTCTGGTCCGCCGCCAAGGAGATCACTGCGCGTTAAAACGCATCGCACTATTGCGGCCAGTGCCCAACGCAGCATCGATCCCTTCCGAGTTGAGGATCAACGATCCGTCTTCATCGGTTTCCATCTCTGGCATGCCTTCGGCGTTGACGACCACATCGTCGTTCGTGACCTTCACCTTGAACAGAGGAGTGGAGATGATGTCCGTGAGAATTGCAGCGAGTGCGTAGCCGTTGCCAATGGCCAACATGATCTCTTGTTCGAACTTTGCGAGCTCTTCGTCAACATCGCGGCCAAGGCGCTTCAAGCTGCCGATGAGACTATCGATACCTTCAAGAGTATCCAAGTAGTGGTCAAAGTTGACCCGGATCTCCTCTAGTGCGGACTTAACTTTGCGAGCTGCCAAGTCTGTCTTCGCCATCAGCTTGGACGCCGCCTCGAGCTTGGGAATTGCCTTGTCTACTTCAGCGCTCGCCTGCTTGGCGTTCTTCAATGCCATTTCGCCATGGCTGTCATACGCCCAACCAGCAATGGCCAAGATGGGGGCGGCAACCGCGGCACCTAGAATCGCAGTGCCGCCTGCCATGCCCAGACCACCGGCTGCCAGGGAGCCGCCACCAATAGCTGCCAACGTGGCATTGGTGGCCGCGACGCCCGCCAGGCTTGAAATGGCCGTACCTGTCGACGCAGCGGCAAAGGTCATGACACCCCCATATACCGCAAAGCCAGCGGCTACACCGCCTGCACCCGCACCCGCGATACTACCCAGCACGCCTACTGCAGAGTAGGTATATGCCTCCACTTTCTGCAGGGTATGCCTGGGCAGCTTGACCTCCAGCTTGAGCTCGCGACTCTGGTTCAACTGCTGCAACAGTGCAGCGGATAGTGTCGAGAATCGCTCGAATTCCTTACCGATGCTCAGCTCCAGGTTCCCTAGCGTATCCAGGGATTCCATGGTCTTTTTCTCTTGCCTATCGAACTGATCACGACGGACCTGATAGCGCGAACGAGCGGAATCGACGATTCCGTCGGATTCACTATGCTTCTTGTAACCATCGTAGGCCTTCTTGGCGCCGATGGAGGCGGCAGCTGCTACGCCGAGACCGATGAGAATGGGGATGGGCATGTCCGTATTTCCTAGCAGTGGTGGGTTGTGGGTTTGAATGCGGGGTGGCCGATCGTTACGACGAAATGGTGGGGCTGTAAGAAGCTGCTGCATCACGAATGCGATTGGCGACGCGTGTACGCATTGATTCAGGTGCAATCACGCGGATGCGCTCGGCCTGGCTGAGCACCCATGTCACCATCTCCTGGTCTTCTGGCACCACGACCTTCAGGCTGTGCCATTCGCTACCCTCAATTGGCTGCAGTGTCTGATCCAGCGCCAGCGGCGTCTCAGCGAGTGCCCATGCGAGTTGAGGGTGCACTTCGGCATCCAGGACTATCGCTTCGTCGCTGATGCGCGGGCTAAAAGCAGCAGACTTGAGATAGGCCGGCATATCGAATCCGCGATCGTCGGCTACTTCATCGGTCACGACCACGTCGATGAAGCGATGCAACGCAAAGTGCCTCAGGTCGTCGAAATTCCCTACACGGGCGATTAAATATGTAGTTGCCCCTCGGGCCGCTAGCCCCGCGGGATGCAATGTCATTTCAATAGGCTGTGCTTTGGCGCGACTGAGGTAGCGTCCCTTCAGCAGGCGACCAGTCAACAAGGCCGTCGCAACGTCATCCCAGATCTTCGGCTCCACCACTGCCGGCAGCAATGGTTTCACGGGCGGCACCACGCGCACGCGCCTTGACCATTGCGAAAGCCCATTTTGTTCCATGGTTTGCAGCAGTTCCCGGGCCTCATTGAAATGAGGGTCGAGAAGGCCGAGCACCGTAGGCGGTAGCACATGACGCAGATGCTCCTCAGCCATGGTCATCGCCAACGCCGCCGCTGGGCTGATTACCGGCACGGTAGTCTGCGCGGATGCGGCGAACGACCAACGATAAGGGCGAGCGCGACGCACATCCTCATCGCTATCTTCAGAGCTGCACACCAATTGGAAAAGCGTGCTGAGCTTGCCTGAGAGATCACGCTGCAGTGAGCGCAGATTGATGTCAAACCCTTCTGCCGAAAGTGAGTCACGCAGCTCAACAGTGGAGATGCTGCGCGGGAAACGTGGAATTAACCTCAGCAGGACGAGATTCCTGGCAAGCGGATCTTTGATTGGTCGTTGCGTCATGGCGTTATGCTGGGCGCGGCTTTTTGCCGCCCCCTCTCTCATTCAGGACTGGGAGTAGATTGCGGCCGGCATACGACATACGGTGTCGCGTAGCCAGTTTCGGCGCGATGCCGAGGAAGCTCGCAAGCAATGATCAGCCGCTGAGCCCTTGTTGGGCTCGGCAACTTCCGAGCGCCACCTGGAGAGCAGCGCAGAATTTCAGTCTTGAATAGTGATCTACGTGACCTACATGGTCATCCGATGACGCGCGTACTGCGGTACGCATGCCTGCGAGAGAAGTCCTTTTCATCTCCAGCCCCCCTGTGGGCCGCTTTATTTTGGGCAAGTCTACGTCAATGAGCGCAGCGTTTGGGCGCCCCTCTAAAAGGACCTTCTGCAACTCTCGCATCCCGCTATGAGCCTAAAGTCCGCCGTGGGCTGGCCGTTACTCCAGCCGAGATCGCCGAGAATCAGCACAAAACCAGTTTGCGATGTCTGTCGTGCAAGCACATCACGTGCAACGAAACGTTGGCAGAGTGTGACGTCATTCTTATGCGCGTCTAGGCCGGTTGGCAGATTCCTCGTTCAGTGAGGATGTCGGAAATGGACGCATCTGCGAGTGACTCCATCTTGCAGCCCAAGACGCTTTCCGCCAGGGCGCTGCTCGGGGCGGCTGGCGGCATAAGCTCGAGGTTCCGCGGGTGCTAGCGATGGAGCATCCATTTGAGTGCCCAAAAAAAAGGGCGGCCTATTGGCCGCCCAGATTTAAAGCTCGTCCTTCTAGATCAAACCCCGACAGGATTAGCCTTCTCAGGATCAATCTTGTACTGCTTGATCGCCCGGGCCACATCCTTACCCGTCATCTTCCCTTCCTTCGCCAGCGCCGCAATCGCGGCATGCGCGATGTAGTACCGGTCAACCTCGAAGAAGCGACGCAGGTTCGCACGGGTATCCGAACGACCAAAGCCATCCGTGCCCAGCACCGTGTACGACATCGGCACGAACGCGCGGATCTGGTCCGCATACGCACGCACATAGTCGGTCGCGGCAATCGCCGGGCCCTGGCGGCCTTCCAGCAGCTCGGTCACATACGCCTTGCGCGGCTCGGCTTCCGGGTGGAAGCGGTTATAGCGCTCGGCATCGAAACCATCGCGGCGCAGTTCGTTGATGCTCGGGCAGCTCCAGATATCGGCGGTGACGCCGAAGTCCTTGTCCAGCAGCTCGGCCGCAGCAATGGCTTCACGCAGGATGGTGCCCGAACCCAGCAGCTGCACGCGCAGCTCGCCCTTCTTCGGCTTGCCGGCGTCGGTGAGCAGGTACATGCCCTTGACGATGCCTTCGGCCGCGCCTTCCGGCATTTCCGGGTGGGTGTAGTTTTCGTTCATCAGGGTGATGTAGTAGTACTCATCAATCTGATCTTCCATCATGGCCTTGGTGCCGTGCTGCAGGATCACCGTCACTTCGAAGCCGAAGGTCGGGTCATAGCTGCGCACGTTCGGGATGCCACCGGCGACGATATGGCTGAAGCCATCTTCGTGCTGCAGGCCTTCACCGTTCAGCGTGGTGCGGCCGGCGGTGCCGCCGAGCAGGAAGCCACGGGTACGCATGTCCGCGGCCTGCCAGGCGATGTCGCCCACGCGCTGGAAGCCGAACATCGAGTAGTAGATGTAGAACGGCAGCATCGGCACGTTGGAGACCGAGTAGCTGGTACCGGCAGCCATCCAGGAGCTGATCGCGCCCGGCTCGCTGATGCCCTGCTGCAGCACCTGGCCGCTCTGGTCTTCGCGGTAGAACATCAGCTGGTCCGCATCGACCGGCTTGTACTTCTGGCCGAACGGGGCGTAGATGCCGATCTGGCGGAACAGGCCTTCCATGCCGAAGGTACGGGCTTCGTCGGCCACGATCGGCACGATGTGCGGGCCCAGTTCCTTGTCGCGCAGGGTGATGTTGAGGCTCTGCACGAAGGCCATGGTGGTGGAGTAGCTGCGCTCGCCGCTGCTCTTGAGCAGGCGCTCGTAGCTTTCCAGCTTCGGTGCGTTGAAGCTCTTGGTCGCCTTGCGGCGGCGCTGCGGCAGGTAACCACCCAGGGCGGCACGGCGTTCCTGCAGGTACTTCACTTCCGGCGAATCCGGGCCCGGGTGGTAGAACGGCACCTGGCCGTCGGCCAGCTGCGCATCGGTCACCGGGATGTTGAAGCGGTCGCGGAAGTGGCGGACGGCGTCGTCGTCCAGCTTCTTGGTCTGGTGGGTCGGGTTCAGTGCTTCACCCGCGCTGCCCATGCCGTAGCCCTTGACCGTCTTGGCCAGGATCACGGTCGGCATGCCCTTGGTGTTCACGGCCTGGTGGTAGGCGGCGTACACCTTGTGCGGATCGTGGCCACCCCGGTTGAGGCGCCAGATATCGTCGTCGGACAGGCCGGCGACCATCGCTGCGGTTTCCGGGTACTTGCCGAAGAAATGCTCACGGGTGTACGCGCCGCCGAAGGCCTTGCAGTTCTGGTATTCGCCGTCGACGGTTTCCATCATCAGCTTGCGCAGGACGCCATTGGTGTCCTTGGCCAGCAGGGCATCCCAGTAACCGCCCCACAGCAGCTTGATGACATTCCAGCCGCCACCACGGAAGACGCCTTCCAGTTCCTGGATGATCTTGCCGTTGCCACGCACCGGGCCGTCCAGGCGCTGCAGGTTGCAGTTGACCACGAAGATCAGGTTGTCCAGGCCTTCGCGGCCGGCCAGCGCGATCGCGCCGAGGGTTTCCGGCTCATCGCTCTCGCCGTCGCCGATGAAGCACCACACCTTGCGGTCGGACTTCTCGATCAGGCCACGGTTTTCCAGGTAACGCAGGAACTGCGCCTGGTAGATCGCGGCGAGCGGGCCCAGGCCCATCGACACGGTCGGGGTCTGCCAATAATCGGGCATCAGCCACGGATGCGGGTAGCTGGAGAGGCCACCGCCATCGACTTCCATGCGGAACTTGTCCAGCTGGGCTTCGTCGATGCGGCCTTCCAGGAAGGAACGCGCATAGATGCCCGGGGCGCTGTGGCCCTGGATGAAGAGCAGGTCGCCCGGGTGGTCTTCGCTCGGGGCGCGCCAGAAGTGGTTGAAGCCCACGTCATACAGCGTGGCGCCGGAGGCGAAGGAGGCGATGTGGCCGCCCAGGTCGCCCGGCTTGCGGTTGGCGCGCACGACGGTGGCCATCGCGTTCCAGCGGATGATGGAACGAATGCGCCATTCCAGTTCGGCGTTGCCCGGGCTCTTGGCCTCCAGGGTCGGCGCGATGGTGTTCACGTACTCGGTGGTGGGAGAGAACGGCAGGTAAGCACCCGAACGACGGGTCAGTTCCACCATGCCTTCCAACAGCTGATGCGCGCGCTCGGGGCCCTCGACATCAATTACGGCCTTCAGCGACTCGATCCATTCCTGGGTTTCCACAGGATTCGGGTCGTTGTTCAGCACCTCGTTCAACCAGTTCATTTGCGCTCCCATGACCGCACGCACGCGCGCGACTGTTTTAGATTTCTAGCCGCAAAGTGTAGCGCACCAAGGGGTTTGCTTACTTCGCTACGGTTGCGTATGGAACCATCCCGGCGTGTCCGGAAGGACAGCAGGCGACAGCACGAGGGCCGCGCCGGAAGGTTCCACGCTGCATTTCAGCCTGCCCGGTGGCGATGACACCGGCGCGTCAGCGGGACACCGATGGACAGCACAGGCGCTGCGGCGCAGGCGATTGGCGTGGATCGTGCGCGAAGCGACGGCGTTCGAGCGCGCATCGGCGTGGATCATTGGTGCCGTTGGGATGCGGCAACCGGGTGCAGTGTTCCACCACAAGCACGCACCGTCACAGCAGGAATTGACCTGAACGCATCCCTGCCATGCGTGCGCGAGTGCTGGCCGAACCGGAGTTTTCGATATATCGTTTCGCCACTGCATTCGATATATCGAAATGACCTCTCCGCGCGACCTCGACCGCCCTGCCCGCCCGCTGACCGCCCGGCCCCTCAGCCGCGGCGACCTGCGCCTGCTGGTGCTGTCCCTGCTCGCTGACCAGCCGCGCCACGGCTATGAGTTGATCCAGCTGATCAGCGACATGTTCGTGCGGGTCTACACGCCCAGCGCCGGCTCGATCTACCCGGTGCTGGCGCAGTTCGAGGCGGCCGGCTGGGTCGGCGCGGTCGAGGACGGTGGGCGCAAGCGGTACGCGCTCAGCGCGCTGGGCCAGGCCGAACTGGAGGCACAGCGCGAGGAGGTCGATGCAGCGGTGCACCGGGTGCGCGACAGCGCGCGCACGATCACCAAGGCCAACCTGCCGCCGTCCGTGCGCGATGCGCTGCGCGAGCTCAAGCACGCGCTGGGCCTGTGCCACGGCCGCTGGCAGGACGACAACGCCGCTGCCGTGGCCGAGGCGCTGCGCGAGGCCGCGGCGCGGATCCGTGCGCAGGGCCGCTGACCTCCCTTCTTCGTTTCAGACCCAGCCAGCCACCGCCCGCCAGGTCCTTCTTTCTCAACGCCGCGCTGCGGCACTGATCCAGGTATTCCCCATGGCTCTGCATGAAAACCGACTGCTCCGTCATACCGTGACGTTCCGCCCGCTGCAGGTGCTGCGCACCGAAGAGATCAGCCCGTGCATGCGCCGGGTGATCGTCGGGGGCGAGGCACTGGAAGGCTTCGATTCGCCCTCGCCGGATGACCACGTCAAGCTGTTCTTCCCCAACGCCGAGGGCCAGTTCGTGGTCCCGACGATGACCCCGGAAGGCCCGCGCTACCCGGACGGCCAGACGCCTTCCCCCTCGCGCGATTACACCCCGCGCTGGTGGGATCTGGAGACCCACGAGCTGGCGCTGGATTTCGTCATGCACGGCGACGGCCTGGCCTCGACCTGGGCCGCCAACGCGCAGCCGGGCGATGCGATCGCCGTGGGCGGCCCGCGTGGCTCGCACATGACCGCCGATGACTTCGACACCTACGTGCTGATCGGCGATGAAACCGCGCTGCCGGCGATCGGCCGCTGGCTGGAGACGCTGCCGGACGGCGCGAATGCCGATGTCTACATCGAGATCCCGGAATCCGGTGACCGCCAGGAGCTGCCGGAGGACGACCGCATCCGCGTCTCGTGGCTGGAGCGCAACGGCTTCGACGCCGCCAGCAGCACCCTGCTGGAGGACGTGCTGACCGATTTCGAGGAACCGGACGGCGACACCTTCTACTGGATCGCGGCCGAATCGCGCCGGGCCCGGATGATGCGCAAGTACATCGAGGGTCACCTGGGTGTGCCGAAGGACTGGATCCGCTCCACCGGCTACTGGAAGGCCCACGGCAGCGAGCACCACGACGACTGAGCCCGCGACGGGCACCGGCCGCGAATGCGACAATCGCGTTTTGTGCCGGTGCCTTTCATGCAAGCCTCTCCTCTTTCGGCACTGACCGATCTGATCGACCGCGCCGAGCGGGCCGATCCCGCGCTGGATGCCGCCCTGGCGGCGCTGGCGCCTTCCGTGGGCGAGAACATCGCCCCGCTGCGCACCGCCCTGGTGCCGCTGGCCCGCGCGCAGGCGGCGCTGGTGCAGGCGAACATCGATATCGACCTGGTCGCCGATGAGCTGCGCCGTTACCAGAAGTACGCGATGCCCGGTAAGCCGAGCCTGCAGATCGTGCAGCTGCGCAAGCAGCAGGCCTCGGTGAAGCAGGCCGCGCTGCTGGCCCGCCAGGCGTTTGCGCAGGCCACCCATGCGTTCCTGCGTGAGAGCGGCTTGACCGCGCCGGCACGGCGCACGCCGACCGATTTCACCACGCTGTGGCTGGGCAAGGTGAGCGCGCAGGTGGCGGCGGGTTGATTAACACCGCAGAACGGTAGTGCCGGCCGCTGGCCGGCTCGCCCCATAAAGAAAGCCCGCCAATTGGCGGGCTTTCTGCCTTCTCACGACGAGTGAGGAGAAACTCAGGCAGCCGGCTTTTCGCCAGTGGCCTCGGTGGTGATGCGGATGTTCACTTCATCGCTGACGTTCGGGGCGTACGCGCCGACGCCGAAATCGCTGCGCTTGATGGTGGTGGTGGCATCGAAGCCCGCCGCCGGCACCTTGGCCATCGGGTGCTCGCCGCCGCCATTGATGGTGACATCCAGGGTCACCGGCTTGGTGATGTCCTTGATGGTCAGGTCGCCGGTCACGGTCAGCTTGTTGGTGCCGTTGGCCTCAACCTTGGTGCTCTTGAAGGTGGCGGCCGGGAACTTGGCGGCGTCGAAGAAATCGGCGCTCTTCAGGTGCTCGTCGAACTTGGCGGTGAAGCTGTTCAGGCCGGTCAGCGGCAGCTTCACTTGCACGGTGGACTTGGTCACGTCAGCGGCGTCATACACCAGGGTGCCTTCGGCGCTGCCGAAATGCGCGGTCGGGTGCGAGAAGCCGAAGTGGCTCCACTGGACCAGCACGTCGGTGTGGGTCGGGTCGAGCTTGTAGGTGCCCGAGGCGATCTGGATGGCCTCGGCGGCCGGGGCGGCAGCCGCGGCGTCCGCAGCCGGGGCGGCGGTTTCGGTGGCGGCCGGCGCGTCAGCAGCCGGGGCAGCGGCTTCGTCGGCCGGCTTGGAGCAGGCGGCGATGGCCAGGGTCAGGGCGAGCGGCAGCAGCAGTTTGCGGGTCACGGTCATGTCAGGTCTCTCTCGTAATCGAAGGGAAAAGAAAAAAATTCATGCAGCCCATCCGCACGGACGGGCCACGATCCGGCGGTAACGCTTATGCGATGCGGGCGGCTTCGTCGAAGGACAGGCGAGGCAGCCGCGGGAACAGGCCCGAGGCGTCACCGTACCCCAGGTTGACGAGGAAATTCGACTTGATCGCGGTGCCCTTGAAGAAGGCTTCGTCGACCTTGGCGTTGTCGAAGCCGGACATCGGGCCGGCATCCAGACCCAGCGCGCGGGCGGCCAGGATCAGGTAGGCGCCCTGCAGGCTGCCATTGCGGAACGCGCCTTCGGTGCGGCCTTCACGCGGGCCGTCGAACCACGCCTTGGCATCGGTGTGCGGGAACAGGAACGGCAGCTTCTCGTGGAAGTCTTCGTCGAAGGCGACGATCACCGTGACCGGGGCGGCCAGGGTCTTGTCGTGGTTGCCTTCGGACAGGGCCGGGGCGAGCTTGGCCTTGGCTTCCGGGGATTTCACGAACACGAAGCGCGCCGGGCTGCCGTTGGCGGCGGTCGGCCCCCACTTCAGCAGCTCGTACAGCGCCTTGAGCTGGCTGTCGTCGACCGGCTTATCAAGGAAGGCGTTCTGGGTGCGGGCGGTACGGAACAACTGATCGAGCGCAGCATCGTCAAGGACGTGGGACATGAAGCCTCCGGAAATAAGGGGAATCGTTCGCGCATCGGCTACCGTGGCAGGGCGACAGCGCGATCGGCGAAGGCTGGCAGTGTAGAGTGTCGCGACAGTTGCAACACCCAGCCTGACTGAAACGAATTAATGCCATACGTGAAACGATGGAGTCCGCCCTGGACGATCACTGACGGCCGTGCCGGCAATGTGCGGCAGGCGGTGGCCCTGGCCACGGCATTGAAGCTGGGGGCGCATCGTCCGCTGGTACTCACCCCGCGCGCGCCCTGGCGTTGGCTGGCCCCGCGCTGGTTGCCCGGTGCCGCCAAGGGCTACGGTGACGCCTTCGCAGCCCTGGCCGCCGACGCCCCTGAGCTGGCCGTCGGCTGTGGCCGCCAGGCGGCCGGCGCGCTGCGCGAACTGCGCCGCCGTGGCACCAAGGTCGTCCAGATCCTCGACCCTCGCCTCAGCCCGCGCCATTGGGACCTGCTGGTGGTGCCCGAGCATGACCGGCTGCGCGGCAGCAACGTGCTCACCCTGCTCGGCAGCCTCAACCCGGTCAACGATGACTGGCTGGCCTGCGGACGTGCCGCCTTTGCAGCATTCAGCGCCCTGCCTGGCCCGCGCACCGCGCTGCTGGTCGGCGGGCCGACCCCGAATGCGCCGTGGCATGAGCCGGACATGGTGCAGGTGTTCCAGCAGCTCGCTTCCCAGCTGCGCGAGGAAGGCGGCAGCCTGCTGGCCACGACCTCGCGACGTACCCCGCCGGCCCTGGTCGGGGCGCTGCGCAGTGCGTTTGCCGAGGTGCCGAATGTGATCTGGGGCGATGGCGGCGATGGCGTGAACCCGTATGCCGGGCTGCTCGGGTGGGCCAACCGCGTGGTGGTCTCGCCGGATTCGGTGAACCTGCTCTCTGAAGCGTGCGCCACACGCATGCCGGTCGCCGTGGCCCTGGCCGACCAGGCGCAAGGGCGACTCGCGCACTTCCAGCACGCGCTGCGCGAACGCGGCCGGTTGCAGCCGCGCTGGCTGGACTGGCAGACGCAGGGCCGCATCGAGCCGCTGCGCGAGACCACGCGCGTTGCCGAGGACGTACGCGCGCGGTTGGGGATTCAGGCCTGACGGCATCGCACAGCGTTATGATGCGGCCGCGGCCGGTGCCGCCGGAGACTGTGTGACATGGACGTACCCTTCGCTGCACTGATCAAGCGCCTGCACCCGGTTCTGCTGTGTAGCGTATTGCTGGGCGCCGCGCTGACCGCGCAGGCCGAACCGCAGTGCACCGAGCGCTATCCCACGCCGGCTGCGTTGGCCTCCATGTTCGATGTGGCCCTGGCCACCACCGACGCGTTGGACGCACTCGATGGCGTGGACGTGGTGCTGATCGCCCGCGGTGGTCAGGACCTGAGCAAGTACGGCCTGCGCCACAGTCATCTGGCCTTCCTGCTGCGCGAAGACGATGGGCAGTGGCGCGCGGTGCACCTGCTCAATCCGTGCAAGACCGCCGAGTCGCACTTGTTCCGCGAAGGTGTCGCCACCTTCATCGGCGAGACCTCCAGCCACACCGACCTGCGCATCGGCGTGCCGACGCCTGCGCTGCGCGATGCGCTCAAGGCGATGCTCACCCAGCCGGCGATCCAGGCAAAGGCGCTGCATGAAGCGCGCTACAGCGTGGTGGCGTATCCGTTCCGCACCGAGTACCAGAATTCCAACCAGTGGATCCTGGAAGTACTGGGCGCGGCGATGGCGCAGGTGGAAGAGCGCACCCTGATCGTCAACCGGACCCAGGCGCAGCAATGGCTGCAGCGGCACATGTATACGCCCAGCACGCTGCACATCGGCGTGGCCAAGCGGCTCGGCGCGCGCTTCTTCGTGCCCAATGCCGCCGTTACCGACCACCCGG
This sequence comes from Stenotrophomonas sp. 05L413, assembly GCF_056397945.1. Taxonomy (NCBI): domain Bacteria; kingdom Pseudomonadati; phylum Pseudomonadota; class Gammaproteobacteria; order Lysobacterales; family Lysobacteraceae; genus Stenotrophomonas; species Stenotrophomonas sp. 05L413. Next base: position 327,173 of record NZ_JBFTOL010000006.1, read on the forward strand.
CCAGCGAGCGCATTTCCGGCAACTACTCGGTGGTGACGGTGGAATCGATCTTTGATTTCCTGCAACTGCGCAGCAGCCTGCAGCAGGAACTGGCCGTGCCGCATGTACCGGTGAAAGGCATTACCGCCCCCAAACCGTGAGTCAGCGGCGGGCAGCACGCCAGCGCGCATACTGCGGACCTATGTTGAGCCATCAGAAGGATCTTCGATGACACGAGTTTCGCGCAGCGTCGTTTCACCGCTGCTGGCCATTGCCGTATGCGCGGCCAGCCTGCCCGCGCCCGCGCAGGTGGTGGGCATCAATCACCCGGTGACCAGCAGCGTCATCGTCACCTCGGTGGTGAGCGTGGTGGTGGTGACCGCACCGGTGTGGCTGGTTTCGGCCGGCCTGAGCAAGGCCAGCGATGCTTCGGCCCGACGCAGCCGCGCGGCCAAGGACGCACGTGGCAAAGCCGGTCCGCTGCCGCCGCTCACCGTGGAGAAGGTGGAACGCACGCCCGAAGGCGGCATCGAAATGGCCCTGCAGAACCCGCAGGCACCGGACGAGCCGGCCGTGATTGCCTGGCCTGCGCGCGAGGACAACCCGGCAGCCGCGGTGGCGGTGGGCGACGTACTGGCGCTGACGCCCACCCAGGGCGGCGCCGGCTGGACCGTGACCACGGCCGAGGGCACGGCCTTGGCCTTCCTGCCCATCGATGCGGCGGCGGCGCAGCCGAGTGCACGTTGGTAACCCCTTGCTGTCCACCGTCTCGCGGAGCTATTGAATGAACCGGATATCCCGTCCTGCCGTTGCGCCACTGCTGGCGCTGGCCTTGCTCGTGACCAGCCTGCCGGTCAGCGCCCAGAACCTCAGCAATGCCTCGCCGGTCACCAGCAGCGTCCTCACCACCTCGGTGGTGAGCCTGGCGGTGATCACCGCACCGGTCTGGCTCAGTGCGTTGGGGGTCAGCGAACTGCATGACGCCTCCATGCCGCACAACCTGACCGCCCGGGCCGCGAAGCGGCAGAAGGCCGGCCCGCTACCGCCGCTCACCGTGGAGCGCGTGGCGCACCTGCCCGACGGCAGCTACCAGGTGGCGCTGAAGAACCCGCAGGCCCCGGATGCACCGGCCGTGGTGGCCTGGCCGGCGCGTGCCGACAACCCGGCGGCAGGGATGAAGGTGGGCGATGTGCTGGCGTTCACCCCGACCCCGGCCGGCGCGGGCTGGATGGTGGCCGATGCCAAAGGCGCCGCGCTGGCGTTCCTGCCGACCCAGGATGCGGCGGCCACCAGCATGAGCGAACGCTTCTGACTGAACCGGTCCGGGCTGGCCCTGGGCCGGCCAAGCCCGGATAATCCGCCGCTTCCCCCGACTTCCCCGGCTCGCCATGTCCGCGCGTCCTGCCATTGCCTTTGCCCCGTTGACCCCGCGCTCGCTGCTGCTGGCGGTGCTGGCCATGGGCGCGGTGGTGCTGGGCTCGAACGTGCTGGTGCAGTACCCGATCAACGACTGGCTGACCTGGGGTGCCTTCAGCTACCCGGTGGCGTTCCTGGTCAGCAACCTGATCAACCGCCGCTTTGGGCCGGAGGCGGCACGGCGGGTGGCCTGGGCCGGGTTCGCGTTGGCGGTGCTGCTGTCGATCTGGATCGCCACGCCGCGGATCGCGGTGGCCTCGTGCCTGGCCTTCATCGCTGCGCAGCTGTTGGACATCACCGTATTCGACCGGCTGCGCCGCGGGCACTGGTGGCGCGCGCCGATGGTGGCAACGACCTGCAGCGCGACGCTGGATACGACGATTTTCTGGAGCATCGCCTTCGCCGGTTCCAGCCTGCCGTGGGTGAGCTGGGCGCTGGGCGATCTGGCGGTGAAGCTGACGATCGGCGTGTTCCTGCTGGCGCCGTTCCGCGCGTTGCTGTGGAAGATGGCACCTCGCGCGGTGTGACATTGGGCGCCGATTGCCCGGTGTAGCGCTGGCGGTCGGGTATCGCTATCGGTCGGGCATCACGATGGGTAGTGCCGGCCGCTGGCCGGCTCTGCAGAGTTCATGGGGCGCGGGCGGCGGTCCAGCGTGCAGGCCAAGCCCACATCCAGCAGCGCCGCATGCGCCTCGTGCAGGCCATCGCGGGTGCCGCCGGGCAGCCAGGCGATGTCGGCCAGCGCGTCGATCAGGCTGGGGGTATCGCGCGGTTGCACCACCTGCGGGTGCGTAACGGCGCTGTCGAGCACGCCGGTCTGCAGCAGGAATTCGAGATCGACGATACCGCCTGCGCCCTGCTTGAGATCGAGCCGTGCGGCATCGCTGCGGTCCAGTTCGGCACGCATGCGCGCCCGCATCTTCAGCACATCGGTGTAGAGCACGGTGTTGTCGCGCGGGCGCGCCAGCGTCTGCGCGCGCACCCGTTCGAAGTCGGCCAACAGCGAGTCATCGCCGGCGATGGCACGGGCACGCACCAGTGCCTGGTGCTCCCAGGTCCAGGCGCGTTCGCGCTGGTATTCGGTATAGCTGGCCAGCGAGGACACCAGCGCGCCTTTGCCGCCATCCGGGCGCAGCCGCACGTCGATGTCGTACAGGCGGCCGGCGGCGGTGACCGCGCCGAGCATCGCCATCACCTTCTGCGCCAGGCGCGCATACCAGCGGCCGGGGTCCAGCGGGCGTGGACCGTCGCTGCTGTCCTGATCGGCCGGGTGATCGTGCAGGAAGACCAGATCCAGATCCGAGCCGAAGCCCAGCTCCAACCCGCCCAGACTGCCGTAGCCGATGATGGCGAAACGCCCGCCGGGAATGCCACCGTGCTGGCGCTGCATGTCGGCCTGCACCAGCGCGAGCACGGTGACGACCACCGCCTGCGCGAGTTCGGCCAGTTGCCGGGTGGTGTCGACCGCGCGCTGGCGACCATCCAGCGTGGCCATCGCCATGCGGAAGCTCAGCGCCAGCCGGATCTCGTTGAGCAGCCGCAGCGCGGCTTCGGGATCATCGATGGTCAGCGCGACAGCGCACTCGGCCTGCATGCCCGCGGCATCCGGCATCGGGCCGGAGACGCGCACGTCCAGCAGTTCATCGAGCAGCAGCGGATACGCCGCCAGGCGCTCGGCCAGCAATGCGCTGCGTGCAAGTACGTCAACCAGGCGCGCCAATGCGCTGGGCTGTTCGTCGAGCAGGGCGAGATAACTGGTCCGGCGCAGGATCGCCTGCAGCAGGCCGAGCACGCGCTTGAGCGCGGCATCCGGCTGCGGTGAGCGCGTGGCGGCGTGCAGCAGCGCCGGCAGCACCCGGTCCAGGCGCGCACGCGCGGCATCGGACAAGGACTTCACCCCGGAGCTCTGCGCGAAGTCGCGCAGGGATTGATCGGCGCTGCCGGCATCGAAGAAGCCGGCCTCGGCCAGCACCTCGGCGCTGCCGTTGTCGGGCAGGCCACGCCAGTAGCTGGCCAGTGCATCCGGCGCGGCCTGGCCCCGGCGCGGTGCGAGCAGTGCGGCGAACTCGGTGCTGACGCGCTCGCGCTGCACATCCAGCGCGGCAACCAGCGCGTCCCAGTCGTCGTAACCGAGTCCGCTGGCGATGCGCAGGCGGTCAGTGGTGTCGGTGGGCAGTGCATGCGTCTGTGCATCGCGCAGCATCTGCAGGCGGTTTTCCAGGCGACGCAGGAAACCGTAGGCATGCAGCAGGTCGGCGCCGTCCTGTTCGGCCATCTGGCCGGCGGCGACCAGCGCGGGCAGCGCATGCAGCAGGCGACGCTCGCGCAGCGGCGCTTCGCGGCCCCCGCGGATCAGCTGCAGCGCCTGCGCGAGGAACTCGATTTCGCGGATGCCGCCGGGGCCGCGCTTGATGTCATCGTGCATCTCGCGGCGCGAGACCTCGGCGGTGATCGCGGCCTTCATTTCGCGCAGGCCATCGAGCGCGGTGAAATCCAGATAGCGGCGGTAGACGAACGGGCGCAGGGTCTGCAGCCACGCTTCGCCGGCGGCGATATCCCCGGCGACGGCACGCGCCTTCAGCCAGGCATAGCGCTCCCAGTCACGGCCTTCGCGCTGGAAGTACTGGTCCATGCCGGCGAACGACAGCGCCACGCGCCCGGCATTGCCGAAGGGGCGCAGGCGCAGATCGACGCGGTGGCTGAAGCCATCCACGGTGGTGTCATCGAGCAACCGCGCGAGGCGCTGGCCAAGGCGTGCGAAGTATTCCTCGGCGGCGAGCGGGCGCGCGCCATCGGATTCGCCGCCCTGCGGGTAGGCGTAGACCAGATCCACGTCCGAACTGAAATTGAGTTCCCCACCGCCCAACTTGCCCAGCCCGAACACGACCAGCTGCTGCGCGCTGCCGTCCGCCGCACGGACCACGCCATGGCGGCCGGTGAATTCCTGCTCCAGCGCGGAGAGCGCGAGCTGCAGGCACTCCTCCGCCAGGCGGGTGGCACCGGCAAGCGTGGCAGGCACGTCATCCTGCCCGGTCAGGTCGCGCCAGATCAGGCGGGTGGAGGCGGCGGTGCGGTAGCGGCGCAGGCGCTGCTGCCATTCGCTGGGCTGCAGCGGGTCCAGTTCCGGCAGGGGCAGCGGTGGGCAGCCTTCCTGGGTGAGATGCGACAACAGCGCCGGCTGGCGGCACAGGGTGTCGATGGCGAAATCGCTGGTGACGGCCAGCGCACGCAGGGTCTCCAGAACGGGCGCCGGCGGTGGCCAGTGGCCGCCATCGGTCAGCGACAGGGCCAGGCGCGCCAGGGCGCGATCAACCAGGGGAACAAGGGCGTCGGGGACGCGCGCGGGCGCGGCGAGGTCGGAAATCGGCATGGGGGGATTATGCCCGGCGCGTGTCGACGCGAGAGACCCATCGGCGCCCCGATGTTCCGGAAGCGAGACATAAAAAAGCCCGCTTGCAGCGAACTGCCAGCGGGCTCTGCTCCCTCCCCCACGTCGGGATGCAGGTCGATCTTCTAGGGTCGGCGACGAACTTGCACGCTGCACTGCAAAACAATACTTGCGGGTACAGAAGTAGACCGGAAACCTGAACAGGGAGGCGCCGATGTAAAAACGCCATCCCACCAAGGTAGAACCCCTGCCCCTGCGTGGATCGCCGATAATGGCGATCCCCCCAAAAACGTTGTCGTCATGTCTGTCGATCGCATTGCAAACGCGCGTCTGCGTGACCGCGTTGTCTCCGCTGAAGCTGCCGCCGCCCTGATCCAGCCGGGTGAAACCGTCGCCATGAGCGGCTTTACCGGTTCAGGCTACCCCAAGGCGGTGCCGGTCGCGCTGGCGCAGCGCATCGAAGCGGTGCACGCCCAGGGGCTGCCCTTCCAGATCAGCCTGATGACCGGCGCCTCGACCGCGCCGGAGCTGGATGGCGCGCTGGCCAAGGCCGATGGCATCGCGATGCGCATGCCGTTCCAGAGCGACCCGGATGCGCGCAACCGCATCAACGAGGGCAAGCTGGATTACATCGACATCCACCTCAGCCATGTCGCCCAGCACGTGTGGTTCGGCTTCTATGGCGATATCGATACCGCGGTGATCGAGGTCTCGGCGATCCGCGAGGACGGCTCGCTGGTGCCCTCCACCTCGGTCGGCAACAACAAGACCTGGTTGGACCTGGCCAAGAAGGTGATCGTCGAGGTCAACGAATGGCAGCCGGCCGGCGTGGACGGCATGCACGACATCTACTACGGCACCGCGCTGCCGCCGCACCGCAAGCCGATTCCGCTGGTGCACGCTAACGACCGCATCGGCGAGACCGCGCTGCGTTGCGACCCGGACAAGATCGTCGCCGTTGTGCGCACCAACGGCCCGGACCGCAACAGCCCGTTCAGCCCGATCGATACGACCAGCGAGCAGATCGCGCAGTACCTGATCGAATTTCTCAAGCACGAGGTGGCCAAGGGCCGCCTGCCGGCCAATCTGCTGCCGCTGCAGAGCGGCGTGGGCAACATCCCCAACGCGGTGCTGGCCGGGCTGGCCAAGAGCGGCTTCCGCGATCTGAGCGCGTTCACCGAGGTGATCCAGGACGGCATGCTCGATCTGCTGCGCGATGGCGTGCTGAGCTACGCCTCCTGCACCGGCTTCGCGCTGAGCCCGCAGGCGAACGAGACCTTCAAGGAACACATCGATTTCTACCGCGAGCGCATCATCATGCGCACGCAGGAGATCTCGAACCATCCGGAGCTGGTGCGCCGCCTGGGCTGCATCGGCATGAACGGCATGATCGAGGCCGACCTGTACGGCAACGTCAACTCGACCCACGTGATGGGCAGCCGGATCATGAACGGCATCGGCGGCTCGGGTGACTTCGCGCGCAACGGTTTCCTGTCCGCGTTCCTGAGTCCTTCGACGGCGAAGAACGGCAGCATCTCGGCGATCGTGCCGATGGTCAGCCACGTGGATCACACCGAACACGATGTGTCGGTGATCGTCACCGAACAGGGCCTGGCTGATCTGCGCGGCCTGCCCCCGCGCAAGCGCGCGCGGGTGGTCATCGACAACTGTGCGCATCCGGATTTCCGCGATCAGTTGAATGACTATTTCGACCGTGCCAGCCGCGAGAGCTATGGCAAGCACACCCCGCATCTGCTGCCCGAAGCGCTGTCGTGGCACCAGCGGTGGCTGGATACCGGGACGATGAAAGCCTGAGGATGCACGGTACCGACCGACGGTCGGTACCTGCCGGGACGTTCTGTTTCCGGGTAGTGCCGGCCGCTGGCCGGCTCCACGCATTACCGTCCGCAAGCCCGGATGCGCGTTTGGTACATGAGGAGCCGGCCAGCGGCCGGCACTACCGTAGGGCGGTCCGTGAGTGGTCAGCGATCCGGGCGGGTTACCGGTAGTGCCGGCCGCTGGCCGGCTCCTTCCGTCAGCGGCTCCGAAGGCTTGCCAGCGATTCGGCCTGCAGCCGCGCGTAGATCGCGAACTCGTCCTCCACCGTCATGCCCAGCGCCTGCTCGAAGGCATCGCGGTTGGCATGTGCGGCGTAGGCGCGCTGTTCGTCGCCGCCGAGATTGGACTGGAAGATGCCCGCGGCGCTGACCGGCAGGAAATCCTCGTAGACGATCGGATCGGCACTGGCCAGCCCGGCGGCAATCAGCGCTTCGGCCGGCAGATCACCCACCGCACCCGGGTTGGCGCGACCGGCGTCGGTCAGGGCGTAGCGGTAGTACCCCAGGTCCTCACGGCGCAGGGTGTCGTGGTCATCCGGGAAGGCGATGAATGCCTCGGCCAGGCGGGTCGGGTAATCCTGGCCGGTGCTGCCGGCCCCCCCACTGTCGCGTGCCTGCGCAAGCAGCTGGTCGTATAGCGCGCGCCCTTTGGGCGTCAGGGCGAGGCCGCGCTGTTCGATCTCACCGAAACGCGCGGTATGCGTGCCGGCATCGCCAGCGTCCCCCGAGGGGAAGTGCACGGTTTCTTCCAGCGCCTTGAAGCTGGTCTGGCGCAGCAGGATCGGGCACCGACGCGGAGGTGGGCCTTCGATCACGGCCTTGGCGTCGATGCCACGGGCCAGCATGCCGTCCTGCGCAGCGTCGATGTCCAGCGTGCGCGGGGTCAGGTGATTGATGTGCGGGCCGCGGAAGCTGACCACATCGGCGATCAGCCGGTGCGCGTCATGCAGCGCGTGATAGGTATCCAGTGACACCGTGGCGTCGCCATGCCAACGGAAGGTCTCCAGTGCTTCGATGACGAAGCGGCGCGCATCGGCTTCGTCGAGGCCACCCTCGCGTTCGGCCTGCGCGATCAGGGCCAGCGCGGTATCGGTGAAGATCCGGCGCTGGGCGAGAATGGCAGCGGACTGCTCGCGCAGCGCGGCGTTCTCGATCAGCTCCAGCCGCAGCAGCGAGGTGAACACGCGGAATGGATTGCGCGCCAGCGCCTGCGCGGTGCGCGGGCGGAAGGCGGTGGAATGCACCGGCACGCCGGCCACCGAGAGGTCGTAGTAGCCGATCGGGTACATGCCCATCAGCGCGAACAGGCGGCCCAGCGTGGCCAGTTCTTCCGCCGTGCCGACCCGGATCGCACCATGGCGTTCCTGGTCCAGCCGGGCGCGTTCATCGGTGCGGTCCAACTGCTCGGCCAGCGCCGGAGTGGCGGTCAGCACGGCGTCGTTGATCTCGGCCACCAGGTCGACCAGGGTGCCGTACAGCGGCACCTCGGTGCGGTACATGGTGGACATCGCCTGGGCGAACAGGCTGCGGATATCGTCGGGTGAAACGAAACGGTCGGCGCTCATTACGTACTCGGCAACGGATCACGAGGGGGTGCAGCAATCGCGCATTGTCGCCGAGCGCGGGGGTTACCGCGATCTGCACAGCAGCAAAGAAGTCCCTCAGCGCGCGGGCGACGTGGGACTGCTCGCCGTGCGCTGGCGCTGCTCGCGGTTCCCCAGCTGGCGCTGCAGCGTCGCGTCCAGCTTCACCGGGCGGTCCCAGTGGTCGTGGCTGGCGACGATGGCGTGGCGCAAGGCGCGCCAGTGCAGGTTGGTCGGCGTGACCGGCAGCTGGGCCACCACCGCTTCCCAGCGTTTGGCCTCGCCCTCCTCCGGTACCGTACGCGACCACGTCTGCACGCTTTCGCGGCAGGAACGTTCGATCACAAGCGCCCAGAAACAGGCGAAGTAGATGTCGCCGGCCTGCCAGCCGTGGGTGTGCATCAGCGCGGCGATGTAGCCACGCGAGACGCCGGCATAGCGCGAGACTTCATCCAGAAAGCTGTCCGGGTAGCGCTCGGCGTAGTGGTTGATGTCCTGCAGCTGGGTGTCCACCCAGGCATCGCCGGTGTCCACCACGTAGGCGGCGGACTTCTCCGGGGTCTGCTCGGCCACGGCTGCCCAGGGCAGCATCAGCAGCAGCGCGAGCAGGCCGGCGCGCATCATCCGGCCTGTGCGGCCTTGGCTTCGATGGTCCGCAGCGCCTGCGGCCAGTCGAAGGCGGTCGGTGCATCGACCATGCGCGGTTCGTCGTCGGCCACGCCGTGCTGGGTTTCGTGCGCCCAGGTCACCGCGTAGGGAGTGTGGATGCCCCAGCCGCCGAGGGTGACCACCGGCTCGATGTCCGAGCGCAGCGAATTGCCGACCATCACGAAGCGCTTGATCGGCAGATCGAACTCCTCCAGCACGCGGGCATAGGTTTCCGGGTCTTTCTCGGAGACGATCTCGATGCGCGGGAACAGGTCGCGCAGGTTGGCCACCTTGATCTTGGCCTCCTGATGGAACAGGTCGCCCTTGGTGATCAGCACGACCGGGTAATCGCGGGCGATCTCGGTAACCGACTCACGCACGCCGTCGATCAGCTCGACCGGGTGGCGCAGGGTGTCGTGGCCGATGTCCAGCATCTGCTGCAGGTCGCGGGCGCTGATGGTCTGGTTGGTGATCTCGATGGCGGCTTCCACCATCGACAGGGTCATGCCCTTCACGCCATAGCCGAACACGCCGAGGTTGCGCTGCTGCACTTCCAGCAGGTGGCGCGCAGTCTGCGTGTCGTGCACGTCGATGTAGCGCGACAGGATATCCAAGTAGTCCTGCTCGGCCTTGCGGTAGAAATCCTCGCTCTTCCACAGCGTGTCATCACCGTCAAAACCAACCAGGCCGATAGCGCCTTGCGGCGTGGGCAGGGAAGTCATCATCGGCCAAGGATACCAACAGCGGCCCAGCGGCCCCACCCCGGCGGCCCATAAAGAAAGGGCGGCCGAAGCCGCCCTTTCCCCCTCACTGCGCTACCGGTGTCCCCGGTCCTTACTTGCTCTGCTGGGCGCCATTGCCGGCGGCCTTGCCTTGCTGGGCGGCCACGTACGCCTTGTATTCATCCGGCGAGAGCTCGCCGTCCTTGTTGGTGTCGGCCTGGTCGAACACCTGGGCAAGGCCCGCGTTCACCTGTGCCTCGGCCTTGCTGATGGTGCCGTTGCCGTCGGTATCGACGCTGGCCCACGTCTGGCCACCGCCACCACCGGCCTGCGCGGAGGCCTGCGCTGCGGCGTTGGCAGCGGTATCGGCTGCGTCGCCCGCCTGCGCTGCCGCCTGCTGTGCCTGGGCGGCCTGATTCTGCGCCTGCGCGGCACTGTGCTGTGCCGACTGGGCCATCGCCGGCATGGCCAGCACACTGCCTGCGGCGACGATCAGGGCGATCAGGGGCTTGCGGATGCGAGTAGTCATTGGGGTGGTCTCCTTGGTAGGTATTGCGCGGCCTGTTGTTTCCGCACGGCCCCACACTGCCACCCCGTTTGTGAATCGATATTGCCCCTCGACCGCGCTGCGCACGCGGCCTTAACCACCTGCGCGAACGTGTGCATTACCGCAGTGGTTAGCCGCAGGTGAGCAGTTGGTAACACGCCCATTCATTGGCCCGGCATTTAACCGGATGCGAACGCAATCTCACGCGGTGTTGCTGTTTTTTTCGCCTGAGCGGGAACTGAACAAAAGCCACCCCAGTGCAACACCGCCGATCGCACCGGCCACCTCGAGCACCACGCGCGAGCCCAGTTCGTTCGGATCATGGATACCGGCGAGGAACAGCCGCGCATACAGGGGCGACTCCAGCCGCATCATGCCCATATAGAAGAGATTCCACGCATCGATGCCGGCCGAGGCCACCACCGCGATCACGCAGGCCCAGCCGATCGCATGCCCGTCGGTCCAGCCTGCCCAGCGGCACAGGCGATGCCACAGCGCATACACCAGCAGCCCGACCAACAGCGCGATCAGCCCTGCCTCCAGCGTTCCCAGCAATCCAAAGTGCAGCGGCAGGTTCATCGTGGTCCGATCCGGCAGTCAGTGCACAGTGTAGCGGTGCGCCTCAGCGGACCGGCACATCGTAGGCGGTGGTCGGTGCCGGCTCGGGCTGCAGGGTGAAATGCCACCACTCCATCGGGTAGTTGGCGAAGCCGCGACGTGCCATCGCCTGGCGCAGGTGCTGGCGGTGGCTGCGCTGGCCCTCGCTGATCTCCGGCGCATCGGTATGCGCGCGCGGGCCGAAGAAATCGAAGTCGGTGCCCATGTCCACGGGCGCGCAGGGGCCGGTGCGGCAATCGAGCAGGGTCAGATCGACCGTGGCAGCGCGGCTGTGGCCGGAGGTCTCGGCGATGTAGCCACCGAGCAGGGCGGGCTTGTCGAGGTCCGGGTACTGCTGCGCCTTGCGCGACTGCTCGTGCGGATCCTGTGCCCAGGCGACGAAGGCCTTCACCGCGTGGGCCGGGCGGTAGCAGTCAAAGAGCCGCAGCGCGAAGCCATCCGCACGCAGGTCGGCCTCCACCTGTGCCAGTGCAGTCGCCGCCGGGGCGAGCAGATAGCACTTGGGCGCGTCATAGCCGGGCACGCGCTGGCCAGTGAAGTTGTCGGGGCCGGCGTAGCGGATGTCCTGTTCGATCGCCGGTGTCAGCGTGCGGATGTCGACCAGTCCGGCCTCGGCCACATCGCGCGCGGGCGAGATCGTCACCGCTGGCGCTGCCGCGTGGGCACTGCCGGCCAGCAGCGCCAGCAGCAGCGCGCTACGGACAATCGCCGGTGCGGGTGAAGTGCAGGTCCTGGTAGTCATAACTGAAGTCGATCTCCGGATCGATCGCGGCCAAGGTCAGGGCGGGCGTCGCGCCTGGCTGCAGCTGCAACCAGGGCTCGGCATCGGCCCCGAGCGTATCCCACTGCACCAGCCAGCGCTCACCGAGCTGCATGACCTGGCCGCTTAGCATCGGCGATTTGGCCACGCTGAAACGCAGCGCGCCCTGCTCCGGGCAGAGCAGCGCCTCGCCCAGCCACGGATCGCGATAACGGCCGTGCGCGGCGGCGGTGGTGCGAAGCGAGGCGGCACGGCGCGCGCCGGTATCCGGGCGCACCTGCCCGGCATCGCGGCGGCCAGTGCGCTCCTGGTCCAGCAGGGCCAGATAATGACTCACGTCGGCCGTGTCGTCCGGTGCGGTGTAGGTCTTCAACGCGGCCTGCATCAGCGCGGTGCGTGCATCCTCGGCGTCGCTGTTGATCAGGATCACCACGCCGACCTTGCGGTCCGGCAGCAGCGCGAGCGAGGAATACATCCCGGACAGCGTGCCGGTGTGGGCCACCTTCCACTGGCCATCCATGTCCGACACGCGCCAGCCGTAGCCGTAGGCGGACACATGTGCATTGTCCCAGCGACGTTGGCGCTCACCCAGCGGCATCGGCATGTGCGCGGTCCACAGCGCGCGGCGCTGCGCCGTGCTCAGCCAACCGGGCACGAGCGCCGGATCGAGCAGCACCTGCATCCAGCGGGTCATGTCGCGCAGGCTGCAGCGGATGCCGCCGGCGGCCATCGAGGTCAGATCGGCGCTGGTGTCACCATCGGCACCGCGCACCACGTTGCGGCCGTCCTTCCGCGTGTGCGGCTGGGCAACGTTGCCCACCGCCGCGACCGACCACGCGCCGACCTGGCAGCGATCCATGCCCAGCGGCGAGAAGACTTCCTCGCGCAGCAGTTGATCGTACGGTTTGCCACCGGCTGCGGCGGCGACTTCGCCAGCGACCACATACATCAGGTTGTCGTAGGCATAGCCGCTGCGGAAGCTGGTGACCGGCTTGAGATGGGCCAGCCCGGCGATGATGTCCTGGCGGGTGAAGCTGTTCGGCTCGGGCCACAGCATCAGATCGCCCGCGCCAAGGCCCAGTCCGCTGTTGTGGATCAGCAGATCACGCACCTGCATCTGCTGCGTGACCCACGGGTCGTGCATGCGGAACTGCGGCAGGTACTTGATGACCGGGTCGTCCCAGCGCAGGAGACCGCGGTCGACCAGACGGGCGAGCAGCGCGGCGGTCATCGCCTTGCTGTTGGAGGCGATCTTGAACAGGGTATCCGCATCGATGGCCTCGCCCTGCCCGGCGCGGCGCTCGCCACGGGTGCCGATGAAGACGGGGTTACCATCGTCGACGACGGCCATGGCGATGCCCGGCAGCTGTTCGTGGGCGACGGTCTGATCGAGCAGGCGATTGAAGGTGTCGGTGGGCTCGGCTGCCCGTGCGCTGGGGGCGATGGCCAGGGTGCAGGCCAGGCCAAGCGTGAGAAGGCGGGATCGACTGTGTGTTGAAGCGCGTGACGGCATGGGTTCCCTCGTCATGACCGGAGGGCCTGCTTCTTTGGCCGCCGGTTGAAAGCTGTACCGACCAACGGTCGGTACCTACCAGTGGGTGTTTGAGGCACGTACCGACCAACGGTCGGCACCTACCGTATGGCGGTGAAGGCAGGTGCCGACGCACTGTCGGCACCTGCCACGCACGGGACGGATCAGAAGTTCCAGGTCACCATCAGCTGCGTGTAACGCGGTGCCTGCCAGCGGGTGCCGGTGTTGAAGGTGTTCTCACGCACCTGGCCCGGCTGGGCTTCATAACGCTGGTGCACGTTGATGACGGTCTGGTTGTTGAACAGGTTGTAGACCGACAGGCGTGCGCTCAGGTCGATGCCCTCCACCGGCAGCCGCCAGGTGACGTTGGCGCCCATGGTCCAGGTCCACGGCAGGCGACCGAAGGCGCCGCGTGGGCTGTACTCGAACTGGCGCTGGTTGTACGCGCCCGAGCAGTTGGCCACGCACAGCCAGCCGGTACCGCCGCCGCTGCCTTCACTGGAGGTGCTGCCGCCGGCCACGGTGTCGTTGGGCCACATCACGCCGAAGGCGGTGATCGGGCCACCGGACAGCACCTGCAGCGTGGTGCCGAACGACCACTGCTCGTTCAGCGCGTAGGCGGCGCGGAACTTGAACTGATGGCGGAAGTCGTTGAACAGCGGGCCATAGCGCTGGTTGTTGGATGGATGATCCCAGTGCTGGACCATGCCGGTGTCGCCGTAGTTGGTATCCGAATTGACCGGACCTTCGAAGTTGCCATCGCTGCGCGACCACAGGTAAGACGCGTTGAACAGCCACTTCTCATCCCACGCGCGGTCGATCTGGAATTCCAGCGCCTTGTAGGTGCGCTTGGGCTTGGAATAGCCCACCACCTCCAGGCTGCCGCCCTTGCGGTAGCCATCCTTGGAGGTATCAATGGTGATCCAGCCCTCGGTGGCGCAGCCGATGCTGGAGTCGCCCCAGATCGTCAGGCTCTCGCCCGGATTGGCGATCGGCCACAGGGTGGTGCCGGTCGGCCCGCACGGGGTGTGGTTGATGCGCATGTCATCCAGCGCGCGGTCCATCTTGCGGTAGGTGGCGTTGACGCCCCACGACCAAGCCTGGTTGATCATGGTCTGGAAGCCGAGGATGTACTCGTCCTGGTAGACCGCCTTCAGATCCTTGTCCACGCTCTGGCGCAGGTCGGCCGCACCGGTGTTCATGCGGGTATCGACCGGGCCGATCTGCTGGCCGATGACCGGGGCCATGTACGGCGCACCGGTGACCGGATTGGCCTGCTGCTGCCAGCCGTTGAGCACGTAGTAGGAGTACTCGTCGGTGAGGCCACCGGCGAAGTTGACGTTGATGTTGTTGGTCACCGGCAGGTAATAGCGGCCGGCGTTGCCGAACAGCTTGGTGCTGCCGTCGCCCTTCATGTCCCACGAGAAGCCGAAGCGCGGCGCGATCAGGTCGTCCATCTTGATGAAGGCATCGCCGTCGGCAGTGCGGTTCTCGAAGCGGTCCCAGCGCACGCCGAGGTTCAACATCAGGTTCGGGGTGATGTTCCAGATGTCTTCCAGATAGAACGCGTTGGCTTCCGTCTCGAAGGTGCCGCCGGACACGCGATTGCGTGCGCGCAGCATCTCGGTCACACCGGCCGGCACATAGGCGTTGGCGCCATCCCACACTTCATCGCCCGGCCGGGCGACGTAGGCGGTGTAGCTGAGCTGGGTCGGGCCCGGGTAACGCGTGGACTGCTTGGTCGTCATCAGCTCGCGGTCCACACCGAAGCGCAGCAGGTGCGTGCCCAGCTGCCATTCGAAGTCCAACCGCGCGACTTCGCGCGTGTCATCGCGCTCGGCAACGGCGGCGCCGGTGGGGTGGCAGCCCGGGCGCAGGCCGTTGAGCTTGCCCAGACGTGACGCATAGCTGGCGTCGGTGAACACCGGGCTGCACGCTTCATCCAGCGAGGAGTTGGTGAAGGCGCGCTGGTTGTTTTCGCCCACCATGGCACGCGCGGTGAAGTTCTCGCCGAAGTGACCGGTGTAGGTTGCCGACCAGTTCTTGCCACCGGTCTCGGTGACTGAATCGCCGCCCCACGCACCGATCTGATCATCATCCCAATCGTAGTTGTACGCGCCGTTGGTGATCTCACCCTCATCGGAGAACGCCAGCAGCGCCAGGCTGTGGTTGTCGTTGATGTTCCAATCCAGCTTGGCGCCCCAGAAGCCGTTGTCGCTCTTGTTCTTGAACCAGCTCAGTGCGTCGGAGGAGGTGTTGTGGCCGGTGTCGTCGCGGTCTTCATACATCGCGAACAGGAACAGCTTGTCCTTGATGATCGGGCCGGAACCCCAGACGTTGGTCTTCAGGAACGAGCTGTCGTCGCGGCTGGCATAGGAATGCGGCGTGCCGTCGCGATGGAAGTGGTCACGTGGGCTGGAGCGCAGCGCGCTCGGTTCGGCAGTGACTTCCACGCCGCCTTGGAACTCGTTGGTGCCCGAGCGCGTCACCGCATTGATCACGCCGCCGGTGGAACGCCCGAATTCCACCGAGTAGCCACCGGTCTTGACCTGGAATTCGTTGAAGAAGCCGAACGGCGCGCTGGAGAAGCCACGACGGGTGTACATGTCGGTGACGTTCAAGCCGTTGATGAAGACCGCGTTCTCTGCCACCGAGGAACCGGCGAAGGACAGGCCACCGAACGAGGAATTGCCGCCCACCACACCGGGTGCCAGCAATGCCACTGCCGATAGATCCTGCGCCACCGGCAGACGCGACAGCTCCTGGCGGTTGACGTTGAACGAGGTCTCGGTGGAATACACGTCCACGCGGTTGACCACGCGGGCACCGATCACCTGCAGCGCATCGAGGTTGACCACGTCACCGCTGCTGGCCAGATTGACGGTGGTGGTGCCGCCGACTGCCACGCTCACCGCGAACGGCTCACCCAGCTTCTGGCCATCACGGCTGAGCTGCAGCTGGTAATCGCCGACCGGCAACTGACCCAGGCGGTAGCTGCCATCGGCACTGGCGGTGACCGTGCGGGTCAGGCCGGTGCCGTTGCTGACCACCGTCACCTGGTCACCGGCCGTCGCACGGCCGGCCACGGCACCACTGACGTTCTGTGCCGAGGCGCCTATCGGCACCAGGCTGCCCAGACACACCCCCAGCGCGGCGTACAACGCCGCACGCTTCAATCGCTTTGCATTCATTCCCTGCTCTCTCCTGCAGATGTGGAATCGTGGATACCGCTGTTTACCGCGTTGCCTCCAGTGGCACCACGTGCGACTGGACGTCGTAATTCCATTGATCGAAGTACAGGTTGCCGCCGGACCACTCGGCCTCACCGCGCTGGGAATCCACCGTGTCCGAGCGGACGTGCTGCTTGGCTGGCACCAGCGGCTGGCCGTAGTCGTCGTTGAAGGCGATGCGATAGGCATCCAGCCCGCCCAGATAGAAATCGCGCAACGCCGGCTGCGGGCTGTCCAGCCGGCCGGTGGTGACATCCATCGGCACCCAGCCATATGGGGCCAGATACACCGCGCCCCAGTCGTGCAGGTTGTTGTAGCCGACCGCATCGTCCGAATAGACCATGCCGGACTGCCAGCGCGCGGGAATCCCGTTCAGGCGCAACAGGGCGATCAGCAGCAGCGTCTGCTGCCCACAATCGGCATGGCCGGCGTGCAGGGCGTAATCGCTGATGTTGGCGATCGTCGCGTACTCGCGCGCACCGGCCCACGGAATGGCGTCCACCGCGTCGAACAGCTTCTGCACGATCCGGTACGGATCGGTCTCCGTCCCGACTACCTTCGTCGAGAACGCGCGCAGCGCCGGGGTGAACACGATGTGCGGCGCCTGCTCGGCGAGGTACGGCTTCAGCGCAGGATCCTGCGGCGTGGGCTGGACCCTGGCCGGATCGACCTCGATATGCCGGGCGTACACAGTCACTGCGTAGCGGATCTGGAACTCCGTGGGCGTGCCGGCCACCGCCTTGCGCTCCAGGTAGGCGGTCCGCTGCAGGGTGGCTTCAGGCGCCACCTGCGCGCCGGCCGGTGAACCCGCGATCCAGGTGATGTCTTGCTGCTGCCCGGGGATGGCGCGCGGGTACGGAATCCACGCGCGGATGATTTCGCCGGCAGGCACGGCATCGGGCTTGACCACCAGCGACTGGGTCACCTCGATGCGGCGCGGCACCAGGCTGGTCGCGCCCGTAGCGCGGGCCGCAGCGACGATCTCCTCGTGGTGCGGGTGCAGGTGCTCGTAAGGGCCATCCTTCGGCACCGGGGCATCGGGTGCCCGCCGCGCGCGTGCCTCGGCGCTGATCCGGAACAGATTGGACGGCGCGCGTTTGAAGTAGCGGCGCTGGCCATCGATATCCAGGTGTTCGATCAGGCCGGCCGCCTCCCAGCGCGCGAACTCGTCCTCGCGAAGGTCGGGGATCTGCTTGCGCAGCTGCGCTTTGGCAGCCGACGCGTCCAGGGTGAAGTCCAGTCGCATGCGACGCATGCGCTCGCGCTCGAAGGCATAGGCCTGACGATCGGCTGCCGGCAGGCGCGGATCCTGCAACGCCGCCGCGATGTCGGCCTCGGCCTGCGCGAACGCACCGCGGTCGATCCCGGCTATCACCGTCGGCAGCGCGGCCGGCGCAGCGGCCAGCCCCCACGGCGTTGCCAGCAGACCAGCGCACAGGCACCAGACAGCAGGCAGAGGCAATCGCGGTTTGCGCATCACAGGATCCACGGCGACACTTCCCAAGGTGCGGGTGGGGTAATCGCTGTGTAACACGGGCCTGATAGCCGGTCAATAATTTATTCTTGCTTTCGTCGAAAAAAGGAATAAATATTCCTGATGCTTCCGAGGAGGGTGACCGCGTGATGATCCTGGCTTCCCCCCACCGCCCCGTGCGGTCCCGCTGGCTTTCGCGCACTTTACTGGCGGCGGTCCTTGCGACGACGCTGGCGCCGGCATGGGCCGAGGCGCCGCGTGCTGCGCCCGCCGCCGATTTCGGCGGGGTCATCGCCCTGCGCGAGGCCTATCTCGCGCCCGGCTTCTGGGCCGATCGCCTGCCCGATCCGGACCGCGTGATCCTTGATCGCGCAGCTATCGCCGCGCAGAACGCCCGCATGCGTGCCGAAGACGCCTCGATCCACGATCTCCGCGCGCTGCCGGCGCAGCTGCCCCGCGCTCAAGTGCTGGGCAGCATCCAGTCCCTGTCCACGTGGCCACAGCGCACGCTGTATGGCCAGGATGGCAAGCCCATCAGCGACGGGCAGCGCAGTGAGACGCTGGCCAATCTCGCGCTGGACGCGATACCGGCGCAGCGCGCCCTCCAGTACGGCCTGGTGACCCATCGTGCCGCGCTGCGGGCGTTCCCGACCGCGCTGCGGGTGTTCAGCAGCCAGGGCGACACCGATATCGACCGCTTCCAGGAGTCGGCGCTGTTCCCCGGCGATGCGGTGGCGGTGCTGCATGAAAGCGCCGACGGGCGCTGGCTGTTCATCACCAGCGAACGGTATTCGGCGTGGATCGAAAGGCGCTTCGTGGGTATCGGCGATGCGGAGACCGTGCTCGGCTACGGTCAGCACGGTCCTTACCGCGTGGTCACCGGCGCCACGGCGTTCACCGCCTACACGCCCGAGGAACCGCGCGTGTCGCGGCTTCAACTGGACATGGGCGTGCGCCTGCCGGTGATCGCCGACTGGCCGCTGGAGAAGACCGTCAATGGCCAGCAGGCACATGCCGCGCATGTGGTGCGGCTGCCGGTACGCGAAGCCGACGGTCGCCTGGCACTGATCCCGGCGCTGCTGCCGCGTTCGCAGGACACTGCGGATGACTACCTGCCGCTGACCCCGCGCACACTGCTGACCCAGGCCTTCAAGTTCCTCGGCGAACGCTACGGCTGGGGCCACGATTACGACACCCGCGACTGCAGCGGCTTCGTCTCGGAGATCTACCGCAGCGTGGGCGTGCTGATGCCACGCAACACCAGCGCGCAGGCGATCAGCCCCGCGCTGGACCGCATCGCCTTCACCGCGAAGGACGGCAAGCCCACGCGCGACGCCGCCGTAAAAGAGCTGCAGGTCGGCGATCTGGTCTACATCCCCGGCCACGTGATGATGGCGATCGGCCACATCGACGGCCGCACCTGGCTGATCCATGACACCGCCGGCGGCGGCTGGATCGGCGCGGACGGCAAGCGCGTGCAGGCCCATCTCAACGGCGTGTCGGTCACTCCGCTGGAGCCGATGATGGCCAGCGATACCGTGAGCTACATCGACCGCATCACCAACATCCAGCGCCTTCGGCCACAGACCCCCTGAATGAAGATCACCGACATCGAACTCGGCATGCTGCGCGTGCCGCTGAAGACCCCGTTCAAGACCGCGCTGCGCACCGTGGACACCGTCGAAGACGTAGTGGTGCTGGTCCGCACCGACAGCGGCCACACCGGCTACGGTGAGGCGCCGGCCACGGCGGTGATCACCGGCGATACCCACGGCTCGATCATCGAGGCCATCGACAGCTTCATCAAGCCGCGCCTGATCGGCGAGGACGTGGCCAACCTCAACCGGCTCTGCGGGCTGATCCAGACCTCGATGGAACGCAACACCAGCGCCAAGGCGGCGGTGGAGATCGCGATCTACGATCTGTGGGCGCAGCTGCACAACGCGCCGCTGTACCGCATGCTCGGTGGTGGCGACCCGGTGATCACCACCGACATCACCATCAGCGTGGACTACATCGACAAGATGGTGGCCGACTCGCTCTCGGCGATCGAACGCGGGTTCGAGTCGCTGAAGATCAAGGTCGGCAAGGACATCGGCCTGGACATCGAACGGGTCAAGGCGATCCACGCCGCGGTGCAGGGCCGCGCCCTGCTGCGGCTGGATGCCAACCAGGGCTGGACCGCCAAGCAGGCCGTGCACGCGATGCATGCGCTGGAAGAAGCCGGCGTGGTGCTGGAGCTGCTGGAGCAGCCGGTCAAGGCCGCCGACATCAGTGGCCTGAAATACGTCACCGATCGCGTCAACACGCCGGTCATGGCCGATGAAAGCGTGTTCAACCCCGGCCAGGTATTCGACCTGATCCAGCAGCGCGCCGCCGACATCATCAACATCAAGCTGATGAAGACCGGCGGGTTGTCCAACGCGATCCGCATCGCCGACATCGCCGCGATCTACGGCGTGCCGTGCATGATCGGCTGCATGATCGAATCGAGCATCTCGGTGGCCGCCGCCGTGCACCTGGCCGTCGCCAAGAGCGACATCATCACCAAGGTGGATCTGGACGGGCCGTCACTGGGCCAGTTCAACCCGGTCACCGGCGGGGTCAACTTCAACGAATCGGAGATCACCATCAGCGATGCGCCCGGGCTGGGCATCACCGAGGTGCGTGGGCTGGACATGATCACGCCGCGGCGGTGGTCCTGACCCGTGCCCATGCCGCCCCTGGTGAAAATCCGCTCCGAGCGTGACCACATGTCGGCGATCGAACGTCGCATCGCCGACTTCATTCTCGACAACGCCCACCTCCTGCGCGATTACTCCTCCCAGCAGTTGGCCAGTGCATTGGGGATCAGCCAGTCCAGCGTGGTCAAGTTCAGCCAGAAGCTCGGCTTCAAGGGCTACCCCGATCTCAAGTACTCCATCGGCGAGGCCGTCGCGCGCGCCGGCAATGACCCGCACAGCCGGCCACCCGCGCCGGAGGCGGCCGACGGCTTCACCCAGATCGCCGAGCGGCTGCGCGCAAGCAAAGCCGCCGCCGAAGAAGAAACTTGGCTGGCCAATCCACAGGCCGACATCGAAGCCATCGTGCAGCTGATCGACGGGGCACCCAAGGTGTTCGTCTACGGGTTGGGCGATGACGGCCTGTACGCGCGTGAGTTCGCCATGCGGCTGTCGCTGCTCGGCATGCTCACCGTGCACCACGCCGATCCGATCCTGATGATGGCCAACCTCTCGGCCGCGCGGCCCGGGGATGCGATGCTGGTGTTCTCCGAGTTCGGCAAGCTGCCGCAGTTGTTCCAGCTGTCGCGCCAGTTCCAGGACATGGGCGGCAAGGTAGTCTCGATCACCCGCCACAGCGCCAACCCGCTGCGCGCGCATGCCGATGCCAGCCTGGTGCTGTGCGCCCACGACCCGGCGCCGCACGTGGCGCAACTGCTGTACCGTTCCTCATTGCAGTCCCTGCTGGATGTTGTCTTCGTCCTGCTGTGCCACGCCAACCCGGACCGCCACCGCCAGCTCGGGGTGAACCTGGAACGGATCGAACACCTGATCGACAGCTGATCCCTGGAGTCCGCCACGATGATGTCGCTGTTCCGTTCCGTCACCGCCGCCGTGTTGCTGGTCGTCAGCGCGCCCGTTTTCGCCGCCACGCTGGAGGGCAGCACGCAGCTGGTCGTGGTCACCACCGAAGGCTGGGAGGCCACCCAGGGCAGGCTGCAGGCTTTCGAGCGCACCGACACGGGCTGGCAGCCACATGGCGCCGCCTTCGATGTGGCCGTGGGCCGCAGCGGCAGCGCGTGGGGCGAGGGACTGCATCCGGCCCAGGCCGGCACGCCGCAGAAGCAGGAAGGCGACGGGCGCAGCCCGGCCGGTATCTTTGCGATCGGGCCGGCCTTCGGCTATGCGCCCGGCGTCACCAGCGGCCTGCCCTACCAGCCGATGCGCGATACCAGCTACTGCATGGATGTACCGGATTCGCCGTACTACAACCGCATCGTCGATGCGGAGGTGGTCGGCGCCGAGGCCGTGGAAGGCTCAACCGAGCCGATGCGGCTGGACCTGCACAACAAGGGCGACGTGCGCTATCGCGAAGGCTTCGTCATCGAGCACAACCCCAAGGCCACGCCCGGCCGTGGCAGCTGCATCTTCGCCCACCTGTGGCGCGCGCCCGGTGAGGCCACCGCCGGCTGCACCGCGATGGAGCCCGCACGGATGACCACGCTGCTGGCCTGGTTGAATGCCAGCGCGCGGCCGCGCTTCGTGCTGCTGCCGCGTGCGGAGTACCAGCGCCTTCAGGCCGAGTGGCAACTGCCCGTACTGGCGGGGACCGTGCAGTGAGTACCGCACCGCCGGATCCGCAGCTCGAACGCGCGGTCAGCCGCTGGCAGATCGTCGGGCTCTCGATCAACGATGTGATCGGCAGTGGCATCTATCTGCTGCCGGCCGCCACCGTTGCCCTGCTCGGCCCCTTCAGCCTGTGGGGCGTGGTCGCCGCCGGCATCGTGGTCGCGCTGCTGGTGCTCTGCTATGCGCAGGCCGCCAGCTACTTCGACGAGCCCGGTGGCAGCTATCTGTATGCGCGTGAGGCGTTCGGTCGGTTTGCCGGGTTCGAGATCGGCTGGATGATCTGGCTGACCCGCATCAGCTCCGCCGCCGCGCTCAGCAATGCACTGGCCGATGCGGTGGCACGCTTCTGGCCGTGGGCCGGGCATGACATCGGCCGCGTCGCGATCATCGTCGTCTCGCTCGGTTTCCTCACTGCGGTGAACGTGGCCGGCGTGCGCTCGGCGGCACGCACGGGGGTGATTCTGGTGATCGGCAAGCTGCTGCCGCTGCTGCTGTTCGTGGCGATCGGCGTGTTCTACGTCGATACCGATCTGGCCTTCTCCGGCGTGCGCCCGGACCCGCACGATCTGCAGCGCATGGGCGAAGCCGCGCTGCTGCTGCTGTATGCCTACGCCGGCTTCGAGAACATTCCGGCCGCCGCCGGCGAGTACAAGAACCCGCGCCGCGATATTCCGTTCGCGTTGATCACCATGATCATCACCGTCACCGTGATCTACGGCGCGGTGCAGTTCATCGCGCAGGGCACGCTGGCCGGGTTGGCCAGCTCGCCGACGCCGCTGGCCGATGCCGCCGCCAGCTTCGGTGGACTCACGCTCGCCTTGATCCTGACGGTGGGCGCGACGATCTCCATCCTCGGCACCAACAGCAACACGATGATGATGGGCCCGCGCTTCCTGTTCGCCTTGGCACGCGATGGCTACGGGCCGAAGATCCTGGCCCAGGTGCACCCGCGCCTGCGCACACCGGCGGCGGCGATCATCGCGCAGGGCCTGATCGCGCTGGCGCTGGCGTTGTCCGGTTCGTTCGTGCAGCTGGCGCTGTTGTCGATGACCACGCGCCTGTTCGCCTACATCGGCACGGCCGCCGCGGTGCTGGTGCTGGCGCGTCGTTTCCGTGATCGCCCGGGTGCACTGAAGCTGCCGGGTGGCCCGTTGATTCCGATCCTGGCGCTGGTGTTGTGCCTGGCCCTGTTCGCCAGTGCGAGCTGGCAGAACATTGCTGCGGCGGGCATCGCGTTCGCCGTCGGTGCGGTGATCTACATGTTCCCGCGCCGCGATCACCCCGGCTGAGCAGATGCGCAGGTGAATGGCGCTTGATGTGTCATTCACCTCGCGGGCCCATGACGTTAACCCGGCTTTGGGTACGGTGAAGCCTCACCCAACCGGAGCCAACATATGAGCACTGACTATCAGATTCCCGGCCGGGTGCCGGAAGACGGTGTCCCGCGCCAGGCCGTATCGGACTATTGGCGTGAGCGCTTTCCAAGCGAACCGTACTACGACAACAACCAGTTCTTCGATGATTACGAGCCCGCGTATCAACTCGGTCATCGCACCCGTGCCGACGATATGATCCGCGCGTATGAAGAAGTGGAAGCCGAGCTGCAGTCCCGTTGGGCGCAGGAACATGGCCAGAGCAAGCTGAGCTGGGAACAGGCCCGTACTGCCGTGCGCCGCGGCTGGGATGAATCCACCGCGCTGCGCCAGGCGCACTTGGACAAGGGCGTACCGCGCGGCACCTGATCGCGCTTGCCCGCAGAGCAACGGCGCAAACGACAACGGCGGCCTTCGGGTCGCCGTTGTCATGTCTGCAGGACCTCTGGTCCACGCGGCGTTGATGGCCATGGTGTACAACAGGGGCTGGCCATCGCCTCCCCGACGGAGACTTCCATGACCCGCAAGCTGTTGCTCACCCTCGCCATCAGTCTCACCCCCGCCCTGTTCACCACCGCCTGTGTCGCGGCAGACACGGCCAGCCCGACCGCACCGGTCCTCAAGAAAGCCCAGTGGCCATTCGCCGCCACGGAGTTCGCCCGCTTCGACGAACCGTGGGCGATGAGCTTCCTGCCCGACGGCAGCCTGCTGGTCACCGAGAGGAAAGGCGCGCTGAAGCACTTCAACGTGCAGACCGGCAAGACCGCCACCATCACCGGCGTGCCCGAGGTGGCCTACGGGGGCCAGGGCGGTTTCGGCGATGTGCTGCCGCACCCTGACTTCGCGACGAACCAGCTGATCTATCTCAGCTACGCCGAGGAAGGCGATGGCGATACCCGCGGTGCTGCGGTGGCGCGTGCGCGCCTGGCACTGGCGGCCGATGGCAGCGGGACGCTGGAAGACCTCAAGGTGATCTGGCGCCAGACCCCCAAGGTCAGCGGCAAGGGCCATTACGGCCACCGCCTCGCCTTCGGTCCGGACGGCAAACTGTGGATCACCTCCAGCGAGCGCCAGAAGTTCGACCCGGCCCAGGAGATGAGCGGCAATCTCGGCAAGCTGATCCGTCTCAACGACGACGGCAGCGTACCGGCCGACAATCCGTTTGCCTCGCAGGGCGGCGTGGCCGCGCAGGTGTGGTCGCTGGGCCATCGCAATGCGCTGGGCATCGCCTTCGATGCGCGCGGCAAGCTGTGGGTGCACGAAATGGGTCCGGCCGGCGGTGACGAGTTGAACCTGATCGAGCGCGGCGCCAACTACGGCTACCCGATCGTCTCCAACGGCAGCCACTACGACGGCCGCGACATCCCCGACCACGACACCCGTCCGGAGTTCGCTGCCCCCAAGGTGACCTGGACCCCGGTGATCTCCCCGGCCGGTTTCATCATCTACAACGGTACGCAGTTCCCGGCGTGGAAGGGCAGCGGCTTCATCGGCGGCCTGTCGTCCAAGGCGCTGGTCCGCGTGGCCTTCGACGGCGACACCGCCCGCGAGGCCGAGCGCTTCGACATGGGTGAGCGCATCCGCGAGATCGAACAGGGTCCGGATGGCGCGATCTGGCTGCTGGAAGATGGCAGCAACGGCAAGCTGCTCAAGCTCACGCCGAAGGCCTGAGCCTTGGCAGGCTGCCGGCGCATCGCCGGCAGCCTGCACAACTCACGCGCGTTCCGGCGCTGCACCGGCTTATTGGATCGTCACGACCTTGACCTCGGTGCGGCTGCACGCCTGATCCAGGCAGCTGCCGTTGAGCCAGACCTGACCGTCGCCGATCATCACGCCCTGCTGGTTGACCACGACGTCGTCGAATTTCTGCGCCGCGATGGCCTTGCGCACGGCCGGGGTCAGGATGCGCTCGTAGTTGCGCTGGAACTCGCCGGGGCCGGTGATCCTGGCGCCGTTGGCGATGTTCAAGGGGAAGCGAACCTCCTCGACCACCGCGGCGCGATCGCCGCCATTGACGGCTTTCTGGAAGGCGTTGAAGACCGTTTCGTACTGGGCAGAATCGCCGAGGACCTGATCGATGCGCTGACGGACATCGCGGGTGCCAGCGCTCGTCGGCGCGGGGCTGCCGGCAGTGACCGCATCCGGCGACAGGCCGGACGACGGCACAGTATCACCGGGCGTCGGGCGGCCTTCCGGAATGGTCGTGGCCGGCCCCTGGGCGGGATCGGCGGCGGCAGTCTCGGCCGGCGGCGGCGCCGACGGACTGCAGGCGGCCAGCCACAACGGGCTGGCCAAGGCCAACAGCAACGGGGTACGGGTCAGGCGCATGGGTGGCTCCATCGGTTTCACGAGGGAGCCAGCGTAACTGCCGAAACGTCAGCCGCCGATGATGGCTCACGGTGGTGCCGGCCAGCGGCCGGCACTACCGGACGACGCCAGGCCGGCTCAGGCGGCCAGCAGCTCGAAGATCACCGGCTCGCCGCTGACCGACGATGCGCACACCCACAGCTCGAACTGGCCCGGCTCGGCGCGGAACACGCCATCGCGACCGGTGAAGCCCAGCGCATGGCGGTCCAGCGTGAAGTGCACCTCGGTGCTCTCACCCGGCTGCAGGGCAATCTTGTCGAAACCCTTCAGCTCGCGCACCGGCCGCACGCGGCTGGCCACGCGATCGTGGATGTACAGCTGCACCACTTCCTCACCGGCCACCGCGCCGGTGTTGGTCAGCGTGGTGGTGATGGTCAGGGTGTCGTCCCAGCCCAGCTGCGCGCTGCTCAGCTGCGGCACGCCATAGGCGAACGTGGTGTAGCCGATACCGTGGCCGAAGGCGTATGCCGGCTCGTTCGGAATCTCGCGCCAGCGCGCCTTGAACTCGGACATGGTCGGCAGTTCCGGGCGACCGGTACGCGCGTGGTTGTAGAAGTACGGCTGCTGGCCGGACACCTGCGGGAAGCTGACCGGCAGGCGACCGGACGGGTTGTAATCACCGAACAGCACATCGGCCACGGCGTGCCCGGTCTGGGTGCCCAGGTACCAGGTGATCGCCACGGCATGCGCATTGCGCACGGCGCCCTGCAGGGCCAGCGCGCGGCCATTGCGCAGCAGCACCACCAGCGGCTTGCCGGTCATCGCCACTGCCTCGGCCAATGCCTGCTGCGCGGGCGGCAGCGTGATCTCCACGCGCGACTGGGCTTCACCGCTGTACCGCTGCGGTTCGCCCAGCGCGAGTACCACCACATCGGCACGCAGCGCGGCAGCGACCGCCTGTTCGATACCGTCCTGCACGGCCGCTTCCAGATCGCAGCCCGGCACGATCTCCAGCAGCGCTTCATCGCTGATCGCCGCGCGGACGCCGGCTTCCAGGGTGACGTAGCGCGACTTGTCGCCGAACAAGGTCCAGCAGCCTTCGATGTTCTCGCGGTCCTGCACGAACGGCCCGATCAGTGCGATCTTCTGCCCGGCCTTCTTCAGCGGCAGCACCGACTCGGCATTCTTGAGCAGCACGATCGAGCGGCGCGCGGCATCGCGCGAGAGTTCGTCATGCGCAGCGATATGCGAGGTGTCCGCTTCGCGTGCCAGATCGAGCGAGCGGTACGGGTCGTCAAACAGACCGATCGCGTCCTTCAGGCGCAGGATGCGGCGCACCGATTCGTCCAGGGTGGCCATCGGCACTTCGCCGCTCTCGATCAGGCCCGGCAGGTGCTCGGCGTAGAAGCCGCTCTGCATGCTCAGGTCCAAGCCGGCAGTGAAGGCCTTGGCGGTGGCGTCGCGGTCATCGGCGGCATAGCCGTGCGCGACCAGTTCCATGTCGGCGGTGTAATCGGAGATCACCACGCCCGGGAAGTTCCACTCCCCGCGCAGGATGTCGGTCAGCAGCTCGGCGTTGGCGCTGGCCGGCACGCCGTTGATGTCGTTGAACGAGGACATCACGGTCAGGGCGCCGGCTTCGAAGGCGGCCTTGAACGGCGGCAGGTGGACGTCGCGCAGGGTCTGCGGCGAGATGTCCACCATGTTGTATTCCATGCCTGCCATCACCGCGCCGTAAGCGGCGAAATGCTTCGGCGTGGCCAGCAGCGCATCGTCGGCGCGCAGGTCCGGGCCCTGGAAGCCGCGCACACGGGCGGCGGCGAATGCACAGCCCAGCACCACGTCTTCACCGGCACCCTCGGCACCCCGGCCCCAACGCTGGTCGCGGGCGATATCCACGGCCGGCGCATAGGTCCAGTGCAGGCCGGCGGCGGTGGCTTCCACCGCGGTGGCACGTGCGGTGCGCTCAGCCAGATCCGGCTCGAAGCTGGCGGCCTCGCCCAGCGGGATCGGGAACACGGTGCGCATGCCATGGATCACGTCCGCAGCCAGGATCACCGGGATCTTCAGGCGGCTTTCTTCCAGCGCGACCTGCTGGATGCGGCGGCCGGCTTCCACGCCCACGCCATTGAACAGCGAGCCCACCTTGCCCTCGCGCACCTGCTGCAGCACCTGGTCGGCGTTGCTGACGTTGGCTTCCGGATTCACATCCGGCGCGAACGGGCGGACCATGTCGGCGAACACACCCAGCTGGCCGACTTTTTCAACGACGGTCATCTGGGCAATGAGGGTTTCGATACGATCGGCGGCCACCGGCTGTCCTTATGAAAACGTTTACAAGCCCGGGATTCTAGCGTTCCCGAAGCCGTTGTGAATGACTTTTGCGTTCATTTTTCTTCCCCGGAGGGAGACCCCCGCCGCCGCGCGGGCGGCGACGGAGGCACAGGAGCTTACTCCGCAGCGGCCAGGCGCTGCTGCCCCGCCATCAACATGGCATCACTGGATTCCTGGAAAACCCGCAGCCCGAAGGCCGGGAGGATCGCCAGCAGGTGATCGAACACGTCCGACTGCACGCCCTCGTACTCACCCCACGCCGTGCTGCGGGTGAAGCAGTAGATCTCCAGCGGCAGGCCCTGTGTGGTGGGCTGCAGCTGCCGTACCAGCAGGGTCATCTCCGTATGGATGCCCGGATGGTGCTGCAGATAGCGCTCCACATAGGCGCGGAAGGTGCCCAGGTTGGTGACCCGGCGCGCATTGACGGCCGCTACGCCCTTGGCCTGGAGTTCGGCGTTGTACTGCTGCAGCTCGGCCTGCTTGCCGCGCAGGTAATCGCCCAGCACCGCGAACTGCTCCAGCTCGGCCAGCATCGGCGCATCGACGAAGCCGACACTGTGCTGGTCCAGATACAACGAGCGCTTGATCCGGCGCCCGCCCGCTTCCTGCATGCCGCGCCAGTTCTTGAACGACTCGGTCACCAGCTTCTTGGTCGGGATCGTGGTGATGGTCTTGTCGAAGTTCTGCACGGTAATGGTGTGCAGCGCGATATCGATCACATCGCCATCGGCGTTCTGGCTGGGCATTTCGATCCAGTCGCCCAGCCGCACCCGGCCATCGCCGCTGATCTGCACGCTGGCCACCAGCGACAGGATCGTATCCTGGAAGATCAGCATGAGTACCGCGGTGGCAGCGCCGAGGCCGGTGACCAGCGGGCCGAGCTTCACCCCCAGCAGGGTCGCCACGATCGACAGGCCGGCGATCACGAAGACGATGATCTTCACGACCTGCAGGTAGCCCTTGATCGGCTTGTTGCGCGCATCCGGGCGGCGCTCGTACAGATCGTTGGCGGCGTCCAGCGCATGCGAGACGGCCAGCGCCACGGTCAGCACCGCCCAGGCCCGGCACGCCCCGATCACGAACTCCACCAGCTCCGGCGGCAGATCGGGCACGATCCGGATGCCGGCGGCGATCACCATGCTCGGCACCACGTTGGACAGCCGCGAGATCACCCGCAGGTTGTTGCCACCTTCATTGCCCGCGCTGTGGCCAGGCAGGCGGTTGACCAGCTTGCGCAGACCGCGCAGCAGGATCTTCTTGGTGACGAAGTTGGCCAGCCAGGCCGCCAGGGCCAGCGCCGCCAGCACCAGCAGGGTGTAGGCCCAGGGCCAGGGTTCCAGGGTCCGCTGGACACTGTCCAGCCATCGGGTTGCCACTACCGCATCCAACATCGTGTATCGCTCTCCTATCAGGGGTATCAGGGCGTTGCCAGGTCCTGCGCGCTGCGCTCGATGATCACGCCAACCGCGCGCGCGCCGCGTACCGCGCCGGGCTTGCTGAGCTTCAGGCGCAGCCACTGCACGTTGAATTCACGCAGCACGATCTCGGCGATGCGCTCGGCCAGGGTTTCGACCAGGCCGTAGTCCGAGTCACGCACGAATTGCTCGATGCGCTTGCTGACGGCTTTGTAATTGAGGGTATCGGCGATGTCGTCGCTGGCCGCCGGGCGGCGGTTGTCGAAGCCCATTTCGAGATCGAAACGCAGGGTCTGGCGGATCCGCCGTTCCCAGTCGTAGATCCCGATCAGGGCATCGATTTCGAGCCCTTCAATGAATACCTTGTCCATAGCCATGCCACGTGGAAGATGGCGACCATGGTAACGGGGCTGTCCGGAATGTGCCGGGAACCGGGGTGAGTGGGCGCGCCCTACACCGCCGGCAGCGTCGCCATATCCCAGCGCGGCGTGACCTGCACCTGGGGCGGAGTGTGCTGGCCCGCTTCAAGACGCAGCGCGCCAGCGAAGGCGATCATCGCGCCGTTGTCGGTGCACAGCGCCGGGCGCGGGAAGCAGGCGCGGCCACCACGGCGGGCGGCCATCTGCTGCAGCTTGGCACGCAGGCGCTTGTTGGCCCCCACCCCGCCGGCCACCACGATCACATCGGTGCCCGCCGCATCCAGCGCGCGCTCGCACTTGATCGCCAGGGTGTCGACCACGGCATCTTCAAAGCCACGTGCGATGTCAGCGCGGGTCTGCTCGCTCTGGTCACTGTCGCGCCAGGCCAGCAGGACCTGGGTCTTCAACCCGGAGAAGCTGAAATCCAGCCCGGGGCGGTCGGTCATCGGGCGGGTGAACTTGAACCGGCCCGGCGTGCCGCGCTCGGCCAGGGCGGCCAACTGTGGGCCACCGGGGTACGGCAGGCCCATCAGCTTGGCGGTCTTGTCGAAGGCCTCGCCGGCGGCGTCGTCCAAGGTCTCGCCGAGCAGGCGGTACTGGCCGATCCGGTCCACGGCGACCAGCTGGGTATGCCCACCGGACACCAGCAGGGCCACGAAGGGCGCCTGCGGCGGATCGTCTTCCATCAGCGGGGCCAGCAGATGCCCTTCCATATGGTGTACACCGACCGCCGGCACCTCCAGCGCCCAAGCCAGCGAACGGGCCACGCCCGCCCCGACCAGCAGCGCGCCGACCAGGCCGGGGCCGGCGGTATAGGCCACCCCGTCGATGTCGGCCACGGTCATGCCGGCCTCGGCCAGGGTCTGCCGGATCAGCGGCAGCAGCTTGCGCACGTGGTCGCGGCTGGCCAGCTCGGGCACCACCCCGCCGTACTCGGCGTGAAGGGCAATCTGGCTGTAGACCGCATGGGCGCGCAGGGCGTCGATCCCGGACAGGGAGGTGTCATACACCGCCACGCCGGTCTCATCGCAGGAAGATTCGATACCAAGGACTCGCATAATGGGTATTATGGACCTCTTCAGGCCCCGGCAGACGTACGCTGGCCTGTCTGCGCATCACCCGTGGCCAAGAAGTTCGCCGGGGTGGGTTGCAACTTCTTTTCTCGCCGCTATAATGTGCGGCTCTCACCGGGCGTGACCCGGTTCTACTGTGTCCCGGAGATTCCATGCCCAGCGTTAAAGTCCGCGAGAACGAGCCCTTCGAGTTTGCGCTCCGTCGCTTCAAGCGCACCTGCGAAAAGGCCGGCGTGCTGGCCGAAACCCGCAAGCGCGAGTTCTATGAAAAGCCGACCCAGGAGCGTAAGCGTAAGGCTGCCGCTGCTGTGAAGCGTCAGCTGCGCCGTTCGTCGCGCGACGTCACCAAGCGTCAGCGCCTGTACTGATCGGACGCAACTTCGATACGGCAGGCCTTGGCCTGTCGTGACGGAGCCGAAGCCGGAACGCGCGAGCGTTACCGGCTTTTTGCGTTCCAGCGCTTCGGCGCTCCGCTTTCCTTTTCCACCGACACGAGGTGTTCCCATGAGCCTGAAGCAGCAGCTCACCGATGACATGAAGGCCGCCATGAAGGCCGGCGAGAAGCACCGCCTGGGCGTGATCCGCCTGATGAACGCCGCGATCAAGCAGCGCGAAGTCGACGAGCGCATCGAGCTGGACGACGCCGCCGTGCTCGCCGTGCTGGAAAAGATGGTCAAGCAGCGCAAGGACTCGGTCACCCAGTTCGAAGCCGCCAACCGCGAAGACCTGGCCGTGATCGAGCGCGAGGAAATCGTGGTGATCGACCAGTACCTGCCGGCCAAGCTGGGCGAGGCCGAGATCGTGGCCGCCATCCAGGCCGCCATCGCCGAAACCGGCGCGACCACCCCGGCCGACATCGGCAAGCTGATGGGCGCCCTCAAGCCGCGCCTGGCCGGTCAGGCCGACATGGGCCTGGTGTCCAAGCTGGTCAAGCAGCAGCTGGCTGGCTGAATCCCGCCGCCACGCCGCAGTGAAAAGGCCCGCATCTCGCGGGCCTTTTCCGTTTCAACAGGTCCGTTGTTACGAGGCCTGGCGACAGTTGCGCAGCGTCATCGAGCTTTCCTCGATCGAACTGATCTCGCCTTCCAGCTTGGCCCAGTCGCGCTCGCGCAGCATGGTGAAGTTGGCGGCCTGGTCCGACGCGAATTCGCAGCGGATGGTGTAGTTGTTGTTGTTGAACGTGTCGTTCTGGCGGACGCGCAGCAGGCCGCGGGTCGGGGTGACCAGATAGTTGATCGAGCCGACCTCGCCGGGCTTGGTCGAATACGTGTTGGTGTTGACCGTATAGATCTGGCCGTCGATCTGATAGCGCCGCCCCACGTACTTCGCGTACAGCGGCAGGAAGGTGGCCGAGCGATCGCCCTTGTCTTCCTTGTTGGTGGTGGTCCCCAGCAACATGTCCTTGAAGGCGCCGGCACTGCGGTACAGCGCCATGGTGTCTTTCACTTCCTTGCCCATTTTCTTGGACAGGTCCGGCGCGGCAACCGTCTCTACGGCCGGCATTGGATACTGCGAACGCCCCGCCGCAGCGAGCGCATCGCCCTGGCTGCCTGCCTTCAGCTTGCCGAGCATCTCGCACATCGACTGCTTGGCCGCCTGCGGCTCGATCGTCTGGCCGCGGGCCAGCTTGGTCGCCAGGGTGACGCGGCCGGTGCGGTCGGCCGTCGCAACCATCACCAGCGGGGTGCGCAGGCCTTCTCGCTGGATCAGGTACTGATCGCCGCTGTCGCCGTCCACCAGCTGGCCGCCGACCTCGAACTTGTCATCGCCGCCGATCTTGCGCAGCTGGTCCAGCGCGCTCTGAACCTTCAACCCCGGCAAGGTGAGATCGGCCATGTAAAGCGCGCCGTTGCGCGGATCCCCTACCGTCTTGAAGGCCTTTTCGCAGGCCGGGGACGCCATCGCTGGCCCTGCAGCGGCCAACAGCACCATCGTCGTGTAGACCATTCCTTTCATGAAGCGTCCTTTCTGCTGTGAAGGTGGAAAACCGGGCAAAAGGATAACGCGATATCCGTCAAGATCTTGACCTGATCGAACCACTTCACCCGGCTCAACCCGGCGATTTGCTAGAACGGAGGCCTCGCTCCCGATCTGACGCCGTCCATGCCGCATACGCGCCCTTCCCTGTCCACCGTCCGCAAACACCTGGCGCGGCTGGAGCAGAGCTTCCCCGCCGTGCTGCTGCGCCGCTTCATCGATGCAGACGTGATGACCCAGGCCGCCGCGCTGGCCTTCTACGCCCTGCTCTCGATGGCGCCGCTGCTGGTGCTGCTGCTGTGGCTGACCGCCTCGCTGTACCCCCCGGCGCAGCAGGCGCTGCTGGGCCAGATCAATGATGTGGCCGGCACCAGCGCCGCCTCGGTGGCGGAGACCGTGCTCAGCAACGCCAACAACCAGCCGGACATCGGCACGCTGGCGGGCGTGTGGAGCACCCTGCTGCTGTTCATTGGTGCCACGGCGGTGTTCGCGCAGCTGCAGAACGCCCTGAACCTGATCTTCAACACCAGCGGCGAGCGCCTGGACGGCATCGTGGCCTGGTTGCGCAAGCGCGTGTTTTCGTTCGGCGTGGTGCTGGCGCTGGGCTTCCTGCTGATCCTCTCGATGACCGCCACCACGATGCTGCAGGTCGTGTTCGCGCACCTGCCCTCGGTGCTGCCGGCGATCGGCTATCTGACCAGCCTGGCCCTGTACACCGTGGGCTTCGCCTTCCTCTACCACTACCTGCCCGACCGCCGCGTGGCGTGGCGCCAGGCCTTCATCGGTGGTGCGATCACCTCGGCCCTGTTCGCACTGGGCCGCTATGGCATCGGCCTGTACATCGCCACCGTCGCACCGGGCAGCGCGTATGGCTCGATGGGCGCGCTGGTGATCTCGCTGGTGTGGATCTACTACGCCACGGTGGTCTTCTTCGTCGGTGCACTGATGACCTCGGTGATTGATGAGCGCCTGCGCGCCCATGCCGTCCTCGCCGAGGCTGGGGTGGAGCCACCGAAACCGGGCGAACCGGCCGGCAGCTAGTAGACTAGCGGTACCCCCGCTTCCGTGCGTGGCCGTGAGCGGCCATGCCCCGCCTGCTGCCCATGGCCCGTATCCCCGACGCATTCATCGACGACCTGCTGGCCCGCTCCGACATTGTCGAGGTGGTGGGCAGTCGCGTGCCGTTGAAGCGCCAGGGCAAGGAATACGCAGCGCGCTGCCCGTTCCATGACGAGCGCTCGGCCTCGTTCACGGTCTCACCGACCAAGCAGTTCTATCACTGCTTCGGCTGCGGCGCGCATGGCACGGCGATCAGCTTCCTGATGAATTACGACCGCCTCGAGTTTCTCGACGCGGTCGATGAGCTGGCCAAGCGCGTGGGCATGGAAGTGCCGCGCGATACCCAGCCGCGCACCGCCCAGCAGCAGGACGACAGCCGCGATCTGTACTCGGCGCTGGATGCGGCCACGCGCTTCTTCCAGACCGCACTGAAAGGCAGCGACAAGGCGCGCGCCTACCTGGACCAGCGCGGTGTCGATGAAGAGAACCGCGAGCGCTTCGCCATCGGTTACGCACCGGATGGCTACAGCGCGTTGAAGGATGCCTTGGGCAAGGACGAGCGGCGGATGAAGCTGCTCGACCGCGCCGGCCTGTTTTCCAAGAACGACCGCGGCCACGTCTACGACAAATTCCGCGACCGGGTCATGTTCCCGATCTTCGACCGCCGTGGCCGCGTGATCGCCTACGGCGGCCGGGTCATGGGCGCACCTGACGACGGCCGGGACGCCGGCCCGAAGTACCTCAACTCGCCCGAGACCGCGCTGTTCCACAAGGGCCGCGAGCTGTACGGCCTGTGGCAGGTGCGCCAGGCCAACCAGAAGATCGAGCGGCTGATCGTGGTCGAGGGCTACATGGACGTGGTCTCGCTGTTCCAGTTCGGCGTCACCCAGGCGGTGGCCACGCTGGGCACGGCGACCACGCCGGACCACGCCGAGCTGCTGTTCCGCAATGCGCCGGACGTGTTCTTCTGCTTCGATGGCGATGCCGCCGGCCGGCGCGCCGGCTGGCGTGCGCTGGAGTCGGTGCTGCCGCGCATGAAGGACGGCCGCCAGGCCTTCTTCCTGTTCCTGCCCGATGGCGAAGACCCGGACACCATCGTGCGCAAGGAAGGCCGCGAGGGCTTCGATGCCCGCCTGCAGCAGGCCACGCCGCTGTCGCAGTTCTTCTTCGACGAGCTCACCCGTGAGGTCAACATGGGCACGCTCGACGGCAAGGCACGCCTGGCCGAACGGGCCAAGCCGATGCTGGCCCAGATTCCCGATGGCGCCTTCGGCGACCTGATGAAGCAGCAGCTGACCACGCTGACCGGGCTGGGCGCCAAGCCCAGCGCATCCGCGCCGCCCTCGCGCGCCCCGCAGCGCGCGGTCGCGCCGGCGCAGCGCCGCAGCCTGGTGCGCGCGGCCATCGCGATCCTGCTGCAGCAGCCCTCGCTGGCGATGACGCTGGACGGCCACCACTTCACCGGCCTGCGCCTGCCCGGCATCGAGCTGCTGACCGAACTGCTGACCCTGGTCGAGCAGCGCCCGGACATCAGCACCGGGGCGCTGCTGGAGCACTTCGAAGGCCGCGAGGAACAGGAATCGCTGCACAAGCTGGCCGCGCAGACCCTGCCAGGCGACGAGGCGATGTGGACCCAGGAGCTGCATGACGCGGTGGCCCAGCTGGAGAAACAGCTGCTGATGCAACGTCTGGATGAGCTTCAGGCAAAGCAGAGCCAGCAGGGTCTGGACGATACTGACAAGTACGAGCTGCGCGAACTGCTCAAGGCGCGCAGCACCCTCCGCTTCTGACCAACGGAGCCGCCGTGGCATCCCACATCGTCAGTCCCGCTGCATCGATCGTCCGCCGGTTCCGCCTTGCTGCCATTACTGCACTGTTGGCGCTGTGCCTCCCCGCCTGGGCGGCGGAGCTGCCCTTCGCACAGCCACGGCAGCAGCTCTACACCGCGGGCCAGCCCAGCGCCGCCCAACTGCAGCAGGCCGCTGCGGCCGGGGTCACCACCCTGATCGACCTGCGCCAGCCCTACGAAGCGCGCGGCTTCGATGAAACCGCCGCGGCCGAACGCCTCGGCCTGCGCTACGTGCGCATTCCGATTGCCGGTGCCGCCGGCCTGACCGACGCCAACGCGCAGGCGCTGCGTACCGCGCTGGCCCAGAGCCAGGGCCCGGTGCTGCTGCACTGCGCCTCCGGCAACCGCGCCGGTGCGCTGCTGGCACTGCTGGAGGCGCGTAACGGTGCCTCGGTGGATGAGGCACTGACGCTCGGCCGCGCGGCCGGCATGACCTCGCTGGAAGCGCCGACCCGTGTCCTGCTGGAGCAGGACGCCGCGCGTTGACCCTGCTCTTCTTTCCCCGCCTGCTTCCCTGCCCTACAGGAGTCTGCCCACCATGACCCGCTGGTGGTCGCGCCTGCGACCGGACAACTTCACCCTCGCCCTGCTCTGCACCGTGCTGCTGGCGTCCTTCCTGCCGATGCACGGCGCCGCCGCGATGGTGCTCGACGATGTCACTGACGTCGCCATCGCCGCGCTGTTCTTCCTGCACGGCGCGCGCCTGCCGCGTGAATCGATCGTCGCCGGCCTGCTGCACTGGCGCCTGCACCTGACCATCCTGGCCTGCACGTTCGTGATGTTCCCGCTGCTGGGCCTGATGTTCAAACCGCTGGATGGCTGGCTGCTCACGCCCGAGCTGTACATCGGCGTGCTGTTCCTGTGTGCGTTGCCGTCCACCGTGCAGTCCTCGATCGCGTTCACCTCGATCGCCCGTGGCAATGTCCCGGCGGCGGTGTGCAGCGCCTCGCTGTCGAGCATCCTCGGCGTCTTCCTGACCCCGCTGCTGCTGGCCCTGCTGGCCGGCACCGAAGGCGGCATGCACCACCCCGGCCAGGCCATCGTCAGCATCATGCTGCAGTTGCTGGTGCCGTTCGTGGCCGGCCATCTGCTGCGCCCGTGGATCGCCCGGTGGGTCGAGAAGCAGCGCGCGCTGCTGCGCTATACCGACCAGGGCACGATCCTGCTGGTGGTCTACTCCGCCTTCGGCGAAGCGGTCAGCGAAGGGCTGTGGAGCAAGACGCCGCTGTTGTCGCTGCTCAGCGTGGCGGTGGTGGCGGCGGTGCTGCTCGGCATCGCAATGCCGCTGATCCGCTTCATCGCGCGCCGGCTGGGCTTCAACCGCGAAGACGAGATCACCATCCTGTTCTGCGGCTCGAAGAAAAGTCTGGCCACCGGCGTGCCCATCGCCAAGGTGCTGTTCGCCGGTGGCAGCCTCGGTGCGATCGTGCTGCCGATCATGATCTACCACCAGATCCAGCTGATCGTCTGCGCGATGATCGCGCAGCGGTATGCGCGTGATCCGGTGGTGGCGATGAAGGGTGACGGAGGCAGTTGAGCTCGCTCGACTGCCGCCATTGGTCGGACCTCAGCCCCCGGCTGATCAAGATCAATCATTGATTGCCGCAGCGATATCCTGCAGCACGCGTGCCTTGCGTTCCACGTCACTGTCGCCGGTTGCGGTGAGTGTGTATGCCTTGTCTCCAGCGGCCCAAGACAACACCACGCGACCACGTCCCTGACCATCAACATTCATCTCGAGCTGCGCAGGCGAGCCGTTGACGGCGGTGTTCTGGGCTTCGGCAATGACCTCGATGAGAGTACCTGGCACCCGGAAGTTTTCCTCATTGAACGCGACGATGCCCACGTCGCTCAACCGATAGAACCGCGTCAAGCCGGTGGACTTCACACCCTCCAACGCACCACTGGGCTCCATGCCGATCACCTCCGCGACACCGAGCACCGTCCCCAGAAGATTGGTCGGCGGACTGGGCAAGCGTTGACGGAGCACTGCGTCCGATTGCTTCGTCTTGGGTAAGCTGGCGAAGAGCCCCGCTGGCGACGGGATGGTTCCGTCAGGCACCCGGACTGGACCGGCCCGGCTGCGTTCAATCTGCCTGCGCAGCTGCTGTTTCACTGCCTCCGGTGCATCCAGCTCCGCCAGTTCAACCATCTTGAGGACACCAGCTGCAGGCACGCATCCCGCCGCTGGTACAGGCTCGCTGGATGCGGCCTGCAGCGTGCGCGCATGCAGCCACCGGCCGACCGCATCCACGGTATCGGGTCCGGTGTGAGGCAACGCGACAGATGACAGCACCACAACCAGGGTGAGAGGGGAAAGTGCGTTCATGACGATCATCACTCAGCAGGACGACGGCCACACCTTCCGCCCATGAGAAGCAGGTCCGCGCCCGGTTTATACGTGACGGGCGGCTCAAGGAAATGAGCTGTTGATCCGGCTTTTCAACGTAGATGCTCGCCTTACGCGACATCGCGGAACATTCCCATCCGAAAACGGCTACTCCACCCACCGCGCCACGCTGAAGCGCGGTAGCCAGATCTGCAGATCGTATGACCGGTCTGAGCCCGTTTTCTGCAGCGGCGAAGGCCCGGTATATGCCGACAGCGATCGCGCGCCGCATTGCCGATGCTGTGTGCAGCCCCAC
Organism: Stenotrophomonas sp. 05L413; assembly: GCF_056397945.1. NCBI lineage: Bacteria > Pseudomonadati > Pseudomonadota > Gammaproteobacteria > Lysobacterales > Lysobacteraceae > Stenotrophomonas > Stenotrophomonas sp. 05L413. The sequence goes on from NZ_JBFTOL010000006.1 coordinate 365,707, forward strand.
GCCTGCCCACTCCGCGCATCAACCCGGACCGCGTAGGGCTGGAGATCGAGCAGCAACGCAGTCATCGGCGGCCACGGCAGCCCTTCGGGCTGAGTGCGCATGGCATGCACGTTCCCGGTCAGTACCAACAGACGCCCAGCGGAGGGCAACGTTGCGTGGTGTACACGCAGTGCATCGGCCATCGCCGCATCGCGCGCGCCGGTACCGGCCTGGGCCGCCGGCAGCACCTGATCGAAGCCAACTACTTGTACATCGTGGCCCTGCGCACGCAGGACCCGCACCGCCTCGATCAGCGCCAGCGTATCTTCATTACGGCGGCCGTCGTGCGGTTTACCTGCGGTGCGCCAGTAGGAGGTCGCGCGCACCGCCTGGCGTGCTGCGGCATCGCCATTGGAGGACAGGTAGGTGGCCAGCCGGGCGTTCTCGGTGGCCGGCAGTTCCAGCCCCAAGTGCAGCGGGGTGCCCTGTCCGGCGTAGGCCTCCGCCAGCGCCTGCACCAGTTGCGGCATCTCGCGCGTGCCATGCAGTTCACCGAGGACCACCAGACGGCTTTCGCCCGCATGCCGCATGATCTGTGCAGCAGTGTCCTCCACTGGTGCTACCGGTACCGGTGCCGCATTCGCCGCACCCAACGCCATCCCGATCAGCAGCCCCGCCACCCAACGCCATCGCTTCATACCGTCACTCCCTGTTCGGTAGAGAAGCAATGGCGGCAGTAATCACAGATTCAAGGCGGTTACTTCAACCAGGGCAGCATCCAGTGGTCCACCATCAGGAAGGCGAACAGCGCCATCAGGTAGACGATGGAGTAGCCGAACATCTTCATCGAGAACAGTTCATCCGGCGGATTCAGCATGCGCCAGGCGTACCAGAGGAAGACCGCGTTGAGCACGATCGCACCGCCCAGGTAGAACATGCCGCTCATGTCGACCACGACCGGCAGGATGCTGACGATGGCCAGCGCGATCGAATAGACCATGATCGACTTGCGGGTGTACGCCACGCCGTGGGTGACCGGCAGCATCGGGATTTCCGCCTTGGCGTAATCCTCGCGGCGGAAGATCGCCAGCGCCCAGAAGTGCGGCGGGGTCCAGATGAAGATGATCAGCACCAGCAGCGACGCGTAGGCCCAGTCCCACGGGCCCTGCATGCCGGTGATCGCGGCCCAGCCGAGCATCGGCGGGGTAGCACCGGCGAGGCCGCCGATGACGATGTTCTGCGAGGTCGCGCGCTTGAGGTACACGGTGTAAATCACCGCGTAACCGATCAGCGAGGCGAAGGTCAGCACGGCGGTGATCACGTTGACCCAGACCACCAGGATCGTCATCGACAGCACGATCAGCAGGCCGGCGAAGACCAGCACCTGCCACGGCTTGACCTTGCCCACCACCAGCGGGCGCCATGAGGTTCGCGCCATCTGTGCATCGATGCGCGCGTCCAGCAGCTGGTTGATCGCCGCGGCGGCCGAGGCGGCCAGCCAGATGCCGAGGAAGCCGAGCGCGCCGTCCAGCGCCTGCTGCGCGGTCGGCACGCCGGGGATGGCCAGGAACATGCCCACCAGCGCGGTGAACACGATCAGCGCGACGACCTTGGGCTTGGTCAGATCCCAGTACTGACGGTAACTGGCCATGCCGTCAGCCTGCCTGCACGGTAGTGGACGCAGCGCTGGCCTTGCCACCCTCGGCCTCCGGCGCGCGCAGGCGCGCCAGCAATGTCACCAGCACGAACAGCAGCGCCACCGCGCCCCCGCTGTGCGCGACGGCCACTTCCAGCGGCACCGCCAGCTTCACGTTGAGGATGCCCAGGGTGATCTGCAGCACCACCAGCAGACCCAGGGCACTCGCCCAGCCGCGCATGCTCGGCAGGCGGAACAGGCGCACCGACAGCCACAGCAGGTACACGGCGACCACGATCGCCATCACGCGGTGCGCCATCTGAATCGCGATACGCGAGGCGCCGTCGAGCACGCCCCCTTCGTAATCCACGCCGATGCCACGCCACAGGGTGAAGCCTTCCTTGAAATCATGCGGCGGCCACCACTGGCTGACGCAGCGCGGGAAATTGTCCAGCGAGGCGCTGCCGCCACCGCAGGCGAGTGCGGCGTAGTTGGCGCTGACCCAGCCGCCGAGGGCGATCTGCGCGACCAGCACGGCCACGCCGGCGCGGATCAGCCACTTCAGCTTGGGCGCCTCGGCCAGGGTGATCGGCATATGCGTGGCGCGCCACGCCATCCATACCAGCAGGCCGAACATGAGCATGCCGCCGAGCAGATGGCCCATGACCACGATCGGCTTGAGCAGCCAGGTGACTGTCCACATGCCGAGCAGCGCCTGGAAGATCACCACCGCCAGCGTCAGCAACGCGGCACGGGCCAGGTCGATGTTGGTCCAGCGCAGCGCGGCGATCAGCAGGATCGCTTCGCCGATCAAGGCGATGATGCTCGCGGGGACGTGCATGCCCATCATGTACAGCGGTATGCCCGTCGCCACCAGCACACAGGCGGTGATCACCGCCGTACTGCCCCAGCGACGACGACGCGTGGCCAGCAGCGCCAGGGTGAGGATCTCGATGCCGAGTGCACCGGCCAGGAAACGGTGCACCTGCTCGCGCCACGCCTTGTGCGTTTCCAGCGGGCGGATCTTGGCGGCCTCGTGGCCGATCACTTCCTCGGCGTGCTGCGGCCAGGTGACACGGCCATAGCAGGTCGGCCAGTCCGGGCAGCTCAGGCCCGCATCGGACAGACGCACGAACGAACCGAACATGATCGTACTGGCGGTCATGATCAGCGCAAACCACGCCAGACGGTGGAAATTGCGGTGCAGCACCGGGCGTGCGGAGAGGCTCATCTAAACGGAACTCACTTCAGTTTCAGCAGCGTGGCCAGGTCTTTGCGCAGACCGGCCATATCGAATCCCGGCGCGTACCGCATGATCACGAATCCGTTGGGATCGATCACATACACAGGCGTGCCGGCGGCGTCATCCACGGCGGGCAAAGCGGCACGCAGGTCCGGTTGGGCGCGCAGCGCGCGCAGTGCGGGCATGCCCTGGACCTCGGCCGGCGGCGTGCCCAGCCACAGGATCTCGACATTATCGGCGTTATGGCCGAACAGCTGCCACACCTTGCCCAATCCCTGCGACAAAGTGACGCACTCGCTGGTACAGCTGGCAGACGGGGCCACCAGGATCCGCCAGGTGCGATCGTTGGGGTTCCAGGGGTACGGCTGACCATCGGCCAGGGTCGGCGGCAGCGCGCGCAGATCGGCCGGCGGCTGCAGCAGCTGCCCGGTATTGCGGTGCGAGGTCGGCTGCCAGCCGGAGAAGCGCAGCACGCCCGCCAGCGCCATGGCGCCGAAGAACACGCCGAACAACGCGATCAGGGTCCAGCGGCCGCGTGAACGGGACGGCAGCCGGGCCGGGGAAGTGGCATTCATGGGCGGCATTTTCTCATGTTGAGCCGGTCAGCGCCGGGGAGTGCCACGCCGGCGGCGATGGCGACGGAATTCCAGGACCAGCGCGACCACCAGCACGGTCAACGCCAGGCCGAACCATTGCACGGCGTAGCCCAGATGGCGACTGGGCGGCAGGGTATTGGGCAGCAGCTCCAGATCGCGCGCGTAGTCGCCTGGCAGCGCCGGATCCAACCGCAGCACGCGCGCGCCCAGGCTGCCCGGCGGCAGCGACAGCGCGCGCGCCATGTCCTCGGGGGGCATCCGGCTGGCCAGCCACACGCCCGGCTGTGGCGCGGGCGACAGCGCCGGCCCCAGGGCCAGCCCGGTGGCCGGTGACGGCGCCAGCAGGCCGCTGATGGCCGTATGGCCGGCAAGCGGTGTGATCGGTGGGATGACACGATCCGGCGGCATCGGCAGCCAGCCCAGATCGACCAGCACGCGTGCGCCGTCCTCGCTCTGGAACGGCTGATACACCTTGAGGCCGGCGCGGCCTTCGCGGGTCTGGTTGTCGAGCAGGATCGTGCCGGGCAGGAAGCGACCGTGATCCTCCACCCAGCGCAGCAACGGCGGGGCGGCCTGGGCCCGGTGCAGCGTGAGCGACTGCGCGCGGGCGGGCAGCTGCTGGGCCAGCAACGCTTCTTTGGCGTGCATGCGCTGCAGTTGCCAGCGGCCCAGCTGGCAGAACGCGAGGATGACCAGCACCGCGGCGATCCAGCCGATCAGGCGTGTGTGCTTGCGCATCATGACAACGCCGGCAAAACGCGGTGATATAGGCGCACCCGCCACGCCATCGAGCCGCGCATGAATGATTCGTTGAAGACCCTGCTGGTAATCGCGTTTCTGATCGTCATCGTCTGGAATCTGGGCGCCGGGCTGTATTACCTGCTGGTCGATCGCGGCCAGACCAAGCGCACCGTCAATGCCCTCACCCGCCGCATCGCGGTATCGGTGGCGCTGATCGTGCTGGTGGTCATCGGCATCTACAGCGGTTGGATCAAGCCCCACGGCATCGGCGGCTGAGGCCGCACCGGCGTCGATGCGGCAGGAGGTCGCACCGACGCTACAGCACGTAGACGAACAGGAACAGCATCAGCCACACCACGTCGACGAAGTGCCAGTACCACGCGGCGGCTTCGAAGCCGAAGTGGTTATCGCGGGTGAAATGCCCCTTCGACGAGCGCAGCCACATCACCGCCAGCATGATCGTGCCCAGCAGCACGTGCACGCCGTGGAAACCGGTGAGCATGAAGAAGGTGGAGCCGTAGATGCCCGAACCCAGGGTGAGGTTGAGTTCCTTGTAGGCGTGGATGTACTCCTCCGCCTGCAGGGTGAGGAAGCCCACGCCGAGCAGCACGGTGATGCCCAGCCAGACCAGCAGCTGGCGGCGGTGACCGGCCTTGAGCGCGTGGTGCGCGATGGTGAGGGTGACGCCGGAGGTGAGCAGGATCAGCGTATTGATCAGCGGCAGACCCCAGGCCGGGATGGTCTGGAAGTGCCCGCCGATCGCGCCGGGGCCATTGGTCGGCCACGCCGCCGAATAGCCGTCCCACAGCAACTCATTGGTCATCACGCCATCGCCCGCGCCGCCCAGCCACGGCAAGCCCAGGTTGCGGGTGTAGAACAGCGCCCCGAAGAACGCGCCGAAGAACATCACTTCGGAGAAGATGAACCACACCATCCCCATCCGGAACGAGCCGTCCACCTGGCGGTTGTAGCTGCCGGCCTGCGATTCGCGCACCACATCGCTGAACCACCAGAACAGGGTCAGCACCAGCATCGCGATGCCGGTGTAGAAGGTCCACTTGCCCCAGCCGGAATCGTTGAGCCAGCTGGCCACGCCGACCATGGTCACCATCATCGCAATGGAACCGATGAACGGCCATTTGCTGTGCGTGGGCACGAAGTACACGTTCGCATCGGGGCTTTGCTGGGCCATGGTCTTGGGTCCGGTCCGGATCAGGGAGCTGCACGCGCGCCGGTCGGCAAGCTGGCCGGAGCCAGCTGCGCGGACAAGGCGTCGTTCTTGTAGAAGGTGTAGGACAGGGTGATCGTGGTGATGTTGGCCGGCAGGTCGGGATCGACGATGAAGCGCACCGGCATGTCGCGCTTCTCACCGGCCTGCAGGGTCTGCGCGGTGAAGCAGAAGCACTCGGTCTTGCTGAAGTAGCCCGACGCCTTGGCCGGTGCCACCGACGGCACGGCGCTGCCCACCAGCGCGCGATCGCTGTCATTGCGCGCGTAATACAGCGCCTCGTTGAGCTCGCCGGGCACCACGTCCATCGTCAGCTGTTCGGGATGGAACGCCCACGGCAACTTGGAATTCACGCCACCATCGAACTCCACCCGCACCGTGCGCTTGCCGGTGGCGGCTGCAGTGCCTGCCGCCGCGCCGGGGCCACGCTCCAGGCGCACACCGAACACCTTCTCGCAGGCGATGCGGTACAGCGGCACCAGCGAGAAGGTCAGCACGAACACCGCCAGCGCCACCCCGATCAGGCGGGGCAGGCCCGCATGACGCGCGGTTGCCGGGCGCGGATCGCTCATCGCCCGATCACCCCGCTGAGGATGAAGCCGCCATAGACCATCAGCGCGACGATCCCGACCGCCCACGCGGTGCGATGCGCGCGGCGACGTTGCAGGGCCTGCTCATCCGGCGTGCGGGTGGTACTGGTCATGAGCGGCCTCAATGGGTGATGTCGTCATGGGCCAGATCACCCGGACGGATGGTCGGCGGCGTGGTGAAGGTATGCGCCGGTGCGGGCGAGGGAATCGTCCACTCCAGGCCCCGTGCGCCTTCCCAGCAGCGGTCGGCAGCCTTCGCGCCGTGACGCAGCGAGTGCCACAGGATCGCGGCCATCATGAAGGGCGTGACGAACATGCCGAACGCACCGATCGAGCTGATCAGGTTCCAGTCCGCGAAGGCCACGCTGTAATCGGGAATACGCCGCGGCATACCGGCCAAGCCGAGGAAGTGCTGCGGGAAGAACAGCAGATTCACGAACACGATCGACCACCAGAAATGCACCTTGGCCCAGGTTTCGCTGTACATGCGCCCGGTCCACTTCGGCCACCAGTAGTACACCGCGGCGATCAACCCGAACACCGCACCGGTGACCAGTACGTAGTGGAAATGTGCGACCACGAAGTAAGTGTCGTGGTATTGGAAATCGGCCACCACGATCGCCAGCATCAGGCCGGAGAACCCGCCGATGGTGAACAGGATCACGAAGGCCACCGCCCACAGCATCGGCGCTTCGAAGGTGAGCGAGCCGCGCCACATGGTGCTGACCCAGTTGAACACCTTCACCCCGGTCGGGATGGAGATGAGCATCGTGGCGAACATGAAGTAGATCTCGCCGCCCAGCGGCATGCCCACGGTGAACATGTGGTGGGCCCAGACGATGAAGGACAGGAAGGCGATCGCGGCGATCGCGTAGACCATGGCCTGGTAGCCGAACAGCGGCTTGCGGCTGAAAGTGGGGATGATCTCGCTGACCACGCCGAACGCCGGCAGGATCATGATGTAGACCTCCGGGTGCCCGAAGAACCAGAAGATGTGCTGGTACATCACCGGGTCACCGCCACCGGCGGCGTTGAAGAAGCTGGTGCCGAAGAACTTGTCGGTGAGCAGCATCGTCACCGCGCCGGCCAGCACCGGCATCACCGCGATCAGCAGGAAGGCGGTGATCAGCCAGGCCCAGCAGAAGATCGGCATCTTCAGCAGATCGATGCCGGGCGCGCGCATGTTGAGCACGGTGGCGATGATGTTGATCGCGCCCATGATCGAGCTGATGCCGGCCACGTGGATGGCGAACACGCTGAAGGCCACGTTGTAGCCGCCCTGCAGCGACAGCGGCGGGTACAGCGTCCAGCCACCGGCCGGTGCGCCGCCGGGCAGGAACAGGGTCAGCAGCAGCAGGCTGAAGGCCACCGGCAGCAGCCAGAACGACCAGTTGTTCATGCGCGGCAGCGCCATGTCCGGCGCGCCGATCTGCAGCGGGATCATCCAGTTGGCCAAGCCGACGAAGGCCGGCATCACGCCACCGAAGATCATCACCAGCGCATGCACGGTGGTCATCTGGTTGAAGAACTCGGGCTTGACGAACTGCAGGCCCGGTTGCGCCAGCTCAGCACGGATGATCACGCTCATCGCCGCACCGATGATGAACATGATGAAGCTGAAAATCAGGTAGAGCGTGCCGATGTCCTTGTGGTTGGTCGAGAAGAACCAACGCTCGAAGAACCCCTGCTGATGCCCGTGATGCCCGTCGTGGTCAACTGCGGAATGCGCCATCGCAACTACACCTCACTGTATCCGGTGGTACCCGCATCCGCCGGCTGGCGGACGCGGCTCGATTTCAGGCGTTGCTGTCTTTTGCTGCCACGGCAGGCTCACTGGCCGGTGCCGGTGCCGGGGTGGCCTCGGCCGGGGCAGCCGGCGCGGGCGCCGGAGCGGCCTGCGGCGCAGGGGCCGGCGCAGGCTTCTTGGAGGCCAGCCATTTCTGGTAATCCTCCTTGGAAACCGCCTCGACGACGATCGGCATGAAGCCATGGTCCTTGCCACACAGCTCGGCGCACTGGCCGCGGTACACGCCGACCTGTTCGATGTTGGTCCAGGCCTCGTTGATGAAGCCGGGAATCGCATCCTGCTTCCAGCCCAGCGCCGGCACCCACCATGCGTGGATGACGTCGTCGGAGGTGATCACGAAGCGCACCTTGGTATCGACCGGCAGCACCAGACGGTTGTCGACATCCAGCAGGTAATGCGGATGGCTGTCGCGGGTCGGCACCACGCCACTCTGGCGCACGCGGTCGGACTCACGGTCCAGGCGGCTGGTGAAGCTGACGTTCTCGCCGAGATAGTCGTACTTCCACATCCACTGATACCCGGTGACCTTGACGGTCATTTCCGAATCGCGGGTGTCGTAGAACTTGATCAGATTGGCCGTGGCCGGCCAGGCCATCACCACCAGGATGATCACCGGGATCACTGTCCAGATGACCTCGGCCTTGGTGTTGTGGCTGAAGGTGGCGGCCACCGCGCCCTTGGATTTGCGGAATTTGAAGATCGCGTAGAACAGCGCGCCGAACACCAGCACGCCGATCACCGTACAGACCCACAGCGAGAACAGGTTGGACTCCCACGCCAACCGCGAGCTCTGGGTCACCCCCTTGCCCATGTTCAATTGCCACGGTTTGGGGTCGGCCGCCTGGGCCCACGCCATGGCCGGCGCCAGCAGCGCGACCCCGCTCAACACTGACTTCCCGAACGTCCTGCCCCACTTTCTGCATTGCTTCATTGCCTAGACCCTTAGCGTCGTCGGTTGCGGCCGTCATTGGCCGCGAGCAAGCCTTCTAGTTTCTGAGCCAGTACCTGGCGTTCGGCCGGTGCGAGGAAACTCCCCACGTCCACCTGCCGACCGCTGGATGCCAGCCGGACTCTGCGTTCGTCGGCGATCAGCCTCACCCAGTGCGGGTGGGCGCTGAACACCGGCGAATGCCCGGGTGCGGGAATCACTTCCACACACGCCGGCACCACCCGGATCTCTTCCTGCCGTTCTCCACTGCGCCACACCGTGCGCAGCGCCACTGCCAGCAACACGCTGTACAGCAGAGCAAACACGGGGGCGAATACATTGCCGGTGAACCAGCCCAGGCCGGCCGCCAGCCACATCACCCCCGCCAACACCACAAACAACAGGACGAACTGCCGGGCATCGAGCGCCCGTGGGGGGCGCAGCCGCAGTTGCGTCCCTGATCCGTCCGGAGCGATGAGCACCTCGATCATGTCGCAACCGCGTTTTTTCCTGCCGCGGGAAACGTCTCGATGGTAGCCCCGCTCTCCAGCGAGTAGCAAGGGTCCATTCACAGTTTCAGGAATGTTGCAATACAGCATTGCCTGCGGCGGCGGTTTTGACGAAAACAGCACAATAAATGGCAGGCGGGTCGAATCCGCCGAATCCCCCTGTATGAAAGGCTATGCGCCGCATGGGCGCGACCACGAAAACCACTTGACTCGCCAAAAAAACGATTAAAATGGTCAAGTTCTCCACGAGCCGACCGGCATGACTGCATCCTCTGTCCTTCCCCCTGCCCCGGCATCGTCCGGCGCCGCCCGCCCGCCGCTGCTGTCCCCCGAGCTGCCGGCCGTTCCCGACGCGTTCCGCCAGGCGATCACCGATGCCTGGTTGAAGGACGAGGCCACCCATGTGCGCGAGCTGCTCGAGCAGGCACGCCTGCCGGCCGCCGAGCAGGCCAAGGTGCAGGCCACCGCTGCCGACCTGGTCAAGCGCGTGCGCGTGCGCGCCCAGGACCAGGGCGCGATCGAAGCCTTCATGCGCCAGTACGATCTGGGCAGCGAGGAAGGCGTGCTGCTGATGTGCGTGGCCGAAGCCCTGCTGCGCATTCCCGACCAGGAGACCGCCGACAAGCTGATCCGAGACAAGCTCGGCGAGGCCGACTGGAAAAAGCACATGGGCGGCAGCGACTCGGTGCTGGTCAACGCTTCCACCTGGGGCCTGATGCTGACCGGCCGCCTGGTCCAGATCAACGATGCCACCCGCGCCGATGTGCCGGGCGCGTTCAAGCGCCTGATCGGCCGCGTGGGTGAGCCGGTGATCCGCCTGGCCGTGCGCCAGGCGATGAAGATCATGGGCCACCAGTTCGTCATGGGCCGCACCATCGACGAAGCGCTGTCGCGCTCGCACAAGGGCGACAACGCCAGCTACCGCTATTCGTTCGACATGCTCGGCGAAGGCGCGCTGACCATGAAGGATGCCAAGCGTTACCTGGAAGACTACCGTCGCGCGATCCACTCGATCGGCGGTGACCACAAGGCCCGCGGCGGCCGTCCCGATGGCGACGTCAATTCGGCACCGGGCATCTCGATCAAGCTCTCCGCGCTGTACCCGCGCTACGAGCATGCCAAGCGCGCACGCGTCATGGCCGACCTGGTGCCGGGCGTGCTGGAACTGGCGCAGCTGGCCAAGTCCTACGGCATCGGCTGCACCGTCGACGCCGAAGAAACCGACCGCCTGGAACTGTCGCTGGACATCATCGAGACCGTGGTCAGCGATGCCTCGCTGGCCGGTTGGGAAGGCTTCGGTGTGGTCGTGCAGTCCTACCAGAAGCGCACCCCTTACACGATCGACTACCTGGCCGACCTGGCCCGTCGCATCGGTCGCCGCCTGCAGGTGCGCCTGGTCAAGGGCGCGTACTGGGATGCGGAGATCAAGCGCGCGCAGATCGACGGTCTGCCGGCCTACCCGGTGTTCACCCGCAAGCAGAATACCGACGTCTCCTACCTGGCCTGCGCCAAGCGTCTGTTCACGCACAGCGATGCTATCTACCCGATGTTCGCTACGCACAACGCGCACACCATCGCGGCCGTGCAGGCGATCGCCAAGGGCGGCCAGTACGAGCACCAGAAGCTGCACGGCATGGGCGATGACCTGTATGCCGAAGTGGTGCCGGCCGACCGTCTGAACGTGCCGTGCCGCGTGTATGCGCCGGTCGGTTCGCATGAAGACCTGCTGCCGTACCTGGTGCGTCGCCTGCTTGAAAACGGCGCCAATTCCAGCTTCGTCAACCGCATCACCGACGAGAACGTGGCCATCGACGACCTGATCCGCGATCCGGTCGAGGTGGTCTCCTCGTTCGCGTCCATTCCGCATCCGAAAATCCCGCTGCCGGTCGATCTGCTGCGCAGCCAGAACCATGACAGGAAGAACTCCATGGGCGTCAATCTCGCCAACGACAACGATCTGCGTGCCCTGGCCGAGCAGCTCAACGCCGCCGTGCCCGCGCCGGGTAAGAGCGGGTGGCACGCCGCGCCGCTGGTGCCGGGTGCCAACCCGACCGGCGCACTGTTGAACGTGACCAACCCGGCCGACACGCGCCAGGTGGTGGGCCAGTGGCAGCCGGCCGACAGCGCCACCGTCGAGAAGGCGCTGGCCAATGCCGTGGCCGCGCAGCCGGCCTGGAACCGCACCCCGGCCGCCAGCCGCGCGGCGATCCTGGAACACGCCGCCGACCAGCTGGAAGCGCGCATGCCCGAGTTCATGGCGCTGTGCGTCAAGGAAGCCGGCAAGAGCCTGCCCGACGGCATCGCCGAAGTGCGCGAAGCGGTCGACTTCCTGCGCTACTACGCCAAGCAGGCGCGCGAGCAGTTCGGCCACGCCGAAAAGCTGCCGAGCCCGACCGGTGAATCCAACGAACTGCAGCTGCACGGCCGCGGCGTGTTCGTCTGCATCAGCCCGTGGAACTTCCCGCTGGCGATCTTCCTGGGCCAGGTCAGCGCCGCGCTCGCCGCCGGCAACAGCGTGATCGCCAAGCCGGCCGAGCAGACCAACCTGATCGGCTACTACGCGGTGAAGCTGCTGCTCGACGCCGGCGTGCCCGAAGGCGTGCTGCAGTTCCTGCCGGGCGACGGCGCGACCGTCGGTGCCGCATTGACCGCCGACCCGCGCGTGGCCGGCGTGGCCTTCACCGGCTCCACCGACACCGCCCGTGCGATCAACCGCGCGATGGCCGCCCGCGACGCTGCGATCGGTGTGCTGATCGCCGAGACCGGCGGCCAGAACGCCTTCATCGCCGACTCCTCGGCGCTGCCGGAACAGCTGGTCAAGGATGCGATCGGGTCGGCCTTCACCTCCGCTGGCCAGCGCTGCTCGGCCGCACGCGTGCTGTTCGTGCAGGACGACATCGCCGACAAGGTGATGACCATGTTGTCCGGCGCGATGGCCGAACTGAAGGTCGGTGACCCTGGCCTGCTGTCGACCGACGTCGGCCCGGTGATCGACGCCGACGCGCTGCAGATCCTCAAGGATCATGCCGTACGCATGGAGAAGGACGCGCGCCTGATCGCCGCTGCCACGCTCAGCGACGACGCCGCGCACGGCACCTTCTTCGCCCCGCGTGCGTACGAGCTGAAGAACCTGGACCAGCTGCACAAGGAGATCTTCGGGCCGGTGCTGCACGTGATCCGCTGGAAGGGCGACCAGCTCGATGCGGTGATCGACCAGATCAACGCGACCGGCTACGGCCTGACCCTGGGCGTGCATTCGCGCATCGATGAAACCGTCGACCGCATTTCCTCGCGCATCAACGTGGGCAACGTGTACGTCAACCGCAACCAGATCGGTGCGGTGGTCGGCGTGCAGCCGTTCGGCGGCCAGGGCCTGTCCGGCACCGGCCCCAAGGCCGGCGGCCCGCACTACCTGCTGCGCTTTGCCACCGAGAAGACCGTCACCGTGAACACCACGGCGGCCGGCGGCAATGCCTCGCTGCTGACTCTGGGCGACTGATTCCGGGCGTCCTGCGGTAAACAAAAAACCCCGCGAACGCGGGGTTTTTTGTAGGTCACGGGCTTTCGATGGACTCGATCTGGTCCTGCATCAGCAGCTCGCTACCCATGTAACGCTCGAACTTGATGCGGCCGAAGCCGGCGGCATACCACGCCTCGATGCGGCTGTCTTCGAAGGTCGCGGTGACGTGGCAGGTGTCCTTGAACGTGCGCGGCTGGTTGTCGACGTCCGCTTCAATGTCTTCGAAACCGACGAAGGTGTAGTCGGAGAAACCGTCGTAGTCGACCGGTTCAACGGTTTCGTCGACATGGTTCGTGCGCTCGCCCGCGCCAGTGAGCTCGAAACGATCGCCCGGCTTGGCGCTCTGCGGGAACGTCGGCGCCGGCTTGAAGGTATCGGTCCGCGTGGGGCCGTCGCTGGACATGCTGTAACGCTCCTGGCCCAGCAGCTGGCGGCCGCTGATGTCATGGAACGTGGCCATCCCGATGCCACCACCGGCACTGTGCATCTTGATGGCGTTCTGGCCAGCGAAGGTCACTTTTTCGATGGTCAGCGTTTCATCGGCATTCGACCAGGACAGACCCGGGGTCAAAGTGAAACAGGCGGCGAACTCCGGCGCGGCAATGGCAGGCAGCGAGAGACCGGCCAGACCCATGGCGAGCGTGGAGCGCAACAGCAGAGACGACATATACAGATCCTTGTCAGTAATCACGGGACGGCAGGGCGCAGTCCGGGCGGGGATTGTACGTCGTGCTGGATGTCATTCCAGTGTTCATCGTTTCGGCCGGGCGGCGCGCGTGATCATGCCGATGCGAGCTGCGATTGCAGATGCGCGTAACCGGCCGCCTGTACGAAGTCGTTCAAGTGCCACAATCGGCCGTTGGCCGCCCAGTGGCCATCGGCGATATCGGTCATCACGATCGAACTCAGCAGCACGCGTGGATCGCCTGGTGCCACGCAACCGGCGATGGCGTCGTGCAGTTGGAGTGCGTAGTCGGCGCGTTGCTGCGCATCCAGCACGCCCTGCGGAATCCGCACCTCGACCTGGCAGGGAATGCCGTGCGCACCGATGTCCTGACCACCACACAGCCAGTGGCCGGCCGCGATCTCCTGCAGCATCACCCAGCACAGGCGCTGCTGGGCTGGCTCGGCGCCCAAGCCGCTGGCGCGGACGGCGGCGTCATGCACCGCCTGTAGCAGGCGCTGCCGGGTAGCGGCATCGAACGCGTCGGCGGGAAGGGTAAGGGTGATGTTGGGCATGGGGATCGACCGGTTGCGCAAAGGAACTCCATTGGAGCCGAACGCCGCCCCGGGCAACATCGGCCGATCCGACATCTTTCGTGCACAATCAGCCAATGCACGATTTCACTGTCATCGTCCTGCCGGGCGCGTTCGCCTCCAGCGTCGCGCTCACCTTGGACATCCTCACTACGGCCGCCACCCTCGCACCGCGCCTGGGGCTGCCGGTGCCGCGCTGGCAGGTCTGCAGCCCGGCACGCGGCCCCGTCCGCCTGGGCACGCACCTGCAGCTGCGTGCCGCGCCGATGCCACGCCTGGCCGATGCGCAGGCGTGCTGGATCGTGCCAGGGCTGGGCGTGGAGGATCCCGACGCCATCGCACAGCGGCTGGGCGAGCCCGACATCCCGGGTGTGGTGCGGGCGCTGCGCGCGCACGTGGCGGCGGGCGGGCGTGTCGCGGCCTCCTGTGCCTCCGTCTTCCTGCTGCACGATGCCGGGCTGCTGACCGGGCGCAGCGTGACCACCACCTGGTGGCTGGCCGGCGCGTTGCAGCGGCAAGCTCCGGAGTGCCAGGTCGATCCAGACCGCATGGTGATCGACGACGCGCCGCTGATCACGGCCGGTGCCGCGCTCGGGCACACCGACCTGATGCTGTACCTGCTCCGGCAGCGCTTTGGCCCGGCGCTTCCCGATGCGGTGGCACGGGCGCTGCTGCTGGATCGCCGGCAACTGCAATCGCCGTTCATGGTCCCGGCGATGATGGCGCAGGGCAATGCGCTGATCGCCTCACTCACCGCCCACATCGAAGCCACGCTGCCGGCCACGGTCAGCGTCGGTGCGCTCGCCAAGTACGCCGGCATGTCCACGCGCACGCTGTCGCGGCAGGTGGGCAAGGCAACCGGGCAGGGGCCGCTGCACCTGATCCGCAGTGTGCAGTTGAACCAGGCGCGCACCCTGCTGGAGAACAGCCGCTACTCGGTGGAGACCGTGGCCGAGCGCGTGGGCTACCGCGATCCCACCGCCCTGCGCCGGCTGATGCGCAAGCGCCTCAACGCCACGCCGCGGCAGTTGCGCTGACCGCTTTCGCCTTGTCTGCAGGCAACAAAAAACCCCGCTTTCGCGGGGTTTTCTGCTGCTGCGTTCAACCGATCAGCGCTGCGTTGATCAGAACTTGTAGTTGAACGAAGCGGCCAGCACGTCGCCACGGACCTTGTACTTGCCGTTGAGCGAGTTGCCCTGGTTGCCCTGGGTCGGCTTGACCAGGATGTTCGGCTCGCTGGTGAACAGGTGGGTGTAACCGAAGTTGTATTCGGTGTTCGCCGACGGGGTCCAGCCCACGCCCAGCGACAGCCACTTGCGGCTGGTATCCGGCACGCGGACGTCGCGGTGCGCGTCGGTGGTCGGGGTCTGGTCAAGCGCCACACCGCCACGCAGGGTCACGGTGTCGCTCAGCTTGTAATCGGTACCCAGCGAGACGAAGGTCGTGTCGCGGTAACCAAAGTTCAGGTCCGAGTTCGGCTGGTTGGAAGCGAAGTCGATGGTGACCGTGTCGAACGCGGTCGACCACGCGGTGCGGGTCACATCACCCATGACGGTCCAGCGGTCATTGATGTTGTGGGTGACGCTCAGGGTGGCCGAGGCCGGCAGGGTCAGCGTGGCCTTGCCGCTGGTGTTGACGAACACGCCCGGCTGGGTCGCTGCCAGGATCGACGCCGTCCGGCCACCATCGCTGGGCAGATCAAAGTTGGCATCGCCGCCGGTGATCTTGTGCTCGACCTTGGAGCGGTAGCTGATGCCGATGTGGGTGTTCTCGTCCGGGCTGAACAAGCCGCCGACGGTCCAGCCCACAGCGTTGTTGTCACCCTTCACGGTCGACTTGCCATCGGCGCTGCCCGGCGCGTAGCCCGGCACGCGACCGGCGAAGAGGGCGCCGAAGTCGACAGCCTGGCTCAGCTCGATGGTCAGGTGCTCGACGAACACGGACGCGCCGAAGGACACGTACGGGTTGACGTCGTAGGACGCGGCAAAGCCCAGGTCGATGGCCTTCATATCGGTCTTCAGACCACTGTAACGGCCGACCCAGCCATTGTCGTAATCGGTCTTGAAGCCGAACGGGGCGGTCAGCGAGACGCCGAAGTGGGCCTGCTCGCCGATCGGCATGTGGAAGTACGCGGCCGGAACCGGGGCGATCATGCCGGCGTCGCCGCCGTTACCGCCCGTCTGCGGCTGACCTGCGCCATTGCGGCCGGTGCCCTTGTACTTGGCCGAGAAGCTGATGGCGCTCAGGTCGCCCTGGATCTGCATGCCTTCGAGCTGGCGCATGCCGGCCGGGTTGACGGCCATGATCGAGGCGTCGCCGGCGGCGCTGCCGGAACCGGCGAAGGCGCGGCCGAGTCCCTTGGCGCTGTTTTCCTTCAACTGGAAGGCGGCAGCGTTGACGTGGCCCACGGCCAGGACACCGGCGATGCCGACGGCCAGGGCGGTGACGCGGGCAAGAGTGGAAGCGGTATGCATTGTTGGTTCTCTCCGGAAAGCGGTGATGTTGGCAACGCGCGCCTGCGCCGCCCCTCCCCTTGATGGGTCAGGACAACGCGCCGGATTCCCCTCCCGACATACGACGCCGTATGCGAGTATACCGAGAGCGGTTAATGAAACAATAACGTAAGTCGCCCTTGTGGCTATTCATGCTGAACGCGACATATCCCCGTCAGCTCAGCCTCCGCGCTAGGCTAGTGCCCGCATGTTCGTGTCGACCCCCTCCCGCAAGAAAGCCGCCTACCGCTGGGCCACCCCCCTGCTGTTCGCCGCGCTGTGGGTGGCCTTCCTGTGGTCGATCTCGCGGCCGGACGATGCCCGCCGCAGCCTGTGGATGGACTGGGGCGCCCTCTCGACCGGCCTGACCCACCCGCTGGACTGGTGGGCGACGCTGCAGGATGGCAGCGTGCTGCGGCTGTTCACTGCGCTGTTCCTGCACGCGGACTGGTCGCACCTGCTGGGCAACCTGGTGTTCCTGCTGATCTTCGGGCTGCCGGCCGAACGCGTGCTGGGGCCGTGGCGGCTGATGCTGCTGTTCCTGGTCGGCGGGGCGATCTCGAATCTGACCGCCATCTACACGATGGGCAGCCCGGACCAGATCATCATCGGGGCCAGCGGCGCGGTGTCGGCCTTGATCGGCGCCTACCTGGCCCTGTTCCCGGGCGCGCGGCTGGGCGTGGTGATCCCGCTGGGCCTGTTCCTGGAATTCGTCCGCGCCCCCGCCTATCTGCTGATCGGCGTCTGGGCGGCCCTGCAGGTGGTGTTCGCCTATATCGGCCCGACCTTCGGCATGGTGGCCTGGTGGGCACATATCGCCGGCTTCGTGTTCGGCCTGGGCTACGGCGTGTATGTGCGTGCGGCCATCGCGCGACGGCTGCGCAAGCGGCATGGGTTCTAAGTGAACACCCATCGCGCTGTGGTAGTGCCGGCCGCTGGCCGGCGCCACGTACGGKTGGATTTCTGCTGAGCCGGCCAGCGGCCGGCACTACCGTTCAGGGCTTGACCGGCGCTGTCGACGCCGGTGCATCCGGCTTGGCAGGCGCGGGAGGAGCCGGCGCAGTCGCAGGTGCTTCCGCCGGCTTCGTTTCTGACGGCTTCGCATCTGATGACTTCGCGTCGGCCGGCTTGACCGCGGCCGCTGCCGGCTTGGCCGCCGGCTTCTTCGCCGCGTCCGCCTTCTGCCTGGCCAGCACCGAACCCGGCTGCTTCAATTCGGCCAGCGCGTCATTGATCGGGCCATCACCGGGCAGCACGTCACCGGCCTTGTAGCCTTCGGTGCCTTCTTCATCACCGCGCAGGTGACCGGGCAACGTGGCTTCGCTGTAGTCGGTCAGGCTGGCTGGCAGGTCGTCATCGCCGGCGCGCTTTTCCGGCTGCAGCAGCACGTCGGGGATGATGCCGGTGGCCTGGATCGACTTGCCGCTCGGCGTGAAATACCGCGCGGTAGTGAGTTTCACCGAGTCCCCATTGTCCAGCGGCAGCACGGTCTGCACCGAGCCCTTGCCGAAGGTGCGGCTGCCGACCACGCGGGCGCGGCCGTTGTCGCGCAGCGCGCCGGCCAGTACTTCGGAGGCACTGGCCGAACCGGCGTCGGCCAGCACCACGACCGGCGCACCCTTGAGCAGATCGCCCGGGGTCGCATCGAAACGGGCATCGCTGATCGAGATGCGGCCGCGGGTGCTGACGATGTTGCCCTTCTCGAGCAGATCGTCGGCCACCTGCACAGCGGCGGTGAGCAGGCCACCCGGGTTGCTGCGCAGATCAAGCACCAGGCCCTTGAGCTTGCCACCGGCCTGCTGCTGCAGCTGGGCAACGTGCTTCTGGAAATCGGCACCGGTGTCGGCCTGGAAGGTGCTCAGGCGGATGTAGCCATAGCCGGGTTCCAGCATCCTGCTGCGCACGCTGGTGACGCGGATGGTCTCGCGGGTGACGGTGACATCGAACGGCTTGGGCTTGCCTTCGCGCACCAGGGTCAGCACGACCTTGGTCCCGGCCACGCCGCGCAGCGGTTCGGTGGCTTCGATCGCGCTGATCGGCTTGCCGTCGATGGCGATGATCAGATCGCCGGCAAGAATGCCCGCGCGTGCGGCCGGGGTCTCGTCGATCGGCGAAATGACTTTCAGGCTGCTGTTGTCGGGCTGCTGCTGCAGCTCCACGCCGATGCCGTCGTAGGCGCCGTTGGCCTGCTCATCGAAGGCTTCGGCGTCTTCCTTGTCGAAGTAGGTGCTGTGCGGATCCAGGTCCAGCAGCAGGCCACGGATGGCGGACTGCATCAGCTTCTTGTCGTCGACCGGATCCACGTAGGCGGCGCGCACCGCGTTGTAGACCGCGACGTAGCGGCGGATCTCTTCCAACGGAACCCGTGAGGTCACCGCTTCTTCCGTGGTGGCCGCATCGGCCCCGCGTGCCGGCGCTTCGGCGGTCTGCTGCGCCCAGGACACCGCGGGCAACAGGGCCAGCAGCAAGGTGGCGGAACGGGCTACGCGCATGAAGCACTCCAGGATGAGCGGGGGACGGTTGACCACGCACGGGGGTGCGTCGCCCGATTATGCGCGAAGCGACGATAAATTCCCGTTGAACCCCGTGCCTGGCGGCGCGCCCGTGTTGGGCGCGGTTTATCGCCGCTGCAGCCAGCTGCCCGGGTCCACCGGCTGTCCATTGCGGCGCAGTTCGAAGTACAGCGCGGTCACGCCTTGGCCACCGGAATTGCCGACCTTGGCCACGGCCTCGCCCTTCTTCACCGTGGCGCCGGCATCACGCAGCAGCGTGTCGTTGTGCGCATAGAGGCTCATGTAGCCGTTGCCGTGATCGACGATCAGGATCATGCCGTAGCCGGTCATCCAATCGGAAAACACCACCGTGCCATCTGCCACGGCGGTGATGGTGCTGCCAGCGGGTGCACCGATCAGCACACCACTGCTGGTGCGTCCATCGGGCAGCTTGCCACCGTAGCGGGCGAGCAGATTGCCCGACAACGGCCAGCCCAGACCGCCCACCTTGGGCGCAGGCGCGGAGGCAACCGCAGGGGGCGTCTTGGTCGCACGCGGCGCTGGCCGGGTACCATTCGCGGCGGCGGCCCGGTCCGCCTTCTCGGCGGCCGCCTTCTCCGCGGCGGCGCGGCGCGCGGCAGCACGACGCTCGGCTTCGGCACGGGCGGCGGCGGCGCGCAGATTGGCCAGCAGGGTTTCCAGCGCCTTGGCATCCTGGCCCAAGGCTTTTTCGCGTTCGCTGCGGTCTTTGTACCGTTCGTCCAGCGAGGCGACCGTGGCCGCCCGCTCGCGACGATCGTCGGCCAGCGTGGCGACCTGCTGTTTCTGCTGTTGGCGGGTGCCTTCCAGTGCCTTGCGCCGTTCGACGATTTCCGTCTCCACGCGCTGCAGTTCGGTGAGATCAGCCGTCAGGGACTGGATACGCTGCGCGCGCTCGCGCTGCAGATACCGGTGATAGGCCAGGCTGCGGTTCGCATCGGCGACACGGTCCTGCGACAGCAGCAGCTTCAACGGCGCGTTGTTGCCGATGCGGTACGCCGCGCGCAACAGCGAGGCCAGTTCCGCCCGCTGCTGCTGCAGGCCGGCCTGCAGCGCATCGCGCTTGGCCTGCAGTTCGTTCATGGCGCGGGTCTCGCGCTGCAATGCGGTTTCGGTCTGGGCCAGCACGCGCCCTGTGCGGGCGACCTTCTCATCGGCGTCGCGCAGCTGGCGCGACGCCTGCCCGCGCTGCCCTTCCAGATTCCGCCGCTCCTGGGCCACGCCCTTGAGCTCGCTGCGCAGCTTCTGCAGCTTGCGTTCGGCTTCCTTGGAGGATTGTGCAGCCAGCGGGCTGGCGCCGAGAACGGCCACGGCCAGCAGCAGCGCACGCAACGCTGGGGTCAGCCACTGCGTGCGACCGCGTCCGTCGGTCGGATTGTTATCCCGGCGTGAGGAAAAGGCGTTGTGGCGCAAGGGCTTTCCAGTGACTTCAGGCAGATGCGGATTGCAACGATGCATGGTGACATTCCTGCAGGCGGCCTGCCAGCCGCGCTCCACCATCGAGGTTCCCATGAAACGCTCCCTGCTTCCGCTGCTGCTGGCCCTGACGCTGCCCTGTGCGCCGGCCTTCGCAAGCGACAACATCAGCAAGGTCAACGGCAGCATCTCCGCCGAGGCCGGCCAGAGCTACGGCAATCTGGAGACGGTCAACGGCGGCATCAAGGTCGCCGAAGGCGCGGTCACCGGTCGCATCGAAACCGTCAACGGCGGCATCCGCGTGGCCGATCGCGCGCGTACCGGCGGCATTTCCACGGTCAATGGCAGCGTGCGGGTCGGGCGCGAAGTGGTTGCCAGTGGCGGCGTGGACACCGTCAACGGCGGCATCTTCCTGGATCGCGGCACCCAGATCGACGGCGGGCTGGAAACGGTCAACGGCAGCATCGGGCTGGTCGAAACGCGCGTGGCGCGCGGCATCGAAACCGTCAACGGTGACATCACCGTGGGCGTGGGTTCGCAGGTCGAAGGCGGAATCGAGGTCAAGAAGCCGAACTTCAACCTGTCGCTGACCCCCGGCCGCAAGCCGCGCGTGATCATCGGGCCGAACTCGTCGGTCAATGGATCCCTGCAGTTCGAGCGCGAGGTCACCCTGTATGTGCACCGCACTGCCCGCATCGGCCCGGTCAGCGGCGCCGTGGCAGTGCCCTTCGATACCGACACCGCGCCACAGGATTGATATGGTGGCCACTGGTGCGCTGCGCACCCGCCTTTCCCGTTCCAGGAACCGATGATGCCCCGCAAACTTCTGTTGTGCCTTGCCGCTGCCGCTGCGTTGACCGCATGCAAGGGCGAATCCGCCGCGCCCACCGCGGCGCCTGCCACCGACGCGGCACCGACCGCACCGGGCCATGCGTTCTCGCCCGAGATCAATGCCGGCGACTTCGCCGAACTGGTCAAGACCTTGGCTTCGGATGCGTTCGAAGGCCGCTCCCCGGGCAGCAAGGGCGAAGAGCTGACCGTCAATTACATCCGCGACCAGATGCAGCGCATCGGCCTGCAGCCAGGCAACGGCGACAGTTGGTTCCAGGACGTGGCGATGACCGAGACCACGGCCGATGAGTCGACCGTGCTGACGCTGGACCAGGCCGGCAAGACCCGCGAGCTGACGTTCGGCACCGACATGGTGATCGGCACCCGCAGCGGCCAGCCGGACGTCAAGGTCGAGGCCAGCGACCTGGTGTTCGTCGGCTACGGCGTGGATGCGCCGGAGCAGAAGTGGAACGACTATGCCGGCCAGGACTGGAAGGGCAAGACGGTCGTGATGTTCGTCAACGATCCCGGCTTCCACGTCAACGACGAGAAGCTGTTCGACGGCAAGCGCATGACCTATTACGGGCGCTGGACGTACAAGTTCGAAGAGGCCGCACGCAAGGGCGCCGCCGCCGCGCTGATCGTGCATGACACCGCCGGTGCCTCCTACGGTTGGGACGTGGTCAAGAACTCGTGGGCCGGCCCGCAGTACGACCTGCCGGCCAAGGATGACCCGGAAGCGCGCCTCCCGGCACAAGGCTGGCTGAGCGCCGACGCCGCCCGCCAGCTGTTCGCCGAGGCCGGCCTGGATCTGGACAAAGCGTACAAGGACGCCAGCAAGCGCGGCTTCAAGCCGGTCCCGCTGAAGGCCAAGGTGTCCTTCGATCTGAAGAGCACCATCGCCGAGAAGAAGTCGCGCAACGTGGTCGGCGTCCTGCCGGGCAGCAAGCGTGCCGATGAAGCCGTGCTCTACATGGCGCACTGGGATCACCTGGGCAAGCACGAAGGTGAGCAGGGCGACACCATCTACAACGGCGCGGTCGACAACGCGACCGGCGTGGCCGGCATCCTGGAGGTCGCCGATGCGATGGTGCACCAGCAGCCAGCACCGGAGCGTTCGGTGGTGTTCCTGGCAGTGACGCTGGAAGAGTCCGGCCTGCTGGGCTCGAAGTACTACGTCAGCCACCCGACCTTCCCGCTGGACAAGATCGCCGGTGTGATCAACATCGATGCGATGTCGGTGGCAGGCCGTGCCAAGGACATGACCGTGACCGGCTTCGGCAGCTCCGAGCTGGAAGACATCCTCAAGCCGCTGGCCGCGAACCAGGGGCGTACCCTGCACGGCGAGACCGCGGTGCAGAGCGGCTTCTACTTCCGTTCGGATCACTTCAACTTCGCCAAGGCGGGTGTGCCGGCGCTCTATGCGGACGGTGGTGAGGATCTGCGCGACGGCGGTGTCGAGGCGGGCCGCAAGGCCGCCGAAGACTATGGCAGCCACCGTTACCACGGCCCGAAGGACGAGTTCGATCCCGCAACCTGGAAGCTGGATGGCACGGTTGAGGACCTGCAGCTGCTGTACGGGGTTGGCAAGGAACTGGCCGGCGGCGACCGGTGGCCGAACTGGTACGAGGGCAATCCGTTCAAGGCGGCACGCGATGCGATGATGAAGGGCAAGGGCGCTGAGACGCCGGCCGCGGAGTCTGCACGCTGAGCGGTTGATTGCTGTGACGTGATCTTTGCTTCATGAAAACGGCGCCTTTCTAGGCGCCGTTTTTTTTGGGTCGGCGGCTGGGTTGGTCGGGCTTTGGGGCGCGATACCCTTGCCGGTGACGCCCCCGGCCGCCGCCTTGCGGCGACGCCCTCCTCGTTGATTTTGCCCACAAGGGCATCGCGACCCAACGTATCCAGACAACTGGCGCCGCCCAGCATCAGCGCGACAGCGAGTGCCGGGATTGATCTGGTCAGTCCGCACACAGCACGCGAAGCCTCGTAGCGGCCGGTAGGCGCCTGGGCAACATCAAGGAGGAGGGCGTCGCCGTCAGGCGGCGGCCGGGGGACCGGGGACCGGGGACCGGGGACCGTGGACCGTGGACCGGGGGACATTTGCCGAGGGGCCTGCCGGCCGCTACGGGGCCCTCACGCTCGCGGAAGATGCAAGCGGAGACGCCACCATTCCCAAAACGCAGAACTACCCAACGACACCCACCGCACTGGCCGCATACGCATGACCGTGCTCATCTGCTGTGGCACATGAAATGAGGCGCTCCCATCCGTCGGGAGAAGGACAAAAAAAACCCCGCTGCGTGAGCAGCGGGGTTTTGGGTGTAAACCCTGGCGATGACCTACTCTCGCATGGCTTAGGCCACACTACCATCGGCGCAGCTGCGTTTCACTTCCGAGTTCGGGATGGGATCGGGTGGTGCCACAGCGCTAATTTCACCAGGGAGACGGTTGGAGCAGCGCGTTGCGCCAGCTCGGCAGAGGTCTCTTCCGAGAAACAGATACCTGTAAAAACCAGGTGTCTGCAATAAAAGAAAACCCCGCTGCGTGAGCAGCGGGGTTTTCGGGGTAAAAACCCTGGCGATGACCTACTCTCGCATGGCTTAGGCCACACTACCATCGGCGCAGCTGCGTTTCACTTCCGAGTTCGGGATGGGATCGGGTGGTTCCAC
>NZ_JBFTOL010000007.1:0-416159 GCF_056397945.1 Stenotrophomonas sp. 05L413
AGGTTGCAGTCGATCCCTTCGGCCTGCAGCTGGCGCGCCGCTTCCACGCCTTCCCAGGTTGCCGCGATCTTGATCAGCACCTTGCTGCGCGGCACGCCGGCCGCTTCGTACATGGCGATGAACTGGCGCGCCTTGGCCACCGTGGCCGCGGTGTCATGTGCCTGGTCGGCATCGACCTCGGTCGAGACCCGGCCCGGCACCAGCGTGCTGAGCAGGGTGCCCACGCCCACGGTCAGGCGATCGGCCACCGCGTGCACGATGGTCTCGCGTTCGCCCGCCTGCTCGCGGCCCCAGGCCAGCGCGTTCTCGATCAGATCGGCGTATACCGGCAGGTCCAGCGCTTTCTTCACCAGGGTGGGGTTGGTCGTGCAGTCGACCGGCTTCAAGCGCTTGATCGCCTCGACATCGCCGGTATCGGCAACTACGACGGACAGATCACGCAACTGGGAGAGTCTGGACAGCGAAGACATGGAGAGGTCCTTGGCATCAATCATCAGAGGAAGCGTCAAGCAGTGCGCTGACCGCCGCCGTGTCCTGGTCGAACACCGGCGCGGCGAACGGCTCCGGGCCGGGCGTGCGGCCGAATACGATCGGCCGGGTGATGCCGCGGTAGCTGCCCAGCAGCGGGTGCGGCAGCGACGTGATCATCTGCTCTGCCTGCACCTGTGGATGCTCGAACATGTCCTCGACCTGGCGTGCCGCTGCGCACGGCACTTCTTCGCCGAACAACGCTTCCCACGCCAGCGCGCTGCGCGTGGCCAGTGCGGCGTGCAACTGCGGCAGCAGCACCTCGGCCTGCGCGGCGCGCTTGCGCACGGTGTCGTACCGCGCGTCGGCCGCCAATTCTGGTCGCCCGATCCGCTCGCACAATGCCTGCCAGAAGCGCGGGGTATTGGCCGAGATGTACAGATATCCGTCCGCGGTGGGATGGATGCCGGTGACACCGCCCGAGCGCATATCGCGGCCCACCGCCGCCGGCTCGCCCTCGGCCCAGACCATCCGCGCCGACTGCATCGTCAGCGCACTGCGCAGCAGCGACACGCCCACGAACTGGCCCTCGCCGCTGCGTTCGCGCTCGTAAAGCGCCGATGACACACCGGCCGCCACCAGCGCGGCAGCGTAGTAATCGACCACCGAGCCGTACAGGATCTCCGGGGCGCCGCCCGTCTTGCCCTGCATCGTGCACATGCCGGTCATGGTCTGCAGCACCTGGTCGTACCCTGCCTTCTCCTTCAGCGGCCCCTGCTCGCCGTAGCCGGTGACCGAGCAATACACCAGGCGCGGGTTGAGCTTGTGCAGACTCTCGAAATCGATGCCCAGGCGTACCGGCACGCTCGGCCGGAAGTTGTGCACCAGCACGTCCGCCTCGCGCACCAGGCGCATCAGCACCGCACGCTGGTCAGGCTGCTTCAGGTCCAGCACCACGCCGCGCTTGGAGCGGTTCACACCGAGGAATGCGCGGCTCTCGGCCTCCAGCGTGGAGGGATAGCGCCGCAGGTTGTCGCCGACCGGCGGCTCCACCTTGATCACCTCCGCGCCCTGGTCGGCCAGCAGCGTGCAGCCGTAGGGACCGGCGATGTACGCGCTCAGGTCCAGCACACGAATGCCGCTCAACGGTCCGGTGGCACCTTCCCGCTGGGCGATGGCGAATGGAGAACTGGGGTTGCTTCCGGTCATGGTCAATACACTCGATACCTTGAGGGAAGTTTCCTCCTGGCCAACGGGAAGAAACAGATCGCGTGGGTATGTTCTGGGTGGACAAAAAGCACGCTGCGGCGTCGGCGGCACCACCGCCGCCGAACCCCGCCGAGACGTCAGCCCGAAGGCGCCAGCGACAGCCAGCTCAACCGCCAGCTGCCGTGATCGCGCCCACCACACCGGTAGTAGGGTTCGAACGTCAGCGGGCCGCGGCACTCCAACTGCACGGTGATCGGCGCGCCCTCGCCCGTGTCGTCGCCCACCTGCAGCCACTGCGAGGGTGGCCGGTCCGGCAAGCGCACCGTCTCATCGGTTTTGTACCCGTCGATCAGGCCGGTGGCATACACCAGCGGGCCGTAGCTCAGCCCCACGTACTCCCAGCGCAGGACCTCCTGCGCGACCGGCGAGCCATCCGGCGCGCGCGATTCCTGCACGTTGATGTTGGCCGCCCGGTGCAGGCGTGGCTGCATCGGCAGCTGCACGCAGAGCGTGTCGCCGGACTGCCAGGTGCGCTGCACGTGCACGAACCCATCCGCGCCCGCCTCGGCCGCCTCGGGCTGTCCGTTGACCTCGATCCGTGCACCTGTCGCCCAGCCCGGCAGCCGCACGCCGATGCTGAACTCGGCGACGCACTCGGGCAGCACGGTGATCGTCACCGTACCCTCGAAGGGGAATCGGGTCGCCTGCAGCAGGGTGACCGCACCGGCCTGCGCGTGCAGCAGCGTGGCCTCGCCCGGCCCGTACAGATTGACCCGCAGCCCACCATCGGCTGCGATGCCATAGGCCACCTGTGGCAGTTCTTCCACGGCCATCGCGCCGCTGGATTTGCAGCAGCGCCAGTACGTGGTGTGCACGCGCCGGCCGTTGGGATAGGTGTAGTAGCACCAGTCCTCGCCATTGGCGGCCATCGCCGCCAGCAGGTCGTTGTAGGCGGTGCGCTCCAGTTCGTCGGCGTAGCGTGCGTGGCCGGTGATGGCCAGCAGCTCACGGTTGAGCTGCATCCACGCCAGTACCGAGCAGGTTTCCACGTAGGCCTGCGGGAAGAAGGTGCGCGGCGCGTTGAATACCTCGCGCGACCGGTGCGCTACCCCACCCCACGGCCCGCCGCCCAGCGTGAGGTGCTGCTCGCGGATGTTGTGCCAGAGCTGATCCAGCGCCCGGCGATGGTCGTCATGCCCGGTGGCCTTGTACAACTTGGCCAGCCCGACCAGGTTCCAGCTGAGCTGATAGGCCTTGCCGGTTGCGATGAAGGCCGCATCCTCACCGGCCAGCGCCTTGTCCAGCAGCGCCAGCCGCGGGTTGGCGTTGGCCTGTGCCAGGATGCGTTCGGCCAGCGCCAGGTAGCGCGGCTCGCCGGTGACCAGATAAAGATCCGCCGCTGGATCGAGCAGCACCGTGGCGGACATGCCGTGGTGGTTGCCCAGTGTGGTGATGTCGATTCCCGATTCCAGCGCCTGCCAACACAGATCGGCGATCCGGCACGCGGCCTGCAGATAGGCCGCATTGCCCAGCGCGCGCCACGTTTCCAGGAAGCCCAGGATCAGATAGCTGTGCGTCCAGATGTCCCAGGTGCGCAGCGCCGGCTCACCGTTCCAGCTCTCCGGCTTGGGCGGTTGCGGCACGGTGAAGCGGCGCTCGGGCGCATAGTTGCCAAGATACCCGTCATCGTCCTGCTGGCTGATCAACCAATCCGCAACGCGGCGCAACGCGGCCTCCAGCGGTGGTTGTCCGCCCTGGGCCACGGCGCGTGCCGTGGCCGACAGCCACTTGCCGGCGTGCTCGCCGTACCAGTCGCCCTCATGATTCTGGTGTTTGTGCGCTTGGCCGAAGATGCTGATCGGCGCACTGTGCTCATCAACGATGAACGTGCTCAGGCGCCCGTTGCGGTTCGCCGCCAGGGCGTCGCCCAGCAGACCCTGCAACGTGACCTGCTGTGGCGGGACCAACGTCATGCCGCGGGCGGCGGGATGCAGACGGTTCATGCCGCGTCCACCACGCAACGGAAGCCGACCGTGCCCGAGCGGTCCTTGGACGGCCCCATCAACAGGTACTTGCCGTGCTGGTCCAGGCGGTAGGCCTGCGGGAAGTACCAGTGCGAGGTCTGCGGCTGATAACTGCTGCCCCCCCGGAGTACCGCTGCGCGGGTGTGCGCATCGCTGAATTCATCGGTCCACTGCCACACATTGCCGACCATGTCCTCCACGCCGAACGGGCTGGCCCCCTGCGGATGCGCATCGACATCGGCCGGCGGCGTCAGCCGACGGCCGCGATTGACCCGCGGCACGCAGCTGGCATCCCACGCGTTGCCCCACGGGTACAGGCGCTCGTCGGTCCCCTGCGCGGCGTACTGCCATTCCCACGCATGCGGCAGCCGCTTGCCGGCCCACGCCGCATAGGCACGGGCGTCTTCGATCGAGACCCAGGTAACCGGCTTGTTGTCCCAGCCCGCACGCGGCGCGCCGTCCTTCCAGTCGGCCAGGAAATTGTGGTCATCGGCCGGGCGGTAACCGCTGGCATCGAGGAAGCGCTTGAACGCGGCATGGGTGACCGGGTGGCGGTCGATATGGAACGACGCCAGTGTCATGCGCCGGCGATGGTGGCGACGCGCGCAGTCTTCCCACGGGAACTGCACATCCAGCCCGGCCCAGGTGAAGCCTTCGATTTCGATACCGCCCACCTGGAACAGGAACTCGCCGGCGGGAATCGTGACCATGCCGGCGGGTGCCTCGGCCTGCGCGGGCGTGGCCGCGATGGCCAGCAGTTCCTGCGGGGCGGCCGTCCACGCCGCGGAGTAACTGCTCAGCGGCTGCTTGGCACGCTCGGCGGTCGCGGCCAGGAAGTCATCCAGGCCCTCGATCACGGTGCCGGCGGCCACACTCAGAATCGCGCCGAAGCCGCGCGCTTCCATCGGCAGTTCGATGTAAGCCGCGCCGTCGATGATCCGCGGCGCCAGCGCGCGGCCGTGCCACGCATCGTAGTACCGCATCCCTTCCGCGTGCGGCAGTGCGATCTGCTCACCGTCCACCGCGTACTCGTTGCGGTTGATCATCGTATGCAGCGTCACCCCCTCGCCCGGGAACCGACTGGCGAAGATGCCGCCCTGCAGGCACACCTGGTACGGCTCCCAGTCCATGGACACCACCAGCGCCGGGAACCGGCGGTACAGCGTGGCGATCCGGCGCAGGGTTTCGCCATCGCGTGGGGTGAACTGGTTCCAGACGCCCCAGATGTTTTCCCAGGCGTTGTAGCCGATGCCATTGAAGAAGCAATACTGCAGATCGTGATTGCGGTTGCGGCCCCAGCGGTTCTCGTAGTTGACCATGTGGCGCGGCTCCAGCCACTTCCACTTGGAGACCGGCGGCACCGGGCCATCGGGCGCTTTCTTGCCCCAGCTCTGCACGTTCCAGATCAGCTGTTCTTCGGAGCTGATGGTGGACTCGGGCTGCACCACCACCGGATTGCCACGTGCATCGCAGGCATCGAAGAACGCTCTCGGCACACCATTGAAGGTGTCGCCGTTGATGCCATCGGCACCGACCGCCTTGACGATCTCGGCCAGCCCGTCCCAATGCGTCACGCCGGGGTCGCGGGTGCCGTGGTCCCACGGCTTGGCTGGCAGGAACACCTTGACGCCGCGCTTCTGGAAGGCCTGTACGGCGGTTTTCAATCCCGCCAGGCCGCCGGGCATGTCGTGCGCCAGGTCGAACTGGTTGCGGTCGTCGATGCCGATGTTGGGGTAGATGTACCAGATCAGCACCGAATCCAGCCCGCCGAACCGCGCGGTCACATCGTCCAGATAGCGATCGACGGTGTACTGCCCGGTGGCCGCGTCGAAGAAGTAACGGTCCTCGACCATCATCTGTGCATGCACGAAGTTGCGCTGCGCCCACTGCAGCTCCGGGCGGCGGTAATTCACGTCGGTATAGCCGATCCGGACCAGATGCTCGCGGCGCCAGTCCTTGAGCTCTTCCAGCCAGTCGCCGGCGCTGGCATTGGCGTCGATCATCCAGCTGCCGATGTCGGCGAACGGCCATGCCGGCGCCCTGCCCGGCGTCGGCAGGTAGCGCCCGGTGGTCACGTGCGAGAACTTGTACTCGGTACGGATGGCGTCACGCCCGTAGTCGGCTGCGTCGGTGTCGTAGTCGGGGCTCTGGTACGGCGTGGTCATGGGCAAGGCATCCAGCAGGAAACGAAAAAGGGGGACATCAGCGCGCGCACACCGCTGCCAGCGCAGCATGGGCGGCGGCATCGGGAACACGCGCGGGGTCTGCCAGCAGCGCCAGCACCTCGGCGCGGCAGGGAATGCTCGACTGCGCGCCCAGGCGCGTACAGGTCAACGCGGAGGCAGCGGTGGCGGTCAGCAATGCCTGGGCCATCGGTTGCTGCTCCACCAGCGCGGCGATCAGGGCACCGCAGAACGTATCGCCGGCCGCGGTGGTGTCGGTGGGCTCGATACGGAACCCGGGCTGCAACAGGATCTGCCCGTCCACGCGGGCCAGACTGCCCCGCGCCCCCAGGGTCACGATCACACAGGGCACCGGCACGCGTGCCAGCCCGGTGGCCAGGTCCGGGGGATGACCGGCCACCACCTCGAGTTCCCCTTCGTTGACGATCAGCACGTCCAGCAGGGCGAGCAACGCGTCGGGCAGCACCTGCGCCGGCGCGGCGTTGAGCGCGACCTTGAGCCCTGCCGCGCGGGCGCGGCGGGCATAGGCAGTGATGGTGGGCAACGGGGTCTCGAGCTGCAGCAAGAGCCAGCCGACCCCGTCCAGCGCAGGCAGGTGTTCCTCGCGCAGGCCCAGGTTGGCGCCGGGTGCAACGGTAATCGCGTTCTCGGCGTTGTCGGCCAGGCAGATGAAGGCGGTGCCCGTAGGCAGCGCAGGATCGCGCACGGCCGACAGCGCCACACCGGCCTCGCGCAGGGACGCCTCGATCGGCGTGGCGAAGTCATCCTCGCCCAGGGCCAGCAGCATCCGCGTCGGCACACCACCGGCCCGCGCGCAGGCCACGGCCTGATTGGCGCCCTTGCCACCGGGGAAGGTGCTGAAACCACGGCCCAGCACGGTCTCTCCGGGCGCCGGCACGTGCGTGGCGCGTACCACGAAATCGAGATTGGCCGAGCCGGCAACGAGGACGGTGGAACGTGCCGCATTACTCATGGGTCTATCGCCTCATCAACGCGGTTGTAGAACGTCGTACTGATGCGCGGCAGATCGTCATTGCCACCGGGCAGATGCTGCAGCATCAGGATCGCGACCAGGCGGCGTGCCGGGTCGATCGTGTAGTAGGTCGAGGCAGCGCCCGACCAGCCGAACGCCCCCACCGAGGCAGTGCGTCCTTTCAGGGCCGGATCCAGCAACACCGAACCGCCCAGCCCGAAGCCTTCGGCATCACTGAACTCGGTCACCGGCCGCGGCAAGGCGGTATGCACCAGCTGGTTCTGCATCATCAGGGCCACGGAGGAAGCTCGAAGCAACTGCACGTCGCCATGGCGGCCGCCGTCCAGCAGCATCTGCGCGAACCGGCCGTAGTCGCCGGCGGTGGAGTACAGGCCGCCGGCACCACTGGGATACGGGCGCAGCGCACTGCCAGGCGCCCGCGCGTGCGCCTCATCGGCGAGTACCAGATCACCGTGCTCACCCATGGTGGTCAGTTCGACCACCCGGGCGCGGTCGCGCGCCGGCACCACGAACCCGGTATCGCGCATGTCCAGCGGGCCGAAGATACGCTGTTGCAGGAACTGCTCGAATGGCAGCTTCCCCACCACTTCCACCAACCGCGAGAGCACCTCGATGGACGTGCTGTCGTAACGGAAGCGCGTACCCGGCTCGCTCGCCAGCGGCACGCGTGCCAGCCGTGCGGTGTAGTCGGCCAGGCTGTCCGCGGCCTGCACCTGCTGTTGTTCCAGCAGCGCGGTGACGGCCTCGAATCCCTCCCCGCCCGCCGCGAAGCCGGCGGTGTGGGTCAGCAGATGTCGCACGGTCAGCGTCTGCGCTGCCGGGCGCAGCTGCGGTGCCGCGGCCGTACCACCGGCGAACAGCTGCAGCCGGGAAAACTCGGGGAGATGACGCGCCACTGGATCATCCAGGTCCAGCCGGCCCTCCTCCACCAGCATCATGGCCGCCACCGAGGCCACCGTTTTGGTCATCGAGTAGATGCGGAAAATACTGTCACGCTGCATGGGCGTGGCATGGGCCAGGTCCTGCCAACCG
Source organism: Stenotrophomonas sp. 05L413 (assembly GCF_056397945.1). Lineage (NCBI taxonomy): Bacteria > Pseudomonadati > Pseudomonadota > Gammaproteobacteria > Lysobacterales > Lysobacteraceae > Stenotrophomonas > Stenotrophomonas sp. 05L413. The sequence continues at coordinate 7,911 of NZ_JBFTOL010000007.1, forward strand.
TAGGCGGCTCCATGCACGACGCGGCCATCGTGGATCACCAGCGCGACCGCGCCGGTATAGCCTTGGCGGCCGGTCGAGTCGTGCAGGAAGGCATCGACTGCCGGCAAGCGCGCCGACGCCGCGGCCTGTCCCACTGCCAGCATCAGCCACGCGAGCACGGCCAGGCGTGCCCGGGGGCGGCAATGACGGGCGTGGGCCGGTCCGTGCGATGGCCAGTACATCCGCTCTCCTGCTGTCAGTGGCGGTAACGTCATGACAGGGTAAGGCAATAAAAACGGACCGGCGCTGCAGTGCTTCGCAGCACCGGTCCGCGGTGACGGTCAGAAGGTGAAGGTGTGGGTCAGCGACACCATGCGGCCACGGCCGGAGAAGAAGTTCTGCCAGCCCGGCAACTGCGACCAGGTCAGCACGTACTGCTTGTCCAGCAGGTTCTCGATGCCCAGCGACAGCTTGCCGTAGGTCCCGGTGTCGTAGTTCATGCTGAGATCCCACAACGCGTAACCGTAGGTATCCTCGTCATTGCGGTACACCGCGCCGTTGGACGGATTGACGAAGGTCTCGCGCAGGTCGCGGCTGAAGGTACGGCTCACGCCCAGCGTCGCATCGAAACGATCATTCGGTGTCCAGGTCAGCGAGGCATTGACCTTGTCCGGAGAGATGTCGAGGATGCCCATCTCCTTGTTCAGGCCCGAGCCGTCGTAGTACTGGGTCTGGCCGCGGATCCGCGAGTACAGCAGCGTCGCCTTCCACTGGTCGTTGAAGGTCCAGGCGCTGTTCATCTCAATGCCTTCGATCCGGGTCGGTGCACGGGTGAGGATGAAGTCCTCGGTCACCTTGTCCACCGTCAGCGAAGACCCGAATTCGGAGGTCGAGCGGTAGCCCGAGATGCCGACCTGAGCCTGCTCGCCGCGCCAGTTGAAGCCCACTTCCTTGTTCTTGGTGATCAGCGGCTGCAGATCGGCGATGCATGCCACTGCCTTGCACGGGCTGTTGGCCTGGATATTGCGCAGCGGGATGCCCACGTTGGCAATACCGAAGCCTTCCGAGTACGAGGCGAACACCGACCACGCATCGGTGATGCGCCAGATCGCACCGAAGTTGGGCAGGTTGGCCTTGTAGTCGAGCTTGCCGCCCTGCACCGGGGTGAAGTCGCGGTAGGCGGTGGTGGTGTAACCGTCGATTTCCAACTCACCGTCTTCGCGGCGGATGCCGGCATCCAGCGTCACCGGGCCGATGTCCCAGCTCAGCTGCGCGTACGGCGCCAGGCTGGTGTACTTCATCGGCGGCACCCAGACCCGGTCGGTCAACGCCAGGCGCTGTTCGGCCGTGTCTTCCACCAGGTCCAGGCCGGTGCGCAGGCGCAGACCCTCTACCGCGAACAGGTCGCCGTAGGCATAAGCCACACGCAACCCCTTCTTCTCGGAGTTGATCTCCGACTGGTCCCAGATGCGGTCGGCTTCCGGCGGCGCCGGCTTGACCAGCTGGCGGTCGGCGCCGTTCTCCGGCACATAGCGCATCGCCTGCTTTGCCCAGTACAGATCCACGCTCAGGTCACCGCCGAAGAAGTCGGCATGGGTGTACTTGGCAGCGAACTGTTCGAAATCGTTGAACTCGGCCAGCGAATCCTTGATCGAGCCCTTCTCGGCGGTATTGGTGCTCGGAATCGGGCACTCCACGGCGTCGTAGCGGCAGCCTTCGACCGGAATGTAGTTGTGCTTCCCACCGATATGGAAGTTGCTGTAGCTGGCCTGGATGCGCTGCATCTGGCCCTCGCCAAAGTTGTAGCCGCCCTTCAGAAAGAGGTTCTTGCTGTAGGAGTCGGACAGCGAGCCGGAGGTGTTCAACCCCACCCGGCGACCGTCGCCGTCGTAGGCGATGCCGCGGTCGATGTAGGCGCCGCTGATCAGGAAGTCCGCGGCGTCGCCCTTGAAGGTGTGGGTGATGCCGATCTTGGACTGCCCGCTGTCATCCTTGAACTGGGTGCCGTAGCGCGTGCTGACCGTTGTCTGGTGGCCGTCCACTTCCGGATTCTTGGAAAGATAGTTGATGACGCCACCGGCACCGCCGATGCCCTCGGCAGCCGACGGGCCGTTGATCACTTCGATGCGGCCGATCACGCCCATGTCGGTGAACGTGCCGTTGCGGCTGCCTTCGCGCAGCGGGGAGCCCTGCGGCACACCGTCGAACAGGCGCAGCGCGACGCGGCCGCGCAGGGTCTCGCCACTGTTGCTCATCGCCTGGGAGGATTCGGAGTAGCCCGGCACCATGCGTGCCAGCACGGCCGTGGCGTCTTCGGTCAGGTTGAGGGTGCGCTGCACCTGTTCCTGGTTCACGACGGTCACTGCACCGGGGACCTTCTCGATCGAGATCGGGGTCCGGCTGCCGGTCACGATCACCTGGTCCAGATCGGTGGGCGTCGTGCTCTGCGCCATGGCAGGGTTGATGACACAGGCGAACAGTGCAGTGCTGATGGCCGCGGAAAGTGGCTTGATCATTCGTTTCTCCCCCCCAAAAAAGGAAATGCGGGACAGCCGGCCGGGGAGCCGTCGCCACCGATGACGCGCGTGGGCTTTCGCCCTTCCGCCGGTCGATGCGGTTCCCTTGCGGGTCTCCACGTCCTGTCCGGCAACGAGGCGAGAGCCTAGGCGCGGCGTCATGGCGATAGAACTGTGCTCAGGTATGTTCAAAGCCTAGGATTTGTTTCGCTTCGCACGGCGCACCGCGCGAAAACCCGTGGTGTCAGCGTTGCGGCTCGGTCAATGCGACACGCGCTTCCTCCAGCAGCACGTTCACCAGGCGGATGCGCACCGACGAACGCGACCAGACCACGCCAATCCGGCGCGGTTCGCTGCACTGCGGCAAGGGAATGCGCACGACATTCAATCCTTCCGGCCATGGCTTGGCCCAATCCGGCACCAGTGACACGCCGAGCCCGCGGTCGACCATGACCGCGATGGCGTTGAGTGCATTGAGCTCGAACCGCTCGCGCGGCACGATCCCGGCCTGTCGCAGGTAGTCATCGGCGAGGCGACCGCCCCATTCGTGGCGGTCGTAGCGGATCAACGGCTGCTCGCGCAGCAGCTCGTGCGGGTCACGGCTGCCCAGATGGGCCGGCGCCAGCACCACCAGCGGCTCCTCGCGCAGCTGCTGCCACTTGCAGGTCTTGGGCAGCGCGAAGGGGGCCTGCAGCACCATCGCCGCATCCAGATCGCCAGCCTCCACCGCCCGGTACAGATCGGCCGAGTAGCCCGGCTTGATGAAGACGTTGATCTGCGGGAACGTCGCCACCATCCGCGACAGGATGTCCGGCAGCAGGCCGGCCAGTGCGGTCGGGCACGCGCCCAACCGCAACTCGCCGGCCAGGTCGTTTTCGTTGGCCACGCTGCGCAGGTCGGCCACCTGGCGCAGCAGGTCGCGCGCCCGCTGCAGGATGCGCGCGCCGTCCTCGGTGACGCTGACGGTGCGCCCGGCGCGGGCGATCAGCGGCGCGCCGAGTTCACGTTCCAGCGTGCGGATCTGCTGGGCGACCGCGGCCGGGGTGATATGCAGCGAGCGGGCCGCGGCAGCCATCGAGCCGCGGTCCACCACCGTTACGAACGTACTCAGGAACTGGGTTTCCACGGATTACCTCTCAGCGCGTGAGCAACCTACACGAGCCACTGGCGCAATGCGATTGGACCAATGGCCCGTGCGCCGGCGCCTCAACGGTGCTGGTCATGGAGCTGCCGCTTCGGCCGGGGTATCGCGGTAGATGGTCAGCCCCTTCAGCGAGCGGGTGGGTGCCGGGAAGAACAGGCTGGCCACATAGCCGATCACGATGCACAGCAGGATCGAGATCGCCAGATAGAAGTACGGGTGCACCAGGTCCATGCTCCAGCAGACCAGCGTGATCAGGATCGAGCCGGCCACACCGATCGCCACGCCCGGCGCGTTGGCGCGGCGGGTGAACATCCCCAGCGTGTAGGCACCGGCAAAACCACCGCCGAGCAGGCCGGCCAGTTCGATGGAGACATCGAACAGCGAATGGATGTCATAGCGGCTCATCACCAGCGCGATGCCGATGCCGATCAGGCCCACGCCCACGCCGGACCATTCGGCCACGCGCACGGCGGTTTTCTCGTTCGGGTCCTTGACCAGTTTCTGGTAGAAATCCACCGAAACCAGGGTCGAGATCGAGTTGATGATGCTCGACAGGGTCGACATCGCCGCGGCGAAGATGCCGGCGATGATCAGCCCGGTGACACCGGCCGGCAGCTCGGCGGCGATGAACAGCGGGAAGGTCGCATCGATCGGCAGCAGGGGATTCAGGCGTTCGGGGTTGTTGCGGTAGTACATCCACAGGGCCGTACCGATGCCGTAGAACACGAAGCCGCCGGGAATCATGATGGCGGCAAATGCCCAGATCGATCGCCCGGCTTCCTTGTCCGAGCGCGTGGACAAGGTGCGCTGCATCAGCACCTGGTCCTTCGGGAAGGTCAGCACCACATCGAACACCACCAGGAAGATGAAGCCCCACACCGTGGCCTTGGTGAGGTCGAAGCTGAAATCGAACAGCTTGGTCTTGTCCTCCGCCGCGGCCGCACTCAGCAGCTGCGGCATGTCGCCGCCGGTCTGCAGGAAGATGAAGCCGATCGCGAACAGCGCGCCGCCGAACATCACGATCACCTGCACCACGTCGGTCCAGATCACCGCCTTGGAGCCGCCCACAGTGGAGTAGATGATCGTGAACACGCCCATCAGCATGATCGACCAGACCACGTCCACGCCGGTGATGGTGGAGATCGCCAGCGCCGGCAGGAACAGGATCACGCTCATGCGGCTGCCGATCTGCATCACGATGCACAGTGCGCTGGACAGCATGCGGATCGCCGGGTGGAAGCGCGTTTCCAGGTAGGAGAACACGCTCATCAGGTCCAGCCGGCGCAGCAGCGGCACGATCCAGACCGCCACGAACATCAGGCCGACGACCGCGATCAGGTTGTTGGTCAGGTACTGCCAGTTGGTATCGAAGGCTTTGGCCGGGATGGCGATGAAGCTGATCGAACTGGTGTTGGTGGCATACAGGCTGATGCCGGCCGCCCAGAACGGAATCGAGCGCCCGCCGACGAAGAAGTCCGCCGTGGAAGCGTTCTGGTCCTTGAGATAGAAGTAGAAACCCATGCCGAGCATGGCCAGCAGATAGACGCCGATCACCGTCCAGTCCAGCCAGCGCAGCAGGTGCTTGCCGCCCTGCAGTTCGGCGTACTGGAGCTGGCTGCCGGTGGCGCCCACGGTGGCCCAGGCCAGTCCGTTGCCCCACGCCGTGACGGCCTGCGGTGCTGCGGCAATCGGTGTGTCCAGTGTCGTCCATGCGTCGGTGATGGTGTGGAACGTACGCGCCTGGGTCACGCCGCTGCCGTCCTTCACCAGCATCAGCAGATGCGCCTGGCCCAGCGCGCGCATCGAGCCGGCCACGATCGTGCCGTCCGGCGACGCGACCTGCTGCCAGCTGGCGTCCGCATTGCGGCGCCACAGCTGGTCGCTGCCCGTGCCGGCGCCCAGGCCCAGGTACAGCGCGCCTTTCTGCGCCTGCAATGCGCTGGCAACCCCCTGCTGGGGCAGATCCTCCAGAGGCTGCCAGGCGGCGGTGCCTGCCGCCGCGGTGCGGCGGTAGAACTGGGCGCTGCCAGCCGCATCGTTGCCCACCAGATACAGCGCGTCACCGAAGGTGGCCGCCCGCGCGTTGCGCAGCGGCGCGGGCAGCGCAATGGCCGCGCCGAACACCAGCGCGCCGTTGTTCAGGACCACCGGCTGCAGGCGGTCGCCGAGCGCATCCCGGCCCTGCAACAGATAGGTGCGCCCGGCTGCGCTGACGCTGCCCTCAAGCCCGCCGAGCTGCCCTGCGGCCGGCGCCGCCAACGCCTCCCACGCCTTGTTGTCGGCGCGCAGCTCCCAGGCACCGTCATGGCTGAGTGCCACCAGGCGCCCGTCCACATGTACCAGCCCGCCCGGCGCAATCTGCGCCGGCAGTGCCGGCAGGTTGCCGGCCGCCACCGTGGTCAGGCTCTCGGCGGCCACGGCGCCACTGCTGGCAAGCAGGACAGCGGCGGCAACCAGCCGCACGCTGCGCGCGCAGCGCCGGAGCACAGTGGAGAGGAACGCGGACGGTGCAGGCTTGTGCATGAAATTACCCGGAAGAAGTGCGGCAACGCCGAAGCCGGCAAGAGCGCAGGTAGGAGACAGTGGTCGATGCATCCCGATACCGCAATCAGGCAAGCGGGGGAGAAGATGCGGCAAGCAGGGCTTGAGCACGGCGCAGGTACGGCAGGTCGATCATCCGGCCTTCAAACAGGAACGCGCCGTGCCCCTGCCCTTCGGCACCGGCGGCGGCGGCAACAATCCGCTGCGCCTCCGCGAGCATCGCCGGCGGCACGCTGAAGGTGGCGTTGGCCAGGGCAACCTGGCGCGGGTGGATGCAGCTTTTGCCGATGAAGCCCAACTGCCGGGCCATCTGCGCCTCGGCCAGGAAACCGTCGCTGTCGGCCACGTCCGGAAACGCACCGTCGCAGGCGAACACCTGGGCTTCAGCGGCCGCCAACCGCAGCGCGAACAGCGTGGCATGCACGTTGCTCGGCTGACGGTCGATGCCATTGGGCGAAAACAGGTCACCCAGCCCCAACTGCACTCCGGCCACGCGCGGGTGCGCGCCGGCCAGTTCGGCGGCGATGCGCAGGGCCTTGGGGGTTTCGATGTTGATCAGCAGCCCGATCGGGCGCGTCACGCCGTTGCGCTGCTCAGCCCGTTCCAGCCGGGCGATGGCCGCCAGCAGCTGAGCCACCGATTCAATCTTGGGCAGGTTGAGCAAGTCCACACCGGGGAGCGCCACCGCATCCAGGTCCGCGCCGAAATGGGCGCTGTCCGTCCCGTTGCTGCGCACGATCAACTGCTTGTCACCGGCGCCGCCCTGAACGCGGCGCAGGAAGCCGGCGACCTGGTCGCGGGCCTGGGCCTTGCCGGCCTCGGGCACCGAATCTTCCAGGTCGAACGAGAGCGCATCGGCCTCGCCGGCCATGGCCTTGTCGAACAATTCCGGCCGGGCGCCGGGGACGAACAGCTTGCTACGCATGGTTTTCCCTCATCAACCCGCGCAGTCTGCAGAATTGGAAGCCCTTTAAAAGTGCGGTCCCGGACATTCATTGGATAGCATTTGTTTCGACCGCCGAATGCGCTGCAGTGCACCACGAGAAGAAAAGCGTCGGACATCACCGTGTTGCACGCACAATCGATTGCTGCAACCTGCCGGGGTGACCACCCACGTCGCGCCTCGGGCAGCCACCCAACCAACGCGTCACGAGGACTGTTGCCGATGCATGAACCCACTCTGCCGCCGACAACCACCGCCCGGTGCGCACCGCACCTGGACGCGCGGACCCGGGGATGACCGGTCCCACCCTGGTGCTGGACGGAAGCGCCATCCACGACATCGCCGGCTTCTACGCTGAAATCAACCGCGTGTTCATGACCAGCGAGGACTGGCAGCTGGCCCCAAGCCTGGATGCACTGGATGACCTGCTCTATGGCGGCTACGGCGCACTGGCCGGGCACGCATCCGCCACGGTGCACTGGACGCACATCGCACACAGCCGCGCCGCGCTCGGGGTGGCGGCCACCCGCGCCTGGCTGCAGGAAAAACAGGCGCGACCCGGCGTGTTCAATGCCGCGAGAATCGCCACCCAGCTGGATGCGCTGGAACGCGGCGCCGGCCAGACCTATTTCGACCTCATCATGGACGTGTTCGCGGCCCACCCTACCCTGCACCTGCGCACGGACTGACCGGCTGTGCATCGCGCACGCGCGCTCTCGCCGCGGCACGCCCGACGATCGTGCCGAGCCGCCGTCAGTCCTTGCGTTTGTCCGTCACGCTGGCCAGCACCACTGTCAGCAGCAGGGGCTGGCCATCCTCGGCCTCGTCACCGGCTTGCAGGCTGGCCTGTTCGAGCTCGCCTATCAGCGCGTTGATGCGCGCCAACTGGGCAGCGTCGGCACGGAACGACAGATGGCGCACGGCACAGTTGCGCTGGCTGCCGTCGAAGCGCGCCGCCGCCTGCGTGGCGGCGGCCGAGAACGCGCGCAAACTGGCACCCACCGCACTGCTGGCCACTTTGATCAGGTTCCTGCGCCCGCCCGGCGTGCGCAGTGCGGCGGCCGAGGACAGCTGCCGCGATACCACGGCATAGACCGCTTCGGGCCGGCGACCGGTGCTGCGCCGTTCCACCACCTGCACCAGGCCCGCCTCTTCCAGCCGCTCGAGGTGGTGGTAGAGCGCGGTAACCGGGCGCCCCAGACGCTCGCCCAGCTCGCGCACGGTGGCGTGGCCGTCGATATCCAGCCGCTGCAGGATCGCCAGCCGCGGTGAGGACGCCATGGCGCCCAGCTGGTCGGGGGTCAGTTCCAGGGCTCGCGGTGCATGAGGGCTTGCTAGGGGTTGGCTCATAATTCAAACTATAGATCAAAATTGAATAATTGGTGATTCGTACATGCGTACTCGATACCTGCGGATCGTTGCCGGCGGCCTGGTCGCTGCCATTGCCATCTGCGGCGGCGCGTCGGCCTCATCCACGCTGCCGGCCCTGCAGAGCGGCGGCGGTGGCGGCAATGCCGCCGACCTCGACCCCGCTGTGACGCGGCGCATCGATGCCGATGTGCAGCAGGTCATGCAACGCTTCCAGGTGCCCGGCGCAGCCATCGCGGTGATCGTTGATGGCAAGCCTCTCTATTCCCGTGCTTACGGCCTGCGAGACCGTGAGCGCGCGCTGCCGGTGCGCACCGATACGCCGTTCGAGATCGGTTCGATCACCAAGCAATTCACCGCCGCCGCCATCGTGCAGCTGCAGGAAGCGGGCAAGGTGCAACTGGACGACCCATTGGCGCGCTACCTGCCGCACGCGCCTCACGCCAGCGAGGTGACCCTGCGCCACCTGCTGACCCATACCAGCGGCCTGCACGAGTACTTCGATGGGCCCGAAGCGGAGGTCGATGACCTGGTGACACGCCCCATCGATTTCGATGACCTGATCGCGCGCATTGCCGGCCAGCCGCTGGATTTCCCGCCAGGCACGCGCTGGTCGTATTCCAACACCGGCTACGCGCTGCTCGGCAAGGTGATCGAAACCGTCTCCGGCGAGCACTACCGCGACTACCTGCAGCAGCACATGCTGGCGCCGCTGGGCATGACCCACACCTTTACCCTGGCTGATAGCGACCGCTTGGCCGGCATGGCCGTTGGTTACCGGCATGAGCAGGGCGCGTTGCAGCGCTCGCCGTACTTCCACCCCGACTGGAGCGGTGCGGCCGGTTTCCTGGTCAGCACACTAGATGATCTGGCTCGGTGGGACGCCGCTCTGAGCGGTGGCAAGGTGGTATCCGCAGCCGGCTATGCGCAGATGAAGACCTCCTTCGCTACGGCCGATGGCAAGCCCGTGGGCTACGGCCTCGGCCTGTTCGTGGATGCCGTGTACGGGCAGGCGCGCGTCGGTCACACCGGCGGCGCGCAGGGCTTCACCACCGCCGATGAGTACTACCCTGATCATGGCCTGCGCATCCTGGCCTTTACCAACCTGGGCGACAAGAAGCCCGAGGCCGGCGTCACCATGACCAATCTGGTGTTCGCCGCCCTGCACCCGGACATCGTCGCGGCGTGGGAACGTCCGGTTGCCGGCGAGGTTGCCGCCGTCCGCGACAGCGCAAAGGCATCGTTCCGCCAGTTGCAGAACGGCACCGACTACAGCGCCTTCAGCGACGACCTGCGTGGCAAGCTGGCCGCTGGCATCGGTGCCGGCCTGATGAGTTCCGTGGGGCCTTACGGCGAACCGACCGACATGGTGTTCAAGGGCACGAGCCAAGGCGAAAAGGGCACGCTTTACAGCTATGTGGCCGAGTTTGGTCCGGGTGCGTTCGTCGGCTACACGGTCCGGCTTGACGAGACAGGCCATGTTGCCGGGTTCGCGATTGAATGACGGGAGGCCTGTGCACGCCTCAGGCACCAGGGCACGGCTGCGCGGCGCGCCCTTCGCCCTGCCCGCCCCCTCCCCTACAATGGCCGACCAGGCGGCCTTCCGGGCTGCCCCCGACTGTGATGGACCCCGCGTGACAGAGAAGCAGCCCGAACACACCCCGCTGATGAAGCAGTTCTTCGCCGCCAAGTCCGACTACCCGGACCTGCTGCTCTTCTTCCGGATGGGCGACTTCTACGAGCTGTTCTACGACGACGCCCGCAAGGCGGCGCGGCTGCTGGACATCACCCTGACCCAGCGCGGCAGCTCCGGCGGCGCGCCGATTCCGATGGCCGGTGTGCCGGTGCACGCCTACGAAGGCTACCTGGCGCGGCTGGTCGCGCTGGGTGAGTCGGTGGCGATCTGCGAGCAGATCGGCGACCCGGCGCTGGCCAAGGGCCTGGTGGAACGCAAGGTGGTGCGCATCGTCACCCCCGGCACTGTTACCGACGAGGCGCTGCTGGACGAGCGCCGCGACACGCTTCTGATGGCCCTCTCGCGGGGGAAGAACGGCTATGGCCTGGCGTGGGCCGATCTGGCCGGCGGCCGTTTCCTGGTCAACGAGGTCGATTCGGACGATGCGCTGGAAGCCGAGCTGGCCCGCCTGGAGCCGGCCGAATTGCTGGTGCCCGATGAAGAAAACTGGCCGGCCTTCCTGCAGTACCGCAATGGCATCCGCCGTCGCGCGCCCTGGCTGTTCGATGCCGACAGCGGCCGCCGCCAGCTGCTGAACTTCTTCAAGCTGCATGACCTGACCGGCTTCGGCATCGACGACAAGCCGCGCGCCACCGCGGCGGCCGGCGCCCTGCTCGGCTACGTCGAAGAAACCCAGAAGCAACGCCTGCCGCACCTCACCGCGATCGCCACCGAAACCGCGAGCGAGGCCATCGCCATGAACGCGGCCACGCGCCGCCATCTGGAGTTGGATACGCGCGTCGATGGCGACACCCGCAACACCCTGCTCGGCGTGCTCGATACCACGGTGACGCCGATGGGCGGTCGCCTGTTGCGGCGCTGGCTGCACCGCCCGCTGCGCCTGCGCGAGGTGCTGGTGCACCGCCACGATGCGGTCGCCACGCTGATCGATCGCGGCGCCGAGGGCGACGTACGCGATGCCTTCCGTGCACTGGGTGATCTGGAACGCATCCTCACCCGCGTGGCGCTGCGTTCGGCGCGCCCGCGCGATTTCTCCACGCTGCGCGATGGCCTGGGCCTGCTGCCCGAGGTGCGCGCGGTGCTCGCACCGCTGGATTCGCCACGGCTGATCGCGCTGCACGATGCACTGGGCTCGCATGACGAATGCGCGCATCTGCTGGCCAGCGCGATCGCCCCGACCCCGCCGCTGAAACTCAGCGATGGCGGTGTGATCGCCGAAGGCTACGACGCCGAGCTCGACGAGCTGCGTCGCCTCTCCACGCATGCGGACCAGTTCCTGATCGATCTGGAACAGCGCGAGCGCATCAGCAGCGGCATCGCCACGCTGAAGGTCGGTTACAACCGTGTGCACGGCTACTACATCGAGATCAGCAAGGGCCAGTCCGAGAAGGCGCCGGTGCATTACACGCGCCGCCAGACGCTGACCAATGCCGAGCGCTACATCACCGAAGAACTGAAGTCGTTCGAAGACAAGGTGCTGTCCGCGCGGGAACGCTCGCTGACCCGCGAGAAGTTCCTGTACGAACAACTGCTGGACATCCTCGCCAGCGGGCTGGAGCCGCTCAAGCAGTGCGCCGCCGCGCTGAGCGAACTGGACGTGCTGGCCGGTTTCGCCGAACGCGCGCAGGCGCTGGACTGGGCGCGCCCGGAGCTGGAAACCGGGCCGTGCCTGAAGATCGAGCGCGGGCGTCATCCGGTGGTGGAAGCGGTACGCGAGCAGCCGTTCGAGCCCAACGATCTGGACCTGCATCCGGACCGCCGCATGCTGGTCATCACCGGCCCGAACATGGGCGGTAAATCCACCTACATGCGCCAGAACGCACTGATCGTGCTGCTGGCCCACATCGGCAGCTTCGTGCCCGCCACCCGCGCGGTGATCGGCCCGATCGACCGCATCCTGACCCGCATCGGCGCCGGCGACGATCTGGCCCGTGGGCAGTCGACCTTCATGGTTGAAATGGCCGAGACCAGCTACATCCTGCATCACGCCAGCGCACAGTCACTGGTGCTGATGGACGAGATCGGCCGCGGTACGTCCACCTATGACGGCTTGGCACTTGCCGATGCGGTCGCACGGCATCTGGCCTACCAGAACCGCTGCTACACGCTGTTCGCCACGCATTACTTCGAGCTGACCGCGCTGGCCGACGAACAGCACGAAGGCGGCGCCAGCGGCATTGCCAACGTGCATCTGGATGCGGTGGAACACGGCGACGCGCTGGTGTTCATGCACGCCGTGAAGGATGGCCCGGCCAACCGCAGCTTCGGCCTGCAGGTGGCCGCATTGGCCGGCCTGCCGAAGTCGACCGTCGCCCAGGCGCGGCGTCGCCTGGCCGAGCTGGAGCAGCGCAGCCACGAGACACAATCCGCCGTGGTGGCCGCGCAGGCGCTGGATGCACCGCAGCAGTTCGGCCTGTTCAACGCGCCCAATACCGCCGCACAGGATGCGCTGGCCGCGATCGATCCGGACGAGCTCACCCCGAAGCAGGCACTGGAAGCGCTGTACCGGTTGAAGACGCTGCTCTAACCATGCCGGTCGTGCCGGCCGCTGGCCGGCTCCCCACGGAGCCGGTAGCACCCGACCGCTGGTCGGGTGTCCGCGCGGCCCCGCGTGAATTCTTCGCATTCCCGTAGTGAACACGGCGCTATGCTCGGGCGGTTCCCATCCCTGCCCTGGAGTCCGCCGTGAATACCGAATCACTTGCCGCGTCCCTATTCCAGCAACTGCAGCAGGGCCAAGGCCTGCAGCAGGTGTCCCAGCAGCTGGGCATCGACCCCAACCAGGCCAGCACCGCAGTGGGCGCTGCCCTGCCGCTGCTGCTAGGCGCGATGGGCCGCAATGCGCAGGAACCTCAAGGGGCACAGGCACTGCTGGGCGCCTTGCAGCGTGACCATGCACCGGCCAGTGCCGGGGGCGGCTTCGATCTGGGTGGGCTGCTGGGCAGCGTGCTGGGCGGCGGGGGCGGCAATGCGAGCAATGGCGCCGGCATCCTCGGCCATGTCTTCGGCGGCAACACCGACCGCGCCACCCAGGGCCTGAGCCGAGCCACCGGGCTGGACAGCAGCAAGACCAGCCAGCTGCTGGCCATCCTCGCCCCGATTGTCATGTCCTATCTCGCCCAGCGCTTCGCCAGCGGCGGCAACGCCAATCCCAACCAGCTCAGCCAGGCCCTCGGCCAGGAAGCGCAGAGCGCCAACAGCGGTGGCCTGCTGACCTCCGTGCTGGACCAGGACGGGGATGGGCAGCTGGGCGTCGGCGACCTGCTCAAGCTCGGTGGCGGGCTGTTCGGCAAGCGCTGAACGCCATCGCTGGAAATAGCCTGCGCCTATCGCATTAGTTGATTCATTCGAATGTACCGAATGAACAGCAGTGATTAACGTGTGGGCACGCCTTCATCCCGGTGCCTCACGGCCCGATGTGCAGGCAACCTTCCGACGTCGCCATCGCCTCCCCCACGCCGATGGCGGCCACGTTCGCCAGTACACAGGTAGATACCCATGAAAAGCGAAGCCAAGTGCCCGTTCAACCACGCCCTCGTCGGCGATGCCACCACCAATCGCGACTGGTGGCCCAAGCAGCTTCGGGTGGACCTGCTCAACCAGCACTCGACCCGCTCGCATCCGCTGGATGAGGCATTCGATTACGCCGAGGCCTTCAAGGGCCTGGATTACGCAGCACTCAAGGCCGACCTGAAGGCCTTGATGACCGATTCCCAGGACTGGTGGCCGGCCGACTTCGGGCACTACGGCGGCCTGTTCGTGCGCATGGCCTGGCACAGCGCCGGCACCTACCGTATCGGCGATGGCCGTGGCGGCGCCGGCCGCGGCCAGCAGCGCTTCGCCCCGCTCAACAGCTGGCCGGACAACGTCAGCCTGGACAAGGCACGCCGCCTGCTGTGGCCGATCAAGCAGAAGTACGGCCAGGCGATCTCCTGGGCTGACCTGCTGGTGCTCACCGGCAACGTCGCGCTCGAATCGATGGGCTTCAAGACACTCGGCTTCGCCGGCGGCCGCCCGGATACCTGGGAACCCGACCAGGATGTGTACTGGGGCCGCGAGACCACCTGGCTCGGCGGCGACGTGCGCTATACGCATGGCTCCGAAGGCGTGCAGGAAGACCACGGCGTGCTGGTCTCCGATGATGACGCCGACGGCGACATCCACTCGCGCGATCTGGAGAACCCGCTGGCCGCCGTGCAGATGGGCCTGATCTACGTCAATCCGGAAGGCCCGGATGGCAATCCCGATCCGCTCAAGGCGGCCTTCGACATCCGCGATACGTTCGGCCGGATGGCCATGGACGATGAGGAAACCGTCGCGCTGATCGCCGGTGGCCACAGCTTCGGCAAGACCCACGGCGCCGGCCCGGCCGACAACGTCGATGTGGAACCGGAAGCGGCGGGCCTGGAAAGCCAGGGCCTGGGCTGGGCCAACCGATTCGGCACCGGCAAGGGCGGCGATACCATCACCAGTGGCCTGGAAGTGACCTGGACGCGCACCCCGGCGCAGTGGAGCCATGACTTCTTCGAGATCCTGTTCGGCCACGAGTGGGAGCTGACCAAGAGCCCGGCCGGTGCGCACCAGTGGGTGGCCAAGGACAGCGAGGCGATCATTCCCGACGCGCACGATCCCTCGAAGAAGCACCGCCCGACCATGCTCACCACCGATCTGTCGCTGCGTGTGGACCCGGCCTACGAAAAGATCTCGCGCCGCTTCCTGGCCGATCCGCAGGCCTTCGCCGATGCCTTTGCCCGTGCGTGGTTCAAGCTGACCCATCGCGACATGGGCCCGCGTGCACGCTACCTCGGCCCGGAAATTCCGGCCGAAGAATTCGTCTGGCAGGACCCGGTGCCAGCGGCCCCGCAGACCACCCTCAGCGCGCAGGACATCGCCGCGCTGAAGCAGCAGATCGGCGCGGCCGGGCTGAGCGCGGGCGAGCTGGTTTCCACCGCGTGGGCGTCGGCCTCGACCTTCCGCGGCTCGGACAAGCGCGGCGGCGCCAACGGTGCGCGTGTGCGCCTGGCCCCGCAGAAGGACTGGGCGGTCAACCAGCCGCAGCAGCTGGGCAAGGTGCTGGCCGCGCTGGAGAAGATCCAGGCCGGCTTCACCGGCGACGGCGGTGCGCAGGTCTCGCTGGCCGATCTGATCGTGCTGGCCGGCAACGTCGGCGTCGAGCAGGCGGCCAGGGCCGGTGGTCATGAGGTCAGCGTGCCGTTCAACCCGGGCCGCACCGATGCCATCCAGGAGCAGACCGATGTGGCGTCCTTCGCCGTGCTGGAGCCTTATGCCGATGGCTTCCGCAACTACGTCAAAGGTCGCTACAGCGTGCCCACCGAGGCGCTGCTGATCGACCGTGCGCAGCTGCTCACACTGACCGCACCGGAGATGACCGCGCTGGTCGGCGGCCTGCGGGTGATCGGCACCAACCTCGGTGGCAGCAAGGAGGGCGTGTTCACCGATCGCGTCGGCACGTTGAGCAACGACTTCTTCGTCAACCTGCTCGACATGCGCACGCAGTGGGTCGCCAGTGGCGATGGCTACAGCGGCCGCGACCGCAGTACCGGCGCGCAGCGCTGGAGCGGCAGCCGCGTGGATCTGGTGTTCGGCTCGAACTCGGTGCTGCGCGCCCTGGCCGAGGTCTACGCCAGCGCGGACGGCGAGAAGAAGTTCGTCCGCGATTTCGTCGCGGCCTGGGCGCGGGTGATGGAGCTGGACCGTTACGACCTGCGTTGATTCACCACCGTAGGCACAGACAAAGACCGGGCCGCATGGCCCGGTCTTTTTTTCATGCGTGCAGCACGCAGATCACAGCGCGTCCAGATCCCCCAGCGCGCGGATCAACCGACGCGCACGCTTGTCCGGCTTGTGCTCCGGCGGCTGGTAACCGTTCTTCGCTGCCGCACGCTGCAGGCGCAGTTCCGCCCGGCGTGCAAGCGAGGCCTCGCTCTCGGCATACAACTGCTGCGCCACCGGCGCCGGGCCGCGCATCTCGCTCAGGCCACGCACCTCGATATCGAACACTTCATCGCCACGGCTGATCTGCAGCACTTCGCCCACGCGCACCGCGCGCGAGGATTTCGGGCGCTGCCCGGCGACATCCACCTTGCCGGTTTCCACCGCCTGTTTGGCCAGGCTGCGGGTTCGATAGAACCGTGCGGCCCACAGCCACACATCCAGCCGCACGGCGGCCACCGGTGTTGCATCAGTCATGCTTTCTACCCAGCTCCACGGCGTTGGCCGGTTGTCGGTTCAGGGGGTGCGTCGCGTCCGGATTACCGCGGCACCCGGTGCCACCAATCAGTGCCGGTACCCCGGCATCCAGATCGCGGCGCTGGCTGCCGACCTGGCATTCCGGTCGGTCCATCGGCCGCACCTGCGCATCGCGCAGGCGGTCGTCCGTACTCGAACATGCGGTCAGCGCGGCGCCAATCAAGAGGGCCATCGCGGCGGGGATGAACCGGTCAGCCGGGAGCATCTGCAGCCGGCCAGCGGCCGGCACTACCGGGGGAGTGGCTGACGTGCGGTGAGACGATGAAGTGCGCATCGCGATATCCCCTTGATGGGCTTGGTGCTAGTGTGCCGCTCTCTGAGCTTGATCTCCAGCGCACATGGCCAAAGCGCCGCTTGACCTGACCACGGGCCCGATCGGGCGCAATCTGTTCCTGTTCGCCCTGCCGATCCTGGCCGGCAACATCGCCCAGTCGATGAACGGCTCGGTGAACGCGATCTGGGTCGGCCGCTTCCTCGGCGAGGCGGCGCTGACCGCCACCGCGAACGCCAACAACATCATGTTCTTCCTGATCGGCTCGGTGTTCGGGATCGGCATGGCCGCCTCGATCCTGATCGGCCAGTCGATGGGCGCGCGCGACCTGCCCCAGGCCCGCCGCGTGATGGGCACCAGTGCGACGTTCTTCATCGGCCTGTCGGTGGTGATCGCGATCGCCGGCTGGTGGCTGTCGCATCCGCTGCTGGCGGCGATGGGCACACCGGCCGAATCGCTGCCGCTGGCCGAGGCCTACCTGCGCATCATCTTCCTGGCGATGCCGACGCTGTATGCCTTCGCGTTCCTCAGTTCGGCACTGCGCGGCGTCGGTGACTCACGCACGCCGTTCCGCTTCCTGCTGCTCTCGGTGGTGCTGGATATCGGCTTCAACCCGCTGCTGATCTTCGGCATCGGCCCGTTCCCGCAGCTGGGCATCGCCGGCGCGGCCTGGGCCACGTTGATCGCGCAGACCCTCTCGCTGCTCGGCCTGCTCTGGTACATGCGCAACAAGCGCCATGTGCTGTGGCTGGGCCGCAAGGACATGGCGCTGTTCAAGATCGATGGCGAGATTCTGCGCGCCTTGGTGGTCAAGGGCGTACCGATGGGTCTGCAGATGGTGCTGATCTCGCTGTCGATGATCCTGATGATGACCATGGTCAACAGCTACGGTACCGACACCGCCGCCGCGTATGGCGCCTCGCTGCAGCTGTGGACCTACGTACAGATGCCGGCGATGGCGATCGGTGCGGCGTGCTCGACCATGGCCGCGCAGAACGTCGGCGCGCAGCGCTGGGATCGCGTGCGCGGCACCGCCCGCAGCGGCGTGCTCTACAACTTCCTGCTGACCGGCGTGCTGATCCTGCCGCTGATCCTGCTCGACCGCTACACGCTCGCCCTGTTCCTGCCGGAGGGCAGCCAGGCGCTGGAGGTAGCGCGCCACCTCAACCACATCGCGGTGTGGTCGTTCCTGTTCTTCGGCGTGAACTTCGTGATCTCCGGCGTGGTGCGCTCGACCGGCGCGGTGATTCCCCCGCTGCTGATCCTGGCGGCCTCGCTGTGGGGCATCCGCGTGCCGTTCGCCGAGCTGCTGCAGGACCGCTGGGGGGCCGACGCGGTGTGGTGGAGTTTCCCGGTCAGCTCGTTCTGCGCGATGCTGATGTCGCTGGCGTATTACCGCTGGGGCGGCTGGCGCAAGGCGCGGATGTTGCCCAGTCATCGCGAGGAACTGGCCGCCCCGGCCGAGGTGCCCGCCTCGCCGCCCTCCCCGGTGGCGGATCCGAACCCGACCACCCCGCTGCAACCGGCCCGGGCCGGCACTGCCCGCCCGGATTAAGCCACGCGCCCCTGCAGCAGGGTCTTCCAGGCCGGCAGTCCGAAGCGCCGGCGCTGGTAGCGCATCAGCAGCGCCATCATCACGCCGAACAACAGCCCGGCCATGACAGCACTGCCAACGGTGATGCCGAGCGTGAGCGAGCCAAGGTCCAGGACCAGCCACATCAAGGCGCGCCACAACACGCCCCACAACACGCCAAACAGCCCACCCATCACGAACAGGTTGGCACTGAAGCTGGCGAGCAGCGGTGGCGGCACGCGCAGCCCCATGCGCCACAACAGCCGATGCATCGGCGGTGCGCGCATGCCGGCGGGCACGTTGGCGTCGGCCATGGCCTGCAACGCGTGACGAACATCGGCGGGATAACGGTCCATCTCGGTCTCTTCAGCAGGAAGGGAAAGCGAGCAAAAAAACAGCGTCAGCCCGCGATGCAGGCCACAAACGCAAACGGCCACCCGAAGGTGGCCGTTTGAGGCGACAACCAACGTTGTCGGCCGGGAATTACTGGGCAGCCTTGGCAGCCAGGCGCGCGGCCTTGGCCTGCGCAGCAGCAGCCAGATCTTCCTTGATGCGGGCAGCCTTGCCTTCCAGACCACGCAGGTAGTACAGCTTGCCGGCGCGGACCTTACCACGACGCTTCACTTCGACCGAGTCGATGATGGCGCTGTGGGTCTGGAAGACGCGCTCGACGCCGTAGCCGTGCGAGATCTTGCGGACGGTGAACGCGGAGTTCAGGCCGGCGTTCTTGGTGCCGATGACGACGCCTTCGTAAGCCTGCACGCGCTCACGGTTGCCTTCCTTCACCTTCACGTTGACGACGACGGTGTCACCCTGGCTGAACTTCGGCAGCTCGCGGGTGATCTGGGCGGATTCGAAGTCCGAGAGGATGGATTTGTTCAGCTTGCTCATGGGTGCACCGATAATGTTCGGGTGATCGTGTCGTTCGACAACGTGGGCTCATGCAGTCACCGGACTGTGCTGCACGTTTTTTGTAGGGGTTCCTGCCAACGAGCCCCAAAAGGCCGATGGCAATCCCGAATTGTAAACAAGATCCCGCCCCCGCGCTAGGGGGTTGGATCCTTGGCAACGGCCTGCCGTGCCTGCTCCAGCAGGACGCGGTCGGCCTTGGACAACTGGCCTTCGTCGAGCAGATCCGGCCGCCGCAGCGCTGTGCGCAGCAACGACTGCTGCCGGCGCCAGCGGGCGATGGCGGCATGGTTGCCCGAGCGCAGCACGTCCGGGACAGTGCCCCATTCATGCTGGGCCGGATGGCTGTAATGCGGGCAGTCCAGCAGCCCCTGCGGGCCTTCGAAACTGTCCTGCGCGGCCGATTCGGCATCGCCGAGGGCCCCGTCCTGCAGGCGGGTCACCGCATCGACGATCACCGCCGCGCCCAGCTCACCGCCGGACAGAACGTAATCGCCGAGGGAAATTTCCTCGGTGACCTCGGCATCGAGGAAGCGCTCGTCAATGCCCTCATAGCGGCCGCAGAGCAGGATCATGCGCGGCAGTGCCGCCAGCTCCCGGACCTTGGCCTGGGTCAGCGGCCTGCCCTGCGGGCTGAGGTAGATCACCGGCGCGGGCGCCGGATCGGCAGCTTTCGCGGCCGCCAGGCAGGCCCGCAGCGGCTCGATCAGCATGACCATGCCCGGGCCACCCCCGAATGGACGGTCGTCCACCCGGCGGTAATTGCCTTCGGCATAGTCACGCGGATTCCAGCCGTGCAGGTCCAGCAGACCGCGCTCGGCAGCACGGCCGACCACGCCCAGCGCGGCCGACTGCGCCATGAACTCGGGGAACAACGTGACGACGTCGATACGCATCCGGCCTAGAACTCCGGATCCCAGTCGACCACGATCAGGTTGGCCTCGAAATCCACCGAGACAACGAATTCGGGCTGCACGAACGGAATCATCCGCTCACGATCCCCCTGCACCACGAGCACGTCGTTGGAGCCGGTCGAGAACAGGTGTGACGCCCGCCCAAGTTCGACACCTTCAACGGTACGCACCTGCAAGCCCTCCAGATCGACCCAGTAATACTCATCGGGCTTCGGGGGGGGCAGCGCGCTGCGCGCGACATAGACTTCGGTCCCGTACATCGCCTCGACCACATCGCGGTCGGTGATATCGGGAAACACGGCGACCAGATGCTTGCCGGACTGACGTCCGCGTGCACCGGTGAGCGTGCTCTCCTGGCCGGCGGGGGTCCGCAGGATCCAGGGCTGATAGTGGAAAATGGCGGTACGCGGCTCGGTCCAGGACTCGAGCTTGATCTCGCCTCGCACACCAAAAGCGCCGACAATCCTGCCCAGCAGGATGCGGCGCTCGGTATCTTTCATCTGTATAGACCGATGGGCCGCGGCAGGCGCGGCCCTTCAGGATCAGGCCGCGGAGGCCTGGGCCTTGGTCGCTTCCTTGTACAGGTTGCGAACCTTGTCGGTCATCTGGGCGCCGTTGGCGACCCACTTGTCGACCAGCGGCAGGTCCAGCACGATGCGGGACTCGGCACCCTGGGCAACCGGGTTGTAGTAACCGACGCGCTCGATGTTGCGGCCATCACGGGCGCTGCGCGAATCGGTCACGATGATGTGGTAGAACGGACGCTTCTTGGCGCCGCCGCGGGTCAGTCGAATCTTGACCATGGTGTTGTTTCCTCAATTGCCCAGTCGCCAGGATGGCGCGGTAAGCCGGCGATTATAGCGGCGGCCTCCGGTCATTCCAAGCCTGTGAAGACCGGGAAAGCTGAACAGGGCCTGCAGATCAGGCGGTTCAGGCCACCAACGGCTGCCAGGGCGCGGCCGCCAGCACCTCCCGGGCCTTGGCGCACATTGCCGCCGAGTTGGCCAGTACGCCCCCATCGATCACCGCGATCGGCCAGATGCCGGCTGCGTTGCAGGCGATGGCCGCATCGAACCCGGCCAGGTCCGCCAGCGCGACCGGCCGCACCTGCTGATCACTGCCCCACCCGGCCTGCAGCAGGCGCTCGTGGGTACCGCGCAGCGCGGGCGCCTGCGGCCAGATCAACGTGTCACCCGAGGCGAAGGCGATGTTCCAGGTGGTGCCTTCGCTGACCAGGCCGTCGTCGCCGACGAACAGCGCGTCATCCACCCCTGCCAGCAAGGCCTCGCGGCGCTGCTGGAACAACGCGAACGTACCGACATGCTTCACCTGCGGCAGTTCGCGCTGGTAACGCACCGTCCGCAGCCGCCGCGCTATCGCCGGCAGATCGACCGGTGGCGCGACGGCGACCAGCACATCGCCGGCGACCGGCTGCAGCGGCCGCCGGAAATCGAATTGCCGCGAAAATACGGTCACCCGCAGCGAGGCATCGAGCGCACCTTCGGCCTGTAGCGCGGCGTGCATCCAGGCGCGCACCTGCAGCGGCTCCAGCGCGGTGCCGAACAACGCCACCGTGCCCTCCTGCAGACGCTGCAGATGCAGATCCAGCCCCTGCACCGCGCCATTGCGCACCTGCAGCGAGGTGAAATGACCGTAGTTGGTCAGTGCGCCGGCCAGATCATCGGCGCTGGCAACGCGGCCATTGCAGTACAGCCTCATCCGAGCAACGCCTTCGCATCGGCCCACATCTGCTGCAGCACCTCGGCCGCCGGGCGCGCCGGGGCCATCCACGCGGACTGCCCCGCCCAGGCCTGCATCGCATCCAGCGCGTTGTCGCGGCCCGCCTGCGCGCGCATCGGCGCGGTCAGCCCACGCTGCACCGGATACGGCCGCGGCGGTGGTGCATCAGCAGACGCCGCGGCGCGCACATACGCGGTGGCCAGGCCACGGCCGAGGCGACCACTGAAGGCGCGCGTCGGCCAGGTGTCTTCCGGTTCGGCACTGGCCAAGGCCTGTGACCATGCCGGATTCAGATGGCACTCCGGGGTGCGCAGGAACGCGGTGCCCACCTGCACCGCACTCGCCCCCAGCGTGAGGGCTGCTGCGATGCCGCGCCCATCGGCGATGCCACCGGCCGCGATGATCGGGATATCCAGATGATCGGCCAGCCGCGGCAGCAGCGCGAACAATCCGACGAGCTGCCGCTCGGCTGCGTCCGGATCGAACGCACCACGATGGCCGCCCGCCTCGAACCCCTGCGCGACCACCGCATCGGCACCGGCCGCCTGCGCGGCCCGCGCTTCGGCCAAGGTGGTCGCACAGGCGATCCAGGCAATGCCCACGTCTTTCAGCCGCTGCACCTGTGCCGGAGAAAACACGCCCATGATGGTGGAGGCCACCGCCGGGCGCGCCTCGATCAAGGCATCGAACTGCGCGTCGACATCGGCCGGCCCGGCATCGGCAGCGCTGGCCGGCACCTCCGGGCCCCACTGCGCCAGGAAGCGGCGTGTCGCCGCTTCAGCATCGGCATCGCGCGACGGCAGCGGGTCGGGTATCCAGACGTTGACCTGCGCCGGCCCGGCGGACTGCGCGCGAAAATCGGTCATCCACGCCACGATGTCCTGCGGCTGGGACAGCACCGCGCCCATCGCGCCCATGCTGCCCGCGTTGGCCAGCGCGGCCGAGAGCGGCACGGGGCAGGCCCCAGCCATCGGTGCGAGCAGGATCGGGGCCTGCAATGCAAAACGCCGACAGAAGTTGTCGGCGCGTTCGAGAAGCGGGGAACCATTCACGCGCGGCGCACCTGTGGAAGGAGACGGTGCCAGCATACGCCGCACCGCCCCTGCCCGGAATGCACGTGCGCAGGACTCAGCGGAACGGCATGCCGCCGCGGCCGCCCATGGCGCCCATCATCCCCTTCATGCTGCGCATCATGCCCTTCATGCCGCCGCCGGCCATCTTGCTCATCATCTTTTCCATCTGCTGGAACTGCTTCATGAGCTTGTTGACGTCGGCCGGGGTCAGGCCGGAACCGCGCGCGATACGGGCACGGCGCGAGCCGTTGAGCAGGCCCGGGTTGCGGCGCTCTTTCTTGGTCATCGAGTTGATGATCGCGATCATGCGCGGCACTTCCTTGCCCTGGCTGACCTGCTGCTTGAGGTGCTCCGGGATCTGGCCCAGGCCCGGCAGCTTGTCCATCAGGCCGCCGATGCCGCCCATGTTCTGCATCTGCTCCAGCTGGTCGCGCATGTCGTTCAGATCGAACTTCTTGCCCTTGGCGACCTTCTCGGCCAGCTTCTGGGCCTTGTCCTTGTCGACCTGCTGCTCGACCTGCTCCACCAGCGACAGCACGTCGCCCATGTCCAGGATGCGGCTGGCGATACGGTCCGGATGGAACACATCCAGGCCGTCCGGCTTCTCGCTCACACCAACGAACTTGATCGGCTTGCCGGTGATGTAGCGCACGCTAAGCGCGGCACCGCCGCGGGCGTCACCGTCGGTCTTGGTCAGCACCACGCCGGTCAGTGGCAGCGCATCGCCGAAGGCCTTGGCGGTATTGGCGGCATCCTGGCCGGTCATGGCATCGACCACGAACAGCGTTTCGGCCGGGTTGACCGCGGCGTGCAGCGCCTTGATCTCGGCCATCATCGCTTCGTCGATGGCCAGGCGACCGGCGGTATCGACGATCAGCACATCCACGAACGACTTGCGCGCGTCATCGATCGCGGCGCGGACGATGGCTTCCGGCTTCTGGTCGGCGGTGGACGGGAAGAACAGCACGCCGACCTGGTCGGCCAGGGTCTTGAGCTGCTCGATCGCGGCCGGACGATAGACGTCGGCCGAGACCACCATCACCTTCTTCTTGCGCTTTTCCTTGAGGTGCTTGGCCAGCTTGCCCACCGTGGTGGTCTTGCCCGCACCCTGCAGGCCGGCCATCAGGATGATCGCCGGCGCCGGCACGTTGAGGTTCAGGTCCGAGGCGGCCGAGCCCATGACCGCGGTCAGCTCGTCGCGCACGACCTTGATCAGCGCCTGACCGGGCGTCAGTGACTTGAGCACTTCCTGGCCGACCGCGCGCACCTTGATGCGTTCGACCAGCGCCTGCACCACGGGCAGCGCGACGTCGGCCTCGAGCAGCGCGATGCGGACTTCGCGGGTGGCCTCGCGGATGTTTTCCTCGGTCAGGCGACCGCGGCCACGCAGCCGCTCGATGGTGCCGGAGAGGCGCTGGGTCAGGGACTCGAACATGGAAGCGACCTGTTCAGAACAAAAGACAATGAGACCGCCAGTATAACGGTTCCGCCCCGGCTCCCGGACCGGCACCGGCGGCGGCGCTGCGGGCATCGCCAGCACCCCGGGGGTATGCGAAACTGACACGATGACAATCGTTCTCATCGCGACCCTGCTGTACCTGACCGCCACCGGCCTGCTGGTGCGCGCGGTCGTCCGCGATGATGCGGTGACCTCCCCGGCCTGGCTGTGGCCGGCGCTGCCGGCGATGCTGCTGCACGGCGGCTATCACGTGCTGGTGGCGATGCGTACCAGCGGCGGCCCGGACATGCACTTCTTCGCCGCCCTGTCGCTGGTCGGGCTGGGCATGGCGTGGCTGACCTCGCTGGTCGCCGCGCGCGGGCGCATGGCGGCGCTTGGCGTGCTGGTGTTCCCGATGGCCGCCGTGGTGCTGTGGATCTATCACGCCTACGGCCACGAGCCGAGCAAGCCGCTGGGCTGGCAATTGGCCACGCACGCGTGGATGGCGCTGCTCGCCTACGCCACCCTGAGCGTCGCCGCGTTGCTGGCGATCATGTTGTGGCTGCAGGAACGCGCCCTGCGCCGCCGTGATTTCCGCCCGTGGCTGCGCGCCCTGCCCCCGCTGGCGGACCTGGAAGCGCTGCTGTTCCGGGTGATCGCGGTCGGCTTTGCGCTGCTTACGCTGACCCTGGTCACCGGCGTACTGTTCGTCGATGACCTGCTGGCCCAGAAGCTGGTGCACAAGACCGTGCTCAGCATCCTGTCCTGGATCGCATTCGGCACGCTGCTGATCGGCCGCCGCCGCTATGGCTGGCGCGGTGCGAAGGCGGTGCATTGGACCCTCACCGCGATGGCGCTGCTGCTGCTGGCCTTCTTCGGCAGCCAGTTCGTGATCGAACTGGTGTTCGGACGCACGCGATAGCGGCGTGCCGACCAACGGTCGGCACCCACCCGCTATCCTCTGACTACAACCCGTACCGTTCGATCGCATCCAGATGCGGCTGCCGGTCCTGGTCGCAGGCCTCGGCCAGGCGCAGCCAGCAGTGTGGGTGCGCCCACTCCGCCGTCGCCTGCTGCAGGAAGCGATGCAGTGCCAGCGGCGCGTGATCCTGCGGCTGGGCGACCGTGAACAGCAGCCCCGGCAGCGCCCCGTCTTCGGCATCCGGATCGGTCACGGTGTAGTCCGCACGGCTGTGCGACCACACCTTCCAGCCCTGCGCCTCGGCCGCTTCCACCAGCGCGTTCCATGCCGCCTCGCCCGGATGCGCGCCGTCGACCAGCCAGCTGCGGGCGAATCCACCCCGCTCCAGCACGTGCACCTGCGCATAGGTCGGAATGAAGTGCTCGCGCTCGGCTTCATCTTCTGGTGCGGGGTGCACCAGGCCGGCGTCGAACACCACCCAGTCACCCACCTGCTGCGCGCGGTTGGCCGGTGCGTTCTCGACGATGCGCGCGGTCACCGGCCCGCTGCGGCGGGCGTAGTACTCCACCGGCTCGCCGCCGTCTTCGCTGCGGATGATCACCCAGCCCCAGGGCTCTTCGACCACGCCCTGCTGGCTGGACAATTCCATGCCGATCGCGGCCGCCGAGCGGCGCACTGCATCCCAGTCGCGCGCCGCGCTGGCGGCACTCATGTGGTCCCAGTGCGCGGCATTCGGCTCCTCCAGCGTCTCCACCAACTGCGCGTAGCAGGCCTGCGCATCGCTGAAACGGCCGGTCTCCATGTACATGCTGGCAAGCGTCCGGCGTGCGCCGTTCGAGCCCGGCGACAACGCCAACAACGCCTGCGCGGCCTGTTCCATCGCCGGCCAGTCGGACGCGCGCCGTGCACGCTGTACTTCGCACCAGTGCGCGAACACCGGCACGCTGTCGCGATAGGTCGCGGCCAGCCTGCGCAGGCCATCATCATCGCCCTGCTCGGCCAGCCAACGCATCAGGGTGTAGGCCGCCGCGCCATCTTCCTGCGCGTGGCCGCGCACGAAGTCCCACAGCAGCGCCATGGCTTCGGTGGTAGCGCCGCAGGCGTGCAGCGCCGAGGCTGCGACCTCGGCCAGTGCGTCGTCGTCGGGCTGCTCGGCGTGCGCCTGCAGCAGCCACTGCGCTTCACGCTCGGGATCGCGCGACTGGTGCTGTTCGCCCTGCGCTTGCAGCCATGCCAGCAGTTCATCGGCGGGCACCGGCAGCGGTGCCATCTCCGGCAGTGCCTCGATCCGTGCGGCCAAGCCGGCCACCAGCGCGGCAGCGCCACGATCCTGCCGCAGCTGCGCCAGATGGGTCCGGGCCAGACCGAGCTGGCGCTGCGCCACCCAGCGCGCACCACGCTGCAGGGCCAGTTCCAGGCTCAATGCAGCGATCTCGATCACCAAGCGATGCGCGCCGACCGCGGCGAAGTGCTCGATGATCGTGTTGAACCGCGTCCCCAGATCCCAGGTATTGCGTGCACCATCCCGGCTGCACAGTGTCGAGGCGGTATTGGCCCACAACCGCCAGTGGTTCGGCGTCAGCTCG
Organism: Stenotrophomonas sp. 05L413; assembly: GCF_056397945.1. Lineage (NCBI taxonomy): Bacteria > Pseudomonadati > Pseudomonadota > Gammaproteobacteria > Lysobacterales > Lysobacteraceae > Stenotrophomonas > Stenotrophomonas sp. 05L413. Next base: position 34,794 of record NZ_JBFTOL010000007.1, read on the forward strand.
TTCCATGCCGCCAGCTGCTGCAGTGCGTCTTCATCACGTCCCAGCTGCGCCAGCGCCCAGGCCTTGGACAGACGGCGCGGCACTGTGCAGTTGGCCGGCTCGTAGTCGCCTGCAGCAGCCACTTCGGCCTCGCGCTGCTCGATCAGTGCCAGCGCCTCCTCCGCACGGCCGCTGGCCAGCAGGATCTTGATCTGCATTTCCGGGAAGCTGTCGAACACCTCCTTGCCACGCGCCTGGATCGCCGCCGCCTGCACCTGCAGGTACTCCAGCGCGTCCTGGCCGCGGCCGTCGTCCAGCAGCGCGTCCGCCTTCTCGCAGCTCAGGCACTGGAAGCAGGCCCAGCTTGGGTCGATGCGGCCCAGCGTCTCGTCGCAGACCTCGATGCGCTCGGGCACCCAGCCCGGACCATCGATGTTGCCGTAACAGGCGGCAAGATCCTGGGTGACGCAGATCGACTGTGGGCAGTCCAGGGTATCGGCACGGTGTGCGCGCTCGAACAGCGCCACCGACTCGCCCAGTGCGCTTTCACCTTCCATGCGGTTGCCGACGCGGTTGCGCAGCGCCCAATGGCCGACATAGACGTCGACCCAGGGATTGTCGAGTGCCTTGCCCAGCGCGCGCGCTTCGGGCAGCAGTGCATCGACGCGGTCGACCTGCAGTTCACTGACGTCATCGGCAAGGCGGGTCAGCAGGTGGGCGTTCTGTGCCTGCCCGGCCTGACGCAGGTCTTCCTGCAGTTTTTCAACCCAGTTCCAGATATCCATGGGGGGAATGCTCCTGTCTAGCGAAGGCTGGATGAGAGGGGGCGGTGCTCAGCGCAGCATCTGCTGCAGGGCACCGGCAATATCGGTAAATGCACCATTGAGATCGGGGCCCGGCGTTGCCGCAGCCCGCTGCAACGGCCGGCCCTGTGCGGACACGATGATCTTCAGCGAGCGCAGCAGGCGTGCGGCCGAGGCGGCCTGCGGGTGGCCATCGCGCTGGGCCTGCAGCAATGCCTGCACCGCTGGATTGTCCAGGTTGAGGTAGAGCCGTGACGGCGCACGCGCCTCGATTCGCGCGGTGAACTGGCGCGCCAGGCGCAAGGCGGCCATCGAGACGCGCTTGTCGTTCTCGTCGTCTTCCAGGCGCTGCTTCAGCTCGGCTTCGCGGTCGGGCACCACCACCACCGGCAGCGCCTCGGGGCTGAAGCGCGCCGGCAGCAGCTGTTCGCCATCGCCCAGGTGTTCACGCAGCCAGGCCAGTTGCGCATCGTCAAGGCTGTGGTCAGTGCGGAACAGTGCGCGATTGCCCTGCTCGGTACCGAGCTCAACCAGGCGCAGGCCCTTGGCCTGGGCCCAGCGGCGCAGGAAGGGCACCACTGCATAGCGATGGCCATGCGCGACCGGCACGCCCATCGCACGGAACAGCATTTCCTCGAAGCCGCCACCGTTGTCGAGGATCACATGCACCGCGCCACGCGCCGGCAACGCGCTGGCCGGCAGGTCACCCTGCGAGGTCGGCACGCGCACGTGTTCCAGCAGCAGGTCGAACAGGCGCTCATCGCACAGGGCTGCGCCCAGCAGGGCTTCATTGTGCCGGCCGAGCACACGCCGCCAGGCCTCGGGCTGCTGGCGTGCGACGTCGGCCAGGCCATCGATCAGCGCTTCCAGCAGGGCGTGCTGCACGGCGCGATAGTGATCATCGCGCTGCAGATCCTCGCGGCTGGCCGTCGGGGTCAGCTTCGACGACTCGATCACCCCGCCGATGAAACCGGCCCACGGCGGCAAAAGGTCGCGTGCATCGTCGTCCAGCAGCATGCCGCGCACGAACACCGACAGGTTGCGGTTGTCGCTGGTGCCGTAGGTGGCACCATCCTGCACCCAGAGCATGCCGATGGCATCGCTGCTGCCATCGGACTGCAGCGGCATCGTCACGATGGGCTCGAAATCGTGTTCGAAACGGGCAGCGAACTGCAGCGCCTGGCGACGCGCCTGCACGGGATGCAGCGCGACATCACCCTGCCCGCGCCACGGCGGCGGTTCAGGGTTGATGGCCTCGGCGGCAGCGCCGATGAAAATCGGTTCGGACAGCAGCGCGCAGTAGCGGCCAAGCACCTCGTGCAGGCGCGCTTCGTTGGCCAGCGGCAGGAAGTCCGGATGCAGCTCCAGCTCGACCTCGGTGCCGATCACCCGTGCCGGCACGTCGCTGACGGTGTACTGCTCGGCGTTGCTGGACACGTACAGGTGGCCCAGCTCCGGCGCCTGGTAGGAGGTGGTGCGCACGCTGACACGGCGCGCCAGCACGAAGGCCGACAGGAACCCCAGGCCGAACATGCCGATCAAGCCGTCATTGTCCTCGCCCTCCTGGCGCAGGCCCCGGGTGTAACCCACGCCGACCGTGGCCAGGTAATCGTGGATTTCCTGCCGGGTCAGGCCGGCACCGGTGTCGGTGATGCGCAGCACGCCGGCGGCGGCATCGACCTGCACGTCGATGCGCGACACACACGGGATGCCCGGCTGCTCGATACGGCGACGGATGATCGAATCGTGCGCGTTCTGCACCAGTTCGCGCAGCGCCACCATCGGGGTGGAATACAGGTGCTTGCCCAGCACCGTCATCAGTCCATTGAGATCGACCCCGGCGCGGCGGATTTCGGCAGCGGGGGTGCTGAACATCGGGTCCTGCATGTAATCGATTACTCCTTGCCACGGAAAAGCGCCGGAGGGCGCCTTCGTCGAGCCCGGAAAACTAGCACAGGCTGGCTGACCGCAGACCCATTCGTCATGGGTGAGCCGAGCATGGGCTCAGCTCACGGGGGCGCGACAACCGAGCCTCGGCCCGGCCCCGGTCACAGCGCGTCGATCGCCTCCGACAACCGCTCCACCGCGATCACCTCCATGCCCTTCACGCTGCCGGTCTTCGGCGCGTTCGCCTTGGGCACGATCGCGCGCTTGAAGCCATGCGTGGCGGCCTCGCGCAGGCGGTCCTCACCGTTGGGCACGGGGCGGATCTCGCCGGAGAGGCCCACTTCGCCGAAGGCGATCGTCTTCTCGGCCAGCGGCCGGTCCTGCAGCGAGGACAGCACCGCCAGCAGCACCGGCAGATCGGCGGCGGTCTCCTGCACGCGGATGCCGCCCACCACGTTGACGAACACGTCCTGGTCACCCACCAGCACGCCGCCATGGCGGTGCAGCACCGCCAGCAGCATCGCCAGGCGGTTCTGCTCCAGCCCCACCGCCACCCGGCGCGGGTTGGACAGCGGTGAGGCATCCACCAGTGCCTGCACTTCCACCAGCAACGGGCGCGTGCCTTCGCGGGTGACCATCACGCAGCTGCCCGGCTGCTGGGTGCTGCCGCCGGAGAGGAAGATCGCCGAGGGATTGGAGACCTCTTTCAGGCCCTTCTCGCCCATGGCGAACACGCCCAGCTCGTTGACCGCGCCGAAGCGGTTCTTGAACGCCCGCAGCAGGCGGAATCGGCTGCCGCTCTCACCTTCGAAGTACAGCACCGCGTCGACCATGTGCTCGAGCACGCGCGGGCCAGCAATGCCGCCCTCCTTGGTGACGTGGCCGACCAGGAACACCGCGGTGCCGGTTTCCTTGGCAAAGCGCACCAGCCGCGCGGCGCTCTCACGCACCTGGCTGACCGAGCCGGGCGCGGCGGTCAGCGATTCGGTCCACAGGGTCTGCACCGAATCGGCCACGATCAGCCGCGGCTTGGCCACGCTGGCATGCTGCAGGATCGCCTCGACCTGGGTTTCGGCCAGCGCGTTGACGTTGTCCAGCGGCAGATCCAGCCGCACCGCGCGGCCAGCGACCTGCGAGAGCGATTCCTCACCGGTGATGTACAGCACCGGCAAGCTGGCCGCCATCTTCGCCACCGCCTGCAGCAGCAGGGTGGATTTGCCGATACCCGGATCGCCACCGACCAGCACCACCGCACCTTCGACCAGGCCACCGCCGAGCACGCGGTCGAACTCGCCGATGCCCGTGCTCACCCGCAGGTGCTCGGTCTGCTGCACGTCCTTGAGCGCCATGATCTTGGGCGCATCGACCTTGCCGGCCCAGCCGGAACGGCGCGACGCCGGCGAGGACTTGGTGGGCGTCGCGCTTTCCAGTGTGATTTCGCTGAGCGTGTTCCAGACCCCGCACTCGGTGCACTGGCCCTGCCACTTGCTGTATTCGGCGCCGCATTCACTGCAGACGTAAGCGGTGAGTCGCTTGGCCATGTCCACTTCCGCTTCAGAATCGATGGGGCAGGATAGCCGAGCCGCGTCGCAGCAACCGAGACGCCGAGCGCCCCTGCTCAAGATTCCGGCCGCGATGCCGATACTCCGGCGGGCCACTGCCCTCCTTCAACCTTTTCCAGGCTTCTCCATGACCGGCACCTACAGCCAGAGTCTTGTCGTGTTCTCGCTGCTGGTCGCCATCCTCGCCTCGTACACCGCGCTGGACATGGCCGGTCGCCTGGCCAGTACCCGCGGCCGGGTCGCCCGCTGGTGGCTGGCCGGTGGCGCCGGTGCGATGGGCCTGGGCATCTGGTCGATGCACTTCATCGGCATGCTCGCCTTCCACCTGCCGATCCCGGTCGGCTATGACCTGGCCATCACCCTGTACTCGCTGGCGGTGTCGGTCGGCGCCTCGGCGTATGCGCTGTGGCTGGTCTCGCGTGCGCAGCTGCCGTGGTCGCGACTGTGCGCGGGCGCGGTGCTGATGGGGCTGGGCATCGCGGCCATGCACTACCTGGGCATGGCCGCGCTGGAGATGCAGCCGGGCATCGACTACGACCCAGTGTGGTTTGCCGCCTCGATCCTGATCGCGATCGGCGCGGCCGGTGCGGCGCTGTGGATCGCCTTCCGGCTGCGCCTGGAGCAGCGCCGGCCGTTCCTGCTGCGCGGGCTGGCCTCGCTGGTGATGGGCCTGGCCATCGTCGGCATGCACTACACCGGCATGGCCGCAGCCAACTTCCCCGAGGGCGCGCTGTGCGGCGCGGCCTACGGCCAGGGCATCGATACCAAATGGCTGGCCGTACTGGTGATCGTGACGACACTGGCCACGCTGGGCATCGCGCTGATCGCCTCGGTGTTCGATCGCCAGATGCGTACCCGCACCGGCCTGCTCGCCGATTCGCTGGCGCAGGCCAACGAGAAGCTGATGCAGGCCGCCCTGCACGACCCGCTGACCCAGCTGCCCAACCGCATGCTGCTGCAGGACCGGATCGAGCAGGCCATCGAGAAGGCACAACGCCGGCAGTTCAGCTTCGCGGTGATGTTCTGCGACCTCGATGGTTTCAAGGCGATCAACGATGCCTACGGCCACCAGCTCGGCGACAAACTGCTGATCCAGGTCAGTGAGCGGATCACCGCGCTGCTGCGTGCGCAGGACACGTTCGCGCGGCTGGGCGGAGACGAATTCGTCATCGTGTTCCAGGTGGAAGATCCGGAAGACGCAGCGGTGGTCGCCGAACGGATCATCGCCAGCGTGGCCGAACCGTTCGAGATCGATGCGCTGGAACTGCAGGTCAGCGCCAGCCTGGGCATCGCGCTGTACCCGGCCGATGCCACCACCGAGCGCGATCTGATGGCCCACGCCGATGCGGCCATGTACCACACCAAGGATTCGGGCCGGAACGGTTATACCTTCTTTACCCAGTCACTCAACGTCAGCGCCAACCGCCAGCTGAAGCTGCTGCAGGAGCTGCGCAAGGCGGTCAGCCGCAGCGAGCTGGTGCTGCACTACCAGCCCAAGTTCCAGGCCAACGGCAACGCGCTGATCGGGGCCGAGGCGCTGGTGCGCTGGCAGCACCCCGAACTGGGCCTGCTGTCGCCGGATGCGTTCATCCCGATCGCCGAGCGCAGCGGGCTGATCCTGTCCATCGGCGACTGGGTGCTCGACCGGGCCTGCGCGCAGCTGCGCCACTGGCACGATGCCGGGCATCCGGACTGGACGATGGCGGTGAACCTGTCGCCGCTGCAGTTTGGCTCTAGCACGCTGCTGGAGACCGTGCGCCGCACGCTGGAGAAACACGGGCTGGACCCGAAGCGGCTGACGCTGGAGGTGACCGAAACCACTGCGATGCGCGATGTGGAAGCGAGCCTGCTGATCCTGCATGGACTGACCGCGATGGGCGTGAACATCTCCATCGATGACTTCGGCACCGGCTACTCCAGCCTGCTCTACCTCAAGCGCATGCCGGCCACCGAGCTGAAGATCGATCGCGCCTTCGTGCACGATCTGGAAGACAACGCTGAAGATGCCGCCATCGTCTCCTCGATCATCGCGCTGGGCCGCTCGCTGCAGCTGCAGATCGTCGCCGAGGGCGTGGAGACCGCCGGCCAACGCCAGTACCTGAGCGACATGGGCTGCGATCAGCTGCAGGGGTACCACCTCGGGCGGCCGGTGGATGCGGCGGAGTTCATGCGGCTGGCGAAAGCAGCGTAGCGCGCGGCTCGGCGCCTCGGTTCCGGTAGCCGAGCCCCGCCGCGGCTGGCGGGCCGTTCGGCAAATGTCCCCCGGCATCCGCCAGGTGGCGGCTGCCTCCTCCTTGAGTTTGCCCAACGGCCCGCCAGCCGCGGCGGGACTCGGCTTCTCATACGGATGCGAGGGCGAACCAAACAGAAAGGCCGCCCGAGGGCGGCCTTTCTGCGTGTGGCAACGTCGCGAAGACGTCAGTGCATCATGTGCACGTTCATGTTGTGCATGACCCACAGCGAGCCGGCGACGATGATGCCGATCACCACGACGGTGAAGGCCGCCGCGCTGACGTTCCAGCGCTGTTCCGAGGAGCGGTCCAGGTGCAGGAAGAACACCAGGTGCACCAGGATCTGCAGCACCGCGGCAACGACGATGATGACGCCGGTGGTGAAGCGCGGCAGGTCGCCATGCATGACCGCCCAGAACGGGATGATGGTCAGCACGGCGGCCAGGACGAAGCCGATCAGGTAGGACTTGACGCTGCCATGGCTTTCGCCGGCAGCGCTGTGGCCATGATCGTGTGCGTGATTGTCATGTGCGGCCATTACAGCGCTCCATTCAGATAGACGACGGAGAACACGCCGATCCAGATCAGATCCAGGAAGTGCCAGAACAGGCTCAGGCACGCCATGCGGGTCTTGTTGGTCTGGGTCAGGCCGTTCTGCTTGATCTGGATGAACATGATCAGCAGCCACAGCAGACCCGCGCTCACGTGCAGACCGTGGGTACCGACCAGCGCGAAGAACGCCGACAGGAACGCACTGTGGTCCGGACCGTAGCCCTGGTGGATCAGGTGGTTGAACTCCCACACTTCCATGCACATGAAGCCGAAGCCCAGCAGCCAGGTCAGGGCCAGCCATGCGTACATCTGGCCCACCTTCTGCTTGTGCATGGCGATCATGCCGAGGCCGAAGGTCAGCGAGGAGACCAGCAGCAGCGTGGTTTCCCAGGCGACGAAGGACAGTTCGAACAGGTCCTTCGGGCCGGGGCCGCCGTCGGTGCCGCCGGACAGCACGATGTAGGTCGCGAACAGGGTGGCGAAGATGAGGCAATCGCTCATCAGGTACACCCAGAAACCGAAGACGGTATTGCCGCCGGTGTCGTGGTGCTCGTGGTCGTCATGGCCGTGGGCCGCCGCGTGCGCGGCGTGCCCAGGGTTCATGGTGTTGGGGATAGTGGTGCTCATGCCTTCAGCTCCGATTTCACCAGGCCCTGCGCCACCAGGTGGCGACGGTGCTCATTTTCGATCCGCTCCACTTCCGCGGCCGGCACGTAGTAATCCACGTCCTTGTCGAAGGTGCGCCAGATGAAGGTGCCGATCATGCCGACCAGACCCACGATGGCCAGCCACCAGATGTGCCAGATCATCGCAAAGCCGAACACCAGGCTGAAGGCGCCGATCACCACACCGGTGCCGGTGTTGCGCGGCATGTGGATGTCGGTGTACTTGGCCGGGCGCTCCCACGCCTCACCGCGCTGCTTGCGCTCCCAGAACTCGTCCAGTTCGTTGACGCGCGGCAGCGAGCCGAAGTTGTAGAACGACGGCGGCGAAGAGGTTTCCCACTCCAGCGTACGGGCGTCCCACGGATCGCCGGTCAGGTCGGCGGTCTTCTTGCGGTCGCGGATCGACACGGCGATCTGGATGATCTGGCACAGGATGCCGGCGCCGATGATGAAGGCACCACACATGGCGATGATCAGCAGCGGCTGATATTCCATGTTCGGGTAGCTCTGCATACGGCGGGTCATGCCCATGAAGCCCAGGATGTACAGCGGCATGAACGCGACATAGAAGCCGATGAACCAGCACCAGAACGCGCGCTTGCCCCAGGTTTCATTGAGGCGGAAGCCGAACATCTTCGGCCACCAGTAGGTGATGCCGGCGAACATGCCGAACACCACGCCGCCGATGATGACATTGTGGAAGTGGGCGATCAGGAACAGGCTGTTGTGCAGCACGAAATCGATGGCCGGGATCGCCAGCATCACGCCGGTCATGCCGCCGATGGTGAAGGTGACCATGAAGCCGATGGTCCACAGCACCGGGGTCGTGAACTGCACGCGACCGCGGAACATGGTGAACAGCCAGTTGAAGATCTTCACGCCGGTCGGGATCGAGATGATCATCGTCGTGATGCCGAAGAAGGCATTGACGTTGGCACCCGAGCCCATGGTGAAGAAGTGGTGCAGCCAGACCAGGAACGACAGCACGCCGATGCAGGCGGTGGCGTAGACCATGCCCTTGTAGCCGAACAGCGCCTTGCGCGAGAACGTGGCGATGACCTCGGAGAACACGCCGAAGGCCGGCAGGACCAGGATATAGACTTCCGGGTGACCCCAGATCCAGATCAGGTTGATGTACAGCATGGCGTTGCCGCCACCGTCATTGGTGAAGAAATGCGTGCCCAGGTAACGATCCAGGGTCAGCAGCACCAGGGTGATCGTCAGCACCGGGAAGGCGGCGATGATCAGCACGTTGGTGACCAGCGCGGTCCAGGTGAAGATCGGCATCTGCATCAGCTTCATGCCGGGGGTGCGCATCTTCAAGATGGTGATGAAGAAGTTGATGCCGCTCAGCGTGGTACCCAGGCCGGCGACCTGCAGGCCCCAGATGTAGTAATCGACACCTACCCCTGGACTGTATTCCTTGCCTGACAACGGCGGGAAGGCCAGCCAGCCGGTCTGCGCGAACTCACCGACACCCAGCGAGATCATCACCAGGCCCGCGCCCGCCACGAACAGCCAGAAGCTGAGCGAGTTGACGAACGGGAAGGCGACGTCGCGTGCGCCGATCTGAAGCGGCACGACAACGTTCATCAGGCCGGTGATCAGCGGCATCGCCACGAAGAAGATCATGATCACGCCGTGGGCGGTGAAGATCTGGTCGTAGTGGTGCGGAGGCAGGATGCCCTCGTTGCCGCCAGCGGCCATCGCCTGCTGGACACGCATCATGATGGCGTCGGCGAAGCCGCGCAGCAGCATGACGAAGGCGACGATGAGGTACATCACGCCGATCTTCTTGTGGTCGACCGAGGTGAACCACTCTTTCCAGAGATAGCCCCACAGCTTGAACTTGGTGATCAGGGCCAACACCAGCAGGCCGCCGATACCAGCACCGATCAACGTGGTGATGATGATCGGGTCATGCGGAATGTCGGCAAAGGTCAGTTTACCCAACAGATTCATGGTCATTCTCCCGAGCCGTCGTGACCGGCGTGGCCGGCTGCGGCGTGCTCGTCTGCAGTGTGTGCGGCGTCCGCGGCAGCGGGCTGGTCGGCATGGACCGGCAGCTTGGCCGCTTCGTCGTGGGCTCCGCTCATGGCCTGCATGTCGTGGCCTTCATGGCTTTCGCCCTCGGCGCCGTCATGCTTCATGGCCTTGTGGTCGTGCTTCATGCCGTAGTGCTGGTTGTCGCCCATGTGCTTGGCGATGACCCAGTCGAACAGGCCGGCCTCGGTGGTGCCGTAATAGGTCACCGGGTGCCAGTCGTGGTTCTTTTCGGCCACCAGCGCAGCGAAGGCCGTCTTGTCCAGGGTCGCGCTTTCGGCACGCACCTTGGTCAGCCACTGCTGGTACTCCGCCTCGGTCACCGAGTGCGCGGAGAAATGCATCTTGCTGAAGCCCGCGCCACTGTAGTGCGAGGACATGCCCGGGAACTCACCGGTCTCGTTGGCGATCAGGTGGAGTTTGGTCTCCATGGCCGTCATCGAATAGATCATGCTGCCTAGGTGCGGGATGAAGAACGCATTCATCACCGAATCGGACGTGATCTTGAAGTTCAGCGGGGTATCCACCGGGAAGGTGATCTCGTTGACGGTGGCGATGTTCTCTTCGGGATAGATGAAGAGCCACTTCCAGTCCAGCGAGATGGCTTCGATCACCACCGGCTTCTTGTCCGAGTCCAGCGGACGGTACGGATCCAGCGCGTGCGAGGAACGCCAGGTCAGCACGGCCAGCACCAGCACGATCATGCACGGGATCGACCAGACCACCACTTCGATGGCCGTGGAGTGTGACCACTTCGGCTCATAGCGGGCCTTGGTGTTGGTCGCACGGTACTTCCACGCGAAGGTGAGGGTCATGATGATGACCGGCACGACAACCAGCAGCATCAGCACGGTCGCCGTGATGAGCAGGGTCTTCTCGTCGTGGCCGATCTGGCCCTTGGGGTTGAGGATGGCCGAGTTGCAGCCCGTCAGGAACACGGACAACGCAAACAGCAGGCCCGGACGCAGGAAGCGTCCAAGGGGTTTCAACGGAATCATCGGTCGATCCAATTGCGTAGGGAATGCCAGTTCAAGCCCGCCTCCGTCCCAGCCAAAGCCGGTGGTGCCGGTCCAAGGGGACAGGCACGAAGGACGATCATGTCAGCCTTCTAATTTTAGGCCGTCACGCATCATTTAAGAAAGGCATTGACAATGATCCAGCGCAGGAAAGGCCTGTTTTGGGCTGCGACACGTTGTCGCAGTGCGCGCAGGGCGCCCGAATCGGCACAGTTTCCGTCGTTCAGGTATAGACAATTGGGGCGTTCAGCTCCTCCGTCCCGTGCCTGCATACCCTTGCTGGTAGCTCAAGTCGATTATTTTCACAACTCCAAGCTACAATCTTGACGCTTTTTTAACAGGGGACCACGATGCAACATCAGGATGCGGCAACTGCGGTTGCCGTCAAGGCGCATGGACCGTATCGCGCAGACATTGACGGGCTGCGAGCCATCGCGGTCATAGGCGTTCTGCTTTATCACGCATTTCCGAAACTCCTGCCCGGCGGCTTCGTCGGCGTGGATGTGTTCTTCGTCATTTCCGGCTTCCTGATCACCCGGGTCATCCTGGATGGCCTGGATCAGTCCCGCTTCAGCATCGGGGACTTCTACGCGCGCCGCGTGCGACGGATCTTCCCCGCCCTGCTGCTGGTCCTGGCGGCCTGCTTCGCGTTCGGCTGGAAGACGATGCTGGCCGAAGATCTCGCCCATCTGGGCAAACATACCGCCGGTGGCGCCGGGTTCGTCGCCAATCTGGTGCTCTGGAGCGAAGCGGGCTACTTCGACGCTGCCTCGGCCAGCAAGCCGCTGCTGCATCTGTGGTCGCTGGGCATCGAAGAGCAGTTTTACCTCGCCTGGCCGTTGCTGCTGTGGTCGGCGTGGCGGATGCGCCTGCCTCTGATGCCGGTCATCATCGCCACCGCCGCCGCCTCCTTCGTGGTGAACCTGCACCATCAGGGCGGTAATCCAACCGCTTCGTTCTATTCCCCCCTCTCCCGAGCCTGGGAGCTGATGATCGGTGGCATGCTCGCGCATTGGAGCTCGGCCCAAGGCGCTCGCGAGCGTACTTGGTGGGCGGCCAGGTTGAGCCATTCCGGCGTGGTGATACCTGCCGGAACAGCGGCACTGGTACGCGCCTGCGCTGCATGGGTGGGCGTGGCGCTGCTCGTGATCGCCATGCTGAGCATCCGTTCCACCATGCCCTTCCCCGGTGTACGCGCCCTTCTGCCGACGCTGGGCACCGCCCTGCTAATCGGCGCGGGCCCGTCCACGCCGGTTGCACGGTGGATCCTCTCCAGCCGCCCGTTCGTATGGGTTGGTCTGATCAGCTACCCGTTGTATCTCTGGCATTGGCCGCTGCTGACGCTGACCCGCAATGCCTACGGCGATCTGAGCAGCCTGGACCGCGCCGGCCTGCTACTGGCCAGCGTTGCTCTTGCTTGGCTCACCTGGCGTCTGGTCGAGCGGCCGCTGCGGTCGTCGCGGCACGGCGGCATCAAGGTCGCCGCGCTGCTGGTGGGCATGGCCATCATCGGCGTCCTCGGTTACAGGGCTTGGAATAACGCTGGTTATCCGTCCCGCTATCCCGAGATCATCCAGCGCGCCACCGAGTACGACCTGGAGGCCTATCGTGCTGGCCTGCGTAACCATGTCTGCTTCATGGAGCTGGGCGACAACGCCGACAAGTACGCTTCGGAATGCGTGGATCAGGGTACCAAGCCGCTTTGGGTGCTGTGGGGTGACTCGTCTGCTGCTTCGTTGTACACCGGCATCCGCGGCCTGCAGCAGCGTAGCGACCAGATGCGTCTGGCGCAGTTCACGTCTTCAGCCTGCCCGCCGATGGCCGACTTCGCGGGCACCAATCCGGCGTGTACCTATAACAACGACTGGGCCCTGGCCTCCATCGCTCGACTCAAGCCGGATACCGTGCTGATGGCCGCCATGTGGCACTACTACGACAAGGCGAATCTGCCTGCGACGCTCACTCGCCTCAAGGCTTTGGGTGTTCGTCGCGTGGTCATGCTGGGCCCGCCGCCGTCGTGGAAGGACACTCCGTCGCGGATCGTGTTCAACATCTGGCGCGATGATCCGTTGCATGCCACACCTTCGTCGCGTCTGGACTACAGCAAGTACGGCATGGGCCAGGGCGACCACGCGACCGGAGCTGCCGACTACCGGACCGCCACGGCCGAGGAGCTTATGCGCCAAATTGCCAAGCAGACCGGCGTGGAATATATCTCGCTGACCGAGGTACTGTGCAACGACGATGGCTGCCTCACGCGCTCGGATTCAAAGAGCGGTGAAACGTTCTATCTGGATATCGTCCACCTTACGCCGGCAGGCTCCCATTTCACCTTGGAGCTGATTGAAAAGCAGCTGCTGCAGGGCTCGCCCTGACCGCAGCTGCGAACGCGACAGGTGTCAGAACGCACGCGGCCGCCCCGTCACTGGGGTGGCCGCGTGCGTTTGGGGGTTACCCGCCGGGCGGTGGTACGAGATTCGGGCACCGCGTACCAGTGGCGTATTGCCCCAGGTTGCGCAGCGTGATCGCCGAGATCTCCTGCAGCGCCTCCACCGTGAAGAAGCCCTGGTGCCCGGTCACCAGCACATTGGGGAAGGTCATCAGGCGCTGGAACGCGTCATCGTCGATGATCTCGCCAGACCGGTCCTGGAAGAACAGCCCGCTCTCCTGCTCGTACACATCGATGGCCAGATGCCCCAGGCGGCGCGACTTCAGCGCGCGGATCACCGCATGGGTATCCACCAGCCCGCCGCGCGAGGTATTGACCAGCATCGCCCCGGGCTTCATCCCGGCAAGTGACGCATCGTCGATCAGGTGATGGGTGTCCGGCGTCAGCGGGCAGTGCAGCGAGACGACATCCGAGCGGGCGAGCAGCTCATCCAGCGCCACCGACGTGCCGATCGCGGCGAAGGCCGCCGACGGATACGGATCGTGGCCCAGCACGGTGCAGCCCATGCCCTTGAAGATGCGGGCCGTGGCCAGGCCGATCTGCCCGGTGCCGACGATGCCCACCGTCTTGCCATGCAGCGTGCGGCCCAGCAGGCCATCGAGCATGAAGTTGCCCTCGCGCACGCGGTTGTAGGCACGGTGGGTCCGGCGGTTGAGCGTCATCACCAGCGCCAGCGCGTGTTCGGCCACGGCCTCCGGCGAATACGCGGGCACGCGGGCCACGAACAGGCCCAGCTGCCCCGCCGCCGCCAGGTCGACATTGTTGAAGCCGGCGCAGCGCAGCAGGACCGCACGCACGCCCATCGCGTGCAGCGCCTGCAGTACCGGGGCATCCAGCCGGTCATTCACGAACACGCAGACCGCCTCGCAATCCTGCGCCAGCGGCGCGGTATGCAAATCCAGCGCGGCATCGAAGTACAGACACTCGAACGGCTGCCCTGCCCCGCGGCGCTGGTTGGCCTCATCGAGAAACTGCTGGTCGTACGGGCGGGCGCTGAATACTGCGATCTTCATGAGGGTGATCCCCGGGAGTTCGAGCATGACGATACCGCAGTACACTCCGGCCAACTGCCTGGAGCCTGCCGTGTCCCTGACTGCCCGCCTTCTCCGCTGGACCGCCACGCCGATGGGCCGGCGCACCCTGTTCGCGCTCACTGCCGCGATCGTGACCCTGATGGCCTGCAATCCACTGCTTGCACCACTGCTGCCCGTGGTGGATGCGCTGGGGCTGGATGTGCTGGTCCTGCTGATCGGTGCCCAGGCAATGACATTGTTGCCGTGGGTGCGGCTGCATGGCGGCCGTATCGCCCGCGTCGCCGCCCGTTTGCTGCTCGGTGCGCTCACAGGGGCCATCGCAGGTTTCATCGGCGGCTATCTGCGGCAACTGGTCTTCGGCACGGGCGCGCGTTGGACCCGCGCGCGCCCGTGACCTAGTATTCGGCCCTTGCAGGACGCCATGGGTGGATGTGCGTGGAAAGTTTCGAGCGGTTCAACGGGCGCCGTACCGGTGCGGGCAAATCAGTCGCGATCCTGTCACACGGCTTTGGTACCGATCAGACCGCATGGAACGCCCTGCGCCCCTGGTTTGAAGCACGCTTTGATGTGATCTCCTTCGATCTCGCCGGCTGCGGTCCGCACGGTGCGCAGACCTACGATTTCGAACGGCACGGCTCGCTGTTCGGCTATGCCGACGATCTGATCGACATCCTGGACGAACTGGACGTGCGTGACTGCACCTACATCGGCCACTCGATGAGCGGCATGATCGGCGCGGCCGCCGCCGTTGCACGGCCGGAGCTGTTCGAGCGCCTGGTCATCATCGGTGCGTCGCCGCGCTATCTCGACGACGCCGGCTACACCGGCGGTTTCAAGCCGCAGGACCTGGAGCAGCTGTTCGAGAGCATGCGTGCGAACTACCAGGCCTGGATCGCCGGTTTCGCCCCGATGGTCGTCGGCGTGGAGGACAGCGCGGTTGTCGCCGATTTCTCCAATACCCTGTTCCAGATGCGCCCGGACATCGCACTCAACACGTCGCGCACGATTTTCACCTCCGATCTGCGCAGCCTGGCCGCGCGGGTTTCACGCCCGGTCCACCTCATCCAGACCGCACACGACGTGGCGGTACCGGTTGCCGTCGGCCACTGGCTGGCCAACGCGATCGAGGGCGCCACCCTGGATGTGATCGATGCCTCAGGGCATCTTCCGCACATGACCGCGCCGGATGACGTCATGCGCATCCTCGAACAGCGACTGGCAGGCACCGCGTTGTGACCACGTCCGACAGTGACGCGCTGGCCGCCCTGTGCCAGTTCGCCCGCCTCGCCTCCCACGCCGACCTGGTGATGGCGGTGGAAGTGGACGCCGGCGGCCGGGCGACCTGGGCGGTCTCGGCCCCGGCACTGCCCTCGCCGAGCTTCAACCTGGCACGCAGCGGCATCCTCGAGTGCCGCTGGAACGGCGAAGCCATGGACGCGGCGGGGTTCAGGCTGCCGACGGCGATCATCCATGCCCTGGAAGGCCTCCCCGCCCACCTGCTGTACGTCCCGGCGCCTTCGCACGGGGCGCCGCTGAGCGGCCTGCTGCTGGTTTGGCGAAGCGCCCCTGCGCCCGCAGCGTTGACGGCGCAGGTGCCGCTGTTGGCAACGAGCGTGGCGCGGCTGTTGTCCGCGCGGCGGGAAGCCGCACGCGGCGCCATCGTCCGCAATCAGTTCCTCGATCTGTTTGAAAGTGTGCCCGCGGGCATCGTCCTGATCGATGGCGATGGCGTAGGTGCTGCGGTCAACGAGCACGCAGCGGAACTGCTGGGTTGCACGGCAGGTGATCACCGCGCCGCGGATCTCGCCGGCCCGATGCGCGCCCTGCGCCAACGGTGCGACAACCATGGCGAACTGGAGCTGGCCTACAGCGCCCAGATCAACAACGACCAGTTCGCGGCCAAGCAGAACTGGACACTGGGCGAACGCACCTTCGAGGTGGATACCCACCCGGTGCGCGGCAACGGCGCACATGGGCGCATCTGGCTGTTCACCGATGTCACCGCCGATCTGCTGATGGCCGCCGAGCTGCGCCGCCTCGCCTCCTCCGATCCCTTGACCGGCGTGCCCAACCGCCGTCATTTCGAAGAATGCTCGGCCCAGATCATCGCCGCGCGCGAAGCCAACGGCCGCGCCGTCGCGGTACTGATGGTGGACGTGGATCACTTCAAGAAGATCAACGATACCTACGGCCATCCGGTCGGCGATGAAGTCCTCAAGGTGGTCGCCAAGCGCTGCCGGGACGCCCTGCGGGAGCGCGATCTGTTCGCCCGCTTCGGCGGCGAGGAGTTCATTGCCCTGCTGGCGGCGTCCGCGGTGGACGAGATCCCCGCCGCCGCCGAACGGCTGCGCAGTGCGGTGGCGTCCGAACCCATCCTCGTGGGCGGCGAGCGCATTGCCGTCTCCGTCAGCGTCGGTGGCGCGATCGGCGAGGCGCTGCCGGGCGGCGACCAGCGGCTGCTGGAGGCGCTGATCGCCCGGGCGGATGAGGCGCTGTACGACGCCAAGACGAGTGGCCGGAACCGGGTCCGGATGGCGGCGCTGCAGGCCGACCTGATCGACCTCTGAGGCACGCGGGCGGCACTTGCCCGCGCCAGCCTAACACTGTTAGATTCGCCCCCTAACAACGTTAGGCCAGAGCACAGTGCGCCAACCCATCGCGCGGGAAAACATCGTCGAGGCGGCCTTCCGGATCCTCGACGAGGCCGGCCTGGAGGGTATTACCCTGCGCAAGGTGGCCTGCTCGCTGGGCATCCGGGCGCCCTCTCTGTACTGGCACTTCAAGAGCAAGCAGGCGCTGATCGACGCCATGGCCGACGCCATGATCGGCGACGTCGCCCGTACGATCCCCGCCGGGCAGCCATGGCGGCAGACCCTGCTGCAGATCGGGCGCGAGTTCCGCCTGGCCTTCAAGGCCCGCCGTGACGGTGCGCGGGTGTATGCCGGCACCTTCCTGGCGACCGAGAACGTGCTGCGGGTGGGTGAGGCCAGCATCGCCGCGCTGATGGGCGCCGGCGCGCCGGCACGCTTTGCCGCGACCACCTCGATGGACCTGGTGTACTACACGATGGGCTTTGTCATCGAGGAGCAGTCCTGGCCCGGCGACGGCAGCATGGAGGCGCTGGGTGAGGCGTTCATGGCGCTGGCCGAGGCCCGCTTTCCCCATTGCTGGCAGGCCCGTGACGTGTGGAGCGAGGTCGATTTCGACGCCCGCTTCGAGCAGGGGCTGGGCCTGATGCTGGATGGCATCGCACTGCGCCTGTCCCGCGAATCCTGATTGCCCCCTTCCTTTCTTTTCCCGCTGTTCCGACCCGGAAAGCCACTCCATGCGTGCACCCTCCTTCCGCAGTTTCTCCCTGATCCTGGTCGCTGCGCTGCTGTCCGCGTGTGGCGGCAAGGACGACAAGGCCTCGGCCGACGCCGCCGCTGCCAGCTCGGCGCTGCCGGTCTCGCTGGCGCCCGCGCAGCAGCAGACCATGGCGCGCACGGTGCTGGTTTCCGGGCCGGTCACCGCCTACGAGGAAATGCAGCTGGGCGTGGAGATCAGCGGCCAGCGCGTCACCGCGTTGCTGGTGGACGTGGGGCAATGGGTCAAGCAGGGCCAGGTGCTGCTGCAGGTGGACCATCGCACCCTGGACAGCGAGCTGGCGCAGGCCGATGCCTCGTTGCGGCAGGCGCAGGCCTCGCAGGAGCTGACCCGCATGAACTTCGAGCGCAGCGCCAAGCTGGCCGCCCAGCAGCTGATCAGCGAAAGCAGCCTGGATGAGCTGCGTGCCTCGCGCATCAATGCCGAGGCGCAGACCGCCACCGCCCGTGCCGCGCGCGACGCCGCCAAGCTGCGCCGCGATTTCGCCGACCTGCGCGCGCCGGCCGACGGCCTGATTTCCAAGCGCCTGGTGCAGCCAGGCCAGGTGGTCTCCGCCGGTACCGAGCTGCTGCGCCTGATCCGCGATGGCCGCCTGGAATGGCGCGCGGAGCTGCCGGAAAACCAGCTGGCTGATGTCGCCGTCGGCAACACCGTGGAGCTGCCGTACGGCGGCCAGGTGGTCAGCGGCCGCATCCGCGCGGTCACCCCGGGTGTCGATGGGCAGACCCGCACCGGCACGATCTACGCCGACCTGCCCACGCCCGGCCCGCTCAAACAGGGCATCTATGTGGATGGCCGCATCGTCACCGGCGACGGCCAGGTGCTGACCATCCCGACCGCAGCCATCGTGCAGCGCGATGGCCACAACTACGTGTTCACCGTGAACGACACACAGCAGGCCACCCGCCACCGCGTCAGCACCGGCCAGGCCGTCAAGGGCCGTACCGCGATCCTTGAAGGATTGAAGGCGGGCGATCAGGTGGTGGTGGATGGCGCCGGCTTCCTCGGTGAGGGCGACCGCGTGCGCGTGGTGGCCGATGCCAAGGCCGCCGCCCGATGAACATCTCTGCCTGGGCGATCAACCGCCCGTTGCCTGCGCTGCTGATCTTCTTCGTGCTGTGCGTGGCCGGCCTGTGGGGTTTCCATCAGCTGCCGGTAGCCCGCTTCCCGGACATCGCCTTCCCGATGACCACCGTCACCGTCACCCAGCCGGGCGCATCGCCGAGCCAGCTGGAAGCGGAAGTGACCCGCAAGGTCGAGGACTCGGTGGCGACGGTCAACAACGTCAAGCGCGTGATGTCCTCGGTCAGCGAAGGCGTCAGCACCACCACCATCGAATTCCAGTTGGAAGCCGATCTTGCCACCGCGCTGGATGACACCCGCGACGCAGTCACCCGCATCCGCACCGACCTGCCGCAGGACATCCAGGAACCGGTGATCTCCAAGGTCGATATCGGCGGCTCGCTGATGACCTACGCGCTGGTCGCCCCGCACATGACCACCGATGAAGCCAGCTGGTTCGTCGACCGTGACATCTCACGTGCGATGTACGGCGTGCCCGGTGTGGCGCGCGTCACCCGCGTGGGCGGCGTGCAGCGCCAGGTACGCGTGGATCTGGATCCCAATGCCCTGATCGCGATGGGCATCACCGCCGGCGATGTATCGCAGCAGCTGGCCCGCATCCAGGTGGAGCGTGCCGGCGGCAAGACCGAGGTCGAGGGCGCGCAGCAGACCATCCGCACGCTGGGCACCGTCGGTGACGCACAGGCGCTGCGCGACTACTCCATCGCCCTGCCGGACGGGCGCGCCGTGCGGCTGTCCACGCTGGCCACGGTCACTGATGGCGCTGCCGATCCCACCGAGGCCGCCCTGCTGGACGGCAAGGGCGTGGTGGCGTTCTCAATGTCGCGCACCCGCGGCTCCAGCGAGGTCAAGGTGGAGGCCGGCGTGCATGACGCGCTGGACAAGATCAAGGCCGAGCATCCCGGCATCGACTTCCGCCTGGTCACCACGGCGATCGATGAGACGCACCGCTCCTACGATTCCTCGATGACCATGCTCTGGGAAGGCGCGCTGCTGGCGCTGCTGGTGGTGTGGCTGTTCCTGCGTGACTGGCGCGCAACGTGGGTGTCCGCGTTGGCGCTGCCGCTGTCGATCATCCCGACGTTCGCGGTGATGTACTTCTTCGGCTTCACCCTCAACATCATCACGCTGCTGGCGCTGTCCGTGGTGGTCGGCATCCTGGTGGACGATGCGATCGTGGAGATCGAGAACATCGTGCGCCACCTGCGCATGGGCAAGCCACCGCTGGAAGCCGCACGCGAGGCCGCCGGCGAGATCGGCAACGCGGTGATCGCCACCTCGCTGACGCTGGCCGCCGTATTCGTGCCGGTGGCCTTCATGCCCGGCATCGCCGGCAAGTTCTTCCGCGAATTCGGCTGGACCGCTGCCACCGCCGTGCTGTTCTCGCTGCTGGTGGCCCGCCTGCTCACCCCGATGATGGCCGCCTACCTGCTCAAGCCGCACGGCGAGGAGAAGCCGGAATCCAAACTGATGACGTGGTACCTGGGCTGGGTGGACGCCGCCCTGCGCTATCGCGGCCGCACCCTGTGGCTGGCCACCGGGTTGTTCGTCGCGTCACTGGCGCTGGTGCCGTTCATCCCGGCCACCTTCATCCCGCAGTCCGATCTGGGCCGCAGCAACCTCAATCTCGAACTGCCGCCGGGCACGCGCCTGCAGGAAACCGTGGCCGTCGCCGAACACGCGCGCGGGCTGCTCAAGGACATGCCCGAACTCAAACAGGTCTATACCGCGGTCGGCAGCGTGCTCGACCTGGGCGATCCGGGTGCGACCGGCGTCGGGGAGCCGCGCAAGGCGACCCTGGTGCTCGACTGGGGCAGCGCCGACGGACGCGACCGCGACCAGCGCGTGCTGGAACGTGAGGCGCGCGAGCGCCTGGCCGATCTGCCCGGCGTGCGCGTCAGCTATGTCAGCTCCGAGCCCGGCAACCTGCTGCAGTTGGTGCTCTCCGGTGACGACCCGCAACGCCTGCAGGATGCCGCCACCGCACTGGAACGCGACCTGCGCGGTATCCAGGGCCTGGGCAGCGTCACCTCCACCGCCTCGCTGCTGCGCCCGGAACTGCAGATCGTGCCGAATCCCGCCCGCGCCGCGGACCTGGGCGTCGCAACCGCCGACATCGCCGAAGCCGCCCGCATCGCCACCGCTGGCGACTACGAACAGCGCCTGGCCAAGCTCAACCTGCCCGACCGCCAGGTACCGATCCGGGTCGGCTTTGCCGAAGCCACCCTGGCCAACCCAGGCTTGATCAGCCAGTTGCGCGTGCCCGGCCGCAATGGCCCGGTGCCGCTGGCGGCGGTCGCCGATATCCAGCAAGGCAGCGGCCCCTCGCAGATCTCGCGCTACCAGCGCCAGCGCAACGTGACCCTCACCGCCGAACTCAACGGTCGTCCGCTGGGCGATGTGATGACCGAGGTGCAGGCCCTGCCGAGCGTCAAGCAGCTGCCGCCGGGCGTGACCTTCCTCAACACCGGCGATGCGGAGGTGTTCGTCGAGTTGTTCATCGGCTTCATGCTGGCGATGGCCGCCGGGTTGATCTGCATCTACATGGTGCTGTTGCTGCTGTTCAACCACGCGCTGATGCCGGTCACCATTCTGGCTGCGGTGCCGCTGTCTGCCGGCGGCGCGTTCGGCGCGCTGCTGATCACCCAGAACATGCTCTCGCTGCCGGCGCTGATTGGCCTGCTGATGCTGATCGGCATCGCCACCAAGAACTCCATCCTGCTGGTGGATTACGCGGTGATGGCCGAAGACGAGCACGGCATGAGCCAGCACGACGCGCTGATCGATGCCTGCCGCAAGCGTGCACAGCCGATCATCATGACCACCCTGGCAATGGGCGCGGGCATGATGCCGATCGCGCTGGGCTTTGCCGGGGATTCCAGCTTCCGTGCGCCCATGGCGATCGCCGTGATCGGGGGCTTGATCACCTCCACGCTGCTGAGCCTGATCGTGATTCCCGCGGCCTTCACCGTGGTGGATGATGCGGGGAATTGGCTGTCGCGGAAGTTCCGGCGGCGGTCTTCGCATCCGGTGCACCCAGCAGGCTGATCGCCTCGAACGCCCCAAACAAAAAGCCCCGGCCAAGGCCGGGGCTTTTTGCTGTATCTGGTGCCGGAAATAGGAATCGAACCTACGACCTACGCATTACGAATGCGCCGCTCTACCAACTGAGCTATTCCGGCGAGGTCGTGAATTCTAGGGGGTGCGGACCACTTTGGTCAATCAGGGAAGCGGCCGCACCGTCAAACGGCCCGCACCCCAATGATCGCGTGCGCGCTGCCCCGGAAGTACCAGCCCTTGACGCGCCGCCCCGTACAGTGGATTTCCCACCTCCGGAGGCATCCCATGCGCCCCTGTCCCCGCTTGGCCGGTCTGCTGCTGTCATCCCTGCTGCTGAGTGCCACTGCGCTGGCACGCGACACGGCACCGACGCCGCAGACACCGGACCAGCAGTGGCAGCCCCTGTTCCAGCAGGTCCAGGGCGCACACCTGTTCAAGGATCAGAAGACCTTCGCGGATGCAGTGCCCCGCCAGCCCAGCGCACCCCTCCTCGCCGAGTGGCAGCGCGCCAGGACCCAACCTGGATTCGATCTGGCAACCTTCGTGGCCGAGCACTTCGCGGTGCCCGGTGACACCCAGCCCTACGTGCCACCAGCGGGCGAGACGCTGCGCGCGCACATCGAGGGGCTGTGGCCCGTGCTGACCCGCACCACCGACACGGTGGATCCGAACGGCTCGCTGCTGCCGCTGCCCAAGCCCTACGTCGTGCCCGGCGGGCGCTTCCGCGAGGTGTACTACTGGGACAGCTATTTCACCCTGCTCGGGCTGGCCTCCAGTGGTCGCTGGCAGCAGGTGCGCGACATGGTGGACAACTTCGCGTTCCAGCTCGACAGCTACGGCCATGTTCCCAACGGCAACCGCAGCTACTACCTGAGCCGCTCGCAGCCGCCGTTCTTCAGCCTGATGGTGGATCTACTCGCCACCCACGAAGGCGATGACGCCTACCGCCGTTACCTGCCGCAGCTGCGCATCGAGCATGCATTCTGGATGCGCGGCGCGGAAACGCTGGCGCCGGGCGAGGCACGCGAACGGGTGGTCAGGCTGGCGGGCGGGCAACTGCTCAACCGTTACTGGGACGACCGCGCGGTGCCACGCACAGAGTCCTGGATGGACGATGTGGCCACGGCCGCCCTGGCGCCGCAGCGCGCCCCTTCGCAGGTGTATCGCGACCTGCGCGCCGGTGCAGAATCGGGCTGGGATTTCAGCTCACGCTGGCTCGCCGAGCCGTCTGCGTTGGCGAGCATCCATACCACGGCGATCGTGCCGGTCGATCTGAACAGCCTGCTGTTCCATCTGGAAACGACCGTGGCCCGCGCCAGCAAGGCGGCCGGTGATCGCAGCGGCGCACGCACCTTCACCCAACTGGCGAAGGCGCGTCAGCACGCCATCAACCAACTGCTCTGGGATGACCAGCAAGGCTGGTACGTGGACCGCGATCTGGAGCGTGGCCAGACCCGCCCCGCCCTGACCGCAGCCGCTCTGTTCCCCTTGTGGCTGGACGTCGCCGGGCGCACGCAGGCACGCCGTACCGCCCAGGCAGTCGATTCGCAGCTGCTCCGCGATGGCGGGCTGCTGACCACCACCGTGACAACCGGGCAGCAATGGGATGCCCCGAATGGCTGGGCACCGTTGCAGTGGGTCGCGGTGGACGGGCTGCAGCGCTATGGACAGGACACCCTCGCCCGCCGGATCGGCACGCGCTTCCTGCGCACCGTGCAGACCGTGTATGACCGCGAGGGCAAGCTGGTGGAGAAGTACGTGGTCGACGGTTCGGCCACCGGCGGCGGCGGTGGCGAGTACCCGCTGCAGGATGGCTTCGGCTGGAGCAACGGGGTCACGCTGGCGCTGCTGGATCGCCTGTGTGCGCCGAAGCGTGCGTGCGAGAGCGCCCAGGATGTGGACGCCGCGGACTGATCCAGCGGCCTCCACGCAGCGCACTCACCGCGCCTTCCACAAGTCCGCCAACCGGTCCGGCTTGCCCGCGATGCGCTCCAGCGACGGGTACTTCAGCCCATCGTGGTAATCCAGCGTCACCGTATCGATGCGATCGAAGCTCTTCACCAGCAGCGTCAGCGGCGCCTTGTCGGTCTTGGCGGCGGTGATCGCCTCCTTCAACTGCTCGGCCTTGAACACGCGGCCATTGAGTGCGACCACGCTCATGCCGGGAATGAGACCGGCGTTGAAGGCCGGGCTGTCCCACAGCACATCGCCGATGTAGCCGGACTCGCTGACCGACAGGCCGATGGAGTACAGCAGGTTGCTGTTCTTGCCGCGGGTTTCCTGCGCCTTGAACGCCTCGTTCGGCGTATCGGTATAGACCAGCTTCCAGCCGGCCGCTTCCAGGCCACCGGTCAGCGGCCCGTGCCCGTCCAGGCGCTCGCGCAGGAAGCTGGCCCAGTCGAACGGCGCCACGCCGTTGAGCGTGCTCACCACCTCTTCGAAGGTATACGGATGGACATTCCAGTCGCCGTCGTTCATGCCGAAGAACGCCTTGGCGAAGTCGTCCAGGCCGCGCTTGTTACCCGTCAGCGCGCGCAGCTTGCCCTCCACCTCCAGCCAGACCATCTGGCCGCCGGAGTAGTAGTCCTCGCTCATCTGGTAGTTGCGGAAGGCCAATGCGCGGCGCTGGGCGATGGTCGGGTCGTTGGTGGTGTCCTGCAGGTTGCGCCAGGCCAGGCCGGGGCGACCGCGATCATAGGTGCCCGCCACATT
Source organism: Stenotrophomonas sp. 05L413 (assembly GCF_056397945.1). Classification (NCBI taxonomy): domain Bacteria; kingdom Pseudomonadati; phylum Pseudomonadota; class Gammaproteobacteria; order Lysobacterales; family Lysobacteraceae; genus Stenotrophomonas; species Stenotrophomonas sp. 05L413. The sequence continues at coordinate 59,236 of NZ_JBFTOL010000007.1, forward strand.
GGCCAGCACGTCGCGGGTCTGCTGCGGGCTCCACAGCCCGGAACGCGCGGCCAGCACCTGGCCCCAGAACTGGGTCTGGCCTTCGTACAGCCACAGCAGGCTGTCGCCCATCGGCACGTTGAAGTTGGCCGTGGTCAGATCGGCGCCACGCCGGTACTTGCCGTTCCAGGAGTGGTTGAACTCGTGCGGCAGCAGATCACGGCCCAGCCAGGTCTTGTCCCACTCGGTGAAGTAGCCGGTCTCGCCACTGTTCTCGCTGGAGCGCTGGTGCTCCAGGCCGATGCCGCCGAGCTTGTCGGTCAGCGCCAGCAGGAACTCGTAGCGGTCGAAGTGGCGTGCGCCGTAGAGCTTGTACATCTGCTGCACGAGCGCGCGATGCGCCTGGATCTGCTCGGGCTTGGCGGCCAGCGATTTGGCCTCATCGGCGAAGACATTCAGGTGCACCGGCACCTTCGCACCGGGGTCCAGATCGAAGCGCTGGAAGTGGCGGCCGGCGAACAGCGGCGAGTCGACCAGGTGGTCATAGCTGATCGGCTTGAACACCACCGTGTCACCCTCGCGGCGCTCGGTATCCAGCGCGGTGGCGTACGACCAGCCCGGCGGCAGCGTGACGGTGGCCTGCGCCTGGATGTTGCGGGTGATCACCCCGGCCGGGTACAGCGAATTGGCATTCCACTGCAGGTTGAGCATGTCCGGGGTCATCACCACGCGGCCCTGGGTGCCCTGCGAAGAGAGGAACTTGAACTCGGCCACCACTTCGCTGGCGCCCTGCGGCACCTGCACGGTGAAGGCATAGACGTCGTACGGATCGCGCGTCCACTGCAGCGGCGTGCCGTTGGCGGTGACGACCAGGCCGGCGAGCTTGTCGATCGGGCCACTCGGTGAATGCGCCCCGGGCAGCCACTGCGGGTACAGCAGGGTCAGCGGGCCGGGCTTGGCCGGCACCGTGGCCTTCACCTTGAAGATGCGTCGCCCGATGTCGCGCGCGTCCACGTCGATGCGCAGCAGGCCCGGGAAGGCCACGTCCTGCGGCGGCGGTGTCTGCGCCTGCACGCCGGTGGCGGACACGGCCAGCAACACGGACAGGGCAATGGCACGCATCTTCATCAGGCAGGCTCCAGCGGGGGAAGGCTCGATCCTAGTCCTCCGCCAGCGCCCTGCCCCATGGCCAAAGGTCATACGTCGCGTTGCGGCCATGATTGGCACAGCGGCGCGCAGTGACGTTCTGTCTGCCGGTCGCGATCAGGGCCAACCGAGGTGCGCTGCCGGCCAGCGGCCGGCACTACCGGGGCAGCGCCATGGCATGCGTGGCGGAATGCTGCGCGGTCAGTCGACCAACCGCAGCCGCAGTTCCTTCGGCAGCGCGAACACCATCGATTCCGGCTCGCCCTCCAGTTCGCCCACACCGGTGGCACCGAGCTCCTTCAGGCGCGCGATCACACCATCCACCAGGACCTGCGGTGCCGAGGCACCGGCGGTCAAGCCGATGTGCTTCTTGCCGGCCACCCACGCCGGATCGATCTCGTCGGCACCGTCGATCAGGTAGGACTCCACGCCATCACGGCGCGCCAGTTCACTCAGGCGGTTGGAGTTGGAGCTGTTCGGCGAGCCGACCACCAGCACCAGATCGCACCGTTTCGCCAGATCGCGCACGGCGTCCTGGCGGTTCTGCGTGGCGTAGCAGATGTCGTCGTTCTTCGGGCCCTGCATCGCCGGGAAGCGGGTGCGCAGCGCGTCGATGATGCTGCGGGTGTCATCCACCGAGAGCGTGGTCTGGGTGGTGTAGGCGAAGTTCTCCGGCTGGTCGATGACCAGCGTGGCGACGTCCTCCACACCCTCCACCAGGTAGATCTGGCCGGTGCCGCGCTCACGGTTCCACTGGCCCATCGTGCCTTCCACTTCCGGGTGCCCGGCGTGCCCGATCAGCACCACGTCGCGGCCGGCGCGGCAGTGGCGGGCCACTTCCAGGTGCACCTTGGTGACCAGCGGGCAGGTCGCGTCGAACACCTTCAGACCACGGCGGTCGGCTTCCTGGCGCACGGCCTGGGAGACGCCGTGCGCGCTGAAGATCACCGTGTTGTCGTCCGGCACTTCGTCGAGTTCTTCGACGAAGATCGCGCCGCGGGCCTTGAGGTCATCCACCACGAACCGGTTGTGCACGACCTCGTGGCGCACGTAGATCGGCGCACCCAGGGTCTCGATCGCGCGCTTGACGATCTCGATCGCACGATCGACACCGGCACAGAAACCACGCGGATTGGCGAGCAACACATCCATCGGTCAGATACTCCGGCCGGCGTGAGCCGGGTTGTTACGGATACAGGAGGGAATTATCCCGCTTTTTTGGCAGCCTTGCCGTCGAACAGGCCGAACAGGGCGATACCCACCGCGCCGACCACGATCGCCGAGTCGGCGATGTTGAACGAGGGCCAGTAATGGTCCCCGATATGCCACTGGATGAAGTCGACGACGTGACCGTGCATGAGGCGGTCGATCACGTTGCCGATCGCCCCGCCGATCACCAGCGCGTAAGGCACGGCGCTGCGCCAGGCACCGCGCGCGGTGCCCCACATCCAGTAGGCCATCAGGCCGCTGATGCCCACCGCCAGCGCGGTGAAGAACCACAGCTGCCAGCCACCGGCATCGCTCAGGAAGCTGAATGCTGCGCCGGTGTTGTAGGTGCGGTACCAGTTCCAGAAGCCTTCGATGACCACCACCGGCTCGTACTCGGGCAGGCTGGACAGCACCCAGGCCTTGCTCCACTGGTCGGCGATGATGATCGCTGCCGACAGCAGCAGCCAGATCAGCGCGTTCGGACGCGGACGGGCGGCGGTCATCAGAACCACCGCCGGTCTTCGCCGGCACCGTCGATGTTGGTCACGCAGCGGCCGCACAGTTCCGGATGCGCAGCGACCGAGCCGACATCGGCGCGGTAATGCCAGCAGCGCACGCACTTGTGCTTGCCGGTCGGCTGGGCGCTGACGAACACCTCGTCGGTGGTCGCCGGGCGCACCTGCACGTCACCGCTGATCAGCAGGAAGCGCAGCTCCTCGGCCAGCGGCTGCCAGCGCGCGGCGGTCTCGGCATCGGCGGCGACGGTGATCTCCGCTTCCAGCGCCGCACCGATCGCACCGTTGGCGCGCATCGGCTCAAGCACCTTGGCGACCTGCTCGCGCAGGGCCAGCAGCTGGTCGAAGTCGGCTGCGTTGAGCGGTGCATCGGCCGGCAAGGGAACCAGACCGTCGTACCACGTGGCGAACAGCACGTTCTCCTTGCGCTCGCCCGGCAGGTACCCCCACAGCTCATCGGCGGTGAAGCTCAGGATCGGCGCGATCCAGCGCGTGAACGCTTCGGCGATGTGGTACATCGCGGTCTGCGCCGAGCGGCGGCCGCGCGAGTCCACCGGCATGGTGTACAGGCGGTCCTTGGTGACATCCAGATACACCGAGCCCAGATCCACGCTGCAGAAGTTCAGCAGCAGCTGCACGATCTCGGCCATGTTGTAGCCGGTGTACGCGGCCTTGATCTTCTCCTGCACCTCGAAGGCGCGATGCACGATCCAGCGGTCCAGCGCGACCATGTCGGCCGGGGCCACCAGATGCTGGGCCGGGTCGAAGCCGTCCAGATTGCCGAGCAGGAAGCGCGCGGTGTTGCGCAGGCGCCGGTAGGCATCCGCGTTGCGCTTGAGGATTTCCTGCGACAGCGACATTTCATTGCTGTAATCGGCCGAGGCGATCCACAGGCGCAGGATGTCCGCGCCCAGGGTCTTCATGATGTCCTGCGGCTCGATGCCGTTGCCCAGCGACTTGGACATCTTGCGGCCCTTCTCATCCACGGTGAAGCCGTGGGTGAGGCACTGCTTGTACGGGGCCTGCTTGTCGATGGCCACGCCGGTCAGCAGCGAGGACTGGAACCAGCCGCGGTGCTGATCCGAGCCTTCCAGATACAGATCGGCCGGCTTGCCGAAGCCACGCGCCAGCAGCACGCCTTCATGGGTCACGCCCGAGTCGAACCAGACATCGAGGATGTCAGTGACCTTCTCGTAGTGCGGCGCTTCCTCGCCCAGCAGTTCGGCGCTGTCCAGCGAGTACCACACGTCGATGCCTTCGGCCTGCACGCGGTCGGCGACCTGCTGCATCAATTCCACTGTGCGCGGGTGCGGCTCACCGGTTTCGCGGTGGGTGAACAGCGCGATCGGCACGCCCCAGGTGCGCTGGCGGCTGATGCACCAGTCCGGGCGGCCATCGACCATCGAGCCGATGCGCGCCTTGCCCCAGCTCGGGAACCAGCCGACGTTGTCGATCGCGGCCATCGCATCGCGGCGCAGGTTGGCCTTGTCCATCGAGATGAACCACTGCGGGGTGGCGCGGAACACGACCGGCGTCTTGTGGCGCCAGCAGTGCGGGTAGCTGTGCACGATCTCGACATACGCCAGCAGCGCACCGGAGGCACGCAGCACATCGACGATCAACGGCTGCGCCTTCCACAGGTGTACGCCTGCCAGCTCGACATCGCCGGCCGGCGGGGTCGAGGACAGGTACACGCCACGGCCGTCGACCGGGTTGATCTGGCCGGCGTTGTACTTGTCCATCAGCCCGTACTGCTGGCTGACCACGAAGTCTTCCTGGCCATGGCCCGGGGCGGTATGCACCGCACCGGTACCGTCTTCGTCGGAGACGTGGTCGCCATTGAGCAGCGGGATGTCGCGCTGCGGGTAGAACGGATGGGCCAGCAGCAGATTTTCCAGCGCGGCGCCGGTGGCACGACCGTGCACGACCAGGCCTTCCACGCCGTAGCGCTGCAGCGAACGTTCGGCCAGCGCGGCGGCCAGCACCAGCCAACGGCGCTTGCCGTGGTGGGCCGGGCCTTCGGCCAGCACGTATTCGATCTCCGCACCGAGCGACACCGCCAGCGAGGCCGGCAGCGTCCACGGGGTGGTGGTCCAGATCGGCACCGCCACCTCGACATCGGCCGGCAGCGTCACGCCGAAGCGCTCGGCCAGCTGCTGGGAATCACGCGACACGTAGGCCACGTCGATCGCCGGGGAGGTCTTGTCCTGGTATTCGATTTCCGCTTCGGCCAGCGCCGAGCCACAGTCGAAGCACCAGTGCACCGGCTTGGCGCCGCGCACGATGTGACCGTTGGCGAACACCTTGGAGAGCGCACGGATCTCGTTGGCTTCGAAATCGAAGCTCAGCGTCTTGTACGGGTTGTCCCAATCGCCGATCACGCCCAGGCGCTTGAAGTCGCGGCGCTGCAGTTCGATCTGCTCTTCGGCGAACTCGCGGCACTTCTGGCGGAACGCGACCGCATCGAGCTTGACGCCGACCTTGCCCCACTTCTTCTCGACCGCGATCTCGATGGGCAGACCGTGGCAATCCCAGCCCGGTACGTAGGGCGCATCGAAGCCGGCCAGGTAACGCGACTTGACGATGATGTCCTTGAGGATCTTGTTGACCGCGTGGCCCAGGTGGATCTGGCCATTGGCGTAAGGCGGGCCGTCGTGCAGCACGAACAGCGGGCGGCCCTGCGCGTTGTCGCGCAGGCGGGCGTAAAGGCCCTCGTCCTCCCAGCGCGACAGAATGCCCGGCTCGCGCTTGGGCAGGTCGCCGCGCATCGGGAATTCGGTTGCCGGCAGATGAAGGGTGGCTTTGTAGTCCTGGCTCACGCAGTGGCTCGCAATCTGTGTTCGGAAAGGATGTGACGGGCCTGTTCGGCGTCACGGTGCATCTGGTCGGTCAACGCAGCCAGATCGTGGAACTTTTCTTCGTCGCGCAGCTTGGCGACGAACTCGACATCGATGTGGCGGCCGTACAGGTCGCCTTGGAAATCAAACAGGTGCGCTTCCAGCAGCGGCTCCACGCCATCCACGGTGGGACGCGTACCGAAGCTGGAGACCGACGGCCACGGCTGATCGAACACGCCGTGGACCCAGGTCGCGTAGATCCCCGACAGCGCCGGCGTCTTCGGGAAGCGCAGGTTGGCGGTCGGGAAGCCCAGCGTACGGCCCAACTGGCGGCCGCGCACTACCCTGCCCCCAATCGTATACGGCCTGCCCAGCAGATCGCCGGCATGACGGAAATCACCGGCGCGCAGCAGTTGGCGGATGCGGGTGCTGGAAATGCGCTCACCGTGCAGGTCGACCGGCTCGATCTCACCGGCACTGAAGCCACGCTCGCGGCCCATCGCCTGCAGCAGGGCCAGATCGCCCTTGCGGCGGTTGCCGAAGCAGAACTCCGGCCCGATCCACACCTCGCGCGCGCTCAGCCGGTGCACCAGCAGCTGCTCGACGAACGCCTCGGCCTGCATCGCGGCCATGCGCGCATCGAAGCGCAGCAGGCCGATCGCATCCACGCCGAGTTCGCGCAGCATGGCGACCTTGTCACGGGCCAGGGTCAACCGCGGCGGCGGCTCGCCCTGGGCGAAGTACTCGCGCGGCAGTGGCTCGAAAGCCACCGCCACGGCAGCCACGCCCAGCGCGCGCGCGCGCGCGCGCGAAACGGCGTGGCGCACCAACGCACGATGACCCAGGTGCAGGCCGTCGAATGCGCCGATGCAGACCACGCTTCCGTGCGGGAACAACTGCCCGCCTTCGACGCTTCTAAACAGCCTGCTCATCTACGTGGAATACGGCCCACCGGGGCCGATGCTTTGCAAGAGATAGCCATGAAGTATAGCCGGGCTGCCCCCGGATCAATGCTCCCGCAGATGGCGCGGGCGGAAGCCCATGGCAACCAGGGCCACCAGATAGGTCAGGCCACCGCCGCCGACCAGCAGCGCGAGGTTGCCGATCCGGTGCCATTTGTCCATGCCGGTGAAGTCCGCCATCCCGTAGCGCAGGCCCAGCAGCACCGCCACCATGGCCAGGCAGGCCAGCCCCAGCTTGGTCGCATAGCCGCCCCAGCCCGCCTTGGGCTGGTAGACATCGGTCTTGCCCAGCCAGTACCAGAGCAGGCCAAGGTTCAGATAACTGGACAGCGCACTGGCGATACCCAGCGCCAGATGCAGGCCAGGCTGCTTGCCCAACGCGACCCAGACGCCCTGCGCTTTCAGCGCCTCCGGCACCATCACGTGGTACAGCACGGCCAGCAGGATGACGTTGAAGACCATGTTGGCCACCAGCGCGACCACACCGGCGCGGACCGGGGTGCGGGTGTCCTGACGGGCGTAGAAGGCCGGCAGCACCACCTTGAGCAGCGCGAAGGCCGGCAGGGCGAAGCTCAGGCCGTACACCGACAGCGCGGTCATGCGGGTATCGAACGCGGTGAAGCGGCCGTACTGGAACACGGTGGCAATCAGCGGCTCGGCCAGCAGCAGCAGGCCCAGCATGGCCGGGATGGCGATCAGCAGCGTCGTGCGCAGGCCCCAGTCCAGCGCACTGGAGAAGCCGGCCTTGTCGGTACTGACATGGTGGCGGGCCAGCGCCGGCAGGATCACCGTGCCCAGCGCCACGCCGAACACGCCCAGCGGCAGTTCCAGGAAGCGGTCGGCCAGCGACAGCCAGGACTGCGAGCCATCGGTCAGCTTGGCGGCGATCACCGTATCCAGCAGCAGGTTGATCTGCGCGATAGAGGAACCGAACAGGGTCGGCACCATCAGGGTCAGCACCTTGCGCACCCCGGGATGCTGCCAGCCCCAGCGCGGCAGGGTCAGCAGGTTGATGCCCTTCAGCGACGGCAGCTGGAACAGCAGCTGCAGCAGGCCGGCGGCCAGCACCGCCCAGCCCAGCGCCAGGATCTGCTTCTCCGGGGTGCCACCCAGCCGCGGGGCCAGCCACAGCGCACCGGCGATCATGCACAGGTTGAGGATCACCGGGGTCAGCGCCGGCATCGCGAACTTCTGGAAACTGTTGAGCGCTCCGCCGGCCAGCGCGGTCAGCGAGACGAACAGCAGAAACGGGAAGGTCAGCCGGAACAGGTCCACCAGCAGGCCGTGCTTGGCCGGGTCGGTATCCACCCCGCTGGAGAACAGGGTCGCCAGCTGCGGCGCGAAGATCAACGCCAGCGCGGTGACGAGCAGCAGTACCCCGCCCAGCGTGCCGGCCACCCGCGACATCAGTTCGCGCAGTTCGGCATGCGAGCGGGTTTCCTTCACCTCCGTGAACACCGGGACGAACGCGGTGGCGAACGAGCCCTCGGCGAACAGCCGGCGCAGGAAATTGGGCACCCGGAAGGCGACCCAGAAGGCGTCGGTCACCGCATTGGTGCCGAACGTGGTGGTGATGACCAGGTCGCGAACCAGCCCCAACACCCGCGAAATCATGGTCATGCTGCTGAAAGACAGCAGGCCCCGCAACATCCTTGGTGAACTCACCCGTGTTCCCTCTTGACAATTGACTTGACGTACATTTTTCGAGCCATCATACTTTCCAGCTTGCTGTTCCCATTACACCGATTTTTCAGGAAACCACCACTGTGGCCAATATCAAGTCCGCCAAGAAGCGCGCCAAGCAGACCGTCGTGCGCAACGCGCGCAATACGGCTCAGCGTTCGATGCTGCGCACCGCTGTCAAGAAGGTGATCAAGGCTCTGGATGCCAATGACGCCGCCGGCGCCGAGGCAGCCTTCGCTGTTGCCCAGCCGATCCTCGACCGTTTCAGCTCGCGTGGTCTGATCCACAAGAACAAGGCTGCTCGCCATAAGAGCCGCCTGACCGCGCGCATCAAGGCCATCAAGGCCGCCTGATACGGCGCTGCGGGTGTCGTAGAGCCACGCACTGCGTGGCTTCGACCCAGCCGCAGAGAAAAACCCGGCCCCGGCCGGGTTTTTTGTTGCCTGCGATCTGCGACGGCCGGCCCGGTCGGCCCGGTCGGCGGTGACGACGGCACCACAGAAAAACCCGGCCGCAGCCGGGTTTCTCAGGGGCGCGCGGGTGCGCTCAGTACGCATCGCGCGCTTGCGCCTCGTCTTCCTTCTGGCGATCGAAGAAGGCCATCACGTTGTTCATGATCGGCCAGGTGCCTTCACGGCCCAGGGCCGAGACCAAGTACCACGGCTGGGTCCAGCCCAGCTCGGCGACGATCTTCTCGGCGGCAGCCTTGGCTTCGTCCTCGAACATCAGGTCGGCCTTGTTCAGCACCAGCCAGCGCGGCTTGTTCAGCAGCTCCGGGTCGTGCTTTTCCAGCTCGCGCTCGATCGCACGGACCTGCTCGATCGGCGAGACACCTTCCACGCCACCTTCCATCGGGGAGATATCCACGAGGTGCAGCAGCAGGCGGGTGCGCTGCAGGTGGCGCAGGAACTGCGCGCCCAGGCCCGCGCCATCGGCCGCACCTTCGATCAGGCCGGGAATGTCGGCGATCACGAAGCTGCGGTAGTTCTCCACGCGCACGACGCCCAGATTGGGGTACAGCGTGGTGAACGGGTAATCGGCGACCTTCGGGGTCGCCGCCGACACCGCACGGATCAGCGTGCTCTTGCCGGCGTTCGGGAAGCCCAGCAGGCCGACGTCAGCCAGCAGCTTCAGCTCGAGCTTGAGCAGGCGCTCTTCACCCTCTTCACCCGGCAGCGCCTGGCGCGGCGAGCGGTTGGTGGAGCTCTTGAAATGCATGTTGCCCAGGCCACCGCGGCCGCCCTTGGCCACCAGCAGGCGGTCGCCATGGCTGGTCAGATCGCCGATCACTTCATCGGTGCTGACGTTCATGATCACGGTGCCGATCGGCACGGTGATGACCAGGTCTTCGCCGCCCTTGCCATAGGCCTGGCGGCCCATGCCGTTCTCACCACGCTGCGCCTTGAAGATGCGGTCATGGCGGAAATCGACCAGGGTGTTGAGGTTCTCGTCGGCGCGGATCCACACGCTGCCGCCATTACCGCCGTCGCCACCGTCCGGCCCGCCCAGCGGAATGAACTTCTCGCGACGGAAACCGATGCAGCCGTTGCCGCCATTGCCGGCGATCACCTGGATTTCTGCTTCGTCTACAAGTTTCATGATTCTGGATGCCAATCTGGAGGCGGCGGGCGCGAGGTGCACCCCACCGCAGAGTCTAACGGCCCCGGTACGATCCAGGGCCGGCGGCGGGAAATGTCCCGCCCGATAGTTGATACCAACGAAAAACCCCGCCGAAGCGGGGCTTTCGTCAGCGACCCCACGCCGTGGCGTGGGCGCCTGCGTACCGCTGAAGATCAGGCTTCGGCGACGACGCTGACGGTACGACGCTTCTTCGGGCCCTTGACCGAGAACTCCACCTTGCCGTCGACGAGCGCGAACAGGGTGTGGTCACGGCCGAGGCCAACGCCGGTACCCGGATGGAACTGGGTGCCGCGCTGACGCACGATGATGTTGCCGGCATCGATGGCCTGGCCACCGAAAATCTTGACGCCGAGGTACTTCGGGTTGGAGTCGCGACCGTTGCGCGATGAGCCTACGCCCTTCTTATGTGCCATGACTGCTTCTCCTTATTACTTGCTGCCACCGGCAATGCCGGTGATCTCGATTTCGGTGTAGTACTGACGGTGACCCTGGCGCTTCATGTGGTGCTTACGGCGACGGAACTTGATGATCCGGACCTTGTCGGCACGACCCTGGGACACGACCTTGGCAGTGACCGAAGCGCCGCTCAGCGCGTCGCCCAGCTTGATGCCATCGCTGTCGCCCAGCATCAGGATGTTGTCGAACTTGATCTCGTTGCCGACTTCGACTTCGAGCTTTTCAACGCGGAGCGTTTCGCCCTGCGCCACGCGGTATTGCTTACCGCCGGTTACCAGTACTGCGTACATGACCAGACTTCCTCTGTAGTTATTGTGGTCTATGGACTGCCGCCATCGAGGGCGGACAGAAGCGGAATTTTAATGACTTCAACCACTTCGGGTCAACCCACCCCCTGCTCTGACCCGGATTTGGCTGAATACGGTTCAGGAAACCGGCTCGTGGGGTCTCAGGGAATGAGACATGGGGGTGGCAAAGTCCGCGATTGCCCCCAAATCCCAAGCTCGGTAGGCTGACCGATTGCCGTTTCCGATTGCCCCACCCGCTTGCCGGCTCCCTGAGCCGAAGCCCCACAACGGATCCCCCATGGCGATGGATTTCATCCGCATCCGCGGCGCGCGGACGCACAATCTCAAGAACATCGATCTCGACCTGCCCCGCGACAAGCTGATTGTCATCACCGGCCTGTCCGGCTCGGGCAAGTCCTCGTTGGCGTTCGACACCATTTACGCTGAAGGCCAGCGTCGTTACGTGGAGTCGCTGTCGGCCTATGCCCGCCAGTTCCTCAGCGTGATGGAAAAGCCGGACCTGGACCACATCGAGGGCCTGTCCCCGGCGATCTCGATCGAGCAGAAATCGACCTCGCACAACCCGCGCTCGACCGTCGGCACGATCACCGAGATCTACGACTACCTGCGCCTGCTGTACGCCCGCGTCGGCAGCCCGCGCTGCCCGGACCACGGCTACCCGCTGGAAGCGCAGACCGTCAGCCAGATGGTCGACCACGTACTGACCCTCGACGCCGAGCAGCGCTACATGCTGCTGGCCCCCGTGATCCGCGAGCGCAAGGGCGAGCACGCCCAGGTCTTCGACCAGCTGCGCGCGCAGGGGTATGTGCGCGTGCGGGTGGACGGCCAGCTGCATGAAATCGATGCGGTGCCGCCGCTGGCACTGCGCCAGAAGCACACCATCGAAGCGGTGATCGACCGTTTCCGCCCGCGCGAGGACATCAAGCAGCGCCTGGCCGAGAGCTTTGAAACCGCGCTCAAGCTTGGCGACGGCATGGTCTCGGTGCAGTCGCTGGATGTGGAGGATGCGCCTGCGCATCTGTTCTCCTCCAAGTACAGCTGCCCGGTCTGCGATTACTCGCTGCCGGAGCTGGAACCGCGCCTGTTCTCGTTCAACTCGCCGGTCGGCGCCTGCCCGGGCTGCGATGGCCTGGGCATGGCCGAGTTCTTCGACCCCTCGCGCGTGGTGGTGCACCCGGAGCTGTCGCTCTCGGCCGGCGCCGTGCGCGGTTGGGACCGCCGCAATGCGTACTACTTCCAGCTGATCGCCTCGCTGGCCAAGCACTACAAGTTCGACACCGATGCCCCTTGGCAGAGCCTGCCCGAGGACGTGCGCCAGGCCGTGCTGTACGGCAGCGGCGAAGAGACGATCACCTTCACCTACTTCACCGAAGCCGGTGGCCGCACCCAGCGCAAGCATCGCTTCGAGGGCATCATTCCCAACCTCGAACGCCGCTACAAAGAGACCGAATCCTCGGCCGTGCGCGAAGAGCTGGCCAAGTACATCAGCGAGCGCAACTGCCCCGAGTGCCAGGGCCAGCGCCTGAACAAGGCCGCGCGCAATGTGTTCGTGGCCGACCGTGCGCTGCCGGAACTGGTGGTGATGCCGATCGACGATGCGCTGAAGTTCTTCAGCAGCATGAGCCTGCCCGGCTGGCGCGGCGAGATCGCCGGCAAGATCGTCAAGGAGATCGGCGAACGGCTCGGCTTCCTGGTCGACGTCGGCCTGGATTACCTGACCCTGGAGCGCAAGGCCGACACCCTGTCCGGTGGTGAAGCCCAGCGCATCCGGCTGGCCTCGCAGATCGGTGCCGGCCTGGTCGGCGTGATGTACGTGCTGGATGAGCCGTCGATCGGCCTGCACCAGCGCGACAACGAGCGCCTGCTCGGTACCCTGACCCGCCTGCGCGACCTCGGCAACACGGTGATCGTGGTCGAGCATGACGAAGACGCGATCCGTCTGGCCGACTACGTGCTGGACATCGGTCCGGGCGCGGGCGTGCACGGCGGCGAGATCGTCGGCCAGGGCACGCTGCAGGACATCCTGGATGCCCCGCGTTCGCTGACCGGCCAGTACCTGTCGGGCAAGCGCGCCATCGAGATCCCGGCGCGCCGGCACAAGCCCAACCCGAAGATGACCCTGCACCTGCGCGGTGCCAGCGGCAACAACCTCAAGGGCGTGGACCTGGATATTCCCTCGGGCCTGCTGACCTGCATCACCGGCGTGTCCGGCTCGGGCAAGTCGACCCTGATCAACGACACCCTGTTCTCGCTGGCCGCCAACGAGATCAACGGCTCCTCGCACCCGATCGCCCCATACAAGGAAGTCGACGGCCTGGATCTGTTCGACAAGGTGGTGGACATCGACCAGTCGCCGATCGGCCGCACCCCGCGCTCGAACCCGGCCACCTACACCGGTCTGTTCACGCCGCTGCGCGAGCTGTACGCGCAGGTGCCCGAAGCGCGTGCACGCGGCTATTCGCCGGGGCGTTTCAGCTTCAACGTGCGCGGTGGCCGCTGCGAAGCGTGCCAGGGCGATGGCCTGATCAAGGTGGAAATGCACTTCCTGCCGGACGTGTACGTGCCCTGCGATGTCTGCCACGGCAAGCGCTACAACCGCGAAACGCTGGAGATCCTCTACAAGGGTTACAACATCAACGACGTGCTGCAGATGACCGTCGAAGATGCCCTGAAGCTGTTCGAGCCGGTGCCGAGCATCGCGCGCAAGCTGGAAACGCTGGTCGATGTGGGCCTGAGCTACATCAAGCTGGGCCAGAGCGCGACCACGCTGTCCGGTGGTGAAGCGCAGCGCGTGAAACTGTCCAAGGAACTGTCGCGCCGCGATACCGGGCGCACGCTGTACATCCTGGATGAGCCGACCACCGGCCTGCACTTCCACGACATCGAGGCGCTGCTCGGCGTGCTGCACAAGCTGCGCGACGAAGGCAACACGGTGGTGGTGATCGAACACAACCTGGACGTGATCAAGACCGCCGACTGGATCGTCGATCTGGGTCCGGAAGGTGGCCATCGCGGTGGCACCATCCTGGTCACCGGTACGCCGGAGGACGTGGCGGCCTGCCCAACCTCGTACACCGGCCAGTTCCTGGCCAAAATGCTGCCCTCCACCAGCGCGCGTCCGGAACAGCCGGCGGCCGTGGCCAACAAGCCCGACGCCCGCCCGCCGCGCAAGGCCAAGCCGGAACCGAAGAAGGCCGTGCGCAAGACCGCCGCGACCAAAGCCCCCAGCAAGACCAAGAAGAAGACCGCATGAGCAACGAGCACAAGATCCTCGCCCGCGTGCCGATCAGCGTCCGCTGGCGCGACATGGACAGCATGGGCCACGTGAACAACGCCAAGTACATCTCCTACCTGGAAGAAGCGCGCGTGCGCTGGATGCTGGGCGTGGAGGGCGTTTCGATGACCGACCGGATCGCACCGGTAGTGGCGGCGACCAACGTCAACTACCGCCTGCCGATCGTGTGGCCCAACGACATCGTGGTGGAGCTGTTCGTCGAGCGTCTGGGCAACAGCAGCGTGACCATCGGCCACCGCATCGTGGACGAGAAGAACGACAGCACGCTGTATTCGGATGGCAACGTGGTGGTGGTCTGGATGGACACCCAGACCGGCAAGAGCGCGCCGTTGCCCGAGGCGATCCGGACCGCGTCAAGCTGATGGGTTCTGCCGAGCCGAACTGAAAAGTGGTGCCGGCCACTGGCCGGCAGTTTCATGGCAACGATGGACTGCGTGGGTGCCGGCCAGCGGCCGGCACTACCACGGCCCATTCATCTTTACGGCACCGCGCTGCGCACCTGCAACGTTCCATCCACCTTGCGCCCATCTTCCAGGCTCAGCCGCAACGGCAGCTGCACCCCCTCTTTCAGCGCCACCTCCGGCTGCATCAACATCAGGTGCAGACCACCGGGTTTCAGCACGACCGTCGCCCCCGCCGCGATCGGCAGGCGTTCGACCGCGCGCATGCGGCTGACGCCGTCGACCAGCGTGGTTTCGTGCAGCGAGACATCGCCGAACGCCTTGCTGCCGGCGGCGACCACCACCACCGCCTCGCGGCAGTCGTTGTGGATCTGGCCGTAGCCGGCCGCCATCGGCATCGCACCGGGCGGCAGGCGCACCCACCCATCGCGCAGTGACACACAGGCCGGCGTTGCGGCCCACGCGGATGTTGCGAACGCACACAATCCCAACAATACGCACACGAATGGTTTGGTTATCATCGGCTTCGTTCCCTGTCCGCAACGAGACTGCAGCATGACGACGCTCATCGAGGTGATCAACCACGGCCCCATCCGCGAACTGCGGCTGGCCAGGCCACCGGTCAATGCGTTGGACACCGAGCTGTGCCGGCACCTGATCCACGCGATCAACCAGGCGATGTCCGATGATGTGCACGGCATCGTGCTGTCCGGCAGCGAGCGCATCTTCAGCGCCGGCATGGACGTGCCGCACCTGCTCAGCCACGGCGATGACAAACACAAGCTGCTGGACAGCTGGCAGGCCTTCTTCGGCGCCGTGCGCACCCTGGCCGAGTGCCGCGTGCCGGTGGTCGCCGCCATGACCGGGCACGCCCCGGCCGGCGGCTGCGTGCTCGCGTTGTGCTGCGACTATCGGATCATCGCCCGCAGCCCCGACGCCGCCCATCCCACGGTGATCGGCCTGAACGAAGTGCAGGTCGGGCTGGTCGCGCCGGAAGGCATCCAGCGCCTGATGCGCCGCGTGGTCGGCCACCACCGGGCCACCACCCTGCTGGTCGGCGGCGAAATGGTGCCGGCCGAGCGTGCGCTGCAGATCGGGCTGGTCGATGAGGTGGTCGACGCCAATCTGGTGGTTGCCCGTGCCGTGGCCTGGCTGCAGGGCCTGCTCACGCTGCCGCGCCAGCCGATGCTGCTGACCCGCGCGATCGCCCGTGCCGATCTCCACGAGGCCCTGCACGCCGATCTGATCCAGCTGGATCGCTTCATCGAGGCCTGGTACGCCCCGGACGCCCAGCAGGCGCTGCAGGGACTGGTCGCGCGGCTGGGAAAGGGATGACCCACCACGGTTGAAGCGCGCCCGCGCACACCGGTAGTGCCGGCCGCTGGCCGGCTCCCCTACACCTGTACCTGACGAGGAGCCGGCCAGCAGCCGGCCCTACCGGAGCCCGTATAATCGGCGCCAGTCCAACCCAGGTTGCCGCCTTTGTCCGCCACGCACGAACCCGTCGTTTCCGAGCTGATCGACCTGCTCTCGCTCGAACGCCTGGAAGACAATCTGTTCCGCGGCCAGAGCCGCGATATCGGTACCAAGTATGTTTTTGGCGGCCAGGTGCTGGGCCAGGCGCTGTCGGCCGCCCAGAAGACGGTCGAGAACGGCCGTCACGTGCATTCTCTGCACGCCTACTTCCTGCGTGCCGGCAACATCGACCACCCCATCGTCTATGACGTGGACCGCACCCGCGATGGCGGCAGCTTCTCCGTCCGCCGGGTCACCGCGATCCAGCACGGCAAGGTGATCTTCTTCTGCGCCGCTTCGTTCCAGCAGGCCGAGACCGGTGCCGAGCACCAGCACAAGATGCCCGAAGTGCCGCAGCCGGAAGACATCGAACCGAACCAGCCGCTGCCGCAGGCGGTCCTGGATCGTCTGCCGATCAAGGTGCAGCGCTGGCTCTCGCGGGGCGGCCCGTTCGAGTTCCGCCATGTGTACCCGCGTGACGAACTCAACCCGCCCAAGCGCCCGCCGTACCACCAGGTCTGGCTGCGCCTGAACGAGACCGTCGGCGATGCCCCGGAGCTGCATCAGGCGCTGCTCGCCTACGCCTCGGACTTCCACCTGCTCGGCACCGCGACCTTCCCGCACGGCATCAGCTACTACCAGCCGCATGTGCAGATGGCCTCGCTGGACCATGCGATCTGGTTCCACCGCCCGTTCCGCGCCGACGATTGGCTGCTGTACTCGCTGGACAGTCCCAGCGCGCAGGATTCACGTGGCCTGGCGCGTGGCCAGTTCTTCACCCGCAACGGCATCCTGGTCGCCAGCACGGCGCAGGAAGGCCTGATCCGCGTGGTCGACGACAGTGCCGCGGCTGCCGCCGTGCCGGCCAAGGACTGACATGAGACAGATCTTCAACAGCCAGCGCGTGGAAACCGTCGAAGGCGTGGCCCAGCTGCTGCGCGACGCCGGCATCGAGGTGCGCATCACCAACGGACGCTCGTACCACAGCAAACGCGGCAGCCAGTTCAGCTATCTGGACAAGGAAAAGGCCACTACCCACCCGACCCTGTGGGTGGTGCATGCCGATGACCAGCCCCGCGCCCGCGAGATCCTGCGCGATGCGCGCCTGCTCGAAACCACCCGCCGCGATCACCCGACCGCGCAGTTCGCGTTCCGCGACGAGGTCGCCCAGAACGATGCGCCGCGCAACTGGGCCTGGCGCATCCGTATCGGCCTGCTGCTGGTGATCGCTGCCGTGGCGATGGTGGTGGTCATGCGCCACCGCAGCGCCCCGGTCGTGGCGCCCGCGCCGACCCCGACCGTGCAGCCGGCGGCGTCGCCGACCGCACCGGCAGCCCCCCCGCCGGAAGAAGAGGAAGTGCGGGTCCGGATCCAGCCCACCGAGTAACAGGTAGTGCCGGCCGCTGGCCGGCTCCTCGTTCGGTTGGAAGCCTGCAGAGCCGGCCAGCGGCCGGCACTACCCGGTCACATCCGGGACCGGCACGCGTCATGATGGGACCATCCCCGGGGGAGGACACCATGACGCCGCATCCGCTGACCATCACGCTCGAACGCGAGCTGCCTGCTGCCGCAGGCGGCTGCCAGCAGTCATATGGCCGCATCGTGCTGGCCTGCCAGAACACGGTCACCGCGATCGCGCTGGCGATCACCCGCGATGTACATGCCAGCGAGGACATCGCGCAGGAAGCCTTCATCAAGGCCTGGCAGCAACTCAACCAGTTGCACAGCCATGCCAGCTTCCTGCCCTGGTTGCGCCAGATCACCCGCAATCTCGCCCGTGACTGGCTGCGCGCCAACCGCGGCCGCCCGCTGTCCGGCGAGGCCGCCGAGATCGCCATCAACATGGCCGCCGACCCCAGCCCCAGTGCCCCGGATCATCTGCAACGGGTAGAGGAAGAACTGGCCGCCGAAGACATCATTTCGGCGCTGCCGGAGGACAGCCGCGAAACCCTGCTGCTCTATTACCGCGAAGGCCAGAGTTCGCAGCAGGTCGCCGATCTGCTCGGGCTCAGTGATGCCGCCGTGCGCAAGCGCCTGTCGCGTGCACGTGCCACCGTGCGTGAGGAGATGCTGCGTCGCTTCAGCGACTTCGCCCGCAGCAGCGCGCCGAGTGCCGCCTTCGCCACGACCGTCGTATCGATGGTGCTGGTCGCCGCCCCGGGCACGGCCAGTGCTGCGATCCTGCTGGGCACCGGGCTGGGCACCGGCAAGCTCGGCCTGGGCGGTGCCAGTGTCTCCGGCGGTGCGGCAATGGGCTCGTTGACGGCAGCGGCCAGCCAGACACAGGTGTTTCCACCGGATCTCGCCTGGGGCGCGATCATCGGCGGCATGGTCGGCGGCGTGCTGGGCAGCTACCTGGGCGGCCGCTATCTGCTCTCGTATGCCGAGAACGAAAGCGAGCGCGCAGCGATCCGCAGGTTCGTCCACTACAGCACCTTCACTGCGATGCTGGTCTGCATGTCTGTGTTCGCCCTGACCTACCTTCAGCCGGGCTGGTACTCCCCGGTGATGGCCCTCGTCATCGGACTGGGACTGGTCAATTATCAATGTCTGGGTCCGCTGCAGCGGATCATGGCGCCGATGATCGCGCGCGACGCGGCCCGCCACGGGCGCACCGGTCCGAACTGGAAATACGAGTCGCTTTACGGCCGCAAAGCGGTGTGGGTGATGAACCTTGTGGTGATCGGCACCATCGTCTGGGCGATGTACAGGAACGGCCGCATCTGATGGACGAAAAGCGCCGGTCGATGACCGGCGCTTTCGTTACACACCACCGCCATACCGCTTACTTCGTGGCCGGTGCCTTCGGCGGCATCGGCGGCTTGCCATCGCGGTGCTTGCCATCGCGATGATCACCACGCGGGCCACCGAACGGGCCCTTGGCCGCATCGAATTCGGCCTTGCTCAGCTGGCCGTCCTTGTTGGTATCGGCTGCGGCAAACCAGGCATCACGATGCTGCTTCATGCGCAGCTCGCGGTCGGCCTTGTCCAGGTAACCATCCTTGTTGACGTCCATCGCATCGAAGCGCGCGGCCAGGCGCGGGTCGGCCTTGGCCTCCTCGCGGCTGATGCGGCCGTCCTTGTTGGTGTCCAGCTTGGCCATCCAGTCGCCATGCCCACCCGGGCCACGCCCGTGGCGCTTGCCGTGCCAGCGCGGCAGTTCCTCACGGGAGAGCTTGCCGTCCTTGTTGGCATCGAGCGTGTCGAACTGCGCAGCCAGACGGGGCGACTTGGCCGCTTCGGTGCGGTCGATGAAGCCATCGCCATTGGTGTCCAGCTTGGCACGGGCCGGCTTGTCAGCGGCGGCGGGGGTATCGGCAGCGACCGCCAGGCCGGCAGCACCGGTGGACAGCAGCAGGGCCAGCAGCAGGAGGGATTTGCGGTTGCGCATGGGTAACTCCGGTTTGTGAGGGAAACTGCGTGCGGTGCGTGGCACCCACACCGGTAACAACGCGTGGGCGCCAGCACCGTTGACAGCCCGGCCAGCCGTGTTCATTTGGCAGACAGTCGCGGCGGCTGCGACGGCACGGGGCTATGCTGTGGGCATGGCAATACACGGCGACCGCGACGACGAGCTGCGACTGTTCCAGACCGGTGACCACCCCTGTGGCTACTGGCCGGAACGGGCCGCACGCGATCTGGTGCTCGATCCCAACGATCCGCGCCTGGGCACGCTGTACCCGATGGCGCTGGGCTGGGGCTTCCGCCGCTCTGGGGATCTGGTCTACCGCCCGCATTGCGCGGACTGCCACGCCTGCGTAGCCGTGCGCATCCCCGTGGCCCGCTTCGCACCGGACCGCAGCCAGCGCCGTTGCCTGGTCCGCAATGCGGATCTGGAAGTGCGTATCGTCGCCGCCGAACAGACCGAAGAGCAGTTCGCGCTGTACCACCGCTACCTGTCCCATCGGCACGCACAGGGCGGGATGGACGAGCACGGCCCGCACGAGTTCGACCAATTCCTGATCGGGCGCTGGTCGCAGGGGCGTTTCATCGAAATCCGCGCCCCGGGCGAGGACGGCCATCGCGGCCCGCTGCTTGGGGTCGCCGTGACCGATGTGACCCCGCAAGGACTGTCGGCGGTTTACACCTTCTTCGATCCGGACCAGGCTCATCGCGGCCTGGGCACCTTCGCGATCCTGCAGCAGATCGCCTGGGCCCAGCGCGAGCAGCTGCCGCACCTGTACCTGGGCTACTGGATCCGCGACCACCGCAAGATGGACTACAAGCGCCGGTTCCGCCCGCTGGAGGCCTATGACGGCCGCCGCTGGCACGCCTTTGATGACGAATTGGACGGCCGCTGACGCATCACTGACACCGCGCCGGGTGCAAAATAGGCGGATGAAAGCCCATCCCCTGATCCTTGCCCTGGCCCTGCTCTGCGGCGCCTGCGCACAGACCCCTGCCAAGACCGCCGCCATGCCGGATCCCGCTTCCGCGCCGCTGCGGATCGCCACCTACAACACCTCCCTGTACAGCGACGAGACCGGCGGCCTGATCGCCGAGCTCGAAGGTGACAGCGAACACGCGCGCAAGATTGCCGCCGTCCTGCAGCAGGTCCGCCCGGATCTGGTGCTGCTCAACGAGTTCGATTACGACGACGCCCATCGCGCCGCTGATCTCTTCCAGAAGCGCTACCTGGAAGCCGCCCAGCCGGGCGGCGGTGAGCCGCTGCATTACGCCTACCGCTACCTCGCCCCGGTGAACACCGGCGTGCAGAGCGGCCTGGACCTGGACAACAACGGCGAGATCGGCGGCGAAGGCCGCGCCCGTGGCAACGATGCCTGGGGCTACGGCCTGCACCCGGGCCAGTACGGCATGCTGGTGCTGTCGCGCTACCCGATCGATGAAGCCAAGGTCCGCAGTTTCCAGCTGCTGAAGTGGAGCACGATGCCCGGCGCCCTGCGCCCGATCGATCCGCGCACCGGGAAATCCTTCTACAACGACCACGTCTGGTCGCAGCTGCGCCTGTCCTCCAAATCGCACTGGGACGTGCCGGTGACCACCCCGAACGGCACCGTACACGCCCTGGTCTCGCACCCGACCCCGCCGGTCTTCGACGGCCCGGAGAAGCGCAACGCCGCCCGCAACCACGACGAACTGCGCCTGTGGCAGGACTACCTCAAGGACCGCGACACTTCATGGCTGTGCGATGACCGCGGCCACTGCGGCGGCCTCGCGCAGGACGCGCGCTTCGTCATCCTCGGCGACCTCAACAACGACCCGGTCGACGGCGACGGCCGCCACGAAGCGATCGTCGAACTGATCGAAAACCCCCGCGTCCTGCGCTACCCCACCCCGCGCAGCGTCGGCGCCGAGCAGACCAGCCTGGCCTATGCCGAGAAAGGCATCACCCGCAAAGGCGCGCCCTTCCATGCCACCGGCGACTTCGGCCCGAAATCCGGCACCATGCGCCTGGACTACGTCCTGCCCTCGGTCGGCTTCAGCTACATCGGCAGCGGCGTGTTCTGGCCTGCCAATGACAGCCCGGAAGCAAAAATCGCCGACGGCAGCGACCACCACCTGGTGTGGGTCGACCTGAAATAAAGTCTGCTCCGTATTCAACGAAAAACGGCGAGCCAAGGCTCGCCGTTTTTTTGTCCTGCCATTTTATGCCCCGCCGTTGGATCCGCCCAACCGACCCTCCACGAAGAGGTGAGCGGGCTGCCCGATCGCCTCAGACCGACAGCAACCAAGGCGCCAGCTTCGGCTTAGGCTTGGGCCTCAAACCCACCTCAAGACCGCAACTCGATCCCGATAGCCTCAGCCGCCTCACGCGCAATCTTCCGCGCCTCCTCGATATCCCCACCGCGCGCCAACGTCACACCCACCCGGCGATGCCCGTGCACACTCGGCTTGCCGAACAGGCGCAGCGCCGAATCCGGATGCACCAGGGCTGCGGCCACATTGCTGAAGAACGGCACACCCTCACCGTGCGCCAACATCGCACACGACGCCGACGGACCACTCTGGCGGATCACCGGAATCGGCAGCCCCAGAATCGCGCGCGCATGCAGCGCGAACTCACTCAACTCCTGCGAGGCCAACGTCACCAGACCCGTGTCATGCGGCCGCGGCGACACCTCGCTGAACCACACCTCGTCGCCCTTCACGAACAGCTCGACCCCGAACAGCCCCCAGCCACCCAGCTCATCGGTGATCGCCTGCGAAATCTCCTCCGCCCGCGCCAGCGCACGCGGCGACATCGGCTGCGGCTGCCAGCTCTCGCGGTAATCACCATCCTTCTGCCAGTGCCCGATCGGCGCACAGAACGACGTCCCGCCCGCATGACGCACGGTCAGCAGCGTGATTTCGTACTCGAAATCGATGAAGCCCTCCACGATGCAGCGCCCGGCACCGGCGCGGCCACCGGTCTGCGCATACTCCCAGGCCGGCGCGATGTCGGCCTCCTGGCGCAGCGTGCTCTGGCCCTTGCCCGAGGAAGACATCACCGGCTTGACCACGCACGGCAGCCCGATCGCAGCGACCGCCGCGCGGTACTCGGCGTCGGTATCAACGAACCGGTACGGCGAGGTCGGCAGACCCAGGGTCTCGGCGGCGAGCCGGCGGATGCCCTCGCGGTCCATGGTCAGGCGTGCCGCACGCGCAGTCGGCACTACCCGCAGCCCCTGCTCCTGTTCCAGCTGGACCAGCGTCTCGGTATGGATCGCCTCGATCTCCGGCACCACCAGATGCGGCTTCTCCAGTGCGATCAGCGCGCGCAGCGCCATGGCGTCGAGCATGTCGATCACGTGCGAACGGTGTGCCACCTGCATCGCCGGCGCGTTGGCGTAGCGGTCGGCAGCGATCACCTCCACCCCCAGCCGCTGCAGCTCGATGGCGACTTCCTTGCCGAGTTCGCCGGATCCCAGCAGCAGCACACGGGTGGCGGAAGGAGACAGCGGCGTACCGAGCGTGGACATGGCGATGTTCCGGGCAACAGGGGCGGGAGGGCATTCTAGCCGGTGCCGCCGCCGCGTGGCCGGCTGGGGCGGCACTTGCGAAGTGATATCAATTTGATATCTTCCAATCAACTACCCAAGGACGCCCTGCCATGAAAGAGAAGTCGATCCGCTCGCTGTCCGGCCTGCCCTTCCTGCTGCTGGTGCTGGCCCTGACCGCGGTGGCCGTGTGGATGTTCGTGGTCGGGGTGGACAAGGGAAACCGCAACCCGGCGCTGATCGTGGGCAGCCTGGTGCTGGCCACCACCGCCCTGCTCAGCCTGGTCGGCCTGTATACCGTGCAGCCCAACCAGGCGGTGGTCGTCAGCCTGTTCGGCAAGTACGTCGGCACCGTCAAGGAGAACGGCCTGCGCTGGAACAACCCGTTCTTCACCAAGGTCAAGGTGAGCCAGCGCGTGCGCAACTTCGAAAGCGGCAAGCTCAAGGTCAACGAGCTCGACGGCAGCCCGATCGAGATCGCCGCGGTGATCGTGTGGCAGGTGGTGGATGCTTCCGAAGCGGTCTACAACGTGGACGACTACGAGAGCTTCGTGCACATCCAGTCCGAATCGGCGCTGCGCGCGATGGCGACCAGCTACCCGTATGACCAGCACGAAGAAGGCCAGCTGTCGCTGCGCAGCCATGCCGCCGAGATCTCCCAGCACCTCAAGGACGAGCTGGCCGAGCGCCTGGCCGATGCCGGCGTGCAGGTGATCGATGCGCGCATCAGCCACCTCGCCTATGCCCCGGAAATCGCCCAGGCGATGCTGCAACGCCAGCAGGCCAATGCGGTCATCGCCGCACGTACGCGGATCGTCGCCGGTGCGGTCGGGATGGTCGAAATGGCCCTGGCCGAACTGCAGAAGAACGGTGTGGTCCAGCTCGATGAAGAGCGCAAGGCGCACATGGTGAGCAATCTGCTGACCGTGCTGTGTTCGGATCGTGGCACCCAGCCGGTGGTCAACGCCGGTTCGCTGTATTGATGCACCAGCGTGCCGACCCAGGGTCGGCAGCTACCACCGCAACGCGGCGCCGAGGGGACGGCACGCGCTGTCGATAAAGGACCCCGCATGACCGAAAAGAAAGCGTACCCGCTGCGTATCAATGCCGACGTTCTGGCGGCGGCGCAGCGCTGGGCCGACGACGAGCTGCGCAGCCTCAATGCACAGATCGAATACGTGCTGCGCGATGCCCTGCGCAAGGCCGGACGCCTTCCCAGACCCACCGCCGACAAGGAGAGCAAATCATGAGCAGGCGCTGGAGCTATCTCACCGTTGAAGTGAAACCCAACCTGATGGGGATCGTCAACGCCGAGCAGATCCAGGAGGAACTGACCCGGCAGGGCCAGCTCGGCTGGGAGCTGGTCAACGCGATCAGCCTGGTGTCGGCACCTCCCTTCACGACGTCGGTACTGATCTTCAAAAAGGAGGCATGAAGTGAGTGCACCTCATCCCTTCGAGGTTGCCCCATCGCCGGGCTGGCGACTGCTGTGGCTGTGGGTTCCGCTGCTGCTCGTCGCCGGCGTGATGGTCGGCACCGCGCTGGACGCACCGGAGCGTTCGCACACCGAGCTGATGGTCACGCTGCCCTTCCTGGCCGTGCTGGCAGCCGTACTGACCTGGGCCTACAGCCGGCGTCGCATCGTGCTGCATGAGGACACGCTGGAGGTGTTGTCGACCTTCTACCGAAAGCGCGTGCCGGTCAGCGCGATGCGTCTGGACGAGGCGCGCATCGTCGACTTCGCCGAGCATGGCCGGTACAAGCCCTCGATCAAGACCAACGGCTACGGCGTACCGGGCTTCCAGTCCGGGCACTACCGCATGGCCGATCGCAGCAAGGCGTTCTGCCTGATCACCGACAGCAGCCGCGTTCTGCACCTGCCGCTGCGCGATGGCAGCGCCCTGGTGATCAGCCCGGAACGTCCCCGCATTCTCCTCGACRCTTTGCAGGCGCTGGCCGGACCGCCGCGCGCGCACTAAGCTGGCAGCATGCGCCGATCCCCTGCCCTGCTGATCAACACCGCCGAGATCGAACTGTGGCCTGGCGGCCTGCTGCGTGCACGCGGCTCTGCCGACGCGCGCGCCCTGGCTCGCGCGCAGTGGGTCCTGCGGCGCAAGCGCGATGGGCGCTACCTCGCCGTCGCTACCGCCCACGGCGTGTTGCCACTGGTGCCGCGCCTGATGCGCGAGCCGGGCATCGAGGAGGCACTGGATGCGCTGGACCGCCAGGTGCTGGATCGCCGCCGCGGCAGCGCGCCCGATGCGGTGCTGCCCCTGAGTGGACTGCAGCATCGCCTCGAAACCCTCGGGATTGATGCCGATGCCTACGAGGCCGCGAGCGGCCTGGCGCTGGAAGCCGAACCGGCTCAGCTGCACCTGGCCGGTTTCGACCGCTACCGGCGGCCACTCTGGCTCCAGCGTGACGCCGCCCGCAGCTGGCAACGCCTGCGCGCGCGGGCCGCTGCCGATGGCATCGCCCTGGAGGCGATCTCCGGCTACCGCAGCCACGATTACCAGCTCGGGATATTCGCCCGCAAACGCAACCGCGGGCTGAGCGTGGAGGAGATCCTCAAGGTCAACGCCGCACCGGGCTACAGCGAGCACCACAGCGGCTACGCGCTGGATATCGGCACACCCGGCGAACCGCCTGCGGAAGAATCGTTCGAGTCGACTGCCGCGTTCGCGTGGCTGGGCGAGCATGCCGGTCGCTTCGGGTTCCAGCTGAGCTACCCGCGGGACAACCCGCATGGGATTGTCTACGAACCGTGGCACTGGTGCTGGCACGACGCCATACCCTGACCAGCGCGACCCACAAGGAGGGCGACCATGGACGATCAGAATCCCTACCAGGCCGGTGGGGTTCCCCCCACCCCGCCAACGGCACCGCACTGGGAACAGGTGCCGAGCGGGATCACCAGGCCAGTCACGCAGCTCTGGTTACTGGGCGCGGGACTCACCGTGTTCACCCTCGCCACGGGCGGCTGGACGTGGGTCACGAACCGACACGTGTTCGCCATGATGAACTTCATCGCTGCTGCGATGGTCGGCTGCGTTTACCTGGGTCTGGCAGTGGGGGTCTACAAACGCAGCCGGATTGCGGCCTGCCTGACCGCTGCGTTGTGGGCATGGGTGTTCGTGATGCATCTGAGGCAGGACACCGCAGGCCTGACAGACACGCTTCGGAGGATGGGGATGATGCTGGTGATCGGGGTCGTGGTCCTCCGCGGCACCTTCGCCACCTTCCACCATCACCGCTACCTTGCGGCGAAGAAGCGCCAGCCAGCGCGGGCACGAATCAGCGACGACCCGGCCTTCGCGCCGAAGCCACCGGCCGCGTAGCCTCACCCCTGCGAGCGGTTGGTCGTCGCCTTCGGATCCACCGTGAAATCTGCGATCCGCCACAGGTACAGGCTCGCGTAGGTCCGGAACGGGCCCCATTTCTCGCCGCGGGCGAGCAGCTCCTTCGGGGTCGGCATCCGCTCGGCCTTGTCCACGCGCTGGGCGCCCTTGCGGACACCGAGGTCGTCCACCGGCAGGATGTCCGGGCGACCGAGCCGGAACATCAGCATCATCTCCACCGTCCAGCGGCCGATGCCGCGGATCGGGACCAGCACGTCGATGATCGCGTCGTGGTCCATCACCGACATCCGACGCAGGTCGGGGATCTCACCCGCTGCCTCGCGACGCGCCAGGTCTCGCAGCGCCAGCGCCTTGTTGCCCGAGACCCCGCAGACCCGCAGCCCGGCATCATCGATGCGCGCCAGCGTATCGGCGTGCAGGCGGGTGCTGCCGATGGCGGTCTCCACCCGCCCGACGATGGTCGAGGCGGCCTTGCCGCTGAGCTGCTGGAACAGGATCGCCCGTGCCAGCGCGTCGACCGGATCAAAGGTTTTCGCCCAGCCGGGCGGCGCCTGGATCGGGCCGAGCCGCTTCATCCACGTGCCCAGCCGCCGGTCGCGCCGGCTCAGCCAGTCATGCGCCTCATCGACATCGAAACCGCGGCGGTAGCGGGGCATGTCAGCGCCTCAGCGCGTTGAGGCCGTAGGCCAGCCAGCCGACCATCAGCGCGGTGCCACCGACCGGTGCCAACTGCGTACTGAGCGTCCACAACGCGCCAGCCACCAGGCTGCCGGAGAACAGCAGCGTGCCGATCAGCAGGACATACAGGGCCAGCCGACCCAGCGTGTTCTGCTGGGTCGGGCCGAGCACGGCCAGCGCCACCCCGTGCCCGAACGCGTACAAGGCCGCGGTGGTCACATGCGACTGCGCCAGTGGATCGGCGATGCCGTGCGAGGCGTAGGCCGACAGACCGACCCCGGTGGCCGCCAGCAGGCCGCCCAGGCCGGCCAGCAGGGAGGGTTTGCGCGTGCGTCGTTCCAGGTTGAGCATGCTTGCGTCCTTCAGACAATGCCCCGCTGCCGGAGCCAAAAAAAAACGCGCCGCAGGAAGCGGCGCGTTTCAGGTCGTGCGTTACATCACGGCAACCGTCGGTTTACTTGACGGCCCAGTAGATGTCGTACGTGCCTTCCGGAGTGAACGACTTGTCCACGCCGTCCTTCCAGGACTCGTACGGACGATCGATCACTTCGTTGCCGCCGGTCACCGACCACGCACGCAGGGCGTTGCGGGCGATGTCCAGGCCGGCCATGTGGCCGGTGTAGGCCGCGTGGGCCGAGCGATGCGGAGCAACGTGCACGTACTTGACCGGTGCACCACCGTCGATCTTCACCGTCAGGGCTTCGGCAGTCGCGCCTTCAGCACCCTTCTTCTTGACCGGCTGGGCCACGTCGAAGGCGTACTTCTCGGCGCCGAAATCGGTGGTGATGATGCGGAACGGACCGGCGGCTTCGAGGTTGTTGGCCTCCATGACGCGCTTGATCCACTCCTGGTTGTCCTTGATGGACTTGGTGATGGTCTCCTGGCCGCGATCCACGTTGCCGGCGGTGACGACCAGCAGGTCCTCGGCCGGGACGTCCACGATGGCCAGATCGGTCAGCGGGGCTTCGGCGGTGCGGTAGTCGATGTTCGGCACGGTGGCCAGCATGTTGGCCATGCGCGACAGACCCAGCTTCAGGTCGTCACCGGCGTGACGGCTGACGTACAGGCCAGCGTAACGACCGAACAGGTTGAAACCGTACTTGACGCTGTAGTCCTGCGTGATCTTGACGTTGCGGCCACCCTTGCCGGTCGGCTCCAGGGTGAAGCGGGTGGTCTTGTCGTGACCCTTGGAGGCGTCCTCGATCTCGATCGCCACGTGCTTGTTCTGCTCGGACTCGGTGATCACCCAGCTACCTTCGCCCAAGGAGCTTTCCTTGGAGGCGTAGTCCAGGCGTGCGCCGACGCCGGCAGCGGGGCCGGAGTACTTCAGTTCAACGGCGGGATCGCGCAGCAAGAGCGGGTTCCAGTCCTTGAAGCGGCGCAGGCTGTTGACCGTGTCGTACACGATCGTCATCTTGCGGTTGGTCTCGATGCTTTCGGAAATATGGCGCTCGCCCGGCAGACATACGCCAATGATGACGAACAGGCCAGCCACGATCCCCAAGGCGATCAGGAACTCGATAATACGGGTCATTCAGGAGTCTCCGGGGCCGATCCCACGGCCGGGTTGATTGAAGCGAAGCGCCAATCCTAGCAGGCTTCGCCGGTGTTGTTGATCAGGGTTGGCACACCGGTTTCCATGTCGGCAGCGGTTTTGCATAGACAAGGAGCGGAAAGATAACGCATCGCGCGTGTCAGCACGTAGCGGATGGACAATATTTCTTTGCCGGATTCGGCCGCTGGGACCAAAAATCCCCCTGCATCGCTTGCGCTGCAAGGGTTTCACAGAATTCATAAATTACCTGCGAACCCGTGGCCGCCCGAAGGCCGGCGCCGGGTCCGCAGGCTCAGACCAGCTGCAGTTCGAAGGCCTTGAGCACGGCGCGGGTACGATCGCGCACGCCCAGCTTGGAGAGGATGTTGGACACGTGGTTCTTGATCGTGCCCTCGGCCACGCCCAGTGAATTGGCGATCTCCTTGTTGGAGAAGCCGCTGGCCATCAGCCGCAGGATCTCGGTCTCGCGGTCGGTCAACGGGTCCGGCCTGTCCAGGCTCACGAACTCGTTGCGCATGTGCTCCAGGCCCGACAGCAGCCGCTGGGTCACCGCCGGCTGCACCAGCGAGCCGCCATCGGCCACGGTCCGGATCGCGCCCACCAGCTGGTCCAGGGTCACATCCTTGAGCAGGTAGCCCTTGGCGCCGGCCTTCAGCCCGGCCAGCACCAGCTGGTCGTCATCGAAGGTGGTCAGGATGATGGTCGGCGGCAGCTGGTTCAGCCGCGACAGCATCTGCAGCGCCTCCAGCCCGGACATCACCGGCATGCGCATGTCCATCAGGACCACGTCAGGGCGGACCTGCGGAACCACCTCGACTGCCTGGCGGCCATCGGCGGCCTCGGCGACCACTTCGATGCCGTCATCGAGCGCCAGCAGCGAGCGGATCCCCTGCCGCACCAGGGTTTGGTCGTCGACCAGGCAGACGCGAATCATCAACGCACTCCTTCAATGACAGCGGTCAGCATCAATACTGGCACGCCGGGTACCGAGGCACGAAGGCGGAAGCCCTGTCCCCGGCGGGTTTCGATCTGCAGCTCACCACCGCATTGTTGCAGGCGCTCGCGCATCCCGCGCAACCCATTGCCGACCACGATACCGTCGGCGCCCACCCCATCATCATGCGCTTCCAGCACCACGATGCCCGGCGCCTCGCGCCGGACCTTGATCCACAGGTTGCGCGCACCGGCGTGGCGCACTGCATTGGTGATGATTTCCTGGGTGCAGCGCAGCAGCACGTGCGCGCGCTCGGGATCTTCCACGCTCAGTGGCTCGTCGATATCCAGGTGGATCTCCAGCGAGGGGACCTGCTCGGTCAGCGGGCGCAGCGCGGCGGCCAGGTCGATCGCACCACTGTCGCGCAGCTGGCTGACCGCCTCGCGTACGTCGGTCAGCAGCAGCTTGGCCAGGGTATGGGCCTGATGCACGTGTTCCTGGGCCTGGCCTTCGGTGATGTGGCCGGCCACTTCCAGATTCAGGCTGAGCGCGGTCAGGTGGTGGCCCAACAGATCGTGCAGCTCGCGGGAAATGCGGGTGCGTTCGTTGACGCGGGCGCTTTCGGCCAGCAGCACACGGGTGGCGCGCAGCTCGGTATTGAGCCGGCGCTGCTCTTCACGGGCATCGGTCTGCTGCCGCGCCACCAGGCTGGTCACGAAGATGAACATGGAGAAGCCGCCATACAGCAGCGACTGCATCACCGCTTCGAACAGGGAGAAATTCAGGATGAGGTAGTAGACCGGCAGCACCGCCAGCTGGCTCAGCAGCAGCCAGATCACGCCGCCGCGCACCGGCAGCATCCACGGGATGACGCCGGCGGCGACCATCATCAGGATGCTGCCCAGCCCGGAACCGCTCAGATAGCTCACGCCCAGCGCCGACGCGGTCAGCAGCACCAGCATGACCCGGTCGTACCAGCGCGAGTGGCCGCCGTTGCGCAGCCCGCGGGTCAGCCAGAAGTAGCCGGCGCCGAAGGCCAGGTACGCCGCGAACAGCCACAGCGCCCAGGCATCGACGCCTCCGCCGCGGCGCAGCAGTGCTTCGTACTGTGAGTAAACCAGAGGAAGTCCGACCATGACCCAGGTGAACAGGCCGGCCAGTCGCAGTACTCGGGTGTGGCTGAGGTATCCCAACATGGACGCATAGTAGGCTGAACCTGTTCCCCTGCACTCCCACAGAAGTCATGCCTGTCCGCTCGCGGGGGGAAGCCACCCATGCAATAATCGGACCGAGGGCCCCTCGATGGGCCAACCGCGTTACCCCACGGAGTCACAATGTCGATTGTCATCCGCGACGTGCGCGAGCACGAGCTCGATTCCGTCCTGGCCCTGAACAACAATGCCGGCCTGGCCATCCTGCCGTTGGATGCCGCCCGCCTGCGTCTGTTCTATGAAAGCGCTGAGTATTTCCGCGTCGCCGAGCGCGACGGCAACCTGGCCGGTTTCCTGATCGGCTTCGGCAGCGACAGCCAGCACGACAGCAGCAACTTCGCCTGGTTCAAGCAGCAGCTTGACAGCAAATTCTTCTATATCGACCGCATCGTGGTCGCCAGCCGCCGCCGCGGCGGTGGCGTTGGCCGTGCGTTCTATGCCGATGCGCAGAGCTACGCCGAGCTGCGCTACCCGCAGCTGACCTGCGAGGTGTTCCTGGATCACGGTGCCGATGCCGCCCTGCTCTTCCACGGCAGCTTCGGCTTCCGCGAGGTCGGGCAGAACAACATGGCCCACGTGGATGTGCGCGCCAGCATGCTGCTCAAGGACCTGTGCAGTTACCAGTGGGTGCACGACACCTACGGCGATCAGCTGCCGGATGTGCCTTGGGTAGGCCATCGCCGCGAGCCGCTGCGCGTGCAGCAGCAGACGGGGACCTGATCGGTGGCGGCGAACATGGATTTTGAACAGGCCGGTGAACTGAAGATCGGCCAGGTCGGCATCGCCAATCTGCGCATCCGCACCCTCGATGTCGAGCGCCTCACCCGTGAAATGCAGGAACGTGTCGCGCGTGCGCCGAAGCTGTTCGGGCGTGCGGCAGTGATCCTGGATTTCGGCGGGCTGAGCAGGATGCCGGACGTGGCGACCGCCAAGGCGCTGCTGGACGGCCTGCGCAAGGCCGGCGTGCTGCCGGTTGCGCTGGCTTACGGCACCACCGAAACCGACCTGCTTTCCCAGCAGCTCGGCCTGCCGCTGCTGGCCAAGTTCCGCGCCCAGTACGAGCGCGCCGAGGCCGAGCCGGCGCCTGCGCGCGTGCCGGTCGCCGAACCGCCGCCGCGCCGTGCGCGTGCCGCCGCTGCCGTGCCTGCGGCGCCGGCGCCCAGCGCTGTCGCCACCGGAGGCGCGCCCAAGCCGGGCCGCATGCAGACCGCCAACGTCCGTTCGGGCCAGCAGCTGTACGCGGAAAACTGCGACCTGACCGTCATGGCCACCGTCGGCGCGGGCGCCGAAGTGATCGCCGATGGCAGCATCCACATCTACGGTACGCTGCGGGGCCGTGCCCTGGCAGGTGCCCAAGGCAACACCACGGCGCGCATTTTCTGCCGTGAATTCCACGCTGAACTGGTCGCCATTGCCGGCCACTACAAGGTACTGGACGATGTTCCGGACTCCCTGCGCGGCAAGGCCGTGCAGGTGTGGCTGGAACAGGACCAGATCAAGATCGCTGCGCTGGACTGACGCAGCCCCCAAACAGAAGAATCAGGAGAAATCCTTTGGCTGAAATCATCGTAGTCACCTCCGGCAAGGGCGGCGTCGGCAAGACCACCAGCAGCGCCAGCCTGGCCTGCGGGTTGGCACGTCGTGGCAAAAAGGTGGCGGTGATCGACTTCGACGTCGGCCTGCGCAACCTGGACCTGATCATGGGCTGCGAGCGCCGCGTGGTGTACGACTTCGTCAATGTCGTGCACGGCGAAGCGACCCTCAAGCAGGCCCTGATCAAGGACAAGCGCTTCGACAACCTGTACGTGCTGGCTGCCTCGCAGACCCGCGACAAGGACGCACTGACCCAGGAAGGCGTGCGCAAGGTGCTCGACGATCTCATCGCCGACGGCTTCGAGTACGTCATCTGCGACTCCCCGGCCGGTATCGAGAAGGGCGCGTTCCTGGCGATGTACTACGCCGACCGTGCGGTCGTGGTGGTGAACCCGGAAGTGTCTTCGGTGCGCGACTCGGACCGCATCATCGGTCTGCTCGATTCGAAGACCCACAAGGCCGAATCCGGCAAGAACGTGCCGGCCTTCCTGCTGCTCACGCGCTACAGCCCGGTACGGGTGGAAAGCGGCGAGATGCTCAGCATCACCGACGTGGAAGAAGTGCTGGGCCTGAAGGCCATTGGCGTGGTGCCCGAATCGGGCGACGTGCTCAATGCGTCCAACAAGGGCGAGCCAGTCATTCTGGACCCCGAATCGGCGGCGGGCCAGGCATACGAAGATGCGGTGGGCCGCATCCTTGGCGAAGAGCGTCCGATGCGCTTCACCACCGTGGAGAAGAAAGGCTTCTTCAGCAAGCTGTTCGGAGGGTAAGCATGGGACTGTTCGATTTCCTGAACCGGAAGAAGACCACTGCCGAAACGGCCAAGAACCGCCTGCAGATCATCATCGCGCAGGAACGCAGCCACCGCGGCGGCCCGGACTACCTGCCCCTGCTGCAGCGCGAGCTGCTGGAAGTGATCAAGAAGTACGTCAACATCGACGCTGATGCGGTCAAGGTCGATCTGGTCAAGGACGGGGAGCACGATGTGCTCGATATCTCCGTCGCCTTGCCGGAAGGCCCGCAGCAGCCCTGATCGACATCGCCCCTTCCGCGTTGGAAGGGGCGGTTGAGCGGTAACCCATGAACGACGCTGCCCCCACCGCCGAACCGCAGGTCACCCGCGTCGGCGATATCCGTTTCGACGATGCCCTCGCCCTGCTCGCCACCCACGATCTGCACCTGCATCGTGTGGCCGATGGTGCGCCGATTCCGGGCA
Source organism: Stenotrophomonas sp. 05L413 (assembly GCF_056397945.1). Lineage (NCBI taxonomy): Bacteria > Pseudomonadati > Pseudomonadota > Gammaproteobacteria > Lysobacterales > Lysobacteraceae > Stenotrophomonas > Stenotrophomonas sp. 05L413. Next base: position 92,667 of record NZ_JBFTOL010000007.1, read on the forward strand.
GCTACTGGGGCGAACCCGAAGCCGGCATCATCGGCAGCGACGTGTACGTCCGCGATGACACCCCCGTGCACTCGATGCTGCACGAAGCCTGTCACCTGATCGTGCTGCCGCCGGAGCGGCGTGCGCTGGTGCATACCGATGCCACCGATTCGGTGCCCGAAGAAGACGCCACCTGTTACCTGCAGATCGTGCTGGCCGGAAGACTGCCTGGTGTGGGCAGCGACCGCCTGATGCTGGACATGGATGCTTGGGGGTATACGTATCGGTTGGGGTCGACGAAGGCGTGGTTCGAACAGGATGCGGAAGATGCAAAGGCGTGGCTGGTCGAACGCGGTCTTCTTCCTGCGTAAATCCGCACGTGCGGTCAGCCCTGCCCTGCCATCGCGCGCAGGGTGATGCCCACGATGTACGCCAGATACGTGCCCGTGGCGTAGCCCATCGTGCCCAACAGCACGCCGACCGGCGCCAGCGAAGGATGGAACGCCGCCGCCACCACGGGCGCGGAGGCTGGCCCGCCGATGTTGGACTGCGAGCCGATCGCGAAGTAGAAGAACGGCACCTTCAGCGCGCGCGCCAGCGCCCACAGCAGCACGATGTGCACCGCGATCCAGATCAGGCCGAGCAGGAACAGCCACGGGCGGTCCAGCAGTGCCAGCAGGTCCATCTGCATGCCGATGCAGGCGATCAGGAAGTACAGCAGCAGCGAGCCGAGCTTGGAGGCACCGGCACCTTCCAGGTTGCGCGCACGGGTGAAGCTCAACGCCAGGCCGCAGGTGGTGGAGATCACCACCACCCACACGAACGGCGCATCCAGGCTGAACTGCGAGGCCCAGGCGACATGCCCCTTGAACCATGCCGAGACCGGCCCGGCGATCGCGTGCGACAGCCCCACCACGCCGAAGGCGACCGCCACGATCAGCATCAGGTCGGTCAGGCTGGCCACGCGCTCATGCTGTGCCTGGAACGCCTGGATGCGCAGCTTGAGGGCATCGATGCCGGAGGTGTCGGCACCACTGCGCGCATCGATCTTTGCCGCGCGCCCGGCCATGAAGATCAGCACCGCCATCCACACATAACCGACACCGACATCGACCACCGCGAACTGCCCGAAGGTGGTCGCGTTGACATCGAACACTTCGCGCATGGCCAGCATGTTGGCACCGCCGCCGATCCAGCTGCCGGCCAGCGCCGCCATGCCCGCCCAGGTGTCACCGGCGACCGTCGCCGGGTGCAGCCACTTCATCAACTGGAAGGCGACCACGGCGCCGATCATGATGCTGAGCGAGGCGCCCAGGTACATCACGATCAGCTTCGGCCCCAACCGCAGGATGCCCTTGATGTCCACGGCCAGGGTGAGCAGCACCAGAGCGGCGGGCAGCAGGATGTCGCGCGCGACCGGGTTGTAGAGATGGGTGTTCTGGCCATCTATCAGGCCGACGGTGTTGTACACGCCGGGAATCAGGTAGCACAGCAGCAACGCGGGCACGTAGGTATAGAACCGCTTCCACAGCCCCTGCTCGCGCGAGGCGGTCCAGAACACGGCACCGAGGGTGGCAGCGATCAAGCCGAAGACGACGATATCGTTCTGGATCAGGGCGGGTGCTTTCACGGGGGATGGCCTGCGTAGTGCCGGCCGCTGGCCGGCAACCTCATGGATGTGGAACGCGCGATACAACCGCCAGCCAATGACCGGCACCACCGATAGCAAAGCGCCGCCCCTGGGGGCGGCGCTTCAAACCGGCTTATTCGCCGATGTGCTGCTTCAACCAGCCGTTGACGGTGTCGTGCCACTGCACGCTGTTCTGCGGCTTGAGCACCCAGTGGTTCTCATCCGGGAAGTACAGGAACTTGGACTCGATGCCCTGGCGCTGCGCAGCGGTGAACGCCGCCAGGCCCTGCTCCACCGGAATGCGGTAGTCGAGCTGGCCGTGCACGATCAGGATCGGCTTCTTCCAGTCGGCCACGTGGTTGACCGGGTTGAACTTCTCGTAGTTGGCGGCCTTCGCGTACGGCGTGCCACCCTGCTCCCACTCGGTGAACCACAGCTCTTCGGTGGCGTAGCCCATCATGCGCTGGTCGAACACGCCGTCATGGTTGACCAGGCACTTCCACGGCTCGTTCCAGTTGCCGGCGATCCAGTTGACCATGAAGCCGCCATAGCTGGCGCCCAGGGCGCACGCCTTGTCGCCGTTGAGGAACGGGTACTGCTTCTGTGCCGCAGCCCAGCCCTTCTGCAGATCTTCCAGCGGGCGGTCGCCCCAGTGCTGGCTGATCGCATCGGTGAAGGCCTGGCCGTAACCGGTGGAGCCGTGGAAGTCGATCATGACCACCGCGTAGCCCTGACCGGCGTAGGTCTGCGGGTTCCAGCGGTAGCTCCAGCCGTTGCCGAAGCTGCCCTGCGGGCCACCGTGGATCAGGAACGCGACCGGGTAACTTTTGCCTTCCTGGTAGTTGTACGGCTTGACCACGTAACCGTGCACGGTCTCGTTGTTCCAGCCCTTGAACTGGAACTGCTCGTAATCGCCGAAGGCGACGTCGGGCAGCATCTCACCGGCGCTCGGGGTGATCTCGCGCGGGTTGGCACCATCGAAGGCGGCCACGATGATCTGATCGCCGCTCTTCAGACTGTTCCTGGTGTACGCCAGGGTGGTCCCGGCGATCACCGGCGAACCGATGCTGCCGCCGTCGGCCACCACTTCGGCGGTGCCGGTGGCGATGTCGACGCCGAACAGGCGGTGCTCGCCCATGTCGTCGGCACTGGTGTAGATCAGGGTGCCGTCACCGGACAGCACGATCTCGCCGGCCGAACGATCCCACTTGGGTGCGATCTCACGGGTCTTGCCGGTGGCCACGTCCATCGCCATCAGGCCGAAGCGGTCCGCTTCGAAGCCGGGGCGCTTCATGGCGCGGTAGTACAGGGTCTTGCCGTCGGCGCTGAACACCGGGCCGGCATCCCAAGCCGGGTTGGCCGCGGTCAGGTTGACCGGGGCCTGCTTGCCCTCGGCATCCAGGCGGTACAGATCGAAGTTGGTCGACCACGGCTCCTGCTTGCCGGCCACGCGGATCGCGGCGACCACGCTCTTGCCATCCGGCGACCAGGTGAAGTCGTCATTGCCACCGAACGGCTTGGACGGTGCATCGCCGGCCAGCGTCGCGCTGATCGCCGAGGCGCCCTTCACCGCTGCGGCCTTGGCGACCGGCAGCGGCGCCACGAACAGCGTGTTGCGGCGGCCATCGGCCCAGGTGTCCCAATGGCGCACGAACAGAGTGTCGAAGACTTCACCGGTGTTCTTGCGTGCCTTGTGCGCGTCCAGCTTCTTGCTGGTGCAGGCCAGGTCCGAACCGCAGTCCTGGAACACGCCGCTGCTGAAGGCCACGCGGTCGCCCTGCGGGGAGACGTGGAAGCTGTCCACATCGACCGGGAAATCGGTCAGCTGGCGCGGGGTGCCGCCGGTGGTCGGCTGCGCGTAGAGCTGCTGGCTGCCGTTCTTGGCGCTCAGGAAATACACGGTCTGGCCATCGGCCGAAAGCGCAGCGGAATTCACGTTCCAGCCCGCCGGGGTCAGCGGCTTGGGCGGGGCCAGATCCCGGGTGCGCAGGTTGCGGATGTACAGGCCGGTGCTGGCCTTGCTGTCGGTACCGACCACGCGCTTGGCGAAGATCACATTGGCGCCATCGGCGGTGAGCAGCGGGCTGGAGACCCGATCCAGCGCGATCATGTCGCGCACATCCAGGCCACGCGTGGCCGCCAGCGAGGGCATCGCGGTCAGCAGGCACAACGGCAGCAGGGCGTAACGAAGTTTCATCGGGGTCTCCGCGGAACGGCAAAACGCCGATGGTAGGGCCGCAGGGGCCACCGATGCAAAGGCCATCGGTCATGCCGGTGGTTCGACGGGAGGCAGAAACGACAAACCCCGCCGGAGCGGGGTTTGCCATGACGCAGATGCAGACTTTTTAGACTGAACCCACCGCGCGCTTGCCGGTGCGGTAGATCAACCAGCCGACCAGGAACAGCACGGCCAGACCGATCCACTGCGCGCCCGGCAGGTGGAACGGCAGCGCCAGCACGTCCGCGCGGCTGCTGATCACGATCGGCACCGCGATCGCGATACCCATCAGGGCTTCACCGGTGATCAGGCCCGCAGCGAACAGCACGCCGGGCTTGTGCACGCGGTCGCGGCCTTCTTCGTCGTCGCCGCGGATCTTGTGGAAGCGTTCCACCAGGTAGGCGATCAGGCCACCCAGGAAGATCGGCACCATCAGCTCCAGCGGCAGGTAGATGCCGATCGCCGCGGCCAGCACCGGCACGCGGAAGCGTGCATTGCGCGACTTCAGCCAGCTGTCGAAAGCGATGATCGCCGCGCCGACCACGGCGCCGATACCGATGAAGGTCCACGGCAGCTCGCCGCCGAACAGGCCCTTGGCCACCGAGGCCATGAGGTTGGCCTGCGGCGCGGCCAGCGCGTTGGGATGCAGCTCGGACTTGACGCCGATGCCGTAGGCGGTGGCCAGCAGGTTCAGCACCGGGGCCATGATCAGCGCGCACGAGAACGCGCCGATGCCCAGCATCAGCTGCTGCTTCCACGGCGTAGCGCCAACGATGTAGCCGGCCTTGAGGTCCTGCAGGTTGTCACCGCCGACCGCGGCCGCACAGCACACCACCGCGCCGATCATGATCGCGGCCACCGCACCCAGCGGGGCACCGCCGACGCCAACCGGCTTGAGGCCGTCGGCGCCGAGCAACACCACCAGCACCGCCGAGGCGAACAGAATGGTGGAGATGGTGATGCCCGAGACCGGGTTGTTGGACGAACCGATCAACCCGGCCAGGTAGGCCGAGACCGAGACGAACAGGAAGCCGGCGACGATCATGATGAGCGTCATCGGGATCGAAACATGCCACTGGCCCACGATGGCCTGGTACAGCGCCAGCAGCGGCAGGGTGAACACCACCAGGGCCACCAGCATCCACTTCATCGGCAGGTCGCGCTCGGTGTGCGCCAGCGCCGGGCCACCGCTCTTGCGGGCTGCGGCGAAACCGCTCTTGACGCCATTGAGCAGCGACTTGCGCAACGAGATCAGGGTCCACACGCCGCCGATCAGCATCGCGCCGACGCCCAGGTAACGCATCTTCGCGCCCCAGATGGCGAAGGCCGCCTCGGTGGAGCTGGCCGTGGCGATCGAGGCGGCCAGCGCCGGATCGGTGTTCATGAAGAACATCTGGTACAGCGGAATGGCGATATGCCAGGTCAGGATCGAGCCGGACACCACCACGATGCCGACATTCAGGCCGACGATGTAGCCCACACCCAGCAGCGCCGGGGACAGGTTGGTGCCGATGAAGGCGGTGATCTTCGAGCTGCCCACGTAGGCCGAGGTGGCCCAGGCATCCGGAATCAGGCGCAGGCCGCTTTCGGCCGCCAGCTTCACGAAGGCGCCGATCACCGCCGACACCGCCAGGATCTTCAGGCCCGGGCCCGGGTTCTCACCGGCCTTGAGCACTTCGGCGGCCGCCTTGCCTTCCGGGAAGGGCAGCGGATCTTCGACGATCATCGAACGGCGCAGCGGCACCGAGAACAGCACGCCCAGCAGGCCACCCAGACCGGCGATGCCCAGCACCCACCAATACTTGAAGTCCGGCCAGTAGCCCATGATCACCAGCGCGGGGATGGTGAAGATCACGCCGGCGGCGATCGACGAACCGGCCGACGCACCGGTCTGGACGATGTTGTTTTCAAGGATGGTGCCACCGCCGAGCAGGCGCAGCACGCCCATGGAGATGACGGCCGCGGGAATCGCGGTGGCGATGGTCAGGCCTGCGAACAGACCGAGGTAGGCGTTGGCGGCCGACAGAATCACCGCCAGCACGATGGCAAGCACCACCGCGCGGAAAGTGAGCTGGCGTGGCGCAGCGTCGTTGTTCATGGAAGCCTCTGCTGGCAAAAAATCCCTGCCACGCTAGCGTTCATGTACGGGCAAGTCCAGTAGTGCCGGCCGCTGGCCGGCAACCCTGCACCACCCGATCAAGGCCCCTGTTGACCTTCGCGTGCCGCCGCCGCCGCGACCCGCCGGACTGGGCAACGTCGCGCGCCGGGCCCATCCATTTGGTTATGTTATATCCTATCGCACCAAGCAACCGGCGCTGCTGTGACGCATTCCCCCACCTCCCGCCTGACCTCCATCGACCAGCTGCGCGGCACCGTGATCGTGCTGATGCTGCTCGACCACGTGCGAGAAACCTTCTACATGCACCAGCAGGTCAGCGACCCGATGGCGGTCGACCAGGTCGAGCCGGCGCTGTTCGTCAGCCGGCTGCTGGCGCATCTGTGCGCGCCGGTGTTCGTGCTGCTGACCGGCCTGTCGGCCTGGTTGTACGCCAGTGGCAAGCCGGATGGGCGCCGGGCCGCGTCGGCCTTCCTGCTCAAGCGCGGCCTGTTCCTGGTGGTGCTGGAGCTGCTGGTGGTCAATGTCGCGTGGACGCTGCAGTTCCCGCCCAGCGTGATGTACCTGCAGGTGATCTGGGCGATCGGCATCAGCATGATCGCGCTGGCCGGGCTGCTGTGGCTGCCACGCGGGGCGCTGGCGGTGCTGGCGCTGGCCGTGATCGCCGGGCACAACCTGCTCGATGGCATCCGCGTGCAGGGCGACGGGGTGCTGGCCGTGCTGTGGAAGGTGCTGCACCAGCGCGACTGGATCACCGTGACCGACGGGCTGCGCCTGCGCGCCTCCTACCCGGTGCTGCCGTGGATCGGCGTCATTGCACTGGGCTGGGTGATCGGCCCGTGGTTCGCGCGCGGTGGCGATGCGCTCCTGCGCCAGCGCCGCCTGTGGAGGGCCGGCGCCGGTGCGCTGCTGGCGTTCGTCATCCTGCGGGCGGTGAACCTCTACGGCGACAGCCCGTGGCAGTCCTTGGCCACACCGGGCAGCACGCTGATGAGCGTCTTCAATGTCACCAAGTACCCGCCTTCGCTGCTGTTCCTGCTGCTCACCCTGGGCATCGGCCTGCTGTTGCTGCGCCTGTACGAGCCGCCGCGCGTGGCCCGGGCGCTGGCGCCGCTGGCCGACATCGGCGCGGCACCGATGTTCTTCTACCTGCTGCACCTGTACGTGCTGAAGCTGCTGTACGTGCTGGCCGAAGCACGCTGGGGACACACCCACGGCGCGTATTTCGCCGTGGACCACGTGGCGAGCCTGTGGGTGATCACCGCGCTGCTGGCCTTGGCGCTGTACTGGCCGACCAGAGCGTTCGCGCGGTTCAAGGCGCGGCGGCGGGATCTGGCGTGGCTTCGCTATCTGTAGGCGAGCGATGCCGGGCTGCTGAGGCTGCCGGCCAACGGCCGGCACTACGACAGCGGAGCGCCCCGCACCCCGACAGCGGAGCGGCCAGACCCGGCACGGATACACCGTCACCCCGGGCCTATACTCGCCCCCTTGTCCGCCCTGCCTGATCCCTCGATGACCGCAGCCGCCCTGCACGCCGCCGCAACCTCCCCCGCTACCGACGACTTCCTCGGCCATCCCAAGGGCGTCTACATCTGCTTCTTCACCGAGATGTGGGAGCGGTTCTCGTTCTACGGCATGAAGGCGCTGTTGCTGCTGTATCTCACCAAGTACCACCTGTTCGGCGACAAGGCCGGGCTGGACCTGCTCGGTGCCTACGGTGGCCTGGTCTACTGCATCCCGGTGTTCGGCGGTCTGCTCGCCGACCGCTGGCTGGGCATGCGCAAGGCGGTGGTGTTCGGTGGCGTGCTGCTGGTGCTCGGGCATCTGGGCATGGCGTTCGAAGGCCACGCGGCGGTCCGCATTGACGGCGCCGTGGTACGCGATGACGCGGCCCTGGGCATCACCTACCTCTCGCTGGCCCTGATCATCATGGGCGTGGGCTTCCTCAAGCCGAACATCTCCACCATCGTCGGCAAGCTCTACCCGGAGAACGATCCGCGCCGCGATTCGGGCTTCTCGCTGTTCTACGCCGGCATCAATCTGGGCGCGCTGTTCGCCTCGCTGGTGTGCGGCTTCCTCGGCGAAGCCTATGGCTGGAAGTACGGCTTCGGCGCGGCCGGTATCGGCATGGTGATCGGGCTGGGCATGTTCCTGTGGGGCCAGAAGTATCTGCAGGGCCACGCCGAACCATCCGACCTGCCGGCCCTGCGCCAGCGCGTGCTCGGCATCCGCCGCGAATGGCTGATCTATGCGGTGGCCGTGCTCGGCGTGATCCCCGTCGCTGCCTTGATGTGGGCCGCGGCCAACGGTGCGTTCGCGCTCGGCGGTGAAATCAGCCTGGCACTGATGCTGATGATCGTCGTGCTCGGCGGCGTGCTGGTCTGGTTCGCCTGGTTCACCGGTACCCGCTGCACGCCGGTGCAGCGCCAGCAGATGATCGCGCTGATGGCGCTGATCTTCATGGCCCTGGTGTTCTTCACCCTGTACGAGCAGACCTACGGCTCCTGGGTGACCTTTACCGATCGCCTGCTGACCAAGGATCTGGTGCCGTCGCTGGTGATCCAGGGCGGCACCCCGCTGCCCTGGTCGATCGCCTCGCTGCTGCTGGCGCCGCTGGGCTTCGTGGTGGCCGCGCGCCTGTCGGAGCGAAACCCGGGTTCGTCCGCGCCCCGCAACCTGTTCATCGCTATTGTGGCCGCGATGTTGGTGATGCTGATCCGCGACTGCCTGGTGATCCCGCAGACCGCCGGCTCGCTGACCTACCTCGGCGGCCTGTTCCTGGTCGTACTCGCGCCGCTGTTTGCGATGCTGTGGGCGTGGCTGGACCGTCGCCGCATGGATCCGTCCAAGCCGATCAAATCGTCGATCGGGCTGATCTTCGCCGCACTCTCGTTCGTGCCCTTGGCACTGGCCGCCCAGCACGTGGGTGCGACCGGACAGATGGCCAGCGTGTGGTGGCTGGTGCTGGCGTATCTGATCCTGGAGATCGGCGAAATGTGCCTGTCACCGGTCGGCTTGTCGGCGGTCACGCAGCTCGCCGCACCGCGCGTCGTCAGCCTGATGATGGGCACCTGGTTCCTCGCCACTGCGTTCTCGGAAACGCTGGCGGCGCTGTTCGGCAAGCTCGCCGCGATCGAGGTGCCGGAAGGCCAGACCATGGATATCGCCAACGCTGCCGCCAGCTACGAACACCTGTTCTGGCTGCTGATGTGGATCGGCCTGGGCTGCGCGGCGGTGGCGCTGATCTGCTCGCCGCTGCTGAAGAAGATGATGCACGGGGTGAAGTAGCCGAACCGCGGCAATCAGCGCTCCGGCAGTGTCACCTCATTCTGCGCATTGGCCGCGCGCAGCTGATAAAGGAAACGGCGCACAAGCACGCGTCCAGACTCGTCCAGATTGCGCCCGTCAAGATGCTCGAAACGCATATCCGGATGGAGCGCATCTGCGTTCAGGGCCAGGCCGCCGAGTTCTTTCACCAACGGCGCGGGCAGGATGCCCTCCAGCAGCAGCTTGGGCAAAGCACCTGGCTCGGCGTGCCATGCGTCGCCATTCGGTCCGGGCACCTGCTGAAGGTCCACTGCAGTTGCGGCCACATGGGCAGGTGACGTGGCAATCGTTTCCGCCGCGCGCTGAAGGAACTGGCGATAGCGTGTCGCCAAGGCGGTCGCATCACTACCGTGGGCATCGAGAGGTGCAAGCGTCCACTCCAGCGCGGGCAACGTGCATGTCAAGGCTGCCTGCGCCAGGCGAACGGTGTGCGCTTCATACCGGTCCTCCCCCTGCTGCACCTCCTGCACCCGACATTCGGCCGTGGCCGCGCGGCGGGCAACTGCGCGCGCGAACCCGGTGACGTCCTCGCGCACGGCACCCCACAACACTTCCGGAAAGCTCAGCAGGAAGTGCGCGGCGATCGCATCCTGCAGGTCTGCCGACGCTTCTCCGGCAACCTGCATGCGCTGCATCAGTTCCCGCACCGCCATGCGCACCGATTCGGCCTGCGACACCGGCATCGGCATCCACACAGTCGGCGGCACCTCCATTTCCGCCAGCAGTTGTTCGCCCACGACGGCACCACTGCTCGTCCAGTTACGTCCGTGTGCATCGCTGGACAAGGAGAGACTGCCGCTGATAGACCAAGGCCGGGTCGCGTCGCGGCGCTCGCCGGCCAACATCGACCGCTCCAGTGCATCTACCGATGGTACGGCCTGTCCCTGCACGACAGCCGTCATCAGCTGTGCAAGCGCACGACTCTTGTGCATATGTGGTGCGATGCAAACGTACTGGACGCGATATCCCACCCTATCGGTGGATGCGGCGGCGGCAGGTGCGCCATCAACAGGCTCGCGCCGGACGTCCTGTGCCAGGCAACGAGCGCCATCGCCGGCGAATCCCCATGCTGGCGATGCCGCCAGTAGACGACCTGCCGCTGTGCCCTCAAGCCGGTTGCCGTACGCAAATGCGACAACATTTTCGGTCATCAGCTTGCCCATTGTCAGTAACTGGACGGTGTGATGAAGTACCGCGGCGTCGGGCTCGCTCAATGGCCCCACGGGCTCGCTGCCCCGCATCAACCCGTGCAACCGGATCGCCCTCTCGTCCACCTCGCCGGAGAGCACTGCGATCATGAGCGCCTGCTCCACCGTCAACTGCAGACCGTCATCGATATCGGTCGCACGGGAGGGATTGCAAAACAGAACAAGCAGCAAACGCGCTGACCAGCACGAAAAAGGCCGCAGGTGGGACGTTGAGGAGAGGTAGCGCCGCATGCTGGAAAGACCCGAAGGGAGAGCTGCCCAGCATCCCGCAGGGTCGCGCCCGGGCACCATGCAACAACTTGCAATCTGCCGCGTTCAGCCCTCCCCACACACAACAACGGCACCTCACGGTGCCGTTGTCTTCTTAAGCCCAACGATGCGGTCAGGGCTGCACGGCGTTGGCCGCCTGCCCTCCGATGTGGCGCGACAGGAACGCCAGCAGCTTGGTGTAGTACTCACGGCGATGCGGATCGGTGTAGAAGCCGTGGCCTTCGGTAGGGTAGTACAGCGCCTCCACCGGCACGCCGGCTTTCCTCAACGCCGCTTCCATCCGCCTGGTGTGCTGGATCGGGGCGCGTTCGTCTTCGCCACCGGCAGCGAGGAATACCGGCACCTTGATGCGGTCGGCCAGATTCACCGGCGATACGGCAGCCAGTTGCTGCCGGTCACCGATCCATTCCTTGAGATAGTTTTCACCAGAACCACGCCGCTGGATGTCGCCGGTGGTGAACATGATCGGCAGGTCATAGACACCGACATACCCGGCCGCACAACGGTACAGACCGGGCTCCTTCGCAGCGCCCATCATCGCCGCGTAGCCGCCATAACTGGCGCCATAGATGCAGATCCGCGAGGCATCGGCAATTCCCTCGCTGATGGCCCAGCGGGTTGCATCGGTGAGATCGTCCTGCATGGTGCCGCCCCACTCGCGGGCGCCAGCAGACCGATGCGCGCGCCCGTAATTGCCCGATCCACGGAAGTTGATCTGCAGCACTGCATAACCCGCGTCAGCGAGCATCTGGCTGACCGGGTCGTAGCCGCCGGTATCGAACGGACCGTAAGGCCCCCCGTGCGGGATCACCACCATCGGCTGCCTGTTGGCATTGCCTTTACCCGGCACCGTCAGGTAGCCGTGCAGGGCAAGCCCATCACGCGCTTTGAGAGCCACCGGACGCACCACGGCAGTCGCGGCCGGGTCGATCCAGCTGCTGCGGCTGATGACGTGGTCGGCCTTCTTTGCCTCATTGTCGAAGATGTAGAAGTCGCCCGGGTTGCGCCCCGACCACGCCTCGACCATCAGCTGCCTGCCATCACGGGTGCTGGAAGTGATGAACACCGCATCACCACCAAATGCGGCCTCCAGGCTGCGATACAGACGGGCATCGGGGCCCTTTTCGTCGAAGAAGCGGGTGCGCGGCGTGTCACCCAGGTACAGCGCCCCCACCGGGATGGATGTGCCCGGCCGGTAGATGTACTTGTGCACATCCACCACGGGATCGCGGAGCACGAGCTTGCGCTCGTCGGTCACCGGGTCCCAGGACACGATGGCATCGGGCCCCTGCGGCATCTCGGTATTGAAGTACGCCAGCCGACCATCTTCGGAAAAACCAATCGCCGTTTCGATACGCCCGTTCAGTGCTTCATCGTTGACGAGCTTCCAGGTCGTGCCCGACCCTTCGCGGTAATACAGCTTGTTGACGTTGTCGGCTCCCGCGCCGTGCGCGAAACGTACCTGGCCCTGGTTGTCGGTGACGAAATCGGCGCGACGCACGGGCGAGCGCGCCACGGTCTGACGGCGGCCGGTGGTGACATCGAGCCGATCGGCACGGGTGAACGGGTCATCGTTGAACGGCCAGATCGTGACCAGCACGTTGCGGTCGTCCGCAGGCAGGTCATCAGCGAGGAACGCCGCCACGGCCTCCACTTTTTTCTGCTGGATGCGGGTACCCGGGCCGTTTCCCTGCACGCGGTAGCCGACCAGCAGTTCGCCGCGCCCGCCGTTGGCGTTCATGGCATACAGCTCACCGGTCATCCGCGGCTGGTCCAGAGAACCATGCTTTTCGGCCAGGCCGATCAGCACACGCTCTCCACTGACCCAGTCGAAATGGTTGGCGTGATTGTTCCTGGGTGGCACGAACGAGCCCACCACCTCACCCCCATTTCTGCGCAGAATCGCCAGGGCGGTGCGATCTTCCATCGGCACGGTCGCCGCGTAGTAGTCGCCGTTCGGCGAAATCTTGATATCGGTGAAGGCATCCCGGCGCAGGTAGCGCTCCAGATCCACCGCGCCGGCCTGGCCCGTGATGGCCAGCAACACCAGCAACCCCAACCCTTGAAGGTGTTTCATCCTTTCCCCTGCTGCATTGGACCTCATGTCCGGGATCGCGATTCTAGGCGGAAGCCCAACCGGTCAACCATAGGGATAATCCTGCAGGCGGCAAAAAAAATGGCACCGCGAACGGTGCCATTTCCAGGACCTGCATCGAGGAGAGAGTTCAATGCATGCCGCGGAACGCGAGGCTGAGCGCCAGGATCGACAGGATCACCGCGATGGTGCCGTCGAGGATGCGCCAGGTTTTGGGCTTGGTGAACAGCGGGGCCAGCAGGCGCGCGCCCAGGCCCTGGGCGGTCAGCCACAGACAGCTGGCGGTGAACACGCCGGCCGCGAACGCCATGCGCGCGTTGCCGAAGTTCTCGGCGATGCCGCCGATGACCATCATGTCCAGCCAGAAATGCGGGTTGATCAGCGAGAACCCGACCGCCGAGATCAGCACCGCGCGGCGGGAGGTGCTGTCGCCGTCGTCCACGTGCATGCCACCGCCACCGGCCAGCGCGCGCCGCGCCGACTGCCAGGCGTACCAGGCCAGGAAGGCGACACCGCCCCACAGGACCACGGTGGTGAGCCACGGCAGCGCCTGGGTCAGCGTGCGCAGGCCCGCCACGCTGGCGAAGATGAAGATGCCATCGATGGCCGCGCAGGTCGCCACCACCGGAATGATGTGCTTGCGCAGGATGCCCTGGCGCAGGATGAACGCGCTCTGCGCGCCGACCACCGCGAACAGGCCGATGCCGGTTGCGGCACCACTGAGCCACGCGCTCAGCCCGGCGCCGCCGGAAAGGATGGAAAACATGGGATACCACCTGTGTCTTGCTGGGGGGCGGTGCCTCGCCAAGGCGTACAGCACCGGATGGCGCGTATTGTCGCGCCGCAACATTAAAAAGTAGAGCTAAACTTACTTAACCATCTTTAGCAGAACTTAAGATCATGCGCATCGACCATGCCCAGCTCCGCGCCCTGGCGGCGGTGATCCGCGAAGGCAGCTTCGACCGTGCCGCGCAGTCGCTCAATGTCACCGCCTCGGCAGTCTCCCAGCGGGTCAAGGCGCTGGAGGACCGGGTCGGCCGCCTGCTGGTCAAACGCTCTTCGCCGGCGGTGGCCACCTCCGAAGGCCAGGTGCTGGTGCAGCTGGCCGAGCAGACCGCCCTGCTCGAGCACGATGCCCTGCACCGGATGGGCATCGCCGATGAGGACCTGCCCCACGCCAGCATTCCGGTGGCGGTCAACCACGACAGCCTGGAAACCTGGTTCCCCGAGGCTGCCCTGCAGTTCGCGCGGCAGACCGGCACCACGCTGGACCTGCGCTCGGAAGACCAGGATCACACCGTGGCCCTGCTCCGGCAAGGGGCTGTGCTGGGCGCGGTGACCACGCTGGATGAGCCCGTGCAGGGTTGCCAGATCCATGCGCTGGGCAGCATCCGCTACGCCGCCACCTGCACCCCGGCCTTCCATGAGCAGCACTTCGCCAAGGGCGTCAACGCGCAGTCGCTGGCCCAGGCCCCGGTGCTGGTGTTCAACCGCAAGGACGACATGCAGGCCCGGTTCGCCCGCCGCCTGGCCGGCAACGACCTGCCGCTGACCGCGCCGACCTGGTGGATCCCCTCCACCCGCGCATTCGTCCAGGCCAACCTCGGTGGGCTGGGCTGGACCATGAACCCGCTGCCGCTGGTCAAACGCCACCTGGAGGCTGGCCGGCTGGTGCACATGAAACAGCGCGCCTGGGAAGACGTGCCGCTGTACTGGCAGCACTGGAAGGGCGATGTGCAGACGATGGCGCTGCTGACCCGGGCGGTGCTGGCGGCCTCGGCGACGCTGGTGCGCAAGAAGCGGTAAGCCCCGACCGGTAGAGCCGCCCTACACGACCTGACGACCCGCCCCGTTGCAGCATCGGCGCGTTCCAGCCGCGGGCACGTCGATGGACACCGATCCGGTCTACCTGCATATCCGCGTGGTGCTCAGCATCATCCTCGGCCTGAGCATCACCACCCTGCTGCGCGGGCTGGCGGGGATCATCGAGCACCCCCAGCGCCGCGGCTGGTCGTGGATCCACCTGTGCTGGGTGGTCTGGGCGCTGATCTCGGTGGTGACCTTCTGGTGGTGGGAATTCCGCCTGGGGGAGGTCCGGCAGTGGACCTTCGAGTTGTATCTGTTCGTGATCGCCTACTGCGCCGCCTGGTACCTGCTCTGCGTCCTGCTGTTTCCGGACGATGTGCGCGAGTTCGGCAGCTATGAAAACTACCTGCTGCAGCGGCGCGGTGGCTTCTTCGGGATGCTGGCGCTGGTCACGCTGCTGGATCTGGTCGATACCGCCATCAAGGGTCACAGCCGCTGGCAGATGCTCGGCGATGCCTACTGGGTCCACACGGTGGTGATGCTGGCCATTGCCGGGCTGGGCATCGCCCTGCGCCAACGCCGCGCCCACCTGGCCCTGGCCCTGATAGCGCTGGCCTATCAAGCCAGCTATTTCCTCCTTGAATACTTCACCTTGGCCAGCGACTGACCCGGCCTGGCACACCCACCGGATGCTGCGTTGCACCAAATCCGTACCGGAAAGGGCTAAAATTGCAGTCAAGGTACCGCTGTGACGCCCGTCTTCACGGGCGTTCCCGGCAGCGGCGGCATCCTTCCCATGTCTCCCTACCTGAGATCCCCATGAAAAAACTAGCGAAGGTCGTCCTCGGCCTGTTCGTGGTGTTGCTGTTGGCAGCGGCACTGTTCCTGTACTGGCCGCTGCATCAGCGTTCGGTCCCGGCTGCCGGCAACGACAAGCCGGTCGACGTCGTCCTGGTCGGCGGCGGCATCATGAGCATCACGCTCGCCACGTTCCTGCAGGAGCTGCAGCCAGACTGGAACATCCAGGTCTATGAGCGCCTGGACGGGGTTGCGCTGGAAAGCTCGGACGGCTGGAACAATGCCGGTACCGGTCATTCCGCGTTCGCCGAGCTGAACTACACCCCGGAACTTCCCGACGGCAGCATCGAGACCAAGCGTGCGGTCGGCATCGCCGAGCAGTTCGAGATCTCGCGCCAGTTCTGGTCGCACCAGATCCGCGAAGGCCGCCTGAGCCAGCCCAGCGATTTCATCAACCCGACCCCGCACATGAGCTTCGTCTGGGGTGATGAGAACATCGCCTACCTGCACAAGCGTCAGCAGGCGCTGGTCAAGAACCCGCTGTTCTACGGCATGCAGTACTCCGAGGATCCCGCGCAGATCACGCAGTGGGCGCCGCTGTTGATGGAAGGCCGCGACCCGAAGCAGAAGGTCGCCGCCACCTGGATGCCGCTGGGCACCGACGTCAACTTTGGCGTGATCACCCGCCAGCTGACCGCGGGCCTGGAACGCAGCCCGAACTTCAAACTGCACCTCAACCATGAAGTGCGCGCGCTGCGCCAGAACGATGACAAGAGCTGGAACGTGACCGTCAAGGACCTGAAGTCCGACAACGAGACCACGGTCAAGTCGCGTTTCGTGTTCATCGGTGCCGGTGGTGCCGCGCTCAAGCTGCTGCAGCTGTCGGGCATTCCGGAATCGAAGAACTACGCCGGCTTCCCGGTCGGTGGCCAGTTCCTGGCCTTCCAGGACCCGGCGATCGCCAACCGGCATTCGGTCAAAGCCTACGGCATGGCCGAAACCGGCTCGCCGCCGATGTCGGTGCCGCATCTGGATGCGCGCAAGCTGGATGGCAAGCCGGTGGTGCTGTTCGGGCCGTTCGCGCTGTACAGCACCAAGTTCCTCAAGCACGGCTCGTGGTTCGACCTGTATTCCTCGGTCAACCACAACAACGTAGCCGGCATGATGGACGTGGGCCTGGAGAATCTGGACCTGGTGAAGTACCTGATGGGCCAGGCACGTCTGAACGATGACGACCGCCAGGCCGAACTGGTCAAGTACTTCCCCCACGCCAAGCGCGAGGACTGGAAGCTGGTCACCGCCGGCCAGCGCGTGCAGATCATCAAGAAGGACCCGGAAAAGGGCGCGATCCTGCAGTTCGGTACCGAGATCGTGACCGACCAGGACCACACCCTGGCCGCCCTGCTCGGCGCCTCGCCGGGTGCCTCGACCTCGCCGCCGATCATGCTGGACCTGCTCAAGAAAGCCTTCCCCGAGCAGATGGCGGCCGGCTGGGAAGCGCGCCTGAAGCAGATCGTCCCGTCGTACGGCCGCAAGCTCAACGACAGCCCGGCGCTGACCAATGAGATCCGCCGCCTGACCAGCGAGACCCTGAAGCTGCCGTACCTGGAGGTGCCGGTCGAGACCAGCCCGGCGGTGATGCTGACCCCGCCGCCGGCCGCCAAGCCGGCCGAGGCCAAGCGCAACGCCAACGAAGAACTGCAGGCGCTGTAAGCCTGCACCGGCGGGGCCTTCGCGCCTCCGCCACGGTTTCCCTCCGGCCACCCTTGCGGTGGCCGGTTGCGTTCTGGGGGCTGGACAATCTGAATGTTCAGTATTTGTAAAGCGAATGCGAACGCTTTACATTTGCACCCCGCCGGGCTTGGGGCCCGGCCACACCCCCATATCATCACGAGACCCGCATGTACGCCTGCGCTGCTTCGCTTCGCCTTCCCCGCCGTGCCCCGCTGGGCCTGGCCCTGCTTTCCGTGCTGGTGCTGACCGCCCCGCAGGCCTTCGCCGATGCGCCGGCAGACGCCAGCAGCAATGCCGATGCCAAGACGCTGGACAAGGTCAGTGTGGTCGGTGCGCGGGCCGCGCCGTCGAGCACCACGCGGCTACCGATCAGCCTGCAGGAAACCCCACAGTCGGCGACCTCGATCGGCCTTCAGCGCCTGCAGGACGAATCGCTGTTCAGCATCAACGACGTCATGCGCAACGTCACCGGCGTGAGCGTCTCGTTCTACGACACCCAGCGCCCGCTGTATTACGCGCGCGGTTTTCCCATCACCGATTTCCAGGTCGATGGCATCCCCACCTACAGTGGCTCGACCAACCAGGAATATGACACCGCGTTCTACGATCGGGTCGAAGTGATCCGCGGCGCCAACGGCCTGCTCAGCGGCGCCGGTGTGCCATCGGCGACGGTCAACCTGCTGCGCAAGCGCCCGGGCAAGGAGTTCGATGCCTCCTTCTCGGTCAGCGCCGGCAGCTGGGACTACCAGCGCATGGAAGCCGACGTGACCGCGCCGTTGACCGCGGACGGCCGTTTCCGCAGCCGCGTGGTTGCCGCCTACACCGACCGCGATCTGTATTACGACCGCTACCACGAGAACAAGATGGCCGGCATGGCCGTGCTGGAAGGTGACCTGACCGACAGCACCACGCTGACCGTGGGCTACCAGACCCAGGACAACAATCCGGTCGGCTCGACCTGGGGCACCGTGCCGTTCTTCAACAGCCAGGGCGACTTCGCCCATCTGCCGCGCTCGACCAACGTCGCGCCGAAGTGGAGCTACTGGCAGCGCGAGACCAGCACCGCCTTCGCCAACCTGGAGCAGCGCTTCGGTGAGAACTGGCTGCTGAAGATCAACACCGCCTACACCCAGGGTAACGTGCAGAACGTGCGCGTGTACGGCAGTGGCTACCCGGATCCGGCCACCGGTGCGGGCATCTTCCTGCGCACCGCCGCCGGCGATTCCGAAGACACCCGCCGCAACGTGGATGCCTACCTGAGCGGCACGTTCTCCCTGTTCGGCCGCGAGCACGACCTGACCGTGGGGGGGCAGTGGGCGGATCTGGAAGGCACCACCAACACCATCGCGCTGCGCTATCCCACCGACTGGGCACGTTGCGGGACCGAGCGCTGCTATTACATCCCGGATATCCGCACGTGGGATGGCGACATCTCCGAGGTGACCTACGCGCGCACCGGCGCACGCCGCGTCGCCAAGACCACCCAGAGCGGCGTCTACGTGGCCACCCGCCTGCGCCTGGCCGATCCGCTGGCCTTGATTGCCGGCGCGCGCCTGAGCCGCTGGGAAACGCTGTCCCGTTCCTACAACGCGGCCGGCGCATACACCGGCACCAGCGGCGCCTACAAAGTGACGGATGAAGTCACGCCCTATGTGGGACTGGTATACGACATCACCCCGCAGGTGGCGGCATATGCCAGCTACACCGAAATCTTCAACCCGCAGAACTTCAAGGACCGCAACGAAAACCTGCTGGCGCCGGTGGAAGGTTCGAATCTGGAAGCGGGCATCAAGTCGCAGTGGTTCGACGGCCGCCTGACCGCCAATGCCGCGGTGTTCGAGGCCAAGCAGGACAACTACGCGGTGCTCGACACGAGCGTGCCGGAGCGCTCGCTCAGCGACGGCAGTTCTGCCTATATCGGCATCAACGGGACCAAGTCACGCGGCTGGGAAGTGGACGTCAACGGCGAGATCCTGCCGGGCTGGACCGTCAATGCCGGCTTCACCCACGTCAAGGTGACCCGTGCCGCCACCGATCTGCTGTACGCCAACCCGGCCGAAGATCTGCTGCAGCTCAACACCCAGGTGCGGCTGCGCGGTGCACTGGAGCGCCTGAGCGTGGGTGCCGGCGTGCAGTGGCAGAGCAAGGTGCAGGGCTACAACGTCCCCTATCCGCTCGGCGGCACGGTGACGGTGAACCAGCCTGCGTATGCGCTGGTGCAGTTCAACGCCAACTACCGCATCAGCGACAGCTGGACGGCGACGTTGAGCGTGCGCAATGCGCTGGACAAGACCTATTGGGCCAACCTGGATTACAACAACTACGGCGAGCCGCGCTTTGTCGCATTGAGCCTGCGCTGGAAGTACTGAGGCCTGACGACATCGCTGTGTTGAACGAACGGGTCGCCTTCGGGCGGCCTGTTCTGTTTTGTGCAACCCACCGTATACCGGTAGTGCCGGCCGCTGGCCGGCTCCTCGAAGACGGCCGACGACCAGCCGGTATGCCGCACCAGCAGTTCGGCCAGCAACGGCGTCGCGCCACCGAAGAACGCCGTGGCCATGGTGACGCCCAGTGCCAGCCCGCTGAGGCGCCCTTCGCCGGGGAACTGCTCGGCCGTGGCAGGGGCCGCCACCGCACTCACCCCACCGGCCAGACACGCCAGCACCACCGCCGCCAGCCCGATCGCCACGGTGCTGCCCCCGGCCATCACCGAGAACATGGTCAACGGCAGCAGCGCCGACAGCCCGGCCAACGCGATCAACACCGGGCGACGCCCGATCCGGTCGGACAGCGCACCGGCCAGTGGTGTCACCACGATCACTGCCACCGCCGCGACCGTGGACAGCCACAACGCCTCCGACTCACTCACCTGCCCCACCGAACCGAGGAACGCGGGCACATAGGTAATGCCGACGTAATAAGTGATCGAGCCCAGTGCGGAGATCGCAAACGTGCGCGCAATCGCGGGCTTGTGGTGCCGCCAGGTATCGCGGATCGGCGACGTCGGCACGGTACCCTCGGCTTGCTGCCGCTCGAACTCGGGCGACTCGTGCATGGTCGAGCGCGCCAGCAGGATCGCACCGGCCAGCGCCGCCCCGACGAAAAACGGAATCCGCCAGCCCCAGCCATCCAGCTGCGCCGTGCTCAGCAGCGCGACGGTCAGCGCTGACAACGCCACCGCCAGCAGGGCCCCCACTTCGCTCGCGGCCGACGCCAATGAGGTCACCAGCCCGCGCCTGCGCACGGGTGCGGTTTCCAGCAGATAGGCGACCACGCCCGTGTACTCGCCGCCCACCGAGAACGCCATCAGGCAGCGCAGCAGCAACAGCAGCACACCGGCAGCGGCGCCGATGCTCTCGAAGGTGGGCAGCAGCGCGGTGGCGAGCATCGCCACGGTCATCAGCAACATCGAGGCCAGCAGCATGTAGCGCCGCCCGAAACGGTCGCCGAGATGGCCGAAGACCAGTGCACCCAGGGGCCGCATCAGATACGACACCGCAAACCCGGCCAGGGTAGCCAGCAGCGCGTTCTCGCCGCCGCCGAAGAACACGCGCGACAGCACCGTGGCCAGATACAGGTAAAGGGTGAAGTCGTACCACTCCACCACCGTGGAGAGACCGGCGATGATCATCGAGCGCGTCTGCGGGCGCGCAGTGGGCGCGGTGGCGGCCATGCTCAAGCCTGCACCCTGAAAACACGCAGGCCTTCGCGGCGCGGCAGTGGACGAGATCGCATCGAGGGACTCCCGGCCGCCTGGGCCGCGTCTGGACGGCGACAGCCTACGCCAGTCGATCTGCACGCCGCGTCACAGCAGAGCGGTCGTGTCGCAACACGCCCTGCCTGCGCTCAGGCCACGGCCGCCGGCCGCACCGCACCCCGCCGATAGCTCAGCAGGCGGCCGTTGCCCGGCGCATTGCCTTCATCCTCGAACAGCCCCAGCTCCTCGGTCACATCGAAGCCCTGCAGGGCCATGCCACGCGAGAACGACCCCACGTTGCCGCGGCCGGGATCGGTGATCAGCAGTTCGGCATCGGGCTTGGCGTGCCGCAGCATCATCGCCGCGATCTGATGGGCATGCCCCCGTTCGTAGAGGATGTCGCTGCCGATGATCAGATCGAAGCGCCCCAGCGAACCGTCAGGGACCTCCCAAGGCAGGTCACGGTAGGTCACCGCGGGCAGGTCGTTGAGGCCGGCGTTGTAGGCCAGGAAGGATTCGGCCAGTGGATGGTGGTCGGTCGCCACGACATCCGCGCCGCGATGGGCCAGCACCAGGCTGGACAGGCCCAGCCCGCAGCCCAGCTCCAGGATCCGCTTACCGGTCACATCGAAGTGGCTCATGGTATCGGCCAGCGCGCGGCCGGCCGGCCAGATCTGACCGAACAGGCTCCACAGCGAGGAGTGGATGCCGGCCCGCTGGGCGCGTCCGGTGGGATCGGAAAACTGCTGCAGATCGCTGAGCGCGCGGATACGGAAGTCGTGACCGCCGACCGGGATGGTGAGAATGCGGGTGGTATAGCCCGGCATGAGCGCTCCGTGGGACACGGGAGCCTTCATTCCGCTGGCGGCATGAAGGACTCTGAGAAAGGAGCGAAGGCGATCAGGTGTCGATCGCGCAGGACGCGCGTACGTGCGTGTGGACCCATCCTACGCCATGGGCGAGGACCTGGCTGAACGCCTCGGGGATGCCTTGCGTGCGTTCGGCGCGGCCTTGCACCCGGCAGGCGCGGCGCCGTAGCGCACCTGGCACACCGGGCAGAAAAACGTCCGCCGCCGGGTCGTGCCCGGGTAGGTCTTGCTGAGGGGGCCGCCGCAGTGGGGGCAGGTCCGTTTGGTGTGGACCAGCCAGTGCTGGCGCAGCACGAACTGCTGCTTCCAGTCCAGGAAATCGAAGCTGTACTGTCGCGCCTGTTTGATGATCTCGCCCAGCTTGCGCGGTGGCAGCGCGCCGACCGTGGATTCGGGATGCACACGCGTGCGGAACAGCACCTCGTTCTTGATGATGTTGCCCACGCCGGCAAAGATATCCTGGTCCAGCAGCGCGTCGCAGATCAACGTTTCCGGCTGCTGCTTGAGCTTCCTGCGCGCCAGCCCGGGATCCCAGGCCGGGTTCATCACATCCCCGCGCCAGTCGTAGGTGTCCTCCAGCGCGCCTTCGATGTACTTCACCGACGAGGCATAGATGTTGAGCTCGCCGTTGTCGAACTGCAGCGACACCCGCGGTGGCGACGGCTTGCGCTCATCAATGCGGTAGCTGCCGAACATCAGCATGTGCACGCGCAGGCTGAAGCCACGGAACTCGATCAGGAAGTGCTTGCCCCAGCTGCGCAGCGCCACCACCCGCCGCCCTTCCATGCGGGTCAGGTCCAACGAACTGTTGCCGGTGGCCAGGCGCACGGTCTTGCCGCGGAACTTGGCGGCGGCCTCACGCAGGATGACGATGGAGGGACCTTCAGGCATGTCCGGGCTCCTGGAGGGTAGCGCCGCTCAGGATGTCCTGCAGCCGGGACGCATTGGCGATGGCGAACCCATGGGCGGTGTTGTCGAAGATCACCCAGCGCGCACCTGCTGTCCGCGCAGTAACCGTCCTGGCCAACTCCCGCAGTGCTGCGTCGTCATAGTCGCTGTAGTACATGCGTGGCGCGCCATGCCATCGCCAGTAGCGCCATCCGGCGTCACCGCCCGGCTGGGCGGCCTCGGGAACTCGCGCAGGGTCCGCGCCGACACGCCCGATCGCATGCCGCTGCAGCATCGCGTCGGCCTGCGGTGTGAACCAGGTGGTGTGGCGTGGCTCGCAGACCACGCGCACATCGGTGCGACGCCGCAGCATGCCGAAGAAGCCGGCCGCCACCCGCGCATCGAAGGCATGGCTCGGCGGCAGCTGCAGCAGCAGCCCGCCCAGCGTGCGGCCCAGGCCGGCCGTCTCCTCAAGGAAGCGCTCCAGCGCCGGACCGCAACCGCGCAGCGCTGCCTCATGCGAGATGGCCTTGGGCAGCTTCACCGAGAACCGGAACGTGGCCGGCACGCTCGCCGCCCAGCGTTCATACGTGCGCTGCTGGTGCGGCCGATAGAAAGAGGAGTTGATCTCAACCACCGGGAACCGCGTTGCGTACCGCGCGAGCATGCTCTCGCCCGCGCCGGTCAATGCGGCGTAACGGCTGGGAATCGACCAGCCTGCGCATCCGATCTTGATCGACGAGGCAGGCATCGTTTACAGGCGGATCTCGCCGTCGTCCTCGCCCGACCAGTAGTGGATGCGGGTCGCCTTGACCTGTATCAGCACGATGCCGGGCGTATCCACGCCCTGCTTGAACCAGCGTTCCAGATCCGGGACCCAATGCGCCTGCAGGGTCGCGCGGTCGCGGCTGAGCGTGGCATGGCCTTCCACGGCCACGAACAACGGCGGCTTGCCCAGCAGCGATTTGCTGCCGGTGAAGGACAGCGCCACTTTCGGGTCGCGTTCGATCTCGGCCACCATGTCGGCACTGTCGAAAGCGAAGAAGTAGCTGTCGCCGTCGTAGTCCACGTCACCGTTGTTGCTCATCGGCCGGCCGGCGATCTCGCCGCTGGCGGTGTGGGTCTGCAGCATCGCGAAATCGATGCCGGCCATCTTCTTGGCCAGTTCGGGCAGGGTCAGAGTGGTCATGGAATCTCCGCAGGTCAGGGCTCGTGCGCCCAGCCTCCGCGCTGCCCGGTGACCGAGGCGTGCACAGCCACTGGCGGAAATTTCACATGAGGTGATCCTCATCGGGCACGCATCCGCACACCATCAGCGCGATCGCAGCGTGATCAGGGTGATCTCGGACGGCACGCCGATACGCGCCGCGAAGCCCGGCCACAACCCGGCACCGTTGCTGACATACAAGGTCATGCCATTCACCTCATAGCGCCCGGAGACAAAGCCGCCATTGGCGCGCTTGACCAGCTGGTCCATGCCGAGGATGTGGCCGCCGTGAGTGTGGCCGGAGAGCTGCAGCGCGACGCCCTTCGCGGCATTCGCGCGTGCCTCCACCGGACGATGGTCGAGCAGGATCACCGGCGCCTGCGGGTCCGCGCCGGCCAGTGTGGCGGTCAGGTCCGGCATTGGCAGGCCGTAGCGCGCGGCCACCGGATCGGTGACACCGGCGATGGTCAGCGTCGCACCGTCACGCTGGACCTGCGTGTGGGTGTTCTCCAGCACCTGCATGCCCTGCCCGCGAAAGGCCTGCATCCACTCGGCGTACTGCGCGTAATACTCATGATTGCCGGTGATCGCGATGACGCCATCGGGCGCGTGCAGACTGGCCAGAGGCGCGAAATCGTTGGCGCGGGCGCTGACGCTGCCGTCGATCAGATCCCCGGTGATCACCACCAGATCCGGATGCAGGGCATTGCTTTCGGTGACCACTTTCTCCACCCAGGCACCGGTGAGCAGGCGGCTGGCGTGGATGTCGGTGAGCTGCAGCACGCGGTAGCCGTCGAACGCGGCCGGCAGCCCGTCGATGGCGACCTCGATCTGCCGCGGCTTGGGGACCGCCATGCCCTGCCAGATGCCGTAGGCGGACAGCAGCAGCGCCAACGTGCTCGCTGCAGGGCGCAGCCACGCCGCGCGCAGCATCGGCAGCACGCGCTGCGCCCGGACCAGGCGCGCGATGAGCAGCAGCGCATCCAGCACCAGCACGAACACCGCACTGATCAGCAGCGTGGTGAAGCCGGTCGCGAGCACCGCGATCATCGCCGTGGGAATCTCGGGCGAGGCCATGGTCCCGGCGAACTGGGCCACGATCCGGTGGTGCAGCGCCAGTGCGACCACGAGCAGGCCCAGTACGATCCGCACCGGACGCGACAGCCGCAGCGGCCAGATCACGCGCCACACCAGATACAACGCGAGCAAACAGCCGATCACACTCAGCACAGGCACATCCTGGAAACGTGGGGGGACAAACCCTGCCATCGTTCCTGATTCAGGCCGCGCATTCCAGTGCAGGCGTTCGGGATGATTCAGGCAACGGCAGGCCGGCGGGGGCAGTGTCGGCCGCGCCGATGGGTGTGGGAAACTGTCGTCCGTTGTACCCGCCGTCGATACGCTGCACCTGCACGCTGTCCGATCCTGCGGGTGCACGCCGGCACTCCCAGGACAAGGACTACAAGGATGGCGTCACTGCGCGGCCCGTTGCTGGGCATTCTCTTCTTCAGCGGTGCGTCCGCTGCCGCTGCCCCGCCTACCGAAGCGGTCTATTTCATCAGCCAACAGGTCAGCGCGGCCGACAGCGCGGCCCCCGCGCTGCGCAAACGCATGTTGACCGGTTTGACCCTGGCGCCCGGCCACGGTCTTCGCACGCGCCTGCTGTGGTCCGCGCCGACCGGCAGCGGCGTCGGCCGCAGCACGCTGGCGCTGGATCCGGATACGCCCGATGCGCAGGCGCTGCTCGAGGTCATGGCCGCCGGCATCGACATGCATCTGGACGACCAGGGCCGTGTCACCGAGGTGCGTTCACTGGCGCCACAGGCATGGCAGGCACTCACTGCCCGTCAGCCCTACCTGGCGCAGGTGCTGACCTCGTCGGAGCAGGCGCTCGGCCTGCGCCCCCGGCGTCTGCCCGCGGCGCTTACGGTGGGCCAGCACCTCGTGCAGCACGATGCCACGCAGGGTCTGGGCGCGATCGTGTGGCGCATGCAGGTCCGTGCGGTGACCGCCGATGCCGTGGTGCTGGACACCACCGTGGAGGGCGACACCTTGCGCGGCAGCGGCCGCCAGGCATTGCGCCGTGCCGACGGCATGCCGTTGGAAGCGCGCTTCGAATTCCACGTGGCCGCCGGCAAGAACGGCACGCAGGCCACCACGCACCGTATGCACCTGGCGAACCTTGCCGAGATCGCCACGCCGGACGTGCTCTCGGATGAGGACGGCGCGTCGGCGCATGACGCCACCGATGAGGCGCTGCGGCGCCCTCCCTTCTCTGCTCCATCGCGCGATCCGGCAGATTACGTCGTCGATTCGCAGGAAGATGGCACGCTGGAGCCCTGGATGCTCGATGCGGCCGCACTGCCTCGCATCGAGAAGAGCCTGCTGTTCGGTCTCAGGCCTGATGCCCGCACATCGCGCCCTCTGCTCCGCCTGGGAGGTGAGATGCGCGCCGCGCGTGACATCTCCGGCAACACCCCCACCGCACCACCCCTGGTGGTCTCCGCGCGGATGCGCGAGGTTGAACTGCTCGACCATGCCGGTCGTGCGCTTCCCCACTTGCGGGCGGTCCCGGTGCCACACCTTTGGATGCTGATGGAGAGCTACCAGATCGGCGAAAGCGACCTGGCGTTTCCACTGCGGCTGCCGCTGGATACGCGCGCGGCGCAACTGGAGGCACTCGACAGCCTCCGGGCGACGGTCGATGTGGAGACCTACCAGTGGGACGGCAGTGAGGCACTTGCCCAAGGGCAATCGTCGCAGCGCAGTCCCCAGGCGCGGATCGCCTGGACCTCGCCCCAACGCGTCACCGTGTTGCAGGACCTCCCGCCGCCCGCACAGACCCGCGGTGTCTGGACGACAGCCGTACCGGTGGACGCGGCCGGCCGCCCGATCGCTGCCGCAACGCAGATGGCCGGACGCGCCGCCGGCACTGGCACGCGGGAAGTCCGCGAGCGACCGCTGAGCTGGGAGCAGGATCGCCTGCCGCTACGGCTTGAGATCGCTACGGCGCAGCCGATCGCCGCGCTGAAGCTGCGGCATTACCGTTGGGAGACCATGTCACGCCAGTGGGTGTTCCAGAACGCAAGCACGCTGAGCGGCGCCGCGCCGCACTGACACCCCACGTTTGTGGTCTGCTGAAGCGCAGGCCTTTTCCGCAGCCTGGCCAGGGAGGATCCGTCAGGCCCCCGCATTGCTCTGCGCGGCCGTCAGAGGACGGATGACCGCACCTAATGCAATGTTATATTATTTCTTTTTAACCACACGCCCGGAAAGGCACGACCCGATGAGAACCAAGGCAATGGTGTCCGCCGTATTGGCGACCCTGTGCGCAGGCGAAGCGCGCGCACAGTCCGGCGATGCTGCGATCACCGTGGGCAGCGTGCACGTGCGCGAAGGCTCGCACCGCCCCTTGGCCGCCAGCCGTGTGCTGACCTCGGTGGATGTGATGGGCGGCGACCAGGTACACGAGAAGAACGTGTCCAACAGCTGGGAGCTGCTCGGCCAGATGCCGGGCATGCAGCTCACCGAAACCCGCCAGGGCGCGGAATCCGGCAAGGCCACCTTCCGCGCGTTCAATGGCGAGGGCTACCTCAACGGCATCAAGATCCTGATCGACGGCATTCCCAGCAACGTCAACAGTGGCAATCAGCGCTTCATCGACATGGTGTTCCCGCTGGACATCGACTACATCGAAGTCGTGCGCGGGACCAACGATCCCCGCTACGGCCTGCACAACATTGGCGGCAACATCAACCTCGGCACCCGCCAGGGTGGCAACTACACCGATGCGCGACTCACCTACGGCAGCTACAACACCCGCGAAGCGCAGGTCGCGATCGGTCGCGAAGCGAACGGTGTCGCCCAGAACTACTTCCTGGCGTCACAGGCCTCCGATGGCTACCGCGACCATGACCGTTCGAAAAAGTACTCGCTCGGCGGCAAGTGGTTCTATAGCGGCGAAGAGGATCTGTTCACCATCGGCCTGATCGCACGCGTGTACCACCACGAGGCGGACGAGCCCGGCTTCATGACGGCTGAAGAGTTGGCCACCGACCGTCGCGGATCGGCGCTCAAGAATGCCAACGATCTCGACGACCGCGACATGCGCCATCTCAGCACCCACCTGGACCTGCAGCTGAGTGACACCGTTCATGTCACCAACAAGCTGTACTACAACCGCTACGAGGACGATCGGCAGGTGACCTTCACCCGTTACGTGCCCGGCAACGCGCCGCGCCAGCGCCGCCAGTGGGACGAGAAACAGACCGGCCTGCTCAGCACGCTGACCTGGGCGGCCACGCCTGCGCTGACGGTCGAAGGCGGTTTCAACGCCGAGCATCAGGACAACACGTATCGCCGCCTGCGCTACAACCACGCGATCCCGACCGACTTCTCGACCCCGGCGCGGATCCAGAACGACGACCGCTATTCTTTGGACAACCTCGGTGCTTACGTGCAGGCCGTGTATCAGCCCACCCCTGCCCTGAAGATCGTGCCTGCCTACCGCGTCGACCGCTTCTCCGGCAGCACCCACCTGCCCGGTGGCATCACCGCCCCGCTGCAGCACTACGGCACGATCGAGCAGCCCAAGCTGAGCGTGGTCTATGCGATCACCCCGGCCCTGAACGTCTATGCCAACTGGGGCAGGACGTTCCAGGTACTGACCGGCTCCACCGCACCGGCCTACCTCACCGCCGGCCAGGCGACCTTCCGGCCCTCGATCAATACCGGCAAGGAGGTAGGCATCAAATTCACCCCGGCGGTCGGCACCGACGCGCGCATCGCGGTGTGGCGCCAGGATGCAACCGACGAGGTCGCCAACATGCCCGCCACCGGCACCTCGGTCGGCCTGGGCCAGACCCGTCGCGAAGGCGTCGACCTGCAGGTCACCACGCGCCTGGGCGACCAGTGGACGCTGTGGGGCTCGCACGCCATCCAGCAGGCCAAGGTGGTCAGCGCCTTCACCACCGACGGTACCGCTCTGGCCGGCAACGAGGTCATCGCCACACCGCGCTACATCAGCAACATCGGCGTGGACTACCGCACCAACGAGCGCTGGACCTTCGGCCTGCAGGGCCGGATGCAGGGTGACTATTACATTGAAGAGCGCAACACGCAGGGCAAGTTCGGCGCCTTCGCGGTGCTCGATGCCAGCGCGTCGTATCAGCTGTCAGAGCGGCTGAGCCTGGACGTGCAGGTGAAGAACCTGACCGGCCGCGACTACGCGTATGCGTGGTACGACAACTTCTTCTGGGGCGGCGATGACCAGCCGATGTTCTCACCCGCACCGGGGCGCGCGGCCTACGTGTCGTTGAACCTGAAGCTGTAGGGCAGCCCGCCCCTCAGATCCAGCGCTGATCCAGCAGTTCGCGCTTGATGTAGGCGTAGAACACGGGCGCCGCGACCAGCCCTGGCAGCCCGAACGCGGCTTCCATCACCAGCATGGCGAGCAGCAGTTCCCACGCACGTGCCTGGATCTCCCCTCCGACGATGCGCGCGTTGAGGAAATACTCCAGCTTGTGGATGACCACCAGGTACAGCAGCGCGACCACGGCCACGTAGAACGACACCGACAGCGCGACGATGGTGATGACCGTGTTGGAGATGATGTTGCCCACCACCGGCAGCAGGCCGGCGAGGAAGGTGATCAGCACCAGCGTCTTGGACAGCGGCAGATGCACACCGAACAGCGGCAGCACCCCGAGCAGGAAGATGGCGGTGAACAGCGTATTGAGCAGGGAGATCTTCACCTGGGCAAACACCACCTGCCGGAACGCCGTGGCCATGCGGCTGGTGCGGCCGATCAGCTCCTGCGCCAATGGCCCCATCTTCGGCAGCGGCAGCTCGTCGTAGAGCGCGATCATCGCACCCAGCACCATGCCGATCAGGATCCGCACGCTGATCTGCACGGCCGACGTGCCGGCGATACCGAGCTGCTGGCGGTGGGTCGCCGCCCAGTCGTTCATCGCCGTGCGCAGCGCCTGCAGGTCTTCCGGGATATAGGGCTGCAGCAGGTCCGGCACCTGGTGGCGGGAGGTGTTGAGGATGTCCATCAGACGCATCAACAGCGCATCCGGCCCACCGGTCTCGTTGCGGAAGAACGAGGCGATGCCGATCGCCGCCAGGGTCAGCGCGCCGATGATCAACGCTGACAGCACGATCACCGAATAGGCCCGTGCGCGCCCGGGCGGCAACTTGCCCTCGACGGTGGAGGCCAGCAGATGGGTCAGGTGGAACACCAGCAGGCCCGACAGCAGGGTCACCACCAGCCCGAGTTTCAAGGTCAGCCACATGCCCAGCAGCATCAGCAACCAGGCCGCGATGCGGGCGGTGGGCGGCTTGGGCAACGCGGGGATCACTATGGACATGCGGGCGCATCCTGACGGGTGGTCCATGGTACTGCCCAGCGCCATCAAGAAACTGCGCAGGCCCACGCGAACGGGTTCAGCTCGCCGCCATCGCGCAGCGTCGGCCCGAGCTCGATGGCTGTCTGCATCGAGCACATTAAGCAGGCCACTTCGGCTGCAGAATCCCCGGCGCCTCGCCCACATTCAACGGTGCAGATGATGCTGTGTGCTATCTCTTCAAGGCGCTGGAGTACGTCATTCAATACGATTCAGCGATCAGAAATGAGACCACCATCTTGGCCCCGGCGCAGGTCACCATGTTAGTGTTTCGAGAAGCAAGCAAGGAGCTGTATCGATGACTGATGGAATCACCACGATGTCGACCATGCACACTTCGCACCATCCGATTGACCGTCTCGCAACGAGACCACATTTGGCACAACGGCAGAACGCCATCCAGCGCTCAATCAAGCCGATGGCACGCCTGAAGATCCCACCTTCGCTGTAATCGCCGCCGCCATCGCGGCCATCTGATCTCTTCATGACTGACGACGGCCGGTTCTTCATGAGCGAGATCGCCGCACGGTTGAGGGGCTGCGAAGTGCCACTCAATCATGGCCACGCGTATGGCTTTGATCTTCTGCACGCGATCATGGATACCTATGTAGGGCGGCACCCCGAACTGGTTTACACGCGTGACAGCGCTGTTGGCGATCTTCTGCTGCCGGCGGTTGCTGGCGTTGTGACCCGGTTGTCGACAGCACGGGAACTCATGGCCTATCCCGGCGTGCTCAGCTGCCAGATGAACGTTGCGATCGGCGATTGCATTCAACCGAAGCGATCGTCCGGATTCTGCGCCGGCTACGTGCAGGTCGAAGGACGGACGTCTGCCGAGGTCCAGGAGCGCATGCAACGGATCCTCGACGGCTTCGTCCTGGATGTTGCCCACACCCCTTCTTGAACGCCATGCAGGAGCAACGAATGAACCACTTGACCGCGCGGATGGCGCTTCTGGGTATCCCCGCCGTGCGCTGGGTCATAGTCAGCTGCCTGTTGGCGAACATCGGCGCTGGCATGGTGCTGCTCACCATGTCGTGGACGGTCGTAAACCAACACGCATCCGTATCCGCACTGGCGGGACTGATGGTCTGCTTCTGGCTGCCCTCCCTACTTCTTGCCCCCGCAATCGGCCTGCTGGTCGACCGGGTGGACAGACGTCACATCGTCATGGCGACGAAGATCCTGCGCGTGGTTGCCCTTGTTGCTGCCGCTGCACTCTACATCAGGCACCCGGGCGTTGCTGCGCTGATGGCTCTGGCGTTCGTGATGGGTTCCTGTTCTGCCCTGTACACACCAGCCCTGCTGGCCATGGTCCGTGAGCTGGTCGACGACAGCAGGCTGCTGCATGCCAATTCCACGGTTGACATCGCATTCGAGGTTGGTTTCATCGTCGGCATGCCTATCAGCGGAGCACTCATGATGGTCGCTTCACCGGCGACGGTGCTGCTGATAACCGCGGGCCTTTTCGCAGCGGCATTTTTTTGCATGCTGTTCGTGCGCAAGGAACACCTGGAGTTCCGCTGCGACCCAACCAGCAAGGGCAGCTACTGGCAAGACACCCGTGACGGCGTCCGCTACCTGCTGGGAGAGCATAGGCTGGTACTGCTGTACAGCATACAGATGCTTGTTTACGTCACTCTGATGACGACAAGCATCCTGCTTGCGCCGTTCGCCAAGGTGGTGCTGGACCTCAGTTCAGGCCAGTTTGGTGCAATCGAAGCGTCGCTGTCGGCAGGTGCCGTGATAGGGGCGTTCGTCCTCCCGGCTGCCGCCACGCGGTGGGGTTATGGTCCTGCGCTGGTGGCCGCGACGCTTGTAATGGCCCTCTCTTTTGCGATCTTTGCCCTGACCAGTTCGTTCTGGAAGGCATTCTTCCTCTACTTTGTGATCGGCACCTGTCTGGCCGCCTGGCCTGTGGTGACGACCGCCGCGCAGCGGCTTACCGAGAAGGGGATGCAGGGGCGTGTACAGACTGCGGCCAACGCGGTCTCCAGCGCTCTCATACTCGTCATGTATGGCCTGGTCGGCGGAGCCGGCGCCCATGTTTCCATCCGCTGGAGCTATGCTTCGGTCGTGATAATCTCAGCGGCGGCATGCGTCATTGCCTACTACGCGTACTTCGTCTGCAAGGAGCCCGTTGCAGACGCACCTGCGTAATGGAATCGATTGGGTGCATGGCTGCTGAGGCTGCGGTGCCACCGGCACCGGGGATGGACACGTTGCCCCGCCGCTTCGACCAACCGGCGCGTCGGGGTGCCAGGCACCGGACTGCCCTCACCTCCGCCTGGGCGAGGCAGTCGAGCCCCGCAGCATCAAACTGAAATCCAGCGTCTGCTGAAGCGGCACATCGACACGTTCGATGATGGCGAGCAGCAGGTTGACCGCGCGGGCACCGATCTCCCGCATCGGTTGCCTGATGGTCGTCAGCGGAGGCGTGAGGTAACGCGACGATGCCAGGTCGTCGAAGCCGACGACGGACAGATCACCCGGCACCCGGATGCCCAGATCCCGGCAGGCCGCCAGGACGCCCAGCGCCATCTGGTCGCTGAAACAGAACACCGCCGTCGGCAAGGGCGCGCGCGCCAACAGCGACATCCCGGCCGCGTGCCCGGATTCGATGGTGAAGTCACCCGGCACGACGCTCAACTGGCGCAGGCGGCCACGCGCCTTGGCAGCGGTCCGGACGCCTTCCAGTCGTTGCTGGTGCAGAGGATTGTCGCGCGGCCCACCGACCACGGCGATCCGCTCGTGCCCCAGCCCGTACAGGTGTTCCATCACGGCGCGCGCGGCGGCCGCGTTGTCGATGTGGACGCTGGGGATGCCCAGCGCGGGATCGAATTCGCATCCGTTGACCACCGGCGCGGCGGCGCCGCGCTGCTGGACGATCTCGCGCGCCGTCGGCGGCAGGCGATGGCCCAGCACGATCAGGCCATCGGCCTCGTTGCGCCGGAGCATCTGTGCGTAGCGCTCCTCGCGCTCGGGCCGGTTCTGGGTATCGCCGAGCAGGACAGCGTAGCCAACGGCCTGCGCCGCGTCCTCCGCGCCCTGCAGGATCTGGGCGAAGAACGGATTGGCGATGTCCGGCACGGTGACCAGGATCTTGCCGCTGCGCTGGGTCTTGAGTGTCCGGGCAACCGTGTTGGGGACATAGCCCAGCGCCGACGCCGCCTGTTCGATGCGCGCGCGCGTGGCCGGCAGGACTT
Organism: Stenotrophomonas sp. 05L413; assembly: GCF_056397945.1. NCBI lineage: Bacteria > Pseudomonadati > Pseudomonadota > Gammaproteobacteria > Lysobacterales > Lysobacteraceae > Stenotrophomonas > Stenotrophomonas sp. 05L413. The sequence continues at coordinate 126,122 of NZ_JBFTOL010000007.1, forward strand.
TTTCCGGCCGGGACAGCGCCCGCGACACCGTGCCGGCGGAAACACCGACGTGCTTTGCGATGTCGTAGATGGTGGCCATGGCGTTACCTCTTCCTTCCGCTGTGCAGTGCACAACAGCTCTTTCGAATGCCCCTGCTAGGATAATGCAATCGATTGCATCGAGGGCGAATCCGCTTGAAAACGCTCAAGGGTCCAGCACTGTTCCTGGCGCAGTTCATTGGCGACACACCTCCGTTCGATCGGCTGGACACGCTGGCCGGATGGGCCGCGGGGCTGGGCTATTCTGGCGTACAAGTGCCTACCAGCGCTCCGGCGCTGTTCGATCTGGCCGAAGCTGCGCGCAGCCAGACGTATTGCGACGATGTGACCGGCATGCTGGGCGCACACGGCCTGCAGATCACCGAGCTGTCCACCCACCTGCAGGGGCAGCTGGTTGCCGTCCATCCGGCCTATGACAGCCTGTTCGACGGATTCGCACCACCGGACAAACGCGGTGATCCCGCGGCCCGCCAAGCCTGGGCGGTGGAGCAGCTGCTGCTGGCCGCCAAGGCCAGCCAGCGCCTGGGGCTGACCGCGCACGCCACGTTCTCCGGCGCGCTGGCCTGGCCCTACTTCTATCCCTGGCCGCAACGCCCACCCGGGTTGGTGGATGAAGCGTTCGCCGAACTCGGCCGCCGCTGGCGTCCGATCCTGGATGCGTTCGACACCTGCGGCGTGGATCTGTGTTTCGAGATCCACCCGGGCGAGGACCTGCATGACGGCGCAACGTTCGAGCGCTTTCTCAAGGTGGTGGACCACCATCCCCGCGCGAAGATCCTGTACGACCCCAGTCACCTGCTGCTGCAGCAGATGGACTACCTGGGTTTCATCGACCGCTACCACGATCGCATCGGCATCTTCCACGTCAAGGACGCGGAGTATCACGCCAGCGCGCGCAGTGGCGTGTATGGCGGTTACCAGGACTGGATCGATCGTCCTGGGCGGTTCCGCTCGCTCGGGGACGGCCAGATCGACTTCAAGGCGATCTTCTCGAAATTCGCGCAGTACGACTTTCCCGGCTGGGCTGTGCTGGAGTGGGAGTGCTGCCTGAAGCACCCGGAAGACGGCGCGCGCGAAGGGGCCGCCTTCATCCGCGACCACATCATCCGCGTGACCGGGCGCGCCTTCGACGACTTTGCCGACAGCGGCACCGATCCTGGCTCACTGCGCCGCATGCTGGGGATCTGAGCCATCACTGCCTGGGAGGGCAAGCCATGACGCACACCATGTCGCGCTTGGGCGCGATGATGTTTCTGCAGTTCTTCATCTGGGGGGCATGGTTCGTCACCCTGGGGACCTACCTGGTGCAGGGGCCGTTGCAGGCCAGCGCGAGCCAGGTCGCGACGGCGTTCCTCAGCCAATCGATCGGCGCCATCGTCGCGCCCTTCCTGGTCGGCCTGATCGCGGATCGGTACTTCGCGGCGCAGCGCATCCTCGCGGTACTCCACCTCGCTGGCGCGGCGCTGATGTGGCTGGCGTCCACGGCGACGGACTTCAGCACCTTCTCCTTCTATGTCATGGGGTACATGCTGCTGTTCATGCCAACGCTGGCGCTGGCCAACAGTGTGGCGATGCGGCACATGCAGTCGCCGGAAAAGCAGTTTCCGCTCGTGCGGGTGGCCGGCAGCGTCGGCTGGATCGTGGCGGGCGTGCTGATCGGCTGGCTGGGCTGGGAACAGGCGCATCGGCTCGAGCTGACGTTCCGGATGGCGGCGATGGCGTCGCTGGCGCTGGGCCTGTATGCGTTCACGCTGCCGCACACGCCGCCGCTGGCGCAACAGCGCGACGCCGGGCTGGGACAGATCCTGGGGCTGGATTCGCTGCGGCTTCTGAAGTCGCGCTCCTACCTGGTGTTCTTCCTGGCCTCCATCGCCATCTGCATCCCGCTGGCGTTCTACTACAACTTCACCAACCCGTACCTCAACGATCTGGGCGTGCGCGGCGCGGCCGGCCTGCAATCGCTGGGCCAGGTCTCCGAAGTGCTGCTGATGCTGGCCATGCCGTTCCTGTTCGTGCGGCTGGGAGTGAAGACGATGCTGGCGGTGGGCATGGCCGCGTGGGTGGTGCGTTACGTCATGTTCGCTTTTGGCGATGCGGGCGGCGGCTTCACCCTGCTGGTGATCGGCATTGTGCTGCACGGCATCTGCTACGACTTCTTCTTCGTCACCGGCCAGATCTATACCGATGCGCATGCCGGACCGGCCGCGCGCAGCAGCGCGCAGGGGTTCATCACGCTGGCCACGTATGGCGTGGGCATGTTGATCGGCACGTTCCTGTCCGGCGCGGTGGTGGAGCACTTCACCACCGACGCAGGGCCCGACTGGCAGCAGATCTGGCTGTTCCCGGCAGGCGTCGCGCTGGTCGTGCTGATCGCCTTCCTGTTGCTGTTCCGCGACCGGCCAGTGGTCGCGGCCACATCGTCCACGCCCTGAGGACCGCAGCTGATGCCAAAACTTGGAATCGCCATCATCGGCACCGGCATGATCGGCGCGGTGCATCGTCGCGCGGCGCTGCTGGCCGGTGCCGAGATCCGCGGCGTGGCCGCCTCGTCACCGCAACGCGCACGCGACGTGGCGCAGGCATGGAATGTCCCGCGCGCCTATCGGGACATCGAGGAGGTGGTCGCCGATCCACAGGTACAGGTCGTGCATGTCTGCACGCCCAACCATCTGCACCGTCCCATGGCACAGGCCGCGCTGGAAGCCGGCAAGCATGTGGTCTGCGAGAAGCCGTTGGCCACCACGCTGGAAGATGCCAGGGCGCTGGCATCGCTGGCCGCGGCGGGCGGACTGGTCGCCACGGTGCCCTTCGTCTACCGCTACCACCCGGTGGTGCGCGAGGCGCGTGCACGCATCGCCGACGGCGAACTCGGGCCGTTGCACCTGATCCACGGCAGCTACCTGCAGGACTGGCTGCTGGACCCGGCCAGCAACAACTGGCGCGTCGATCCTGCGCTGGGTGGCGCGTCGCGCGTGTTCGCCGACATCGGCTCACACTGGTGCGACCTGGTGGAGTGGGTCAGCGGCGAGCGCTTCGCCGAGGTCAGCGCAGCATTCGACACGGTGATCTCCGAACGCAGCACCGGCACCGGGCAGAGCTTCACCACCGCGGTGGCCGGTAGCGCGATGCAGCCGGTCCGCAGCGAGGACGTGGCGGCGGCGATGTTCCGTACCGGCGCCGGGACGCTGGCGTCATTGACGGTCAGCCAGGTCTCGGCCGGACGCCACAATCGCCTCTGGTTCGAGATCGACGGCGCCCGGACCAGCGTGGCGTTCAACCAGGAGGACGCCGAACGGCTGTGGATCGGCCGACCCGACCAGCGCGAGGAAACCTTCGTGCGTGGGCCAAGTGCCGGCAGTGCCGAACAACGCCGGCTGTCGGTGTTGCCGCCCGGCCATGCGCAGGGCTACGGCCACTGCTTCGAGGCGTTCGTCGCCGACACCTACCACGCCATCGACGGCGAGCGGCCACAGGGCCTGCCCACCTTCGAGGACGGCCTGCGTTCGGCGTTGATCGTCGACCGCGTGATTGCATCGGCCAGGTCCCGTGCCTGGACCACCATCGGTTGAATCCCGGGAGGATGTGTTGATGAAAATCGCTACGCGCAGGACCACCACCCTCGCACTGCTGCTGCTCGTTGCCCTGCCCGCCTTCGCAGGCGCCCCGGCCGGTCCACAGCAGCCCATCGCAGTGCAGATGTACACGCTGCGCGACGCCGGCACGCTCGACCAGCAGTTGAAGATCGTGCATGACGCGGGCGTCGGCGCGGTGGAGACAGTCGGTACCCAGAATGTCAGCGCCGCCGAACTCAAGCACCTGCTGGACCGCTATTCGATCAAGGCCATTTCCTCCCACGTGCAACTGGCCGATCTGCGCAGCGACCTGGGCGCCGTGGTGGCCTTCAACCGCTCGATCGGAAACACCACTCTGGTGGTGCCGTACCTGGACGAGAAGGATCGGCCGACCGATGCCGCTGGCTGGACCGCACTGGGCCAGGAACTGGGCCGGATCGCGGCTGAGGCAAACACCCAGGGGATGCGATTGGCTTACCACAACCATGACTTCGAGCTGGTCGACTTCAACGGCAAAACCGGCCTGGAACTGCTGTTCGCTGCGGCCGGCCCCGACCTGCAGACCGAGCTGGACCTGGCCTGGGTAGCCCGTGCGGGCCATGACCCGGTGGTGATGCTGGGCAAATTCCGTGGCCACGTGTTCGCGGTACACGCCAAGGACAACGCACCCAAAGGCCAGGCCGAAGACGAGGGCGGCTTCGCCGCTGTTGGCCAGGGCGTGCTGGACTGGAACGCGATCCTGCCTGCCGCCGCGGCGGCGGGCGTGCAGTGGTACATCGTCGAGCACGACCACCCTCGTGATCCGGCCAAGGTCATCAAGACGGGCGCGGACTACCTGCGCCAGCACCTCACCGCTACGTTGCCCGCCAGCGCACCGCGCTAGCCCGCCAAGGAGCCGCACTTGAACAAGATCCTGACGCTGGCCCTGACGCTGTTCGGCACGGTGCTGGCCCCCACAGCGTGGTCCAACGATGACCCGGCCGCTGGCGCACAACTCTATGCCGTGCACTGCACGGCCTGCCACGGCGCGAATCGGGCCGGCATTCCGCCGACGTTCCCCGCACTCACCGATGTCGCCAAGCGGTTGCAGCCGGCGCAGATCAAGGAAAAAATCAGCAAGGGCGGCGGCTTGATGCCGCCCTTCTCCCAGCTGTCGCAGCAGGAAATCGACAATCTCGCCAGTTACCTGGCGAAATAAGCGGCCGGCGACCACGCCGGCCGTGTGCCACTACAGCTCGCGCACCCAGATATTGCGGTAGCTGACCTTCGAATCATGTTCCTGCAGGGAGAGCGGCGCGCACGCATGGGGCGAATACGACGGCGCGCCGATGTACTCGGTCTTCCCCGCCAGCACGGTGTCGTCCTGCACCAGCACGCCGTTGTGCAGGACGGTGATGCGCGCAGGCGACACAAGCCCACCGCCCACTGAGAAGCGCGGTGCCTTCCAGAGGATGTCGTAGGCCTGCCACTCGCCCGGCGCGCGCGAGGCGTTCACCAAGGGCATGGCCTGCTTGTAGATGGCGCCGGCCTGGCCATTGGCATAGGTCGGGTTGTTGTAACTGTCGAGCACCTGCAGCTCGTAGAGCTCCTGCAGGAAGATGCCGCTGTTGCCCCGGTCCTGGCCCTCAAAGCCCGTGGTCTCGACAGGCGTGCGCCATTCGACATGCAGCTGCACGTCGCAGAAGCGCTGCCGGGTACGGATGCCCTTGCTGCCCGGAACCACCGTCAGTGCGCCATCGGCCAGGCGCCAGGGCACGCGTCCGCCCTGTTCCGACTCCCAGGCGGAGACATCCTTGCCATCGAACAGCACGATCGCATCGGAAGGGGCCTTTCCCGGGGGCGTGGCCACGCTCGCGGGCACCGGCGTCCAGACCTCGGTCTGCTTCGGATCGCGCGCCGGGTCGGCAGCGGCCTGCGCGAGCGCCGGTGCGGCAACCAGCACGGCGGCGGCGATCAGCACAGGCTGGATCATTCTGTTGCGCTCCATCAGCTGGTCCCCCACGCCGGCGTACCGGGAACATACGCCAGGTCGCCGTCATAGCGCCCCGGCACCGCGACGTACTGCAGCACCTCGGTCGCGCCAACCTTCGAGGTGAAGAAACCGAAGATGGCCAGCTGCTTGAACATCGTGAAGTAGTGCGGCATCGGTTCTCCTTCCTCGGCGGTGCCGGTTTCGCTCACCTCGACCGCGTGCTTGCGGGCCTCTGCATCCAGCGCGCGCAGCAGCGCGGTGCGTGCCTGCGGCGCGAGCGAATCAAAGCGCCCGCCGGCGCGTTTGCTGATGTCGGCCAATCCCGCGCGGAACGTCGCCTGCTGCCGGGCGGTGTAGCAGTCGCTGACGAACGTCGCCATGAACGCACCGGCGCCTGCGTCTTTCGCTCCGGGCGTTTGCGTCCGCGGCAGGATGGTCTCAGCAATCTCATCCAGCGTGCCGACATCGGCATCGGAGAACAGGGCTTTCGCCGTCGCGGCCGGGGGCTGTGCCTGGCCGAGTTCGGGTAGGCCAATCATCGCCGCGCCGGTGGCGGCGACGATCATCTTCAGCAGTTCGCGGCGGTCCATCAGAGATTCCCCGCTTTCAGTTCGCGTACGGCATGGTCGGCGGCCCGCGCCGTCAGCGCCATGTAGGTCAGCGACGGATTCACACAGGCGCTGGAGGTCATGCAGGCACCGTCGGTCACATAGACGTTGGGCGCATCCCAGACCTGGTTGTGCTGGTTCAGCACGGACGTCCTGCGGTCACGTCCCATGCGCGCGGTCCCCATCTCGTGGATACCCTTGCCGGGGGCGTAGTCGTTGTCGTGCATCTCCACGTCCTTGACGCCGGCGGCCTCGAGCATCTCGGCGGCATCGGCGGCCATGTCCTTGCGCATGGCCAGTTCGTTGGCGCGCATGGAGACATCCATCGCCAGCACCGGCAGTCCCCACTTGTCCTTGCGGTCGCCGTCCAGGCGGATCGTGTTGTCGTGGTGCGGCAGCATTTCGCCGAAGCCGGTCATGCCGATGCGCCAGTCACCGGGCACGGTCAGCGCCTCCTTCAGGTCGGCACCGATGTTCAGCTCGGCGATCTCGCGCGACCATCCCGTGCGGCTGGCACCGCCCTGGTAGCCGAAGCCACGCAGGTAGCGGCGCTTGTCCGCAGCCACGTTGCGGAAGCGGGGAATGTAGAAGCCGCAGGGACGACGGCCGAAGTAGTACTTGTCCTCATAGCCCTCGACCCGGCCCGAGGCGCCCGCACCGAAATGATGGTCCATCACGTTGTGGCCCAGCTCGCCCGACGATGCGCCCAGCCCGCCATCCCACACATCGGTGGCCGAGTTCATCAGCAGCCAGGTGGAGTTGAAGGAGGACGCATTGAGGAAGATGACCTTGGCCGTGTACTCATAGGTCTGCCCCGTCTCGGCATCGATGACCTCCACCCCGCGCGCACGCTTGCGGTCCTTGTCGTAGAGCACTTCCTTGACGATCGAGAACGGCCGCAACGTCAGGTTGCCCGTCTTCATGGCCGCCGGCAGCGTCGCCGCCTGTGTCGAAAAGTACGCACCGAAGGGACAGCCAAGAATGCACTTGTTGCGGTACTGGCAGTTGACCCGACCCTGCTCGGGCAATGGCTGGGTGATGTTGGCGGTGCGCGAGTGGATCATGTGCCGGGTTCCGCCGAAGGCCTTCCTGATCCGCGCGGCCACGTCCTTCTCGACGATATTGAGCGGAATCGGCGGCAGGAACTGGCCGTCCGGCAGCACATCCAGACCTTCGCGGGTGCCGGCGATGCCGGCGAACTTCTCCACATGGTCGTACCAGGGTGCGATGTCGGCGTACCGGATCGGCCAGTCGGTGGCGATGCCGTCCTTGAGGTTCGCCTCGAAATCCAGGTCGGAGAAGCGATAGCTCTGCCGGCCCCACATCAGCGAACGCCCGCCGACGTGGTAGCCGCGGAACCAGTCGAAGCGCTTGGTCTCGATGTAGGGCGATTCCTGTTCGTCGGCCCACATGCCCTGGAGATTCTCGGCCAGCGCGTAGTCGCGCATCAGCACCGGGAAGGCGGCCTTCATCGCCTGGGTTGGTCGGTTGCGGTGCGGGAAGTCCCACGGTTCCTTCATCGCATTGACGTAGTCCTTCACGTGTTCGATGTTGCGGCCGCGTTCCAGCATCAGGACCTTGAGGCCCTTCTCGGTCAGTTCCTTGGCCGCCCAACCGCCACTGATTCCCGAGCCAACAACGATGGCGTCGTAATGATTGTCTGCCATGGATCTCTCACCTGGTGGATATCGTTTCAGACGTCGCAGAGGCGGATCGCCTCGCGCAGCGAGCCGATGGGATCCGGTGCCACAGGCATGAATTCCTGCGCCAGATACCCATCGAAACCGGTGTCGCGGATCGCGCGACAGATGGCGGGGTAGTTCAGTTCCTGCTGGTCCCCGATCTCGTGCCGGCCAGGCACGCCCGCGGTGTGGTAATGCTTGAAACAGGCGTGATCCCTGCCGATGGTGGCGATGATGTCGCCCTCCATGATCTGCATGTGATAGATGTCGTACAGCAGGCCGAAATGGTCCGAGCCGAGCCGCTGGCAAAGCGCCACACCCCATGCGGAGGTGTCGCACAGGTAGTCGGGATGATCGACCCTGGAGTTCAGCAACTCCATCACCAGCACGACGTTGCGTTTCTCGGCATGCCCCAGGATGCGCTTGAGGCCCGCTTCTGCATGGGCCATGCCTTCCTGGGGATCCATGCCGTTGCGGTTGCCGGAAAAACAGATGAGGTTGCGGTAGCCCGCATCGGCCACCAGATCGATGTGCCGCGTGTAGCGCTCCACCAGTTGGTCGTGGAACTCGCGGCCGGCAAAGCCCTTGGTCAGGCCCAGCTCCGCACCGTTGCACATCGAGCTGTCCACGCCATGGGCCTTCAGTGTGGGCCAGTCTTCCGGACCGACCAGGTCAATGGCGGCAAAACCAATCGCCTTCACCGTCGTGCAGAGCTGCGCGACCGACAGCTGCGGGAAGGTCCAGCGGGCGACCGAGTGCTTCAGATTGCCCTTGAGCGGCGCGGTGGCTGCAAACGCCGGCAGCATGGACACAGCGCCCAAGCCAAGGCTCCCGGCGACCGCCATGCGAAGCGCATCGCGCCGCGTGAGCCCCGGCGCCGATGGCGGTCTGATGGAATGGATGGACATCCGCCTTCCTGCCTCCTGGTATCAAACGCTGACGAACTGCCGCGATGCAATCGATTGCACCATAGAGGAGGAACTGTTTTTTTTGCAAGACGCGGTGCACGAAAACGCATGCTGCGGGGCACAACGCGCGTGATGGCTGTCGTCGTGTTCGTGCGATGCGAGGGCGGCGTGCCACGCAATCACGCTCACCGGGCTGCGGGAGGACAGCTCCCGCCGCGCGGCAGGCACCCGCTCATCGCCGGCGATGCATCGCCTGGCGCAGCTGCTCGCGCGCCTCTGGGTCGGCCTCGATCATGCGCCGCAGCGAGCGATAGACATACGCGCGGCACAGCCCCGGCCAGGCGACCAGCAGATAGACCGCGCCGGCGATCAGCCACGCATTCGGTGCCTGCTTCATCAGGCCGGTGTAACCACCGGTTGCGGCCACTGCCAGGATGACCAGCAGCACCCAGCGGAACCAGCGCCAGAACCGCATTCCCCAGTCGACATTGAGCACGTGCTTGAGTTCCTGGTCCGTCAGCCGCATGCCGTCACTCCTCCCTTGAGTTGTGACCCATCGTGCCATGGCTAGGGGCAGAAGACAGGCGTCAAACCGGCAGGAAACAGAGCTTCCCGTGCAAAAAAGAAAAACCCCAGCAAGCACAGCGGCTTACCGGGGTTTCTGTTTGCATCCGTAAAAATCAGAAATCAGAAGGGTTGTGCACACCTGTAGGGTCAGGAGGCAATTCCAAAAGCTATTGAAGCAGTCCACAAGACTTGTGGCTTGACCACACCACAAGTCTTCTTTTATCAACCTTTTCCAAGAATCAGGTGATAAAAATTGCCTCTCGCAGAACAGACCTTGGGCACTGGGCCAACGTTGACACTCTTTGCACTCCTTCAAGAGCGGGACCTGTCAAAAACTCTCACTCTCCCGCCCTAGTCGTTCTCCTCGACTCGACAGAAAACTTAGAAGCTATCTATAGACTCCTCTTCATGTCGGTTCTTGCCTCAGGATAAAAGCAACTTCCGCCTCCTGATCCGCCGCGTTCAAAACTCAAGCGAACCACAGTTTTGTCTAATCAGCGCCAAATTCAAAACCGAAAGAAGCCATCAATTATCACGAGCACGACGATCCATTTCGTCAGCAAGCTCCATCGCCCAGTGGTAATGATCCCCAGCACCCGCAATGAAACGGATAGCCGTCGCACATTGAAGGATAGCGTTATCAAAAAGTTTTACATTACCAACCGACGTCGGAATATCATGCGTCTCTTCTACGTAATGATGAAATAAGCTAGTTTGAGATGGGTGCACCCATTCACTAAGGATGTCATATGTAAGTTCAGTCGGGCTCTCAACGGATGACAGGTGTTCTTTCTCAGCTTCATAAAACTCACGAAGTGCATCCATAACATGTTCACTTCCCGCCAAGCCCATAGACATCCGCTCGACCGCCTGCGCGGTGAAGGAGTAGTCATCAAGAGAGAAGACACCCTTACTCAGCCTTTTTTGCTCACCAACCTTGTATCTTGAGCTATTAGTGAATCTCAAAATTAAATCCAGCGCATCTTCATTTTCGGAAAGAGAATTCTCAGAGCCAAGGAGCTTATCGAGCTTTCCATAAAAATACCCAGCAAAGGCATATGTCTCTATCATCGCCCTGCCAACCATACATGCAGCTTGATATCGCTCATTATTCAGAAGAAGAATGGCATCGTCATAGACATCAATGTGGCGATTAAGAATACAGCCTGCGAAATTCCGAAGGTAAGCCGACGCCGGGGCCAAAGCAGACTTCCCGACAAGAATCGGCTTTACCTTTGATAGCACAGCCCGCCCATCCCTCGCCTCATTCAATGCAATTTCCGTCGCTTCTTTGATCATAACTATCGATCGCCATCCAGTGGTAAAAACTTCATTAACAATAAATTACATAGAGCAAGAATATTAATAACAACAAATCAGTCGGCGTAGCCCGCCGAGACAGCCGCCTGCCTTAGCTGTGCCTTCGCCTCACGCAAGGCTTCAAGGGCCGCAGTATCGGTCGAGTTTGTTTTTACATACTCTTCCAAGAACCTCACCCTCACCCTATCAAGAGCAACATTCAAGTCAGTGAGAGCATTGTTCGCAGCCAGAGCATGGACCTCCCAGTTGCGACCAATAAATGGATTCTCAAAATATCGGACCTCATCGTACGGACCCAAGTCATAGCCGAGTCTTGCTAGATGCTCCCTAATTTCATCGTTTAGACAGTCATCATAGCTGGCAAGCTCACTCAAAATTTCAGCGACCCTACAAGCCGCCCTCATTGCACCATCCATCTCGCCAGCGGCGTTTACTGCCAAACCTATTTCGACTGCGAAATCTGGTGCGACATGAAGATCTGAGTTGGCAACTTTAAGATCATCCCAGTAAACCTGCATCTCAGCCTCAAGCCTGCGGAGAAATGCCTCATTAATCTTAAATGTCTTCTCACCATGAACACTCTCGTGCTGGAGCTTCATCAAGCGAAGGGTACCGACTTCGAATTCTGAAACGTCATCAGTCTCTCGATGGTGCTTGTAACAAAGCAATATCAAGTTATCGGCGGACCTTCGCTCTTCATCCGTCGACTCTGCATTGTATCTCTGCCCACCGGGTCTCGCCGCTTCAATGTGACAGATCTGGGCCACGAAAAGATTTCCCTTCGTTACAAGCTCATGCGTACAACCTGGGAACGCGCATACGTTTCCTGACTTTGCGAAGATCGCGTTCAGCGTCTCACGTTTTATGGGAAGTCGAGGCATTGGCAAATCACTCAATCACACACGCGGGAAAATTCTGCATCAGCATCACAATCAATAATTTAGCCAAATATTTTCATATGCGCACTACGCCCCCGCCGCTAAAGTACGGGCGATCAAAAGCGGAAATATAGCTAACAGCGAATAAACCAGAGCAAGCCTCATTGAAAGAGCAAGCATGACGCATTTCGGATCAACGGACTTCAAAAGCTCAGGGAACTTCCATATATCCGCCATTTACAAACCAATCATTGGCAGCCAAAGCTCGGTACGTAGCGTACTGCCAACTATTTAGTCTATTTGCGTAGACCAAACACTCACCATCGAGAAACTGCCGTACCGCCGCAACACCACCACGATCGAACAAATTTTCGAGACGCTCTCGCACGATTGGCATCTCATCATTGGCATTGGTGGTAAAGGTCACCCCAAGACCACAAACCTCGAAATGCCTCTTAACTCGACTCTTATCTACCTCTGGCCAGCTATCCGGCGGCAAGGTATCAAAGACCAGCACAGGCGGCGGACCAGGATTGAGAGTCGCCCGAACCCAATTGTGCGCAAGAAGATGCTGATCGTAGTATGGGTGGAAGGTCTGATCACCAGCCCCAAGGGGAAACTTCGCCCTCTTTCGATCATTGCAAAAGTGGCAAGCAGGAACCAGATTTGAGGGGAGTACAGCGAGATTTGGGTACTTCGATTGGGGGAGGTGATGATCACAATGGGCAACATTGCCAACACCGCAGAGCGGGCACTTGTTGTGCGGGGATAAATTTCGAACCCTGTTGTAAACCTCCCGCGCCGCTCCGGTTGAGGAACTAAGGTGGCTCTTGTAAAGAGAGACAAGCTCCTCTTTAGACACGTCACCGACAGTCACAACCCGCGGGATAAGGTGAAGCGAGGCAGCTTGCGCATTTTCATGATACTGCGCACCTGCCAGCGCAAGCTCTGGTGCAATCGCCAGCAGCTTCTCTCGTAAAATCGGATCTCCTGTCGCAGCTGTACAGAGCTCATATACACCGGCTTGGGTGTCCACTGGATGATTCAGGACTCGCATCACTCCTCCGACTCAGTCGATTCAGCAGCAGGACCGACGATGCTTAGGGCTCGCGCAAGCGAGCGAGCCTCTCCTCCTAGTCGTCCCCCGAAGCGCTCTACGGCCTGTTGATAGCCAACCTCTTCCACTGCGTCGCTAACGAGGCGGTGAAAGCCGGTCTGGGTAACCTCTAAGCCAAATACTTCGCGAGTGAGAATTCCCACGTTCTCGCCAAACGTTTCCAAGTCAGGCCTGTCAGCACGCGATGCATGCCCTGTTCTATTAAGAAGCCAAGCGCAGGTCTTTGGCACTTCCTGCAGGACGACAGGAGAATGCGTCGCGATAATGGCGACACCATTACGATTGATCAGCAACTCGGAAAGGGCTCGAATGAAAGCCGACAGTAGCGGCGGATGTAGATGACCCTCAGGCTCATCGATGAGAACCAACGACTTCTCCTCCACCAACTCAACAAGTCTAGTGATAGTTAGGAGCACGACACTATGCCCGGAGCTGAGCCGTCGAAACCAATGACTGGTTCGCAGCTCCCAGCCATCTGCAATATCATCAATCTTCTCGCGTGCACCCGCATCAAGAAAGAGAGGATCGGCCTCAAGCAGCTCAATCGCTCTCAGCCACCTCCGACGACGTGCCGTGGCCCGACAAGCCGCCAGGCTTTTGATGAAGTCTCTGGCCAGCTCTGGTCGACCTTTGATCGTCAGTGTTGCCGAATCATCTACGGCAAAGCCACCAGATGTTACCTGCTCCGCAGACTCTCGGATCAGTCCGATGTATGCGTATCTGAATTCCAAGCGTGACGTGGAAGAAACGAGTGGCCCATATTCGTCAAATGGACTAAAGGAAACAGTTACAAGACCAGCAAACTCATGATCTCCCGAGCTAGACGGATCTAAGCCTCCGGGATCTCCAATTCGCCCGATGAAGCCTGATGGACCACCATCTTTCGAAGGCAATCCGAGGAATGCTCTCGACAAATAGTCGAAGCAACGACTTTTGCCGACACCATTTCGGCCAATGACTACATGCACGTTGGTCGGCGGCGCTGAATCTGGTACAACACGAAAGTTGAGTTGGGGCGCACGCCCCACTGCTAATGGATCCAGCGGAAATCTGAAGCAGAAATCAAAGCTGGACAGTGCAGCATCTCCGATAGCCAAGCGATGGAAGCGATTCCGAACCCGATCCTCGTTGATATCCCTCAGGAGCGAGCGAACCACGACAGGCTCGCGGACATTCTGATCCAAGAGCAAAGGGAATCGAGCGAGATCCCTCACAGCTTCTAGGTACCAGTCGCGGAACTCGTCACCCAGTTCATTGAGCTGCTCGTAGTAATTCTCTGCCTGTCCTATTGAGAACCATGGTTCGTCTAACCGCGGGAAAACCTCATCGAGCTGCTGGTAGGTTGCGCCGGCCTCAGATGTCATACCCGACCTACCGATCTTAATATGACCGACCGAGGATCGACTCCCTTCTTGAACGACTACCACGTAGAACTGGGTCACCCACTCAAACCAGTCATTCCAGTTGTCGCGTACAAGCAGCACCTCGTTGCCTGTGCTCTGTGAATCAAACGACCCCACAATCCTGAAATTCACCACTTGCTCCTTCAGATGGCGCGACCAAGCTCGTTAGCGGAATTCATGCCGCCATAATTGCGAGGTTCAATTGTATGCTCACTGCGACTGGAACTTCTAAGCCCCCCGTACTTCAGTAGCGGGGTACTCTAGATCCAATATTCTAGCTTACCGGCTATTGCCGCGAGCTGTTGCGCATAGGCGGACAGCGTCACATCAGCTAAGCCTCCGTCGATCCGTCCTCGCTGTACACCTGCCGCGAGATTTCGATCTCGTGCCGGCGTGCAGCAACAGCGGAAACCACCAATCGTTCAGGCGCTCGCCGCGACGACGACCCTCGTATTTCTCAATGTAGGCATTATGATTGAGTTAGCATAGGCCGATTAGGTGCAGCTGCACACCTCGCTCCTGGGACCACGTCAGCATCGTCCTGCCGCAGAATTTCTTGCCGCTATCGGTCCGGATGACCTACGACAGGCCCAAGATCAGCGCCAGGAGGCCCAGCGTCCGCGCAATGCCGTGCCCCCGACTTCTCTCTCCCTCATTGAGCTTGGGTAGAAGTGTTTATCCAGAACATGCGCAAAACTCAGCGCGCTCGGAACATCGCACTTGCACTTCTCTTGGCGATCAAAGCTGCACGGTAGGCCTTCCCTTGCGCCATCCGCTCCTCGCCTAGTGAGATTAGGTGGATGGGTGGATTGGGGCTCTGCCGTTGAACCATGAGTCCTCCCAGAAGGAAGGCGACACCGTCGTTGTCTTCGAACTCCCCCCTTAGAACTCGTCTCCAAGCTGAGGCCAGAATGTCTGCCACTTGGACGCCAGGCACATCATGTGAGCGGACAAACTTTGAGTCTCGCCAGATCGCACCTAGGTTCACTGCCGACTCGATGGTGTGCCCAGCGGACTCTTGTAGGTAGGCCGGTATGTCTTGCGGTGCGTTCCTGAAACGCATGTCAAAGTGCGAGTAGTCAAACCCCTCCACGAAAATTCCCGGATCTCTCAGCGACTTCGCCTGGATGAGAGCTGGAGCCATGTGGGATAGCGTCTGCTCAAATGAAGGTCTCGCTGAATTCTTTTCATCCATGCGCCACCTGAAGCTCCCCAGTGTGGCAGGAAGCCGCTGCGAGTAGTACAGCGTAGCCATTCGAAAGACTTGATCCAACAGATCTATCTGAGCCACCATCTGTGCATAGAGCTGAGGAGATAGGCGCTCCAACCTTCCCGACAGATCGTCGATGGAGGCTCGTCCTTCCGCATGTAGCATATTCGGCCGATTGGCTCTAACGCTTTCAACCTGTCGATTCTGGTGAACAAGTATCGCTTCCGCCCCTTGGTGCCCTAGGTCAATCGCGGTGATGTAGAGCGTTGCCTCCGTCTCACCAAGCTCACCCAAGAAGCACTTCAGTTGCGCCTCAGGCAGCTGTCTGAGTTTGAGCTCGTCTCGAAATCCAAACCCCATGCGGCGCTTCAGGAGATTGAGATTTCGCTCAACCAGCCTCCTAGCAACTTCTGGTACAACGTAGGCTGCCACAACGCACCAACTATCGACACTAGCCGATGGGACGAAGCTACCAGACTCATCCACATAGATGAACATTCAATTACTTCCATAACAGTAGTTACTTCCATACAACCAAGCATTAGAAGCCAGCGGCATTCAGCCATACTACCCACAATCGGGCCGCGCAAAAGCGGCAAGCGCCCTAGATCCCACTAAATGCATCCATCGCGCCCGCACTTTCCGAGGAATGCCTCAGATAACATGGCACTCCCGGATCAACTATATATGGACCAACCACATTGAACACGACTGATCAGACGATTCTAGTTGTCGGCCTTTTCATCACAACCTGCGCCGTCTCATTCACACTTTGGGCAGTCTGGCTGGCCGCGCGCAAGCCTCTTAAGGCCAGTAGCAGGTGCTGCAGGAAGCAAGTCAATCAGAGGAGATGAGAAGAGCATGTACCGTCGATACGCATCGCATGCTTCGCATGTCCAATAGTAGATCTTTACCATCATCAATCTGCCCTTCCCCTGCTCTATCTAGAAGGCCCTCCGAACAGACGGCCCGCACGATCCAATGAAGGTAGTGGCTGGTCCAACTGTATTAGGTCAATCCGAACATTGTTGGCATAGGCGTTGTACTGCCAACGACGGAACTGATCCAACAGCAGTGTGTTCGTTTCCTCAAGCCTGCGGACCTGAGCTTCGAGATCTGCTATACGTCGGACCGCTCCACTCAAAGTGAAGTCCCTGGGAAGTGCATCTTTTGTCTCCCTCAAGTCCCGTTGGCGTTGCTGGAAACGCTCCTTGATCGTGGGATATAGATACATCGTGTGCTTGGATACTGAGCCGACGCCCAGCACCAATGCGACTCGCGCGCAGAACAACGGCCAGGTGAGCTTTCCCTCCCAGCGGTCGAGTTCACGCAGTATTTTTGGCAAGGATTCCTTCGTCACTACAATTTTGGGCATGTATCCGCACTCCCACGCATTGTGATGTCGAGCACTTCAGCTGATTCTGAGACGGAATGCTCAATCAATCCTAGATCCAGCAACGCTCGACGGACAGGTGAGGGATCGTGCCGCTCCGGTATTCTAAGAACAGCCCCTGACGAAGCCTTAGGATGCTCGAGTGCGAGCCTCATAGCCCTGACGTGTGCAAGCTTCCACTTGTGGCTATCGACCCAGCGATCCGCGCCGAAGTCCCCTTCAGAGTGCGCTCTCCTCGCGCGTGCGAGAAGTGCTTCGGCCTGCAGCTCCAGCAAGCGGATTCGCTCAAGCGTTACATGATCTCCCTTGATACAGACATGCTCCTTGCAGGTCATGCACTCTCTCTGCTTCTGGCAAGGTGCCATGCTCGCCTGATTTCACGTATGTATGACTATAGCTCTTTTTCTTACCGTCCCGAGAACGCGAAAAAAAGGAGGAGCCCCATAGACAGGGCTCCTCCTCGGCTTATTTCAACTGTTAGTACTTAAGTGTTTCTTAGAACGGAATGTCGTCATCAGCGAAGTCGTCCATCGGCGGCGCTGACTGCTGCGGGGCCTGCTGCTGCGGGCGCTGCTGGCCGTAGCCACCACCACCGCCGCCGCGCTGACCGCCACCGCCACCGCCACCGCCACCGTACTCCTGGCGCGGGGCCTGCTGGCGCTGCGGGCGTTCGCCGCCGGCACCACCGCCACCGCCGCCTTCACGGCCGCCGAGCATCTGCATTTCATCGGCAATGATGTCGGTGGAGTACTTCTCCACGCCGTCCTGGCCGGTGTACTTGTCGTAACGCAGGCTGCCTTCGACGTACACCGAGCTGCCCTTGCGCAGGTATTCACCGGCGATCTCGCCGAGCTTGCCGAAGAACACCACGCGGTGCCATTCGGTACGCTCCTGCTGGTTGCCATCCTTGTCCTTGCGGACGCTGGTGGTGGCCAGGCTGATGCGGGTGATCGCCATACCGCCCTGGGTGTACTTCACGTCCGGGTCGTTGCCGAGGTTGCCGACCAGGATGACTTTATTGATGCCGCGCGCCATAGGGTTGCTCTTCCGTTGTCCGAGGGCAGGCCGCAGTCATATCACAGCCCCGGGCGGGGTGCAGATCTGCCGGGCCGCCCTTGGGAGAATTGGGGGGATCCAGATTGCACCATCTTATCATTGCCGCCGTCCCCGACCCTGTCGGAATTCCGCCCGGCAGCGACCGGAAACCTGCTCGAGCCATATCCCACAAGGGTGACGGCGGTTACGCCGGACGCGGCCGGGCCGCGGCCCGCCGGGCCATCCCGCCGCCCGGCCCAGCCCTGGCAGCGCATGGCATGATGTTCCTCCACCGCCTCGCCCCCTGCTGAAATGACCATCCGCGGCAAAGCCACCTCCCTCGATATCGCCCACCTGGCCGGCGTCTCCCAGCCGACGGTGTCGCGGGCGCTGCGTGGCAGCCCGATGGTCAATGCCGAGACCCGCCAGCGGATCCTGGCCATCGCCCGGGAGCTGAACTACAAGGTCGACAAGAACGCCTCCAGCCTGCGCCTGCGCAATGCCGGCACGCTGGCCCTGCTGTTCTTCGAAGACCCCACCAACGACGATTCGCTGATCAACCCGTTCTTCCACGCCATGCTCGGCTCGATCACCCGGGCCTGCGCGCTGCGCGGCTACGACCTGCTGGTCTCCTTCCAGCAGCTGTCCACCGACTGGCAGGCCGATTACGAGGACAGCAACAAGGCCGACGGCATCATCCTGCTGGGCTATGGCGACTACCACGAGTCGCGCGAACGCCTGCAGCGGCTGGTCGAACAAGGTACCCATTTCGTGCGCTGGGGCGCGTCCCTGCCCGACCAGCCCGGCGTCTCGATCGGCAGCGACAATTTCCAGGGCGGGTTCGACATCACCGTCCACCTGCTCGACCAGGGCTGCCGCCGGATCGCCTTCGTCGGTCATGCCTCCAGCCACTACCCCGAGTTCGAGCAGCGCTACCGCGGCCACGTGGAGGCGATGCAGGCGCGCGGCCTTACCGCCGAGCCGTCCCTGCAGCACGATGCGATCACCACCGAGCAGTCCGGTTTCGATGCCTGCCAGGCGCTATTGGCGCGCGGCGAGCGTATCGACGGGCTGTGCGCGGCCAGCGACCTGATCGCGATCGGTGCGATGCGCGCCCTGCGCGAACATGGCCTGCGCGTGCCCGAGGACGTGGCGGTCACCGGCTTCGATGACATCCCGCTGGCCGCCTCGGTCTCCCCGCCGCTGTCCACCGTGCAGCAGGACACCAAGCAGGCCGGTCACCTGCTGGTGGAAAAACTGCTGGCGCTGATCGAAGGCCAGCCGGTGGAAGGCCAGAGCATCGCGGTGAAGCAGGTGCTGCGGGACTCCTCGCTGCGCGGCTGAGCCTGGCTCAGGGCATACGCTGGAAGGTCAGGGTCTCGAACGTAAGCGACCGTACCTGGCCCTCTCCCACCTGGAAGGTCAGCCAGCTCCCCGAACCGGGGACGAGTTCAACGCGCCCCTGATCCGTCTGTTCGCCTGCACTGGCGACGGCGTCCAGCCGCCCCCAGCGCAGCCGCAGCGCCTGCTCACCGGCCGCCTCGACCCGCATTTCGCCGAGCAGCGGATGGACGTATCGGCCCACGAAATGGTCGCGCGGCAACGACCGCCGCCAGGGGCGTGACTGGATCGCCTCGCGCTGGCGCGACACGTTCGCCTGCATCTGGGCCGCCTTGGCCTGCAGCGCCAGGAAGCGGGCGGCAGAGCTCGACGTGATCCCGGGCTCGTGTAACAGCAGGCCATATACGTGATCGGCGATGAGGTTGGTCAGCGGCGCGCCCAGCACGTCCTCGTTGTTGAGCACCACCAGCGCGATGTTCTGGTCCGGCATGAACGACAGGTGCGCGTGGAAGCCGGCGAATCCACCGAAGTGGTGCAACAGTGGGTGGCCCTTGTACTGCCCGGTGTACCAGCCCCACGCGTAGCCGTCGCGCGCGAAATCCAGATAGCTCGAGTCCAGCG
Source organism: Stenotrophomonas sp. 05L413 (assembly GCF_056397945.1). Lineage (NCBI taxonomy): Bacteria > Pseudomonadati > Pseudomonadota > Gammaproteobacteria > Lysobacterales > Lysobacteraceae > Stenotrophomonas > Stenotrophomonas sp. 05L413. Next base: position 145,788 of record NZ_JBFTOL010000007.1, read on the forward strand.
CGACCTGACGCTGCTGCGAGCGGGTGATTATCTCCCGGGCAAGGGCGGTGTTGCCCTCCCCCGGTAGCTGCGCGATCAGGAAACGCGCCAGGTCCGGCGCGGTGGCGACCATGCCGCCGGCCGCCTGCATCGTGTCGTCCGCTTTGCGCAGATACAGGGGCGTGGTCGGCTGCGCACTGGCCAGCGAGTAAGGCGCGGCCATGGGCCAGCCGGCCGCTTCGGCAGTGCTGATCCGGGTACTCGTGTGCCGCATGCCCAACGGCTCGAACAACGTGCGCTGGAGCTGGTCCTGCCACGGCAGGCCGTTGTGCTGGTCCATCCAGATGCTGAGCAGGTTGTAGCCCAGGTTGGTATAGCGGAAGGTGCCGTGCGCCACGTCCGGATCGCGTTGGGTTGCCGCCACCAGCGCCCGCCGCGAGGCGCTGTCGTGCACGCCGCTGAAGGCGGTGGCCCAGACCAGGGCGTTGTTGTCCACGCCGGCAGTGTGCGTGAGCAGATCGCGGATGGTGATCGCCTCGGCGTCCAGGCCATCGAAGCGTGTTTGCGGAAACATCTGCTGGAGTGACATCGCCATGTCGAGCTCGCCGGCGCCCTGCTTCTGCAGGGCGTTCAGCGCGAAGAACGGCTTGGTCGCCGAGGCGATGTAGAAGACAGTGTCAGCCGTGACCGGCGTGCCGGCCCCGATATCCGCGAGACCGTAGTAGCCTTCATGGATCACCTTGCCGCCCTTCACCACCACGACGGCGGTACCCGAAGGCAGGCCCGTGGCCGCCTTGGTCTGTTCGATGAGGGAGGACAGTGGGGCAAAATCGACAGGCGTGGCAGCGCGCACCGGAGACATCACGGCCACGGCAACGCCGGCACAGAGTGCCAGGATGCGTTTCATTCGAGGTCCTGTTGCAGGGGAGCCGCTGGCGAAGCGGGCGGCAGGATGGCGGCCTTACTTCAGGCGACGATCCAGCACGAAGTACACCACGTTGCCCAGCCCGGTCGCACCGAGCAGCAGGGCGATCGCGCCGGGCGTGACCCGGTCGATACCGAGCAGATCGACCAGGCCGAAGGCCAGCGCCAGGGTCAGCAACACGCAGCCCCAATGCAGCGAGGCCAGCCGCCGCTTGGTGGTATCGCCGGCCAGCAGCGAGCGCACCAGCTCTTCCGAGCCGCGCGCTTCAACGATCCGGCGGCGCGTGTGGCCATCGACCACGCTCTTGATGGCATACACGATGCCGAGGATCAGGACGACGGGAAGAATCAGGTTGTAATCCATGGGGCGTTCGTTCCATTGAGGAGGGGCTTGTCCACTGAGATACGGCCAGGGCGGAATGGGTTGCACGGATCACGGTTGCAACCGATGGCGCACTCGACGTATCCCTATGGGGATGCGCACCCCGCCGCCCCCCCCTGCCGACTGTCTGGACGCCGACCGGGCACTGGTCGCCGCTATTCTGTCGCGGCAGCCCGGCGCGTTCGAGCAGCTGGTGCGCGAGTATCAAGGGCTGTGCTGGCGAGTGGTCGACCGTATGGTCCGCCACCCCGACGACACCCGCGAACTGTGCCAGGAAGCCTTCCTGCGCATCCATCAGACGCTGCATCAGTACCGCGGCGAAAGCGCGTTGAAATCCTGGGTGGCACAGGTCGCCTATTCGATCGCCAAGCGCCACCTGGAACGGCGCCGTATTCCGCTGGTGGAGAACACCGTAAGCGACGACGGCACCGCGTTGATTGATCGGATCGGCGATGGCATCGATCTGGAAGCACGCACCAGCGAGCAGGACATCAACACCCACCTGCACGCGGCGATCAATGCCCTGCCCCCGCTGCAACGCACGCTGCTCACCCTCTATCATCTGGAAGAGATCTCCATCGCCGAGATCGCCATCCTGACCGACCTGGCCGAAGGCACCATCAAGAGCCATCTGTTCCGCAGCCGGAAACGGCTGCGCGAGCTGCTCGAATCCCGTATTGGAGTGCCCGCATGAGCACCGCAGATGATCCCCGTATCGACCCCGAGGAATGGCAGGCCCAGGAACGTGGCCTGCGCGCGGCGCTGAGTGGCCAGCGTGCTGCGCCGGACGCCGCCGACTATCTGCGCATCGCCCAGGCGATTGCCTCCGCACCGCAGAGTGGGCCGCCGATGCGCTTCGCCCGTGATGTCGCGCTGCGCATTGCCCGGCATGACGCCGGTATCGAGCGTTGGGTGTCACGGGTATTGCTTGCCTTGTTGGCACTCGCCGTCCTGGCCATCGGGGCGATGTTCGGCCCAGTGTGGTGGGGCGCGATCAAGCAGAGCGCCGGGCCGACAGCATCCGGCTGGCTGCTGGTGGTCGCAGGCTGCGTGGGCGTGTCATGGCTGGCCGGTCGCTGGCGCACACGCGTCCAGAAGCACCCAAGGGCTTCCAGCAACTGCCCTACACCACCTCCACCGAACTGCTCGCCTACATCCGCGCCGAGACCCCGGCCGACCGCCAGCAGCGGGTGACGGACCAGTTCGAGAAAATCAGCTTCTACGACAACCGCGTCCTGACCGCGAGCGCGCAGAAGCGTGCCGATGGAAAGTACGACGTCACTTTAACGCAGCGTCAGCGCGGGCCGTCGGCGAAGTCCTTGAGGATTTCGCTGACGCCGGACGGCGAGATTTCAAAGCCCAGCGAGGTGCCCGGATTGATCACCACGCCGTAGCCGCCGGGGACGCGCTTGAGCACCTCCAGCATCAGCATGCGGATGGTGTGCGGGGCCTGCTGGCTGTGGAAACCGACGCGGCTCATATCGGTGAACACCGACACGTGCAACACGCCCTGCTTGTCGAACAGCAGCGGATCGAAACCGCTGCCATCCGGCGTCACCAAGCTGCCGGTGAGCAACACCACCTCCGAGGCGACGAAGGCCTTCATGAACAGGCCGATCGGCAGCTGACCATCCATCGCCGTCTTGAGCAGGGTTTCGATCGGGGTCTGGGGGGCAGCGTCGTTCATGGAATGCGGGGGTATGGGTGGGGGCCGCTAGTGTACCGCCGGGGCTGTGGGGAGCCGGCCAGCGGCCGGCACTACAGGCGCGGTGGACCGCCGATCAGGTAGAGGTGGAACCGCGGGTCATCCTCGGCCAGTTCGACATGCGGGAGGCCAAGACGCGGCAGGGTCCGCAGCCAGTAGGCATGCGCAGCCACATCGCCGCGGAACACTGCGAGCAGCCATTGCCCCTCGCCGGGGCGCACCAGTGCGTTGACCACGTAGGCCGCCAGGCCCTGCCGCCGGTACTTGGGCAGCACGAAGAGATCGGCCAGTTCGGGATAGTGGCGCCCGTCCCGCTCCACCCGGTCCACCAGCACGAAGCCGGCGAGTGCCTCGTCGACGAACAACAATCGCGCCCACTGTGGATCGTCGCGCAGCGAGGCCTCGACATCGCGCCGGTCACAGTCGAACAGACCGTCAGGACGAACTTCTTCTCCGCTCCAGGCCGACGCCTCGAAGTAGTAGAACTGCATCAGGTGGAACAGGCGCTCGGCGTCGTCGGGCGTCGCGGGGCGCAGGGACAGGCGTGACATGGAGAACGTACTCGAAAGGATCGCCTTGCGCGATCGCGAGCCCGATTGTAGTGCCCGGCCCACCGCGAACGGCAGGCCGGGCATCATCTGGCTACTTCGCCAGGCGCTTGGTGCGTGCCTGCTGATCGTCGACCGCCGCCTTCAACCGGGCCTGCAGCGCGGCCTGTTCGACCTGGGCATCCAGCACGAATACGCGCACGCCATGCGCAGGCACCTCGGCCTTCAGTGATCCCTTGACCGTCTGGTTGGCGCCGCCCAGCGCGTCGCGCCAAGTCCCGGCCTGCAGATAGCGGCGCACCTCAAGGGTGCGGGCGGTGTCGCCCTTGTTGAGCAGCACCAGCGCGGTCTGGCCGGTATCGCCGTGCTGCAGCACGCGGAAGAACACCGCTTCATCGCCCTGCAGCCGCTCGTTGACCTGCAGACCGCGCTGCAGGGCGGGTGTGGCCTCACGCAGTTTGGCGATGCGCTGCAGCGGTGCGTAGATCGGGCTGTTCGGCGCGTCGTCGACGCGCGCCTGGCCGAAGTAGGCGCGGTTGCCGGCATGCTCGGCGCGGCTGCGCATGAAGCCGGTTTCCGAGCCGTAATAGATCACCGGAATGCCGCGTGCGGTGAACAGCCAGTTGTGGGCGTCGATGAACCCGGCATCGTTCGCATCCAGCCGGGCCATATCGTGGTTGTCGTAGAAGCTCATCAGCTCGTACGGATTCGCATACGGCCCGTCGAGCAGGTGCAGCGGCTCGGCCAGGGTTTCAAAGCCTTTCTGTTCTTTGCCGAACACGGACGACAGTGCGCCACGCAGCGGAAAGTCCAGCACGCTGACATTCGCGTTGGCCGGCCAGGTGTGCTCGGCGATCTTGCTGGCGTCGTAGTCAAACGCTTCGCCGAACATGAACATGCCGGGATGCTCGGCACGGATGCGGTTGACGAAGGCATGCCACCACGGGTGTGGCAGCCAGCCGATGGTGTCGATGCGAAGTGCATCCACGCCCTGCGCCGTCCACTGCAGGTAGGCGCCCACCAGGTAGTCCATCACCGCCGGGTTGTGCTCGTTGAAGTCGGACAGCTCGGCCAGGTTGCCATCGAAGATCGAGCCGTTCTTACCGTCGACCGGGCCGATGCTGTTGTAGAAGGCATGCAGCGGGTTATGGACCGGATCCAACTGCTGCGGGGGCAGGTTCTGGTGATCGGCGATCAACGTGCCGCCCTTGTCGAATATCTGGCCGAACTGCGGCTGCGCCACCGGCATCGTCCACGCGGGCGAGCCATGGTTGCCGACGATATCCAGCACTACCTTCAGGTCAGCGGCATGCAGGCCGCGGGTGAACGCGGCGAAGTCCAGGTCCCTGCTCGGTAGATGCTCGTCGAGCGTATAGAAGTTGACGCCCCAGTAGCCGTGATAGCCGGTCTTGCCGCGGTCGGTCAGCGTGCTGGTGCAGCTGATCGGCTTGCTGCCGGTGAAGGCCTGGTCCGGGTTGTCGATGATCGGGGTGATCCACACCGCGCCGAAGCCCAGATTGCGGATGTACGCGGCGTTGTCGAGCACGCCCTTGAAGTCACCGCCGAGGTAGCCGATGTTGCCATCCACCTTGTCCGGGCAGGGCACCGGGATATCGAAGGTGGGATGCGCGCCGCCCTGATCGCGGTGATCGTTGGACGGATCGCCGTTGACGAAGCGGTCGGTAACCACGAAGTAGACCGCCTGGCTGGCGAACGGCTCACGCGTGCCGACATAGTCCGGGCGTTCGATGGCCAGGGCGGGACTGGCGGACAGCGCGAATGACAGGGCTAGCGACAACGACGAATACCGGGACATCAGACAACCTCCTGTTGGGATGGCACATACAGCACGCATAGACCGGCCAGCAGCAGGCTGCCGCCCCCGAGGGCGAGCACGTGCATCGGATCGCCGCCCAGCCAGGTGCGCAGCAGGAAGCCGAGCGCACTGGCAGCGACCAGCTGCGGGATCACGATGAAGAAATTGAACAGGCCCATGTAGATGCCCATCTTGGCCGCCGGCACGCTGTCCGACAGCAGCGCATACGGCAGCGACAGGATCGAGGCCCAGGCGAAGCCAACGCCGACCATGGACAGCAGCAGCCAGTGCGGATCACGGATGAACAGCATCGAGATCAGTCCCAGGCCGCCCAGCCACAGATTGACCAAGTGGCTCCAGCGCAGGCCCAGTGCGCGCACCATCACCGGGATCAGCAATGCGGCCAGCGCCGCGAAGCCGTTGTAGGCACCGAACAGCACACCGACCCAGTTGGCCCCCTCGTTGTAGGCGGCCGACGCAGTATCGGTGGAGCCGAAATGGGTGCCGGCGACGGCGGCAGTGGTGTAGATCCACATCGCGAACAGCGCGAACCACGAGAAGAACTGCACCCAGGCCAAGCGACGCATGGTGCGCGGCATCGCACGCAGGTCGTCGACGATGGTGGCCAGCATGTTCGCCCCGGCCACACAGCGCGCCACCCCCAGCAGTACGCCATAGGCGATGCACAGGCCAGCCAGCACATACAGCATGCGGTCACCCTGCCGCGCCGCGATGGCGGCGGCCAACACGATGCCCACCGCCACCCAGCCGCCGATCTGCGCCCACGGGGGCGGTCCGGCCACGCGCGCACTCTGGTGCACCGCGGACGGCTCGGCATCATCGAAGCTGGCCAGCTCAGCCGGTGAGTATTCCCGGGTGCTGACCACCGTCCAGGTGATCGCCGCGAGCAGCACCGCGGCCCCGAAGTAGAACGCGTAGCGCACGGTATCGGGCACCTGCCCCGCGGCCGCTGTGTTGGCCACGCCGAAGTGGGCCAGGATGAAAGGCAGGAAGCTGGCGACGATCGCACCGATGCCGATGAAGAAGCTCTGCATCGCAAAGCCGGTCGGCCGTTGCCGTGGAGCCAGCTGATCGCCGACGAACGCGCGGAACGGCTCCATCGATACGTTGATCGAGGCATCCAGTACCCACAGCGTACCCGCGGCGATCCACAGCGTCGGCGAGTTCGGCATCACCAGCAGGGCGAGCGTGGTCAGCACCGCACCGATCATGAAGAACGGGCGGCGGCGGCCCCAGCGCGTCCAGGTGCGGTCGGACAGGTAGCCGATCACCGGCTGCACCAGCAGGCCGGTCAATGGCGCGGCGATCCACAGCCCAGGCACCGCATCCATCGGCGCGCCGAGCGTCTCGAAGATGCGGCTGGCATTGGCGTTCTGCAGGGCGAAGCCGAACTGGATGCCGAGGAAGCCGAAGCACATGTTCCATATCTGCCAGAACGACAGCGTCGGTTTGGGCGAACGGCTCATCGGCGCGGCTCCGTCGAGGCCGCGACCGGCATCAGGGTCAGCGCGGACACGCGGGCCTGATTGAGCACGCCCTCACTGCCGCCCTTGCCGCCGTTGTACTGCGCGAAGTGGGTCAACGCGCTCATGTTGAAGCCCTCGTCCAACGTGATGCGGCAGGCGCGTGCCGGCAGCTCGAATTCAACCGCCGTGGAGTCCTGTTCGCCCACGCTGTGCGGCATCACAATGGGGCGGCGCTGCTCCGGTTGACCCTCGCATTGCAGCACCAGCGTCTTCACCGCTGCGGTCACACCGGTGTTGATCGGGCCGTTCGGGTTGTCGTAGCGCAGGCGTGCACGCCAGCGGCCGGCGGTCGGTGCGGTCCACTGCCAGTGCGTGTCGCCGGCCAGCACCTGCTGCGGGCCGATGCAGGTCATCGGGCTGTGCAGCGATTCCAGAGTGCCCTCCCGGCGGGTCAGGCTCAGGCAGTGACTGGCACCGTCCCTGGCAATCGTGGCGACATCTCGTGTGGGCGTCAGCGTCTGGCCGTTGCGCCACAGCACGTGCCCGGCGGGCACCGTGATCTGCCAGCCTGCCGTCGTTTCACGCGGCACCGGGGCAGCGGGGGTGGCCGGGGCGAACACCGCCGAGGGACGCAGGATCGCTGGTGACGGTGTCGCCGCAGGACCATGCAACGGCATCAGCTGCACCGTGGTGATGCTGCCATCGCGCTGGATGTCACCCGCCACCAGCAGCTCGCCGGCAAGCTGCTTCGGTCGCACCAGCACGTAATGCTGCTTGCCGTCGTCCAGGCGGATGCGGTCTTGCTCACCGAACAGCGTCGGCACCAGCGACACCGGCAGCTTCGGCGCGATGCGGCCATCGTCTTCCACGCCGAACACCCCTTCCAGCACCATCGAGAGGTACCCGGCCACCGACCACAGCTGGCGCGGCGAATTGACCACCGGGCCGCTGAGCGCGCCTTCATCGACATGCACCGCCAGCGTGCGCATCTCATAGTTTTCCATGTTGGAGCCGGCCAGCGCGGTGCCGCGCATCAGCGATTCGATTTCCATGGCGATGCGTGGCGCATCGTCCAGCCGGCGCGCCGCGCGCAGCGAGTACGCGCTGACGAACGGCCAGATGCCGCGGTTGTGGTAGATCGGCTGCTGCGCTTCCTGCGGCCAGACGACCGGGCTGCCACCGGCCACGGCCGGGTAGTTCGCCAGCGCGCGGCGTGCGCGATCGGCCGGGAACACATCGGCCAGCACGCCCAGCGAGAGCGCGAGCAGGTCGTACTTGGCGTACGGCACCGGGTGGGCCGCCTCGCCGATGTAGCTCATGTACTGGCCGGCATCCTCGCGCCAGAAGCGTGCATCGACCTGGCGGGCCAGCGCATCGGCCCATTGGCCGTAGGTGGTGGCGCGCGCGTCGCCGTGCTGGCGTGCCAGCTGCTCGGCCAGTCGCAGCGCCTGGTAATGCAGCACGTTGGTGGACAGCGCGAAGGACTCGCCGATGAAGCGCACATCCTCGCCGGTCCAGTCCGGGTAGGTCTGCTCACGCCAATCCAGGAACGAGGTCTCACCGCGATACAGGCCGATCCGCGCATCGAACACCGCCTCGCGATCCTGCGCGAGGGTGGCCTGCAGTGCCTGCCAGACCTGGTCGGCAAAGGCCGCGTCATCCAGCAGCCCGCGTGCGGCCAGGAACCACACCACGCGATCACTGCTGATCGGCCAGCTGCCGCCGGAGCCGGTGTCTTGGGCGACGAACAGGCCGGGCGTATGCCCATCGCGTGCGGTGGACAGTTTGAACTGCAGCGACTGGCGCGTGCGCACCGGATCCAGACGCGACAGCGCCAGATCGGCGGCGAAGCTCACATCACGGGTCCACACGTAGGGCCAGCGTTCGCCGGTCTGGAAGCAGGCACAAGGAACCGGCTTGCCGTGATTGAAGGCGGGGTCGCGGATCGCCTCCACGCGGTCGGCATCCATTTCCTGCTGGGCGAGCCCGAACAGCGCATCGAACAGCACACTGCCGGTCTCGCTGCGCATCGGCTGCGCGATGACGCGCACCTCGCCCTGCGGCGCATGCAGACGGTAGCCACCTTCAGCGGCGGTCTCGGCGCGCGCATGGCGGCCGTCGAAATCCAGGTCGGCCGCACGGGCGGTGGACCCCATCGCTGCCCCGAGGGCAACGGTCAGGCAGATCATCTTCAGCATCGAAGTGGCGAACCGGCTTGCACCTGTTGCCTCCCTCCCCTTTGCTCGCGTTGTAGGTCCGCACCGCCTCGCGGCAATGCGCTCGCGGCCCCCTCCCAGGGTGCCTTGGGCCCATGGTAGACGGCACGCCGCAGCCTGCATCGAGCTGCATACGTATTCATGGCCAGGGCGGTCGGCAATCGTGACCGCATCGCTATAGTCCGGGGGTGTTTTCGGCCGCCTTGGGAGGGGAAATGCCGTCACTGTCGCATCCAACAGACGGGCCTTTCGCACGTCGTCGCCTGCCCCTGCTTGGCTGGATCCTCTGCGCATTCAGCGCCACCGTCTCGGCGGAACCGGTCACCGTCGCCCGTGTCGAGTCGCCCGGCAAGGTATTGCGCGTGTCGCTGCAACTGGACGGCGGCACCCCCAGCTACCGGGTTGAACGTTTCGGCGAGGCCGTGGTGGACACCTCCAAGCTCGGCTTCCAGCTGCGCGATGGCCGCCTGGACCGGGATCTTGCCGTGGTTGGCCAGCAGTCGCGCAGCGTCGATGAGACCTGGGAACAGCCGTGGGGCGAGCGCCGGCTTACCCGCAATCACTTCAACGAAGTGGTCGTGCAGCTGGCCGAACGCAGTGGCGCCAAGCGCCGCATCGATCTGGTGTTCCGGGTCTATGACGACGGCCTGGGATTCCGCTACCACTTCCCTGAGCAGCCGGGCATGCGCGAGGCGATCATCGACGATGAGCTGACCGAGTTCGCGATCGCACCGACCTCCACCGCCTGGTGGATTCCGGTCGGTGAGCCGATTCACTACGAATATCTCTACCAGCGCACGCCGCTGGATCAGGTGCCACTGGCACATACGCCGATGACGCTGCGCAGCCGCGATGGTCTGCACATCGCCATCCACGAAGCCGCGCTGGTGGACTACGCCGGCATGTGGCTGCGCCGCACCGAGGGCCAGCGCCTGCGCGCGCAGCTGTCGCCCTCGGCGGAAGGCTGGAAAGTGCGGCGCAGCCTGCCCTTCAATACCCCGTGGCGCACACTGCAGATCAGCGATACCGCCGGCGGACTGGTTGAGTCCAGCCTGATCCTCAACCTCAACGAGCCCAACGTGCTGGGCGACGTCAGCTGGGTGAAGCCCTCCAAGTACCTGGGCGTGTGGTGGTCGATGCACCTGGATGAGGAGAGCTGGGCCACCGGCCCACGGCACGCCGCGACCACGGCCAAGACCATGCGCGTGATCGACTTCGCCGCCCGGCATGGTTTCCGCGGCGTACTGGTGGAAGGCTGGAATCCGGGCTGGAACGGTGACTGGGTCGGCAATGGCCACGCCTTCGATTTCACCCGGCCCACCGCGGACTTCGATATCGAGGCCCTGTCGGCTTACGGCGCGAAGAAGGGCGTGCACCTGATCGGCCACCATGAAACCGGCTGCGCGATCGAACACTACGAAGATCAGCTCGGCGCGGCGCTGGATCTGTATGCGCGGCTGGGCGTGGATTCGTTCAAGAGCGGCTACGTCTGCGACGACGGCCAGGTCGACCGCCGCAACCCGGCCGGTGGCCCGCTGTGGCGCGAGTGGCACGACGGCCAGTTCATGGCCCGCCATCACCTCAGGGTGGTGCAGGAAGCAGCCAAGCGGCATATCGCGGTGAATCCGCACGAGCCGATCAAGGACACCGGCCTGCGCCGCACCTACCCGAACTGGATCACCCGCGAGGGCGCCCGCGGCATGGAGTACAACGCCTGGGGCCAACCGCCGAACCCACCCGAGCACGAGGTCAACCTGGTGTTCACCCGGATGCTGTCCGGGCCGCTGGATTACACCCCCGGCATCCTGAGCCTGAAGGGCCGCGGCGGTCAGGCGATCCCCAGCACGCTGGCCCGCCAGCTCGCGCTGTACGTGACGCTCTACAGCCCGATCCAGATGGCCGCCGACCTGCCCGAGCACTATGAGCAGCACCGTGAGGCCTTCCGCTTCATCGAAGACGTCGCGGTGGACTGGGACGACACCCGCGTGCTCAACGGCGAGGTGGGCGACTACGTGACCATCGTGCGCAAGGACCGCCACAGCCGCGACTGGTTCCTGGGCAGCATCACCGACGACCACGGCCGCGTGCTGCCCGTTTCGCTGGGCTTCCTGGAGCCGGGTGTGCGCTACCGCGCGGAGATCTACCGCGATGGCGACGGCGCCGATTTCCGCAGCAATCCCTTCGCCTTCGTGCGCGAAACCCGCGAGGTCACCAGCGCCGACGCGCTGGCGCTGGTGCTTGCGCCCGGTGGCGGCCAGGCGATCCGTTTTACGCCGCTGTAGACCTGATCAGAGGTGGCCTCGACATAGCCCCATGACGTGTAGTGCCGGCCGCTGGCCGGCTCCTGCATCTGCATGGCATCTCCTCGGGGATGCCGGCCAGCGGCCGGCACTACCATCGACGGTTGCATGGCAGAACGTGGCGCAGCAGCGCGACTGCGATAACGCGCCTGTAATCGCTTCCAACGCTGCAAACGTCATTGAATACGTATGCAGGGTGATTCCCGCAGCCGATGCGCTGCCTACCATAGCCACGCAGTCAACGGCCACCGCGCCATGACGCTCCCGGGTCCTCCGGGCAACCAAAAAATCGATTGGCAACATTGCCTGGGAGGGGAAAATGTTGAACCGCAAGCGCAGCGCGCTGAGTCTCGCGCTGGCCGTCGCCCTGACGCCGTTGATGGCGTCGGCGCAGACCGCCGAACCCAGTACCACCACCACACCGACCGGCACGGCGGCAACCAACCTGGACACCGTCCAGGTCACGGGCATCCGCCGCGGCATCGAGAACGCGATCGCGATCAAGCAGGACGCCACCTCGGTGGTCGAAGCGATTTCGGCCGAGGACATCGGCAAACTGCCCGACGTGAGCATCGCCGAATCGCTGGGCCGCCTGCCCGGTCTGGCCGCCCAGCGGGTGGCCGGCCGCGCCCAGGTGATCAGCGTGCGCGGTCTGTCGCCGGACTTCGCCACCACCCTGCTCAACGGGCGCGAAGTGGTCAGCACCGGTGACAACCGCAGCGTCGAGTTCGATCAGTACCCCTCGGAACTGGTCAACGGCGTGACCGTGTACAAGACCCCGGATGCAGCGCTGGTCGGCCAGGGCCTGTCGGGCACCATCGACATGCAGACCGTGCGCCCGCTGAGCTTCGCCGAGCGCGTGATCGCCATCAGCGGCCGCTACCAGAAGAGCTCGCTGGGCAAGGCCGCCAACGTCGACCCGTACGGCAACCGCTTCAGCGCCAGCTACATCGACCAGTTCCTCGACAACACGCTGGGCATCTCGATCGGCTACGCGCACAGCGACATGCCCATCCAGGAAAACCAGGTCGGCCTGTACGAACCGTGGACCACCGAGCAGACCGACCAGGGCAATCGCCCCGGCCTGGCCCCGGGCACGGTGTTCTCCGACGGCATCAAGGCGCTGCGCCGCACCGGCAACAACGAGCGCGACGGCGTGATGGCCACCGTGCAGTTCCGCCCGTCGAACGTGTGGACCAGCACCCTGGATGCGTTCCACACCGAAGCCGAGCAGATCGATACTGCCAACCAGTTCGAGGTCAACCTCAGCAACTACAACGGCGGTTACACCCCGGGCCTGCTGATCACCAACCCGCAGGTCAACGCCGATGGCACCTTCGCCGGCGGCGTGGCGACCGGCGTGTATCCGCTGGTGCGCGGCATGTACAACAAGCGCAAGGACAAGATCGACGCGTTCGGCTGGAACAACGAGTTCAACTTCGAACGCGTCAAGGTCGTCGCGGATGTGAACTACTCCAAGGCCACGCGCAACGAACTGAACCTGGAGAACAACCTGCAGCTCACCCCGATGCCGCAGCTGGATTCGGTCGGGGTGGTGGTCAAGCCGGACGGGTTCTCGCAGATCAGCCCGGGGCTGGACTATTCCAACCCGGACGCGCTGTTCCTGACCAACACCATCTACGGCTCCGGCTACGGCAAGGTGCCGATGGTCGAAGACCGCCTGAAGGGCGCCCGCCTGCAGGCCACCTTCGCGATGCCCGACTCGCTGCCGTGGTTCTCCGATGTGGACGTGGGCGTGAACTACGCCGACCGCCGCAAGGACAAGACCCAGGCCGAGGGCAACATCCTGCTTGGCGACCAGGGCGATGCCAACATCGCCGGTGACCTGCAGTACGCGCCGGTCAATCTGGGCTTCGCCGGTATCGGCTACATCCCGGCCTGGAACGTGCCGGCCGCGGTGGACCGCTACATGGTCTTCAACCCGGTCACCAACCTGGACTACCTGATTCCCAAGGCCTGGACGGTGCAGGAAAAGACCAGCACCGCGTGGATCCGCGCCAACATCAACACCGACCTCGGTGAGGTAGGCCTGCGCGGCAACATCGGCGTGCAGATGGTGCGCACCGACCAGAGCTCGCAGTCCAACTACTTCGACCGCTCGCGTCCCGATGGCCAGAACATCCTGCCGATCGATGACGGCAAGACCTACACCGATTGGCTGCCCAGCTTGAACCTGGCCTTCATGTTCCCGCACCAGCAGACGCTGCGCTTCGCCGTGGCCAAGCAGGTGGCACGCCCGCGCGTGGACCAGATGCGTGCCGGCCTGGAGTTCGGCGTGGACACCGCCACCGGCAAGCCCGGCGGCAGCGGTGGCAACCCGCTGCTGGATCCGTGGCGCGCCAATGCGATCGATCTGTCCTACGAAAAGTACTTCGGCGAAAAAGCGTATGTGGCGGCCGCGGTGTTCTTCAAGGATCTCAAGTCCTACGTCTACACGCAGTCGCGCGACGACTACGACTTCAGCGACCTGCTGGCCAGCTACGTACCGCCGCCGGGCTTGATCGTCCCGGTCCTGCCGACCGGTACGTTCTCGGCCCCGCAGAACGGCCAGGGTGGCAAGCTGAAGGGCCTGGAGCTGACCGCCTCGTTCCCGCTGGAGATGCTGACGGAGAGCCTGCGTGGCTTCGGCGTGCAGGCCAGTGCGACGTTCAACGACAGTGACATCAAGATCCTGGATCCGGAAAGCGCCTCCAGCGTGGGCAGCGATCCGATCAGCCTGCCGGGCCTGTCCGAACGCGTGTACAACTTCACCGCGTACTACGAGCGCAGTGGGTTCGAGGCCCGCGTGAGCCAGCGCCGTCGTTCGGATTTCATCGGTGAGATCGGCAACTTCAACGGCAACCGGACGCTGCGTTATGTGGTCGGTGAGAACGTGACGGATGCGCAGGTCAGTTATACGTTCGCCGACAGCAGCAGTCTGCATGGGCTGACGCTGTTGCTGCAGGGAAGCAATCTGACCAACGAGCCGTATCGCACCTACGCTGGCACGAAGGATCGTCCGCTGGAGTACGTGGAGTGGGGCCGCACGTACATGCTGGGCGTGAACTACAAGTTCTGATGTTGCTCTTGTCAGCCACTTAGTGGCGACATCGAGAACCCGCTGCTTGTGCAGCGGGTTTTTTGTTGGCTTCTCTCTGACTCTGAAGAGCGTCAGCGCCGGCTGTCCGTGGGCTGGTCGGGGGTGTGTGGGTTCGCGGGGCGCGCCGTAAACCCATCCATGGGGGCTCGTGAGCCGCATCCATGCGGCACAACGGTCCCGCCAACCCACACACCCCCGCCCTTCGACAGTGGGTTGGTGGCCATGGCACAGCAAGGCGTCTACCGCCGTGTCAGTTTTGCGTTTCGATCACCGCGAAGTCTGGGCAGGTTGACTGAGCCATCAAGCAAGCGCCGCTTTTCCATTGCACACCGACACCCTGTCAAAGGGTGGGCAGGGGTGGGTTGGCGGGGCCGTATGCCGCCATGGATGGCGGCATACGAGCTTACATGGACGTACTTGCAGCGGGTCCCGCTGACCCACCCCTGCCCGCCCAAACCAGCACGTTTACAGCCCCGAGTGCTGTGGCTGTGGCTGTGGCTGTGGCTGTGGCTGTGGCTGTACCCCAACGCACGAACGCAAGACAAAAAAAGGGCGAGGCACCTGGCCCCGCCCTCTCAATACCACCGGAACACCGATCAGCCGCGTCGCGCGCAATACATCGACTGCGCCGGCAACACCAGCTCATTACCAACAACCTCGCCCACGTCCGGACCCGGCACATGTACCGCCTGCCACTCACCCACCGGCAACGCAGCCCGCACCGAATCCGCCGAAAGATTGAACGCCAACAGCAACGTCTCCTCCCCGTGCACACGCTCGAACATCAACACCGGCTCGGCGCACGCAAGAAAACGGATGTCGCCCACCAACAGCGTCGGCATCGTCCGCCGCCACGCCAGGAACTGACGGAACGCGCTCAACACCGAGTGCGGATCCTGTTCCTGCGTCGCCACCGACGCAGCCTGATGCTCCGCCGGAATCGGCAACCACGGCTCACCCGTCGTGAAGCCCGCCTTCGGCGCATCCAGCCACGGCATCGGCGTACGGCAACCGTCGCGGCCCTTGAAGTTCGGCCAGAACGTAATGCCGTAAGGATCCTGCAGCGCCTCGAACGGCACGTCCGCCTCGCCCAGTCCCAGCTCCTCGCCCTGATAGAGGCAGATCGAACCGCGCAGCGAGCACAGCATCGCCACCAGCATGCGCGCCAGGCGCGGCTGTGCCGGATGACCGCCCCAGCGCGTTACCGCGCGCTCCACATCGTGGTTGGAGATCGCCCAGCACGGCCAGCCTTCGGTCATCGTCGCTTCCAGCCGCGACACGGTGTCGCGGATGTAACCGGCGCTGAAATCCTTCACCAGCAGTTCGAAGCTGTAGCCCATGTGCAGGCGGCCCGGCGCGGTGTATTCGGCCGTAGTCGCCAGCGAATCTTCCGCGGAAATTTCACCCAGGCTGACCGATCCCGGGTACGCGTCCAACAGCACGCGCAGCTGCTCGATGAAGCCGATGTTCTCCGGCTGCGTGTTGTTGTAATAGTGGTACTGGTAGGCGTACGGATTGTCCGCGCTGAAGCCACGGCCGAGGCGTTTTTCCAGCGGCTTGGCCGGGTTGTCACGCAGCTGTGCGTCGTGGAAACAGAAATTGATCGAATCCAGGCGGAAGCCATCCACGCCACGGTCGAGCCAGAACCGCACGTAGTCCAACGTGGCCTGCTGCACTGCCGGGTTATGGAAGTTCAGGTCGGGCTGGTCGGCCAGGAAGTTGTGCAGGAAATACTGCTCACGCCGCGGCTCCCACTGCCAGGCCACGCCCCCGAAGATCGACATCCAGTTGTTGGGCGGGGTGCCGTCCTCGCGTGGATCGGCCCACACGTACCAGTCCGCCTTGGGATTGGTGCGGTCCTGCCGGCTCTCCTGGAACCAGGCATGGTCGATCGAGGTATGGCTGAACACCTGGTCGATCATCACCTTCAGGCCCAGCGCATGCGCCTTGGCCAGCAACTCGTCGAAATCGGCGAGTGTGCCGAACAACGGGTCGACGTCGCGGTGGTCGGCGATGTCATAGCCGAAGTCGGCCATCGGTGATTTGAAGAACGGCGAGACCCAGATCGCGTCGACGCCGAGCGCGGCGACATAGTCCAGGCGCTCGATGATGCCGGGCAGGTCGCCCACGCCATCGCCGTTGGCGTCCAGGAAACTGCGCGGGTAGATCTGATAGATGACGGCACCGCGCCACCATGGAGACTGCGACATTGGGGCCCCCCTTCGGGCTTCCACGGCACCCGCGAGGGGGCCAGAAACGAACCCGACAAGCTTAGCGGGGCGCCTCCAGCGGTGGGGTCGCATGCATACGTATTCACGCCGGATCGCGGTGCGCGTGGCGTTACGGGCACCCGGTCAGGCGGCGCTTCGCCCAGCAGGGCCCCGGGCGCCGGCGGCCAAGGTCGGCACGATCCGGCGCCCTGCCCCGCGCCTTGACCGGACCACCGGCGCGTCTTCGCGGGCGGAATACGACCGCACCGCCTATAATTCCGCCCAAGCCTGAAAGTCAGACCGCATGACCATCACCGAAGACACCCGCCCCGCGCTGGGCCTGCCCCAGATCCAGACGCTCGCCGCGCCCGACATGGACGCCGTCGATGCGCTGATTCGTCGCCGACTGTCCTCGGATGTCGTGCTGATCAACCAGATCGCCGACCACATCATCTCGGCCGGCGGCAAGCGCCTGCGCCCGATGCTGGTGATGCTGGCCGGCCACGCGGTCGGCCAGGCCGGCCCGGAACACCATCAGCTGGCGGCAATCATCGAGTTCATCCACACCTCGACCCTGCTGCATGACGACGTGGTGGACGAATCCAGCCTGCGCCGCGGCCGCAGCACCGCCAATGCGCTGTGGGGCAATGCTCCCAGCGTCCTGGTCGGGGATTTCCTGTACTCGCGCAGCTTCCAGCTGATGGTCGAACTGGACCGCATGCCGGTCATGCGGATCCTCGCCGATACCACCAACCGGATCGCCGAGGGTGAGGTGCTGCAGCTGCTGCATGTCCACAACCCGGATACGGACGAAGCGGCCTATCTGCGCGTGATCGAGCGCAAGACCGCGGTGCTGTTCGCCGCCGGCACCCGTCTGGGCGCGCTGGCCAGCGGCGTGGACGAAGCCACCCAGCAGGCGCTGTACGACTACGGCATGGCGTTGGGCTACGCCTTCCAGATCGCCGACGACGTGCTGGACTACTCGGCCAATGCCGAGGAGCTGGGCAAGAACCTGGGCGACGACCTTGCCGAGGGCAAGGCCACCCTGCCGCTGATCCACGCGATGGCGCATTCCGATGCCACCACCCGCGAGCGCCTGCGCGAGATCGTGCAGAACGGTGACGCCGAGGCGATGCCCGAGGTGCTGGCGGCCATCCACGCTACCGGCGGGCTGGACTACAGCCGCGCCCGTGCCGAGGAATACGCCGATGCCGCCGAGCGTGCGCTCGACGGCCTGGCCGACAACGATGCCGTGGCCGCTCTTCGCGGGCTGGCCCGTTACGCGGTGCAGCGCTCGCATTGACCGGAGGCGTGCCGACCAACGGTCGGCACCTACCGGCGTGTCGTCTCGAACCGCTCCTCGAAGAACTCGTCCAGCGCCTTCCACGCGCGCTTGGCCGCGCGTTCGTTGTACTGGCACCCCGGCGGACTGTTCGCATCCGATTCGGCAAAGCAGTGCACCGCGCCGCTGTAGTTGGTGAACTCCCAGTCCACCTTCGCAGCATTCATTTCCTGCTCGAAGCTGGCGATGTCGTCCTTGCTCACGCTCTTGTCGTCGGCGCCATTGAGTACCAGCACGGAGGGATGGGTGCCACCGGCCTTGGCCGGCAGCGGCGAGCCCAGCCCGCCGTGCAGGCTGACCACACCGGCCAGCGGCGCACCGGCGCGTGCCATCTCCAGCACCGTGGTGCCGCCGAAGCAGAACCCGACCGCGCCGATCCGGCTCGCATCCAGCGGTGCCTTGCCGGCCTGCGCCTTCAGCACCTCGATCGCCTTGAGCGCACGCGCCCGCAGCACGGGGCGGTCATTGCGCAGCTTGGTCGCCACCGGACCCGCCTCGGCATCGGTCTTCGGGCGCACGCCCTTGCCGTACACATCGGCCACCAGCACCACGTAGTCATCGCCGGCCAGCTGCTTGGCCTTGGCGATGGCCGACTCGTTGACGCCCTTCCAGTTGGGCACCATCACCAGGCCCGGGCGTTTGTCGTTGTCACTGTCGTCATAGACCAGCACCCCGCTGAAGGTGGTGCCATCCTGGGTCCACTCCACCGGCTTGGCCTGCATCGCCGCCAGCGCGGGCAGCGCCGTCATGCCCAACAGTACCGCTGCACCCCACCGCCATTGCGTGTTCATGCGTCTGCTCCCGACAGAAAGAGCCCCGAGTGTATGACGGCCGGTTGACGGGACCGTGTAGACGCGCCGGCGCGACGTGCAACCCCGTGATCTGACAGGCCGGCCGCGCCCGACCTCATCTGAATTAACTACCTCCGTCCCTGTTATGGCAGGCTGGCCGCCCCCTGTGCATGGAACCCCTCATGAGCCTTGTCGACCGCTTCCTTTCCGGCCTGGTGCCGCGCCTGCCCGAAGACGATGCGCGGATGTGGGCCTGGGTCGAGGGCGCCAGCGCGGCCGATCTGGCGCGCCTGCGCGAGCGCTGGCCGCAGGTGCCCGAGAGCCTGGTCGCGCTGCTGGCGCGGGTGGATGGCACACATTTCCGCCCCTACCCGGGTGGCGAGGCGGTGGTGCTGATGCTGGGCTCGGATGTCGAGGAGGGGCACTACCCCTACTACCTGCGCTCGGTAGCGCAGGTATTCGAGGACAGCGCGCAGTGGGATGACAGCATCCGCTCGATCTACGAGGAGTGGCTGGAGGAAGACCCCGAGATTCTCGGCGAGGGCATTGACGCGGATCTGCCGATCGGCAAGCGCCTGTGCTTCTCGCACTGCATGAACAACGGTGGCACCTCGGTGCTGTATCTGGATTTCGATCCCGCACCGGGCGGCACGGCCGGCCAGGTGGTGCGCTACCTGCACGACCCGGACAGCTACCGGGTGATCGCGCCGAGCTTCGATGTCTATCTGCAGCAGCTCATCGACGGGGACTACGCGTTCATCGATGAAGAAGAAGCCTGATGCCTGCATCACCGGCGTAACCAGGGTGGATGACGTATCCCGCGTCGCCCCAGGGTAGAGCAGATCAGGCGATCCCGATGCCCGGAATCGCGGTGATCTGGTCCGGATCAAAGCCGGCCAGTTCGGCGAAATGGCGGCCACGGGCGACGTAGTCGCGGTACACGCCGTAGCTCGGCGCACCCGGCGACAACAGCACCACCCCGCCCTGCCCGCCAAGCGCGACCTGCGCCAGCCGCATGGCCTCGGGCAGATCGGCGGCGGCATGCAGACCGAAACGGCCTGCATCGGCCAACGGCTGCAGCAGCGCGTGGATGCGCGGGCCGTTGGCGCCCATCGTGACGATCTCCACCGGAGGCACGTCGTGCGCCATGTGCGCGACGAAGTCGTGCCAGTCCAGGCCACGATCATGCCCGCCCACCAGCAGCGCGATGCGGCGACCGGCGAAGCACTCCAGCGCCGCCAGACTTGCGTGCGGCGTGGTGCTGATCGAATCGTTGACGAAGGTGATCCCCTCACGCGTACCGATGGTCTGCAGGCGGTTGGGGAGCGGGCGGAAGTCCTGCACCGCCGGGGCCAGTGCCACCGCGTCCAGGCCCAGCGCCTCGATCGCCGCCAGCACCGCGCACAGGTTGCCGCGGTTGTGTCGGCCGGGCAGCGGCGTGTGTGAGGTGTCGAACACGGCCTGCTCGCCGCGATGCACGACATCGCCGCGCATGTGCCAGCCCAACGGCTGGTTGAACCAGATGACCTCGCTCTCCGGCAACGACAACCCCGCCAGGTGCGGGTCGGCCGCGTTGAGCACCGCGGTCCGCGGCGCGGCCCCGGTGACCAGCTGCAGCTTGTCGTCGATGTAGCGTGCTTCGCAGCCGTGCCAATCCAGGTGCTCGGGGAACAGGTTCAGCACGATGGCGACCTGCGGGTGCGCGCCACTGCGCGCGACCTCGCCGGTCTGGTAGCTGGACAGTTCCACTGCCCAGTACTGCGGCACCGGCTGCGGGGCCAGCACTTCCAGCAGCGGCAGGCCGATGTTGCCGATCAGCCCGGTGCGCGCGCCCGAAGCACGCAGCAGATGTGCCAGCAGCGCGGTAGTGGTGCTCTTGCCCTTGGTACCGGTCACGCACACGGTGTCGTGCACGATGCCGTCGGCAGCGGCGTGCTCGGCGAACCAAAGCGAGGTGCCGCCAATGAACTGCGTGCCCTGCGTGGTGGCGTGCAACGCAGCTTCCCCATATGGGCTGATGCCCGGCGACTTGATCACCACCTCGAAGGCGGCCAGCGCCACGCCGGTGACATCCGAACGAACCGTCAGCGCACCCTGGGTTTCCTCGCGCGCACCGGTGGCCTCGGCCTCCGGGCAGAACAACGTCAGCGGCAGCGACGGCAGCCGCTGCTGCAGGACGCGGAACGCCGCGCGCCCCTCACGTCCCCAGCCCCACAACGCAACGCGCTTGCCTTCAAGCTGCGAAATTCGCACGCAGACGCTCCCAGATCGCCGGAGGAATGCGGTGTTCGCCTTCCAGCGCCAGCAGCGGTTCGATCTGCAGTTCCGTGGCGTCCAGCTGCGGGCGGATCTCGTGGACGAAGCGCTTCACCAGCGCGTCTTCATTCCATTCCGGGCGCGCGGCCAGGGTCGCCATCGCAGCGCGCGATTCGCGGCCTTCGCCCACGCACTCGAACGGCTTGTGGTCCTGGAACTCCAGCAGCGCATCGAAGCCCGGGGCCTGCTCGATATCGTCGAGCAGGTTGCGGCCGAAGATGCCGACCAGGCGCATCTTGGGCATGAACGGGGCCAGCGCCAGGAACACGAAGTGGCACTTCGGGCAGACGCCGCACCAGCGGTTCACCGGGCGCTCGCCCAGGATGTGGAAATTGCGGTTGCAGCTGGAGAAATGCGCGTCGTAGACATCGCTCTTGGCGAACTGACGCGCCACCGCCAGCTCCGAGAGCGGGCGCAGCAGCGAGTAATAGTGCAGGTCCGCGGCGACGTGGCGTTCCAGATGCTCACCGAAGGCCTGTTCGAACGCCCAGCCCTTCGACCACTGGTGATTGACCTCGCCGGTGCCCGGGATCTGGCTGCCATAGCTGGCCGAGCGTTCGTTGGAGAACACCACCTGGTCCACGCCCTGCAGCAGCGCGGCCAGCACCAGGATCGCCGAGTTCACCGCGGTGACCGGGATATGGCCGTTCCAGGCGCCCTGACGGTTGAGCTCGAACAGCTCCGGGGCCAGCGTGCGGCCGATGTTGAGGATCGTCAGGCCGGTGCGCTCGGCGCAGGCGCGGATCAGCTGCGAGCCGCCAATCCAGGTGACCGTTTCGGCGATACCCAGGCTGCGCAGCGCTTCGATGCTGACCAGCGAATCCTTGCCGCCGCCGATGGCGACCAGCGCGTGTTCACGCAGGCCCAGCGCCGGTGCGGCGAAGGCTTCGCCCTCGACCGGCAGGCGGAAGCGGCCACGCAGGTTCAGGCCATTGCGGTAGGCGAATTCGCCCAGGCCGTTGAGGTACACCGTCTCGACCAGCGCCGCGGTGGCCGCATCAATGGTGTAGCTGTCGATGCGCACCTGCTCGGGCACGCCGGCCTTGTAGTAGCTCACCCCGGCCATCAGGTGCAGCAGGCGCAGGGCGCGCTGCACCGCCTCGGCGCGGTCATCCTCGAGCACGAACGGCGCGCCCGGGATGGTCACCGTCTCGATCAGCTCCGGGCCGTCATCGAAGGCGTAGACCAGCTGCGCCACGCCGGTGCCCGCGGCGAATTCGCAGCGGACGAAGCGGAAAACGGCAACCTGGTGTTTATCAAAAGCAGTCATGGTGTATCCGGTTTGAATGGCGGCAGGCAGCGGTCAATGGCCATCATCGATGACGTCCTCACGCGGCAGCTCGCGCTGGTTGTAAGTGTTGGCCATGACGTAGCCATACGCGCCGGCGTCGGCGATCAGCATCACATCGTCCGGCGCGGTCGAGGCCGGCAGGCGGCGGCGCTTGCCGAACACGTCGCTGGATTCGCAGATCGGGCCGACCACATCGAACATCGCTTCGGAGTAGCCACTCAGGCGGCTGAGGTTCTCGATGTCATGCCAGGCGTCGTACAGCGCCGGGCGCATCAGCGTGTTCATGCCCGCATCCAGACCGACGCGGCGGATGCCGTCCTTTTCCACCACCTGGGTGGCCCGCGTCAGCAGCACGCCGGACTCGGCCACCAGGTAGCGGCCCGGTTCGATCGCCAGGCGGAACGCCGGGTGCACGGCCTTCACTTCGGCCAGGCCGATCGCCCAGGCCTCCAGATCGAACGGCTCGTCGTCGGCGCTGTACGGGATCGGCAGGCCACCGCCGATATCGATGGTCTCGATGCTGCCGATGCGGCGGGCGAACCCGGCCAGTTCATCGCACATCAGGCGCCAGTGCTGCGCGGTTTCCACGCCGCTGCCCAGGTGCGCATGCAGGCCGACCACGCGGGTGCCCAGCTCGCCGGCGATGCGGACGAACTCATCCACGCGGGCGATCGGCAGGCCGAACTTGGAGTCCTTGCCGCCGGTGCGGACCTTGGCATGGTGGCCTTCGCCACGGCCCAGATCCACGCGCAGCCAGAGCTCGCGGTTGCTGAACAGTTCCGGCCAGCGCTGCAGGGCTTCCACGTTGTCCAGCGTGACGGTGACACCCAGCGCGAACGCGGCATCGTACTCGGCATGCGGCGCGAAGCTGGGGGTGAACAGCACGCGCTTGGGCGACAGCGTCGGCAGCGTGTTGAACACGTGCTTGAGCTCGCCGTGCGACACGCACTCCAGGCCGAAGCCTTCCTGCTCCAGCACTTCCAGGATGGCCGGGTGCGAGTTGGCCTTGATCGCGTAGTAGCGCTGGTCGATCGCCTTGATCGCGTTCAGCGCGCGCGCACGCGCCCGCACCGTCGGCAGGTTGTAGACGTAGCGCGGCGTCCCAGCCTGGGCGAGCGTCAGCAGATGCTCGCGCTGGCCCCGCCACCAGGCGGTTTCGCGCGGGCGGATGGTGCCGGCGATTTCGCGCCAGCGCGGGCCGAACACTTCGCCCTCTTCCACCGGCATCGCGCCGCTGTCGATCAGTTCGGCGTGCAGGATCGGCAGCAGGCCGTCCGCGTCCGCCTCGTCGATGACGAAGGTCAGGTTCAAGTCATTGGACGACTGCGAAATCATGTGCACGCGTTCGCGGCCGAAGGTGGCCCACACGTCCGAGAGCTTGTGCAGCATCGAGCGCATGCCGCGGCCGACCAGCGTGATTGCCGCGCACGGCACGATGATCTTGACCTTGCAGATCTGCGAGAGGTCGGCCGACAGCGCGGCCAGCACATCGGTGCTGACCAGGTTTTCGGACGGGTCCAGCGAGACGGTCACGTTGGTTTCGGCCGAACCGATCAGGTCCACGGAGAGGCCGTGCTTCTTGAACAGCCCGAACACGTCGGCCAGGAAGCCGACCTGCTGCCACATGCCGATGCCTTCCATCGAGACCAGCACGATGCCGTTGCGGCGGCTGATCGCCTTCACACCCGGCACCGCCGCGGCATTGCCATCGATGCTGGTGCCCGGCAGCTCGGGGCGCTCGGTATCCAGGATCGCCATCGGCACGCCGGCATCGCGGCACGGCTTGATCGAACGCGGGTGCAGCACCTTGGCGCCGGTCGTCGCGATTTCCTGCGCTTCGTAATAGTCCAGGCGGGTCAGCAGGCGCGCGTCGGGCACGTCCTTCGGGTTGGCGCTGAACATGCCCGGCACATCGGTCCAGATCTCCACGCGGCTGGCGCCGAGCAGCGCACCGAAGTACGCCGCCGAGGTATCCGAACCGCCGCGACCGAGGATGGCGGTGCCCCCATCGGCATGGCGGGAGATGAAGCCCTGGGTGATCAGCATGCGGGTCGGCTGGGCGCGGAAACGCGCGGCCCAATCGGCCTCGGCACGCCACTGGCAGTTCACCGACAGGCGCTGCGACCACTCGCTCTGGCTGGGTTGCGGCGGCAGTGCATCGAGCCACTCGCGTGCATCCATCCAGCCGAAATCCAGGCCACTGGCGCGCAGATAGGCCGCACCGACGGTCGAGGACAGCAGTTCGCCCTGGCCCAGCACCTCGGCCTGCCACTCCAGCGGCCGAGCGGCGGCACGCGGATCGTCCAGCAGCCCGGCCAGCGCGTCCAGACGCACGTCTAGGGCGGTGGCGTCCAGCGCCAGCTCGGTCAGGAATTCGCGGTGGCGAGCGACCAGCGCGGCGACACGGTCGCGGCTGTCGGCGGCGCCATCGGCGATCGCGGTGAGTTCGTTGGTCACCCCGGACAGCGCCGATACCACCACCAGCACGCGCGAGCCCGTTTCTTCCGCCCGTTTTTTCGCCAGTTTGCCGATGGTGTCCCAGCGGTGACGACGCGACACGGAGGTGCCGCCGAACTTCAGTACGATCCAGCGATCGACAAGGGGGGAAGCTGACATGGAGGTGGAGGTTTGGGTAGTGAGGGGGATCGCCCGGCACGCCGGGCCGAACCCCCGATTCTATGCCAAGCCTGCCCGTTGCAGGGGCCGGGCCCGCAATGCGGCCCCGGTTGGTAAGCTGCCCGCCCGTTTTTCGTTGAGCGCCCCGCCATGACCTCCCGTCGTTTCCTGCAGCTGGATGTGTTCTCGCCCTACCCCGGCGCCGGCAACCCGCTGGCCGTCGTGCTTGATGCACAGGGCCTGGACGAGACGGCGATGCAGGCCATCGCCCGCTGGACCCGCCTGCCGGAGACCACCTTCGTGTTCCCGCCCGCCGCCCCGGGCGCGAGCTACGGCATCCGGATGTTCAGCCCGCAGAAGGAAGTTCCGTTCGCCGGCCACCCCAGCGTGGGCACCGCGCATGCCGTGCTGGAGCTGGGCGTGGCCGCACCGGTCGAGGGCGTACTGGTCCAGGACGGCATCGCCGGTGCCCTGCCGCTGCGGGTGGATGGCAGCGGTGACGCCCGCACCATCGCGATCCGTACCCCGCGCGCCGCGGTGGCCGAAGTGACCACTGCCGCCGACCCGCGCCTGCAGGCCGCGCTGGCGGGCTGGCCGCTGGGCAATCTGCCGCCGGCGCGCATGGCCGGTGGCCGCAGTTGGTGGGTGGTGGAACTCGCTGACGAGGCCGCCCTGCGCGCCCTCACCCCGGATTGGGATGCCGTGGCCACCTTGGCCGAGGCCACCGACAGCATGGGGGTCTTCGCCTATGCACGCAGCCAGGGCCAGGCGTGGGATCTGGCGGTGCGTGCGTTCGTCGGCAATGGCCGTCGCTTTGAAGATGCCGCCTCCGGTGCGGCCAATGCGGTGCTGGCCGCGTGGCTGGACAGCCGCGATGCGCTGCCCGGCACCGCGCACGGCTACGTCGTCAGCCAGGGCCGTGAAGTGGGCCACGATGCGCGCCTGACCCTGCGCATCGATGACCATGGCGATGTCTGGTCCGGCGGCCAGGTGCAGACCGTCATCCGCGGCACGCTGGACTGGTGATCCCGGCGGCGGCGCGTCAACGCGCCGTGTCGTACACCGGTGCGCCATCGACCCAGGTCGAACGCACCTGCAGGTCGGCCAGGTCGGCCGGGGCGATGCTGAGCGGATCGCGATCAAGCACGACGAAATCCGCGTGCAGGCCGGGCTGCAACCGGCCGACCTGGGCCTCGTCATGGCCTGCCCACGCGGCATCGGCGGTGAACCCGCGCAGCGCTTCGGCCGCGGTCAGGCGCTGATCGGGCTGCCAGCCGCCCGGCGGTTGGCCCGCACGGTCCTGGCGGGTGACCGCGGCATACAGGCCCAGGCGCGGATCCACCTGTTCCACCGGGAAGTCCGAACCAAGCGCGAGCCGGGCACCGGAGCCCAGCATCCGCCGCCACGCATAGGCCCCGAGGATGCGCTCGGGACCGACCCGATCCTGCGCCCAGCCCATGTCCGAGGTGGCGTGGGTAGGTTGCATCGAGGCGATCACGCCGAGCTGGGCAAAGCGCGGAATGTCCTCCAGCGCCACCACCTGCGCATGCTCGATCCGCCAGCGATGATCGCTGCTGCGACGCTCGCCCAGCACCCTGGCGTAGGTGTCCAGCGCGATCCGGTTGCCTCGATCGCCGATCGCATGGGTGGCGACCTGGACATGACAGGTATCGGCTTTGCGCACCGCCGTTTCAAACTCGGCCGGCGAGGTCACCAGCAAGCCGCGGTTGTGCGGGTCGTCGCTGTAGTCGGCCAGCAGCGCGGCGCCGCGGCTGCCCAGCGCGCCATCCATGAACAGCTTGACCCCGCGCATCTCAAGGCGGCCACCGGGATGCTGGTACGCGCCCTGTGCACACAGATCAGCCAGCGCATCGCCATTACCATCGGCATACGCATCGATACGCAGCGGCAGCGTGCCGGCATCGGCGAAGCGGCGCATCAGAGCCAGATCGGCGCGCGATACGCCCATGTCGTGCACACCGGTCAGGCCGTGGCTGACCGCTTTATCCAGTGCGCGGGTCAGCATCTGCTCGCGGGCTGCGTCGCTGGGCGTCGGGATCGCCGCCTGCACCAGGGTCATCGCTTCATCGACGAACACCCCGCTCGGCTGCCCCTTCGCATCGCGCACGATGCGACCACCGGCCGGCTGCCAGCTGCCCTTCAGCGCGCGTTGGCCGGGCTGCCGTGCGACCGCGCGCAATGCCGCGCTGTTGCCCCAGCCCGCGTGACCATCGATGCGACCCAACCAGACCGGTCGGTCCGGGAACGCCGTGTCGAGATCGGCCACGGTCGGGAACTGCTTGTCCGGCCACCGGTTCTGGTCCCAGCCGCTGCCCAGCAGCCAGCCCTCGGGGTTGTCGGCCGCAAAGCGCTGCAGGCGCACCACGATGTCCTGGGTACTGGTCGCACCGGTGAGATCGGCCTGCATCAGCGTGCCGCCCAGGAACATCAGGTGTGCATGCGCATCGATCAGCCCCGGGATCACGGTGGCCTCGCCGACGTCGGTCAGCGCCGCCAGTGGATACAGCGTCAACAGTGCCTGCCGATCACCAACGGCGAGCACGCGCCCGGTGTCGGTATCCCACGCCAGCGCAGTGGCGGCGGGCGCGTCGGGATCCCCGGTATGGATGGTCGCGGCGGTCAGCAGGCGCACATCGGCCTGCGCGGTGCCGGCCAGCAGGCAGGCCATCAGGGTGGCAAGAGCGGTCGGACGCATGCAGATACCCCACAACAGGAAAGCGGCGACTATGCGGCCGCCGCTTTCCCATCACAATCTGCTGTGCACCAATCGCTGGCGCGGATCAGCCGGCCAGCTCGGCCTCAAGGCTGATCGGTACCGCACTGAGCGCCTTGGAGACCGGGCAGTTCTGCTTGGCGTCATCGGCGATGGCACGGAACTGGGTGGCCTCGATGTTCGGCACCACGGCCTTCACCTTCAACGTGATCTGCGACAGCTGCGGGCCACCTTCCATCGAGAGGTCCACCTTGGCTTCGGTATCCAGCGAGGTGGGCACGAAACCGGCCTCGGTCAGCTTGGCCGACAGCGCCATCGTGAAGCAGCCGGCATGTGCAGCGGCGATCAGCTCTTCCGGGTTGGTGCCCTTCTCATCGCCGAAGCGGCTGCTGAAGGCATAGCGTGTTTTGTCCATCAAGCCGCTCTGGGGCGTGCTCAATTGTCCCTTGCCTGTCTTGAGGTCACCTTCCCAATGCGCGGTGGCGTGGCGTGAAATACCCATCGTGAGATCTCCTGCGGCGTGAATGACCACACCAGCCTAGACCGTGCCGCGTTAGTGCCATGTCTGGCTGCCGTCAGCGGCATGGCAGGTGGCGCTCCCAGCTGAATCGGTCCTCAAGATCGATGCTGTTTTCAAGTGGTTTTCGTGCGACAGTCGGGGTGCGACGGTCCATGACCGATGGCACCCGCCGCGAGGGCGGACCCTGTTTTTTGGCTATGACCTGATGCACTGCGGTAACGAAGGGCGTGGAAATCACGAATTTTTATGCGTCTGCCTATTGGCGGCGCCCCATAGTTGCCCTACATTTCGCTTGCCGACGGGGTTCGGCGCGACCAAACAACCAACCGTTCACGGAACAGGAAACCATGGCAAAGACCGCTAAGAAGGCTGCCCCGAAGAAGGCAGTAAAGAAAGTCGCTACGAAGGCAGCCGCGAAGCCGGCCGCTCCCAAGCCGATCAAGGAAGTGCTGAGCAAGTCTGGTCTGGTTGCACACATCGTTGAAGCGTCCGGCGTTGTCGCCAAGGACGTGCGCGCCGTGCTCGCCTCGCTGGAAGGCGCCGTCGCCGCTTCGGTGCACAAGAAGGGCGCGGGCAGCTTCACCCTGCCGGGCCTGCTGAAGATCTCCACCGTCAGCGTGCCGGCCAAGCCGAAGCGCAAGGGCATCAACCCGTTCACCAAGGAAGAGCAGTGGTTTGCCGCCAAGCCGGCGTCGACCAAGCTGAAGGTGCGTCCGCTCAAGAAGCTCAAGGACGCCGCGCTCTAATCTGCGCGCTTCCTGCAGCACCTAAACGGGACGGCATAAGCCGTCCCGTTTTTTTTGGTCATCTCCAGGCGGCGGCCTGGGGACAGTTGCCGAGGGCGTGCCGGTCGCTGCGGGCTCGGCGTGCCTAGCGAAACACAGCGTTTCCAAAGACGTTCGCGCCGCCTGCTTCCTGCGCAGATGCCTGCCCTGCCGTGATCCAGGGCATAGCAGAACCGACCGGAACGCACAGGGTGGAACACTGCGTGCGACCGCGCCTGTCGTCGCGGTACGCCTCGCGCCCTATGGTGGCCTTGTCCCCCACCGCGCAGGCAGCCATGGCCAGCTCTTCTTCCCAGCGTTACCGCATCACCGTCACCCCGATCGAAAAGGACGGCCTTCAGTGCAGCGGGCGCTGCACCATCGAGCTGGAGCACCGTGCGCAGCAGGATTGGATGCGCCTGCTGGAAATCGCGCGGCGCAACACCGGGCTCAGCGGTGACGAACGTGCCGCGGCCATCGTGGCCACCCAGCTGCTGCGCGACCTCGCCCAGCGCCACGCCGACGAACCCGGCCACCCGCTTACCGTGCTGCAACCGCAGCTGGACGAGGTGCTCGCCGCGTTGGAGTCGATCCAGGGCGCGCCCTGAGCCAAGCGCCGGGCGTGGCGCTACACTCGGCGCTCTCCGGGGAGAGTCCTGCATGCGCCGCGCCGTCCTGTTGCTTCCGCTGCTGTTCCTGCACGGCTGCTCCTGCCAGCAGCAGCCGCCCATGACCGAGTCACCTGCGGCGCCCGAAGGCGCAGCGGACGCCGATGACGTGCCGCCTCGGCACAGTGCACCGACGCCCCCGCCCACCGCCGCGGCACCGACCGCGCTCAGCGCAGTGGCCGCGGACGCACTGGATGAGCCTTCGCTGGTGCATCGCTACCTGAGTGCATTGGCGCAGGGCGACGTCGCGACCGCCGACGCGCAGTGGACCGGCGGCGGCCCGGGCGGCCACCCGGACGATGCCGCCCTTCGCGCACTGCCCGACTTCCGCGGGCTGCGCATCAAGACCGGCGCGCCCATCGCACGCGACACCGCCCAGCCCTCCCGGCTGCGCGAAGTGCCGGTCCAGATCCGGGTCAGCACCGACACACGCACACTGCGTTTCGAGGGCTGGTATCGGCTGCAACCCCGCGCGGATGGGAGCGGGTGGGAAATCCACGGCGCCTCGATCCAGCCGGTGCTGAACTGACTGCATCGCAGGGCGCGCCATCGCATCCTGACCGCGTACGTCAAAGCTGGATTCAGCCGCGCGCGCTATTGTTGGCATCTCATTCCCCACGGCCTGCCGCCATGAACGTTCGCCCGCTGTTGTCCCGCCTCGCCGCCTGCACCGTGCTGCTGGCCGCCGCCATCGGCGCGCAGGCCGCGCCCAGCGTATCCGGCCGCCAGCTGTCCGTCGGCGCTACCGATGTGCAGCAGTACCTCGACGGCAGCTTCCCGCGCACGCAGAACGCGCTGGGGGGCCTGATCGCAATGACGATGAGCCATCCGCAGCTGACCCTTCCGCAGGGCAGCCGGCTGGACCTGGGCTTCGATGTCGCCATGGCGACCGCCGGCGGCAACCCGGCGCCGCTGGGCAAAGTGAAGCTGAGCAGCGGCCTGCGCTACGACGCGCAGACACAGGGCTTCCACCTGCAGGAGCCGACGGTCGATGATTTCACCCCGGCCAACAACGGCGGCAAGCTGGATTCACGTACGCGCGGCCTGCTCAATGCCTGGCTCACCGATTACGCCCAGCGCGAACCGATCTACAAGATCGACCCGAGCGTGGCCGCGGTGCTCGGCACGCTGCAGGTGCAGTCGGCCCAAGTGGAGAACGGCAAGCTGGTGGTCACCTTCAACCAGGATCTCGGCGCGCTGGTGCCGGCCGGGTTGCTGAGCAAGTAACGCGATTGTGGGCACCGACCCTGGGTCGGTGCCCACACGATCAACCGGCCAATGCCTTGGCCACCGCATCGGCGAAGGCGGGAATATCCCCCGGCTTGCGGCTGGTGATCAGGCCACCATCCACCACCACTTCGGCATCGGTCCACTCGGCACCCGCATTGCCCAGATCGGTTTTCAGCGACGGCCACGAGGTGACCTTGCGGCCCTTGGCCAAGCCGGACTCGACCAGCAGCCACGGCCCGTGGCAGATCGCGGCGATCGGCTTGCCCGCCGCGCCGAAGGCCTTGATCAGCGCGACCGCGTCGGTGTCGATGCGCAGTTTGTCGGGATTGATCACGCCGCCGGGCAGTACCAGTGCGTCGTAATCGCCGGCCTTCGCGCCTTTCAGCGGTGCATCGACCGTGACGTCCTCGCCCCAGTCCTTGTCTTTCCAGCCGCGGATCGTGCGGGCGTCACCGGGGGCGATCACCTTGACCGAGGCGCCCCAGGATTCCAGCAGGCGCTTGGGTTCCTGCAGCTCGGACTGTTCGAAGCCATCGGTGGCGAGGATCGCGATGTGCTTGCCGTTGAGTGCGTGTGCCATGGAGCGGCTCCAGTAAGTAGGAGCGCTCAGTGTGGCCGCGGGCGCATTGGGCGGCGGTGACCACGATGTGCACATCGTGTCGGGACAGCCACCGGCCCATGGCCGGTGGCGACCGGAGGGATCAGCGCTTGGGCTGCAGCATCGTGCCGGTGCACTGCTTCGAACCGCAGCGGCACTCCCAGATCTTCTTCAGGCGCGCGGTGTGACGCTCGGCCAGGGTGATGCCGTAGTTGTAGGTCAATTCATCGCCCGGCTTGATGTCCTTGATCGCCTCGATGAATACCTTGTCCTCGCGGCGGTTGTCACCCTCGGCTTCCTCGATCACTGCTTCGCAGTTCGGATCGCAGCTGTGGTTGAGCCAGCGCGCGTCGTTGCCCTTGTAGTTAGCATCGATGACGTAGTCGTCGTTGAGGGTGAACAGGAAGGTATGACCGCTCTCCACATCCCCGGTGTCGTCGGCGTCCACGTCGGCGTGGCTGCGCAGCAGACCCTTGTACTGGATGACCCGCTCGCCCTTCTTGATCGGCGCCAGCGCGAACACGCCATTGCCATGGATGGTGGACTTGCGGGCCTGGATCTTCTTGGGCATCTGGCTGACCGTTGCGGTGGGAAGCCCCGATTCTCGCTTAATCTTTGTGATTGCCAAAGCGATGCGGTCCAATACACGCCCAAGGCCGCCCTGCGGGCGCCTGAACGGGCGGGTTGGATGCCGCCGGAGAAAAGCGTACAATTTCAGTCCGCTTTATGGTTCTGCACCCCACATGCTCCGCGTCACCAAGCTCACCGATTACGCCACCGTCGTGCTGACCGTGCTCGCTGCCCGCCCGGGCGAGGTGCTCAGTGCCACTGAACTGGCCGAGTTCGCCCGTCTGGAACCGCCCACCGTCAGCAAGCTGCTCAAGCCGCTGGCCCAGGCCGGGCTGGTCGAAGGCCTGCGCGGCGTCCGCGGCGGCTACCGGCTGACCCGCGCGGCAGACCAGATCACGCTGTTCGAGATCGTGGAAGCCATGGAAGGGCCGCTGGGCCTGACCGAGTGCGCCCATGACCACAGCCAGTGCGGCCGCGAGCTGCAGTGTGGCGCGCGCAGCA
This sequence comes from Stenotrophomonas sp. 05L413, assembly GCF_056397945.1. Lineage (NCBI taxonomy): Bacteria > Pseudomonadati > Pseudomonadota > Gammaproteobacteria > Lysobacterales > Lysobacteraceae > Stenotrophomonas > Stenotrophomonas sp. 05L413. The sequence goes on from NZ_JBFTOL010000007.1 coordinate 178,396, forward strand.
GCTGGCGGATGATCAACGACGTGGTGTCCGAAGCGCTGCGCGCGGTCACCCTGGCGCAGATCCTGCCCCCTCTTCCCCTTGTTGACGCCCACCGCCGCGCGATCGCGGCGGATGTCGTCTCCTGATCAGGCAGCCCCCATGGCCACCGATACCCTCGATACCGTCGCCACCGGCGATACCCCCAACCGCGAGATCCATGAGCAGCTCGGCCGCAAGTACTCGGCAGGCTTCATCACGGACATCGAATCGGACTCGTTGCCGCCCGGCCTGGACGAGGACACCATCCGTGCCCTGTCCGCCAAGAAGGACGAGCCGGAGTGGATGACGCAGTGGCGCCTGGACGCCTACCGCCACTTCCTGACCATGCCGATGCCGGACTGGGCCAAGCTGCAGATCGCGCAGATCGACCTGCAGGCGTTGAGCTACTACTCCGCGCCAAAGGGCCCGAAGTACGCCTCGCTGGACGATGTGCCCAAGGAACTGCTGGACACCTACGACAAGCTCGGCGTGCCGCTGCATGAGCGCGCCAGGCTGGCCGGCGTCGCCGTGGATGCGGTGTTCGATTCGGTCTCGGTCGGCACCACCTTCCGCAAGGAACTGGCCGAGAAGGGCGTGATCTTCTGCTCCATGTCCGAAGCGATCAAGGAACACCCGGAACTGGTCAAGCAGTACCTGGGCACCGTGGTGCCGGTCGGCGACAACTACTTCGCCGCGCTCAACTCGGCGGTGTTCTCCGACGGCAGCTTCGTGTTCATCCCCAAGGGCGTGCGTTGCCCGATGGAACTGAGCACCTACTTCCGCATCAACGCCGGCCACACCGGCCAGTTCGAGCGCACGCTGATCATCTGCGAGGACAAGGCGTACGTGTCCTACCTGGAAGGCTGCACCGCGCCGATGCGTGATGAGAACCAGCTGCATGCCGCGGTGGTCGAGCTGGTCGCGCTGGACGATGCCGAGATCAAGTACTCCACGGTGCAGAACTGGTACCCGGGCGATGAGAACGGCGTGGGCGGCATCTACAACTTCGTCACCAAGCGTGCCGAATGCCGTGGTGCGCGCAGCAAGGTCACCTGGACCCAGGTCGAGACCGGCTCGGCGATCACCTGGAAATACCCGTCCTGCGTGCTGCTTGGCGATGATTCGGTCGGCGAGTTCCACTCGGTTGCGCTGACCCACCATCGTCAGCAGGCCGACACCGGCACCAAGATGATCCACATCGGCAAGCGCACCAAGAGCAAGATCGTCAGCAAGGGCATCAGCGCCGGCCATGGCCAGAACACCTACCGTGGCCTGGTGAAGATCGATCGCGGCGCCGAGGGCGCGCGCAATTACACCCAGTGCGATTCCCTGCTGATCGGCAAGAAGTCCGGCGCGCATACCTTCCCCTACATCGAGGTGAAGAACCCCAGCGCGACGGTCGAGCACGAAGCGACCACCTCCAAGATCTCCGACGACCAGCTGTTCTATTGCCGCGCCCGCGGCATCGATCAGGAAAATGCGGTGTCGATGATCGTCGACGGCTTCTGCAAGCAGGTCTTCCGCGAGCTGCCGATGGAGTTCGCCGTGGAAGCCAAGAAGCTGCTGGACGTCAGCCTGGAAGGCTCGGTCGGATGATCCGCATCCTGATCAGCCTGGGTCTGCTGCTGGGCGCGGTGGCGCCGGCGGCCGCGCAGGACGTGAAATGCGATCCGGGTGGCAACCAGCTCGAGCTCAATGCCTGCGCTGACGGCGAGTTCAAGCAGGCCGATGCCGAACTGAACGCGGTGTACCGCCAGATCGTGGCCAAGCTGGCCGGCGAGCCGGTCGCACTGGCAAAGATGAAAGCCGCGCAGCGCCTGTGGGTCCAGCTGCGCGACGCCGATCTGGACGCGCGCTACCCGGTGGGCGATGACGAGAACCCTCGCCTGCTGTACGGCTCGATGTACCCGATGCTGTATTCCGGCGCCAAGGCGGCCTTGACCACCGCGCGGGTCACTTACCTGCGCAACGAATTCCTCGAGCGCAGCGAATACGACCTCTGAGTCGCGCTGCCTCCAGTTCCCCTATCTGACAAGACGATTATCGACATGTTGAAGATCGACAACCTCCACGCACGCATCGGCGACAAAGACATCCTCAAGGGCCTCTCGCTGGACGTGAAGCCCGGCCAGGTGCACGCCATCATGGGCCCCAACGGCGCCGGCAAGTCCACCTTGGGCAACGTCCTGGCCGGCCGCGACGGCTATGAGGTGAGCGAAGGCAGTGTGCAGTTCGAAGGCCGTGATCTGCTCGAGCTGGCGCCGGAAGAACGCGCCGCCGCCGGCCTGTTCCTGGCCTTCCAGTACCCGGTGGAAATCCCGGGCGTGAACAACACCTACTTCCTGCGCGCCGCGCTCAACGCCCAGCGCAAGGCGCGCGGCGAGGAAGAACTGGACTCGATGCAGTTCCTCAAGCTGGTCCGCCAGAAGCTGGCCGTGCTGCACCTGAAGGACGAGCTGCTGCACCGCGGCGTCAACGAAGGCTTCTCCGGTGGCGAGAAGAAGCGCAACGAGATCTTCCAGCTGGCCGTGCTCGAGCCGAAGCTGGCGATCCTGGATGAAACCGACTCCGGCCTGGATATCGACGCGCTCAAAAGCGTGGCCGACGGCGTGAACGCGCTGCGTTCGCCGGACCGTTCCTTCATCGTGATCACCCACTACCAGCGCCTGCTCGATTACATCAAGCCGGACGTGGTCCACGTGCTGGCCGATGGCAAGATCGTGCAGAGCGGCGGCCCGGAACTGGCCCTGGAACTGGAAGCCCATGGCTACCACTTCCTGAAGGACCGCGTGGTGCCGGAGGCAGCGGTCTGATGAGCGCCCTGCTCGATTCCCTCGCCAGCGGCTTCTGCGGCAGCGATGCACGTCGCGCCGAGCTGGATGCCGCCCTGCAGGCCGGCCTGCCCGGCCCGCGCACCGAAGCCTGGAAATACACCTCCCTGCGCCAGCTGGAGCGTCGCAGCTTCCAGCCCGCCCCGCTCGCCCCGGCCATGGTCGATGCCGCCCTGCTGGCCGACATCCCGTCGCCGCGGCTGGTGTTCGTCAATGGTCGCCCGTCCGGCGCGCTGAGCGATGTCGCTGCAGTGCCGGCCGGTGTGCAGCTGGCCACCCTGTCCTCGGCGCTGGCCGCGGGCGATGAAGCCGCTCGCTTCCTCGGCCGCCGCTTCGAGCGCAGCGAGGAAGTGTTCGCCCGCCTCAACGCCGCACTCGCCGATGAGGGCGTGCTGCTGCGCGTGGAAGCAGGCGTGCAGGTCGAGGCGCCGCTGCAGCTGGTGTTCATCAGCGTGGCCGGCGATACCGATCTGTCCTGGCACCACCGCCACCTGATCGAGCTTCGTGCTGGCGCTGCGCTGGGCGTGGTCGAGCACCACCTGCATGTAGGTGATGCCGCGCACCTGGACAACACCCTCGTGCACGTCCATCTGGCGCAGGATGCGGTGCTCTCGCACGCCCGCGTGCAGGCCGACGCCACCCGCGCCACCTCGCTGCTGCGCACCGACGCCGTGCTGGCCCGCAACGCGCGGTACCGCCGCATCGATCTGGAGCTGGGCGCCGCGCTGAGCCGCCATGAGCTCAACGTCCGCCTGGAAGGCGACAACGCCCAGCTGACTGCCAACGGGGTGCTGCTCGGCAACGGCCGCCGCCATATCGATACCCGCCTGGGCATCGAGCACATCGCGCGTGATACCGCCTCGGAAATGGTCTGGCGTGGCGTGGCGGCCAACCGCAGCCGCGTGGTCTTCCACGGTGGCATCCACATCCGCGAAGGCGCCGATGGCACCGACGCCAACCTGTCCAACAAGAACCTGCTGCTCTCCGCCGATGCCGAGATCGATACCCAGCCCACGCTGGTGATCGATGCCGACGAAGTGAAGGCCGCCCACGGCGCCACGGTCGGCCAGCTCGATGCCAACGCGCTGTTCTACCTGCGCTCGCGTGGCCTGCCGGCCGATCGCGCGCAGCAGCTGCTGAGCGCGGCGTTCTGCCATGAACCGCTGAACGCGCTCGACGCACGCCTGACCGAGCAGCTCACCGCCCAGCTCGACCGTGCGCTGGCCTTGGCGGGCGTGGCATGAACCTGTCCACGCCGCGCCCGGTCGCCGATACCGGCGCCGCGCCCGATTGGGACCGCGTGCGCCTGGACTTCCCGCTGTTGATGCGTGAAGTGCACGGCAAGCCGCTGGTGTATTTCGACAACGCCAACACCGGGCAGAAGCCGGTGCAGGTGATCGGCGCGGTGGACGAGTTCTACCGCCGCTACAACGCCAACGTCAGCCGTGCGGTGCATGCGCTCGGCACCGAAGCGACCGATGCCTACGAAGGCGCACGCAACAAACTGGCGCGCTTCCTCAACGTGCGCGCCAGCGAGCTGGTGCTGTGCAGCGGCACCACCTTCGCGATCAACCTGGTCGCCTATTCGTGGGCACTGCCGCGGCTGAAGGCCGGCGATGTCATCCTGGTTTCGCGCATGGAACACCACGCCAACATCGTGCCGTGGCAGCTGGTCGCCCAGCGCACCGGCGCGACGATCCGCGTGGCCGAGATCACCCCGGAGGGCGCATTGGATCTGGATGCGCTGCGCGCGGCCATGACCCCCGAGGTCAAGCTGCTCGCGGTTGCCCACGTCTCCAACGTGCTGGGCACGGTCAACCCGGTCCGCGAGATCTGCCGCGAAGCCCGCAAGCGCGGCATCATCACCGTGGTGGACGGCTCGCAGGCGGTGCCGCACCGCAAGGTCGACATCCCCGCGATCGGCTGCGACTTCTATGCCATCACCGGCCACAAGATGTGCGGCCCGACCGGCACCGGCGCGCTGTGGGCCAGGCGCGAGCATCTCGATGCCATGCCGCCGTTCCTCGGCGGAGGCGAGATGATCAAGGAAGTCAGCTTCGAGGGCACCGTGTTCAACGATGCCCCGCACAAGTTCGAGGCCGGCACCCCGAACATCGCCGGCTTCATCGGCCTGGGCGTGGCGGTGGATTACCTCGAGTCATTGGGCCTGGAGCACGTGGAAGCCCGCGAAGGCGAGCTGTTGGCGCACTTCACCGAAGAGCTGAACAAGATCGACGGCCTGCGCATCTTCGGCACCACGCCGGACAAGGCGGCGGTGGTCTCCTTCCTGGTGGACGGCGCGCATTCGCACGATCTGGCCACCCTGCTCGACCTGGAAGGCGTCGCCGTCCGCTCGGGCCAGCATTGCGCGCACCCGCTGCTGCAGTACTACGGCGTCGCCGCGACCTGCCGCGCCTCGCTGGCGTTCTACAACACGCATGACGAAATCGAGCGCTTCATCGTGGCGCTGAACAAGGTGCGCAAGCTGCTGGGCTGAGCCCGCCCCGTCTGTGCCTCACCGGAACGCCGTGGCCTGCCACGGCGTTTTTCGTTCCCGGCTGCGGTCGTTTCCGTCCCGGCCCCGGCCAGCCTAAAATGGCCGCATGAGCACACTCACCTACCGCGCCGCCACGCTGGCCGACATCCCCGCCCTTGTCACCCTGGTCACCTCCGCCTATCGGGGCGATGCCAGCCGCGCCGGCTGGACCACCGAGGCCGACATCCTCGATGGCGCCCGCATCGACCCGCAGGGTCTTCAGGCCGACATCGAGCGCCCGCGCAGTACCATCCTGCTGGCCGAGCGCGGGGGCCAGCTGCTGGCCTGCGCCCATATCGCCGATGACCAGGGCAAAGGCTACTTCGGCATGTTCTCGGTGGACCCGACCCAGCAGGGCGGCGGCATCGGCAAGCAGGTGATGCTGGCCGCCGAAGCCCACGCCGCGCGCGAGTGGGGCGTGCCGGTCATGCAGATGACGGTGATCGACATCCGCGACGAGCTGATCGCCTTCTACGAGCGCCGCGGCTACCAGCGCACYGGCATCAAAAAGCCCTTCCCGTATGGCGATGAACGCTTCGGCATCCCCAAGCGCGACGATCTGCGCTTCGAGATCCTGGAAAAGCCGCTGGCGGTGCCGGCGTGAGCGACACCTGGACCTTCGTCTGCGCCAGCGCCGAGCTGCTGCCCGGCGAGATGAAGAGCACTTTCGATGAGGTGACCGGCACGCCGATCGTGGTGTTCAACCTGGACGGCGAGCTGTACGCGCTGGAAGACCAGTGCACCCACGACGAGTTCGAGCTGTCCTCGGGCACCTTCGATACCACCGAGGCCAGCATCGAGTGCGTCCTGCACGGGGCCCGCTTCGACATCCGCGACGGGGCCGCGCTGTGCGCCCCGGCCTACTCGCCGGTCGCGAAGTTCCCGGTCAAGCGGGAACACGACGCCGTCTGGGCCCGCGACGACCGCGACTGACCCGGGCTGAACGCCGGCGTTTTGAAAACGCGAATTGTTCCTATTACCATAGGCATTGCGGCCACCCGGCCGCTCCTGCCCGGTAAGCCGTGTCCGCCAACCGCTCCGTCCTTGGTATCGCCGCCCTGTGGGCCACGTTCTGCGTGGTGCTGCTGGCCTGCGGCTGGCTGAGCGCCGGCAGTTCCGGTAACGCCGGGCGCTCCCCGGCGAAGGGCCAGACCCCGGCGATAGTGGACGCCGGCAGCACGCTTCGGGTCACCGCGCCCACCGCGCCTGCGCCGGAGCTGCCGTTCGCCGAGCCCAGCCTGACAGCCGAGACCGGCCCAGACCCCGAGGCCGGCCACCCGGCGGTGCTGCCTCGCCTGAGCCGCGGGCCGTGGGTCGCGCGGGTGCCGCTGTGGCGCGCCGACGCGCTGCGTTGGCAGCGGCTGGAACCCTCGCTGCGGCTCAACCCCGGCCACGCGCCTCCCTACGCCTGATCCCGGCGTCGACGCTGCTGCGCGTCGATGCCCGCCACGCCTGCGTCACCGCGCCGCCGTCGGCCGCCTGTCCGTTTTCCCCACCTGCCTCCGCTCCGCCGTGACCGCCGCGTGCCGTCCGGCCTTCGTCCGTCTTCCCAGGAATCACCATGACCGTCCGCCCGACTCCGTTGTCGTCCGCCCTGCTGCTGGCCATCGCCGCCCCCGCCATCGCCCATGCAGAGACCGATGCTGCCGCCGATCCGCAGCGCGCCACCGAACTGGACGGCGTGGATGTCCACGGCGAGCGCGTCCGCGCGCAGTCTTCCAAGTTCACCGCACCGCTGCTGGATACGCCCAAGTCGGTCAGCGTGATCTCCCAGCAGGTGATCGAGCAGACCGCGGCCACCACCCTGCTCGATGCGCTGCGCACCGTGCCGGGCATCACCTTCGGTGCCGGCGAAGGCGGCAACCCGACCGGCGACCGGCCCTTCATCCGCGGGTTCGATTCGGCCTCGGACATCTATGTGGATGGCATCCGCGATGCCGGCAGCCAGACCCGTGAAGTGTTCGCCATCGAGCAGATCGATGTGGTCAAGGGCCCGAGCTCGGCCTACTCCGGCCGCGGTTCGGCCGGCGGCACCATCAGCCTGGTCAGCAAGACGCCCAAGCTGGAGGACTTCGTGTCCGGCAGCCTGGCCGCCGGCACCGACAGCTACCGCCGCGGCACGCTGGATGCGAACCAGGTGATCGGCGACGGCATCGCCGCCCGTTTGAACATCATGAAGCACGATGCCGACGTGGCCGGCCGCGATGAAGTGAACAGCAGCCGTTGGGGCATCGCGCCGTCGCTGGCATTCGGCCTGAACGGCCCGACCCAGGCGGTGATCAGCCACTACCACATGGAAACCGACGACCTGCCCGATGCCGGCGGCTTCCCGTACAACAACCCGTTCACCAGCGGCCCCAACGTGGCGCTCAACGGTGACGGCAGCCCGATCGTGACCAACCGCGATGCGTTCTATGGCCTGGTCGACCGCGACTTCCAGAAAACCAAGGCGGACATCACCACGTTGAATCTGTCGCATGATTTTGGCGGCATCGTGCTGCGCAACATCACCCGCTACGGCGATACCCGCAACGATTACCTGTGGACCCAGCCGGACGACAGCAAGGGCAACCCGAACCTGTTCGGCACCGTCTGGCGCCGTACCAATGCACGCGCCACGCAGACCGACAGCTTCGTCAACCAGACCAGCGTGACCGGTGAGCTGGAAACCGGCCCGCTGCGCCACAGCTTCAACGCCGGCGTCGAGTACAGCAGCGAAAAGACCGTGCGCGGCACCTATGCGATCGCCGATGTGCGCCGCCCCAATGGCCAAACCACCGCAGGCACCAACAACCCGCTGACCGGCAACCAGAGCTGCCCGACCACCGGCGCCGCCACCGGCTACAACTGCACCGATCTGACCAATCCGAATCCGAACGATCCGTGGTCGGCCACCCATGCCGTCACCCGCAGCGATCCGGCCCGCGATGTGCGCCAGACCACCCGCACCAAATCGGCGTATGTGTTCGACACGATCAGCTTCAGCGAGCAATGGATGCTGAACCTGGGCGCGCGCTTGGACGACTACAACACCCACCAGTTCAACCCCACTGCGGCGGCCAACCTGCAGCACCTGCGCAACGACACCTCGTTCTGGAACGGCCAGGCCGGCCTGGTGTTCAAGCCGGTGGAAAACGGCAGCATCTACGTCTCCTGGGGCACCTCCTCCACCCCGGTCGGCGTGGACGGCGGCGACGGCGCCGACGGCATCAGTGCCACCATCCAGGATCTCAAGCCGCAGCGCAGCCGCAACATCGAGCTGGGCACCAAGTGGGATCTGTTCGATGCCCGCCTGTCGCTGACCGGTGCGATCTTCCAGACCGAAATGAGCAACGCGCGCGTGACCAGCGATGCAGGCACCACGCAGAACGCAGGCACCAAGAAGGTCAAGGGCGCCGAGCTGGGCTTCAGCGGCACGATCGTGGAGGGTTGGCAGGTCTTCGGGGGTTACACCTACCTGGATGCGGTGGTCGAGGACAACGGCTTCGCGCTGGTCAACGGCGTCTACGTGCCCTCGCCGTTCAACGGCAACGCGTTCCCCAACACCGCCAAGCACAGCGCCAGCCTGTGGACCACGTGGGCGCCGTCGTTCGTGCCGGGCCTGAGCCTGGGCGCGGGTGCCAACTACGTGGACAAGGTCTACGGCAACGTCAACAACACCAAGTGGGTGCCCTCCTACACCCGTTGGGATGCGATGGTCGGCTACGCCTTCAGCGAGCGCTACAGCCTGCAGTTGAACGTGCAGAACCTGACCAACAAAACCTACTTCACCAAGGCGTACGCTTCGCACTACGCCGCCATCGCGCCGGGTCGTTCGGCCACGCTGGCCTTCAACTTCACGTTCTAACCGATACACCCCTTCCCGCGCGCTCGTGCGGGAGGGGCTGGAGCCCTCCATGCTGCTGCACATCCCCGACGTCCTCACCGCCGAGCAGGTCACCCAGGCCCGCCAGCAGCTGGCCACGGCCGGCTGGACCGACGGCCGCCTGACCGCGGGCTACCAGTCCGCGCAGGCCAAGCACAACCTGCAGTTGCCCGAATCGGATCCGGCCGCACGTGCGGTCGGCTCGGCCATCCTCGATGCGCTGGGCCGCAACAGCACCTTCTTCTCGGCCGCCTTGCCGCGTCGCATCTTCCCGCCGCTGTTCAACTGCTATCAGCCGGGGCAGACCTTCGGGTTCCATGTCGACAACGCGGTGCGCTACGACTACACCGTTGCGGGCCAACCACAGCCGATACGTACCGACCTGTCAGCCACGTTGTTCCTGAGCGATCCGGACGAGTACGAGGGCGGCGAGCTGGTGATCGAAGACACCTACGGCAACCAGCGGGTCAAACTGCCAGCCGGCCACATGGTGCTGTACCCGGGCACCAGCCTGCACCAGGTCACCCCGGTCACCGCCGGCACGCGGCTGGCCTCGTTCTTCTGGATCCAGAGCATGTTGCGCGATGACGGCCAGCGGCGCCTGATGTGGGATCTGGATGTCTCGATCCGCCGTCTCACCCATGACCACCCCGAACACCCCGCGCTGGTGAACCTGACCGGCGTGTATCACAACCTGCTGCGGCAGTGGGCCGATGTCTGAGGCCCCCTTGGCTGCGCTCGACGTGGCGGCACTGGCCGAGCAGCTGCGGCACGATCCGGCCGCCGCACTCGCCACCCTGGAAGCTACCGCACAGCGCGGCGATCCGCAGGCGCAGTGCCTGCTCGGCCAGGCGCGGATGGAAGGACGCGGGATCGCGCCCGATGCCGCCGCCGCCGTGCTCTGGTTCGAGCGCGCCGCCAATGGTGGCCTGGCGATCGCCATGAACATGCTTGGCCGTTGCCACGAGCTCGGCACCGGGACGCCGGTCAACCTGGCCCTGGCCGCGGTCTGGTATCGCAAGGCGGCCGATGCCGGGCTGGACTGGGGCCTGTACAACCTGGCCAACCTGCTGGGCACCGGCCGTGGGGTACCACGCGATGAACGCGCCGCGTTCGCGCTGTACCTGCGCGCCGCGCGGCTCGGCCATGCCAAATCGATGAATCTGGTCGGTCGCTGCCTGGAGGACGGGATCGGCGTGGCGGCCGATCCGGCTGCGGCACCGGCCTGGTATCGGCGCGCGGCCGAGGCCGGCGACTTCCGCGGCCAAGCCAGCCATGCCTCGTTGCTGCTCGCCGCCGGGGACATCGACGGTGCAGCAGATTGGCTGCGGCGCGCACTTGCCCACGGCAGTCCGTCGTTTCTGGCTCACCTGCGCCCCACCTTGGCGGCCTCGCCCCATCCCTCGATCCGGGCCCTGGTTGCCTGATTGCAAAGGCTGACGTACCTGCAGGCGCAGAATCATTAATCATTCTCATTTGCGTCCGCTAACGAATCTCACCTACAATCCCGCCGCGTTGCCGGTCGGCTGATCGACTGGCCGCTTCGACAGGGGCTCGTCTTGCGCCATCCACACCGCCATCGCAGCTTTGCTCCCGCCATGCGCGGGCGGCAGCAGGCGTTGTCGACCGTGCTGGCGTGGTTGGGCCTGTTGTCGCTGCTGCTGGCCGGCCTGCCGGTACTGGAGCGCGTTGCCCCCGGCAGCACCGTGATGGTCCTGCAGATGCCGATGGACGAGCGCCCGGCCGGCGGTGGCGAGACCACCCCGCAGGAAGAAGCCCCGGCCAAGCCGCGCCGGGTCGCCAGCGCACGCCCTGCTTCCACGCCACCGCCGCAGCCGTCGCTGCCACCGGTCGTGGAATCGCTGGATGCGCTGATGGCCACCCTGGTGGCACAGCCGCCGCGGGTCGTGCCCGCCATTGATTCGGCACCGGCCACGCCGCTGCCTGCCGCACCCGGCCTGCGCGTCCAGCGCGGCCAAGCCCCACCGCAGGGCTGATCCACACGGCCGGCGGCGCCATTGCGCCCCGCCCGGTCACGCACGTTCTGCCCGTTCCGGGCCTTCCTGATTCCTGCGCGTGCTGCCGCCCTGCGGCCTGCCATGTCGCGTCCGCGTTCTCCTTTTCGAGGTTACCCCCATGGCCCAGCGCCATCGTCGTCGCACGTCCCTGTCCCGCTGCACCCTGTCCATCGCCCTGCTCGGTGCGCTGAGCGCCCCGGCCTTCGCCCACGGCGACCCGGCCGGCCCGACCACGCTGGACAAGGTGGTCGTCACGGCCGCTGGCTTCGAGCAGAAGATCGCCGATGCCCCGGCCAGCATCAGCGTGATCAGCCGCGAAGAGCTGAGCAAGCGCCCGTACACCAGCCTGGTGGATGCGCTGCGCGACGTGGAAGGCATCGACGTGGGCATGGAGCCGACCGACAAGAACGGCCGCGCCACCATTTCCATGCGCGGCATGCCGTCGGACTACACTTTGGTGCTGATCGACGGTCGCCGCCAGAGCAACGCCGGCAACCTTTACCCGAACAACTTCGGCGGTGGCCAGTTCTCCTACATGCCGCCACTGGATGCGATCGAACGCATCGAGGTGGTGCGCGGCCCGATGTCCACGCTGTACGGCTCCGATGCGATGGGCGGGGTGATCAACATCATCACCCGCCGCAACCAGACCGAGTGGCATGGCGCGGTCACCCAGGGTTTCACGGTGCAGCAGGACGACCAGTTCGGTGATGCACGCAGCACCGATGTCTACCTGAGCGGCCCGCTGATCAAGGACCGCCTGGGCCTGTCGGTGCGCGGCAGCTACTACGACGCCAAAGCCTCCAACCCGGAATGGGACGATCTGCCGCTGCCGGACGGCACGCTATGGTCGCGCAGCATCGGCTTCGGTGCCGGCGGCAAGGCGGTGGCCAACACCAACTGGAACACCGGCCTGCGCCTGAACTTCATCGTCAATGACGACCACGAGCTGTGGCTGGACTACGACGTGTCGCGCCAGAAGTACGACAACAGCGAAGGCCAGACCGGCACCCTGGACAGCCTGGCCAGCCTGTGGCGCGTCGGCACTGCCACGATCCCCAACCCGAACGGCACCGGCAACGTTACCCGCCGCGTGGTGCAGCCGCGCGTGGGTTACACCGCCTACCAGCGCTATGAGCGCGACCAGCTGGCACTGACCCACCAGGGCCGCTATGAATTCGGCACCTGGCAGACCACGCTGACCCACATCACCAGCAACAACCTCGGCCGCTCGCTGCCGCTGACGCTGGATGAGCGCGCCGATCTGCAGGGCCTGTGGAACGACGTCTGCCGCCGCACCGGCGCCGCCGCCAACTGCGCCGCCAGCGCACGCAACGGTCTGGCTGCGCTGAACCCGGCCGAGATGGCGCGCCTGCAGGCCTTCCTGCCGCGCCCGCTGCGCACGATGGAACTGAAGGGCAACGTGCTGGACACCATGCTCGATCTCACCTTCGGCGCGCACAAGCTGACCGTCGGCGGCCAGTACAACGATACCGACATGATCGACGGCGTGTTCGGCATGGACGGCGCCGGCTACAAGAACAACGTGAAGCAGCAGCACCGCATGTGGGCGCTGTTCGCCGAGGACAACTGGTCGCTGACCGACACCCTGACCGCCACGGTCGGCGTGCGCTATGACGACCACAACATCTTCGGCAGTCACGTCAGCCCGCGCGCCTACCTGGTGTGGAATGCCAACGATGCCTGGACCGTCAAGGGCGGCGTCAGCACGGGCTACAAGACCCCGCGTCCGGACCAGCTGTTCCCCGGCATCGTCGGCTTCGGCGGCCAGGGCGTGATCCCGCTGGTCGGCTCGCCGAATCTCAAGCCGGAGACCAGCACCAACTACGAAATCGCCGCGTACTACGAAGGTGATCGCTGGGGCTTCAACCTCACCGGCTTCCTCAACAAGTTCGACGACAAGATCGCCAGCGGCGGCACCTTCGCCAACTGCGAAGTCGCTCCGAACGATGGCAGCTACTGCGTGGATATCGGCCCGGGCTGGGCCGAGCTGGGCTACAGCACCTTCGGCCAGAGCGTGAACATCGACAAGGCCGAGACCCGCGGCGTGGAAGCGGCGGCCCAGGTGGATCTGCTGGACAACCTGCAACTGCGCGGCAACTACACCTGGACCAAGAGCGAGCAGACCAGTGGCACCGGCAAGGGCCTGCCGATCACCGGCAACCCGGCCAGGCACATGGCCAATGCCAGCCTGAACTGGCAGATCAGCGAGGCGGTGAGCCTGTCGCTGATCGGCGAAGGCCGCTACGACCGCTACCGCGACACGCTGGTCAGCAACGTGGGCGGCGTGAGCAGCTCGCAGACCCGCTATTACGAGGACTACACCATCTTCCACCTCGGCGGCAGCTGGGATATCAACAAGTGGCTGACCGTCAACGCGCGGGTCAACAACCTGTTCGACAAGAACTTCGTCTCGCAGTCCTGCGTGCTGATCAGCGAGAGCGACTACAGCTGTGTGGATGACTATTCCACCAAGGATCAGCGCCGCAGCTACTGGATCTCATTGAACGCCAAGTTCTGAGGCACACCGCGGCGGCGTCCTGGTGACGCCGCCGCTGGCCTTGACCTCGGGCAGCGCGCCGGCAACGGAACGCTGCCTTCTTTTTGCACAAATTGCGAATCATTCTCATCAATGGTGTAATTCGCCCCTCAGTACTCTCTCTCCCGACCGTGGCCACCAGCGCTCCCTCTTCCAGCGTGCAACAACAACGCCGCGGCTTCTGGCTGCGCACGCTGCACCAGTGGCACTGGATCAGCTCGGCGGTGTGCCTGATCGGCATGCTGCTGTTTGCCGCGACCGGCATCACCTTGAACCACGCGGCCAGGATCGAAGCCAAGCCGGAGGTGGTCAGCCGCCAGCTGGCGCTGCCTGCCGAGCTGCTCGGCAAGCTCGGCGACCGCGCCGACGGCAATGCCCCCCTGCCCCGCGTGGCCAGCCGCTGGCTGGATGCGCAGCTGGGCATCTCGATCGGCCGCCGCCCGGCCGAATGGTCCGATGGCGAAATCTATCTCTCCATGCCCAGCCCGGGGGCCGACGCCTGGCTGAGCATCGACCGCGAAACGGGCGACGTGGAGTACGAATCCACCGCGCGCGGCTGGGTGTCCTATTTCAACGATCTGCACAAAGGGCGCAACGCCGGGCCAGCCTGGGGCTGGTTCCTGGATATCTTCGCCGTGGCCTGCCTGGTGTTCTGCATCACCGGCCTGTTCCTGCTGCACCTGCATGCCCGCCAGCGCCGCATGACCTGGCCGCTGGTCGGCCTGGGCCTGCTGATCCCGCTGCTGATCGCCCTGATCCTCATCCACTGACCGTCCCTTCCGGAGCCGCACCATGCGCGTCACCCTGACCATCGCCCTGAGCGGCCTGCTGGCCACCTCGCCGGCCTATGCCACCACCCTGGACATCAACGTCGAGGTGCCCAAGCTCAACGTGGCCGAGTACCACCGCCCGTATGTGGCCGTGTGGCTGGAAGGGGCCGACCAGAAGGTCGCCGCCAACCTCTCCGTCTGGTACCAGCAGACCGGCAACGCCGAAGGCCATGGCACCAAGTGGCTGCCCGACCTGCGCCAGTGGTGGCGCAAGAGTGGGCGCACGCTGGAGGTGCCGGTGGACGGCGTGACCGGCCCGACCCGCCCGGTCGGCAAGCACGCGCTCTCCTTCAGCGACAAGCAGCCGGCGCTCAAGGCGCTCGCCCCGGGCAACTACACCCTCGTGGTGGAAGCGGTGCGCGAAGTCGGCGGCCGCGAACTGCTCAAGATCCCCTTCACCTGGCCGGCCACGTCCGCCCAGTCCGGCAAGGCCCAGGGCGCGACCGAACTCGGTCTGGTCACCCTGTCCGCCAAGCCCTGATCCCCCCATCCACCTGGAGTTTTTCGATGAAGCGCACGCTCGTCCTCGCCGCCGCCATGGCCGCCGCACTTCCGTTCTCCGCCCTGGCCCACAAGGCCTGGCTGCAGCCCTCGCAGACCGTGATCGCGGGTACCAACCCGTGGATCACCGTCGATGCGGCGGTCTCCAACGACCTGTTCTACTTCAACCACGTGCCGCTGCGCTTGGACAACCTGGTCATCACCGCGCCGGACGGCAGCACCGTGCAGCCGCAGAACGCGGCGACCGGCAAGTTCCGCAGCGTGTTCGATGTCGAGCTGACCCAGCAGGGCACCTACCGCCTGGCCACGATCAACAACGGCCTGTCGGCCAGCTGGGAAGAAGACGGCAAGCCCAAGCGCTGGCGCGGCACCCCCGCCACCTTCGCCACCGAAGTGCCGAAGAACGCCAGGAACCTGCAGGTCTCGCAGTCGGTCGGTCGCGTGGAAACCTTCGTCACCAACGGCACGCCGAACGACACCGCGCTCAAGCCGACCAACCAGGGCATCGAGATGATCGCGCTGGCCCACCCGAACGATCTGGTCGCCGGTGAAGCCGCGCGCTTCCGCGTGCTGGTCGACGGCAAGCCGACCGCCGGCCTGGCGTTCGAGATCACCCGCGGCGGCACCCGGTACCGCAACGCGCAGGACGAGATCAAGGTCAGCACCGATGCCAAGGGCGAGTTCGCCGTCACCTGGCCGGAAGCGGGCATGTACTGGCTGGAAACCGGCACCGAAGACAGCAGGACCTCGATCAAGGAGGCCAAGAAGCGTCGCCTGAGCTACGTGGCCACGCTGGAAGTGCTGCCCGAGTAACGGCCTTCGGCGCGGCCGCTGCACGCGCCGTCCACCTCATCGCGCCCCCGTCGACACGACGGGGGCTTTTCACCCGACGCAGTCCGGCCATCGGGCTTACTAGGCCCGACGTGCCCACCCCCATGAACAACCCGGATCTCGACATCGCCAGCCTCGGCGGCCACACCATGGGCACCACCTGGCAGGTAAGGCTGGCCGTGGCGCGCAGCCGCGACCTGCACCCGCTGCACGCCGGCATCCAGACGCAGCTGGACGCCATCGTGGCGCAGATGAGCACGTGGGAAGCCGACAGCGATATCGCGCGGTTCAACCGCGCCTCCGCCGGTGAGTGGCAGGCGCTGCCGCCATTGTTCGACACCGTGATGCAGTGCGCGCTGGACATCGCACAGCGCAGCGGCGGCGCCTTCGATCCGACCATCGGCCCGTTGGTGGCCTTGTGGGGATTCGGCGCGCAGGCGCAGGCCCGGCGCATTCCCGATGCGGCCGCCCTCGCCGCGACCCGTGCGCGGTGTGGCTGGGAACGGCTGCAGTGGCAGCCCGGCCGCCTGCTGCAACCCGGCGGGTTGGCGCTGGATCTCTCGGCGATCGCCAAGGGATTTGGTGTCGACCAGGTCAGCGCGTGGCTGCGCCAGAACGGCGTGCGCGCAGCGCTGGTGGAAGTCGGCGGCGAGCTGCACGGGTTCGGCCAAAAGCCCGACGGTCAGCCGTGGCGCGTGCTGGTGGAATCGGCCCCGGAAGACGATGCACAGGCAGAGCATCCGCCGCGCGTGCTCGCGCTGAGGGATCGGGCGGTGGCCACCTCCGGTGATCGCTGGCATCACTTCGAACAGGGCGGCGAGCAGTTCAGCCACACGCTGGATCCGCGCACCGGTGCACCGGTCACGCGCGCTGCGGCCGCGGTCACCGTGGTCGCCGCCAGCGCCATGCAGGCCGATGCCTGGGCCACCGCATTGACGGTGATGGGCCCCGGCGAGGGCATCGCATTTGCGCGCACCCATGCACTGGCCGCCCGCGTTGTCAGCCGGGGTGCGCACGGTATCGAGGAACACATGAGTCCCGCATTCCAGCAGTTGCTTGCCGATGACCGCGTGGGCGCGGCATGAGCCTGCGTCCTTCCCGTGCGTGGCTGGGCAACCTGGCGGTCATGCTGTTGCTGGCGGTCATCGCCTGGGCGCTGCTGCGCCTGCATCTGGGTGAGGCGTGGTGGCAAAGCGCCCCCTTGGCCTCGCAGTGGCGCTGGGCCGCCGGCAGCCTGGTGCTGTATGCGGCGTTCTGCACGCTGATCTGGTGGCGCGGGCGCGCGCGCGAAGACCACGTCGCCGATCCCGGATCCGCACCGATCCTGCTGGTCTGGGCGAGCCAGACCGGCTTCGCCCAGCAGCTGTGCGAACGCAGTGCGGAGGCGTTGCGCGCTGCCGGCCTGCCGGTCCGCATCCGCGCGCTGCATGCGGTGACCGCCGAGCTTCTGCAGCGCAGCGGGCAGGTGCTGTTCATGGTCAGCACCACCGGCGAAGGCGATGCGCCGGATCATGCCCTGCCCTTCCTGCGCAAGGTGATGCCACAGGCGCTGGAACTGCCACAACTGCAGTACGGCGTGCTGGCGCTGGGGGATCGCAGCTACGGGCATTTCTGCGCCTTCGGTCACCAGCTGGATGCCTGGCTGCGCCAGCACGGCGCGCATCCGCTGTTCGATACCGTGGAGGCAGACAACGCCGACCCCGGCGCACTGCGCCACTGGCAGCAGCTTCTCGGCCAGCTCGGCGGTGACGCCACCGAACTGCCGGACTGGGCCCCGGCCGAGTATCTGCCGTGGCAACTGCAGGCGCGGCATCTGGAAAACCCGGGCAGCCCGGGCGCACCGACGTACCGCATCACGCTGGTGCCCTCCGATGGCGTGCTCCCGGCGTGGCAGGCCGGCGACGTGGTCGAGATCGGGCCGCAGCATGCACCGGCCGACGTCGAGGCGTGGCTGCGAAATACCCCGTGGGAGGGCGATATGCTCATCGATGGACAGCCGCTGCGCGCACATCTCGCGCGGGCGCATCTGCCCAGTGATGGGGAGCTCCCGACGTTTGCCGACGCAGACGCACTGGTCGCCGCGTTACGTTCGCTGCCGCACCGCGAGTACTCCATCGCCAGCCTGCCTGCCGAAGGCCAGGTGCAGTTGCTGCTGCGCCGTCAGCTGCGTCCTGATGGCACCCCGGGGCTGGGCAGCGGCTGGCTGTGCGATCACGCCGCGCTGGAGGGCCGCATCGATCTGCGCTTCCGCAGCAACCCGAACTTCCACGGTGTGCCGGCGGCAACGCCGCTGATCCTGATCGGCAACGGCACCGGCATCGCCGGCCTGCGTGCCCACCTGCGCGAGCGCATCAGCGCCGGCGCGCGCCGCACCTGGCTGCTGTTCGGCGAGCGCACGGCCGCGCACGATTTCTTCTTCGGCGACGACCTGCGCGCCTGGCAGCGCGACGGCTGGATCGCGCGTCTGGATACGGTGTTCAGTCGAGACGGTGGCGAACACCATTACGTGCAGGACCGGCTGCAGGCGCAGATCCACACGCTGCAGCAGTGGGTGCACGACGGTGCCACGATCCTGGTCTGCGGCAGCCTGCAGGGCATGGCCCCGGCGGTGGATGCGGTGATCGAGCAGGCGCTGGGACGCGACGGAAAAGAAGCGTTGATCGTGGCCGGGCGCTACCGGCGCGACGTGTACTGAGGGTTGCCTGCAGGCCCTCAGGCGGTGCGGCCACCCGCACTGACACGGATCGCCAGCAACTCGCCGCCGCCGTGCAACGCGAACCGGCGGCGCTCACCGGCCGCCAACCAGGCGGTATCACCGGCGGCCAGCGGTGCCAGCGACGGCTCGCCCTCAAACTCGGCCTGGCCGGCCAGCAGGTGAATCGCCCACGCCGCCGCGGGTTCGGTGAAGAAGAACATGCTGCCCACCAGCGGCCGGTGCAGCAGCTCGGCCTGCACGGCATCGCGCCGCCACATCAGATTGAAATCGTGGGTCACCCCGTCGATCAGTTCGCCGGTCACCTGCGCTTCGCCCGCAAACCGCAGGCGGTCGTGCGGCGGCATCAGCGTATGCAGCGTGCCATCGGCGAAGCGCAGGTGCAGGCCTTCGCCACGCAGCAGCACCAGCTCGCGGTCGACGCCGGGAAAGGCCGAGAACGCGGCGTCCTGCTCGATCTCGGCGATCGACAGGCGCACCTGCCAGTCGTCGTTGTCGGGCAGCCGCAGGATCTCGCGGGTCCAGCCCAGGCCGTTGCGCCAGCGTTCGCGGCGGTATTGGAAGGACGGAATGACGCGGCTGGCCGCGCTCAGGACGGTATCGGTCGACATGGCGCTAGTGTGCCTGAGCCGAAGCAGCAGAGCTGCCTCAGGACACGCCGCCGCAATCGGGTTCCAGCAGGCGCGAACGCGCCAGCCAGTCCTTGTCGGGGTAATACGCGAACACCATCGTGCCGCCGCGCAGGCTGTCGATCAGGGGCCGCGCCACGGACAGCCGCACGGCGGGGCAGCCCAGGCTGCGGCCCAGCCGGCCCTGCAGGCGCGCGATCGCCGGATTCACGTAGGGCGCACCGTGGATCACGATCGCGCGGTCGCGGGCATGGTCGTTGAAACCCGGCTCCAGCCCTTCCAGGCGCAGCGAATAGCCGTTGCCGCCCATGTAGGTTTCCTTGGCGGTG
The DNA here is from genome assembly GCF_056397945.1 of Stenotrophomonas sp. 05L413. Taxonomy (NCBI): domain Bacteria; kingdom Pseudomonadati; phylum Pseudomonadota; class Gammaproteobacteria; order Lysobacterales; family Lysobacteraceae; genus Stenotrophomonas; species Stenotrophomonas sp. 05L413. Next base: position 198,057 of record NZ_JBFTOL010000007.1, read on the forward strand.
AACGCGCCCAGGCTGGACATGAAGCTGCCGTCCTTGTTGGAGAAATGCTGGGTGCGGTTGTCACCGCTGTTGCGCCCATGCGCGACCCACTCTTCGAACAGCAGCCGCTGGCGCGTGAGATCGAAAATCCACATGCGCGGTTCGGTCGACGGCCGCGAGTAATCGATCACGCTCAACTTGCCCGGGTCCACGCCGAGCTCCGGCCGGCGCAACGCACAGCGCATCGCGCGGGCCGCCAGCTGCAGGACGTGCTTGTCCGCCGCAGGGGCGGCTTTGGCCAGCATCTCGGCCATCTGCACCGGACTCGCCTCCGGGGCCGGCGCGGGGCTGGCCGCGCCCGCCGTGGCGGACGCGATCAGGCCGCAGAACGCGGCAGGCAGCAATTTCACAACGGGCATGGGCAGCTCACCAGGCGCAGGCAACCCTTACAACGTGGACCCACCGGCATCGGATTCCAAGACAGGCTGCAGGTTCTGTTCATCGGCCACCGGGCGAACGGCCGGCAGGCTGGTCACCAGCAGCGTGGTGCCGGGCACCAGCACGCTGTACAGCTGTTCGGCGAATTCCGGCGGCAGCGCCATCGGCAGGCTCGGCGTGGCGAGCAGGTCCGGGGTGGCATTGGCGGCGGTCTGGCCCAGCAGCGGGTAGGCGGTCCAGCGGTGCAGCGGGCGGTGCGGGTCCAGCGGGCTGGGGTTGTCCTGGTAGCCCTGGCCCATCACGAACAACGTGGTGCCCTCGAACGCCGGCAAGGCCTTGGCCTCCAACCGCGACTCGCCGATCAGCACGCCATCGCGCAGCACGTACAGGCGCTGGTCGTGCAGGCTGACCAGGATGCCGACCTGGCCGGCCGGTGCCGCCGCATCATTCCAGTAGTGCGCGGGTGCGTCGGTGCTCTCCACCAGCGGCGTGCCGGTGCTGCTGACCGGCGCCAGCACGGCCGGATAGGCCAGCGTCATCGGCGCGCTCTTGGCATCGGCCACCACCACGGTATCGCCACGGTGGGTTTCGCCGAACAGCTTCTGCGCGAACGCCTGTGGCAGCCGCACGCAGCCGTGCGAGGCCGGGTGCCCGGGCAGGCTGCCGCCGTGCAGCGCGATGCCGTCCCAGGTCAGGCGCTGCATGTAGGGCATCGGCGCGCTGTTGTAGAGGTTGGACTTGTGGTCCTTGTCCTTCTGCAGGATCGTGAACACGCCGGTCGGTGTTTCATGCCCGGTCTTGCCCGAGCTGATCGTGCTCATCCCGATCGCGATGCCGTTGCGGTACACGTAGGCACGCTGCTCATCGAGGCTGACCACCAGCACGATCGGGCCGGCGGGGGAGATCTCCGGATGCCAGAGGAATTCACCGGGCTTGAGATCGGTCGGGCCACGCGGGGCCTCGGTCGTCTTGTTGGCCGTCGGCGCACTGTTGGCGGCGGTGGCGGGAAGCATCCCGGTCGCCAGCAGCGTCCCGAGTGCCAGACTCAACAGCGTGCTGCGTACTGCCATGTCGTGCATCCATTCGAAGAGATGCCGCCACGCTACACGAACTGCCTGCATGCGTTCGCGAAAACCACGCGCAGCCCTGCTGCCGGTTTTCGTCCGCCCCAAAAAGTAATTGCCCGGCCACACATCCTGTGCGAACCGGGCAATCGATACATCCTTGTCGGCATCCCGCCTTCCCCCTGTGCATCCTGCCCAGTCTGGGTGCCGGCCATGCATCCTGCACTCGGCCGTATATGCTTCCGCCATCTCAGCCCTTCCCGGGGTCTGGATGCCACCGTCCTGGTGGGTCCGCGCCAATCCTTCCGCGCCGCTTCCGTGCGTGCTGCCTCCTGCAGCTGTCGGTGCCGCCACGGCATCCTGCCGTGGCAACCAGTGACTGGCCTCCTGCCGGTCCCGACCTGTCCTGTTGTTCAGCGCCTTGGTACGGAGGCCGGCGCTGCCCTCCTGGGCGGTGCCTCGGCCGGCGCCTGCCTGGCCCCGGTCGTCATCCGTTGTCGATTCCGTTCGACGGTAGCTGTCCCTATCCCCTTCACCCGCGCCAGATCCTCGACGTGTTCGAAGGGGCCGTGTTGTCGCCGGTACGCGACGATCGCTTCGGCCTTCATCGGCCCCACGTTCGCCAATCCCTGCTGCAGCGTCGACGCGTCCGCCGTATTGATGTTGATCCGATCGGCCGCGAAGGCCATTCCGCTCAACAGCAGTCCCAGCACCAGCGCCCTGCACGAAAACCAAGGTCCCACTGTGTCACTCCTTGTGGCTCGGAACCGGCCCCTGCCGGCAATCCTGTCGAAGGTTCCAGCGTCCCTCGCCACATACACACAGCCTATCGTCCACGGCACCTTCACACAGCAGGCCTAACACCCGACGTGGTGTAGGGAAATACCTACCCCAGCGCAGGCGTAGAATGGCGGGACTTGTCAAAAGCACTCCGGAGTTCAGATGGACAGCGCCAAGCTCGGCCAATTCGTCAGTGAAAAGTGGGACAACGAAATCGTCCCGCAATTGGTCGATTACATCCGTATCCCCAACAAATCGCCGATGTTCGACGCCGATTGGGTCGCCAACGGCTACATGGAACAGGCCGTCACCCTGATGGAAGCCTGGGCCAAGGCGCAGAACCTGCCCGGCCTGACCGTCGAGGTCGTGCGCCTGGAGGGCCGCACCCCGCTGCTGCTGCTGGAAGTTCCGGCCTCCGGCGCCGAGACCGGCGACGACACCATCCTGCTCTACGGCCACCTGGACAAGCAGCCGGAAATGACCGGCTGGGACGATGATCTGGGCCCGTGGATCCCGGTGCTGCGCGGCGACAAGCTGTACGGCCGCGGCGGCGCCGATGACGGCTATGCGATGTTCGGTTCGCTGGCCGCCGTGCTGGCGCTGCAGGAACAGGGCCTGCCGCACGCGCGCTGCGTGATCCTGATCGAAGCCTGCGAAGAATCCGGCAGCTACGACCTGCCCGCCTATGTCGACCACCTGGCCGACCGCATCGGCAAGCCCTCGCTGGTGGTGTGCCTGGATTCGGGCTGCGCCAACTACGACCAGCTGTGGTGCACCACCTCGCTGCGCGGCCTGACCGGCGGCAACTTCTCGGTCAAGGTACTCAACGAAGGCGTGCATTCCGGCGATGCCTCCGGCGTGATCCCGTCCAGCTTCCGCCTGCTGCGCCAGCTGATCTCGCGCATCGAGGACGAGAACACCGGCCGCATCCTGATCGACGGCATGAATGTCGAGATCCCGGCCGAGCGCCAGGAGCAGGCCAAGCGTGCCGCTGAAGTGGTGGACACCGCGATCTTCGAGAAATTCCCGATGGTCGAGGGCCTGCGCCCGATGAACGACGACCTGGCCGAACTGGTGCTCAACCGCACCTGGCGCCCGGCGCTGTCGGTCACCGGTGTGGACGGCCTGCCGCCGCTGGCCTCGGCCGGCAACGTGCTGCGCCCGCATACCGCGGTGAAGCTGTCGCTGCGCCTGCCCCCGACCGCTGACGGCAAAGCCTGCGGCGAGCTGCTGAAGGAAGCCCTGCTGCGCGATCCGCCGAACGGTGCGGAAGTGAAGCTGGAGCTGGAAAAAGCCTCCAGCGGCTGGAACGCTCCGGCGATGGCGCCGTGGTTGACCCAGGCGATCGACGACGCCAGCCAGACCTTCTTCGGCAAGCCGGCGATGTACATGGGCGAAGGCGGCTCGATCCCGTTCATGGGCATGCTCGGCGAGAAGTTCCCGGGCGCACAGTTCATGATCACCGGCGTGCTCGGCCCGCACTCCAATGCACACGGCCCGAACGAGTTCCTGCACATCCCGATGGGCAAGCGCGTGACCTCGTGCGTGTCCAAGGTGATCAGCGAGCACTACGCCGCCAGCCTGCGCGGCGAGACCAGCGGGTCGCCGGTCGCCGCCGACAGCGGCACCCGTCACGGCGGCCACGGCTGCTGCTGACGTTGGCGGACGCAGCCTGGCCTTGCTAGGCTGCGTCCACCCTCTACTGACGTCTTTGGCATGAACGGACTGTTTGGCAGCACCAGCTGGCTCTACATCATCCTGGTCGGCTTCGTCGTCGGTCTGCTCGGGCGCTTCTTCATGCCCGGCAACAACCGCATGGGCTGTCTGCTGACCATCGTGCTCGGCATCGTCGGTGCCCTGCTGGCCGGCTGGTTCGGCCAGTACATGGGCTGGTATGCCCGCGGCGAGCCCGCTGGGTTCATCGGCGCGATCCTCGGTGCGGTCGCGGTCCTGGCCGTGCTTCGGCTGTTCAGCAGCAAGCGCTGAGCATCGCCGCTCTTTTCTTTCCCGCGCGCCGTCCGGCGCCGCTTCGACGTACCCGTCCATGAACGATCCTGCTTCCGATCCGCTGCGCGCCGAACACCGCCGACAGTGGACCTGCGCCGCCCTCGGCGATCCGGCCACCGCCCTCGACCGTGCCTCGGTCGATGCCGGTTTCCGCAGCTACTGGCGCGCCACCAGCGCGCGCGGCAGCCACATCGTGATGGACTCCCCGCCCGGGCTGGAGGATGTGCGGCCGTGGCTGCGCATGCATGACCTGCTCGAGCCCAACGGCGTGCGCGTGCCGCAGGTGCTGGCGCGCGATGAAGACAACGGCTTCCTGCTGCTGGAAGACCTGGGCGGCCCGACCTTGGCCCGCCATATCGACACCGACAATGCCGATGCCTGGTTCGACGCTGCCTTCGCTCAGCTGATCCGGCTGCAGTCCATCCCGGTGCCCGAAGGCATGGGCAGCTTCGGCGAGGCACTGCTGCAGCGCGATGCCGGGCTGTTCGAGGAATGGTTCCTGCAACGTCACCTCGGCCTTGAACTGGACTGTGGCGAGATCGAGAACCTGCAGCGCATGCATCGCCTGCTGATGGACAACGCACTGCAGCAGCCGCAGGTGCTGACCCACCGCGATTTCATGCCGCGCAACCTGATGCCGATCGACGGCGGGCCGGCCGTGCTGGATTTCCAGGACCTGGTGCGTGGACCGATCGCCTACGACCCGGTCAGCCTGTTCAAGGATGCGTTCCTGAGCTGGCCGATCGAGCGCGTGGATACCTGGTTGGCGCGCTATCACGCACAAGCGCTGGCGGCCGGTCTGCCGGTTCGGCCATGGCCGCAGTTCCTGCGCGACGCGGACTGGATGGGCGTGCAGCGCCACCTGAAAATCCTCGGCCTGTTCGTGCGCCTGCGCGACCGCGACGGCAAGGGACACTACTTCGAGGATGCGCCGCGCTTCATCCGCTACCTGGATGAAGTGCTGCCGCGCCATCCCGCGCTGGCCCCCCTGCACGATCTGTTCGAGCTGCGCATCAAACCGGCCCTGGCCCGTATCGCCGAACCGGTCCTGGCCCGCCCATGAAGGCGATGATTTTCTCGGCCGGCAAAGGCGAGCGCATGCGCCCGCTGACCCTGCACACGCCCAAGCCGCTGCTGGTCGCCGGTGGCAGGCCGCTGATCGTGTGGCATCTGGAACGGCTGGCCGCCGCCGGTATCGATGAGGTGGTGATCAACACCGCCTGGCTCGGCGATCAGTTCGCGCCCGCACTCGGCGACGGTGCGCGCTGGGGGCTGCGGCTGCACTTCATCCACGAAGGCGACGTGCCGCTGGAAACCGGCGGCGGCATTCTCAACGCGCTGCCGATCCTTGGCGAGGCACCGTTCCTGGTGATCAACGGCGATGTGTGGACGGATGCGGATGTCGCTACCCTGCCACGCACACCCACCGGCGATGCGCATCTGGTGCTGGTGGACAATCCGGCGCAGCACCCGCGTGGCGATTTCATCCTGCACGCCGATGGTCGCGTCAGCGATGACGGTGACAGCGCGCGGCTCACCTATGCCGGTATCGGCGTGTACCGCCCGGCGATCATCGACGGTTGGCGCGCGGTGATCGGCGAAACCGACGGTGCCAGCGCGACACCGCCACAGTTCGGTCTCGCCCCGCTGCTGCGGCATGCGATGGCGCAGGGCCGCGTGACCGGCCAGCACCATCGCGGGCGATGGACCGATGTGGGCACGCCCGAACGCCTAGCGCAGCTGGATGCGGAACTGAACGCCTGACCCTGCCAGGGTAGCGCCACGCCATGCGTGGCTGAGGCAACGATGAGCCGGCACCCGATGCATCCACGCGTGGCGTGGATCTACCGTCCGTTTCCGGATGGTTACAACAGGTGCGGGCCGTCTTCCAAGACCTGGCGCAGGAACGGCACGGTGATGCGGCGCTGTGCCGCCAGCGATTCGCGGTCCAGCCAGTCCAGCAGGCTGACCAGATTGCCCAGCTCACGGCCGGTACGGGTCAGCAACCATTCGATCGCCGCTTCATCGATCGCCAGGCCGCGTCGCGCCGCGCGTTCGCGCAGCACCGCCGCGCGGCCTTCATCGTCCAGCGGCTGCAGCACCACGCGCACGCACTGCTGCAGGCGGGAGCGCAGGTCGGGCAACACCAGCCCGAGCTGGTCCGGTGCGTGCTGCGCGGTGTACAGCAGGGTGATGCCCGCCGCGCGCGCACGGTTGTGGAAATCGAACAGCGCCACTTCGTCTTCGCGCTGCCCGGCCACCGCGTCCAGCCCATCCAGCGCGACCAGGTCGCGGCCTTCCAGCGATTCCAGCGCGGCGCGCGTGCGCCCCACCACCGCCTTCAGCGGCAGGTAGGTCGGCTGGCGGCCGGCCTGTTCGGCCAGCGAGCACATCGCCAGCGCCTGATGGGTCTTGCCGGTGCCCGGCGCGCCCTCCAGATACACCCAGTCGTGCGCGGCGCCCACGGCAATGGCGCGCAGCTGCGCCAGCGCACCATCCGGCGCACCGATGAACGTCTCCAACCGCTCGTCCTGCGGGTAGCGCAGGGCAAGCGGCAACTGCGGAACGACACTCACTGCGCGTCCGGCCCCTTCGGATTGCCCACGATCACGATCCCGGGCGTGTCGACATAGGCATCGAGCACGATCGCCGATTTCTCACCGGCATACAGGTCGCTCTGGCGATAGCGCTGATGCGCATAGCGCAGCAGCACGTTGCTGACCGCCGCCACCGGCAGGGCCAGCAGCATGCCGAGGAAGCCGAACAGCTGGCCACCGGCCATCACCGCGAAGATCACCGCCACCGGGTGCAGGCCGATCTTGTCGCCGACGATGCGCGGGGTCAGTACGTAGCTTTCCAGCAGCTGGCCCACGGTGAACACGATGCCGACCAGGATCAGCAGCTTCAGATCGAAGCCCTGCGCCTGCACCAGCGCCGCTGCGACCGCCATGACGATGCCGGTGGTCGCGCCGAGATACGGAATGAAGCTGATCAGGCCAGCCACCAGGCCGATCAACAGGCCCAGCTTCAGGCCGACCAGCGACAGGCCGGCGGCGTACACCACGCCCAGCGCGATCATCACCAGGAACTGGCCACGGATGAACGCACCGAGCACTTCGTCCGATTCACGCGCCAGCTTGGTGATGGTGCCGACGTGGTTGCGCGGAATCATCGAGGCCACGCGTTCGACCAGCTTGTCCCAGTCGCGCAGGAAGTAGAACGCCAGGATCGGCAGCAGCAGGATGTTGACCACCCAGGTCACCATGGTGAAGCCCGAGCGCTGCACGTAGCCGAAGAAGGTCTTGGCGAAGCCGCCGGCCTGCTGCCAGTGGCTGCGCACCCATTCAATCAAGCGGTCCGGGTCCATCCACTGCATGATCTCCAGCCCGGTCTTCTGCTCGAACCACGGGATGCCTTTTTCCATCAGCCACTGCTGTGCCTGCGGGATCGCCGCCACCAGGGTGGCGACCTGACGCTCGATCATCGGCACCAGGATCAGCAGCGCGGCAGTGATCAACAGGATCATCGCCACGAACACCAGCACCACGCCGGTGTTGCGCGAGCGGCCGGTGGCCTCGATCCGGTCGACCAGCGGGTCGCCCAGCCAGGCCAGTGCCAGGGCCAGCACGAACGGGGTCAGGATCGGGCCGAGCAGCCAGATCACCCAGCCGGCGGCGAGCGCCACCAGGACGTATTTCAACCGCCTGAGGAACTGTGCGATTTCCGCTTCGGGGGTGAGGATCATCGCAGGCGGTACTCGTTGCTGGCGGGCGGCGGGAGGGCCGAGGGGTTGGTTTCATCGATCGGCACCGGCAGTGCCAGCGGCGCGGTCGGCGCGATCACGCCGTTGTCGCCGAGCATGCGGTTCAGGCCGGCCAGCCCGGTAGTCATCTCCAGCGACAGCTCCAGGCGGTCGCCCGAGGCACGCACCGGAGTGACGTTGCGGACCACGGCAGTCTCCCGCAGGCCGGCGGCCAGGCGCATGTAATCCTCGGCACTGTTCAGGCCCAGCACCACGATCGTGTAGGTCCCGGCGGCACCGGTGGCGGCCCCGGCCTTGGCGTACCGGCGCACCAGCGCATCGGCGGCACCGTCGGCACCACTGGCCATCGCGCGGCGGGCGTCGCTGTCCTTGGTGGTCCACTTGTTCAGTTCTTTGCCGCCATCGACGAACACCCAATCGGCCACCCAGCCGCTGCCATCGCGGTAGAGCTTGCCGATCAGCTGCATCGGCGGGGCATAGCGCGCGGAGGCTCGCGCCACGGCGGCCGTGTCCTGGCGCCAGATCGCGCCCACCAGTGCCTGCTCGGCGGCGCTGCCCGAGGGCAGGCCCAGCTTGTAGCCACGTTCGATGGCGCGGTTGAGCAGCGGGCGGGCCGCATTGGCCTGCTGGACGGTCACCAGGCGCGGGCCGGAACCATCGTCGATGGCCAGCCAGATCACCGGCTTCGGGCGGGGCTGCGGCCACAGCGGCAGACCGAGGGCCGAGATCAGGCCATCGACGTCATCCTCGCGGAAGCGCGCCACCAGGATGGTGCGGTAGCTCGGCGCGCCACCGGCCGAGGTGCTCTGGTCCTGGCGGTAGTCATAGCTGGCCACGTAATCCTTGGCATTGCGCAGGGCCTGCATCACGCCGGGGCGGCTCATCACGCTGCGGTCGCCCGAGAGCTTGGCCAGCACATTGCCCAGCGCCCTGGCCAGGGCACCGTTGCGGTCCGAATCGGCCTGGCTGTTGACCGGGACCTCGGCCTCGTAAGCGCCACTGGCACTGGCCACATCGCCTTCGGTGCGCAGGCCGCTCTGGGCCATCGAGGCCACCGGCAGGCAAAGCGCGAGGAACATCATGAAAAAGAGGCTGCGGCGCATCAGGACTTCCATTGAGCGTATCCGGGGGGAATTGTTGCCCGAATAGGGCCTGCGCGCCAACGTGGCCTGTTAAAATCGCGCTTTCACCCCAGCGCAGCGCCGACGCCCGTGACCAATTCCCCGTCCAACCCCTCTCCCCTGACCTACCGCGACGCCGGTGTCGATATCGACGCGGGCAATGAGCTGGTCGAGCGCATCAAGCCGCTGGTGAAGCGCAGTTTCCGCCCGGAAGTCATGGGCGGACTGGGTGGCTTCGGCGCCCTGTTCGACCTCTCCAACAAGTACCGCGAGCCGGTCCTGGTCTCGGGCACGGACGGCGTGGGCACCAAGCTGAAGCTCGCACAACAGCTGGGCCGCCACGACACGATCGGCATCGATCTGGTCGCCATGTGCGTGAACGACGTGCTGGTCCAGGGTGCCGAGCCGCTGTTCTTCCTGGATTATTTCGCCACCGGCAAGCTGGACATCGATACCGCTGCGGCGGTCGTGGGCGGCATCGCCAACGGCTGCACCGAGGCCGGTTGCGCGCTGATCGGCGGTGAAACCGCTGAAATGCCCGACATGTATGCCCCGGGCGAGTACGACCTGGCCGGCTTCACCGTCGCCGGTGTCGAGAAGAGTGACATGAAGGACGGCGCCAGCGTGGCCGCCGGCGACGTGCTGATCGGCATCGCCTCCTCCGGCCCGCATTCCAACGGCTACTCACTGGTGCGCCGCATCTATGACCGCGCCGGGCAGCCGGCCGATCTGGAGCTGGACGGCGGGGTCAAGCTGGTCGATGCGCTGATGGCGCCGACCCGCCTGTACGTCAAGCCGATCCTGGCGCTGTTGAAGACCCACGGCGCGGCGATCCACGGCATGGCCCACATCACCGGTGGCGGCCTGACGGAAAACATCATCCGCGTGGTACCCGACGGCCTGGGCCTGGACATCAAGGCCGACGCCTGGACCCTGCCGCCGGTGTTCCAGTGGCTGCAGAAGGAAGGCGCCGTGGCCGACAGCGAGATGTGGCGCACCTTCAACTGCGGCATCGGCTTCGTGCTGATCGTGGCTGCCAACGAAGCCGCCTCGGTCGGTGCCGCGGTGACCGCGCAGGGCCTGGAGCACTGGACCATCGGTGAAGTGACCCGCGCCGACGGCGCCGAACGCGTCAAGATCGGTTGAGCCAGGTGACGGAGCCCGGCCCGGAGTTCCCTGCCCAACCGCCGTCGCTGCCCACCGCAGCGGCGCCGGTCGTACCGGCCGCGGCGGTGGATACCTCGCAGCTGCAATTGCTGTCGGTCTTCCACTACGTGGTGGCTGGCCTGACCGCCCTGTTCTCGCTGTTCCCGCTGATCTACCTGCTGATGGGCGTGGCGGTGATCTTCGCCGCGCCGGCGCCGCTGGCGCCGGGTGAGGCACCGCCCCCGTTCGATCCGCGCCTGCTCGGCTGGGTGTTCGTGCTGATCGGCGGGCTGGGCTGCGCTGCCGGGCTGGTGCTGGCCGGTTACATGGCCTATGCCGGGCGGTGCCTGGCGCAGCGCCGGCGTTACCTGCTGTGCATGGTGGTGGCCGGCATCGCCTGCATCTTCATGCCGTTCGGTACTGCGCTGGGGGTGTTCACCCTGGTGGTGCTGTCGCGCCCCGCGGTCAAGGCGGCCTTCCAGACCGCATGAGCAGCCGTATCGCCGTACTCGCTTCTGGCCGGGGCAGTAATCTGCAGGCCATCCTCGATGCCATCGCCGCGCAGCAGCTGGATGCGCAGGTCGTGGCCGTGCTCTCGGACAAGCCCGATGCCTCGGCCCTGCTCAAGGTGAGCCCGGCACAGCGCTGGGCACGCTCGCCCAAGGGCTACCCGGACCGCGCCGCGTTCGATGCAGCGATGGCCGATGCGCTGGATGCCTTCGCGCCGGACTGGATCGTCTGCGCCGGTTACATGCGCATCCTCGGCCCGGCCTTCGTGGCCCGGTTCGATGGCCGCCTGGTCAACATCCATCCCTCGCTGCTGCCGCTCTACAAAGGGCTGCACACGCATGCGCGCGCACTGCAGGCCGGCGATGCCGAGCACGGCGCTAGCGTGCACTTCGTGGTGCCCGAACTGGATGCCGGCACGGTGCTGGCCCAGGCCCGGGTGCCGGTGCAGGCCGGCGACACCCCCGAAGCGCTGGCCCTGCGGGTGCTGGCCGTGGAGCATCCGCTGCTGATCGCCAGCCTGGCGCTGCTGGTCAGCGGCCGCGTAACTGAACAGGCAGGTCAGCTCCAGCTCGATGGTCACCCCCTGTTTAGCCCGCTGCGCCTAGATTGCGCCGGACAGCTGAACCGATAAGCGCCGCGCACACACGCCGCTGATCCCGGCGCTGGCATCCTTTCCCCTCCTCTACCGACCGGCCCGCATGAGAACGCCTTTGTTCAAGCCCGTGCTGCTGATGGCATCCCTGCTGTGCACCGCCGCCCTTGCCCACGCGCAGGAGACGGTCACCCCACCGCTGCCCGCGTTGCCTGCCATGAGCTGGGAAGCGCCGCCGCTGCAGCCGTTCACCGCGACCTACCAGGCCCTCTACAAGGGCAAACAGGCTGGCGATGCGACCATGCGTGTCACCCATACCGGCGGTGACCAGTGGCGCGTGGACATGCAGGTGATCGGGCGCAGCGGTTTTGCCAGCGTGCTTGGCCTGAACCTGGAGCAGAGCACGGTGTTCGAGAACCGCAACGGCACCTATGTGCCGTTGAGCCAGAGCACGGTCCGCAAGGGGCTGTTCCTCGGCAAGAAGGTCACCGGCACCTACGACTGGCAGGCCGGCACCGCGCAGTGGCTGGGCGATCTGAAGAAGGAGCGCCGCCAGCCCATCCCGCTGCAGCCCGGCGACCAGAGCGCGCTGCTGCTGAACCTGGCGATCATGCGCGACGCCCGCCCCGGCGGGCAGATGCACTACCGCTACGTGGACGTGGGCCGCGTCCGCCAGCACGACTACCAGGCCGCACCGGACACCGAGAACGTGGCCGTCGGCGATCTGTCCTACAACGCGCTGCGGGTGTATCGCACCAACGGCGGCAATGACGAAACCATCCTCTGGATCGCCAACGGTGTCCCCACGCCGGTGCGCATCCTGCAACGCGAAGACGGCGAAGATCGGATTGATCTGCGCCTGATCGAATATCAAGGAGTCTGAGCATGACCACACTGAACCGCCCGCTGACCTGGATCGCCGCCGGCGCCCTTGCCGTGGTGAGCCTGCCCGCCATGGCCCTGCAGCCGTTCAAGGCCGATTACCAGGCCAGCTACATGGGCATGCAGGCCAACGGGACCATGACCCTGGCCAGCGAAGGCGCCAACAAATGGCGCTACAGCCTGAACGTGAAGAACCAGCTGGCCGATCTCAGCCAGACCACCGTGTTCGAAGAAGCCAACGGCCGCCTGCGGCCGCTGACCAGCAACGACCGCTCGGTGCTGCTGGTCAAGAAGCGCAACGTGGATGCCAACTACAACTGGAGCAACAACCAGGCCACCTGGACCGGCGACGTCAAGCCGGACCGCCGTGGCCCGGTGGCGCTCAAGCCCGGCGACATGGATGCCCTGCTGATCAACCTGGCGATCGCGCGTGATCTGGCCGCCGGCAAGCCGCTGAACTACCGCATGGTCGACGAAGGCCGGATCAAGCCGATGTCCTACAAGGTGGTCGGCAAGGAAAAGATCACCGTGGCGGGCAAGTCCTACGACGCGACCAAGGTCTCGCGCGTGGACGGCAACAAGGAGCTGATCGCCTGGATCGTGCCGGAGTTCCCGGTGCCGGCGCGTCTGCTGCAGCGTGAGAGCGGCAAGGATGCGCTGGATCTGACGATCAAAGGGATGAATTGACCCAAAAAAACGCCCGCTTCCGCGGGCGTTTTTTCATTCCGGCTTGGCGTCGCCGAATACCGTCTTGCAGTCCACCCGGATCTGCTGGCGCGTGTCGCGCCAGTAGTACGTGCTGCAATGCCGGTTGCCGTCGACGGTCTTGTCCACGCCGACCGCATAGAACGACTGGAACACTTCGGTCCGGCTGACGGTGCCGTCCGCATTCCAGTCCATGTCTTCCTGCTGGATGCCCTGGGTGATCGCGATGCCGGCGTACCAGGCGTAGCCCAGCCACGCCAGCACGATCAGTACCAGCACCAGCAGCGCCTTGCGGCGGCGGGTGAACCGGCCGCGCAGGATCATGCGGCGATACGCCGGATGATGGCGCCCAGCGAGGACAGCTTCTCTTCGATGTTCTCGTAGCCGCGGTCCAGGTGGTAGATGCGGTCGATGGTGGTGTCACCCTCGGCCATCAGGCCGGCCAGGATCAGCGAGGCCGACGCGCGCAGATCGGTCGCCATCACCGGCGCGCCGCTGAGCTGCTCGGCACCACGCACGATCGCGGTGTGGCCTTCGACCTGGATGTCCGCGCCCAGGCGCAGCAGCTCGTTGACGTGCATGAAACGGTTCTCGAAGATCGTTTCGTTGATCACGCCCACGCCGTCGGCCACGCAGTTGAGCGCCATGAACTGCGCCTGCATGTCGGTGGGGAATGCCGGGTACGGCGCGGTGGTCAGGTTGACCGCGCGCGGGCGCTTGCCGCCCATGTCCAGGGTGATGCTGTCTTCGGTGGTCTCGATGTGCGCACCGGCCTCCACCAGCTTGGCCAGCACCGCATCCATGGTGTTCGGGCGGGCACGGTTGACCGTGACCTTGCCGCCGGTCATCGCCGCGGCGACCAGGAAGGTGCCGGTCTCGATGCGGTCGGGCAGCACTTCATGACGGCCACCGGACAGCTTCTCCACGCCTTCGATCACCAGGCGGGCAGTGCCCAGCCCTTCGATCTTCGCGCCGAGCGCGATCAGGCAGTGCGCCAGGTCGGTGACTTCCGGCTCCATTGCGGCGTTGTCCAGCACGGTGGTGCCTTCGGCCAGCACGGCGGCCATCAGCACGTTCTCGGTGCCGGTGACGCTGACCATGTCGAAGGTGAAGTGGGCACCCTTCAGGCGCTTGGCCTGGGCCTTGATGAAGCCGTTTTCGACGGTGATTTCCGCCCCGAGGGCCTGCAGCCCCTTGATGTGCTGGTCGACCGGACGCGAGCCGATCGCGCAGCCGCCCGGCAGCGACACTTCAGCCGCACCGAAGCGGGCCAGCAGCGGGCCGAGCACCAGGATCGAGGCGCGCATGGTCTTGACCAGCTCGTACGGGGCCACGTGCTGATTGACCGGACGCGGGTCGACCACGATCGCGCTGCCGCGCGAGAGGGTGCCCTGGTCGATGGTGACCTTGGCGCCCAGCTCACCGAGCAGCTTCACGGTGGTGACCACGTCGTGCAGGTGCGGCACGTTGGTGATCTCCACCGGCGCATCGGCCAGCAGGGTCGCGCACAGGATGGGGAGGACAGCGTTCTTGGCGCCGGAAATGTTCACTTCACCGTGCAGCGGCTTGCCGCCGGTCACTACGATCTTGGCCATGGAATCTACTTGGAATGAGGTAGAGCCGACCGTCGGTCGGCGGATGTAATCGGGGGTAGAACCGACCGCGGGTCGGCTGATCCAATCATTGGGCTGACTAACCCGCTTCGGCCGGGGTGACGGTCTTCAGCGCCAGCGCGTGGATCGCCCCGCCCATCAGATCGCCCAGGGTCGCATAGACCATGCGGTGGCGCGCCAGCGGCATTTTGCCGGCAAAGGCGTCGCAGACCACGGTGGCCTCGAAGTGCACGCCGTCGTCACCCTGCACGTCCGCGCGGGCGCCAGGCAGGCCGGTTTCGATCAGATTGCGGATGGTCTCGGCGTCCAACGGGCTTTCCTAATAAAATGAGCGCTCATTCTACTCTTCCACGTGGCGCTCGCATGGCTGTCTCGCCCCAACTCCCCCATCCGGCCGACGCTGCGGCACTGGTCGCCAGCGGCCGCCGCGTGTTCGAGATCGAGCGCGATGCGCTGGGCGCGGTCGCCGAGCGGCTGGGCGAAGCGTTCAGCCAGGCCTGCCAGCTGGTCCTGCAGAGCAAGGGCCGCGTGGTCGCCACCGGCATGGGCAAGTCCGGCCATGTCGCCCGCAAGATTGCCGCCACCCTGGCCTCGACCGGCACCCCGGCCTTCTACGTGCACCCCGGTGAAGCCGGGCATGGCGATCTGGGCATGATCACCGAGGCCGACGTGGTGCTGGCGCTGTCCTATTCAGGTGAGTCCGATGAGCTGCTGATGCTGCTGCCGGTGCTCAAGCGCCAGGGCAACCGCCTGATCGCCATGACCGGCCGCCCGCAGTCCAGCCTGGCCACCGCCGCCGACGTTCATTTGGATGTCAGCGTGCCGGCCGAGGCCTGCCCGCTGGCGCTCGCCCCGACCTCCAGCACCACCGCCTCGTTGGCCATGGGTGACGCACTGGCCGTGGCCCTGCTCGATGCCCGCGGCTTCACCGCCGACGATTTCGCCCGCTCGCACCCGGCCGGCAGCCTGGGCCGCCGCCTGCTGCTGCACATCACCGATGTGATGCACAGCGGCGATGAACTGCCGCGCGTGGATGTCAACGCCAGCCTGAGCGAGGCCCTGGTGGAGATGAGCCGCAAGCGCCTGGGCATGACCGCCGTCGTGGATGCCGACAACCACCTGATCGGTCTGTTCACCGACGGCGATCTGCGCCGCGCCCTGGATACCGATCTGGACGTGCGCAGCGCGCGGATCGCCGATGTAATGACCCATGGCCCGCGCACCATCGGTGCCGATCAGCTCGCGGCCGAAGCGGCGCAGCTGATGGAAGCCCACAAGATCAATGGCTTGATGGTGGTCGATGCCGAAGGACACCTCGTCGGCGCGCTCAACATTCATGACCTGTTGCGGGCCCGGGTGGTTTAAACCACAGTTGCCTTCCTCCATTCAGTTGAGCTGCCCCAGACGATGCCCTACTCCCCGTTGCCCGGTTTCCCGTCCCACCTGCATGCCGCCGCCGGCCGTATCCGGCTGGCCTGCTTCGACGTGGACGGCACGCTCACCGACGGTCGGCTCTACTACGACAAGGACGGCAACGAGAGCAAGGCGTATTACGTGCAGGACGGACTCGGCCTGAAACTGCTGCAACACCACGGTATCCACCCGGTGCTGATCACCGCACGCAACAGCCAATCCGCGCTCAAGCGCGGCGCGGACCTGGGCATCGATACCCAGATCGCGGTCGGCGACAAGCTGGCCAGCGTCAAGGCGCTGTGCGGTCAGCACGGCATCGGCCTGGACCAGGTGGCCTTCATGGGTGACGACCTGCCCGATCTCGGCCCGCTGTGCGCGGTCGGCCTGGCGGTTGCGCCGGCCAATGCCCACCCCTGGATCGCCGAGCGCGTGCACTGGCAGACCCGCAGTGACGGCGGCAAGGGCGCGGCGCGGGAGCTGTGCGACGTGCTGCTGGCCGCGCAGGGCCATGTGGATGCGGTGCTGGCGAGGTTCGGCGCATGAACGTACGTACCGCCATCGGGGGCCTGCTGCTGGTCGCCGCACTGTTGACCGGCTGGCTGGCCCTGCACCATCGCGACAAGGCCCCCGCGGCCGAAGGCGAGGATGCCACCAAGGATTACGTGCTGCATGATTTCCAGATCGTGGCGTTGGACGAACAGGGCAAGGAATCCACCACCCTGCGCGCCCCGCTGCTGGAGCGTGCGCGCAGCGATGAAACGATGACCCTGACCACGCCCGTGTTCCTGCTGCCCGACCAGGACGGCAATCACTGGGAAATGCGTGGCGACAGCGGCTGGGTCAGCGCCAAGGGCGACCAGCTCAAGCTCATCGGCAACGTCAGCGGCGACAGCCCCAAGGTCGCCGGTGCACCACCCACCACCTTCCGCACCGATCACCTGGACGTGTTCCCGAAAGAGAACCGTGCCAAGACCGATGCCCGGGTCACCATGACCCGCCCGGGCCTGTCGCAGACAGGGGTCGGCTTCGAAGCCGACATGAAAACCCGGCAGTACAAACTCCTTTCACAGGTCAAGACCCGCTATGAACCGAACGCTGCCCGCTAAGCTCGCGCTGCTCGCCCTGCTGCTGCCCGGCATGGCGCTGGCCAAGTCATCCGACCGCAACCAGCCGATGAATCTGGAATCCAACAGCAACGACTGCAACCTGACCGATGATGCGGGCAAGTGCACGTTCACCGGCAACGTGGTGATCACCCAGGGCACCCTGGTGATCCACGCCGCCAACGCCGATCTGTTCCGCAAGAACGGCGATATCGAACGCGTCGTGCTGACCGGCAAGCAGGCCACGCTGGAACAGGAAATGGATGACGGCTCCAAGATGAATGCCTGGGCCGACAACATGGATTACAACGTCAACAGCGAAGTGATCATCCTCACCGGCAACTACAAGGTCGAGTCGCCGCGCGGCACCAACAGCGGCCAGAAGATGACCTACAACACGCGCACCGGCAACATGCAGAGCGGTGGTGACGGCACGCGCGTGCGCACGGTGATCCAGCCCAAGGCCAAGGGCGCAGCACCGGCCACCCCGGCCGCCAAGCCGGCGGCGCCTGCGGCCAAGCCCGCCGCCGGGAGCAAGAAGTAATGCTCGTCGCCAAAGGCCTGCGCAAGCGCTACAAGCAGCGTGAAGTCGTCAAGGATTTCGGGCTGACCCTGGAGGCCGGTGAAGTGGTCGGCCTGCTCGGCCCCAACGGAGCCGGCAAGACCACCTGCTTCTACATGATCGTCGGCCTGGTCGAGACCGATGCGGGCAGCATCGTGCTGGACGGCAAGGACATCACCAGCGACCCGATGTACACCCGCGCCAAGCAGGGCGTGGGCTACCTGCCGCAGGAACCCTCGGTGTTCCGCAAGCTGACCGTGGCCGACAACCTGCGCCTGGTGCTGGAGCTGCGCGACGATCTGGACAAGGCCGGCCGCGAAAAGGAACTGGCCAGCCTGCTGGACGAACTGCAGATCAACCACGTGGCCGACCAGCTCGGTGCCAGCCTCTCCGGTGGTGAGCGCCGCCGCTGTGAAATCGCCCGCGCGCTGGCCGCCAAACCGCGCCTGATCCTGCTCGATGAACCGTTCGCCGGTGTCGACCCGATCTCGGTCGGTGAAATCCAGCGCATCGTCACCCATCTCAAGCAGCGCGGGATCGGGGTGCTGATCACCGACCACAATGTCCGCGAAACCTTGGGAATCTGCGACCGCGCGTATATCCTCAACGAGGGCAGCGTGCTGGCACAGGGCGCGCCGGACGAGATCCTGGCCAACGCCGACGTCCGCCGCGTCTACCTTGGGGAAACCTTCAAGCTCTGATCCAGCGGCCGCCGCAACGCCTTCCTTCCGTTCGGCACAGGCATGAAAGCACGGCTGCAGACATCGATGGGGCAACACCTGGTCATGACGCCGCAACTGCGTCAGGCGATCAAGCTGTTGCAGATGTCCAGCGCCGAGCTGGAGCTGGAAATCAACGAGGCGGTGGAGACCAACCCGCTGCTGGACTGGGCCGAGAACGCTGAACCGGCGCTCGAGGCCAGTCCCGGCGAGGACACGCCCCCGCCCGCCCCCACCGATACCCATGCCGATGGCGAGCATCAGGTCTCGGCCAGCGATGACTGGTCGCCCGGCGAAGGCGACTGGACCAGCGGCAGCAGTGGCGGCTCCTTCGACGATGACGACAACGGCAGCGCCGCCGAGCGCGTGGCCGAGACCGAATCGTTGGCTGACCATCTGCTCTGGCAGCTGCATCTGTCGCACCTGTCGGCCCGTGACCGCAGCATCGGCGCGGCCCTGATCGATGCCTTCGAAGAAGACGGTTACCTGCGCGAGCCCTTGGCGACCATCGCCGAGACCCTGCGCCCGGCCATCCAGGCCGACGAGGCTGAAATCCTGACCGTGCTGCACCAGATCCAGCGCTTCGACCCGGTCGGGGTCGGTGCGCGCTCCCTGGGCGAATGCCTGGACCTGCAGTTGCTGGTACTGCCCGCGCAGACCCCGGGGCTGGCGCTGGCCCGGCGCATCGCCGATGGCCCGCTGGAGCGCCTGCCTCGCAGCGGTGTGGCCGGCATCGCCCACGAGCTGCGCGAGCCACTGGCCGAGGTCGAGGTCGCGGTGCAGCTGCTGCGCTCGCTGGACCCGCGCCCGGGCGCCCAGATCGGCGAGCTCTCCCACGACAGCTATGTGGTGCCCGACTGCGTGGTCTGGCGCCAGAACGGTGTCTGGCGTGCCGCCCTGGCCGGCCATGCCGGGCCCAAGGTTGTCATCCACCGCGGCTACGAGCAGCTGATCCGCCGCTGCGGGGAGGCCGACGCCGGCTACATGCGCGCCCACCTGCAGGAAGCACGCTGGCTGCTCAAGGGCCTGGAGGCCCGCGGCGAGACCCTGCTGCGGGTGATGCGCTGCCTGCTCGACCAGCAGGCCGCCTTCCTGGAGTTCGGCGAACAGGCGCTGCGCCCACTGACCCTGCGTGAAGTGGCCGGTGAGCTCGGCCTGCACGAATCCACCATTTCACGCGCGATCGCCCGCAAGTACGTGCGCACCCCGCGCGGCACCCTGCCGCTGCGCGCGTTCTTCGCCTCCGGCATCGATACCGACAGCGGCGGCGAAGCCTCCAGCACCGCCATCCAGGCGATGCTGCGCCGGCTGATCGACGACGAGAACCCGCGCAAGCCGCTTTCTGACGCCAAGCTGGCTGACCTGCTCAAAACCTCGGGAATACCGGTGGCGCGACGCACCGTGGCGAAGTATCGTGAAGCCATGAACATTTCCGCCTCGCACGAAAGGGTAAGAATCGTCTGACGCTCCACCGCGCCCGGCGGGAAGGTTCATTGGCACATCCGAACAAAGGAGAAACCCGATGCACATCGAGACGTTTGGCAAGGACCACCTTGAGATCACCCCGGCTCTGAACGAGTACGTGGAGACCAAGCTGGAACGGCTGAGGAAGCACTTCGACCAGCACTGCGAGGTTCGCGTGCAACTGTCGATCCGCAAGCCGGAGCACCATGCCGATGCGAGTGTGAATGTTCCCGGGCAGACTCTGCACGCGGACGCCAGCGGCCCCACCATGTATGCCGCGATCGACATCCTGGCCGACAAGCTCGACCGCCTGGTCATCAAGCACAAAGAGAAAAAGCAGCAGCACGCACCGCAACCGCTGCCGGTGGGCGACAATGAGGGCTGATGCCCTCGTTTCCACCCCGACATGCCTCTGACTGATCTTCTGGCGGCCGTCCGCACGCAAGTGCTGCCGGCCGCCGATCGCGACAGCGTGCTGAAGGCCGCAGCCCGTCTGCTGGCCTGCCGCGAAGCCAACGCCGAGCTGCTGTACCAGAACCTGTGCCAGCGCGAGACGCTGGGCAGCACCGCCATCGGCCACGGCATCGCCATTCCACACGGTCGTGCTCCCCTGCTTGAACGCCCCCGCGGCGCCCTGCTGCGGCTGGAATCGCCGGTGGAATTCGGCGGCGATGAACCGGTCGACCTGGTTTTCGCGATTGCCGTCCCTGCGCACTACACCCATCAACACCTGATGCTGCTCTCCGAGCTGGCCGAGCTGTTCTCCGAGCCGGCCATCCGCCAGGCGCTGCGCGAAGCGCGCGACGGCGACGCGTTGCGTCGGGTCATCGAATTCCCCCCGCCGGCGAGTGCCGCATGAATACCAGCATCACCGCGCGCGAACTGTTCGAACAGCAGCGTGACCGCCTGAGCCTGCGCTGGGTCGCCGGCCAGCAGGGCGAGCGCCGTGAGCTGGAGGCCGGCAACAAGGTCTCTCGCCGCCCCTCGCTGGCCGGCTACCTCAACGCGATCTACCCCAACAAAGTGCAGATCCTGGGGACGGAGGAACTGTCCTGGCTGGACTCGCTGGACTCACGCCAGCGCTGGGAGACCATCGAGCGGATCATGCAGTCCCATCCGCTGGCGCTGGTGATCACCCGCAACCAGTCCTGCCCGGAAGACCTGCGCGCCGCCGCGGACGAATCGCAGACCCCGCTGTGGATTTCACCCAAACGCGGCCACGAACTGCTCAACCACCTGTCCTACCACCTGGCGCGCACGCTGGCGCCGCGGGTGATCCTGCATGGCGTATTCATGGAGATCTATTCCATCGGCGTGCTGATCACCGGGGAAGCCGGCTCGGGCAAGAGCGAGCTGGCGCTGGAGCTGCTCAGCCGTGGCCACCGCCTGGTCGCCGACGATGCCCCCGAGTTCACCCAGATCGCCCCGGACGTGCTCGACGGCACCTGTCCGGAGCTGCTGCAGGACCTGCTGGAAGTCCGCGGCCTGGGCGTGCTCAACGTGCGCGAGATGTTCGGTGACACGGCGGTAAAGAAGAACAAGTACCTTCGGCTGATCGTCCACCTGACCAAGCCGATGACCGAACCCACCCCCTACGGCTATGAACGCCTGACCGGCGACTCGGGTACCCGCCACGTGCTGGACCTGGATGTGCCGCTGATCACCCTGCCGGTGATGCCCGGCCGCAACCTGGCCGTGCTGACCGAAGCCGCCACGCGCCTGCACATCCTGCGGACCAAGGGCATCGACCCGGCCGCGATGTTCATCGCCCGCCACAGCAATATGTTGGAACGCCGCACGCCATGACCACACCCGCCCCCGCCTCCGCCCCGACCGCCGCCACCCTGATCATCGTCAGTGGCCTGTCCGGGTCCGGCAAGACGGTCGCGCTGAAGACCTTCGAAGACCTCGATTACTACTGCTCGGACAACCTGCCGATCGACCTGCTGCCCGATTTCGTGCGCAGCCTGCTCGGTGATCCGGGCCGCGAGGCGCCGCGCCGGCTGGCGGTCGGCATCGACGTGCGCGCGCAGAGTGACCTGACCCAGCTCTCGCACTGGCGCGAAGATGCCAAGGCGGCCGGCCTGGATGCGCAGCTGCTGTTCTTCGATGCCACCGATGAAACCCTGCTCAAGCGCTACGCCGACACCCGCCGCCGGCATCCGCTGAGCCAGCTCGGGTTGTCGCTGCCCGAAGCGATCGCCCGCGAGCGCGAACTCACCGCGCCGCTGCGCGCCGCCGCCGATGCGGTGATCGACACCAGCCACCTCAACGTGCACCAGCTGCGCCGCAAGGTGGTGACCGAGTTCGCGCTGGCCCACGGCAACAAGCTCTCGCTGCTGTTCGAATCGTTCGCCTACAAGCGCGGCGTGCCGGCCGAAGCGGACTTCGTGTTCGACGTGCGCGTGCTGCCCAATCCGCATTGGGACCCGGAGCTGCGCCCGCTGTCCGGCCGCGATGCCGGCGTGCGCGAGCACCTGGACGAACAGCCCGATGTGCAGCGCTACGCCGGCCAGCTGGTCGATTTCCTGGATACCTGGCTGCCGCGGCTGGGCAATGACACCCGCAGCTATGTGACCGTCGCCTTCGGCTGCACCGGCGGCAAGCACCGCTCGGTGTACATGGCCGAGCGCATGGCCCGCCATGCCCGTGACCAGGGCTGGCCGGAAGTGGCCACTTTCCACCGCGAACTGGACTGAAAACGGCACTGCCGGCGGCGGCCGGCATCGACACGCTGAACCGCGGAACACAGCAGTCTTTCACGCGTGCTATCGCCAATTCATGTTGACCTGTTAACGTTCGGGAATGACCTGTGGCATTCTCCTCGTAACTCATCCCGGTGTCGGCACGGCCCTGCTGGACGTGGCGACCCGTCTGCTGCGGCACCTGCCGCTGAAGACCGAAGCTTTCGAAGTACCGTTCGACGCAGATATGGACGTCCTGCTCCCGCTCGCCTCGGCCGCTTTGCGCCGGGTGGACAGTGGCCAGGGCGTGCTGATCCTGACCGACCTGTACGGCGCCAGCCCCAGCAATCTGGCCGGGCAACTGGCTCGTCTGGGCACCCCGGCACGCCGGGTTTCGGCGCTGAGCCTGCCGATGTTGATGCGAGTGATGAATTATCCGGAACAGGGACTGGATCAACTGCCTGCCACAGCCGCGGCAGGCACTCGCAATGGAGCGATTGTCGACGATGCTTGAACGTGAACTCACTGTTTCCAACCGCCTGGGCCTGCATGCCCGCGCCACTGCCAAGCTGGTGCAGGAGCTGGCGCCCTTCCGCTGCAACGTGACCATGGCCGCCAAAGGCCGTGAGATCAATGCCAAGAGCATCATGGGCGTCATGCTGCTGGCCGCCGGCCAGGGCACCCCGGTCACCGTGCGCATCGAGGGCGAAGACGAAGCCGCCGCGATGGACGCGGTGGTCGCCCTGTTCGAACGGCGTTTCGACGAGGACAACTGAGCATGGGGGGGCAGCCGCGATCGGGATCCTCCGCACCGGCCCGGACCGCGTCCGGGGCGATGCTGTTGTCCGGCCACGGTGCCTCGCGCGGTAACGCCCTCGGCCGTGCCCGGGTGCGCCTGCCGCATGCCCTGGAAGTGGCCGAGCAGCGCATTGCGCCGGCCAAGATCGAGGCCGAGCTGGAGCGCCTGCACGTGGCCGTGGAAGCGGCCCGTGGCGAAATGCACGAGCTGCGCCAGCGCCTGCATGGCGCGCTCAACCAGGAGGTCGGCGAATTCCTCGATCTGCATGCCCTGCTGCTGGATGACCCCGAGCTGCTGTTCGGCCTGGACGAACTGATCCGCAGTGGCCCCTACAGCGCCGGCTACGCCTTGCGCGTGCAGCGCGATCGGCTGGCCAAGGTCTTCGATGGCATGGACGATGCCTACCTGAAGAGCCGCATGGACGATCTGGACCATGTGATCGGGCGCATCCATGCGTTCCTGCAGAAGCGCCCGCCGGACGTCAAAGGCATGGCCGGCGAGATCCTGATCTGCGACAACATCGCCCCCTCCGAGCTGGCCCAGCTGCAGGCCCACGGCGTGGTCGGCATCGTCACCGCCGGGGGCAGCGCGCTTTCCCACAGCGCGATCCTGGCGCGCAGCCTGCACCTGCCGTTGATCGTCAACGTCCCCAACGTGCTGCAGAAGGTGGCCGACGGCGACGTACTGATCATGGACGGCAGCGATGGCACGGTCACCATCAACCCCCACGCACAGGACCTGCGTGACTACCGCGTGCGCCTGCGCGAGCACGCGCGCGAGCAGCGCGAACTCGGGCGCCTGCGCACCAAACCCAGCCGCACCCGCGACAACGTCGATATCGCCCTGCTCGCCAATGCCGAGTCCAGCGAAGACGTCACCCAGGCGCATGCGCTGGGCGCGCACGGGCTGGGCCTGTACCGCACCGAATTCCTGTTCCTGCAGCGCAACGAGCTGCCGGACGAGCAGGAGCAGTTCGAAACCTACCGCGATGCCGCCCTCGGCATGAGCGGGCGGCCGGTCACCATCCGCACCCTGGATCTGGGCGCGGACAAGGCCGACCGCACCGGGCTGACCCTGAGCAACGAAGAAAACCCGGCGCTGGGCCTGCGTGGCGTGCGCCTGTCGCTGGCGCGGCCGAAGGTGGCCGACACCCAGCTGCGCGCAATCCTGCGCGCCTCGGCCTACGGCAAGCTGCGCATCCTGATCCCGATGGTGAGCACCCGCGAGGAAATCCTTGCGGTCCGCCGGCGCCTGGCCAGGCAGGCCGAGCTGCTGCGCGCGGAAGGCCACGAGGTGGCCGAGCACATCCCGTTCGGCGCGATGATCGAAGTACCGGCCGCGGCGATCGCGCTGGAAAGCTTCATCGATCTGGTCGACTTCCTCTCGATCGGCACCAACGATCTGGTCCAGTACCTGCTCGCCGCCGACCGCAACAACGAGGCGGTCGGCGAGCTGTACTCGCCGCTGCACCCGGCGGTAGTGCGCCTGCTCGCGCACATCCTGCGCACCGGCCAGGCGTACAACATTCCGGTGGCGGTCTGCGGCGAGATCGCCGGCGACCCGTTGATGACCCGCCTGCTGCTGGCCCTGGGCCTGACGGAATTCAGCCTGCACCCGGGCACCCTGCTGGAAGTGCGCCGCGCGGTGCGCGAGAGCGATCTGTCGGTGCTGCAGGCAATGGCACCCAAGCTGCTGCAGGCACGCGACCGCCGCGGTATCGAACGCTGGATCGAGAAGGCGAGCCTGGCGACGGCATGACGGTTGCCATCGCCTACGGTGATGGCCTACCGGATTGACATGTAAGCGCGCGATAATGACGCGGTGACCACCGCCCATGCCGCATCCTCTACCGGATAGCGGCCTTTTCTTTTTCCGCAGGAGCTGCGCATGGCCGAAGCCGTACGCCACGACAAGACGGCGCGCCAGCTGCGGCTGTTGTCCGATGCACTGGACAGCGGGCGGTTGGGTCCGGTCCGTCGATTGGTCAACACCCTGGCGCCGGCGGAAATCGGCAACCTGCTCGAATCGCTGCCCCCGGGCAAGCGCGAGATTGTCTGGGGCCTGGTCGATCCGGAAGACGACGGCGAGGTGCTGGTCCACGTCGGCGAGGAAGTGCGCGAAAGCCTGCTGGCCGACATGGACCCGGACGAGATCATCGCCGCGGTCGAAGACCTGGACATCGATGACCTTGCCGATCTGGTCGAAGACCTGCCGGACACGGTCATCGATGAAGTGCTCAAGTCGATGGACCGCGAGAACCGCGAGCGGCTCGAGCAGGTGCTGTCGTATCCCGAGGACAGCGCCGGCCGCCTGATGAACCCGGACGTGGTGACCGTGCGCGCCGACGTCAATGTCGATGTGGTGCTGCGCTACCTGCGCCTGCGCGGCGAACTGCCCGACCACACCGATCACCTGTTCGTGGTCAGCCGCCGCCATCAGTACCTGGGCCGCCTGTCGCTGGCCGCGTTGGTGACGCACGAAGACAACACCCCGATCAACCGCCTGATCGATGACGAGCAGCCGGCGATCGATGTCGGCGAGAGCGCCGATGAAGTCGCGCGCCAGTTCTCCGATCATGACTGGGTCTCTGCCCCGGTGGTGGACGACAACAACATCCTGCTCGGCCGCATCACCATCGATGACGTGGTCGACATCATCCGGTCGCAGGCCGAGCACCAGGCGCTGGGCGCCGCCGGCCTGGACGAAGAAGAAGATCTGTTCTCGCCGATCAAGCGCGCCGTGCGCGGCCGCGTGGTCTGGCTGGGCATCAACCTGTGCACTGCGTTCCTGGCGGCCAGCGTGATCGGCCAGTTCGAGCTGACCCTGCAGAAAGTGGTGGCGCTGGCCGTGCTGATGCCGATCGTGGCCGGCGTGGGCGGCAATGCCGCCGTGCAGGTGCTGACCCTGATGGTGCGTGGCATCGCGCTGGGCCAGGTCGGCCAGAGCAACGCACGCATCCTGCTGTGGAAGGAATCGCGGGTCGCGCTGATCAACGGCACCCTGATCGGCACCGTGGTCGGCATCATCGCCTACCTCTGGTTCCACAGCTTCCTGCTCTCGCTGGTGATCACGATGGCGCTGATCATCAACTTCTGCGCCGCGGCCCTGGCCGGCGTCCTGCTGCCGCTGCTGCTCAAGCGCATGAACGTGGATCCGGCCGTGGCCGGTACCGTGGTGGTCACCGCCGTCACCGACGTCATGGGCTTCTTCAGCTTCCTCGGCCTGGCCAGCCTGATCCTGCTGCATTGACCCTGGACCCCGCATGGCCCTGACCCTCGACAACTACTTCCAGCCCGGCTGGCGCGACGCGACCTATACCTGCGCCGCCTGCGAATGGCAGGGCAGCGCGCGGCAGATGCCGATGGAACTGCACGAAGACGAAGCCCAGTTCGACTGCCCGCAGTGCGAGAACCCGATCCTGCTGGTGGTCCACCCCAGCCTGGCGCAGGTGCAGGCGGCCGCCGCCGACGGTCACCCCGAGGCGATCGAACAGCTGGACATCCTCGCCGCGGCACCGCGCCCGCACTGATGCACTGCAAGATGCTCGGGCGCACCACCGGGCCTAGACTGAAAACGATTTCAATCAGGGCACGACAATGGCACGACGTTGGGGTGGATGGCTGCTGTGGGCGGTGGCGATGATGACGGTGGCCGGCTGTGCGAGCACCCCGGCTGGCTCCGGTGGCCAGTTCGTCGGCCGTGCGGTGAAAGTGGATGGGCAGACCGCGTATTACCAGGTATTCGTGCCGCGCAACGCCGCCGCCTCACGCGGCGAACTGCCGGTGGTGCTGTTCCTGCATGGCTCCGGTGAGCGTGGCCGAGACGGCCGCCGCCAGACCCAGGCCGGGCTGGGGCCGTACCTGCGCCAGCACGCCGCCACCTTCCCCGCGCTGGTCGTGCTGCCGCAGACGCCGGATGACCAGGAATGGTCGGGCGAGAACAACCGCATCGCGCTGGCCGCACTGGATGCCGCCATCGCCGAATTCGGCGCTGATCCGCGGCGGCAGTACCTGACCGGCATGTCGATGGGCGGCTACGGCAGCTGGAACATCGCGCTGGACGCGCCACAGCGCTTCGCCGCGATCGTGCCGGTGTGCGGCGCGGTGCTGGCCCCGCGCGCGGTGCGCCCCACCCTGTTCGTCGAGGATGTCGCCCACGAGGCCGATCCGTACGCCGCCATTGCCCAGCGCCTGCGCGACGTCCCGATCTGGATGTTCCATGGCGCGCTGGACGACGTGGTGCCGCCGGACGACGACCGCAAGCTGCACGCCGCGTTCCAGCAGGCCGGCGCGAAGGATGTGCGTTACACCGAGTACCCCGAAGGAAACCACAACGCCTGGGACGCCACCTATGCCGATGCGGCGATGTGGGCGTGGCTGTTCGCGCAGAAGCGATGATGGGCATTTTCGGTAGTGCCGGCCGCTGGCCGGCTCCGCAGAAATTCTGACAGCGTCAAGTAGTGCCGGCCGCTGGCCGGCTCTGCAGAAATCCTCGCAGCTTCAGGTAGTGCCGGCCGCTGGCCGGCTCTGCAACATTCCGTCATCGCGCCATGCTGTTCGTGATCGCAGACGCTCCGTGGAGCCGGCCAGCGGCCGGCACTACCCCGTCACGTTGTGGGTCATGCAGAGCCGGCCAGCGGCCGGCACTACGCTCTCGTGGTATTCCGCGATAAGCGCTTGCGGCCTTGCCCGACACCGCGGGCCTGCGGAATCAATGACGATGCACCATGAGTTCTTCTCGGCTACGCGCAGGGCGCTGTTCGATTCCAGGGCAGACCTACGTCCTTACGATGGTCTGCCACAACCGTCGGCGTTGGTTTGATGATCCCGACGTTTCCGCGATCGCGATGTTCGGCCTGAAGGAAATGGACGAACGTGGATATGCACGATCCCTTGCCTGGGTCGTCATGCCCGACCATCTGCACTGGTTGGTGGAACTGGAAGCTAAGCCACTTGCCGATATCGCTCGACGCTTGAAATCATCGACTGCGTTGGCGATCAATCGATCGCTGGGTCGTGGTGGTTCGTTCTGGCAAGCCGGTTACCACGATCACGCCGTGCGTTGCGACGAGTCGCTGCATCGGCATGCCCTTTACATCCTCGGCAATCCGATCCGTGCAGGGCTTTCAGAGCAGATCGGAGACTACCCGTACGCATGGACCCTATGGCCTCATGACCGGTAGTGCCGGCCGCTGGCCGGCTCCGCAACTCATGCGCATCGACCAACGGTCGATGCCTACCGTGGGCCGAGACGTCTTATCCCAACAACGTCTCCAGCACCGCCATGCGCACGGCGACGCCGTTGGCGACCTGGCGCAGCACCCACGACTGCGGGCCATCGGCCACTTCGTCGGTGACTTCCACGCCGCGGTTGATCGGGCCCGGGTGCAACACGGCGGCATCGGTGCCGGCACGCTTCAAGCGCGCGGCATCCAGGCCGTACTGCGCGTGGTACTGCTCCAGCGAGGGCACCAGGCCTTCCTCCATGCGCTCGCGCTGCAGGCGCAGCATCATCAGCGCGTCGACGCCTTCCAGCATGGCGTCGAAATCCTGACCAACGATGCAGCCCTTGAGGGTGTCATCATCCGGCAGCAGCGACTGCGGGCCGCACACGCGGATCTCGCCGACGCCCAGCGTGCGCAAGGCATGCAGGTCGGTGCGGGCCACGCGCGAGTGCTTCACGTCGCCGACGATGATCACCTTCATCTTCGAGAAATCACTGCCCTTGGCCTGGCGCAGGGTCAGCATGTCCAGCAGGCCCTGGGTGGGATGCGAACTGCGGCCATCACCGGCGTTGACCAGGGCGGTGCCCTCGCCTGCCGCCGCGGCCAGCGCCGCCACCGCGCCATCATCGGGATGCCGCACCACGAAACCGCGCACACCCATCGCCTCCAGGTTCTTCAGCGTGTCGCAGGCGGTCTCGCCCTTGCGCGTGGACGAGGTGGAGGCGTCGAAGTTCAGCACGTCCGCGCCCAGCCGCTGCGCGGCCAGCTGGAATGAGCTGCGGGTGCGCGTGGACGGTTCGAAGAACAGCGTGCAGACCGCCGAACCACCGAGCACGTGACGCTTGTTGCCGACCCGGCCAACGGCCGCATCGCGGATCTGGCCGGCGCGGTCGAGCAGCTGCAGCAGGGTTTCGCGGGGCAGACCTTCCAGGGTCAGCAGGTGGCGCAGGCGTCCATCGGAATCGAGTTGCGAGGCGGTCATGGGCAGGGTCTGAGGGTCAGGAAACGGGGGTGGCGTCATCCGGGCAGGAGAGCCAGCGTTCGATGATCACCGCCGCGGCCACTGCATCGAGTGCAGCGGCATCGCGGCGGCGTTTGCGGCCTTCGGCGCGCTCGACCGCGAACCGGCGTGCCGCCTCGACCGAGCTGGAACGCTCGTCGACCAGCACCACCGGCAGTTTGAATCGTTCCCGCAGCTGGCGGGCAAAGCCCTGCGCACGCTTGCGGTTGGGCTGGTCCTGGCCGTCCAGGGTCAGCGGATCGCCAACCACCAGGCCGTCCGGCCGCCACTCTTTGATCAGGCGCTCCACCGCGGTCCAGTCCGGGCCGTTGCCGTGGACATCGACCACCGCGATCGCACGCGCATGGGTGCCGAACGAACTGCCGATGGCCACGCCGATGCGGCGCGAACCGACGTCGAAGCCGAGCACCGTGCCATCACGGCGGATGGTCGGCGGCGCGGGCGCGGCGGGCGCTGGCGTGGCCGGCTCAGACATGGCCGCTGTAATCGGTGAGGCGGAACAGGTCCACGCCGATACGTGCCGCCGCACCCTGCCAACGCTGTTCGAACGGGGTGCTGAACAACAACTCGGCATCGGCCGGCACGGCCAGCCAGCTGTTCTCGGCCAGCTCGGATTCCAGCTGCCCCTCGCTCCAGCCGGCGCAGCCCAGGGTGACCAGCGCGTTGCGCGGGCCCTCGCCACGGGCCATGGCTTCAAGGATGTCGCGCGAGGTGGTGAGGAACACGCCCTCGCCCACGGCCAGGCTGGAATCCCAGCTGCGCGCATCGTCATGGATCACGAAGCCGCGCTCGGGATGCACCGGGCCGCCGTTGAGCACGATCTGGCCAGGCAGCGTGTCGCTGGTGGTGGTGATCTCCATCTGGGCCAGCACCTCGCCGAGGGTGTACTCGGAGGGCTGGTTGACCAGCACGCCCATGGCGCCGTTCTCGTCGTGCTGGCAGATCAGCGCCACGGTACGGGCAAAGGTGGGGTCGGTCAGCGACGGCAGCGCGACCAGCAGGTGGTGGGCAAGCGAAGTGGACAGTTCAGACATGGCCCCATTCTAGCCGCTGGCCGTGATGTGCGCTTTCGCGCTGACATAATGCAGGCCTGCGCGCGTGCCCCGGCCCGCATGCCTGATCCGCCATCGCAAGGAGCTGCACGTGTCCGGTTACTGCCTCATCGCCCCCGGCCATCCGGTCCACGGCCACTACCACGACCACGAATACGGCTTCCCGCAGCGCGAGGAGCGCGAGCTGTTCGAGCGCCTGATCCTGGAGATCAACCAGGCCGGGCTGAGCTGGGAAACGATCCTGAAGAAGCGTGAGGGCTTCCGCGCCGCCTATGACGGTTTCGACGTGGACACGGTGGCCGCCTATGGCGAGCGCGACATCGAGCGCCTGCTCAACGACGCCCGCATCATCCGCAACCGGCTCAAGGTGCACGCGGCGGTCCACAACGCCCAGGTGATCCAGCAGCTGCGGGCCAGCCACGGCAGTTTCGCCGGCTGGCTGGATGCCCACCATCCGCTGGACAAGGCCGGCTGGGTGAAGCTGTTCAAGAAGACCTTCCGCTTTACCGGCGGGGAGATCACCGGCGAGTTCCTCATGAGCCTGGGCTACCTGCCCGGCGCGCACCGCCCGGACTGCCCGGTGTTCAAGCGCATCGACACGCTCAAGCCGGCCTGGCGCCGGAAGTGACGCACCCCGTCGTGCGGGCTGCGCTGCTCGCTGCCCTGAGCCTGCCCCCGCTGGCTGCAGCAAGCGATCTGGACGGCGTGCTGGAGCGCCTGCGCGCGGAGATCGCCGCAGTGCCCGCCGATGATCCGGCCCCGATCGATACCGTGCTGGCCCGCTACCGCGACGAGACGGGGATCGACCTGCAGATTCCGGTGGCCGGCGACAGCGATGCGCCGCTGCCCGCGCTGGTGCGCCCGGCCAACGTCACCCCGGCGGAGTGGGACGCGGTGACCCGCTACCTGCGCGAGACGGATGCCCAGCACACCGTGCCGGTGGAGATGGGCGAGCTGTCGCTCTCCCTGCTCGATCTGGATGGCGACGGCCAGCGTGACCTGGTGCAGAGCGCCTACAGCGGCGGCACCGGTCTGTACACGCAGGTGGACATGCTGCGGCGGGATCCACAACACGGCTTCGTGGTGCCGACCTCCCTGGATCCGCAGCGCCCCTGGGCGCAGGGCCAATACGGCCTCAGCGGGCGTGGCAGCGATCAGGGGCTGTACTGGCTGCGCATCGACGGGGTCAGCTACATCGCCTACCGCGATGGCGACTACTACGGCGATACCCTGCTGCTGAACCGGCCGTTGTCCGCCGACCCGCGCGAGCGCAGCCCCACGGTGCAGTTGAAGGTGCGCTATGGCCGCGAGCATCGGCTGGCCGATCCGGTGATACATGTCGACGGCGAACCGCTGGACGCGTACGCCACGGCGATCGCGGCCGACCGGCGCCTGCTCAAGCACATTGAGCGCCTGCTGGCCGCGCTGACCCTCGATGGCGACGGCGTGGCGCACTTTGGCGACGCGCAGGCGCGTTGCCCGGTGCCCCCCGGCACCGATCCGGGCGAGGCCGAGATCTGGCCGTGGCGCGGCGCCGGCAGCTACACCTTCGATACTGCCGCTGACACCGTGATCCGCTCGGGGAAGCAGTGCTACAGCGCCACGCTCATTGCCCTGCGCAGCAGCTATGCCGGCGACCATGCGCTGTGCTGCCAGCTGTGGTTGTACCGCGGCCCTGGCGAGCAGGTGGCCACGCTGGACCTGCGCAGCCGCCGCTGGGTCTCCGGCGTCACCGTCGTGCCGGTGCCGCCGCAGGGGGAATGACCGGGCGTCAGACGCCCATGTAGCGGCCCGGGCGGTGGTTGAACATCAGCACCAGGCTGAGCACCACCGCACCGATCGCCGAGTACATCACCTTGGATGGGGACAGCACCGAGAACGCCACGCACATCAGCAGCGTGTCGAACGACATCTGTACCTTGCCGGCGCTCCAGCCGCGGGTGCGCTGCAGGTACACCGCCAGGATGCCGATGCCGCCCAGGCTGGCCCGGTGGCGGATGTAGAACAGGATGCCCAAGCCGGCCAGCGCCCCGCCCACGATCGCCGAGTACAGCGAGCTCATGTGGGCGAAATCGGCCCAGCGCGGCAGCAGGTCGGTCAGCACGCCGCAGGCGGTGACCGCCGCGAAGGTCTTCAGGGTGAATTCCCAGCCCATGCGGCGCACGGCCACCCAGTAGAACGGCAGGTTGACCAGGACGAACACCAGGCCGAAGTTCCAGCCGAAGGTGTAGTGGGCCAGGAAGGCCAGCCCGGCCATGCCGCCGATCATCAGCCCGCCCTTGGCGAAGATCGCCAGGCCGAGCGAGGCCACCAGGGTCGCCAGGACCATGCCTTGCACGTCCTCGGCCACCGAATGGCGCAGCGCCTTCTGATCGGCCACGGTGCCGGCACTGTCCGGAGGCGGGGTCAGCGGGCCTGCGGTGACCAGGTGGCCGTCAGCGTCGTCGCACGGCGCGGGGCCATGGGAATCAAGGGACATGGGGGTGGGGGGTGTGACGTGGGGAGCGGTATTAGACACGATCGGCGTGACAGTTGCTGGGGAGATTGATTCAGCGGACTGTTCTTCACGCCCCCGCCTCGTGGCCTTGGGCTGTCTGTGCCCGGCAAGACGCGAACGCACGGCCACCTTTCATGCCGGCTGAACACCCTGTCGACGCAGCATGCACGGGTAGCACCCGCACCGCCCATCCCTCCCCCCAGGAGTTCCGTGCCATGCCCTACGTCACCACCGCCGACAAGACCGAGATCTTCTACAAAGACTGGGGCAAGGGTCAGCCCCTCGTGTTCCATCACGGCTGGCCGCTCAGCGCCGATGACTGGGACACCCAGCTGCAGTTCTTCCTGCTTCAGGGCTATCGCGTGATCGCGCACGACCGCCGCGGCCATGGCCGCTCCTCGCAGACCAGCGGCGGGCATGAGATGGACACCTACGCCGCCGACGTCAACGCGCTGGCCGATCATCTGGACCTGCGCGATGCGATCCACATCGGCCATTCCACCGGGGGTGGCGAAGTCGCGCACTATGTGGCGCAGGCCAAGCCCGGGCGCGTCGCCAAGGCCGTGCTGATCGGTGCGGTGCCGCCGATCATGGTCAAGAGCGAGGCCAACCCGGGCGGCACGCCGAAGGAGGTCTTCGATGGCTTCCGCCAGGCACTGGCCGCGGGCCGTGCGGCGTTCTACCGCGACGTGCCGATTCCGTTCTACGGCTTCAACCGCGAGGGCACGCCGCCGCAGCAGGGCATCGTCGACAACTGGTGGCGGCAAGGCATGATGGGCGCGATCAACGCGCACTACGATTGCATCAAAGCCTTCTCGGAAACCGACTTCACCGACGACCTGAAAAAGATCGACGTGCCAGTGCTGATCCTGCATGGCGATGACGATCAGATCGTGCCGATCGCGGATTCAGCGGAGCTGGCGATCAAGCTCCTCAAGCACGGTACGTTGAAGGTCTACAAAGGCTTTCCGCACGGCATGTGCACGACGCACGCGGACGTGATCAATGCGGATCTGTTGGCCTTCATTCGCGGGTGAGGCGTGTGCCGACCCACGGTCGGCACCTACCCGGGATGCGTTGCACCGGTAGCGCACGACCGTGGGTCGTGCGCTACCACCGCCCCGCTCAGCGCGCGACCAGCTTCTGCCGCTCGGCGCTGTAGCGATCGCCGACGATGGCGACACTGTCCAGCGCCGCACCGATCTGCTGCAGCTCCGCATCGCTCAACACCACGGCCGCCGCGCCCAGGTTTTCCTTCAGGCGGTGCAGCTTGGTCGTGCCGGGAATCGGCACGATCCACGGCTTGCGCGCCAGCAACCAGGCCAAGGCGATCTGGGCCGGCGTCGCGCCCTTGTCGGCGGCGATTGCGGTGATGCGATCCACCAACGCCTGATTGGCCTGGCGCGCTTGGGCCGCAAACCGCGGCACGCTGTTGCGGAAGTCGTCGGCGGCGAACGCGGTGTCGGCGTTGATCGCGCCGGTCAGGAAGCCCTTGCCGAGCGGACTGAACGGCACAAAGCCAATGCCCAGTTCCTCCAGTACCGGCAGCACACTCTGCTCCGGTTCGCGCCACCACAGCGAGTACTCGCTCTGCAGGGCGGCCACCGGCTGCACCGCGTGCG
The DNA here is from genome assembly GCF_056397945.1 of Stenotrophomonas sp. 05L413. Classification (NCBI taxonomy): domain Bacteria; kingdom Pseudomonadati; phylum Pseudomonadota; class Gammaproteobacteria; order Lysobacterales; family Lysobacteraceae; genus Stenotrophomonas; species Stenotrophomonas sp. 05L413. Next base: position 232,817 of record NZ_JBFTOL010000007.1, read on the forward strand.
CGCGGCGGACGGTATCGGCACCGGCCTCGGACAGCCCGAAGTGCTTCACCTTGCCTTCGGCGATGAGGTCCTTGACCGTGCCGGCCACGTCCTCGATCGGCACGTTCGGGTCCACCCGGTGCTGGTAGAACAGGTCGATGCGGTCGGTCTTCAGGCGCACCAAGCTGGCCTCGGCCACCGCGCGGATACGCGCGGGGCGACTGTCCAGGCCGGCGTCGGCATGGCCATCCTTGAAGCCGAACTTGGTGGCGATCACCAGTTGGTCGCGGAACGGGGCCAGCGCCTCGCCGAGCAGTTCCTCGTTCAAGAAGGGTCCGTAGGCTTCGGCCGTATCGAAGAAGGTCACGCCCTGCTCGACGGCGGCGCGCAGCAGCGCGATCGCCTCGGTGCGGTCGGTGGCCGGGCCATAGCCGTAGCTCAACCCCATGCAGCCCAGGCCGAGGGCCGAAACCCGCAGGCCGCTGCGGCCGAGTTCACGTGTCTGCATGGGGGTACTCCTGCCGGTGGGACCGGCATCATGGGGACAGCCACGATAGCCCTGTCGGCGGCGAAGATTGGATGCCGCGCAGTGCTGTCGGTGATGAGCGTGGCTCATCAATGCTCACCGATACGCCGAGGCCTACCGTGTGGCGCCCTGCACGAAGGTGCCGACCAATGCGATCAGCAGGAGGAGCCCGCCGAAGATAACCACCAGGATGTGCCACACACCGAAGCGGTCATACGCCCGCATGTCCATGCCCTCGTCGTGGTGGTAGCGGCGCAGCAGGCTGTTGACCGGCAGCAGCGGAACGAAGCTGAACAATGCGAACAGCCACAGGGCGTTGGGAAAGCGGCTGGAGAAATTGAGCAGAAAGTAGGCGACACCGAGCAGCCCCGGTGCGAACGCCAGCGGGCGACGATGATTGCTGGCGGCGTTGCGCAGATCGCTGAAACACAGGAACGACCAGAGCGGCGAGAACAACGCACGCGCCCACGGCCACTGATCGCCGCCGGTTTCACGTTTGATCGCCCGCCAGTTGCGCCAGAACCAGTACACCGGATAGATGCCCAGCGTGGTCAGCGACAACGCCGCGATCTTCAGCGTGGGTGGCGAGTAATACGGTGCGACATCGGTGGCGGCAAAGGTCGCCGCCGGCAGTACGGGAGAAGCCGTCGGCGCGGTCGCCGGCGCGCGATACGGATCGTGCATGTCCATATGCCCATCACCTGATGCGTTGATACCGGCGAGGTGCCGGCGCCCCCTGCAGCCCGGTTGCCCGGGACGGCGCGACTATCGCAGCGTCGCGCCGCCTGTTGAAGCCCCCTGTGTCAGCGGACTTCCGAAATCTCCACCCCGTCCAGGCCCTGCGACAGCGTGCGTGCATCGCCACCCTGCGAGAGCTTGATGCGCAGGCGCACTTCGTTCTGCGAATCGGCGTAGCGCAGTGCGTCTTCGTAACTGATTTCGCCGGCCTGGTACAGCTCGAACAGGCTCTGATCGAAGGTCCGCATCCCAAGCTGCACCGAGTCCTTCATGACTTCCTTGAGCTTGTGGATCTCGCCGTCGCGGATGTAATCCTGCACCAGCGGCGTGCCGAGCATGATCTCCATCGCGACCTTGCGCGATTTGCCATCCGGCGAGGGAATCAGCTGCTGGGCGACCACGCCCTTGAGGTTCAGCGAGAGATCCATCAGCAACTGGTTGCGGCGGTCCTCCGGAAAGAAGTTGATGATGCGATCCATCGCCTGGTTGGCGTTGTTGGCATGCAGCGTGCACAGCACCAGGTGGCCGGTTTCAGCGAAGGCGATGGCGTGGTCCATGCCCTCGCGGGTGCGCACCTCGCCGATCATGATCACGTCCGGCGCCTGGCGCAGGGTGTTCTTCAGCGCCGCTTCCCAGCTGTCGGTATCGATGCCCACTTCGCGCTGGGTGATGATGCAGCCCTCGTGCTTGTGAACGAATTCGATCGGGTCTTCGATGGTGATGATGTGCCCGGTCGAGTTGTGGTTGCGGTAGCCGATCATCGCCGCCAGCGAGGTCGATTTACCGGTACCGGTCGCGCCGACGAACAGGATGATGCCGCGCTTGGTCATCGCCAGCGTCTTGATGATCGGCGGCAGGCTGAGCTCTTCCACGGTGGGAATGCGCGTCTCGATCCGGCGCAGCACCATGCCGACCTGGTTGCGCTGGTAGAAGCAGCTCACGCGGAAGCGGCCGACACCGGACAGGCCGATGGCGAAATTGCATTCGTGGGTCTTTTCAAACTCTTCGCGCTGCGCCGGCGTCATCACGTTCAACACCAGGTCGCGGCTCTGCTGCGGCGTCAACGGTGTCTGGGTGATCGGCGAGATCTTGCCGTTGACCTTGATCGCCGGGGGCATGCCCGCGGTGATGAACAGGTCCGACGCCTTCTGGTGCGCCATCAGCTTGAGGAACGAGGTGAAGTCGATGGTGGTGGTGCTCATCGCGGTGTACTCCGAAGGTTTTCAGGAGCCGGCCAGCGGCCGGCACTACCACTATTCGAAAATCCGCTTGTCCTTGGCGTACTCGCGCGCCTGGTTGCGGGTGATCAGGCTGCGCTTGACCAGATCCTGCAGGTGCTGGTCCAGGGTCATCATGCCCATCTGCTGGCCGGTCTGGATCGCCGAGTACATCTGCGCGACCTTGTCCTCGCGGATCAGGTTGCGGATGGCCGGGGTGCCCACCATGATTTCCCAGGCGGCCGTACGCCCCCCCCCCACCTTTTTCAGCAGCGCCTGCGAGATCACCGCGCGCAGCGACTCGGACAGCATCGAGCGCACCATCGGCTTTTCGCCGGCGGGGAACACGTCGATGATGCGGTCGATGGTCTTGGCGGCCGAGCTGGTGTGCAGCGTGCCGAACACCAGATGGCCGGTTTCGGCGGCGGTCAATGCCAGCCGGATGGTTTCCAGATCGCGCAGTTCGCCGACCAGGATGATGTCCGGGTCTTCGCGCAGGGCCGAACGCAGCGCTTCGTTGAAGCCGTGCGTGTCGCGATGCACTTCGCGCTGGTTGATCAGGCACTTCTGCGAGGTGTGCACGAATTCGATCGGATCCTCGACGGTGAGGATGTGGCCGTATTCGTTCTTGTTGATGTGGTCGATCATCGCCGCCAGCGTGGTCGACTTGCCCGAACCGGTCGGGCCGGTGACCAGGATCAGGCCCTGCGGCTGATCGATCAGCTCACGGAAGATCGGCGGGCAGGCCAGGTCTTCCAGCGTGAGCACCTCGGAGGGAATGGTACGGAACACCGCACCCGCGCCGCGGTTCTGGTTGAAGGCATTGACTCGGAAGCGCGCCAGCGAGGGAATCTCGAACGAGAAATCGACCTCGAGGAATTCTTCGTAATCGCGGCGCTGCTTGTCCGACATGATGTCGTACACCAGCGCGTGGACCTGCTTGTGGTCCAGGGCCGGAATATTGATGCGACGGACATCGCCGTCAACGCGGATCATCGGCGGCAGGCCGGCCGACAGATGAAGATCCGACGCTTTGTTCTTTACAGAAAACGCCAATAGTTCGGCGATATCCATGCGCTGCTACTCCCCATGACTGCTGCGACTGGAAGGTTCTTTCCCCGGGCGGCAGTATAGAGCGAGATGTGCACAATACGCTCCAGCCCCTGATCCACCGGACCCGCCGTGACCATCCAGACCCTGCCTGCCATCCTGACGAACCTGCACAACGCGGCGGTGGCCGCCGGGCGGCCAGATCCGGTCCTGCTGGCGGTCTCCAAGACGCAGCCGGCCGAGGCCGTGCAGGCCCTGGCCGCGCAGGGCCAGCGCGCCTTCGGGGAGAACTACGTGCAGGAGGCGCTGACCAAGATCGAGGCCTTGGCGGCGCTGGGCCTGGAATGGCACCTGATCGGGCACCTGCAGTCCAACAAGGCCGAGCTGGCTGCCCGCCATTTCGACTGGGTGCAGAGCGTGGACCGGCCCAAGCTGGTCACCGCGCTGGCCACGCACCGCCTACCCGGCCGGCCGCCGCTGAACGTGCTGATCCAGGTCAACATCGATGACGAGGACAGCAAGCACGGCTGCGCGCCGGAAGACATCGATACCCTCGCCGCCGCCATCGCCGCGGCGCCGCAGCTGCGCCTGCGCGGGCTGATGGCGATCCCCGCGCCCTGGCCGGACGCCGAGCGTCGCCAGGCCGCCTTCACCCGCATGGCCGCGCTGTTCGCCACACTGGCCGCAGCGCATCCGCACGTGGATACGCTGTCGATGGGCATGAGCAGCGATTACCCTGAGGCCATCGCCCACGGCGCCACCCTGGTCCGCATCGGCACCGCGCTGTTCGGCGCCCGCCCGCGACCGGCCTGAGCGCCCCGCCCGTTCCAAGGAGAGTTCATGAGCACGTCCCCCATCACCTTCATCGGCGGCGGCAACATGGCCCGCAGCCTGATCGCCGGCCTGGTCCGCCAGGGCGTGGCCCCGGCCAGCCTCCATGTCGCCGAGCCGGTGACCGAACTGCGTGAGCAGCTGACCGCCGAATTCGGCGTCAAGACCTATGCCAGCGCGAGCGAGGCCGCCGCGCAGGGCACGGTCTGGGTGCTGGCAGTCAAACCGCAGGTGCTGCGTGATGTCTGCGCCTCGCTGACCGGTATCGCCCAAGGCAAGCAACCGCTGGTGGTCTCCATCGCCGCGGGCATCACCAGCGGCCAGCTGGACCGTTGGCTGGGCGGTGGCATGGCGGTGGTCCGCGCGATGCCCAACACGCCCGCCCTGCTCGGCGCCGGTGTCACCGGACTGTTCGCCACCGCCACGGTCAGCGCCGCGCAGCGCGCGCAGGCCGACACCGTGCTGGCCAGCGCCGGCCGCACCGTGTGGATCGATGACGAAGCGCGCATGGACGCCGTCACCGCCGTCTCCGGCAGTGGCCCGGCCTACGTGTTCCTGCTGGCCGAAGCGATGGAAGCGGCCGGTATCGCCCAGGGCCTGCCCGCCGACGCGGCCCGCACGCTGGTGGTGCAGACGCTGCTCGGTGCCTCGCGCATGCTCGATGAATCCGGCGAAGCCCCGGCCGAACTGCGTCGCCGCGTGACCTCGCCGAATGGCACCACCCAGGCCGCGATCGAGCGTTTCCAGGCCGACGGCTTTGAAGCCATGGTCGCGCGCGCGATCGACGCGGCGACGACGCGCGGGCAGGCATTGTCGGCGGCGAATGATTGACGACCAAGCGCAGCCACGCATGGCGTGGCGCTACCCCCTACGTTTACGGGAGACATGCACATGAAGATCCTGCTTGTCGGTGCCAGCGGCACCTTGGGCCAGGCGGTCGCCAGCACGCTTGGCGTCCACCATGAACTGATCCGCGCCGGCCGCCACGGCGGCGATGTGCAGGTCGATCTGACCGACGATGCCAGCGTGCAGGCGCTGTTCGCGAAAGTAGGCACGGTCGATGCCGTGATCGCGACCACCGGCCGGGTCCACTTCGGTCCGCTGGCCCAGATGCGGCCGGCCGACTTCAACCTGGGGCTGCAGGACAAGCTGCTTGGCCAGGTGCGGCTGAGCCTGGCCGCCCAGCATCACCTGAACACCGGCGGCTCGATCACCCTGACCAGCGGCATCATCAGCGCCCAGCCGATCCGCGATGGCGCAAACGCCACGGCGGCCAATGCCGCGCTGGAAGGTTTCGTGCGCGCCGCCGCCTGCGAGCTGCTGCCGCGGGGGCTGCGCATCAATGCCGTGAGCCCGAATGTGCTGGCCGAATCGATGGATGACTACGGCGCGTACTTCCCGGGCTTTGAACCGGTGACCGCGCAGCGCGCATCGCTGGCCTACCAGCGCAGCGTGGAAGGGATCCAGAGCGGGCAGGTATTCACTGTCTGGTGAGGCCGACGCCGGCCAGCGGCCGGCACTACTCCCAGCGGCGGGGGCCATCGCCCTGATCGCCGAGCGCATCGCCGGGGTTGGTCAGGCGGCAGCGCTTCAACGACAGGCAGCCGCAGCCGATGCAGTCGGTGAGCTGGTCGCGCAGCAGCAGCAACTGCTCGATACGCTGGTCCAGCTCACTGCGCCACAGCGCCGACATCTTCGCCCATTCGGCCTTGGTCGGCGTCTTGTTCTCCGGCAGCGCCGCGAACGCGGTCGCCACCGCTTCCAACGGCATGCCGACCCGCTGCGCCACCCGGATCACCGCCAGCCGGCGCAGCACATCGCGGGCGAAGCGGCGCTGGTTGCCGGCGGTGCGCAGGCTGCGGATCAAACCCTTGCGCTCATAGAAATGCAACGCCGATACGGCCACCCCGCTCCGTTTGGCGACCTCGCCTACACTCAGTTCCTTCGCGATCACTGCTTGACCTCAACCATGGTTCAGGTGGCATCCTGCGCGCCGCTGGGGGTGCACTGCAAGCCTGGCCCTCCTCCCGATGTCTGGAACCCGCATGTCCGCTGAAGTTTCCTCTCCGCCCGCCACCGCTCCGGTGGAGGACACGCCGATCCCCTCGATCCTGTCGCCGGCGTACCGGGCGACCACGATCGGCATGGTCGCGCTGGTCTCGCTGCATGGCTTCGAGGCGTTGGCCGTGGCCGCAGCGATGCCCACGGTGGCCCATGATCTGGACGGGCTGCGGCTGTACGCGCTGGCGTTCGGCGGCACCCTGGCCACCAGCGTGATCGGGATGACGCTGTCCGGGCGCTGGAGCGACCAGCAGGGCCCGGCGCGCCCGCTGTGGCTGGGCCTGGCGTGCTTCATCGCCGGCCTGCTGGTCGCCGGCTTCGCCCAGCACATGCCGGTGCTGGTGCTTGGGCGCCTGATGCAGGGGCTGGGGGCCGGCGCGATTTCCGTGGCGCTGTATGTGCTGGTCGGGCGCTCGTTCCCCGAGCCGATGCGGCCGCGCGTGTTCGCCGCATTCTCCGCCGGTTGGGTGGTGCCTTCGCTGATCGGCCCCAGCATCAGCGGCCTGATCGTGCAGCACCTGGGCTGGCGCTGGGTGTTCCTGATCGTGCCGCTGCTGGCCATTCCGGCGGCGTTGCTGCTGCGCCCGGCCCTGCGCCAGGTCGGCGTGGTGGCCGCGGGCAGCACCGGCCGCAACGTGGTGCCCTGGGCCGTGGGTGCCTCCCTCGGCGCGCTCGCGCTGTATGTCGGCGGCCAGCAGCAGGGATGGCTCGCGCCCGCGCTGCTGGTGCCGGCCCTGGCCGTGCTGGCACTGTGCAGTTGGAAGCTCCTGCCTGCCGGCACGTTGACCCTGCGCCGCGGCCTGCCCAGCGTGATCGCGCTGCGTGGGATCGCGGCCTCTGCGTTCTTCGGTTGCGAAGCGTTCCTGCCCTTGCTGCTGCAGCGCGAACGCGGCCTGACCCCGCTGTTGGCGGGCGTGGCTTTGAGCCTGGGCGCGTTGGGTTGGTTTGCCGGCTCGTGGCTGCAGGGCCACCAGCAGCGGGGCTGGTCACGCCGGCAGTTGCTGCAGTCCGGCGCGCTGTTGATGTGCGTGGGCATTCTGGCCACGTCGCTGGCGATCCAGCCCGGCATGCCGCTGTGGTCGGCGATGGTCGGTTGGGTGCTGACCGGGCTGGGCATGGGGCTGATCTATCCCAGCCTCTCGGTGCTCACGTTGTCGCTGTCAGCGCCGGCACACCAGGGCGCCAACACCTCCGCCCTGCAGCTCAGCGAGGCCTTGGGCGTGGCGACCACGCTGGCCGTCTCCGGTTCGCTGTTCGCGCTGTTCCTGGAGGGCCGGGAAGCACTGGGCTACCTGCTGACCTTCGCGATCATGCTGGTGCTGGCGATGCTCAGCGTGGCGGTGGCGCGGCGGATCTGAGCGAGGTGGCATGGCGTGCGCCTCCTCACGGATGCGTGTCGCCGACCTCTTTCAGATCCTCACGCAGGATGCGGCGGATCTCCAGCACGGCCTGCGGGGTCTCCTGCACGCTGTGCCCGGAGAGGATCACCTTCTCCGATACCGCCCCCTCCAGATGCGCGCTCCAGTACGGCACCAGGCCATCGTCGGACTGCAGCAGCGGCACGTCCGGTTTACGCTGGGCGATGATCGAGTGGTACTTCAGGCCCGGGGTGATCGGCAGTGCGCCAGCCGCCTTCACGAAGGGATCGCTGGCCTTGAGGTTGTCGATGCTGTTGGGCACCTGCAGCTTCGTGGTGGTGTTGGCCGATTCGGATTCCTGCAGGGTCAGGAACACATCCTCGAACTTGCCCAGGATGGTGATCGGCAACCGCACCAGCCGGCCGATCAGGCGCCCCAGCCGGTTGCCCGCGATGTCCGTGCCCTTGTGCGGCGCGGCGATGAAAATCACCCGCTCCACGTTCGGCTCGGCGGTGAAGTGCAGCAGCGGACCGAGCTTGGCTTCGACGCGCTTCAGGCGCTCGCCCTTGAGATCGTAGTTGGCGAGCAGATCGTTCCACAGCACATCGCCGGAGGAGGTCACCAGCAGGCGTGCAAGCACGCCGCCCATGCTGTGGCCGATGAACACCATGTCCTTGGCGGCCGGCGTGCTGCCGGTCGGGTCGAAGTGCTTGAGCGTGTTGTTGAAGGCCTGGTTGATCTCGTAGCGGTTCAGCGCGATCGGGGCGTTGGTCGGGTAGTACACCTGCCAGACCTGGAAGTGCCGGCGCAGCTCGGGATCGCCCATGATCTCGTTGGCCACGTTGACCCAGGCTTCCGGGCTGCTGCCCAGGCCGTGCAGCATGAAGATGATGCGGCGGTTGGGGTCCCACGGCTGCATCAGGTACATGTGCGGCGCGCCGATGCCTTCGCTCATGCCGAACAGCGTGCGCAGCGACTGCGTGGCAAAGCCGGACTGGGCCAGCCACAAGCCGTAGGCCGCGGTGAAGTTGCCCGCCAGCGGTACCTTCTCACCGTGCAGGTCCACGCTCTCGGTGGACTCGGGCGAGTACACATCAAACAGCACCTGGGTGGTATCGAGCACCTGCTGCAGATTGTCGCCCTTGAAGCGCAGCAGGGCGGTGGCGTTGATCGCCGACATCTCGCTGTACTGCGGAATCTCCGCCTTCCCGCCGTCGGCCGGTGCAACCAGCTTGGGGGGGTCCATGATCACCACCAGCTCGGCGCCGAAGCCGTCGCGGCGATAGGTGCTGCGCAGCCCGGCAAAACTCACCGCCGAGGCGGACACCATGCGGGTCGGGATGCTCTGCATGCGCAGCTCATCGAAATCGGAGGTCAGCGTCCAGCGCTCCCCTGCCACGGCGGCGTTGTAATCCTCGCCTTCCAGCGCACTCTCGCGGCTGCGCTTGAACACCACCGAGGCGGTCTGTTCGGCGGCGTAGTTGTAGTAATCGCGCACCTGCGTCTGGCGATCCTCGAAGGCGCGGTCCGAAGGCGTGCGCCCGCTGAAGAACAGGTACGCATAGGCATAGCGCGCCGCTTCCAGCCACGCATCCAGCGCGGCATCGGACATCGGCGTTTTCTCGCGGTCCTTGGGCTTGGGGGTCAGCGCGAGCGCGGTCTTCACCCAGAGCTCGGACTGCGCCGACAAGCGCTGCTCTTCGGGCAGGACATCGGTGTCGGCGAGGGTCTTCTGGCAGGCAGTCACATCCTTTTCGCACTGTGCCACGTCCATGCCGATCACGCTCAGCGTTTCCTGCGAGGCGGCGCTGAGCTTGCCCGAGGTGAGCACGTCGCCACGCTTGTTGGCCAGGTACTCGGTCGGGGCCACCTGCTTCATGGTGACCATCGCACAGCCGCTGGAGAGCAGCAGCGAGAGCACCACGGCCGTCATCGGCAACGCGCGGTGCGCGAGCAGTTTCACAATGGATCTCATGGAACGCTTCCCTGCCCTGTCCCCGGAACATCCCGGCGGATCACCTGTGAAAAATCATCGTTTGCATTGCTCGCCCGCGCACGGTCGGTAATCCGCCCGCGTGCCTTCAGCGTCTCGAACGGTACCCCCGGCGTGAGCACCCCCAGATCGCGCGCGTACTCGGCGAAATAGCCCGAGGCCAGCAGCCGGTAGTCCATCGGCAGGCCCGGTGCGATCTGCTTGGCCAGTTCGTACACAATGGTCGTGCAGTTGCTGGTCAGCGTGTTGTAGAACGCCGGCGCGGCATCGAGCCTGCGGGCCTCGCCGAGGTAGGACACGAACAGCGCCTTGAGCTGCTCCTGGGTCATGCCGTGCAGGCGGTACAGATAGACATCTTCGCCCCGCGCATTGGTGCGCGTGCGCACGATGTCGGTTTCCTCCGAGGCGACCAGGGTCATCTCGAACTTGCGGAAGAACCCGCCCAGCGCGGAGAACGACTCGCCGCGCTCCTTGCGGATCTCCAGCGAGAACACCAGGTAGCGACCGTCGTCGAAGCCGAACGAGATCAGCGTGTGCGCGATCATGGGGCCCATCCAGTAGGACAGGATCAGGTCGGCCGAGCGCAGCTGGTCCAGGTTGTACTCGCGGCGCACCCAGCGCGCGTCGTAGTCGGTCTCGCTGCGCCAGGTGAAATCACGCACGTTGTCGAGCACCACACGCGGGCCATCCACCTCGACCACCTTCAGCCGCTGGGCGACATCATCGGCCCAGATGCGATCCTGGCGCGGGGTGAGCAGCAGCCACCAGATGCCCGAGACCACCAGCGCCACGCCGTACAGCACGCCCGGCCAGCGCCCGGCGCGCGCACGCGCCACCCCGATCGCCCCGGTGACGGCGAACACGACCCACAGCCCGACCAGCAGATACCGCACCCAGCCCGGACCCGGCAGCTGGTAGGCCAGCAAACCGGTGATCCACAGCGCCGCCAGCAGCATCAGCAGCGCCAGCCCCCATCGTCCTGCCTTCTTCACGCATCGATCCGTCGTCTGTCCGGGGCGCTAGTTAGCCATAACCCCTGTGTGCGCCGCATGTCGAGCCTGTTCAGCTTCGGGCCGCCGTTCACCCCGGGGGCCCCGCACCGGCTGGCTCCGCCCCCCGGCCGGTCGCATACTTGCGCGATCAACGGCCATCAAGGAAGCGCCCAGCATGCAGGGTCTGACCACCGTGGGCGGGGTGCCCATCCAGCGCCACCATCTGCTGCGCTGCCATTGCGGGGCCGTCGTCCTGCGCCTGCATCTGCCGGACGGCGTGGTCTCACCCCGCCGCTGCGACTGTTCGATGTGCCGGCGACGCGGCGCGATCGTGGCCTCGGTGAAGCTGGCCGATCTGGAGATCGTGCAGGGCCACGACGCACTGCGGCTGTATCAGTTCAACACGCATGTGGCCCGCCACCACTTCTGCAGCGTGTGCGGCATCTATACGCATCATCAGCGCCGCTCTTCACCGGACGAATACGGCTACAACGTCGGGTGTCTGGACGGGGTCAATCCGTTTGATATCGGGCAGGTGCCGGTCAACGACGGGGTCAACCACCCCGCCGATGCCAAGCGTCCTTAGCGGCGGCCCGGGCCGATCTTCTGCCACGGGGCCATGCCTTTGCGCCCATGCAACAGCGGGCGCTTGAGCGGCAGCCGGCGCGGCATCGGGATGCCCACCCCAGGCGCGGCGGTATCGTCCTGGCGCAGTGACTCGGCGCGCTGGCCCACCAGCAGGGCCGCCACTTCTTCCAGCCCGTTTCGCATGGTCCGGGCGACCGTCTGCAGGGGATTCATGGCGTGTCTCCAAGCGGTGTGGGGACGATCTACGCTAATGGCGCACCGGCATGGACACCGTGAACGGAATGGGTCAAAAAGATGAAATCGGGGGTCCGGGGAGGCAACGCCGTTCAGTGTTTTGCCGCCGAATCGGGCCGGCCCTTGCCCAGGCGCCGCACCAGCACGAAGAACAGCGGCACCAGCAGGATCGCCAGCAGCGTGCCGGAGAGCATGCCGCCGATCACGCTGACACCGATCTCGCGCCGGCTCACCGCACCAGCGCCGGTCGCCAGTGCCAGCGGAATCACGCCAGCCACGAAGGCCAGCGAGGTCATCACGATCGGCCGCAGGCGCAGGCGCGCGCCCTTCAGTGCCGCCTCCACCGCCGAGCTGCCCGCGCGGTACTCGGCCTCGGCGAACTCCACGATCAGGATCGCATTCTTGGCCGATAGACCGATCGTGGTCAGCAGCCCCACCTGGAAGTAGATGTCGTTGACGAAGCCCGCCGCGGTGGTGGCGATCACCGTGCCGATCACGCCCAGCGGGATCACCAGCATCACCGCCACCGGCACCGTCCAGCTCTCGTAGAGCGCGGCCAGGCACAGGAAGATGAAGGCAATGGACGCTGCATACAGCCACAGCGTCTGATTGCTGGAGAGCTGCTCCTGGTAGGACAGCCCGCTCCACTGCAGTTCAAAACCGGGCTGGTCGGCCACCAGGGACTGCATGGTCTGCATCGCCTCGCCCGAGCTGCGCCCTTCGGCGGCACTGCCTTGGATCTGCATCGCCGGCAGGCCGTTGAAGCGCTGCTGCAACTGCGGCCCGCGCGACCAATGGCTGCTGGCGAAACTGGCGAACGAGGCCATCTGCCCGTTGCTGCCGCGCACATACCACTGGCCGATGTCGTCGGGCACGCTGCGGTAGGGCTGGTCGCCCTGCACGTACACACGCTTGACCCGGCCGCGGTCCAGGAAGTCGTTGACGTAGGTGCCGCCCCACGCCGAGGACAGCGTTGAATTGATGTCGGCCTGGGCCAGGCCCAGCGCGCTGGCTTGGGCCTGGTCGATGTCCAGATGCAGCTCGGCCTTGTCGCCAAGACCATTCAACCGCACCGAGGTGAGCCGATCGTCATCACTGGCGGCCTGCACCACCTTTGCCTGCGCGGCCTGCAGCGCCGGCCGGCCGGCAGCGCTGTTGTCCTGCAACCACAATTCGAACCCGCTGGACTGTCCCAACCCACGCACCGCCGGCGGCGCCAGCACGTTGACCTTCGCATCGGGCAGGTTGCGGAAGTGCGCGTTGGCGCGGGCGATGATCGCCCCGGCGCTGTGCTTGGCATCGCGTTCGGACCACGGCTTGAGCGCCATGAACCCCTGCCCCGCGTTCTGCCCGGTGCCGGCGTTGTTGCGGCCGACCACCACGAACACCACGTCCAGGCTGTCCTTCTCGTGTTCCATGAAGTAGCGGCTGATCTGCTCGCCGAGCGCCTCGGTGCGCACCATCGGCGTGCCTTCCGGGGTGGAGAACTGGAACGTCACCTGCCCTTGGTCCTCCACCGGCAGGAAGCCGGTCGGCATCCGTGCATACAAGGCGACCACACCCACCACCAGCAGCACGTAGAAGGCCATCCAGCGCCGCGGGTGCGCCACGATGCCGCCCAGCTTGCCGCGATAGCCGTTCTGGCTGCGCTCCACGCCGCGGTTGAACCAGGCGAAGAAACGGCCCGGTGGCTTCTGCGCGCTCGATGGCTTGAGCAGGGTCGCGCACAACGCCGGGGTGAGCGTCAGCGCGACCAGTGCCGACAGCGCCATCGCCGAGGCGATCGTGATCGAGAACTGCCGGTAGATGATGCCGGTGGAGCCGCCGAACAAGGCCATCGGCAGGAACACCGCGCCGAGCACCACGGTGATGCCGACCAGCGCACCGGTGATCTCGCCCATCGATTTCTCGGTCGCCTCGCGCGGCGGCAGGTGTTCCTCATGGATGATGCGTTCGACGTTCTCCACCACCACGATGGCATCATCCACCAACAAGCCGATCGCCAGCACCATCGCGAACAGGGTGAGCGTGTTGATGGTGAAGCCGGCCACCGCCAGCACGCCGAACGTGCCCAGCAACACCACCGGCACGGTGATCGCCGGAATCAGCGTCGCGCGCAGGTTCTGCAGGAACAGGAACATCACCACCACGACCAGCACGATCGCCTCGATCAGGGTGTGGATGACACCCTCGATGGAGACCCGCACGAACGGCGTGCTGTCGCGCGGGTAGGCCACTTCCAGCCCGGGCGGGAAGCTCGGGCGCAGCCGCTCGATCTCGGCGCGCACCGCATCGGCGGTTTCCAGCGCATTGGCGCCGGAGGCCAGCGTCACTGAGAAGCCTGCGGCGGGATAGCCGTTGAGGAAGCTGCTGGTCTGGTAGTTTTCCGCGCCGATTTCCACCCGCGCCACATCGCTCAGGTACACGGCCGCGCCGCTGGGCAGGGTGCGCAGGATGATCGCGCGGAACTGCTCGGCGGTCTGCAGCCGCGACTGCGCGGTGACGGTGGCGTTGAGCGCCTGCTCCGGGCCGGTTGGCAACGCGCCCAGCTCACCGGCGGTGACCTGGGTGTTCTGCGCCTGGATCGCGGTGCGCACATCCGAGGGCATCAGATCGAACGCGCGCAGTTTGTGCGGGTCCAGCCAGATACGCATCGCATAGGGCGAACCGAACACGTTGATCTCGCCCACGCCGGGAATGCGGCTGATCGGATCCTGCACGTTGCTGACCAGGAAATCGGAGACGTCCACCCGCTCCATGCGCCGGTGGGTGTCATACAGCGACACCACCATCAGCGAATCGCCCTGCGATTTGGCCACGGTGACGCCCTGCTGCTGCACTTCCTGGGGCAGCCGGTTGATCGCCTGGTTGACGCTGTTCTGCACCTGCACCTGGGCGATATCCGGGTTGGCGCGCTGGTCGAAGGTGACCGTGATCCGCGCCTGGCCCGAAGATGAACTGGTGGAGGAGAAATACAGCAGGTGGTCGATGCCCTTGATCTGCTGCTCGATCACCTGGGTGACGCTGTCCTCCACTGTCTGCGCCGAGGCACCGGTGTAGTTGGCGGTGATGTTGACCTGCGGTGGCGCGATGTCCGGGTACTGCTCCACCGGCAACTGGGTCACCGCGATCGTGCCCAGCGCCATGATGCAGATGGCCAGGACCCAGGCGAAGACCGGGCGGTGGATGAAGAAGCGCGGCAGCATCGGCGGCTCAGCCTTCGCCGGCCGGCGCGGCGGCGGGCACCGTGGCCGGTGCGGCTTCGCCGGCAGGCTTGATCCGGACCGTGGCGCCTTCGCTCAGCCCTTGGCGGCCACTGAGCACGACCTGCTCACCGGCACGCAGGCCATCGAGCACCAGCCACTGGTCTCCCACCGCGCGCGCCGTCGCGAACGTGCGTTGATGCACGCGCCCGTCCGCGCCCACCACCCACGCCAGCGCCTCGCCCTTCGGGCTGCGGTCCACGGCGGCCTGCGGCACCAGCAGGGCCTGCTGGCGCGTGCCCTGCCCGACCCGGGCGCGCACGTACATGCCGGGCAGCAGCTGCCCCTGTGGATTCGGGAACTGCGCGCGCAGGGTGATGCTGCCGGTTTCCTGGTCCACATCGATATCGGCGAATTCCAGCGTGCCGGTCACGGCGTAATCGGTGCCGTCGGACAGTTTGAGCTGCACCGGCGCGGTCGTCGCTTCCACGCCGCCCTCGGCGATCGCGCGGCGCAGCGCGAGATACTCGTTGCTGGACTGGGTGATATCCACGTTCATCGGATCCACCTGCTGGATGCGCGCCAGCGGCTCGGCCTGGCCGTTGGTCACCAGCGCGCCCGGGGTGAACAGCGCGCGGCCGATCCGCCCGCTGATCGGCGCGGTCACCCGCGCAAAGCCCAGGTTGGTGCGTGCGGTATCGCGCACCGCCTGCGCCGCCTGCACCGCCGCCTCGGCCTGGTGGTGGGTGGCCACCGCATCATCCACGTCCTGCTGCGCCGCCAGTTGACCGACGCCGAGCTGCTGCATGCGCTTCGCACGCAACCCCGCCGCCACCGCACTGGCCTCGGCCGTGCGCAGGTTGGCCTGCGCTTCGTTCACCGAGGCCTGGTACAGCGCCGGTTCGATCTGGAACAGCGGCTGCCCGGCTTTCACCATCTCGCCCTGCTCGAACAACCGCGCCTGCAATACCCCGGAAACCTGCGGGCGTACATCCGATTCCTGAGAGGCCACCGTGCGCCCGGGCAATTCCTGGGCCATCGCCAACGATTGCGTCTGCAGGGTCAGCACCGTCACCTCCGGCGCCGGTCCCTTTGCCTTGGGCGCTTCCTTGCTGCAGGCGGCCAGCCCCAACGCCACGGCCAGCCCCAGCAGCGGCAGGCGCCAAGGGCCGGACAACAGTCCGGGGGCCGGGGAGGACGGGAGCGGATCGGTCATGGGGGACGGTATTCCAGGCGTGAACGGGGCACATGGCCCCGGGCAGGGCCACTGCTCGGGGCGAATATAGGAGAAGCGGGGCGAGGATCCGGCGAAAACCGCATGAAACATTTTTCATTTGCAGTCCCTCCGGGGGGTTGCGACGATGCACCCGTCCCAATTGTCAAAGTGGCCCATGCCGCGCGTACTCACCATCGAGGACGACCTCGTCACCGCCGAGGAAATCGCCACGGAACTGCGCAGCCACGGCTTCGAGGTGGACCGGGTGGGCAATGGCGAGGACGGTCTGGCCATGGCCTGCCGCAGCGACTACGCCGTGATCACCCTGGACCGCATGCTGCCGGGCATGGATGGCCTGGCCCTGGTCACGGCCCTGCGGCGCCAGGGCATCACCACCCCGGTGCTGATGATCAGCGCCCTTTCCGATGTGGATGAGCGGGTCCGGGGCCTGCGCGCCGGCGGCGATGACTACCTGACCAAACCCTTCGCCTCGGACGAAATGGCGGCCCGCGTGGAGGTGTTGATCCGTCGCCATGGGCGGCCAGCCGTGGCGGAGAACCAGTTGCGCGCCGGTGACCTGGAGCTGGACCTGATGACCCGCACCGCCCGCCGCGCCGGCGAGGAGATCACCCTGCTGCCGACTGAGTTCAAACTGCTGGAATTCCTCGTGCGCAACGCCGGCCAGGTGGTCACCCGCACCATGTTGTTCCAGGAGGTATGGGGCTACCACTTCGATCCCGGCACGAACCTGATCGACGTCCACATCGGCCGCCTGCGCAAGCGCATCGACCAGCCCGGGCGTGCCCAGCCGATCCGCACCGTGCGTGGCACCGGCTATGTCCTGGACGACCATGTCTGATCACTGGCGTTCCTCCAGCAGCCGGCTGCTTGGGCTGTACTGCGTGTTGTTCGTGGCCTGGTCCAGCGTACTGCTGGGGGTGATGTACTGGCGCGTCTCGGACTACCTCAACGACCTCGCCGAATCCGGCCTGCAGCAGCGCGCGCACCTGTTCGAGAAGTTCGAGGGCCAGGCGCTGGACGATGCGCTGCGCGACAGCCTGCGCTACGACCTGCACGGGGCGTATGCCTACGGCATCTTCAGCCGCAGCGGGCAGCGACTGTCCGGCCCACTCCTGGCGATTCCCGATGGCCTGCGCATCGACGGACACGCGCAGGCGGTGGAACGCTGGTCCCTGCGCAGTGGGCCGATCAAGGCGCCCGGGCGCGCGCTCGGCGTGGAAACCCAGGATGGCCGCCTGCTGGTGTTCGTTCGCCAGAGCGGCAAGCTCACCGCGGTCAACAGCATCATCCTCGATGCGCTGCTGTGGGGCGTCTCGTTGACCATCATTCCCGGCCTGGCCGGCTGGCACATCCTGCGCCGGCGCCCGCTCAAACGGATCCAGCAGATCGAGGCCGCGACCAACCGCATCATCGCCGGCGACCTCGGCCAGCGCCTGCCCGTTTCCGGCCACCCGGATGAGATCGACCGCCTGTCGAGCATCGTCAACGCCATGCTCGAACGCATCGAGCAGCTGATGACCGAGGTCAAAGGGGTATGCGACAGCATTGCCCACGATCTGCGCACCCCGCTCACCCGTCTGCGTGCGCATCTGTACCGCACCCGCGTCGGGCTGGAGGAAGAGGACCCGCGCGCGGCGCAGCTGGACAAGGCACTGACCGAAACCGATATGTTGATGGCGCGTTTTTCCGCACTGCTGCGCGTATCGGAACTGGAAAGCCACCAGCGCCGCTCCGCCTTCGTGGAACTGGATGCGGGCGAGCTGCTGCAGGAACTGCACGCGTTCTACCTGCCACTGGCCGAGGAGAAGGACCAGCAGCTGCTGCTGGAGATCGACCCGCAGGTGGGCACGCTGTGGGGCGACCGCGAACTGCTGTTCGAGGCGCTGGCCAACCTGCTCTCCAACGCGCTGCGCTTCACCCCGGCGCAGGGCCGGATCGTGCTGCGCGCGGCGGACGACCACGGCGCACCACGCATCGATGTGATCGACAACGGCCCCGGCATCCCGCCGCAGGATCGCAGCCTGATCTACCAGCGCTTCTTCCGCGGCGGCAGCGGCGGCGAGACGACCGAGGGCTTCGGGCTGGGGCTGTCGATCGTGGCCGCCATCGCCGGCCTGCATGGGTTCCGGGTCCGCGCCGGGGACGCGCCGGGCGGCGGCGCATGGCTGAGCATCCGCTGCGCGGCGGAGGGGCTTCGCTGACATCCGGCCGCCTGCACATCGCGGCGATGCGGTAGCCACTAGCATCGGCGGCGACGTTTGATTCGCTGCAAGGTGTACCCCTCGATGTCCTCATTGCCCGGCCCGCGCTTCCTCAACACCGTCCTGCTCGGCGGCAGCACCCCCGAGAAACTCGATGCCGCCGCAGCCGCCGGGTTCGCACAGGTCGAGCTGTGGCGCGAGGATGTAGCGTCTTCGTCGGTAGCCGAGGTTCACGCCATCCTTGCGCGCACCGGCCTTCAGCTCACCGATGTGCAGGTGCTGCTGGATTTCGACGGCGCTTCGGCCGCCACTCGCGAGGGCAAGCGTGCAGAGGCGATGTCACTGCTTGCGCTGGCCAAGGACCTGGGCGCAGGCACCGTGCTGGTGCCCGCCTGCACAGCGACCGACTACGTGCCCGACCGCGTCACCGATGATCTGCGCTGGCTGTGCGCGCGTGCCGCCGAACGTGGCCTGCGCATCGCCTACGAAGGCATGGCGTGGAGTCGCCTGCATTCGACCCTGCCCTCGGCGTGGCAGCAGATCGAGCAGGTCGGCGCGCCGAACATGGACATCGTGGTCGATGCCTTCCACCTGTTCGCCGCCGGGCGCACCGCCGACGATCTGCGCGACGTGCCGGTGGAGCGCATCGCGCTGGTGCAGCTGTCGGATGTGCTGACCCAGCCACTGCCCGGCCAGGTCACCACGCAGGCGCGCCATCACCGCTGTCTGCCGGGCGATGGCCTCTGGCCGCTGGAGACGCTGATCGATGCGCTGGCCGCGATGGGTTACAGCGGGCCGATCGGGCTGGAGGTGTTCAACGATGCGCTGAAGGCACGCGATCCCCGTGACGTGGCGCGTGAGGCGATGGCCGCGTTGGAGGCCGTGCTGGCGGATTGATAGCTACCTTGTGGCAGCCCATCAGTCGGCGGAGCGTTACTGCTGGCCATCCTCAGCGCCGGCCCAGTTGCTGACTGAAGTCACGCGGGCCAGCGATCCGTAGGTGGGATCCTCGGCGACTACCTCGAAGGAAACAACGACCTTTGCCTGCCCATCCCTCATTGCGTGGCCCTCCGTTGCGGGATGGTAGTGCCACCTCTGAGCGCGCGCAGTGACCCAGTTGTCCAGCTCAACTGAACCGCTGGACTGCATAAGCTGCACCGCACCTGCGACGCCCTCAGCGGAGACATCCACGCCCACCAGCACCGGCCCACTCATGCCGATGGTGGCCCTAAATACCCTCACATTCTGGTCTCCGATCTTGGTGTCATCGGAGATCTCAGCGAAGCAATCTTTCTCCAGACACTCGAGCTTGGCGCCAGGGCGACCACTTCCATCGCGTCTTCTGAAGTCATCGATCAAGGTGTAGTTACTGCTGACTTCACTGCATAGGAAGTCCTCGGGATCATCCGAACGTGCGAACGATGCAGACCTGGAGCAGTTGGAGACATGCTTGGACAGCGAGGACTGAATCGGGCGGAAGCACTCCATGCTGTACGCGCGACCATCGTGCCCTGTGCAGCGCTGCAGTTCAGCCAGGTCCGCGCGGATAGCGACCTTGCGTGCGTCAAGCTCAGCCGCGTTCTGCAGCCGACGCTCCATCTCAGACTGTTCAAGGCGCCGCTGCTCGATTTCCTTGTGGACTTCCTCGGAGGCAAGGCGCTCTTCGAATGAACGCTGCATCCTTTGCAAGCGATCCATCGAAATGACCTCGACGGGCCTTGAACCGCAATCAGTGTCGATATGACGCCAGGCCCCTTTGCACCATTCGATGACGAAGTCGTCCTTGAAGGTCTCCTGCTCACCCGCCTTCCAAGACTCCATCCGATCCTTGGCAAAGCGTAATCCAATCTTTCCTTCCAATTGACGATAGTGCTCCGCCAGTGTCGTACGGGCGCCCTCCTCTTCTGCGGCACGCTGCTGGAGAAACTCATAAGATGCAGCGCCGCCAGCGCGCAAGGCCAGTACTGTCCGGCCTTGAACCCTATACCGCTTGCGTTCTGGGAAGGGCACCTCCGTGATACTGACGGGCCTGACCTGCACGACCTCAAGCAGGTCATTACCGATTGGCCCAACACCCCTGAATTTCACCTCGATAGGGCTGTTACGCCGCGCCTCAGTGATTCTATCGACCGTAGGGGAAGACGGTCCCATCCATGAACATGATGCTATCAATGGAGCAAAGCCAAGCCCTATGATCCATTTCCTGATGTCCATCGTTCCCTCGATGTAGTGAATGCGGGGATTGTAGACGGAGACTATCTCCATCGGCAGCCCAACCACGCTGGCGATCGAGGTGATCCCCGTTGGTCGCGCCATACATGCGCAGCCTTCAGCGTGGCTCTACAGCCGCCTTCGCGATAGCCGGCCACTGCGCGGCGACCTCCTCCACACTGCCGGCCGGCACCGCCCGCAGATCGCGCGGATAGTGCACACCCTCGGCCTCGCTCAGCCGAGTGGCATGGAACTGGCCGTTGCTCGCACGCAGGATCCAACCGCCTTCGCTGCAGGCGCGCGAGGCCAGGAACACGACGCCTGGTGCTACGTTTTCTGGATGAAGCTCATCCGGCTCGCCCTCTATGCCCCACATGCGGGTCTTGGCGACCGGCGACACCGCATTGACCACGATGCCATGCGCCGCACCCTCGGCCGCCAGCACGTTGACGATCCCAACCGCGGCCGACTTCGCCGCCGCGTACGCCGCCAGCCCGTGCTGCACGTACTGCGGATACAGCGCGCGGTCGGAGGTGGTCAGCACGATGCGGCCATGGCCCTGCGCCTGCATGGCCGGCCATGCCGCCTGCGCCAGCCACAGCGGCGCCTTGGCCGCGACCGCCATCATGTGGTCGAAACGATCCTCATCCACCGCATCGGTCTGCTGATACTCGACCCAGCCAGCATTGTGCAGGATCACATCCAGACGGCCGTGTCGCTGCAGAATGTCAGCGACCCGTGCGGCAGCCGCAGTGCGGGTAACAATGTCATGGTGGCTGGCCTCGACAGGGAGCCCCTCTGCACGCAGACGCGCTACAGCGTGATCGATCCGCTGCGGATCGCGGCCGGTGCCGTCCGGCGTGGCGCCCACGTCCTGCATCACCACGTGTGCGCCGCGCTGCGCCAGCAATCGGCTGTAAGCGAAGCCGAGCCCACCCGCGGCACCGGTGACCAGGGCCACCTGCCCGACGAAAGAAAGTGTGTCGTTGATCGTCATGCGGACAGCATCCGCCCTGGTCAGCGCGGATGCCAATACCGATGAGAGCTTGCTGCGATACTCAGGGCGTATCGCGCGCGCGATGCTCAGACGTGCGTGGGCTCGACGATCACCGCCGTGCCGTAGCAAAGCACTTCAGTCAGGCCGGTCATCACATCGGTAGCGTCATAGCGCATCGCGATGATCGCGTTGGCGCCCAGCAGCCGCGCATGGTTGGACATGTCCCGGTAGGTCTCTTCGCGCGCCTGCTCGCACAGCTGCGTGTAGATGGTGATGTTGCCGCCGAAGATGGTCTGCAGCCCGCCGAGGAAGTTGCCCACGATGGAACGCGAACGCACGGTGATGCCGCGCACCACGCCCAGGCTGCGCACCACGCGGAAGCCGGGCAGCTCCATCGCCGTGGTCACCATCGCATCGTCGAGCCGGGTTGCCGGGCCTGCGCGGCCACCGCTGTTGTAAGGATCTGCCATTGCTGCCTTATCCAGGTTGAGAGTATCGATCCGGCCAGCACGCAGGGTGCGGCTGGCGCTGGCGGAAGGATAGCGCCAAGGCAAGCACGGATGTGATGCCACGTGATGCCCCAGCGGCGCCCCTATACCCCGCCGAGCCGGACCACCTGGTACACCGCCACATTCTGCTCGGCCAGCGCCCGCACCACCTCGGGAATCAGCTGCATCGGCAGGTCCACTTCGTAGCCGTGCGGACGCGCGTGCAGGAGCGAGGCGTCGAAGTCGAAGGCAGGATTGTCTCTGGCGCGTTGAACGAGGAACGTGGTGATCGCATCGCGGGCGATGTCCTCCGATTCCCCGACTTCGAAATACACCCGGTACAGCGTGTCGCCATAATCATCGGGCGTGCCGTGCACGGAAGTCACCGTTGGGTCGGTCATCGCGTCCTCCTGTGTTGGCGCAAGCGCCGGGCCAGCCGAAACCATACACCTCGGTCGGTCCACAGCGCCTGCACACAGTCGCACTTCCGGCAGCCCTCAGCGCCCCCGCGGATCCACCAGATCGCTCTTGCTCCTGGCAAAGACCGGCGCCCCCACGTCCAGCTCCGCATCACCCACCGGCCGACCCGCCAGGAAGTCCGTGATGCCTGCGGCGATGGCAGGGGTCCCGAGCCACAGCTCGTTGTCGTGGCTGGCCCCGCGCACCCGCAAGGTGCGGCTATCGATGAACCCCGGCCGCAGCGCCTCGGCGTTGGCTGGCGGCGTGCGCCCATCCAGCGTGCCACTGATGAACAGTACCGGCACGTTGCTGCGCAGTGGTCCCCTGAAAGCATCGCCAAGATCGACCAGCCCCAGCCCATCCCCGAGCGCCGGGAACGGGAAGTTCAGCGCATCGCCAAACAGGCTCTCGCGTGATTGCGCCTCGGCCAGTGCGCGGCGCTGCGCAGTCTGGCCCGAGGCCACATCCATCGCCAGCGACATCGCGCCGTAGCTGCCGTACTCACTGCGCAGCAGCAGGACCATCGCCGCCAGCAGATCGTAGTCGCCGTTCTCGGCATCGCGCAGGATCAGCGGCAGCCATTGCTGGGTCATGCGGCGCCCGAGACAGGCGCTGATCGCCAACTGCGCGTCATACGCGCCGATCATCACCGGCTTGCCACCGTGCATGACACTGCGGCCCTGACGCGGCTGCTCGCGCAGTGCTGCCAGCACGCGCGTGGCCGAGCCGGTCAGATCATCGAATCCCGCCCCCTTGGCCAGCACGCTCAACTCCGCCAGCAACGCATCGGCCGACAGCGGCAGCTTCAAGGTGTCATCGGGCCCTTCCGTCCCCATCAGCACCACGCGGTCCAGACCGGCGCCGTGCAGGCGCACCGTGGCCAGCGCCAGATGGGTGCCGTAGCTCATGCCCCACAGGCTGATCTTCGGCACCTTCAACGCACGCCGCAGGTCCTCCAGATCGCCAGCACTTTCCGCGGTGGTGTAGGCCCCCAGGTCCACGCCCGTCTCCCGCCAGTACGCCACGCAGCGGGCGGCAACGTCACGCAGCGCGGCGAGCGCGGCATCGCGCTGCAGCGGCTGTGCATCGTCGAACGTGTGCTCGTGCGGGCACGGCGGCGGCGGCTCGGACTCGCCCGCCCCGCGCTGATCAAGCAGCAGCACGTCGGTTTCGCGCCGGACCTGATCGAACACCGGCCAGCGCGGTCCGCGCGCGGTGCCGATCCCTGAGCCACCTGGACCGCCGGCCAGATACACCACCGGGGCCGCACTGCCATCGCCGCCGGTCGCCGGAAGGCGCACCACCCGCAGGCGCATGCGCGGTCCGTTGGGATCGGCATGCCGACGCGGCACCTCCAGATAGCCTGCCTCGGCGTCGATGGTGCCGTGCTTCTGTGTCTCGAACGCATACGGGGTGAACACCAACGGCGCCGGCGCATCGACTGCCAGCACGGGTGCTGCACCGACGAGGGTCAGGCAGAGCGCTGCCCACCGCGTGACCCGCAGGCACAGGCCGGGAGAAGGAGAACGGAACAGGGACATCGGGACATTGGACATGACGGACTCCGGGTGGGAGGTAAGGGAATCGAGCGCCGAGTGAGGGCGCATGCACCACGCCGCGAGCATCACTTTCCCCACGGCAGCCGAGGACGGCCCGTCCGCCGAACAGCTCCAGGCGGGGGTCCAGTGACTCCGTGCAACCGATACGATGGGCACATGCAGATCCCACGCACCCTGACCGCCCTCGCCGTCCTGCTCATCGCGGTCGCCGCGTGGCTGCTGTTGGTCGCGCCCCCACCGGGCCTGCACTACTACGAGGCCCAGGAGATGGCACCCGCCACGCTGGGCGCTGATGGCGCACTGCCCACCGCGCCGCCAACGACGCTGGAGTGGCAGCCGGCCAACCAGCGCGAACTGGTGCAGTGGCGGGGCCCGTACTGGCTGCGCTGGCGCCTGCCTGCGCAGCCAGCACACCATGCGGCCGACCGTGCACTGCGCATCTCGGTGCGCGCCGCCAGCCAGCCCTTCTGGAACGGCCAGCCCTTGGCCGCCAATGGCACCGTCGGCCGCAACGCGGACGAAGAGCAGCCGGGACAGGTGGACATCATCCGTGTGCTGCCGCCCTCCTCGCCCAGCAGCACCGATACGCTGGTGCTGCTCGCCTCCAGCCATCATCAGTGGTTCAAACTGCGGGGCGCGGATGCCTTCGTTGCGGTCGGGCCGGCCGCCTCGATCTACAGCCTCAACCTTGGACCGTGGTTGATCGCCGCGCTTGCCACGGGGGCGCTGGGTGCCGCCTGCCTCTACTTCCTCGCTGCACAGCGCGGCCGGCCACGGGTAGCGGGTGCGCGCCTGCTGCTCGCATTGGGTGTCGTCGGCCTTGCGTTGCCCATCGTCGAAGCATGGCGTCCGCTGGTCGGCTATGCCTATCCGTGGCACGGCCCACGACTGCTCATGCTGCTTCTGCTGCACCTCGCCGCGGCGATCCTGCTGCCGGCTTACCTGGCGCGTCGTTTCGGCGTCGCGGTGCCGAAGACAGCCCGCATCGCCTATCTCGCCACCCTGCTGGCGCTGGCCGCCTTCGTGCCCAGCTTCGACGGCCGCGGTGCCGCACTGCTGCTGCTCAGCCTGCTGACCTCCACCTACGTGCTGCTGCGCGCCCGCGGCGAGCCCGACGAGCGCTGGCCGATCCTGACCTTGGTGGTGGCCGGTGCACTCGCCGTGCCGCTCGCTGGCGGGATTTTCCTCGACGGCCCCTACTTCCTGTTCCTGGCCGTGCTGATGGGCTTCCTGCTGATCCGCCACGCCGCCCAGCTGCGGATGCTGGACCACCACAACGCGCAGCTGCGCGGAGAGCGCGCCCGTCTCTCGCTGCAGCTGCTGCAGCGGGGCATCCAGCCGCATTGGCTGATGAACACCCTCACCGGCCTGCAGGAACTGATCGAACAGGCACCGATGCGCGCCAGCCGCCTGGTCGAATCGCTGGCCGAACAGTTTGATCGCCTGCGCGAAAGCAGCACCCGCCCCAGCGTGCCGATCGAAGAAGAGCTGGCGCTGTGCCGCAACCACCTGGACATCGTCGGCCTCGCGCTGGATCGCCACATCGGCTTTGAGGTCGAGGGCGAACACAACGGCCTGTGGCTGCCGCCCGGCGTGCTGCATGCGCAGGTCGAGAATGCGCTCACGCATGCGGGGGCGGTCGCGTGTGCCGAGCATCCGTTCCGCCTGCGTGTTCAACGCGAGGACGACCGTTGGATGCTGGAACTGCGCAGTGCACGCGGCACTGCCCCGCATCGCGGGCAAGGCACGGGCACGCGCTATATCGAGGCCAGCCTGGCCGCCACCTGCCCCGAGAACTGGCGCTTTGAACAAGGCCCCGATGGCAACGACTGGTACGGCCGCATGGAGCTGACATGCGCATCCTGATCGTCGAGGACGAACTGCTGGTCCGCCAGCGGCTGCTGCGGATGTGCACCGAACTGGCCGGCAGCCGCGCCCGATTCGATGCCGTGGCCGACCTGGATGCCGCCGGTGACCGGCTGCAGCGCAGCGTGTATGACGGCCTGCTGCTGGATTTGAATCTGGGGGGCGAGGATGGCTTCGACCTGGTGAAGCGCGTGGTCGCTGGCCGATACCACTGCGTGGTGGTCTCCGCGCATCGGGAGCGGGCGCTGCAGGCGTTTGAGCATGGGGTGCTGGATTTCGTGCCGAAGCCTTTCTCACGCGAACGGCTGGGGCAGGCGCTGGAGCGGCTGCTGGATGTTGGGCGGTATCGATCTGGCGCGGCGCGTTACCTGGGCATCTGGCATGCGCAGGGGACGGCGATGGTGGAGCTCGCCAATGTGCTTTGGATTCGTGCTGATGGGGACTACAGCGAAGTACGTATGCGCGATGGGCGGAGTGAGCTGCATGACAAATCGCTGGCGAGTCTTACTGCCGTGCTACCGCCGGACTTTGTGCGTTGCCATCGGTCGTATCTGGTCAATCTGACGCATGTGCGGACGTTGCATGCGGCTTCGGGGAGCCGGTATTGGTTGGTGTTGAATGATGGGGCTGAGGTGCCGGTGGGGCGGGCGTTTGTTGAGGACGTGCGCGGGGAGCTTGGGTCGATATAAGCGCTTCGAGAAGACCGCTGCAGGACCGATGCCCGCTTTCGGCCAGGAGCAGTCGTCGCGAAACGTAAGCCGAAGGTGGGCCTAGTCGAGCTTTATCGAGGAAGCCAGATCACCCTTTGTTGACACTTCAGCAAAGGCAGTCTGGGTTCCAGCCGGTAGTGGCACTCGCATCCCGAACCTGAGCCGCCTCTGGTTCGCTAAATATCTGGAGCGGAATCCGCATCAGTAACAAATTGCAAAGTGAGCACCCGCTGCTTCCGGATGAGCTTGCACGTACGCCCTGCGCGCCGCCGAAAACTCGGAGGTTTGCTCAAGCCCCTTGAGATACCAGACCACGAGTGCAAGTACTGCAATTACTCAGATGACGCCAACTTTTCCGCCTACATGGACGTTGCGCACAAGGGATATCTCCGTGCAGGTCGAACTGCTGAAGAAACGAGTACGGAGCCTACGCGAACAAGGGGCGAACGTTCGCTCTGGGTCGAATGCGGCCGCGGAGGTGAAGTAGCATGCTTGTACTCCCTCAAGACGGGAGATTCCCACGGCTACCACGCTCAGGCACCACCGAGTGCCCTGAGCGCTAGCAGACGCTCCATTGCTTGGTCGCCGCCGGTACGGCGCGAACCCGCATCCGATCGGCAAGGGCCCGGACGGGGCGATGCCGCCCGGGCAGTGGCGTTACCTGCTGGTCGGCGAGAAGTTCTGAGCTCCGCGCGTCTTTCGCCACTGGATCCACGCGATCGCGGCGACGAAGAAGACGCTGCACAGGTAACTGCCTTCCGGCCCTTGCGCGCCACCGGTCAGGGTGTCGAGGCCTTGCGGGCGCAGCGCCACCAGCAGCGCCGGCAAGTGCGCATCCATGCCGGTGACGGGCAGTTCGAAGCCGGTTGCGAGCAACCAGTTCCACCCCGCGTGCCAGCCCATCACGCCCCAGATATTGCCGCTCCGCAGCGCCCAGGCGCAGGCGAACAGCGAGAACAGGAACGTGCTGAGCATGACCAGGGGCGGCTGGTGCGGACTGAAATGCAGGAAGCAGAAAACGAGCGACACCAGCAGCACTGCCACCGCAACATTGGTCTTGCGCGCCACCACCGACAGCATCCAGCCGCGGAAGATGACTTCCTCCACGCTCGCCTGGAACATGAAACTCAATAGCAGCAGACCGATGTGCAGCAGACTGACGGGCGACCGCCAGGCCTGCCCCAAGCCCGCCGCCTGCATGCCGCCAGCCATCCAGATCGCGACTACGACCAGCGCGATCGTGCCGAATCCAACGGCCATTCCGCGCAGGAAGGTTTTCAGCGGCGCCGGACCGGTCAGCCCGATACTCGCCAGCGAGCGCCCTTCGACGAAGCGTACCCAGGCGAGCACGGCCGCCAGCGTCGGCGCGAAGCCAATCCACAGCAGCGCATGCAAGCCAGCGAGGCCGATCGGATCGCCGCCCGGCGTCGACCAATGCTGCGACTGCATCCACCCGTCCAGCGCGATCACCGGTACCGCGTTGAACAGGATCATCAGGATCGGCGTCAGCCAGGCCCAGGGCAGCCAGCCGCGGGCCGGATCGGGCGAATACAGGACAACGGGGGTCATACGGGGCTCCAGGTCGACGTGATCGCCGCGGCAAGTTGCCATCCGCGTGGGGGCGTGGCTACCCGTTTGCGACCAAGCCACAGAAGCCGCCGATGAATCAGCCGGATCGCCGACGAAATGGCGCTGAGTCGTCGCCCGTGGTGTCCGCTTTGGGTGGCGGTTCCGACAGCCACAAGGCCCTGATGTGGGACCGCTGACGGCAGGGCGAGTCGTTGCACCAGATGGCGAGGCTGTTCGATCGGCATCACTCGTCCGTGCGAGGGGTTCTCGCCGAGACTGGCTGGCTCAAGCGGACTTACCCGGACGATCCGAGCTGCCAGGTCTCACACGAGACGATCTATCGCACGCTCTTCATCCAGTCGCGCGGGACTTCCAGACACCGATCGAGCGATATCAACAAGCTGTTGCATTGACCAGTTGAAACCGCCATCGAAAGCGGACATTACCAGCGGTCGGCGCCTCCGTCCTCCCCGAACGTCCGCTTTCGGCCAGAAGCGGACCGATCCACACAGGAAGTCACCTCGCCGGCGCCCCCAAAGATTGCTTAGGCACATAACTGCCCCGCCCCAGCTGGGCACTAGAAACTTCAACCATCAAGTCAACTCTAGAAAGCTTGAGCATCCGATACTCATCGCGCAAGACGAACGGAACATTCCTTCGGATCGAATTGCCCGTAAATCTGCATGATCTCGAGATTCGCCCGCGCCCGTGAGTTTCCCTGTGCAGCAGCTTTGCAGTACAGAGATAGACCCGCATCAATGTCCTTGGTCACGCCGATCCCCTCGTAGTACATGTATCCCAGCATGGCCTGCGCCGGGGCGTACCACAACGCTGCCGCCTTGCGGTACCAGTCAGCCGATTGAGTCACGTCCTTCTGCACACCGAGGCCCCGCTGATACATGTCACCGAGTGCGCTCTGCGCTTTTGCGTCGCCGCCCTCGGCCGCCGCCACCAAGTCGTCCACGGGACCGAAAGCCCCGGGCGTATCGACCTCGGAACACCACACGCTGTTTTCGCCGCGATACTCGCAGAGCTTCTGGCGGGACTGCCTGACGCCCAGCTGCGAGGCGGCCTGCACAGCTGCCTTGCCGTACCAGCGTATGGCCTCAGCGCCATCTTCAACGAGGCCGGCACCTCCTCGTTGATACAGACTGGCAAGGTTGTATTGCCCTGCGGGTGAACCCTGCTCAGCCGCCTTGCGGAGCCAGAGGATGGCCTGGACATCATCCTGTGGGACGGCAATTCCCTTGAGATACATCATTCCAAGATCGGACTGTGCCAGTGCGTCGCCCTGCTCCGCCGCCTTGCGTATCCAGTCGCTGGCCTGCATCGCGTCTGGCGGCACGCCAACTCCGTGTAGATACAGTCCACCGAGCGCAGATTGGGCCGGCGCATAGCCCTGCTCTGCCGCTTTGCGATACCAGATCGCCGCCTGCACCTCGTCTTTGGCGACGCCAGCGCCCTGAAGATACCTGTAACCCAGGTCATTCTCGGCTTCAGCGCTACCCGCCTTGGCCGCTGCCTGCACTTCCTCAAACGAAGGCGGCTTATCAGCGCCAGACGCCTGCGCACTGCAGACAAAGCCAGCCAGACCGACCCACATCACTACCCGAGCCAGGGTTCCAATCGGTCCTTCCATGAACATTCTCCATTCGTCATTCGATTGAGCGACGACGCGCCCAGGCATTTAATCAATGCCCCCATCAGATTTCGATGCGGCGTAATTGTCCCTCCCATGCGGAGGATAGTGGGGTCGCCCATTTCGTCCGCCAAGTCGCCCTGCTCAAGCCTGGAATGGCTAACCGCACGCCAACAAAAAAGCCCCCGTTTCCGGAGGCTTTTTCGACTGAATCATGGTGGGCGGTACAAGGTTCGAACTTGTGACCCTTGCCGTGTGAAGGCAATGCTCTACCGCTGAGCTAACCGCCCGATGCTGCTGAGCCGCTCATTATAGGGCGGCAAATCTTGACGTCAACGGTTTCGCCGAAATTTCTTCACATCGTGTGCGTGGGCTTGTCCGCGGTCAGGATGCCGGCCAGCAGGGTCTCGATCCGGTGGCGGACGGTCTCCCCTTCCGCGCCATCGGCCAGCTGTACGCCGATGCCTGCCGCGCGGTTGCCCTGGGCCCCGGCCGGGGTCACCCAGATCACCTTGCCGGCCACCGGCAGGCGCTCGCTGGAGTCCGGCAGGGTGAGCAGCAGGAACACTTCATCGCCCAGGAAGTAGCGCTTGGGCGTGGGCACGAAGATGCCGCCGTTCTTCACGAACGGCATGTAGGCGCTGTACAGCGCGGCCTTGTCCTTGACGGCAAGGGACAGGATGCCCTGTCGGGCGTTGGTGGCGCTCATGCTCTATTCCCCTTGGCGTGCCGTTCGTTGACCTTTCCCCAGGCCAGCAGCAGCTCAACCACCGCAAGATCGGCGCGCACCGTGGTGCGCAGCAGGTCGCGGGTGCGGTTGGCCGCATCGAACCAGGCGGCCAGCTTGTGCAATCGATCGGGATCGGTCAAGCCACCGCCGGTGGCCTGGGCCAGGGCGAGATCGGCGGCGTGGCGCAGGCGCAGGGCGGCGTTGTCGTCGGCGGTCCAGCGCTGGGCCAGCTCCACCGCGCCGGAGCGGCCGGCAACGAGGGCTTCCAGATCGGTGGCGACCTGGCGGCGCAGGGCCAGGCCGTCTTCGCGCAGCCACTGGTCGGCCAGGCCGGGGTGGCCGCGGGCGGCATCCAGCGCTTCGCGGGCGCTGGCTTCGCTGTGGCCCAGGGTCTGCAGCCAGGCGAGCGCTTCCTCGCGGGGCGGCAGCTTGAACTCCAGGCGCTGGCAGCGGCTGCGGATGGTGGCGGGCAGGCGCGCGGGGTCGGCGCTGATCAGCCACAGGTAGCGGCCGGGCTGCGGCTCTTCCAGGGTCTTGAGCAGGGCATTGCAGGCCGCGCGGTTGATGGCGTCGGCGGGGTCGACGATCACCACCTGGGCCACGCCGTACTGCGGGGTCAGCGAGAGCTTCTGCGAGACCTCGCGGATCTGCTCGATCACGATCTCGGTGCGCAGCTTGTCGCCGGATTTGTTGGGGATGAACGAGATCCGCTGCAGGTCCGGGTGGGTGCCGGCGGCCAGCAGCTGGGCGCTGCGCTTGGCGGCGGCGGGCTCGCCTTGCCCCAGCACGTGCTCGGCCAGCCGCAGCGCGACGCCCAGTTTGCCCAGGCCGGCCGGGCCGCAGAACAGCAGGCCATGGCCGAGGCGACCGGCGTCGAGCGCGGCCACCGTCTGGTCATAGGCGCGCTGCTGCCAGGGGGAAAAGGGTTCAGCCACGATCCGGCTCCTGTGCCAACCATGCCTCCACGGCCGCCACCACCGCGCCGGCGACGCCGGCCTGGTCCTGGCTGGCGTCGATCAGGCGGTAACGTGCGGGGTCTTCGCTGGCACGCTGGCGGAACACCGCGCGCACCCGCTGGAAGAAATCATCGTGCTCGCTTTCGATGCGGTCCGGCCACATGTCGCGGCCGTTGGCGCGCGCACGGCCGACCGCTACGTCCACATCCAGCAGCAGGGTCAGGCCGGGCAGCAGGCCGACGGCGCGGCGCTCCAGATCGGCGATCCACGCCGCATCCAGGCCGCGGCCACCGCCCTGGTAGGCGTAGCTGGAATCGGTGAAGCGGTCGCACAGCACATAGGCGCCGCGCTGCAGCGCCGGGGCGATCACCTGGCGCACGTGCTGGGCGCGGGCGGCGAACACCAGCAGCAGCTCGGCCTCGGCCGAGAGCGGCTCGGCGGCGATCTCCGTGTCCGGCTTGAGCACCAGCGCGCGGATGCGCTCGGCCAGCGCGGTGCCGCCGGGCTCGCGGGTCAGCACCACCTCATGGCCGCGCGCCTGCAGGGCCTCGCGGATCGCGTTGATGGCGGTGGTCTTGCCGGCGCCCTCGCCCCCTTCCAGGCTGACGAAATGCGGGTGCCGGTGCAGCGCGGGACTCATTGGGGTGCGGCCTCGTTGGTGCGTTTGCTGCGCAGTTGCTGCAGGTAGCGGGCAACGGCGGCGTTGTGGTCGGTGTAGTTGGCCGAGAAGATGTGCGCGCCACTGCCATCGCCCACGGCCACGAAGTACAGCGCATCGCCCTTGGCCGGCTGCGCGGCGGCATGCAGCGCATCACGCCCGGGCATGGCGATCGGGGTCGGGGTCAGGCCGGCGCGCGTGTACGTGTTGTACGGCGTATCGGTGGTGAGGTCGCGCTTGCGGATGTTGCCGTCGTAGCTGCTGCCGATGCCGTAGATCACGGTCGGGTCGGTCTGCAGGCGCATGCCGATCTTCAGGCGGCGCATGAACACCCCGGCGATCTGCGGGCGCTCGCTGGGCAGCGCGGTTTCCTTCTCGATGATCGAGGCGAGGATCAACAGCTCATACGGTGAGTTCAGCGGCAGGTCGTCCACGCGGCTGTCCCACGCGGCGGTGAGTTCTTTTTCCATCGCGGCATGCGCGCGCTTGAGCACGTCGATATCGCTGTCGCCACGCTGGTAGACGTAGGTCTCGGGCAGGAAGCGGCCTTCCGGGTGTTCGCCGGGGAAGCCGACCGCCTTCATCAGGGCGGCATCGTCCAGCGCATCGGTGGTGTGCACCAGCGGATCGGCGCGCTTGAGCGCAGCGCGCAACTGGCGGATGTTCCAGCCTTCCACGATGGTGACGCGGTGCTGCAGGACACGCCCCTGGCGCATGCGGGTCAGCAGCTCGCGCGGGGTCAGTGCGGGATCGAGCGCGTATTCACCCACCTTGAGCTTGCCGGCGGCGTCGAGCTGGCGCGCCAGCAGCTGCCACTGGGTATCGCTGCCTTCGTCCACGCCGGCCTGGCGCAGCTTGCCGAGCACGGTGCTGAAGCCGTCGCCGGAGGCGATCACCACGCTCGCCGCGCTGGGGGTGACCGGTGCATCGGCAAAGGCGCCCTGGCGATGCCAGAACCAAGCGCCTGCGGCCGCAACCAGCAGGGCCAGCACCAGCAACACGGCCAGTACGGCCAGACATCCCCGTTTCGCACCCGCCATGCTCACCTCGAATCCATTTCTTCGCCGCGCAGCATACCGCGCGGGTGCTGCACACCGCCAAACGGCTCAGGCATCGCTGCCCAGCGCACGCAGCAGGCCGCGGGCCTTGGCGCGGGTTTCGTCCAGTTCCTTGTCGGCCACCGAATCGACCACGATCCCGGCGCCGGTGCGGAAGCTGGCGGTGTCGCCGGCCACTTCGGCGGTGCGGATCAGGATGTTCAGGTCCAGGTCGCCATCGCGGTTCAGCCAGCCGAACGCGCCGGTGTAGGCGCCGCGGGCGGCCTGCTCCAGCTCGGCGATGATCTGCATGCAGCGCACCTTGGGGCAGCCGGTGATGGTGCCGCCGGGGAAGGTCGCGGCGATCACCTGGCCGGGGCTGACGCCCTCGCGCAGGCGGCCACGCACGTTGCTGACGATATGGTGCACGTGGGCGTAGCTCTCCACGGTCATCAGCTCATCCACCTCCACGCTGCCCGGCGCGCAGATGCGGCCGAGGTCGTTGCGTTCCAGATCGATCAGCATCACGTGCTCGGCGCGTTCCTTGGGATGGCCGACCAGCTCCTGGATGCGCGCGGCATCGTCATCGCCAGCGAAGCGCGGGCGGGTGCCGGCGATCGGGCGGGTCTGCACGTCATCGCCGTGCACCGAGACCAACCGCTCGGGCGAGGAGCTGACCACCGCCCTGCCCTGCGCCATGAACAGCCCGGCGAACGGCGCGGGGTTGGCCACGCGCAGCTGCGCATACAGCGCCTGCGGCGAGAGCGCCTCGGCGAACTGCGCGTTCCAGCGCCGCGAGAGGTTCACCTGGAACACGTCGCCCGCGCGCAGGTAATCGATCACCTTGCCGACGCCGTCGGTGAAGCGCTGTGGCGCGTCCTCGCCGATCGCCACCGGTGGCTGCCACGTCGGCAACGGCGCCAGCGTGGCGGCCGCGGCGAGGTCGTCCTGCAGGGTCTGCAGCAGCGCGGCCTGGCCGGTCTCGCACACGGCATGGAACTGGCCGAGCACGCGGTCGTGCAGCACGGCCGCCGGGCAGCGCAGCGCCAGCGCGGACGGCAGTCCATCGGCGCGCGAAGGCAAGGCCAGCACGTCCTCGATCTGGCCAGCCAGCTCGTAATCCAGCATCAGTGCCCAGCCACCGCGGAACGGCAACGTGGTTTCTTCGCGCGGCAGCCGCAGTGCGGCCCAGTGCGCATCCAGCACGTCAAGGAAGCGGCCGTCATGCGCGGCACCCTCGGCATCACGCACCACGCCATCGGCGTGCAAAGCCAGCGATTCCCCGTTGCCCATCAGCAGCAGATCCCAGCGCCCCTGTGCGGTGCCCGAGGCGGTGGATTCCATCAGCAGGGGGTAGCGCCGCGGGGCCAGGCGCTGCAGGGCCAGCAGGTCGGTGGTGGCGGGCAGCGGAAGCGTCTGGAACATGACAGGACACCGGAAGGGCGCGCAGCGTGCGCGGGGGCCAGATACACCAAGGCCGCCATGATGGCGGCCCGGGTGGGGATACACGGAACGGGCGGTCAGATGCGCTTGAACACCAGCGTGCCGTTGGTGCCGCCGAAGCCGAAGCCGTTGGACATCACCACATCGACCTTGGCCTCTCGTGCGGTGTTGGGCACGTAATCCAGGTCACAACCTTCGCCCGCTTCATGCAGGTTGATGGTCGGCGGAATGATGTTGTCGCGCAGCGCCAGCACCGAGAAGATCGCTTCCACGCCGCCGGCCGCGCCGAGCAGGTGGCCGGTCATCGACTTGGTGGAGCTGACCATCATCTTGTAGGCGTGGTCGCCGAAGGCGGTCTTCATCGCCATGGTTTCGCCCAGGTCGCCCAGCGGCGTGGAGGTGCCGTGCGCGTTGAGGTAACCGACCTGCTCCGGGGTCACGCCGGCGTCCTTCAACGCCATGGTCATGCAGCGTGCGGCGCCTTCGCCGTTCTCGCTCGGCGCGGTCATGTGGTACGCATCCGAGCTGGCGCCGAAACCGGCAAGCTCGGCATAGATGCGCGCGCCACGCGCCTTGGCGTGTTCGTACTCTTCCAGGATCAGGATGCCGGCACCGTCGCCGAGCACGAAGCCGTCGCGTTCCTTGTCCCACGGGCGCGAGGCTTCCGCCGGCGCATCGTTGCGGGTGCTCATCGCCTTCATCGCGCAGAAGCCGCCCAGGGCGGTCGGCGAGGAGCCGCGCTCGGCACCGCCGACCACCATCACGTCCGCATCGCCGTACTGGATCATGCGCATGGCGGTGCCGATCGAGTGGTTCGAGGTCGCGCAGGCAGAGACCGCCGAGAACGACGGCCCCTTCAGGCCGGTGATGATGCTCAACTGGCCCGGAAGCATGTTGATGATGGTCTTGGGCACGTAGAAGGGCGAGATCTTCTTGCCCTCGTGGAAATCGATGGTCTGCTCTTCGATGCCCAGCAGGCCGCCGATGCCCGCGCCCACGATGGCGCCGATGCGCTCGGCATTGCCGTCGGTGATTTCCAGGCCCGAATCGTTCAAGGCCATGAAGGCGGCACCGAGGCCGTAATGAATGAACGGGTCCATCTTCTTGGCATCCTTGCCAGTGACCCGGAATCTGCCGAACTGTTCGTTGTCGGCGGTGATGTCGAAGTCCCTGACCTCACCTGCGATCTTGGTGGTGAAACGGTCCAGGTAGGACTGCGAAACGTTGGTCAGCGGACCGATGCCGGAACGGCCTTCGGTGATGCCCTTCCAACTGCTGGCCATATCATTGCCCAATGGCGAGACCATGCCCATGCCGGTAACGACGACGCGACGCTTCATTGCAGATTCTCCTGACCCGGGTGTTGCGGGTATCACGCGGTATAACGCTCAAAAGCACAGGGCCGCAAGCGCGGCCCCATGGGTTTGCCGCACGCGGTCGCAGCAATCGCCACGGCCGCGCGCGAGCCGCCTGACATCAAGCCTTGACGTGGGCGTTGATGTAGTCGATCGCAGCCTGCACGGTGCTGATCTTTTCGGCTTCTTCGTCCGGGATTTCGCACTCGAACTCTTCTTCCAGCGCCATCACCAGTTCAACGGTGTCCAGCGAGTCAGCGCCCAGGTCATCGACGAACGATGCGCTGTTGGTGACTTCCTCTTCCTTGACGCCAAGCTGTTCGACGACGATTTTCTTGACGCGTTCTTCGATGGTGCTCATTGGATATCGCTCCAGATGGAGTAGTGGTTCAAAAATGACGCCATCCGGTGAGGGATGACCGTGGGATAGTGTAGTGGAAACCAGCGACACCTTGCATTGCAGCAAAACATCAAACGGATCAACCACTTGCGGCGCAGTCCTTGCACCACATGCTTACGGCATGTACATGCCGCCGTTCACATGGAGGGTTTCGCCGGTGATGTAGCTGGCCGAAGGACCGGCCAGGAACGCCACCGCGTTGGCGATATCGGACGGCTCGCCGAGCCGCTCCAGGGCGATCGACTTGACCAGGCCGGTGCGCTGCTCTTCCGGCAGGGCCTTGGTCATGTCGGTATCGATGAAGCCCGGCGCGACCACGTTGACGGTGATCCCGCGCGAGCCGATTTCCTTGGCCAGCGACTTGGAGAAGGCAATGATGCCGGCCTTGGCCGCGGCGTAGTTGGCCTGGCCGGCATTGCCGGTCACGCCGATCACCGAGGCGATATTGATGATGCGGCCCTTGCGCGCCTTCATCATGCCGCGCAGGACGGCCTTGGAGGTGCGGAAGACGCTGGTCAGGTTGGTGTCCAGGATCGCCTGCCAGTCTTCTTCCTTCATCCGCAGCAACAGGTTGTCGCGGGTGATGCCGGCGTTGTTGACCAGGATGCTGATGGCGCCGAATTCCTTGGCGATCCCGTCCAGCACGGCTTCCAGCGCAGCGGCGTCGGTGACGTTCAGTGCGCGGCCGTGGCCACCCACGGCGGCCAGGCGTTCACCGATGGCGGCGGCACCGGCGTCGGTGGTGGCGGTGCCGATGACGGTCGCGCCCTGCGCGGCCAGTGCGTCGGCGATCGCGGCACCGATACCCCGGCTGGCGCCGGTGACCAGTGCGATTTCACCCTGAAGGGGCTTGCTCATCTCATTTCCTCAAACGGGACCGGTCCGGCCGGCCTGGCGCGAAGCCATTCCAGCACGGGCGCGATCGAAAGACATCAGGCGGCCCAGGTCTCGCGGGCCGTCTCGAAATCGGCGGGCGTGGACAGTGTGCGCGCGTCCAGCGATTTGTCGATGCGCTTGATCAATCCGCTCAGCACCTTGCCCGGGCCACATTCGGCCACGCGGGTGACGCCACGGGCGGCCAGCGCCTGCACGCAGCCGGTCCACTGCACGGGCAGGTACAGCTGCTGCACCAGCGCCTGGCGGATGGCGTCCACGCCGTCATGCACACGGGCATCCACGTTCTGCACCACCGGCAGGGCCGGGGCGCGCCAGTCCAGGCCGGCCATGGTTTCGGCCAGGCGGTTGGCAGCTTCGCGCATCAGCGGGGTGTGCGAGGGCACGCTGACAGCCAGCTTGACGGCCTTGCGGACGCCCTTCTCGGCCAGCAGCGCCAGCGCACGATCCACGGCGGCCGCATCGCCACCGATGACGATCTGACCGGGCGAGTTGTAATTGGCGGGCACGACGACCTGGCTGCCGGCGGCCTGCGCGCAGACCTCCACGACCAGCGCATCTTCGGCGCCGAGCACGGCGGCCATGGCGCCGACGCCGGTCGGGGCGGCTTCCTGCATCAGCTGGCCGCGCAGGCGCACCAGGTGGGCACCGTCCCGCAGGGTCAGCGCGCCGGCGGCCACCAGGGCGGTGTACTCGCCGAGGCTGTGGCCGGCCAGGACGGCCGGCTGGGCGCCGCCAACGGCGTTCCAGGCGCGCCACACGCCGATGCTGGCGGCCAGCAGGGCCGGCTGGGTGTATTCGGTGCGGTTGAGCATTTCCTCGGGACCGCCCTGCGACAGCGCCCACAGGTCGACACCGGCGCCGTCGGAGGCTTCGGTGAAGGCCTCGCGGATCTGCGGGTGCAGCTCGGCCAGTTCGGCCAGCATGCCCAGCGACTGCGAGCCCTGGCCCGGGAACACGAATGCGAGATTGGTATCGGTCACGCGATCATCCGCCTGCAAAAATCGAACGGCGAATGATAAAGGGGAACGTCGCCCTTCGTCTGTACTGCCGCGTATGTGGGGTCTTTGCTCAGGTGAACAGCTGGAGGATGTCCAGATCGCCGTCGCTGAAGAAATCGATGCAGATCACGGCCAGCATCAGCACGCCCAGGGTGGTGGCGCCGTGGACGATCAGGATGGAATGGGCCAGTGCGCGGGCGGAGCGGCCCATCTTCATGCTGGCGCGGGCCAGCCCCTGCAGGCGGCCGGTGACGTCGTGAGCATGGGCCAGCACCGGAGCTTCGGCACCGTCCATCGCCTGCGCCATGAGGGTCTGCAGCTGTTGCGGACGGTCCTCGTAGTATTTGGCCACGCCGTAACCGAACATCAGCCAGTCGCGGGCCTGGGCCTGGGCGAGGTCCATGACTTCCAGGGGATCTTCCTCGAAATCGATGAAGCCGATCTCCTTGCCATCCCAGGTGAGGTTGCGCGGCAGCGGCTGGCCGAAGTACGCGCCCTTGCGGTGCGCATGGGCAATGGCATTCATCGCGGCGGACACGAGGCGGTCACGGCCGGCATCGTCGGCTTCGCGCAGGCAGGTGTTGAACGAGGAGCCGTTGTCGCCCAGCACAAGGGCGGCATGGCCACTGCCGATCACACTGGGGACGTTGACCCCTTGCGCCTGCAGTTCGGCCAGGCGGCGGGCTTCGGTTTCGCGGGCGGCGTCGCCACCGCGGTGCGGCGGTGGGCGCAGGGCATCGAGCTGGAAGCGGCGGGCGATGAAGTTCAGCAGGCCCAACGCGACCACGCGGCTTCCTTCGCCGTACTGCTTCAGCCAGGCGCGCTGCCCGTCAATGACGATGGGCTCAACCATGACAGTTCTCCTGAAATGCATACGGCCCCGTAATGGGGCCGTAACGACAGCGTCACGTTGTCGTAACTGACACTATCAATAGCGCAGCAGAGCAGAACCCCACGTGAAGCCGCCGCCGAACGCTTCCAGCAGCAGCAGCTGGCCGCGCTCCACGCGGCCGGAGCGGACGGCGTGGTCCAGCGCCATCGGCACGGAGGCCGAGGAGGTGTTGCCATGCTTGTCGACCGTCACCACCACCTGGTCCATGGACATCTCCAGGCGCTTGGCGGTGGCTTCGATGATGCGCAGGTTGGCCTGGTGCGGGATCAGCCAGTCCAGATCGTCCTTGGTCAGCGCGTTGGCTTCCAGGGTTTCATCGACGACCGAGTCCAGCGCCTTGACGGCGTACTTGAACACGTCGTTGCCCTTCATCAGGATCGCGCCGCGGGCATTCTCGCCCTCGCCGAAGCCGGCCGAGACGCCCACCGGGTTCCACAGCAGCTCTTTCTTGCTGCCATCCGAATGCAGGTGGGTGCTGAGGATGCCGGTGTCTTCGTCGGCCTTGAGCACGACGGCGCCCGCACCATCGCCGAACAGCACGCAGGTGGTGCGCTCGGTCCAGTCGACGATACGGGTCAGCGTTTCCGCACCGATGACCAGCACATGGCGTGCATCACCGGAACGAATGAATTTGTCGGCCACGCTCAACGCGAACACGAAGCCCGAACAGGCCGCGTTGACATCGAAGGCGGGGCAGCCGCTCGCACCGAGCTTGGCCTGGATCAGGCACGCGGTGGACGGGAAAATCAGGTCAGGCGTGGTGGTGCCCACCACGATCATGTCGAGCTGCGAAGCGTCGATACCGGCCGCTTCAAGCGCACGTACCGCGGCGTGGTAGCCGAGGTCGCTGGTGGTCTCGCCTTCGGCCGCAATGTGCCGTTCGCGGATACCAGTGCGCGATTGAATCCACTCATCGCTGGTGTCGACCATTTTCTCCAGATCCTGGTTGGTCAACACTTTTTCGGGCAAATAACTACCGGTGCCCGCGATCCTCGAGTAGATCCGCTTGCTCATTGCATGTCCTGTAGCTCGATCGCCAAACGTGACGATCGGGAAGAATGGGGTAAAGGCCGCTGCCCGACCGGGCAGCGGCCTTTACAAATCAATCTTCTTCGACGGCCGAGTTCGACTTGGTCGTGATCACCTTCTTGCCACGGTAGAAACCGTCAGCGGTGATGTGGTGACGCAGATGCACTTCACCGGTGGTCGGATCGGTGGACAGCTGCTTGGCGCTCAGGGCGTCATGCGCACGGCGCATACCGCGGCGGGACGGGGTGACACGGGATTTCTGCACAGCCATGGGATTGCTCCAAACTCGGTTCGTTTTGCTTCGTCGTATCGTCGCGCAGGACGCCAGCGCCCAGCACAGTTTTCGCTTTCGCCGCAGCCGCCGACGACAATCCGGCTGCTATTGTTTTTTCAGTGCCGCCAACGCCGCGAACGGATTGGCCTTGCTGATTTCTTCTTCGGTCGGTGCCCAGTCCTTGTCCACTGCCTCGCCATCGGGAGACAACGGCACGACGGGCACGGCCAGGACGAGTTCGTCCTCGACCAGCTCCAGCGGTCGCAGCATGCCGTCTTCGGGCACCAGCCACGGTTCCCAGCCTTCCGGCAGCGAGGATTCTTCCTCTTCGCTGCGGATCAGGCCGAGCCGCTGCACCATCGAAACCGGCAACAGGAAGCGCTGCAGGCTGCGCTGACAGATCAGCGGCAGCGCGGTGTCGATGGACAGTTCAACATAGGATACCTGCAGGATGTCGTCGTGCGCGAATTCCAGTGCATAGGTGCACGTTCCTTCGGTATCGGCGACAAGGCCCTGGAGGCGGGTCAATTCCGCTAGATCCACCTGGCCGTCGAAGCACCTGCGTGCTGCGACCATCCGCCAAGCATCCAGCATTTCGGGCACGTTTGCGGACATAAGCCGCTGAATGTTAAGGATCGTCCGGGCCGCTGTCAAATGCCTGCGCAGTCAGGTTGCCGATCCCCGCCCCGAGGGGCCAGACTGCCGCCCTTCCGTGCCCGGTATTGTCGCATGACCCCGCTGCTGCTTGCCTCTACTTCCCGCTACCGCCGTGACCTGCTGGAGCGGCTCGGCCTACCCCTGGAGACCGCCCGCCCCGAGGTGGATGAGAGCCCCGGCCCCAGTGAGGCCCCACGGGCCTTGGCGGTGCGGCTGGCGCGCGCGAAGGCCGAGGCGGTTGCCCGCCTGCACCCGGGCCGGTGGGTGATCGGCTCGGACCAGGTAGCGGAGCTGAACGGCGCCCCGCTGGGCAAGCCGGGCACGGTGGAGGGCGCGCATGCGCAGCTGGCCGCGATGTCCGGGCAGGTCGTGGACTTCCACACGGCCGTGAGCCTGGTGCGCGACGGCGAGGCCCTGGCGACCTGTGATCTGACCCGGGTCCACTTCCGTGCCCTGGGGGCTGAAGAGATCGCCCGCTACGTGGCCGCCGAGCAGCCGCTGGACTGCGCCGGCAGCTTCAAATGTGAAGGCCTGGGCATCACCTTGTTCGAGGCGATCGAGAACCGCGACCCGACCGCACTGATCGGGCTGCCCCTGATCGCGCTGAGCCAGCTGCTGCGCCAGGCCGGCCACACCCTGCCCTGAGCCTCAGCGCAGCTGCAGCGCCTCCAGGCAGCTGGCATCAAGTTCGCCGGTGGCCCAGCCAACCCAGCGGCCCGCCAGCGGCATGGCCAGGCCCACGGGACGCCCACCGCATTGCAGGACCAGCCGCGGCGCCCTGCTCTGGGCGCTGAACTGGATGCGCCAGGCCGAGCCCCCGAGGGTGTTGCGCACCGCCACGAGGGAGACATCGCCGACCGGAACGACCACGCCGGGTGCCGCCGTTGGCGCACCCTCCAGATAGCGGGCTTCCGGCCAGGCAAACACGGAGGCCCCGTGCGCGCGCAGGCTGGGTAGCGCCGCCAGCACTTCGCCGGGCACGCTTTCGCCATGGGTCTGATCCGGATCGACCACACCGGCCGCGGCCGCCGTGGCGGTCATGTTGGCCACCCGCTGCATGCCGGCGCCGAGATAGGCCATCCACGCCGTGCTCGGCACGGCCACCAGCGCCAGCAGCAGGGCTGCCCACGCCACCCGCCCGGGATGGCGCAGGCCGACGCGCACGATCGTCCACAACACCAGACCGGACCAGAACAGCCACGACCAGGGCACATAGCGCGTTGCGGCCACCTGCGTGGGGTAGTCAGCGAAGTAACTCCAGCGGCTCAGTGCGACCAGCGCGCCCACGGCCAGGCCGAACCATGCCATCGCCAGCCCCAACGATTCCCCGGCCCCGGCGCTGCGGCCGCGCTGCCAGGTGCGCCAGGTCATGCCGAACAACGCGGTCAGCCCCGACGCACCGATCAGCAGATGCGGCCAGCGCGAGGTCAGCACCGGTCCGAACAGCGCCTCATACGCGCTCGCCACGGACTGGACCGCACCGCGCACGGGCGCGAACGGCAACTGCTGCGCCGCCGCCGGATCCAGTGCCGGCCAGGCCAGATAGATGAAGGGCGAGGCCAGCCAGCGCAGCAGCACGTCCAGCTGCGGCAGCGGGGCAAGCGCCATCTGCGTCGGCATTCCCGTCCGCCCCATGCCCAGGTGCAGCCCGACTGCCACGAGCAGGGCGGCGGTCCATGGCACCCAGTGCGACCACGGCGCACGCCGCACCATCA
Source organism: Stenotrophomonas sp. 05L413 (assembly GCF_056397945.1). Taxonomy (NCBI): domain Bacteria; kingdom Pseudomonadati; phylum Pseudomonadota; class Gammaproteobacteria; order Lysobacterales; family Lysobacteraceae; genus Stenotrophomonas; species Stenotrophomonas sp. 05L413. The sequence goes on from NZ_JBFTOL010000007.1 coordinate 275,564, forward strand.
TCACCGCCGCCAACCCCACGAACACGGCCACGCCGCTGCCGAAGGAGAACGTCGCCGCGACGCCACACACGGCGGCCACTACCGCGCCGCGACGATCGCCACGCAGCAGCAGGGCGACGCCGGCCATCAGCGCTGCGGTGATCAGGTACGCGTGGACCGATTCGTTGGCATGGGTGAGCGCGCGCTGGCTGCCCAGCCAGAAGATCGACAGCGCCGCGACCAGGGTGGCGGCGGCGCGCACCGGTGGTGCCAAGGCATCGGCCCTGATGATCCGGGCCAGCAGCCCTGCTGTCGCCAGTGCCAACGCAACGCCGGTACCGATCTGCAGCCATTGATTGCCGTGCAGCCACTCCAGCTCGGCATAGCGCACCAGGTTCGGCAGGATTTCACGGTGGCCATTGTCCGACACCAGTACGTTGCCCGGCCACGGCATCTCCAGCAGCTTCTGGGTGAAGCGCCACGGATCGGCGTACAGCACGCGTGGCGACAGCCACAGCATGGCGGCCACACCCACCGAAACGATGCCCGCCACCGCGCACCACAACGTCCGGATCAGCGCAGGCGCCACCGGCGCGGGGTACGGATGGGAAGCAGACAAGGGGGTAGATTCCTGCGGCGCATCGCGCATGACGGTGTCATCCATGGAAGAGCACGCACGTTCAGCGCGCGGGGACGGTAAAGGCCTGTTCCTGCCACTGCTCCACGCTGCCGTCCTTGCCGTGCAGCGTCATACCGAGCCAATGACGGCCGGGCGCGAGGTGGTCGGTCTTCAGCGTGGCATCGAAGGCCACATTCGGGTGCTGCGGATCGGTGGAGATCTTCCACGCGCCGGTGATGTCGTAGGGCCGCCCGTAGACCGCATCGCCCACCGGCCTGCCATCGACCAGCAGCTCGACACGCGCGATGCCCACGCCATCCTTGAAGGCCCAGCCACGCACCTCGAGGGGGCTCCCCACCGCGGCACCGGGCTGTGGCGCATCCAGCCAGGCCATCGCCGGCGTGACGCACGGCCCCTCCACGCGTTCGGCCGGCAGCTTGAACAGCAGGAAGCGCTGGAAGCCATGATCGTTGCTGACCACACGCGGTGGCGGCAGCGGGCCGACCTGTTCGCAGACCGCGTGGTAGCGCGCCAGCAGATCGCGATAGCGCTGATCGCTGGGCGACAGCACCAGCAGCATCGGCGCGTCGCGCTGGCCATCGTGCAGCAGCCCCCACAGCCCCAGCTGCGCACTGCGGCCGTGCTTGTCGTTCAGCGGGTGGCGCAGCACCTCGATCGAGGGATCGCGCAACTGGAAGCCCAGCTCCGCCCCCACCTTGAAGTTGCCGGCCAGCACGCGCGTGCCGGGCGGCATGCTTTTCAGCTCGTCGCGCACGGCGCCTGCCAACGGTTCCCAGCCGGCAAAGTTGCGTGGGTAATACTTGTAGCCGGCCAACTGCTCGCGCACGCTCGGGATGGACGCCGTCAGGTAATAGCCGAAGGCCAGCGCGAGCCCGGCGCCGGCCAACCACCAGCCGGTACGGCGCAACCAGCGCGGCCAGCCGTTGAGCACCACCGGCACGGCGATCAGCAGCGCCAGATAACCCGGCAGCGGCCAGTGGAAACTGATGCGCTCCACATCGGTGAAGAAGCCCAGGCCGAAGATGGACAGCGTCGACACCGCGCCGATCAGGCCGAAGTAACGCCATTGCGCGCGTGCGCCGCCACCGGAGCGGGTGCCCGCCAGGGCCACCTTCCACATCGCGATGCACAGGATCGGGGTGACCAGCATCGGCTGGATCACCAGGAACCACAGCCCGCTCCATTCGAACGCCCACGGGTGGCGCTCGATCACCTGGAATTTCAGGCCCGCATCATGGTTGTCGGCATTCCACGACAGCAGCGGCAGCCACGCCAGCACACCCACCGCCAGGGCCACCCAGACGCGCGGATCGCGCAGCATGCGCCGGCCCTGCGGCAGCACCAGCAGCGCGATGAAGCCGACCACGATCACGCCGATGAAGCGGTAATGGCTGAGTGCGCCGATCGCCAGGCCGGCGGCCAGTTTTACTGCCGCCGCGGCATCGACACTGCGCAGCAGGCGCGCGCCGGCATCCAGGCACAGCACCGCAGCCAGCGCCATCGGCACATCGGGCACGGCCAGCATGCCCAGCGTGGCCGACAGCGGCATCAGCAACGTGAGACTGCCGGCCTGCCAACCGGCCACCGCACCGAACCAGCGCGTGGCGATGCGTGACACCAGCCATGGCAGCCACGCACCGATCGCCAGGAACGGCAGGCGCAGCGCGAGCACATGATTGCCGCCCACTTCCACGCCCAGGCGTGCCAGCCAGGCGGTCAGGCCCGGCAGGTCCGAATAGGCCGCCGCCAGGTGCTGGCCTTCCTGCCAGTAAAAAGCTTCGTCCACGAACAAGGGCAGACGTGCGGCCACCACCAGCTTGACGGCGGTGACCAGCGTCCACAACAACAGGAATATGGTGCGTGCGCGTTGTTCGCCCTGCATTGCTCTATAGAATCAGTGGAATCATCGAATCGAGACGGACATGGATCATTCGCCCCCCGTGCCAGCCATGCTAACCGATGTACTGCGTCAGTCCCTTCGCGCCGCCCAGGATCAGGTCAACGGGCTGGTGCTGGGCAAGGCACAGGAGGTGCGGCTGGCGTTCGTGGCGCTGCTCTCCGGCGGCCATCTGCTGATCGAGGACCTGCCCGGGCTGGGCAAGACAACCCTCGCACACGCCATGGCGTGCAGCCTCGGGCTGGGCTTCCAGCGGGTGCAGTTCACCTCCGATCTGCTGCCGGCCGATGTGCTTGGCGTCTCGGTGTATGACGCCGGCAGCCGCCAGTTCCAGTTCCACCCCGGCCCGGTCTTCACGCATGTGTTGCTGGCCGACGAGATCAACCGCGCGCCGCCGCGTACCCAGAGTGCGCTTCTGGAAGCGATGGCCGAGCAGCAGGTCACCCTGGATGGCGTGACCCATCCGCTGCCGGATCCCTTCTTCGTCATCGCCACCCAGAACCCGGCCGACCTCTCCGGTACGTTCCCGTTGCCGGACTCGCAGCTGGATCGCTTCCTGCTCCGGTTGGCCCTGGGCTACCCCAATCCGGAATCGGAACGCGAGCTGCTGCGCGGCACCGATCGCCGCCATCTGATCGCGCAGGCCAGCGCGCGCCTGAGCGAGGTGGACGTACGCACGCTGCGCGAGGCGGTGGGCCAGGTGCATGCCAGCGAGGCGTTGATCACGTATGTGCAGGCCCTGCTCGCCCGCAGCCGCCAGCACGCCGGGGTGCGCGTGGGCCTGTCGCCGCGTGCCGGCCTGGCATTGCTGCGCGCCGCCAGGGCGCATGCGCTGCTGCTCGGCCGCGCGCATGTGGTGCCCGAAGACGTGCAGACCCTGTTCGTGGCAGTGGCCGGGCATCGCCTGGTGCCCGAGGCCGAAGCCGGCAACGGGCCGGCACTGGCCCGCGCCATCCTCCAGACCGTGCAGGTCGACTGAGATGCGCCGCGGCTGGGGAGCCCGCTGGCAGCAACTGCAACATCTGGCGCGACCGCGCCGCCCAGAGCACCTGCCGTGCCGGTTCGACCGGCGCCGCATCTATGTGCTGCCGACGCGGTTCGGGCTGTTCGTCGCCGCGCTGCTGTCGGCGATGCTGCTCGGCGCGCTGAACTACAACAACAATCCTGCGCTGCTGCTGGCCCTGTTGCTGGCGACGGTCAGCATCGCCAGTGCGATCAGCGCGCACCTGCAGCTGTCCGGGTTGCAGGTGGATGCGGTCTCCGCCGAGCCGGTCACCGCGGGCGCGCCGTTGCGGCTGCGCATCAGCCTGTCGCGCGCCGATACCCGTGCCCGGCGCGGCCTGCAGGTGGAGCACGAGGGCGTGGCCGCGTTCGGGCACCTGATCGACAGCGACCAGATCGAAGTGGATCTCGAGCTGCCCACGCACCGGCGCGGCTGGTTCGACCTGGCCCGCATCCGCATCGCCACCACGCAACCGCTCGGTCTGGTGCGCGCGTGGTCGTGGGTCTGGCCGGAAACGCCGTTGCTGGTCTATGCCGCACCGGAAACGCACGCACCCGCCCTGCCGGAAAGCGGCGGCGACCCCCTGCATACCCGCGTGCATGCCAGTGGCGACGAGCTGCATCAGCTGCGCCCGTATCGCGCTGGCGACCCGATGCGCAGCATCGCGTGGAAACACTCCGCGCGACGCGACACCCTGTTGGTGCGCGAGTACGAAAAGCCGGTCGGGGTGGAGATCGTGCTGGACTGGTGGCACCTGGCACCGCTGGGCACCGAAGCACGGATCGCACGCATGGCCCGCTGGATCGACCTGGCCGAGCGCGAAGGCCGCCGCTATACGCTCAAGCTGCCCGGCCAACCGGTGCTCGGGCCCGGCAACGGCAGTGCCCATCACCACCTGTGCCAGCGCGCGCTGGCGCTGTTGCCCCATGACTGACCGGCCCGTGTCCCTGCTCGGTCCCGGCGCGCGCTACTGGACGCTGGCCAGCGCGGCGCTGGGCCTGTTGCCGCTGCTGCTGCAGCTGCCCACCGTGCTGGCCGCCGTCATCGCCGGTGTCGCACTGCTGACCGCGCTGGCCTCGCGGCAGCGGCTGCTGCCGGGCGCCCTGCGCCTGTTGCTGGTGCTGGCCATGCTGGCCGCCATTTATTGGCAGATGGGTCCACGACCTGGCCGCGACACCGGCTGCGCGCTGCTGGCCGCAATGCTCGCGCTGAAATCCAGCGAGCTGCGCAGCCTGCGCGATGGCCGCAGCCTGGTCGGCTTCGGGCTGTTCGGCCCGTTCGCCGCGTTCCTGCTGGACCAAGGCCCGTTGACGATGACGCTGGCCGTGCTGGCCGGCCTGGTCGCCCTGCTCGCCCTGCAACGCCTGGCACACCTGGAGGGACAGGCACCGCCAGCGCCCCTCAAACGCCAGTTGCGCGGCATCGGCCGGCTGGTCCTGCTCGGCCTGCCGCTGGCCTTGGCCGGTTTCTGGCTGTTCCCGCGCTTGAGCGAACCGCTCTGGGGCATCCCGGACCGCGCGGTGGGCAAGCCCGGCCTGTCCGACACGATGGAGCCCGGGGAGTGGCTGGACCTGATGGCCGATGACACCCCGGCGCTTCGCGTGCAGTTCTTCGGCGCGATCCCGGCGCCGCAGCAGCGTTATTGGCGCGGGCCGGTACTGACCCATTTCGATGGCAAGCGCTGGGAGCAGGACCGGCGGCAGATCGCGCGTGCGCCGGCCGCGGTGACCCACGCCAGCACGCAGTGGGACTACCAGATCGATTACGAGCCAACCGATCGCCGCCAGCTGGTCGCGCTGGATCTGCCGCTGCAGGCACCGCCCGGCAGTGATCTGGATGCCAACCACAGCCTGCGCAGCCATGCGGCACTGAACGCGCTGACCCGTTGGCGGCTGACCTCGGCACCGGCGGTGGCCTATACCGACGCGCTGACGCCTTACGAGCGGCGCCTTGCGCTGCAGTTGCCCGACGGCTTGAATCCGCGCACGGCAGCCCTGGCCCGGCAGTGGCGACAGGACGCGGGCAGCAATGATGCGGTGATCGTGCAGCGCGCGCTCGACTGGGTGCGGGCGCGTTTCGTCTACACCCTGGATACGCCCGAGCCCGGTCGCGATGGCGCGGACGAATTCCTGTTCGATCAGCAGGCCGGCTTCTGCCAGCACTTCAGCTCCTCGTTCGTCGTATTGATGCGCAATGCAGGCATCCCGGCGCGGGTGGTGACCGGCTTCGCGGGCGGCATCCGCAACCCGTATGGCGACTACTGGGTACTGCGCCGGATGGATGCACATGCCTGGGCCGAAGTGTGGCTGCCGGGGCGTGGCTGGGTGCGGGTCGATCCGACCGCCGCCATTGCGCCGGAGCGCGTTTACGACACGCTCGAGGACCGGCTGGGGGCCGGCGCCGCCGGCGCCACGCTGGACAGCCGATGGCTGCAGATCGGGCAGATGGGCGACTGGCTGCGCCGGGGCTGGAACGACCTGGTCCTGTCCTTCGATGCCAACCGTCAGCAGCAGCTTCTTGAACCGTTTGGTTTCGAGCGGCTGGATCCGAGCCAGCTGGTGGGAATTTTCATCGTCTTCGCACTGGCCGCGCTAGGCTGGATGGCATGGCTGCTGGCCCGGGGCGAACGCGAGCGCGACCCGCTGCTGCGCGCGTGGCACGTGCTGGGACGCCGGTACGCGCGCTATGGACTGTCCCGCGCCAGCGCCGAACCGGCTGGCGAGTGGGCACGCCGGGTAGACCGGCAGCGACCCGATCCTGCGCTGCTGTCGCTCAGCGCGCGTTTCGTCCAGGCGCGCTACGCTGGCGCTGACGTCGACCTCACTTCATTATTGCGCGACCTGCGCAGGCATCGCCCGACCTCCGGAGCATCCCCATGAAGATTCAAATCCTGCTTCCCCTTGCTGCCTCTCTGGCATTGGCTGCCTGCGCCACCGCGCCCAAGCCGTTGCAGGGGCAGTTCAGTATGGTCAGCCCGCGCGACGCGGTTCCCACCCAGCAGGTGGGCACCCCGGTGCGCTGGGGTGGCCGCATCATCGAAACCAATCCGGGCCAGGGCCAGACCTGCTTCCAGATGATTTCGCGCCCGCTCAACGGCAGTGGCCGCCCGAGCACCACCTCGGCCGACGCCAGTGACGGTCGCTTCATCGCCTGCCGCGCCGGCTTCTATGATCCAGCGGTGTTCGAGCCGGGCCGCGATGTGACCTTCATCGGCAAGATCGGCGGCTACGAGAACACCCGGATCGGCGAGTACGACTATCGCCTGCCGAAGCTGGATGCCGACGTCATCTACCTGTGGCCGGAACAGCGCCAGGTGGATGTGGTGCCCGCCTACCCGTACGGCCCGTGGGGCCCGGGCTGGGGTCCGGGTTGGGGCTACCGCGGCTGGGGCTGGTGGTAACACGCTGACGCAGAAACGCCGCCCTCGGGCGGCGTTTTTGTCTGTGCCTGGCCGGCTCAGCCGTTGGGCGTACCGAAGTGACCCAACTGCGCGCCGGCCAGCAGGTGCAGGTGGATATGGAACACCGTCTGCCCGGCGTGCTCACGGCAGTTCATGACGATCCGGTAGCCATCCTGCGCGAAACCTTCGCGGCGCGCGTACTCCGCGGCGGCCATGGCCAGCTTGCCGATCAGGTGTGCCTGCTCCGGGCGCACGTCATCCAGGGTAGGGATCGCCTCGTGCTTGGGAATGAACAACACGTGCACCGGCGCCTGTGGGGCGATGTCCTTGAAGCCGAGCACGTCCTCGTCTTCGTAAACGATGGTGGCCGGGATTTCGCGGCGGATGATCTTGCCGAACAGGGTGTCGTGACTCATGAGGGCACCTCGTGGAACAGGGCCTTGGAGAGTAGCGCGGATGCGCCCCCGGTTTCGATCATTGCCGCGCGGTGCGCCGCGTCATTCCTGCACTTCGGTACGCGTGCCGAAGGCGTGCGACAGCGTGCCGCGATCCACGTATTCCAGTTCGCCACCCAGCGGCAGACCCTGCGCGAGGCGGCTGGGCCGCACCTTGCAGCTGCGCGCCATCTGCGCCAGGTAATGCGCGGTCGCTTCGCCTTCCACGGTGGCGCTGGTGGCGATGATCAACTCGTTGACCTCGCCCTGCTTCAGCCGCGCCTCCAGCTGATCCAGGCCCAGCTCGCGCGGGCCGATGCCATCCAGCGGCGACAGCCGCCCCTGCAGCACGAAGTACACCCCGCGGTAGCCGGTGGCCGTTTCGATCGCCAGGCGATCGGCCGGTGATTCCACCGCACACAGCTGCTGGCGCTCGCGGCTGCCGTTGGCGCAGACCGCACAGATATCGGTCTCGCTGAAATCCCGGCACTGCTCGCAATGCCCGATCCGCTCGATCGCCTTGGCCAGCACCTCGGCCAGCTTCTGGCCGCCCTCGCGCTCGCGCTCCAGCACGTGGTACGCCATGCGCTGGGCGGTCTTCTGGCCCACGCCCGGCAACACGCGGAAGGCCTCGATCAATTGTTCGAGCAGGGGCAGGCTCATGGCGGATCGCTCATCTCAGAAACAAGCGCGCGAAGCCCGGAGGCTTCGCGGCGCGGTCAGCACGGTCGCGCCAGGCAGACACCCGGCGCAGGCGGTGGGTCAGAACGGCAGCTTCATGCCCGGGGGCAGCTGCATGCCGGCGGTCGCCGAACCCATGCGGTTCTTCGACTCGGCGTCGATCTTGTTGGAGGCATCGTTGAACGCGGCGGCCACCAGATCTTCGGTCATTTCCGCATCGGACAGCACCGACGGATCGATGCGCACCTTGCGGCATTCCTTGGTGCCGGTCAGGGTCACGCTGACCATGCCGCCGCCGGCGCTGCCGGTGACTTCCAGCTTGGCGAGGTCTTCCTGGGCCTTCTGCAGGTTTTCCTGCATCTTCTGGGCCTGCTGCATCAGTTGGGCGATATTGCCGCGCATGGGTCTTTACTCTTCAAAAGGACGAATGGAATCGGCGACGACCCGGGCACCGTGTTGCTGCACCAGCAACTGCACCGAAGGGTCGGCCATGAAAGCGGCTTCCGCCGCCGTCTGGCGTTCGCCACGCTGGCGGTCAGCGCGCTGATGCAGGGTCTCGGCACCGGCTGCACCGGTATCGATCACCAGGCGCGGGGCCTGCCCCAAGGGGCCGGTCAACGCCGCGATCAGCGCCGCCTGCGAGCGGTCCGAACTCAAGTACTCAAATCCGGGCGAAATCGCCAGTTTCAAGACGCCGTGCTGGTAGCTGATGAACGCCGAGTGCGCAGCCAGCTGTTTGGACGGGCCATTGAGCTGGCTGCCGGCCACCAGTTCCAGCCAGGCATCGGCGGTCAGGTCACCGCTTTCGCCGACGGGCGCGGTGTCCGGAGCAGATGGGGCGATGGCGATGCCCTGCGGGCGGGCCACCGGGGCGGGGGCATCACGTACAGGCGCGGGCGCAGCAGGTGCCACGGTCCGCTCGGCCGGCGCTTCCCACGGAGCGACCATGGCCGCATCCGGGGTGGCCATTTCAGCAGCCAGCGCTTCGTCGCGATCGGCGGCATCGCTCTCGTGGTGCCACGGCGGCAGATCGTCGTCGGCAGCGGGCGCTGCGACGGCGGGCTTGGCCGGTTTCACCGGCTCGGCGGCTGCCGGGGGCGGGGCCGGGGACGGTTGCTTCGGTGCCGGCGGTGCGGGCTCAGGTGCCGCGGAGACAGGAGCAACCACGGGCGCCAGCGGGGCCGGCTGAGCCACGGGGGCGCTCGCCTTGACCGGCGCCACGACCGAAACAGACGCCGCGCTGGCTGCCGCAGCGGCCATGCCGGTGCCTTGGCCGCTGGCCTGGCCACCACTGTTCACGGCGGTCCCGGTGCCCGGATCGCGGGGCACGGGCGGTACCGCGGCGGCGGGACGGAAGGCCAGCATGCGCAGTACGGCCATCTCGAACCCGGCGCGCGGGCTCGGGGCCAGGTGCAGGTCACGACGGCCGCCCAGGGCCATCTGATACCAGAGCTGGACCACTTCCGGGCGCAGGCGCTGGGCGAAGGCCTCGGCATCGATCCCCTCGCCCGCCGTCGCGGCGCCCGGCACCAGCTGCTGCACCTGGATCCGGTGCAGGGCCTCGGCCAGTGCATCGAGCACCCCGCTCCAGTCCGGCGAGAACTCGGCCAGCAGGGCCACGGTCTGCAGCAGGCGCTGGCCATCACCATCGGCCAGCGCATCCAGCATCGCGGCGACCTGGGTGCGGTCGACCGTGCCCAGCATCGCGCGCACCACATCCTCGCGCAGCGCACCGCCGGCATAGGCGATCGCCTGATCCAGCAGCGACAGGCCGTCACGCAGGCTGCCATCGGCGGCCTTGGCCAACTGCACGATCGCGGTCGGGTCGGACTCGATCTCCTCGGCCGCCAGGATCTTGGTCATCTGGCCCTGGATCTGGTCCTCGTCCAACCGCTTCAGGTTGAACTGCAGGCAGCGCGAGAGCACCGTCACCGGCAGCTTCTGCGGATCGGTGGTGGCCAGCAGGAACTTCACGTGCTCCGGCGGCTCTTCCAGCGTTTTGAGCAGCGCATTGAACGCCGCCTTGGACAGCATGTGCACTTCGTCGATCAGGTAGACCTTGTACTTGCCGCGGGAGGGCATGTACTGGGCGTTCTCGATCACCTCGCGGACATCATCCACACCGGTATTGGACGCAGCATCGATCTCGAGCAGATCGATGTAGCGACCGGAGTCGATATCCAGGCAGGCCGGGCACTGACCGCACGGGTCAGCGCTGGTGCCCTGCTCGCAGTTCAGCGACTTGGCGAAAATACGGGCAATGGTGGTCTTGCCGACCCCGCGGGTGCCGGTAAACAGGAACGCATGGTGCACCCGGCCGCTGTCCAGCGCATTGCTGAGCGCACGGACCACGTGTTCCTGGCCCACCAGCTCGGCAAAACGCTTCGGACGCCACTTGCGGGCAAGGACGAGATAGGACATCAGGCCACCGTCTTCATCGGGACGACCATTGTGCCACGCCTGTCCAGCCCCCCTGCCCTTCGTGACGAACCGCTTGTGCGAATCCAATTCCCCCGCTAGAATCTGCGCCCCTGCAGCGGGTTATCGCAGCAGGTCCGGAGAGGTGTCCGAGCGGTTGAAGGAGCACGCCTGGAAAGTGTGTAAGCGTCTAAACCGCGCTTCGGGGGTTCGAATCCCCCTCTCTCCGCCAGATTCAGCAAACCCCTGTTTACGCAGGGGTTTTTGCTTTCTCTGGTTTGGCTGTCTGTGGCGATGCAAGGCGAGACACATCTCCCATGCGCATCCCCCATCATTTGGTTCGAGCCCGCTCTGGGCTCTGGTCGTTCCGGCAACGGGTTCCCGTCGATCTTCAGCCGGTTCTTGGCCGTCTGACGTTCAAGCGCACGCTGCGCACCTGCGACATGAAAGAAGCCCGGCTGCGCGCCCTGATGCTCGCGGCCAGCTATGCTCAAGCCTTCGCCGTGTTGAGGGAACGACGCGTGGAGAAGTTGAGCAAGAAAGAGGCCGATGAGCTGATTGCGCGGCTCACCGAGAGCACCAACCTCCGTGACCTGACCCTTCACCGGACCCAGGCGCCGGACGGCACGATCAACGAGCGCTGGCAGATCGACAGCCCCGAGGACGTGCAGCTCTATCGACAGATGATGGAACTGACTGCGGCTATGGACCGCCGGGCCCTGCCGCGCCCCAGCCTGCTCTACGGCCCAATGGCGGCAGCGGCCCCTGCCCCGTCCCCCGCGCCAAAGCCGGCGATCGAAACAATCCCCCTGGGAAAGGCCAGGGACGCCTGGTTGGCCAGCATCAAGGGCAGCACCCTGCCCAAGACTTGGACGATCAAGAAGACGGCCGTCGAAATGCTGACGAGCTTCCTGGGCGAAAAAACGAAGATCCATGCCATCACCCGCTCCGACCTGGCGCGCTGGTATCAGCACATGCGGGACGGAGGGGCTTCCACCCCCACGCTGACCAACAAGCAAAGCTACATCGGCGGAAAAGGTGGGTTCTTCGACTGGGCGTTGGCGTCGGGCTACTACCCCAAGGGGGACAACCCCGCCAACGGCCATGTGAGCTACTCCACTCGGGAAAAGCGGGCCCGGAGAAAGTTCGGCTTCAAGGCCTACGACACTCACCAGGTCCAGGTGCTGTTTGCCCCGGCCGCCTTTGAGAGCCTCCCTCTGCCGGCCCGCTGGGCATCTTTGATTGGCCTTTACACCGGTGCTCGAGCATCCGAAGTGGGTCAATTGTTGATTGGCGACGTGTTTGAGGACGGCGGAGTGCCCTGCATCCAGATCTCCGACGAGGGCGAGCACCAGCGGGTCAAGACCGATGTCAGCCTGCGCACCGTGCCGGTCCACCCCGACTTGGTGGCGCTCGGCCTGCTGAAATGGATCGAGTGCCTGCGGACCGAGGGCCACGCCCGATTGTTTCCCGGCGCCAAGGCCGAGGCCAAGAATGGCCAAGGCAACTGGGTGTCCAAGGCGTTCAGCCGCTATCTGGCAGAAGTGGGCAAGAACTGGCCCAACGCCCGGCGCGGCTTCCACTCCCTGCGCAAGACCCTGATCCAAGAACTCCAAGGCGCAGGCGTGGTCTCCGAACTGCGTGCGCAGATCGTGGGCCATGAGTTGGACGACGAGCACCACGCCACTTACAGCCGCGACTTCACCGTTAAAGAAAAGCTGGAGGGACTGGGCGCCCACTCGCCGGGCCTCCTGTCTCTCAACTACGGACTCAACCTGGAGGCCCTGCGGCCCTTGGTGGATCCTGCCCTGCTGCCCGAAGGCAGCCTCCCCAAGAACAGCCGCCGAGCAAGGAGCAACGCGTGAGCATCGTGCCGTTGGAATCCCGCGTCGCCGTCCTGGTGGATTGCGACAACGTCTCGCCCGAAATCGTGGACCACGCCCTGCTCATGGTGGCCCAGTTTGGTCGCGTGGTTCTTCGGCGGGGCTATGGGAACCACCAGACCCTCGCCCGCCGCTGGCAGGAAGTGTTGGTTCGGCAAGCCTTCACGCCGTGCCTGCAATACCAATATGCGGCTGGAAAGAACACCTCAGACATCGCGCTGGCCCTCGATGCCTTGGAGGCGATGTTCGATCAACGGGCCGACACCTTCTGCTTGGTGACGAGCGATTCGGACTTTGCCCACCTCTGCCGCAAATTGCGGGAGCGCGGCGCCACGGTCTGCATCGTCGGAGAGCCCAAGACGCCCGACGCCCTGCGCAATGCGTGTGATCAGTTCTTCGAATGGGTCCCCAGCGAGCCGGCCCAAGCCCAGGAGGAAACGACAGCGCCCGCTGCGGCAGAAAAACCTCAAACGTTGTCGGAACCTGTCGCCAAAGCGGAACCCGCCAAGCCCCTGCCCAAGCGGCGTCCTCGCTTTCTCATACAGGCCGTTGAGCTGTTGGCGGATGGCACAGCCGACGGGAAAGTCGATCTGGCGGCGCTGGGCCAATACCTCAAACGCACGAACCCATCGTTTACCCCGAACCTGTACGGGCACTCGGGCCTTCTCAGCATGATCCGAACCTACGACATGTTGAGCACAGAGCAGGAGACGACAGGACGCTGGTCGGTCCACCTTGCCAGCAAGCCCGTTGGAGAAGCGGAAACAGTAGCAACCTAAGATTGGCGCGGGCGGTCAGCTGGCCGGCAATTTGAATTCAGCAGGGCACCGCGGCGGCAATTCTCGTCGCCGCGACCGCCTCGCCTGAGCTTGCTGGCGGGGCTCGCCTAAGGCATACGCCCCCATGATCAGATCTGTGAAGTTGGTCGCGCTCATCTTCTTGCGCAGGTGAAATCGAGTGCTTGGATGAATCGTCATTTCATTCAGGAGCCCTCATGCCCACAGACGTTCAACTCCGCATCGCAACCCAAGTCTTGCCTGGATTGCTAGCTCAGAACCCCACCCGGACCATCGACGCGCAGATGGTGGACCTCCGGTATTCCTTGGAACTCGCCTCTGCGCTGGTCCAACTCCATGCAGAGAAGAGCCTGGGCGGGGCGCTCGCCCTGCTTCCGCCATCCAGCTCGGCGCCTCGAGTGCAAGCGGTCTCGGTCGACCGAGACCGGCAGCCTCCACCCATGCCGGCGTCTCCGGACGCGTGGCGCGCTTCTCGGGGACTCCCACCAGCCAAACCAGAGAAGCCCAACCCCAGTCGCTCTGGCCCTCAAATCCGATAACAGCCAAAGCCCCGCATCTGCGGGGCTTCTTCTTGGGCTCAGTGGAGTCGGGGCGGCTTCGGACTGCCAGACAAACCTAGGGCGGGTGGAGCCGCGCTGTTGCCAGCAGGACGTTCGGCCTTCGGGGCAGACGCACATCTCCGCAGCAGCGCGTCTGCATGCCCCTCAATGGCTCGATCTAAGGCCTGTAGCGCTTCGGAGGAAGCCTGTTTACGCGCCTGTCCCAGCTCAGCCGTGCGCTTCTCAAGGGAAGACAGCCGCCGAGTCCGGCGCTCGGTCCATTCGCTTGGCGACCAGTAGCCAGGTCTGGGATGATCAGTGGTGAAGCGCTCCCACTCCGCCTCCGCCATGTGACGCAGCCGCTCAACACTGGAAAGCGTCATCAGGCGCCGAGCCCGGCTCATCAGAAGGTTGCGCACCGCCTTGATCTTGGCCACCACCTCGCTGACCAAGCTTCGAAGCCCTCGGGACTCCCCGCTTGAGCAGACTTCCGTCCTGGCCTGCTCTAACCACAGCCGGACCGGCTGAAGCGCCAGATCGGCGCGCGCCTGCGCAACTTCTGCTAGAGCCCGTATCCCCTCTTCAATGAGTTCAGGCAGCGATTGCTGGGGACGCCCCGCGTCCGCGTCCGCGCCGATGAGCTTGGAAAGCCGCATGCCGGAGACGCCGCGAATCTCCAACCCTGGGACCGGGATGACGACTCCTAGACGCGCACCAGCGCTTCCATGGGCGGTGCCAGGGCGGGTGTCTGAACCCGATTCCATTGGCTCGCCCTCGAACGATATCTGGTCCAGCAGCTGCGCCCGGCGCTCCTTATTCTCCAATCGGATCTCGTCATTCGCCTGGGCCCGGTCCGAGGCTTGCCCCCGGCGAGCCAAGGCCGTGGCTGCCTTACCGACGTGGCGGGTGGGTTCGCGCGCCAAGACGGCCGCCTCAATGGCGTCGCCGCGCAACATGGCCGATCGGGCCTGCTCCGCCAGGCCACGGTGGTCAATGCAGGCGTCGATCCCGGCAGCCGCCAAATGGGCATTGATGGTTGCGGCGACCATTTCCCGGATCCATTCGACTTGGGCCTTGCCAGCGGGGCCGCCATCAAGCTCGCGGGTTTTTTCGGCGAAACCGTTCGCGTCAATGCGCCGAGTCGTCGCCAGCAGATGGACATGGTGGTTCAGGCCGTCCGCAGTGCCAGGCGAGTGGATGCTGGCTTGGAGCGCAAAGCCGTATCGGGCCACCAACGTCTCAGCAACGCAAAACGCGAGCTCGGCTCTCTGCTCCCCCGACAGCTCATGAGGCAGTGCAACCTCAAACTCCCGAGCCACCGTAGCGTCCCTTCTCTTCTCAGCGGCCTCGACAGCAGGCCAGAGCTCTGCAACATCGGTCGCCCAGGACGGGGCGCTTTGGGGTGCAAGGCAGAAGCTCTCGACCACCCCGCCGCGGCGGCGGTAGTCGTGCTGCTGCCCGGTGAGGAAATCGGCGAGCAGCAGGCCGCCCCGGTAGGCGGCCGCTGCGATAGAGGATTGCCCCTTTCGGCGGCTAAAGGTTTTGACTGAGGTGTGGAAGATGGCCATGAAAACTCCTGTGAAAACAGGACTCTTTATGGATCAGCTTCTGCTTTTGGCAAGCCTCTACGAGGCTTGGGGTTCAAGGGGCGGAGCCCTTTGCGCACACGTTACCCAGTAACGTCTAAGTGCGCTCTTGCCCCTCAGTGGACGATGACCTTGGGACCAGAAAATCCAGCAGAGACCTTTCCTTCTCTTTCTCAATCCACTTTGTGGGTGGCCATTCAGGTCTGGGCCGCTCACCTCGCCTCCAGCTAGCAGCCAAATCCTCCGGAAACTTAAACCAGTCTCGCTGGAAGCTATCAATGCCAGCGAGTTTGGACATAAACCCGTTATCCCTCGTAACGACGAACGCTGGCAGGGTCAGATACGAATACATACTCAGATCCATGGCATCGTTCTTCTTCTTCGCCGACGTGGGCCTGTAGGGTTTCTCGTCCAACTGACTACGAGCCGCCTGCCGAAACCGATACCTTATCTCAAGGTGCTGCCTAATGCTCATATCCGGAACAAGCGAGCCCGCCCCATCCCGCGAATTCGCTGCGAGAACGGCAAGAGCATCGGCCGCAACTTCCGGAGCCGCGCGGGAAATGTCGAGACCCGAGCACCGCACATGCTCCATTATGCCGCTAAGGAAGTTAGCCCAGTCGCGCACCTCTTCACCTCGCACCCTATCCGTAAGGATTGACGCAACCGACTCAGAAGATAAGTCAGCCCGCAACATACCCCATAACTCCGCGATAAGACGGCGTGTTTCAAGCTCATCGAACTCCTGAGCCCCGATTATCCCCATCACGTCGTAGTAGGAAGGGATTACAGGCGCCGCAGGATTGAGAAATGAATTCAGCCTCACCATCAGCGCCAAGTGATCCTCAACAGAAATAGATCCTCGTTGAACCTGGGAAACCAACTCATGCACAGCCAACTCACTCAAACTAAACGAGTATCCATCTGCTGACATCTCTTTGAAGCAAGCATCCCAAGTAACGTCGGGCTCATGCACCAGTTGCCGCACCGCGCAAGTATCCAGCACAACCATAGTGACGCCCAAAGGTACGATCGGGCGCTCTTTGGAACCGACAACATCAGCAATCCTTCTCATCTGAAACTCCAAAAATACTCTCAGAAAAAAATAAATCATGCACTCACTTGGACCATGAACCGGACAAACGATGCTATTGACATGCCAACTACTGATAGCACCCCATCCTGCGTCAGGCTAGGTGACCAGATCAACCTCATATCCAGCGTAGAAATCCAGCAGAAACGTAGTTCCCATCAGCCCAAACATGAGAGCTTAAAAAACGGCGGGCAAAAACTCACGCACCTTTTCGATCTTCGTGGCAAAGACCACTTCCGGGTTATCCAACACAGCCCACACAACCCCGCAAATCTCTGAGTACTCCGGAGTCCAAGGGATGCCCCTTTCGGCACACTCAACGAATTTTGTGTCCCAAAGAGCGCTTCCACTCATGCCAGCTGCATTCGGCAAAGGCACTACAACGCCATCCTTCGCCCTCTGCGCAGCGAAAGGATAGTGGATGGCAACATGAGCAAGTGGATCAAAATTCGATGCAGAAAGATGCACCTCCGGGCCAATCGCCTGGGAGAGCATCGGCTTACCCAGAACCGTTAAATGACTGAACCGAGAGACGATCAACTTATCTTTCTGACGAGGATCGTTTCGCTCTACGGTATATCCAGGAAATCCGTAGAAGAAGAGTAGCTCCTCGTCTACCGGGGAGTAGCTTTCCGCAATGGACGACGTAACTCTATGCGCTTC
Source organism: Stenotrophomonas sp. 05L413 (assembly GCF_056397945.1). Lineage (NCBI taxonomy): Bacteria > Pseudomonadati > Pseudomonadota > Gammaproteobacteria > Lysobacterales > Lysobacteraceae > Stenotrophomonas > Stenotrophomonas sp. 05L413. The sequence continues at coordinate 292,577 of NZ_JBFTOL010000007.1, forward strand.
AGGCAGAAATTTCTCGTCTGGATAGATGGGCAAGGCGGCCGCATCTACGGGCCACGCGGCCATTTCCGGCCTTCCAAACGCGGCATTGTATTCTCCGCCATCTTTGGGAAGATGGGCGAGACGCCCCCCTACTGGGACTTTGCTTACGACATGCTCAGCGGTGAGGACCCAAGTGTCTCGCCCTAGCGAAATATAGGTGCCCGAGCCCCACGCAGTGCCAGATCCAAACTCTTCACTCATCGTCAGCGGAACTGCGAAGCGCTGCACGTGCAAAGTCATTTCTTCCGTCACCCTCGCACACGCGTTATCCCATTCTTCCTTGCTGATCACTTCCAGTCTCCTTTAAGTAGCATTTCGGGTAAACAAGAACTCGCCCATCTCGCCTTAGCAAAATTAGGGGAAAGCTGGGCAGCTTTCAGGATCGTCGATCCTTAGCCCGGGTCTGCCACACCACCTGTCATGAGGCCTAGGGCATTAAGGCAGTAGGGCACGTAGATGTCATACCAATCGACTGTCCTTATTAGATCTTTAGAACTCCGTTAGACTGGATTGTCCACATAGCAGTTGATACCACCATTAAAGCAAGTCACGTTGGTCCAGCGTGGGGCCCTCGGCATTCGCCCATTGATTGAATTTTCCATCTTCCGACCGAGGCAATAGATTCACAGTCGCCGCCACCACTAACTTCGCCATCTGCAAGCTCCTAACGAGGCCAACGCGTCATGACCGGCCAGACCAGCGATGCGCCGGACCTCCAGCTCGTCCGCCCACTCGATTGTGGACTGGATGGCGGATAAGTCCTTCGGCTAACAGCTGAAGCCACGAATGGACGGGTGTCTGGCTGATACTGGCCGCATCTCAAAGGACGTCACTGGTCCGGCCCAGCACCACGACGACATCCTGTGCCGCCATCGCAGCACTTAATCTCGCGGCCGTAAATTGCCTATGAACCTGCGGACGCCTAGGAGAGGTTCATGAAGGCAACGCGCTTCCAAGCCCGCCACCGGCCCTCGCGGGCGATGACCGCACCCAGCGCTGGTGACCCAATTGACCCATCGCCAAGCATGCAGGGTATGCTCAGTTGAGCTCGGCCAAGCGAACACGGTAGGCGTCGCCCACGCACGACGTATCCGCGCACACGTCGCGCACCTCGCGTCTCCAACGACCCTGATCAGTGCTCACAGAACTGGGATCAGTGGAATGGGAACGTGCCACCTTGAAGGCCTCGGCCGTTGCGCTATCCAGCCGGGCCAGCTCACCGTCGGCACATATCATTTGCTCCACCGACGATGATGCCTTGGAGCAGTCAAAGCTAGGACTGGGCGCACCCAACGAAGGCTCAACCTCCTCGACGTCCGTGTACTCATCTGCCTTTACCGATGCCAAGTCGTCAAAGTCCTCCTGCGCCGCGGGTGCAGGCTCACTTGCGAGCGGAGCGGCGGTGGGCTCAGGCGCTTTCTGCTTGCCTTGAAGGTTGGAGCGGATCGCAGCCCCTATGCCGATGAGATCACCAGGAAGCACGCGCACCTCCGCTAAGTGATCACCGTCGACGACTTGAGAGGTGTACTCGAGCCTAAGTTTGTAGACGTCCTGGCCAGGGTTGTTGAACGGCGCGGTGAGGTCCGCCTCGCAGCTGTAGCGGCTGATTGCCTCGTCGAAGCTGGTGGGGTGCGCCAAGGAAATGGGCAGAACCTCTCGCAACGCCTTTGCGTCCAGGGACGCTGCGGAACTGCCCGCGCCCAGCTCCCGCTGGATGATGCTTCTGACCAAGTCCAGCGTGCTTTCATCACCACAAGCCGGAGGCTTGCTCACGCCGCAACCGGCCAGCAACAGCGGGATCAACGCCACACCAAAACCAATGATCTTTCTCGACATCCTGTCCTCGCGCAACCTGGCTGGAATAACTTCATGTTATATCGGCTTGATGCGTCGTTTCTTTAGCTTTCAGAGCATACAAGCCCCGAGGGGACCGATCGGGCGCGGTTCGCCGTCGCTTAAGTCTTAGGGGCTGGGCCACAAATGCAGGGCAGCACCCTAGTCGTGTACGGCTACACGAGCCCATCAGCCCGATAGGCTTCGAGTCGCCTTACAGCCGCTTTGGAACCGGGAGCACCCCAAGAAGGAGCCGTTGCGACCGTTCCGCGACTGAAGCACCCCTTGTTTGCATACGGGGCATTGGTCACCTGCTCGTGTGCTCGCTGGCAGTCGCTGGGTTCGAGGTTTGACCTGGACTTTCAAAGACGCGTCTTGGTCCGCCTTGAGCTTGAAGGTGCAAGCGGGGAAGCGACTGCATCCGTGAAAGTCGCCGTAAGGTCCCGACCGCAGCTGCAGGATCCCACGCCCACACTGTGGGCACGGCTCCAAGGCCACACCATCGATGGGTTCGATCTTGAGGTGCCCTTGCTTCACCAACTCCACCAGAAAGCGCGAAGGCTGGTTGAGGGTTGTATACAGCCTAACCTGCTTACGGGCACGGGTCATGGCTACATAGAACAGGCGCCGCTCCTCCGCCACAGGGAAGGGGTCGGGTGCCGGCATGGCCAACTGCAGCGCAGGGTCGTCTTGGATCTGGCTTGGAAACCCTCGGGTGCCCTCCACCACGTTCAGGACGAAGACGTATTCTGACTCCAACCCCTTGGAACCGTGGGCAGTTCGATACTCGATGCGCAGCTTGTCGCCGAAGCGGCGTTGCCACACCTCCAACGCACCCGGCCTGTCATCCCGGTAGCGCCCCAGAAGCATGACGGTGATGTGTTGCCCCTTGAGCGGCGTCAGCTTCCCGCTGACAGCTAGGTGATGCATATGGGCCAATTGCTTTTCCACATACCCCACGATGCTCGCCTGCTCCGCGAATCCGTAGGCAAGGAGTGGAGTCTTGGTCAACGGATTGGTGGTCTTGACCTTCTTCTTGATCTGCGCGGGATTGGCTTGGATGAACCCGCTGGAGATATCGCAAAGTTCCGGGGGGCACCGGAACGTGGTGCCCAAGGACAAGCGCGTGGCGTGGGCGAACGTCTTCTCAAATTCAGTCATCACGGTGATGTCAGATCCAGCGAAACGATTGATGCCTTGCCAATCGTCGCCCACCACGCAGAGGTGCGCCGGCGGATCAGATTGGTTCGACAACGCCTTCAACAGCCGAATGCGGGCCCGTGAACTGTCTTGGAACTCATCGGCCAGAATAAGAACGAACGGGCTCTTGTAGGCACCAGACTCCACGTGCCTAGCCGCCAAGATCAGCATGTCCTCGAAGTCGATGAAGTTGCCGCGCTGGAGGCGTCGCTCCCATTCCTCGGCGATCCGCTCGTAGAGCGCCAAATACATGCGCAAGCGTGCACCAAACCCGTCCTGAGACTGGGCTATCAGTGCGGCTTGCAGATCTTGCCGGGTCAGACCGTTGTTCTTGACGTGCTGCTGGAACACCCGGAACGAGCGGGCCAAGTCCTGCGCCTGCACAGGCGACAGTCCTCCCCCCTCCCTGTCAGGCTCAAAGACCAGGCGCACGCCGCGCGCCAGCAGTGCCTTTGCCAAGGCAGGGATGGCCTCGCCGGTCAGCAGGCCATGCGATGTGGTCTCAAACAGGGCGGTCCCGAACTTGGCGTGGAGCTCCCGTTTCCACTCGACCCCCGCCAGATAGTCCTTGAACTGCTTGGGCGCATGCCCTTTCCCGTTAAGGGCGAAATGCTCGTGGTACAGCTGAATGTCTGGGTAGTAGAAGTCTGGAAAATACTGCCGAAACTGGTGGTCGGCCGTATCGTGCTCGTATGCACGCTCATACTCGTAGACCACGCCGTTGTAGAACAACCAGTCGGCGATCGTGCGCTCCTCTTTGCTTTTGACCACCTCACCACGGGCCGTACGGAAGCCACGCGCGCCGTTGCCGTAGGCCTCGGGCTCATCCGGTTGGCCCCATTTGCCGACATCCCGCGCGTATACGGTCCGGAACATGTCCCAGTCACGTTTGAAAGCCTTGTCCTGTTCGCTCAGCATTTGAATGATGTCGCCCACCTCCCTTACGTCAGCGCCGGGGTTACCGGGATCGACCCAAGGGGCCAGGGACGGCTTCTTGCCCGTGGCCTTCGCGATGACGTCAATGCCAAAAGCGTGGAAGGTGCTGGATCGGGCACTCTCCACCTGAGGCACCCCCTTCAACTGCTCTGCAATGCGAACGCCCACTTCCTCGGCGGTAGCCTTGTTAAAAGCCAGCAGCAATATCTGCTCGGGCTTGGCCAAACCTTGGTGCAAGGCATAGCCAGTTTTGGCCACCATCGTGGAGGTCTTGCCCGAACCGGCCGCGGCGACGACCATCACCGCATCGTCCATGCAGATGCAAGCAAGGATCTGCTCTTCGGTGAGAGGGTTCTTCTCCACCGTCCTAAAGAAGCTATCGCACACGACCCTCTGGATCACCATGTGTTGGCTATTCGACTTTCCATACCGCAGCCGCAGGGTTTCCTCAGGTGATGAATCCCCAACAGCCTGCTTCCAAGTCTTGGTTTGATGCTTGGGGGCCGGGTGGGATGCCAGAAACCGGCTCGCCGTTCCCTTGGGAATCCAGCGCCCTTGACCGGCAAAGGCCAGAGCTTCTTCGATCCATCGCTTGAGCTTCTCATCAAAGGCGGCCTGCGATTGAGCTGCGCTGGCGCGAGCTTCTTCCGCCACCTTTGGATCGACCGGGCGAGGCTTAGGTGGCTTCTTGCCGAAGATCGCACCAAGAAGCCACAGCACCCCAATGAATATTAGAAACTCCACTGCCCCACCCTCGGTCCTTCTGCCCCGCGCCCTGGGGGGAGCCAATGATGCCATGGGGACGCCAACCCACGGCGAATATCGCGCAATCTGACCAGTTGTGTATCGAGGCCCATCCGTCCCCAAGATTATTGAGGGTGTGCTGTTATTGAACGAAAGCCGGCCAACTGTGCGCCGACCGAGGAGACTCGGGAGGCCGCGCTCGTCTGGCGAAGCAGCAGGTCATGATCGACTGAGAGGCAGCCTAGCTCGAGGCCAATAACCCTTGGTTGACTACGGAGTCGGCTCCAACGACAGGCTTGGAGTCCAGCCGACCAACCCCCTAAAATGGCGCCAGAGCCTGTAGGAACCGCCCCTGGCTTTGCTGGACTCAGTCTTCAAAAAGGCCATGACGAGGCATTCCATCGGAAGACGCGACCAACTCAAGGAAGAACATGCGCACTCCAGCCACACCCACCATCCTTGCCCTACTCATGGCGTTGGTCTTGACGGCTTGCGACAGTAACCGCGACCTTCGCAAAGAAGTGGAAAGGCTTGGCGAACAAGCTGCCCAGAGTCGCGAGCAATGCGACCAGGCCCGCGAGCTGGAAACCCGAGACTCCAACGAGGTTCGACAGCGTCTGATACGCATTGGCGAGCTGAGGGCCGACGAGGAGTGGGACAAGTTGGTCAAGATAGGGGAAGCCGGCACTGCTGAGCTGCTCATCCAGGCAAAGAGGCGCATGTCGGACCCGGATTACCAAACCAAGCGTGATCGAGAGTTGGCAGACCTCGATCGAGAGATAGTTCTATATAAAGAGGACGAGCCTCGCCGACGCGAAGATCGGCAGAGAGCTTGCGCGGCGCTATTGATGAGCAATGACGCATATCGGTCCGCCAAAGCGCAGCTGGCCGCGGCGACCAAATCCTTGCAGTAGTTCCCCCCCTTTACCCACTCGCCGCCGACACGCCGCCCCGACTGGCGGCCCTTAGACACCTTAGACACCATCACACGTAGACCGCAGGTACACTGAGCAGAAACCTTCATTGCCAGGGAGCGCTACCGACATGCAGAATCACTGGGAAGTGGGTGTGGTTTTAGCGCTGCGCGACGCGCAGTGGCTTCAAGCCAATCCGGGCGCGGAGATTCCCCCGCTAAATATTTCCTTGGATGGAAATGCGGAATCCAAGATGGGCGATGGCGTTCATCAAGTCGGCGAGAAATTCGCTCTACTGGAGATCAAACCGGATCAATCCTTCTGCGAAAGCGAGTGGGTGGGAAGCAAAGGCCCGAAGCGAGCCTATAAGAAGCTTATGGACCTGGCAGCAATCGACGAGGGCAATAACGGATCAATCGAGTCAAGGAAGGAGCTGAGCCGAAGCACCAGGGGGCACTTCTTTGCCTACTGGGGAGAGACCGCAGGTACTCAGAGTCACTTGGAACAGCTTTTTCTGCAGCCTTATCTTCTAACAGCTTTGAAAGCCCTGCCGGCCGGATCAACCCTTGAACGGCCTGGCTCTTGCTACTCAGGGCGCCCAAGTTCCCAGCACGCCATTACCCTTTTGAGCTCGTTGACTGTCGGGTTAACAAATGGGGCGGTTTTTCATCCTCGCTGGCCGCTAACCCTGGCAAACTTGTTTTCGCCCTTACTGGCAGCTCGTTTCTGCCACAAGCAGCCGACTGCCACATCTGTTCGATCCGCCGACCTACTGGAGTTGGGCTTGGAAGTGGAAGAACTTCAAATCTACGTCGACTTCCTATGCACTGAAAGGAAGTCCGATGGTTGTGAGAAAGACGTGCTCGAAGAAGATTTGAAGATGATGCTCATCGGGAGCCAGGGCTTCGTCAGGCACATATCCAACACCACTGAGTTGATGAGCGTCATCACCGCGTACCGGGAGCGTCGCTTAACGCCAACTCCAGGTATCAAGCCAACCGTTAGCCGGTATCCGTCACTTGATGTGAACAAACCGAAGTCGGCGTACGACCGCCGTGGTCCATGATGTCCCATACAGAGCGCCAGCCCGCTTTACTGGCAGCATCGCCGGCAGCATATAGACTCGAAACGTCAACTCCAGCCTTTCTCGCATAGCCATCCAAAGCACTGTCAGCTTGGGTAGCCGCAGACGCGAGCGACGAACTTTCAGCCCATTCTTTGGAAAAGGCCGCAGACCATACATCCATGGCCGATGCTCTGCGAAATGGGAGAGCATCGGAATTTTCAGCCCCAAATCCGCCAGCGTTCCAGTGCTCTTCGTGGCCGGAATTCGACGCAGCAAACGAGATATGGAGCCCCTCTTTTTCCTTGGTCCACATAAATCTATGCAGCTGAAGTGCCGCATCTGCTTTTGCAAGCGCAGAAGTGACGTCGAACTTGTTCAGCCCGACCTTGAACACCTCCGTCCAGAAGCGCTCTTCATCGCAGATAACTGATTCGACCATCGCCATTTGCGTCCCCGCCAAAAATCGGCATGCTAAACAAGCTTCTGGTGCCGTCAAGCCCCTACTGAATGCGTCTAGCACCTGGACTTAATCGGCCCCGTTCCACTTGGTTAGAGATCCAACTCATCCAGTTGGATTCCGAATACCCGGCAATCGCTCGGAGATCGCTGCTTCCCGGGTGGACCGTCAGCGAAGACAGCTCATCTCGAGATTGGAGAAAGAAAGGCCCACTTACCCCCATCACGAAGTGGTCTCCCTGGAGCGCGTCACAGTGGGAACAATGGTTAGCCCAATAATTGACGCCGGCAGTCTGCGACTGGCCGATACGCAGGAGTGGTGCGGCCTGGACGACGAACGCCTCGACGGCTGCGTCCAAGGATTCGACATATTGCAGGACCGCAGCATCAGCAACCTCCAGTTCGCCCTCCTCATCGAACTCTGTCAGGCGAGGCACCCAGATGGCAGTGACCAAGGTCCCTGAGCCACACTTCCAACAGGCCATGGGGGCTTGGAGCAAAGCAAAGCTAGGTGCTTGGAGATTGAAGTCAGTCATAGCCAGAATCCAGACAATCCCCACGGTCCCAAGATCGGTAGCGCCAAGGGAGGACGTCCCCCAAGGCTGTTACCCGCGGCTCTGGCACTAGTGATAGCGCACGCGTGCCTAAAAGCAAGCGATCCACGCGAGCGTTGGGAACGAATAGCCATGGCTGAAGCGTCCAATCGGCGGGGATACCACAATCCCTCGCCAACGCCTCCTTTAAGCCAATCCAGTGCTGATCCCAGCTTCTCAGTCGGTTCAACAACGCAGGCAAGCGTGCCGAATAGGAAATCTCACACAGGTAGGCGGTTTGGTCGCGGACGCTCACAGCGACGGCATCGCAATACCGGTGCGGGCCGCTGGTATCTGGGTTGCTACCAAGATTGAGTTGGATGCAGCACTGGGCGTCGATGAACAGTCTGCGATCCGCCCTCAGGTAGTCCAAAACCACCCCTTCAAAGTTATCCACTTTGCCCTCCCCTCTGAACCCCACTGGTACCCAGCGTTTCGACACACACGCTACCGAAGTCCGCTAAGATCCAGCTCTTCGTCGACATTGCTAGCCCATTGGTTAAACCTTCCATCTTCCGAGCGAGGCAGCGGATCCGCGGTCGGCGCCTTGATCAGTGTGGCCATCTGTAGGCTACCCCCGAACGCCAGAGCATTCTGGCGGGCAAGCCCGGCAATCCTTCGCACCTCCCGCTTGTCGGCCCATTCGCTCGCAGACTGGATGGCGGAAAGGTCTTTCTCCGAAGACAACCGGAACGACACCCACGTATTGCACTGGGAAAGCACCGTCGGGGATATCTCGGACGGGCGTTGCGTGCTGAGCCACAGCGCCAAGCCGAACTTTCGCCCTTCTTTGGCTAAACGCTCGTATGCCAAGGCATTGTTCACGGCTTCGTCGCCGGTTCCCATCTGACGCAGGTAGTGATGGGCCTCCTCCAGCACCAGCAATGTCTCTCGCTTGTTCTCCTGACCACGGTTAAAGAGTTCAAACGCGTAGAGTTCTAAGACGGCTCCGAGAACGAATGGCGTTAAGTCGTGCGAGACACGACGCAGATCGACGATGTGAACCCGCCAGTCGACCTCATCGCCACCAAACAGCCGCTCTACCACGGCTTTAGATTCGTTGCGCCAGCTAAGCGGGCCACCACAGCCCGGACCGCCAGCCACGCTGACGACGTCTTTGAACATGTCGTCGTCAGTGAAACGGGCAATGCGTGTAATGAGAGGCGAGATGTTGCCGTAGTTCCACGCATTGCGTTCGAACCCGCCTCTTGCTGGAGCGATGGCGTGGCTATCCGCAATCAAAGGGCCGAGAGCCTGCATGGGAGGCCACAAGAGTGCTGGAGGAGGCGTCCCGGCACGCAGACTGCCAATGATGGATTGGGCCTCTGATACGCGGTCACTTCTACAGTCATCGAACAACGAAGCTTGCACATCCGCCGCCAAGCCCACACCACCAGATCCAGGGAACCATTTGACCTGGTTCAAATGATCCAAGGCAAAGGTAAGGGCAGGACGTTGAGTCTTGTCGCTCGGCAACAAAAGGCGTTGCAGGCCCAGACGGCCCAGCGCGTAATAGGGGATGCGGTAGCTGTTAGGATCCGACCCGCCGATGCGGGTGACCTTGATGGCACCCGGAGGGTAGTTGGCCGCGGGAAAAGCGTCTTCGTATTCACCATTAATGTCGAAGATGACGACGCGCGCCTTAGGCATCTTCGCGACCTGCTGGAGCACCGCAGCAGTGAAGCAGCTCTTGCCTTGCCCTGAGCTGCCAAGGACCGCCACATGCCTGGAGACTAGGCTCTGTAGGTCGGCGGTCAGACGACCACCGCCTCGGAGGTCATCACCTAAGTGGATGTCTGCCGGTGTAGCAACCGAGGCGCCCAGAATCGATGAGAGCTCGTCATCGGTGAGCGGGAAGGCCTCAGCACCCAACGCCGGCGAGGAAAGCGAATCCGAAACGAACACCAACCGCCCAGCCTCACGGCGCAGCCGGCCAACAACCAGCCCCGTTAGATGTCGCAGGGGCTCGGAGGAAACCGAAGTCCCCGAGAATCCGAACCGGTGAACCTCTTTAGGCTCAGCAAACGACAACGACTGGACTTTCATCACCAGTAGTCGCCCCCCTGATTCAATTCCGAGGAGGCTGCCGACTTCAGTGACGACCGACACGCCATGCACGTGAGCAGCCAACTGGCCCCGATGGACATCCATCAGGTTCAGCGTGATATCCACGCCATCGATTTGGACAACATAGCCTATGGCTTGGCGGCTCCTCATGGCTCGTCGTCCTCGGTTCCGTCCGGCTTCTCAGGCTTCAGTCGCCTGCGCAGATCTGCCAGCTCCTGATCGTAGACCGTTGGGTCGGGAAGATCATCTGCCAATGCGCTCGTGAAGGCCCTACTTCCCCCACCAACGATGGTCAGGCGCGGCGTCTGAAGAGCAAGGAGTCTTCGCACGGTTTGCGGAAGGTCCGCCGCTGCGGGGTCTCCCTTGAACTCAGGCAGATACACGACCACTTGGAGCGTGGGATTGAGCAAGGCGGAGCGGATGAGCCGATTGATGTGCTCGTCGCCAAAACCGTAGCCATTGATGATCAGAGCCGTCTGAGGGCGGGCCATGAACTCCGCAAATCGCCGCAGCATTTCGCCCATGACGTAGCCGACGGTCTGAAGATACTTGGCTGCGCGCGGAAGAACTAGATAGCTCAACTCCTCTGTGCAGCCAGTCAAGAAGTCATCGATATCGCGCCAAGCTTCAGACGCCGGGACCTCATACAAGCTGTAGTCAACCTCTTTCCAGGTCAGCGAGCCGTGGAGCTTGGCCAGGTAGATGTTATAGACACCGAAACGGGCTTCACCCTTGGCTTGGGCATTGCGGAACCCGAGGTCGAAGCTTTGGGGTGAGAAACGGCGGCTATGCACACCCAAGAAGCCGTTGATGACCTGAAGATCCACGGACTCTGCCGCCCATTCGATAGCCAAGTCGTAGTTGGTCGTGAACACCCACGGCGCCGGCTGGCCAGGCTGGCGAGCGGCAGTTAGTTTTTGGAGAATTGAGCGGTGGGCCCACAGCTCGTCAGCCAAGTCTGCACCCAAAGGAGACTTCCACCAATCTTCCTTCAGCGTCGCTGCATTCACAACGGCTCTAAACAGGGCCGACCTTACCTTATGTGCCTGAACGAGTTCCGGACTGCCTTGTCGCCCCCATTCCAGGATGGCGATCTCAAGCCTGTCGAGGAGCACTTCGAAGTTGGGCAAGCTGGCAACATGAGTCGGGATAAATGGATTGGTCGGAACAACCGGAACTCCTGGCCCCAGGGGCGGAAGCGGCGGCAATGGCAATCTCTTTTCGTCATCCGTGATGAACCCCTGGGACAAAAGCCAGCCTGCCTCATCCGAACTGCCCACCAGGAATCTGCTCCACAGCATCCTCATCGTCTGCCCGCCGGCAGAGCAGGACGCCCCTGCCCCCAGCAGCAGACCCACGTTCTCCAGTCGTAAAAGAGATGCGAGATACGCCTGCAGCTCAAGCTCGTCCGTAATCGGCTTGCCGCCGCGATACGCAGTAATACCCATAACAACCCCCTGTTTCATCCATGTCGTGGTCCTCCCCTGCGACAGGGTGAGGCGCCGGTATTTGAGCGCAGCGTTAAGCCGCTCCCCCGCCACCTGTTGGCCGAGCCACTTTAAAGGCCTTGACCAGCCACCCGTGGGCGTCGGATAGAGCGTCCAGCAGGAACTCCATGTCAACGCAGGCGATCTCGACTTCGGATGGAAGCGTCACCGACGCCCCATCCACGTCCCAAACAATGTGTCGTATACCCGAAAGATGGTCATCTGCTCTCCATAGCCACACCTTTGCCAGAGCTTAGCTCAATGGCATCGCGCAGGGGCTACAGCTCGGGAGGAAGCCAGCACAATGCGGCGCCGGCCTCCTCAAGACTTACTTCTTCCCTTTGTCGGGGGTAGTGACTCAGGGCAGAGCCCTGCCCCTCCGCAGAATTACTGCCGGTTCGATAGTCACGAAGGACGCTTTGAACTCCCCATAGGGTATTGCTGAGGGGTGAGGGCTAAGACCAACGCCCACTTGCTCAAAAGCGTGACAGGCATCACTATTTGAGAACGCTAGGGTTTCCTATCGCACCGATAGACACAAGGGACGTGATCGATGGCGAAGAAAATAGGACGTTACGCCTACCACGATGGAAGGTTTTTTAGGCGATCGCGCCAGTTGGTTACGTGCCGCAGATGCTTGCACCTTTCAGCACTGGCAAATGCCAGCGGAAGAAGAGTTGGGGTGGTGGCCGCCCATCTATCCGCAAAAGCTGCGGACACATTAGAGGTAAAGCCCGCGCCATTCCCCCTTGGGAAAAGCGTTAGAAGGATTACGGCCTCCGAGTGCACCTCGATTGATCGAAGCCATGCTCGACGCCTGAGCTATACATTCGCCACCTAGATTCTCAAATGATGCGCGTTGCTGTTCCTCAGATGCCAATCCCGGCATCTCTTCTCAACCAAAGGAGTTTTAGCATGGCAGCTCGATACATCCTCAGTCGGTCAGGCGTTCAATATCGTTTTGTCCTCAAGGCAGGAAATGGCGAAACCATCCTGACCAGCGAGCTCTACACCACCAAGCAAGGCGCTCAGACCGGAATTGCTTCAGTTCGACTGAACTCTCCTGTAGACGCTCGCTACGAGCGGAAGAACGCGATCAATGGGCTTCCTATGTTCAACTTGAAAGGAGCTAATGGGGAGCGAATCGGAACGAGTGAGCAGTATTCGTCCACTACTGCACGCGAGACGGGGATCCAGTCGGTAAAGACTAACGGCCCCGCCGCTCCTGTGGACGATCTGACCTGAGTAAAGAGCGGGCGGGCATTTACTGCCCGCCCGCAGCCCGAACCATGGCCTTACTCGCGTTAAATTGATAGTCGGCCTGCATACGCCCTTAATGGGCAGTGCCAATGCCTAACCGTTGTATCGCAGGTCTTCCACGCAGCTCTTTTTAGACAGCGCAATGAGATGCCGCAGCGCCGCTGAACGATCACGCCAAGTGTCCACATTCCAGGACGGATGATAGACCCAGGTCATGAGGGCGGAGCCGCCTTTGTAGTCCAATGACCAAACATCACGCTCTTCGACGTATCGACGGCGACCGCTCTTCCGGTTCACCTCTTTCGCGATGAATGGACTCAAAGCGGGTTCACGTCGGCCATGACTGAGGAACCACCAAGTCATCCGACCCAGTACAAGGACAACGGTCGGCTTTAGCACTGGCAGGATGTCCCGAACTAAAACGTCGCCTCCCTCTCGCAGCGCTTCGTTTCGCGGCCTATGATTTGCCTGGGAGCCGGCTAACGACTGGGAGAGATTCATGAATGCCACTCGCTTCCAAGAGTCAGCCGCCTCCTGAAGGTCAAAGTCCTGCTGCCCAACGAGCACCAAGTCGAGTGCCTTGAAGAATGGCCCGTCGCCGTCCTTCCGCACGGGCAAGGCCATCTCACGGAAGTGGTCTTGAGTGAACGGACGGGTCACTTCGAGCGAATCGCTCCACCCCTCTTTCCGATAATGGGACTCGCCCAGCAGCAGGACCCGCTCCCCATCCATGCCCTCCCAGTAGAGGTCACCCCAATACGGTATGAGGCGGACGGCGTCAGGCCACTTGTGGCGTGTCAGATCTACTCTTGCCTCATGGTCCGTTCGCGGTGCAGCTGAGATAATCCCTGTCATTTTCGCTCCTATGTCCAGACACGCGAAAAGACCAGCACCAGTCGGTGCCGGTCCCTGAAACTACTTCTTACCCTTCTTGCCCTTGTCAGGGGCCTGACTCAGGGCAGAGCCCGCTGCCGTCTTGGACTTGCTGCCGGTTCGATCATCACGCAAAACGTTACTTGCGGCCTTCGCTGCCTTCGGGCCCGTCTGCTCGTTCTTCGCCATGCCGTCTCTCCTCACCACCATGTGGTGGCAAGCCGAGCATATGAAAAACATATCTACAAACTAACAATACGCCCACTCCATTTATCTGGCGTTCATGCCATAAAGTGAGCTTGGTTAGCTTATATCAGTTAAACAGTACGGTAATGACTCCGATGAGCAAGACCAACGAGATTATTAAGTAAATGATTTTATTGAAATTTGGCCCGGCACTTCGCCCGGAATAATCTCGCCATCTTAAGCCAAAAGTTGCAGACCGCCGGCCGAGTCTAAGACGTTACAAAAGTCGCTAAATTTGGTTGACGAATTTTGGTCCTGACTTATCCCTACTTCCATCTTCAGATGGAAGCAACGCAGTGACCTACCCCGCTCAACAACACCTCAACTCCTTCTTGTCCGACCCCACTGGGACGCTCAAGCTCACCAACGTTCGTGTTGGCCGCGTCCGTATCGGCGAAATGATCGTCGTTGGCCGAGAAGCGGCTCTTCACGCGCAAGGGATCATCAACGACGCTTTCGAGCGGACTCGCAGACTCCGCCCAAGCAAGGACGGCACGCGTTACCCCGAGCCCTTGCCGGTGGCTGCCCCTGCCCGCCTGCTGTCCATTGAGATCCGCGACTACCTTGCGGACCGCGAACGCACTGGCCTAGCACGGGACACCATCGAATCCACTGCGCGGTCTCTGAAACTGCTGCAGATGGCCTGTGGCGACATCTCCGTTTCCCGCATCGACCACGTCCACATCTATCGGCTCTGGGACCTCATGCGATGGTCTCCGCCGCTCCTACTGTCTGACCCGCAGTATCGCGACTACGACTTCGACCAAGCCGTGGCCCGCGGCAAAGCGCTGGGAGTCAGCCCTCCTGCGCCCGCAACCGCTGAGAAGCATCGGCGCTTTCTGGTGTCCTTCTTTGGACGCTTGGAGAAAGCCAAGGCCATCGCAGTATCGCCCATGCGTGTCTTCCCGGAGGTCAAGAAGGACTTGGTCATCGACCCCGACAAAGCAGAGCGGCTGTTCGATGAGGCCGACCTTCAGCGCATCTTCGCGCCGCATACGTTCATCCCCTGGGCCATGAAAGCCCCGCACCGCTGGTGGGTGCCCATGATTGGGCTTTACACCGGGGCCCGCATCAATGAAGTGGCTCAGTTGAAGCTGATCGATGTCGCCCAAGAGAGCGGGAGGTGGTGCATCCGCATCCAGAAGACCTTGGACGCGGACCTCAGTCACAAAGATCGCAATCGCAGCCGTCAGAGCCTGAAAGGCAAATCGGCGGTTCGAACGCTTCCTATCCCTCAACCGCTGCTCGACGCCGGCTTCCTGCTGTTCGTAGAAGACATCCGGGCCTGCGGCCACCCAAGGCTCTTCCCGCACCTATCGGCCGGCGTCCGGCGCGACACTGGAGAGAGCAACACCCGTTACAGCCAAGGCATCCTCAATCAGTTCAGCCGCTACATGAAAGATCTGGGGTTCCCTAAGGGGGTGGGCTTCCATGCATTCCGGCACACGATTGCGACGGAGCTTCACCACCAAGGTGTTGCTGATGAGGACATCGCCCTCGTCACCGGCCATTCCATCAGCAAGAGGGTGCCGGTCCTGCACGAGGCCTACTTCCACAAGAAGCCAGCGGTCGCGCGGATTAAGCAAATCCAGGTCCTCGACCAGTATCGGCCCAACGTGCGGTTGCCGAACTACAAAGCCGGGCAGTTCCACGGAGCCTTGGCAGACCCACGCAAGTTCTATCCGTGATGCCTCAAAGGTGAAGCCCAGGATGCAGTTCACCAAGGCTCACGGCACCGGCTCAACGGTCGAAATGCACTTCCTCCCTTTAAACCCAGGGCGGCATCACTGCCCCGCCCAAGCCTTGTTTTAAATCCATCCCCTATATCGGAGCTACTCAATGAGCATCAACCCCCCCACCACCCCTTCTTCCCCCTCCGTTCCTGGTCTCCATCTTTCTCGGAGAGAGGCGATCGGATGGCAGAGCTCGCCCACTCTTGCCGACGAAATTGAATGGGCACCAAAGTCGCGTCGGCAGAGCCTCAACAAGAGCGACCTTGCAAAAATATTCGCCTCTGCCAGCTACGAGCGGTGGGCCACCGAACCGCTCCTCTTCTGGGCACCCCTGCTCGCGCTTTGCATGGGAATCCGAGCTTCGGAGGCCACGCGCATCGCTGTAGAGGATGTCGTGGATTGCGACGGAGTGGCTTGCATCACACTCCGGGAGGGCTCAAATCTTCACCTCGAGGATATTGAATCCACCCGCAGTCGCAGACGCTTCACCAAGCATTCGAAGATCCCTGTGCCGCAGTCATTGCTTGATGCCGGATTCATGGGCTACGTCACAGCAGTGGCCCAGAAGGGAGAAAAACAACTTTTCCCCTGCGACGGACAACGGTCGGCTGACCAGAGGACAGCATGGTTAAGGGCTCGCTTCGCGCGTCACCTGCGCTCCCTTGGCATCGCGTCCGGCGGCTTTCCAGAGTTGCGCCGCAGCTACGCATGGCGACTGCACAGTGCAGAAGTGAGTAGGGAGCGAATCGCTGAACTGCTGAGGGTCGCGGATCCGTGCACGAGGTTCCACAAGCAGTTTTTCTTCGCGAGCTTTAGGGGAAATAAGTTGAAGGGCCTGATGGACAAAGGTGCTAAAGGCCTCTTGGATTTGCCTCGCTACCGCGCCGAGTAGAACCCCATCAGCTCCAGCCCCCTGAAGGCTTCAGCTGTCGGGCGCAGAGCGGGACGCGAGAAAGCGAACTTTGGAATCTTTGAGGCTCACGCGCGGGGACCTCCCCGGCGCCCCGCAGCCAGCCTCACGTCGGCTGCGGACCCGCTCTACACTCGATCCGTGGCGCGTTTCGCGCGTGCGCCGGTAGCATGTTGACCATCACCGCTGACCTAGGAAAGCGGAGCTCACCAGCGCAAGCATTGAGACGAATGCACACGCCTTTAAATAGGAGAATGCCGAACAGCCCCTGCATCCTTCATCCGGGGCGTGTATCGGGCATGATGCCCAGCCCCATGCGGTAGGGCCTCTTGCACTCAGAGCAAGACCATTGTGTGCCTGGCCGAACTTCGTCCAGCCAGAGCCAAATCTCTCCCGGGCAGCTCTCAGTGGGGCAATTAACCTGCCTCATCAATGGCTCCCACGACACCTTTCTATCGTCCAGCAGACTTATCCGATACGAGGCGCCACAGGAAAAGCACTTAGCCTCTACAGAGTGCTGACCGATCGGGAAACGCTTTCTGATCGGCTTTTCGCATCTCTGGCACAGATGACTCGCAGAACTGCTGAACGTGGCATTTCGAACTGGTGAATCCAAGGACTTGGTGAGGTCCTGTGCGATCGCTTCGAGGCGCATCCGAAGCTTGGCGGCATCCAGCGGCTTAGCCCGCTGTAGCTGCTGCATCGTTGGCGTATGCAGCACAGATCCCACCGCGTGATAGTGCTTTTTCAGGTCGGCCAGTCCGAACACCGTATCGACGCCCAACGTGTGCATTTGCTTGGGGGTGCCGCCTGGATACGGCTCTTCGCCGATCCTGAGCGTGTAGCTGCTGTCCGCAGTTGGCTCGATCTCCAAAAGCACTTTCATTACTTTGTCCGGCTGCCAGGTCGCCATCTCCTCTGGCGGGATTTCCTTGGAATAGGCTTGCGCGCGGTCATAGGTCAACGCCTCCATAGCAAAGCGCAACTCCAAGGCCGCATAGCGCAGCTGGTCATCCAAGCCGGTTGCTAGAAGCGCCTTCGCGCGGCCCGTGGCTTCGCGCGCGCGCGTTCGATACTGAGCCTTCATTCTGAATCCACCTTCCAGTCTCATTCTCTGCGACAGTCTCGATGCACGCTGGCTCTACTAGAGGAGCTAACCATGACACGCGACGATGATTTGATCAGAAATCTCATGCTGATCCTTGAACAGGCTAATAGTTACGTCAATGACAATCTTGTCGTTGATGGCTACACGCGGGATCAAGTTGCCTACCACCTAGGCCTCGTTGTCCGAGCCGGCTATGCGGAAGGGCCACAACCCCGCTACTCATCCAGTGGAAGCGATCCAACTATCCCCTTGGCTGTAGTAGTTAACCGCCTCTCACCCGCTGGCCATGACTTCATCGCCGCGCTACGCGACGATACCGTGTGGGCCAAAGTTAAAGAGCGTCTTGCGAAGGTCGGCGGTTCCGCCAGCTTGGACGTCATCAGCCAGGTTGGCGCATCCGTTGCCAAGCAGATGCTCGGCTTATCCTAGCTGAGAGCCTGAGAACCTTACGCAATTCGATGTTGAACGCCGGCCAGCTCGGCACGGATGCGGCAAAGCTCGTCCTCAGGGGGCGACGCGCGTGGCCACTGACGCAAACGGGACTTCAGGCTGGCGGGCCCGATGTTGACCCTCGGGGAGGATGCGATCGCCGAGCTAGGTGGTGCCACCTTGGCCTAGCGTGTTCCACGGACCCGTTAGGCAAAGCCTGCTCTGATCGCGGGTTCTTCACGGTCAACCGCCCCAGCCGGGTCCACTACAACTACGCAGACGCATACCAGCTGCCTTTTCGTCTAGGGGCAATCGGCGCTGTCCAGCAAAACGTGGGCGGCGGCGATGGCCTTGCGCTGCGGCGACAGCGTGCTCTTCTTCCTAGGGAAGAGTCCGCGCAGGATCAGGCCTTCTTCGCCGCTTTCCCAGAGGTGGCATTGCCGGGCTCCTTAACGGTCTTCCGGGCGACTTTCTTGGCCACCTTCGTGGCTTTCTTTGCGGCTTTCTTCACCACTGGCGCAGCAACCTTTACACCGTCTGTGGGGGGACTTCGCGTCTGGGTTGGCCTTGGCCTTGGCCCAGGCCCAGGCCTTGCCTGCCGCAGACTTCGCCCAAGCAGAGAAGGCCTTGGGGGACAGACCGCGTCCCGTCCAAGTCTCACCGGTCGGCAGCCTGTATTTCGGTGCGACCGAACCGAGTTTGCGTCCCTCCACGGAGGCTGGGTAGGAGGCAGGATTTGGCCTATCCAGCACAGAGCATGCGTTGGCTAGCACTGGCGGGAGCGGCAGCATTCTTCCAGGAAAAGCGACGTTGGTTAGGCTGGGGCTGCGATACTCATGCCGACCCGAAACCACGCAAGTTTTCTCAACCGCATACAGGTATAGCCACATGCGCCAGCGAATCGAGCACTGGAAAGCCGTATATGACACTGACGACAACGCCATCACGAAGGGACTTTCCAAGCTGTCGTGGGATTTGGCTAGCTTTGCATGCGTGGTCGAGATGGTTAACTCGGCACCAGAGGATGCTCAGGGCAAGCGGCTTAACGCAATGGTTGTTGAGATGCTGGTCTCTGGTTTCTGGAACAACATGATGCAAGGTGTCCGGCGACTAGCGGAACGGCAGTCCATCCATGGGGCCAGAGCAGTGTGCTCCTTGGGCGGGCTTCTTGATGATGTCAAAGCTGTCCGCCATCGAATCACTCGGCGTGTCTTCGTTGAAGATATTGCAGGCCTAGAGTATGACTGGAAGGCCATCGATGAGCGCTATTGGGCGCATGTCCTGTCCCAGCGGGAGGCGGGCTACATGAACGTCGCCCGCGAACTCGACTGTGAGCCTTCCAGGCAACGGCATGTGACATTCGATTGGCTGAGCGGCACATCTCCGGAGGACGCAAACCCTGAGGACGTAATCAGGGCGGAAGTCTTCGATGCCCTCGAGGCTAGGCTTTCTCGACTAGACGCTGTAGTCGAGCACGTGAATGTTCAGATCGCCCACGCCGCAACGGAATTCAGCCGAACCGGCCGGCAACTTCAGGAATGGAACCTCGCTGATGCACGAGCGGCCCTAAAGGAGCTGGCGCAGATCTCCCAGGTCGTCGGCGAATGGTTTTGCTTTAGTGGTGTGGGCAGCATCCTCCCCCACCCACAGTTCGACCAATTTGCGCACTTGGACCAGCCCTTCTATACAGGCGATTTCCAGCGTCTTCAAGAAACTTGGGATGAAGTGGAAAATGACATCCGGCAATGGCACGACGTTGACCTCCAAGCGCTCTGAAGAGACGACGTCAATCTTGACCGGCTGGACCTTTGACCGCCCTTTCTTGGCGCTCTCGATACGTCTCAGTGACGAAATCAACGAAAGCGACGGCTGAGGCAACGGCCAACCTAGCGTGTCTGGGTTGAAGGCCGCGGTGCCTGCCGTCCTTTCCGTGCCCGGTGCCGTAGAGGCGACGAAGGTTGGCCAAGTTGCCGGCGATCTGGTTCAAGTTGCTTAGGATGCGTTTGATGCAATCGGCGCCCTTGGCCTGGTCATCAATACCCTCGGGGACAAGGTCCAAGCTCTTGGCTAGCTTTTTAGCCAGATCATTCATGTCGTCGCTCTTGCCGATCTCTATCCCAAGCTTGCCCAAGATAGTCTTGCAGCAGGACTCAACTAGCTCTTTAGCGCTGCCAATGGCAAGCTCAGGGTCCCTCTCCACCGCGTATTCCATTCGCTGAATCTGCTTGGCGATTGCGCCTGCGTCTAATGAGTCCGCTGCTGACCTCCCGCGCTCGAACGCCCCGTGGCCGTTGGACGTCAACTGGCGCGGCTCATACCGAGCCCGCCCGGCGATGCGCTCCACCTCCACCAACTGCAAACCGGCTTGCCGTAACTGATCGTTGAGGTGCTCAACGATGGTCGCTGCTTCCTCGCGATCGGGACGCACGACGGGGTGGACCATCTCCGAAATAAACCGCAGAAACGTATCGGCAGGGCCGTCGAGCAGAGGAAAGCGGTCGTCGTCAAAGATCCAATAGTCGTCCCAGTCGGAATTGTTAACCCGGTGCTGATAGATGTCACCTGCCGCATCCTTGTAGCGCGGATCGCCCGAAGGCAAGCGCCGGAGCTCATAAATGCGACTGAGGAACTCGGTATCGTCCAGCGCACCAAAGACGTTAACCTGCTCCAAGCGCAGCCCGTCCAAGATGTTTCGACGAACGGCGCGCAGGATAGTCACTGGAGACTTTGCCCGCCAATCCTCGTCCTGCCCGACGATCGGGACCAATCGGGCGGCGAAGTAGTCGTGACCATTGGAAGGAATAGCTTCGCTCAATGCTTCGGTGATTTGCTCGCAAACGTCCTTGAGTCTAGGTCGTAAGCGCGCGAACTCTGGCGCCGGCACTTCGAGCATGACATTCCAGTAGTGTGTGCCGCCGTTCCAGTTGTCGGAGTTCTCATGCTGGATAGACGCCGTGGACGTGCGCAAAAGGTCCGCAGCGTCGGAGTGCCCACCTTCCTGCAGCAGGACGTAGGCGGCCCCGAGGCACCGCTCCAGCGCCTGATCGTCGATAGAGCTCCTCAGCACCGTCAGCTCCCCCGAATCAGCATGGCTTGCGAGGGGTCATAAACGTAATTGGTGATGCTTCCATCTTGGATGCGCTTCACCGCCTCGTCGATGACGTGGAGCGGGACCAAAAACCACTCGCGGGGTTTCACCGGGTTTCCAAACCGATCGTCGATCGTCAGGTCCAACCTCACGTCTTGGAAGATCCGGTGGAACAGATTCTCCAGTCGCGCTCGATTGAGGTTGGAGAGCTTGTAGGTGGCCACGACCTCGACCTTTGCCAGCATGTAGGTGGGATCTTTCTCGGCGTTGCCGATCCGGGTTTCGACCTTGCCGCCTGTGATTCCGATTTTGTGGATGAGCTCGCGATGCTCAACCACGTAAGGGTTATTGGACAGGCTGCGCAGGACGTAGATGGTCCCATTGACGATGTCATTCGGTTCTAAGGTATCCCCGAACAAGGGACCATGGTCGTCGTCGGTAATCCGGCGGCCGGTATCGTCCTTGTAGAGCGCCCGCTGCAAAGAACGTTCAAGCAGATCGCTTTCTGTGCCGTTGGAATAGATCACCCGCAGCCTAGCATTGGACTCTCCGTTGGGCGTGCGCACCAGCTCGCCGACCTCGGCGACGTAGGCCATCTGCCCTCCCAGAATGAAGAAATTTCCCTTCTCCACACTGGCGTCGCGACCAAAGCGCAGGGTCTTTCGGAGCCCGGACTTGAGATCTCCCTCTACGCGCTCGAATAGAGGTGCGAAGCGTCCAAAATCCGCGCAAGGTGTGCGACTGGCAATGTCCTCCAAGGCCTTGCGGTCCTCGAATGACCGCACATGGCGCAGTTGGGTTATGTCGTCGTCACGTTCCCCATCGGCCGCGCCCAGGTCGGCCAACAACGCGTCGTCGTCCACCGCCTCACTCTGCCAAGTGTCCACCAAGGTGGGTGCTTTCAGCAGCAGCTCGTGGGTATCCAGAGGAATGAGCAGCGGGTGAGCATCAGCCAACGCTCGTAAGCGATCCAAGCGCACGGCGAAGAGGCGCTCGAAAATGTCGCGCTCCTCGCCATGCTGCGGAGCACGACCGTGCTCGGAGGCGAAGCGAAGAATCTCCTCAAAACCGGCGATTAGGCGCTCTTCCTGCGGCGTCCGCGCGGCGGCCTTGACCGACGTCAGTTCAAGCCCGAGCTCGGCCAGCAGGGCTTCGTCTTCGTCCAAATCAGCCATGGTCGTTCTCTCGGGCATCAGCCGCCTTGCGCTGCTGAACATGCTTCGCCAATGCCACCACGCCCTCGGCCATCTTACGTTCCCATGGATCAGGGGAGTTGATGTCGGGTGCGCGCAGCTTCTCCGCCTTGAAGGTGCGGGCTCGGAGTGCCAACGCCCTGGCCTCGTCGTAAGGAATCGCCACACGCTTGGCCGAAATACTGGCTTGAACTTGGCGCAACACCTTCTCGTCCATGGCCTTAGCCAGCACCGCGTAGGCGGCATCGAAGGGGTTGATCCGGTCGATGAGGTCAATGTTCAAATCGCGCACGTTGACGAACCTGCGCACACCGTCGATGAGCGAGGTGTTTCCCTGCCCGCTTTGGACGTCTTCTTCGGCCAACCTCTGCTTAGCCTGCTGCGTCACGTTGAGCGCGGCAACGGCGTGCTGGCGGATGGCTTCTTGGTCCTCGGTAGTCAGGTCCGGGTAGCGGTCGCGGACGATCTTGCCCAACTGGACCTGGGTGAGATCCTCCGGAAGGGTGTTCTCTTTGTCGAACAAGCCCCGCTCCACCGCCGTCTTGTCCTGGATAAAGGTGGTAATCACCTCGTTCAAGTCTTCGCGGCAGATGCGCGCCGCTTCGGGCGAGGTCGGCATGGACAAGCCACCGATTTCCACGTGGACCTGACCCGTGGCCGGGTTAACGCCCACGTTCTTGCCGCCGTCCTGATACCCCTCCTCGCCGTAGTCGAACCCCTCCATCTTGCCGGCGTTCTTTGGGGTGAACTCAAACCGTGGGGCCAGCACTTGCTCCATAAGCAAGCTGGCCGCGATGGCCTTGAGCGTGTCGTTGACCGCGTCCACGACCGCAGCTTCGTCGGCGGCCGGCTCGGCGATAAGGTTGGTAAAACGCGAGCGTTCCTTGCCCGGCGCATCGCGGGTCGCCCGGCCGATGATCTGGACGATTTCTGTCAGGCTGCTGCGGTATCCAATGGTCAATGCGTGCTCGCACCAGATCCAATCAAACCCTTCTTTGGCCATCCCCAAGGCAATGATGATGTCTACGTGGTCCCGATCGGCTTTGTGCGCTGGGTCCTTCAAGGCCGAAAGGACCTTAGTTCGCTGCACGGGGTCGGTGTCATCGACCAAATCGGCAACTTTGAGCACCTGGCCGTCGGCCAACTCAATGTGATGAAACCCGGTCAGGGGGTCCAGCCCCTTCCACTGTCCCAACCGCGACATGATCTCCTCGACTTCGCGGTGCTTGTCCTTGAGGCTTTCGCGGGCGTTGACGTTGGGGATGTGGACAATGGTCTTGAGGGCTGGATCCAGCACCTTCATGATCGCGTCCAAGTAACGGCCGGTGTAGAAGAAATAGCCGATGTCCAGTGACTTGAGGTAGGTGTAGCCGTTGAGCTGCTCGTAGTAGGTGTAGGTGACCGTGTCGAAGCGGGCCTCGTCCGACGGGGAAAGCACTGCCACGGTGTCGCCCCTGAAGTAGGAGCCGGTCATAGCCACCACGTGCACTTGACCACGGGTGATGAGCTGCCCCAGCTGGCTGCCCAGTTTGTTGTCTGGGTTGCTGCTGACGTGATGGAACTCATCGATGGCGATCAGACGGTTGTCGAAGGCCTCGATGCCAAACTCATCCACTGCAAAGCGGAAGGTGGCATGGGTGCACACCAGCACCCGGTCATCGCTGGCAAGGAACTCGCCCACAGCCTTGATCTTGGACTTGGCCACCTTGCCGTTGTCCTCGCCAGGGGCGTTGCACAGGTTCCACTGCGGACGCACCACCCAATCGGCCCAGAAGCCGTGTTCACTCAACCTTTCATCGGCGAAACTGCCGCCAATAGAGCGCTCTGGGACCACGATGAGGGCTTGCTTGCACCCTTGGCTCTCCAGCTTGTCCAAGGCAATGAACATCAGTGCGCGGGACTTGCCCGACGCCGGCGGCGACTTGATGAGCAGGAACTGCTCGCCACGTCTGGCGTAGGCACGTTCCTGCATGGGCCGCATGCCCAGCGCATTGACCTTGTTCGATTCGCCAGTGCGAGCGGCCGTGATGGACACGGACGGAACGGTGTGACGATTGGTCGGATTGCTTTCCATGGTCATTTCGCCCTTCCCCCCTTCTTGGGCTTGGCCGGCGTGGCCGTCAACTTGGTGTAGAGATCGAAGAGCTTTTCCAGCCGCTCGGTGTCATTGCGGAACCGGCGGCCGATGTAGATCCGCTCCAACACTTCATCGTTGCGCTCGTGTGCCTGCTGAAGGTCACCGGGCATGTCTTCTGGGTCGTAAAGGTCCGCGAGCGTATTAGGGTAATGCGCTTCGCGAGCGAGCAAGATGTCCTTGGCGCAGCTTTCAAGATCCGCTTTGTTTTGTTCTGTCAGCACCGGCACAGGGAAAGTGTTCCACCCCAGGGTGCTCGAGTAGCGATAGTCCGTCTTAATGCGGCCGCACACAGCAGCTACCCAAACCAAGTGCATCTTGGATGCGAGCAGCGCGAATGACCAGAGCTCCGCATCGAGCATGGCGAAAGCGCCATCGGCTACGATGGCACCAGGCGCGAAAAGGCTCACAGGCAGGTAGGGGCGGGTTTCAGAGGAATGCCTTGGCACAAGAATGACCGTCTCGTCCCCCCGCTGGCGCACCTGCTGAAACGCGTAAGGCGTGGCTGCACCTGCTTTGGTGAGTGCTTTGTCACTCTTCTTCCGCATCGTCACCACCTGATCGGTGCGCGCCTTGATAGGTGCCAAATCTATGGCTTCTTTCGCCTCGTCAGGGGTGATCCACAAGCAGTAACGCAAGTTGCCTTGGATGGTGTCATTGGCTCCCAAGAACTGACGCACGTAACGGCTGGCCCGTGGCTCCGCATGAATCAATGCCCGAGCACTCTCGGGCTTCAACAAAAGATGCCCCCCATCAGCCGGCTTGCTGCCATTGATGATTTCGCCAATCGGCGACAACGGCTTGGACAGCGCAGGAACGTAGATGTCGCGGAAGGGAATGAGGTAAGCGTTGATGTTCGCCACCTCGCGCTTGGTGATGGCGTCGTTTTCATCGGACTGGAACAGCATGGGGCTTGTGCTGTCCCTTTCGCTCAGTCCAATGATGATGACCGTCACCCCGGCGTTCTTGGTGGCCAGATTTCGCCACTTGAAGGGGGTGTAAGCAAAGCGGATGCGAAGGCCCTCAGCGAGCAGTAGCGGCCACAGGCGAGCCACCTGCTCCCCTTGACTGATGGAGCTCGTGCTGACGAAAGCGCACGAGGCTTGGGTAGCGCGAGCATAACGAGCGAACTTGTAGAACCACCCGCACACGTAGTCGAGAGATTTAAAGCTGTCGGTAACGTTCCCGAACAACGCTTCCATGTCAGCTTTCTGCTGGTCGTCTTGTTCGGTCCCTCCTTTGTAGGGAGGATTGCCGCAGATGTAGGTCTCCCCGCCTTCATTCTCGAAGTCGATTTCGGACTGATCGATGGGTGCCGTAAAAAGGTCGTCGCCCTGCAGCTTCACCCCAGTCCCTGTTGGCGGACAGACCGAAAGCCAGTCGATGCGAAGTGCATTCCCGCACGTGATCCAGTTCTTACTGTCCAAGGGAAGAACCGTGGCCAATGCCTGTTGCTGACCGCGGTAGAGGACGTCGCACTGAAACTCTGCAATGATGAGCGCCAAGCGGGCAATTTCTGCCGGAAAGTCGTTGAGCTCGATGCCGCGAAAATTGTTGATAGGGATATCGGACTTCCTGTCTTCCTCGCCACGCCGACGATTGATCTCCGCCTCGATCTTGCGCATTTCCTTATACGCGATGACCAGGAAGTTGCCAGAGCCGCACGCGGGGTCGAATACCCGAATGTGCGCCATGCGCTTGCGGAGGTTGAGCAGTTTGGCCTTGTTGTCCTCCCCTGCCTCCAGCTGCGTCCGCAGATCGTCCAGGAACAACGGGTTCAGCACTTTGAGTATGTTGGGCACACTCGTGTAGTGCATCCCGAGAGAACCTCGCTCCTCCTTATCCGCAACCGCCTGGATCATCGACCCGAAGATGTCCGGGTTGATCTGGCGCCAGTTCAGTTCACCGATGCGCAACAAATAGGAACGCGCTGCGCGGCTAAACCGAGGCGCCGCGGTGCTACCGGAGAACAATCCTCCGTTGACATAGGGAAACGCTAGGGCCCAGCTGTGGAGCCCAGCGCTTGGGCGGTCACCCGTGTTCAAGTTCATGGCAGAAAACAACGTTTCGAGCACCGCGTGCGTGTTCGATCCGTCGGCTGCAGTCATCCGGTCCACCGTGCGAGTGAACAGGCTGTCGCCGTGGAAAATGTCCGTGTCTTCGGCGAAGAAACAGAAGATCAGTCGGGCCATGAGGTGATTCATGTCCGAACGACGTTCGTCGGTATCCCAATCGGGGTTATGGGTCAAAAGCTCAACGTAAAGCTTATTCAGTCGGCCAGTTGCCCGAACGTCGATCGGGTTGTCCTTGATCTCCTGAATCGTCGTGATGCCAGCGAAGGGCAAGAAATACCCGAACTGCTCGGCCAGCTCGGAGAACGCGCACGCCAAGGGGTCCCCGGTCGCTAGATACTCCGCCTCGACAGCGTCCCCATCCGTGGCGAGAACTAGCTTAATTCGATAGGTGGCATTCTTTGAGCTAGCTTTCAGTGACTCTAAGGTTTCGCGAACGAGACCTGGTTCGCACACGGCTAGGTGGACGTGGTTGCGCTGGAGGATGGCACCGGGAACGTCCGATAGGTTGGTGCCGCCGGCCCCAGCCTTGCGGAGGCGCTTGAGGGTGACCTCGTTGTTACCAAAAGCTGCTAGGAACTGGAACGGGAATTCAGAAGGGTCAAAAGGTGCCTGGGCCAGCTCATAGATGGCCTCTTCGATCTCTACCGCGTTCATTTGGCTTGCACCCACGCTCCGGACCCACCCCGACGAGCGGAATGGAAGAGTGAGCGGGGCTGGCCTAGGTGGGGTCGAAACGGTGGCATCCGGCAAATCTCTAAAGACAGGCCATAAGTATCGTTCAACCCCACAATGGACGGCCACTGGCGAACGGCGGCGGCGCAACAAGCCTTTGTTTACAAAGGCTCACCGACCTGCTGGCAGGTCAAGCTGACCAACTGTTGCGCGAAAACGGAATCGTGGGGAAGCGGCCTGCCACTTCTGCCCTATCACTTAGCTCAAACGAGCCCTCCTTGAGGCACCACCTATCAACGCCACACAGGGGAGCTACGCGCGGTTACGCACGCGTCGGGCCTCGTGACAAAACCAACGCTATCAGCTACTCGCTGCTGATGCCCGAACGCTTCCGCGCGAACTCGCGCATCTGAGTCAGCAGCCTTTCCTGGTCGTCCATAGGCAATTGCGACATCACCAAAATAGCCTCTGCCATAGGCTCGCTGACGGCATGGAAATAGGCCACAGGCAACTCTAAGGCCTCCGCCAGCTTTGCCATGCTCTCGTTGTCCGGCATCCGATCCCCTCGCTCGTATCGCGAAATCCTAGGAGCGGCAGTGTTCTCTTCCTCCAAGCCCAGCACTGCTCCCAACTCGGCCTGAGTGAGGCCCTTGGCCAACCGGGCTTCCCGCAATCGGCGGCCGAGAGTGGTCGATGGAGGCAGTGCTGCGGGCATGAAGACCAACGGATGCTGAATTGACCCGCTAGTCTGCCGCTTCCAATGTTGCCCTGCATTTGCCATATTGGCAAACGTCGCCAGACGGGCGGCTTTGCTGGGGTTTTCATGAAGAAGATCGAGACAAGGATTGCCGGCGGCTTGGCTGTTGCACTGTTGCTGACCGCCTACAGCGCAGGCGCGCAGAGCCACCCTGAGCAGCAAGAGCCTTCCAACAAGCCGGGCTTTTTCCGGCAGCTGGGTGCCAGCCTCAAGGACGCCGGGCAGCAGATGGTCGCCGTGAAGCCGGCCCAGGGCGGCTCCAAGACCGATGGAGCCCCTGGTGCGATCTATACCCCGATCAGTGGCGCCAGCAAGTTGCCCAACCTCTTCAGGTCGGACAACCACCAGCAGGCCCAACTGGGAAAGCTCGATTGGCCCCGCGTCGCGTTGACGTTTCAGGAATGGGGCGCCTCTCTGCCGTGCTGGACCGTTGAGGCCCGGATTTGGACCAGTTCCACCGTCTCGACCACTGAGACGTTCAAGGCGTGCTCGGATGCCGCGTTGAGAGAGACCGACGACCTCGGTGAGGTGGCCGAACTCAACGACGCGGCCCTTTGGAAAGGCAAAGACACTCTGCGCGGCATTCGGGTCCTGCCCAGCAAACCGAACACCGGGTCCACCCGGTCCGCTGGGCCTAACCCGCCGGCGCAGCCGTTCCAGGTCAACGTGAGCCGGGATGCCGTGGCCAACCGTGCAGTCGAGGTCGCGCTACGCGCTGCCTGGATTAGCGGCTTCATTCAGACCTCGGACCTCCACCCGGGCCCGTCGGGAATCCTGACCCCATTTAGGGATGGCCGCATGTGGATCGCCGGGTTCAAGCCGGAAGGCAACCGCGACCGCTGAGCATGAGGGCCAAGGCCCATCTATAGGGATACGAACGATATGAAAGCATGGATTTTCGCCGCCGCCGCGGCCCTCTGCCTGACTGCCTGCAGCGGCAAGCCCTCCGAGGCGGAAGCCAGACAAGCACTTGCCGATCAGATGGCCCAGAGCGCCTCCGCACCGGTTGTCACCATCGAAGGGTTCTCCCTGACTGGGTGCGCGCCGGCGGAGGACACGGACGGCTACCGATGCGATACCCGCGGCACCGTGGTCCTGGACATGATGGGGAACCGGGTGCCCCTGCCCGTGGATAAAAACCTGCGGTATACCAAGGCCGATGGAACCTGGAGGGCCTACGCCCAATGAATAGCCAGCCCCCTTCCCTGCACTTTGCCCACGCAGATCGTGTGACTGCGCCATCTGTCCGGACCATCAAGAGCGTCAGGACTCCCCGGGAGCGCTTCTTCTGGTGGTATTCACTGTCCCTGCTCTTCCTCGGACCTTTCGGGTTCATTGTCGGGCCGCTGATGGCCCGGCGAGGAACGCGGAAGGTAGAACGCCTGCACTCTTCCGCAGCCTGGGAAGCTCGGCAGCGGGATCATGGGTTCAGTTGGTGGCAGTGGTGGATCATGACCCCGCTGACGCTGCTGGGCGCTGGCTGGGTTTTCGGCCTACTGAGTGGGCTGCCGATGCTTCTGCTCGTGCTCTACGCCCAGTTGACTCAGTAAGCCATCCAGGCTTCGCATAAAGAGGGCCGCTCAGAGCGGCCCTTTATTTTGGGCAATGGTGCAGGCGGCCTACGTTGGAACCGGACCGGCGACAAAGCGGTCTCCCGGCTTGACCACGGGGACAGGACATCAACCAGCATCAACGACCTACGCCAAAGGCGCGCAGGGCCACAGTTCTGCGCCCCTCAAGCCGGCACTCTTGATGACCGCAGAGACCTTGGCGCTCACAATCATTGCGTTTGCCGACTGGTGCTCTACGCCGAAGCGCTGAACGCTGTGGCAGAGCGGAACTTCCGGGGGAGGCACGGGCGCGGGGAAGAAGCCCCGATCGTGCCAGGGATAGCGCTCTCTGCCGCACTGTCCACACCGGATTCCTTCCACCCCCTCCAGGGGCAGCGGGACTGCGGGCCCTAAATCGAGCTGAATCACGTCGTCCAGCGTCTTGCCCTTGGCGTCCTCCACGGGGAGCTGAGCAATGCCCAAGCCGGAAAGATGCTCTGACCAGACAGAGGTCTGCATAAAGCACGCCTCTTCTACCCAGTTCAACTTTAAAAAAGCGTTTCTCCCCCATTTGAGCGTGCTCTTTACCCTAAAAGGCGCCACTTGGACTGCGCCCTCCCCGCATTTGGAGCACCAGTTGCTTAGGTCGTAGGTCTGCTCGCGAAAGGAGAAGTTCTGCTCCGGCTGTGGATAGCCGCTTGCATGAACGACCTGAAGCGCACAGTGATCAGCATCAGCAACCTCAGCAGGCGTGAACTCGGTGGTGACGGTGGTCATACCGTCCCACGAGCGGATCAGGCTGCAAGCCTCGCTCCACCCTGGGGCACCCTCAACCGCATGACTTACCGCGATGCCAGCAACGTCACGCCGAGGCTCGGCGGGTGGCACCACCTTCAGACCCAAAGCAGCAAGCTTGGACCCTCGGGATTCATCCCAAACGAAGGTGAACCGATATCTGATCCTCATAAAACGATGCTATCAGAGCCCAAGCGCCACCTCTCCGGTGTGGCTTCCGGTTCCTGGTGTTCCTCTTCGCCCACTAGCTCACCATCGCACAGGATCCAGCGCTCTCAAGACATTATTGATCGCCTACAATGACGGAACACAACACAGGACCATACGTCCGGTTTGCGTCTCGCGTGCAGTCAGGGAGTGAGGTCTTCGGATCAGTACCTCCCCCTCTCTCCGCCACACAAATAAAAAGGCCGCCCTCAGGGGCGGCCTTTTTATTTGTGCGACGGACAGCATGGGGGACGAGAACCCCAACGGGTTCGACGGATTCGCCCGGAGCGAATCCGGACAGCCGAACGGCTGGCCCTGGAGCGCGTCAGCGCGGAAGGGCTGGGTGCATGGATGCACCCAGCAATCCCAATGAAGCAGCCACCCTACATCCGAAGCCTCTGCGCCGCCAACGCTAGCGCCACGCAAACCGTCGCCACCGCTAACGGTAGAGCCGACCGCTGGTCGGCTGCTCTTTGCGCAGCCACCCCATGCCAAAGTCCCCCCATGCCCACCCTCCGCCCCTACACCCCAACTGACGCCCCCGCCTGCCTCGCACTGTTCGACACCAACGTGCCGCGTTACTTCGCCCCACACGAACGCCACGACTTCGCCACTTACCTGCTCCACCCACACCGCGCCCACGACTATCTGGTCATCGAACACAACGGCCACCTTGTCGCCTGCGGCGGCCTCGTCCTGGCCAACGAACACACCGCGGCCTTCTGCTGGGGCATGGTCGACCGCACCCGGCATCGCCAGGGCCTGGGCACGCAGCTCTCCCACGCACGCCTGGCTCACGCAAGAACGCTCGGCGCCCAGCGCGTCACGCTCAGCACCAGCCAGTACACGCAGGCGTTCTACGCCGGCCTCGGCTTCGTCGTCACCCACATCACCCCCGATGGGCACGGCCCCGGACTGGATGCGGTGGAGATGGCACTCGAACTGGCGCCACGTTGAGCGGCGCCAGTGATTGGAGTGCGTCAGGGTTACGTCAGCCACGCATCGCGTGGCCCTACCCCCAAGCGCGCAGCGTGCGTTTTGAACGCCTCAGCTGCTGCTCAACTTCATCAACACCAACCCGCTCACGATCAACACCGCCGCGGCAATCCGCATCGCGCTGACCTGCTCGCCGAGGAAGGTAATGCCGATCACGAACGCGCCGACCGCGCCGATGCCGGTCCAGATCGTGTACGCGGTGCCCAACGGCAACGTGCGCATCGCCAACGACAGCAGCCAGAAGCTGGCAATCATGGTCACGAGGGTGATGATCGAGGGGGTGAGCTTGCTGAACCCCTCGGACTGCTTCATCGAGAACGCCCAGACAATTTCCAGTACACCGGCTGCCAACAGATAGATCCAGGCCATGCGGCCCTCCTTGATGGGGGCCAGGCCGTCCTGGTCAGTGATTCCCGAAATGGGGGAGGCCGTTCCTCCTGTGCAGCGCATTTTAGCAACCCGCCCGCGCATTGGCCGCTCCGTGTCACGACGGGCTACACGGGATTCAGCCTCCGCGTCTGGCACTGCGTGCCACGCATGCGCTAGAATGCGCGACTGCACTGCCGGGCCTGTTCCTGCGGTGCACCTTCCGCCTGCGGCCGGCTGATCCTTGATCGCCCTGCAGCCGGAACGTCTCTATGGTGGCCCCGTCGGCCCCTCGCGACGCTAGGTCGAAAATCCCGCCAGGGCCGGAAGGCAGCAACGGTATCGATCGACGCGGGCGCCGAGGTCAGCCGGCGGGGCCGCCACCTTTTTGGGCTCCCGGTTTTCCCCACGCGATGCTGCCGCTCAAGGCGCTGCGGGCGTGCCCTGGTGGAACACCATCCGCCATGTCTCGCCGTGCAGCCGCCACAGCGAGCTGCGAAGCACCTCGCGCTGGCGCGCCCCGTCGATCACATACCAACTGCGGTAGCGCACCTGCGCCAGCGTCGGGGCCAGCAGGCCGACCTCGTAATCGCTGGACACGATCTCCACCTGCGCGCGCTCGCGCGGAATCTCGGCCAACGCAGCAGCACGGTCGAAACACGCGCCCGAGCTGCCTATCTCACGGAAGTCGTCATCCAACAGCGCCGCCAGCTGCGCGACATCACCGCGGACCGCTGGCCCATGCAACGCGCGTTCGAGCGCCTGCAGATGGGCGGCCAGCGCGTCATCCATGCTCAGGGCGGGTCCTGGGCCAGCACGTGCATGGCGGTCGGGGTGGCCAGCGCCACACGTTCACCGGGCAGGGCCACGCGGTGGCCACGCTGGCGCAGCGCATCGCCGTCGCTCTCGCTGGCGTAGTGGTACAGCATCATCCGCGCCTGCAGCTCGGGCGTGTACTCACGCTCCAGGTCATCCACACCGGTGTGCGAGGGATTGCCGTGCAGGCCGCAGTCGTGGGCGATCAGTTCATTGTCGTCGGCATAGCGCGCCAACATTTCCGGAATCGGGCGGGTATCGCCGCTCCAGGTGACCGCGCCCTTCAGGCGCAGCCCATACGCGGTTTCCGGCCAGTGATGGCGCACCGGGAAGACTTCCAGGCGCACGCCGTCATGCCAGAACGCATCGCCGACCACGATCAGCTGGAAGGCATCCCAGAAGTTGGCGCCGCCCTCGGCCAGCACGTTCGGATAATCGGCCACGCGCTTGTGCAGCAGCGGCACGACCGTCGCCGGCACGTACACGCGGATGCGCCCACGACGCTGCGGCGAGAAATAGGCATCCACGAACAGGCGTTCGAAACCGGCGACATGGTCCAGGTGCACATGGGTGACGAACAGGGCCTGCGGCACATGCCCGTAGTGCGCCTGGAAGGCCGTCAGCCCTTCCCCGCCGCAATCGATGGTGAGCCACGGGCGGCCGTCGCGCTCGATCACCGCCATCGGCGAACCCAGCTGCACGGCCGACGCATTGCCGACCCCCATGAAGCGCAATGCCCAGTCCATCAGTAACCCCGGTTCCAGGCCAGGTCGTAGGCGCGGCGCAGCCGTGCGTAGTCCTTTTCGACGTCGTCATGACTGCGTTCACCGCGCAGCTTGATCAGCGAGCGCAGCAGCCGCTTGAGATTGCGTTCGCGCCAGCGGGTGGCCGGGATACGCAGCACGCCGCGATCGAAATCGATCAGCCAGCCGTGGCCGTTGGCGTCGAACAGAATGTTGTGGGCGTTGAGATCGGCATGGTCCAGCCCGGCGCGATGGAAGCGCGCGATCAGCCGGCCGGTCTCTTCCCATGGCGCGCCGCGCCCGGCGACCAGCGCGCGGTCGGCCAGCGAGCGCACGCCCTCCAGCCGCTCCATCAGGATCGCCGCTTTGTAGCGCAGGCCTTCGCGCATGTAGAACGCGGCGATCGGGCGCGGTACCGGCAGCTTCTGTGCGTGCAGGGCGCGCATCAGCCGGAATTCGGCAAAACTGCGGGTGCGGTTGGCGCCGCGCCAGAGGTAGTGGTCCCGACTGAGCTTGGCCGCCAGGCCGCCGCGCAGGTACTGGCGCAGCACGGCATGACCGAAGGGCGCATCGACGAACCAGGCGCCGCCGCGGCCGCCATCGGCGACCGGTCGTGCCCGCTCCCCCCAGTGGGCCGGCGCGAACAGGCTCATCTCGGCTTGCCGCAAGGCTTCACGGTCGAACAGAATGGCGCCGATACCGCGTCCATCGCGGCAGGGCGTCAGCGCTTCAGTGGCGTCGAATGCGACCATTCCTTCGAGTCTAACAACACCATGGCACCAACGTCCTCTTCCTTGTGTCTTTTGCGTTTGTCCGCGCTGGGGGACGTGACCCACGTGGTGCCGCTGGTGCGCACCCTGCAGCAGGCCGATCCCGGGGTGTCACTGCACTGGATCATCGACAAGGCCGGCCACAAGCTGCTCGACGGGCTGCCCGGCGTGACCTTCCACAGCTACGACAAGAAGACCGGCCTGGCCGGCATGCGGGCCCTGCGCGACAGCCTTCCCGCGGGGCGGTTCGATGCGCTGCTGCAGATGCAGGTCGCCTTCCGCGCCAACGTGCTGTCTGCCTTCGTACCCGCCAAACGCCGCATCGGCTACGACAGATCGCGCTCCAAGGACCTTCACGGGCTTTTCATCAATGAGCGCATTCCCGACCGCCCGGGCATCCACGTACTCGACGCGATCGGCAGCTTCTGCGAGCCGTTGGGCCTGAAACAGACCGAGGTCAGCTGGGACCTGGCCGTGCCGCCGGCGGCGTTCGAGTGGGCCAATGCCCAATGGGCCGACGATGGCCGCCCGGTGTTGATGATCTCGCCCTGCTCCAGCCACGTGCGCCGCAATTGGTATGCCGACCGCTATGCGGCCGTGGCCAACCACGCCACCTCACGCGGCTGGCGGGTGGTGCTGTGCGGTGGGCGCAGCGACCTGGAGCGCGGCATGGCCGATGCCATCCAGGCACAGCTCACCACCCCGGCGCTGGATCTGGTCGGCAAGGACACGCTGAAGCAGCTGCCCGCCCTGTTGGCGCGCGCCGCGCTGGTGATGACGCCCGATTCGGGCCCGATGCATATCGCCAACGCGATGGGCGCCAAGGTGCTGGGCCTGCATGCGGCCAGCAACCCGCACCGCAGCGGCCCCTACTCCGACCGCCGCTACTGCGTGGACCGCTACGACGCTGCCGCGCGCAGATTCCTGGGCAAGCCGGCCAGCGAACTGAAATGGGGCGCGAAGATCGAATTCGACGACGTGATGCAGCTGATCACGGTCGAGGACGGCATCGCCGCCTTCGAGCGGTATATCGCCGATTACGCCCCGCGCGGCGCGTAATCCTTGTACGACTTCTCTTCCACGTAGAGCGAGCCCAGCGCCAGGTTGATGTCCTTCTTGATGCGGGCACGCTCATCGTTCTGCTGGTAGACGCTGCGGGCCAGTTCGACGAAGTGGTCATCGAAGGCCTGGGCCTTGTCCTGCAGGCGGATGTTGTCTTCGATGTCCCACAGGCGCTCGTTGACGGCCTTCAGTTCGGCACGCAGGCGCGCGATGTCCTTGACCCCGGCCGGGTGCGCCATCCAGGTCTTTTCCAGCGCGCTCAGCTCGGTGCGGATGTTGGCCAGCTTGGCCTCGTCGCTGATGCGCTCGGACTTGATCTGCAGGATCGAGATCTTGTCGAGCAGTTCACCGAAGGACACGGGGACGAGGATTTCAGCGGTCATGGTGGGGATCCGTATACGTGAGGTGGGCAGTTTAGCGGAGCGCATGTTGGAGGGGTGTGGGGCAAGCGTGCGGCCGCTTCATTGGGACTGCTGGGTGCATCCATGCGCCCAGCCCTCCCGCGCTGCGCGCTCCAGGGCCGCGCCTCCCAGAGCTGGAGACGCCGTTGGGGATGACCGCGTCGCCACGCGCCCGGGAATGTCGGTGATGGCGCTGAGGGCTTCGGAAACAGGGTGGCCGCTTCATTGGGATTGCGGGGTGCATCCCTGCACCCCGCCCTTCCGCGCTTGCGCGCTCCAGGGCCAGACGTTCGTCTGTCCGGATCTGCTCCTGCAGATCCATCGAACCCCCGTCGGGGGTTCTCGTCCCCCCGCAATTGGGCGCCGCTCATTTCGTAGCGGTCGGAAGACGCCCGATCTCGGACATGAAAAAGGCCACCCAATGGGCGGCCTTTTTCATGTATCTGGCGGAGAGGGGGGGATTCGAACCCCCGAGGCGCTATAAACGCCTGCCTGATTTCGAGTCAGGTACATTCAACCGCTCTGCCACCTCTCCAGATGGTCCCGGCGAACCGGGACGCGAATGATACGGGCAGGACGCGCTGGCGACAAGTCATTGCGGGCAAAGAAGTGAATTTCTTCTGTATGGATGCCTTGCCGGATGTCCGGCGGGCCGCGATCATGCCGTTATCCCTCGCAATCCTCACCGGCACGCGCCTTCATGATCGAATTCGGACACCTGACCCACCCCGGCCTGCGCCGTGACCTCAATGAGGATACGTATTACGGCGATGGCGAACTGGCGCTTTGGCTGGTCGCCGATGGCATGGGCGGGCACGCCTGCGGTGAGGTGGCCAGTGCGCTGGCGCGCGAGACCATCGTGCGCGAGATCCGCCGCGGGGCGACGCTGGCGCATGCGATCCGCATCGCCGATGAGGAGATCATCCGCACCTCGCGCCGCCGCAACGACAGCCTGCCGATGGGCACCACCGTGGTGGCGGCCCGTGTGCAGGGCAGTCGGTATGAGGTGGCGTGGGTCGGCGACAGCCGCGCGTACCTGTGGCGCGACGGCACGCTGGCCCAGCTCAGCCAGGATCACAGCGTGGTCCAGGAACTGGTCGCGCAGGGCAATCTGACCGCCGAGCAGGCGCGTGCGCATCCGCATCGCAATGTAGTGACCCAGGCGCTGGGCGTAACCGATCCGGCGCACCTGAATGTGGCGACCACCACCGGTGAGCTGCGCCCGGGCATGCAGTTGCTGCTGTGCAGCGACGGGCTGACCGAAGAGGTCGAGGACAAGGGCATCGCCCGTACCCTCGCCTTCGATGATGCCAGTGCGCAGGAATGCGTGGATACGCTGGTCGCCGCCGCGCTGGATGGCGGCGGTTCGGACAACATCACCGTGATCCTGGTGCGGTGTCATTGAGGCAGGCATCCCGACCAACGGCCGGGATCTACCGGGGGCGGGCCGTCAGGCGCTGACCGCTTCCACCGCTTCAGGCTCACCATCCCAGATCGCGCGGCCGGCCTTCTTGCGCAGCTTGGCCAACCGCGCTTCGTGCGCTTCCAGCTCGGAGGCGGTGGCAACCACGCGCGGGCGTGGCAGCAGGCGCGAGGTGTCGAAGGTCTGCGCGTGGGCGCTGCCGGTTTTCTGCTCATCGGCCGAGCCGAAGCCGATTTCTTCCTGGCCCGAGGTCAGGGCGATGTACACATCGCCCAGGATCTGGGCATCGAGCAGGCCGCCGTGCAGCTGGCGGTGGGCGTTGTCCACGCCCAGGCGACGGCACAGTGCATCCAGCGAATTGCGCTGGCCGGGGAAGCGCTCGCGCGCCATCTTCAGCGTATCGATCACCGTGCAGCGGTCGGTGATCTTGCCGTAGTGGTCGCCCAGCAGCGACAGCTCGTTATCCAGGAAGCCCAGATCGAACGCCGCGTTGTGGATGATCAGCTCGGCGCCGTCGATGTAGGCGAGGAAGTCGTCGACGACCTGGGCGAAGTCCGGCTTGTCAGCCAGGAACTCCAGGGTCAGGCCGGTGACTTCCTGCGCGCCCTGTTCGAACTCGCAGTCCGGCTTGAGGTACTGGTGGTAGTTGTTGCCACTGGGGCGGCGCTCGAGCAGTTCCACACAGCCGATTTCGACGATGCGGTTGCCCTTCCGCCATTCCAGGCCGGTGGTTTCGGTATCAAGGATGATCTGACGCATGGGCTCAGTGTACCGGGCCAGCGGCGCGGATCCGGATCGCGGCGTCGCGCGCCAGCTGATCCACGCGCTCGTTGTCCGGGTCGCCGGAATGGCCCTTGACCCAGCGCCAGTCAATGGTGTGCTTGAGCGTGGCCGCGTGCAGGCGCTCCCACAACTCCCGGTTCTTGACCGGCGAGCCGCCGGCGGTCTTCCAGTTCTTACGGATCCAGCCGGGCATCCACTCGGTCAGGCCCTGGCGCACGTACTGCGAATCGGTGAACAGCACGATGTTGCACGGCTCGGTGAGCGCTTCCAGCCCCGAGATGGCCGCCATCAGCTCCATGCGGTTGTTGGTGGTATGCGCTTCACCACCGCTCAGTTCGCGCTCGTGCGCGTTGTAGCGCAGCAACGCCGCCCAGCCGCCGGGGCCGGGATTGCCGAGGCAGGAACCGTCGGTGTGGATTTCTATCGTCTTCATTCCATTCCAGATCAGGTGGCCACGGTCCCGTGCCAGCGTGGCGCGGCCACGGGCGTCGGTCCCGGCAAGGCCAGAGTGCGTTTTTCAGCGGTGAACAGACAGGCAGCCCGCAGCGGGGCCAGGTCGCGCCGCGCCGGCGAGCGGTCACGCCACATCGGGCCGAGGTACTGCAGGTCTTCGCAGCTCAGGCCGGCCTGCGTGAGGGTGTGGCGCAGCCGCTGCGGGCTGCGCACGACCAGCCCGTGATGGCGCCACTGGCGGCGGTACGGGCTGAACGGGTTGAGCGTGGAAAGCCACAGGCGGCCACCCGGCATCAGGACACGGGCGCAGTCGGCGATCAACGCCTCGGCATCCCGCGCGGTGACATGCTGCAGGACGATCGCGTTGACGCTCTCATCCGGCAGCGGCAACGGCAGCCCGCAGTGCACGTCCCCGGCGTAGGCCGCGCCGTCCCGGAACAGGCGCAGGCCACGGCCGGGCAGTTCCACACTCCCCAACCAGCCAGGCGTCGGTGCCAGCCACAGCCAGGGGTTCACCGGACGCTCGGCGAGGAGGGTGCGCAACCGCTCGGATTCCAGACGGCACAACGCTTGTGCCGGTTCAGTATCAAACCAGGATGCGATTGTCGCTTGACGGGGGCTCGGCACGAGGGGCATGGTCCAATTCTATGCGACTGACCGCCCTACCCGCGTTTGCGGACAATTACATCTGGGCGCTGGTCGCCGACGACGGCCGCGCCGTGGTCATCGACCCCGGCCAGGCCGACCCCGTCCTGGCCGCCGCAGCGCAGCAGGGATGGGCCCCGCACAGCATTCTGCTGACCCATCACCACGACGACCACATCGGCGGCGTCGCCGAACTTCAGGCCCGTTTTCCGGCGGTGGAGGTCTATGCACCGGCGGAACCGCGCATCGAGGTCCCGGCCCATCGGGTCGCCGAAGGTGAATGCGTTCAGGCATTGGGGCTGGGGTTCCACGTAGTATCCGTGCCCGGGCACACCCGGAGCCATGTCGCGTTTCACACCGCTGAACACCTTTTCAGTGGCGATGCGTTGTTCAGCCTGGGCTGTGGGCGCATGTTCGAAGGTACGCCTCCCCAGCTTCTGGCATCCCTGCGGAAGCTGGCGTCCCTGCCAGCGCAACTGATGGTCTGTTGCGCCCACGAGTACACCCTGTCCAATGCCGTCTTCGCGCGGCATGTAGACCCCACCAACGCTGCGTTGTCGCAGCGCCATGAGGAGGCCTTGGCCATGCGCCGCGATGACCTGCCAACGCTGCCGGTTTCACTGGCAAGCGAGCTGGAATGCAACCCGTTCCTGCGTACGAACACCCCCGCCATCCAGGCGGCCGTCAGCGCCCATCTTGGGCGTCCCGTCACCGATGAAGTCGATGTTGTCGCAGGGCTGCGACACTGGAAAGACGGATTTCGAACATGAGTCGGCGATTGTTGCCGCTCGCGCTTGGCCTGGCGATCGCCGTGGCCGGCAGCGCGGGCGCCCAGTCGTTGACCGCCGGCATGTCGCAGAACGTGGCCGGCCTGTCCTCCCTCCCCCTGACCGCTGCGGCGCTGCCGCCGGCCTCGGTGCGCAACGGGCAGGACATCTTCGCCAGCTTCCGCGATGGCCTGGCCGAACCCACCTGCGACGCCGAGGCGACCAGCCCGCGTTGGCAGAAGCAGTTCGCGCATGCCCCCTCGCGGTTGGCCAACCAGGATGATGATGCGCTGGTGCTGTTCGGCTATGTGGTCGAAGAGCTGCGCAAGTCCGACCTGCCAACCGAATTCGCGCTGATTCCCTTCGTGGAAAGCGGTTACCGGCCCAACGCCCGCAATGGCGGCGGCCCGGCCGGCCTGTGGCAGTTCATCGCCACTACCGCCAAGAACCACCGCGTGCAGATGACCCCGGGCTACGACGGTCGCCTCTCGGCAGTGGATTCCACCCAGGCCGCGGTACGGTACCTCAAGACCCTGCACGGCATGTTCGGCGGCGACTGGCGTTTGGCGACGATGGCCTACAACGCCGGCGAGTACCGGGTGCTGCAGTCGCTGCGCAAGGCGGGCATGAATGCGCAGAACGCGCGGCCGGCCGAGTTGCCGGGGCTGTCGCCGGTCACCTATGCCTATGTCGAGAAGCTGCATGCGCTGGCCTGCGTGCTGGAAGACGCAGAAACCGAGCCGGCGGTGATGGCCTCGCTGGATCGCACCGTGCCCGTGCTCAAGGGCCACACCCTGCCGGCCGGCACCAGCGTCCAGCAGTGGGCCCAGCAGCGCGATCTGGACCCGGCGCGGATCGCCCGCCTCAACCCGGCCCTGGCCAGCGGCAAAGGCCGCCCGTCCGGCCAGGTGACGGTTCTGGCCCCAACCGCGCACGCGCCGGTGGATGCCAGCGCCAGCGTGGCCGCCATTGCGATGGCTCCCAGCGCACCGGCGGACACCACGGCGGCCCGCACGACCCCTGCGCCGGCAGCCACCCGTACCGTCGCCAGCGCGGATCGCCCGCGCAGCCGCCGGCATACCGTGCGCGACGGCGAGTCGCCCTGGACCATCGCCCGCCGTTACGGGATGCCCCTGAAGGCCCTGCTGTCGCTCAATGGGCTCAGCGGGAGCAGTGTGCTCAAGCCCGGTGCGGTGCTGCGCGTCGAAGACTGAGCGCGCGGATCGCATCGCGGGTGATGACACTGCCCGGTCCTGCCGGGCAGCGTCGTTTTCAACAAAAAGCCCGGCATTGCCGGGCTTTTTGCTGTGCGGCAGACGCCGACCCGGTTAGAGGTTGGCTTCTTCGGTCTGCACCTTGAAGTGCTTGCGCATCGCGTCGACGTAGGCCTTGGCGGCGGCCATGCCGTCGATCTGGCTCAGCTGCTCCTTGAGCTGCTGCTGCTGGGCGGGATCCACTTCGGCCACGTTGCCCGGGGTGACCTTGGTCACCGCGTAGATCACGTAGCGGCCCTGCACGGCAACCTTGCCGTAGCTCGGCTTGCCTTCGGCCGGCAGCGGCGCGCTGAACACGGCGCGGTTGATCTCCGGGGTCGGCACCGGCTGGGTACGCGGCAGGCCCGGCAGCGGGCTGATCTGCAGCTTGTCACTGGT
This sequence comes from Stenotrophomonas sp. 05L413, assembly GCF_056397945.1. NCBI lineage: Bacteria > Pseudomonadati > Pseudomonadota > Gammaproteobacteria > Lysobacterales > Lysobacteraceae > Stenotrophomonas > Stenotrophomonas sp. 05L413. The sequence continues at coordinate 333,819 of NZ_JBFTOL010000007.1, forward strand.
CGCCAGCGCCTGCAGGGTCTGCCCGGCCTTCAGCTTGGCCAGCACGGCGTCCACGGCCTTCTCCGAGGCTTGGCGGGTGCGGTCGGCATGGATCGCGGCGATCACCTGCTCACGGGCCTTGGCCAGCGGCAGCGCCTGCTCCGGGCTGTGCTCGGTCACGCGGATCATCACGTTGTGGTTCGGGCCCAGTTCGATCGGGTCGCTCACCGTGCCATCCTGGGTCAGGATGTCGGAGAACGCCGCGCGCAGCACGGCCGGATTGGCGGCGATGCCGCTGGCGGTGGCGTGCGTGAACGGACCGATCGTCTGCACCGGCAGGCTCATGTCCTTGGCCGGGCCTTCCAGCGAGGTCGGGTTCTTGTACACCAGATCGACCAGACGGCCACTCAGCTCGGTGAACACGCGGTCGGTATCGGCCTTGAGCTGCTCGGCGGCCAGCTGGTCACGAACCTCGTCGAACGAACGGCCTTCGCCGCCCTTGGTCTCACGCAGCTTGAGCACGTGGAAACCGAAGTCGGTCTTGACCGGCCCGGTGACCTCGCCCGCCTTCATGGCGAACAGGGCATCTTCGAACGGCTTCACCATCGCGCCGCGTTCCACCCAGCCCAGGTCGCCGCCGGTGTCCTTGGAACCCGGATCTTCGGAGTTGGCCTTGGCCAGTGCGGCGAAATCGGCGCCCGGTGCCTTGGCTTGCGCAGCCAGGCGCGTGGCCTTTTCTTCAGCGGCCTTGAGCTTGGCCGGATCGCTGCCGTCGGCGCTGATCAGGATGTGCGAGGCCAGACGCTGTTCCGGCGTCGCGAAGCGTGCCTTCTCATCTTCATAGCGCTTGCGCAGGGTGGCTTCGTCTGCCGCCGCCGGCGCCGGCAGGTTCGCGCCGTTGATCTCGACGTACTCCAGCGACACGGTTTCCGGCTGGCGGAAATCCTTGGCGTGGCTGTCGTACCACTGCTTGATCTGCGCGTCGGTCACTTCGGCGGTATCGGCCGGGGTTTCCGGCAGCGCGGCCAGTTCGACATCACGGGTTTCGCCCAGCAGCTTCATCAGGCGCTCGGCTTCGCTCTGGGTGGTGAACCCGGAACGCTGCAGGGCCGACGGAATGATCGACTGCTGGATGCTCTCGCGCACCAGCGCTTCGAACTGCGTCGGGGTGCGCGGGGGATTACCGCTGGCCAGCGCGATGCGGTAGTTGTCCTGGTTGAACTTGCCGTCCGCATCCAGGAAGGCCGGGATCGAGGCGATGTACTCGCGCACGGCACCATCGCCGATCACGATGCCGGACTGTTCGCCGGCCAGGCGCACGACCTGCTCATCGATCAGCTGATCGAGCACGGCCAGTTTGCTTTCGGTGCTTTCGAACTGGCGCGGATCGAAATCCTCGCCCTGTTCCTGGCGTGCCTGCTGGCGCGCCTGTTCGAAGCGCACGCGGAAATCGTTGGAGCTGATCTCATGGTGCTGCCACAGGAACGAGACCGGCCACCACGACGGGGCGGACTTCCACCAGGTCGGCGGGGCGGCCACTTTGGCCACGTTCTGCGAGCCGACGCCACCGAGGTAGCTGGAGTCGATCACGAACAGGAACGGAATCATCAGCAGCCCCAGGATCACGGTAACGATCCAGCCCGAGGTCTTGTCGCGAAGTTTCTGCAGCATGGGAAAAATCAAGGCCTGATTGGCGAGCCCTGCAGTGTAACCCGCTTCTCGGCAGGCTCCAAAAGTGCCCGCGGCCGCCCCTGCGCGCGATCCGCCCGCTGCCACACCCGCTGACCGTGGCGGACGACGGGCGTGCGCCGCCTCGTCGATCGACATGCTGAATTGAAAACAAAAAAAAAGCCCTTGGTTTTCACCAAGGGCTTTTCAAAGATTGGCGGAGCGGACGGGACTTGAACCCGCGACCTCCGGCGTGACAGGCCAGCATTCTAACCAGCTGAACTACCGCTCCGCACTTGAACTTTGCAGGCGCTCATTCTATCCGAAGATATTCAGATTGCCCACCCCGAAATACTGCTTTTTTCGAGGTTTTTTTAAAACTGGCGGAGCGGACGGGACTTGAACCCGCGACCTCCGGCGTGACAGGCCAGCATTCTAACCAGCTGAACTACCGCTCCGCACTAAACCGCTTTTGTTTCCACCGCGACCTGCGTCGCTGGAGAAAACAAGGCCCCCGATCGCTCAGGGGCCCTATTGAAACTGGCGGAGCGGACGGGACTTGAACCCGCGACCTCCGGCGTGACAGGCCAGCATTCTAACCAGCTGAACTACCGCTCCACATTTCAAAACTTTTACTGGCAGTGCCTGGTGGGTGCTGAGGGTTTCGAACCCCCGACCCTCTCCGTGTAAAGGAGACGCTCTACCGCTGAGCTAAGCACCCCAGCAAGCCGCTTAGTTTACGGCATCCTTCAGGGCTTTGCCAGCCTTGAACGACGGATTCTTCGACGCAGCGATCTTGATGGTGTCGCCGGTCTTCGGGTTGCGGCCGGTACGGGCAGCGCGGTCGCGGACCTGGAACGTGCCGAAGCCCACCAGCGTCACCGCGTCACCGCCCTTCAGGGCCTTGGTGACGGAAGCGATGACGGCATCAACGGCGCGGCTGGACTCGGCCTTGGTCAGGTCGGCGGCTTCAGCAACGGCGTCGATCAATTCGGTCTTGTTCATTCTCTACAGCTCCTTTGGCGGGGATTCCGCGGATTCAACATTGAGACACCCGAGGACGATACGCCGCCGGATGCCAGTGAAGTTCTCAGTTCGCCGAATTCAGCATTACGCTGACTTGCGAGTGGTGCTTTTATACCAGTGCCCCCCTACCCGCGCAAGCTGAAAAGCCAATAACGACGCGGGTTTCGGGCATTTCCACAGCACGCGTCAGTGCTTGACGCGCGTCGTGGAAGCTGTCTTGGACTTGCCACGTACCGTGACACGCTGCCCATCTTTCTTCGGCTTCGGTGCAGTCAGTGGCGTCTCCAGGGCCAGGTCGAGCACCTCCTCGATCCACTTCACCGGCACGATCTTCAGATCGCGGGTGACATTGGCGGGGATATCGGCCAGATCCTTGCGGTTCTCCTCGGGGATGATGACCGTGGTGATCCCGCCACGGAGCGCCGCCAGCAGCTTCTCCTTCAGGCCGCCGATGGCCGTGACGCGGCCACGCAGGGTGATCTCGCCGGTCATCGCCACTTCGGCCCGGATCGGCACCTTGGTGAGCGTGGACACCAGCGAGGTCACCATCGCGATACCCGCGCTGGGGCCATCCTTGGGCGTGGCACCATCGGGCACATGGACGTGCACGTCGTGCTTCTGCAGGAACTCGTTGTCGATGCCCAGCCGCTCGGCGCGCGAACGCACCACCGACAGCGCCGCCGAGGCCGATTCCTTCATCACGTTGCCCAGCTGGCCGGTCAGGATCAGCTGGCCCTTGCCCGGCACCAGGGTGGATTCGATCTGCAGCAGATCGCCGCCCACTTCGGTCCAGGCCAGGCCGGTGACCAGGCCCACTTCGTTCTGCTCTTCGGCCCGGCCGAAATCGACCCGGCGCACGCCCAGGTACTTGTCCAGGTTCTTGCCGTTGACCACCACCAGCGCCTTCTTCTTTGCGCTGGCCTTCTTGCCGGCCTTGGCCGGTTTGGCGGCCTTGGCCGGTGCCACCGGGCCGGCGAGCGCGATCTCCTTGACCACCTTGCGGCAGATCTTGGCGACTTCGCGCTCGAGGTTGCGCACGCCGGACTCGCGCGTGTAATAGCGCACGATGTCCTGGATCGCGTCCGCCTCGATCTCCAGCTCTTCCGGCTTCAGGCCGTTGGCCTTGATCTGCTTGGGCACCAGGTAGCGCATGGCGATGTTGAGCTTCTCATCCTCGGTGTAACCGGGGATGCGGATCACTTCCATGCGGTCCAGCAGCGGGCCGGGGATGTTGAGCGAGTTGGAGGTCGCCACGAACATCACTTCGGACAGGTCCAGGTCCACTTCCAGGTAGTGATCGTTGAAGGCGTTGTTCTGCTCCGGATCGAGCACTTCCAGCAGCGCCGACGACGGATCGCCACGGAAGTCCATCGACATCTTGTCGATCTCATCGAGCACGAACAGCGGGTTCTTGCTGCCGACCTTGTTGAGGTTCTGCACGATGCGGCCCGGCATGGAGCCAACGTAGGTACGACGGTGCCCGCGGATCTCGGCCTCGTCGCGCACGCCGCCCAGGCTCATGCGCACGAACTTGCGGTTGGTCGCCTTGGCGATGGACTGGCCCAGCGAGGTCTTGCCCACGCCGGGCGGACCGACCAGGCACAGGATCGGGCCCTTCATCTGCTTCACGCGTGACTGCACCGCCAGGTATTCCAGGATGCGGTCCTTGACCTTGTCCAGACCGAAGTGATCGGCATCCAGCGTGTCCTGCGCGGCCTTGAGGTCCTTGCGGACCTTGCTGCGCTTCTTCCACGGCACGCCCAGCAGCCAATCCAGGTAGTTGCGCACGACCGCGGCTTCGGCCGACATCGGCGACATCTGCTTGAGCTTGTTGAGCTCGGCCTTGGCCTTGGTCTCCACCGGCTTGGGCATGCCCGCCTCGGCGATCTTGCGGGCCAGCTCGTCCATCTCGCCGGGCGCGTCGTCCAGGTCACCCAGTTCTTTCTGGATGGCCTTCATCTGCTCGTTGAGGTAGTACTCGCGCTGGCTCTTTTCCATCTGCGACTTCACGCGGCCACGGATGCGCTTTTCCATCTGCTGCACGTCGATCTCGCCATCGACCAGGCCGACCAGCATTTCCAGGCGGTCGCCGATCTGCAGCGTTTCCAGCAGGCGCTGCTTGTCGGCCAGGCGCACGCTGATGTGCGCGGCGATGGTGTCGGCCAGGCGCGCGGGTTCATCGATGCCGGCCAGGGTCTGCAGCAGCTCCGGCGGCAGCTTGCGGTTGGTTTTGACGTACTGCTCGAACAGCGACATCAGCGAACGGGCGATCGCCTCGATCTCGCGCGGCTCGCGCGATTCGTCCGATTCGATTTCCATGCCCACGCCGTGCAGCGCGCCGTCGCGCTCGGTCACGTCGGTGACGTTGACGCGCGACAGGCCTTCGACCAGCACCTTGATCGTGCCATCGGGCAGCTTCAGCAGCTGCAGGACCTGGGCGAGCGTGCCGACCTGGTACAGATCGGCGGCGGACGGATCATCCGTCTCGGCGGACTTCTGCGCGAGCAGCAGGATGCGCTTGTCCGCTTCCATCGCCTGCTCCAGCGCATGCATGGACTTGTCACGGCCGACGAACAGCGGAATGACCATGTGCGGGAACACCACCACGTCACGCAGCGGCAGTACCGGCAGGTCGAGAGTCTCAGTTGGGGAACGGGCCATGTGGGCTCCAGTGGAACAGTGGGGATGGCCTCCGGGCGCCTCGCCCGGATACAAAAAAAGCCGATGGCCTCGTTATGGGGCCATCGGCTTCTAGATGCAAGCTGTTCTGAAAAAATTCTTTCAATTCAATTACTTGAACTGATTATTCAGCACCAGCCGCCTTCTGTTCAGGCGCCGGTGGCGTCTGGTAGATCAGGTACGGTTCGGACTTGTGTTCGATCACCGATTCGTCCACCACCACCTTGCTGACGTTCTCTGCCGAGGGCAGGTCATACATGGTGTCCAGCAGGACCGATTCGACGATCGTACGCAGGCCGCGGGCACCGGTCTTGCGCTTGAGCGCCTTGCGGGCAATGGCGGCCAGTGCGTCCGGACGGAACTCCAGCTCGACGTGCTCCATCTCGAACAGCTTCTTGAACTGCTTGGTGATGGCGTTCTTCGGCTCGGTCAGGATGCGCACCAGGGCGGCCTCGTCCAGCTCTTCCAGGGTCGCCACGACCGGCAGGCGGCCGACGAACTCCGGAATCAGGCCGAACTTGATCAGATCTTCCGGCTCGACTTCGGCCAGGATCTTGCCCACTTCCTGCTTGCGCTCGGAACTCTTCACCTTGGCACCGAAGCCGATGCCGCCCGAATCGTTGGAACGCTGCTGGATCACCTTGTCCAGGCCGGCAAACGCGCCGCCACAGATGAACAGGATGTTCTTGGTGTCCACCTGCAGGAATTCCTGCTGCGGGTGCTTGCGACCGCCCTGCGGCGGCACGCTGGCCACGGTGCCTTCGATCAGCTTCAACAGGGCCTGCTGGACGCCTTCGCCGGACACATCGCGGGTGATCGACGGGTTCTCGCTCTTGCGCGAGATCTTGTCGATTTCATCGATGTAGACGATGCCCTGCTGTGCCTTCTCGACGTCGTAGTCGCACTTCTGCAGCAGCTTCTGGATGATGTTCTCCACGTCCTCGCCCACGTAACCGGCTTCGGTCAGCGTGGTGGCGTCGGCCATGGTGAACGGCACGTTGAGCAGGCGGGCCAGGGTTTCGGCCAGCAGCGTCTTGCCCGAACCGGTCGGACCGACCAGCAGGATGTTCGACTTCGCCAGTTCGACCTCGTCGTTCTTCTGGCGGCTCTCGATGCGCTTGTAGTGGTTGTATACGGCCACGGCCAGGGTCCGCTTGGCGCGGTTCTGCCCGATCACGTACTGGTCCAGGACCTCGAGGATCTCGCGCGGCTTGGGCAGCGAACTGCGGGCCGACTGCGCCTTCTCCTCCAGCTCCTCACGGATGATGTCGTTGCACAGCTCGACGCATTCATCGCAGATGAACACGCTCGGACCCGCAATCAGCTTGCGCACCTCATGCTGGCTCTTTCCACAGAAAGAGCAGTAGAGGATCTTGCCGGTGTCCGTGGAACGACCTTGGCGGTCTTCGCTCATGCTTCGCTTACCCAGTTACCCCACCCGACTGAACGGGGGTTCGATTCGAGAATAGCACAAGGTCAGGAGGACGCCAGTCCTGCCCGACCCGGTGGAAACAAGCCGGTTTCCCGGCCTGGCACAACCTTACGCCGGCTGGATCGACTCTTCCGGACGACGCTCCAGGACCTGATCGACCAGGCCGTAGGCCACCGCATCGACCGCGCTCTTGAAGTTGTCACGCTCGGTATCCCGGGCGATGGTCTCCAGCGACTGGCCGGTGTGCTTGGCCAGCACTTCGTTCAGGCGCGAACGCAGGGTCAGGATTTCACGGGCATGGATGTCGATGTCCGTGGCCTGGCCCTGGAAGCCGCCCAGCGGCTGGTGGATCATCACGCGCGAATTCGGCAGCGCATAGCGCTTGCCGGCTGCGCCGGACGCCAACAGCAGGGCGCCCATCGAGGCGGCCTGGCCGACGCAGATGGTGCTCACGTCCGGCTTGATGTACTGCATGGTGTCGTAGATCGCCATGCCGGCGGTGACCACGCCACCGGGCGAGTTGATGTAGATGCTGATGTCCTTTTCCGGGTTGTCCGCTTCCAGGAACAGCAGCTGCGCCACCACCACGTTGGCCATGTGATCGTCGATCGGGCCCACGAGGAAGATCAGACGCTCTTTCAACAAGCGCGAATAGATGTCATAGGCGCGCTCGCCGCGGCTGGTCTGTTCGACCACCATCGGAACCATGTTCAGGGCTGTGGTTCGGTTGTCCATTAGTGAGGCACCTATTTTGGGGGGAACGACCCCGCGCCGGGGCGCGGGGCGTAAAACGCGGGCCGCTTACTGGCGGATCGCGTCCTGGAACGACAGCTTCTCCTCGGTGTGCTGGGCGCGCTCGGCGATCCAGTCGATCACCTGCTCTTCCATCACACGATTCTGCAGCCCACTCATCAGCTGGGGGTCGTTGCGGTACATCTCAATGACCTGCTCCGGCTCTTCATAGGTCGACGCGATCAGGCGCATGGTTTCATTCAGGCGCTTCGGGTCCAGGCGCAGGTCGTTCTTGCGGGCCACTTCACCAACCAGCAGGCCGACCAGCACGCGCTTGGCGGCCGCTTCCTTGAAGCCTTCATGGGCATCGGCCGGGACGTCGCCCGGGTTGCGGCCGCTGCGGCGGATCTGCTCGAGCTGCTGATCCAGCATGGCGCGGGCTTCGTTCTCGACCAGGCGCGGCGGCATTTCCACCGAGGCGTAGGCGGCGATCAGCTGCTCGCCGACTTCGCGGCGCAGGCGGTTCATCAGGGCACCCTTGAGCTCACGCTCCAGGTTGGCGCGGATGTCCTTGCGGAACTGCTCCACGTCGCCGCCCTTCACGCCGAAGCTCTTGATGAACTCGGCATCGACCTCCGGCAGCACCGGCGCGGACACGTCCACCGCCTTGACGGTGACCTTGACCTGCTTGCCGGCCAGCGCGGGCACGCGCCAATCGGCCGGGAACTCGACGTCCAGGGTCTTTTCTTCACCGGCGGTCAGACCGACCAGGCCCTGTTCGATCTGCTCGAACATCATGCCCTGGCCCACGATCACGCTGCCCTTTTCGGTGCCTTCGGCCGGCAGGCGCTCATCGCCGGCCTGCGACCAGGTTTCCAGGGCGACCAGATCGCCGTCCTGGGCGCCACGGGTGACCGGGCTCCAGCTGCGGCGCTGTTCGCGCAGGTTGGTGATCATCTGATCGATGTCGGCGTCGTTGATCTCGGCGGTGTGGCGGACCACGGTCAGCTTGCTGACGTCCACGTCGCCGAAGTCCGGCACCAGCTCGACGGTGGCCACGAAGGACAGCTCGCCCTCGCCCTTGTCGATGCGCGGGGTGCCGGCGATGCGCAGCTCGTGCTCGCGCAGGGCGGCATCGAAGGTCTCACGCAGCAGGCCGTCGACGGCTTCGCTGCGGACCTGCTGGCCGAAACGCTGCTCGATCACCTTGGCCGGCACCTTGCCCGGGCGGAAGCCCTTGATGCGCGTGGTGCGGGCGATTTCGCCCAGACGGCCGCTGATGTGCGTCTGCAGACGGTCTTCCGGCAGCGAGAAGGTCAGGCGGCGTTCCAGATTGCCAGTGGATTCGATCGAAGCTTGCATGTTGACTCCTGCCACCGGCGGCATGGGCCCCGGCACGATGTGATGGATGAAACGGGTTTTGGACGCGGGGTCGTGGACGCGCATGCCCGCCGCAGCCCTGTAGTTTCGCCGATAAACGCCAGCGCCGCCAGCGCGGGCCGAGAACGCCCGGGGGCCGCCAGGGCCCAGCATGTGGCCGTCTCCCCGATCGGGGACGTGCCCATGGTCATGGTGCGGGCGAAAATGCCCTGCACTGGTGCGAAAGGGGGGACTCGAACCCCCACGCCTTGCGGCACTGGAACCTAAATCCAGGGCGTCTACCAATTCCGCCACTTTCGCGAGTCTGAACACTCAGGCGCGCATTGTTGCAGGCCCGCGCCCAAAGCTGAAGCGCTTTGACAAGAAAAAAGCCGCCTGGCGGACCAGGCGGCTTTCGTCTTGGTGGGCTGTCAAGGATTCGAACCTTGGACCTATTGATTAAGAGTCAACTGCTCTACCAACTGAGCTAACAGCCCGAAAATCGGGAGGCGAATTATGCAGGGTTTCCTGCGCGCGACGCAAGCGTTTTATTTAAATGGATGGCGAATGGCGTCCGTAGACGCTCAACTACTACACCGTTCAACGCGATGTCTCAAAACAAGAAAAAAGCCACCGGGCGGACCCGATGGCTTCTGTCTTGGTGGGCTGTCAAGGATTCGAACCTTGGACCTATTGATTAAGAGTCAACTGCTCTACCAACTGAGCTAACAGCCCTGAAAACTCAAGCGCACATTGTAGCGTGTGTGCTGCCTTTTGCAACCCTGATTCACTTTCGGTGAACCAGTCTGAATCAGTGGGGTGGCTGAGGGGACTCGAACCCCCGACCACCGGAATCACAATCCGGAACTCTAACCAACTGAGCTACAGCCACCACTGAAAACCTTGTTCCTACCGCTTGCACCGAATGGCGCGCCCGACAGGAATCGAACCTGTAACCGCCGGCTTAGAAGGCCGGTGCTCTATCCAGTTGAGCTACGGGCGCTCGATCCGGATTGTCGCATTCCAATCCCGATTTGAGCAGCGGGCTTGGTCGGGGTAGAGGGATTCGAACCCCCGACATCCTGCTCCCAAAGCAGGCGCGCTACCAGACTGCGCTATACCCCGGCGGTTTGTTTCCCTCCGGGGTTCCCCCCGAAAGAGCCGCCTATTGTGGGAATCGACAGGGCATCTGTCAACGGTTTTCACACATCAATTCACATGTCGTCATGGCCGATGGCCGCTTCCGCTATGCTCGGGTCAGCGGCCGGATGGCCGAACCCCTACCCCATCAAGGAGATTGGCAATGCGCAGCGGCAATCCCGCACTTTCCGAGTCGACCTTCCTCGACCTGGCCAGCGGCTCGGTCGTGGCCCGCCCCGACCAGGCGATGACCATCAACGGCACCGTCAACAAGACCGGCATTCTGCTGCTGCTCACTGTGCTGACGGCCGCGTTCGCGTGGAGCCAGTCAGTCGATGCGAACGGCCTCCCCACCTCCAGCGCCATGCTCTACACGCTCGTTGGCGCGATCGGCGGCCTGGTGCTGGCCCTGGTGACCGTGTTCAAGAAGGAATGGTCGCCGGTCACTGCACCGATGTATGCGCTGGTCGAAGGCCTGTTCCTGGGTGCGATTTCGGCGATGTTCAACGCCAAGTTCCCCGGCATCGTGATGCAGGCCGTGATGCTGACCTTCGGCACGATGTTCGTGATGCTGGCGGTGTACCGCAGCGGCCTGATCAAGGTCACCGAGAACTTCAAGCTGGGTGTGGTGGCGGCAACCGGCGGCATCGCGCTGCTGTACCTGGCCTCGTTCGTGCTGAGCTTCTTCAACATCAACATTCCGATGATCCACGAGGGCGGCTGGATGGGGATCGCTTTCAGCCTGTTCGTGGTGGTGGTGGCCGCGTTGAACCTGGTGCTGGATTTCGACTTCATCGAAACCGGCGCCGAGGCACGCGCACCGAAGTTCATGGAGTGGTACGGCGCGTTCGGCCTGATGGTCACGCTGGTGTGGCTGTACGTGGAATTCCTGCGCCTGCTGTCCAAGATCCAGCAGCGCTGAGCCACACGCTCACTGCACGATGACGAAGGCGCCGCAAGGCGCCTTTTTCATGTCCCCACCCCCTGCCGAATGAGGCGCCAGGCAACAAAAAAGCGGGACGCCGAAGCGCCCCGCTTTCTGGACAACCGACCCGCGCGCTTACAGGCGGCTGGCGATGGCCTGGGCAAAGCCCATGGTGTTGCCGGTGCCGCCCAGATCGCCGGTCAGCGAATCCTTGGCTTCCAGCGTGGCCACGATGGCCTTGCGCAGGCGCTCGGCGTTCTCGACCTGGCCGACGTGGTCCAGCATCTGTGCAGCGGCCAGCAGCAGCGCGCACGGATTGGCCTTGCCCTGCCCGGCGATGTCCGGCGCGGTGCCGTGCACGGCTTCGAAGATCGCCGCGTTCTCACCGATGTTGGCACCCGGGGCCAGGCCCAGGCCGCCGACCAGACCGGCGCACAGGTCGGAGATGATGTCGCCGAACAGGTTGGTGGTCACGATCACGTCGAACTGTTCCGGACGCATCACCAGCTGCATGCAGCAGTTGTCGACGATCATTTCCTGGAACTCGATGTCCGGGTACTTGGCCGCCACTTCACGCGCCACGGCCAGGAACAGGCCCGAGGTCGATTTGATGATGTTGGCCTTGTGCACGGCGGTGACCTTCTTGCGGCCGGTGCTGCGGGCCAGCTCGAAGGCGTAGCGCACGATTCGCTCGGAACCCTTGCGGGTGATGCGGGTGCCGGAGAAGGCGGTCTCGCCATCGGCCGACACTTCCTGGCCTTCGGCCAGGTAGGCGCCTTCGGTGTTCTCACGGACGGTGATCAGGTCCACGCCGTCGCCGAAACGCGACTTGGTGTTCGGGAAGGACACCGCCGGACGCACGTTGGCGTACAGGTCGAAGTGGCGACGCAGGCTGACGTTGATCGAGGTGAAGCCACCACCGACCGGCGTGGTCAGCGGGCTCTTCAGCGCGATCTTGTTGCGTGCGATCGACTCCAGCGTGGAGGCCGGCATCAGATCGCCGTGCTTTTCCAGCGCGACCAGGCCCGCGTCGGCGTCTTCGTATTCAAAGCCGGTGTCCAGCTTGCCGAGCACGAACAGGGTAGCGTCCATGATCTCCGGGCCGATGCCGTCACCGCGGATGACCGTGATTTTCTGCGTCATTGATGTGTATTCCGAACCGAGGGGGAGCGCCATCCGTGAGGTGCGCAAAGCGCGGGCGCAAGGGAAGTTTCATCGGCAATTATGCCTTACCCGCCCGATGGACCCCAAATAGGCCATTGGTCCAAGGCGGGTAAGGCAGAATTGCCCGCGCATACCTCCTCTACCCCGCGCCGTTGGCGCGCCCCTGCAAACCGCGAAGCGGTTTGCCCGCGCATTCCTCCTCTACCCCGCGCCTGTCGGCGCGCCCCTTCAACAGAAGGGGCTTTCCTCCAGAGGCATTGCTATCCGGGTTGCTGAACGGGGTCTCGCACCTGAACGGTGCGCCACCGGGGGGCGACGCCATTGCCGGGGTGCCGGAGCAGCCGACCAACGGTCGGCGCCTACCGCGGCGGGGCCATCACGGCCCCGGGCTCAATGCTCGTGAACGGCCGGCGCATCGGCGCCGCCTTCGAGCTGGTCCAGGAAGTCCACCGCGCGGCGCAGGTGCGGGATCACGATCGAGCCGCCGACCACCAGGCCGACCGAGAAGGTCTCGAAGAACTCCTCGCGGGTCACGCCGGCGTCCTTGCACTGGGCCACGTGGTAGCTGATGCAGTCATCGCAGCGCAGCACCATCGAGGCGACCAGGCCCAGCAGTTCCTTGGTCTTCACATCCAGCGCGCCGGCCTGGTAGGTCTGGGTGTCCAGCGCGAAGAAGCGACGCACGACCTGGTTGGGTTCACCCAGGATGCGCTGGTTCATGCGCTGGCGGAACTCGGTGAATTCGGCGATGCGGTCCTTGCTGCCGTCGTCGGCCGCGCTCATGCCGGGTCCTGCCCGGCCAGCAGCGGCTCCAGCTTGCCTGCACGGTGCAGCGCCATCATGTCGTCGTAGCCACCCACATGGACCTCGCCCACGAAGATCTGCGGCACGCTGGTGCGGCGGGTCTTGGCCATCATTTTATCGCGCTCGACCGGGTCCAGATCGATCCGGACCTCGGTCCAGTCGCGGCCCTTGCTCTTCAGGAAGTTCTTGGCGGCCACGCAGTACGGGCACACCGCGGTCGAGTAGATGGTGATGGCGGGTGCGCCACCGGGGGTGGAAACAGCATCTTGGCTCACGGGAAACTCCACAGCGGAACGTTGGTCTGTATATGGTAGCGGTCCGCTGGATTTTCCACGTCACCACCGCAACACTGTGGTTTAACTGCAGGTTGTACTGGCCCTGTCACGCTGTCGTCCGTCTTCCCCCCAGGAGCTCCGTTTGCGCCCCTTGCTGCTCTCTGCCGCGTTGACCCTGGCCTTGGCCGTGCCGCTGGCCGGGGCCCAGGAAAGCAAGCTGCCAGACATCGGCTCCTCGGCCGGCGAGCTGCTGACCCCGGCCCGGCAGGCCGAGTACGGCGGGATGATGCTGCGCGAACTGCGCAATTACGGCTATCTGCTCGATGACCCGCTGGTCGATGACTGGCTGCAGACCATGGGCGCCCGGCTGGGCTCCAACAGTGCCCAGCCGCGCCAGTCCTACACGTTCTTCATGCTCAAGGACCGGCAGATCAACGCCTTTGCCACCCTCGGCGGCTATATCGGGGTCAACGCGGGCCTGGTGCTGACCGCCGAGCGCGAGGACGAAGTGGCCGCGGTGCTGTCCCACGAAATCGCCCACGTCACCCAGCAGCACGTGCTGCGCGGTGTCGAACGTGCCCAGCGCGACCAGATCCCGATCCTGCTCGGCATGCTCGCCGCGATCGTGGCCGCGCAGCAGGCCGGCGGCAATTCCTCCGGTGATGCCACCATGGCCGCGATCACCTCGGGCATGGGCCTGATGCAGCAGCGCCAGATCAATTACACCCGCTCCAACGAATCCGAGGCCGACCGCCTGGGCATCCGCACCCTGGCCCGCAGCGGCTACGACGTGGATGCCATGGCCGGCTTCTTCGAGCGCATGTCGGCCTCGATGCGGGGCAACCAGGGCGGTTACAGCGTCCCGGATTTCCTGCAGACCCATCCGGTCACCACCACCCGCATCAGCGAGGCCAAGGCCCGCGCCGAGCAGATGAAGAAGGACACGGTGCTGCTCACCACCGAGGTGCCCGGCGGGGTTCGCCAGGAGCGGGTGAACCCGTCCGACCCGGCGTTGTCCGATCCGCTGGTGCGACGGAGCAACCCCTTGCTGCCGGCCTCGATGCAGATTTCGGTCAACGCGCTCAGCCGCGGCAGCACCGGCCAGTTCGAGTGGGCGCGTGAGCGCCTGCGCGTGCTCAGTGCCGATACCCCTGGCGATGTCATCCGGGAATACGAAAGCCTGCAACGCGCGCAGAAGAACGGGTTGACCGAGCCGCAACGCTACGGGCTGGCCCTGGGCCGGCTGCGCAACAGTGCGGCCGCGCAGGCCACCCGCGATCTGGCCGAGATGCTGCGCGACCACCCGGACAACGTCTGGGTGGCGCTGGCATTGGGCGAGGCGGAGTCGCGCAGCGGCCAGCCGGTGCAGGCCAACGCCCGGTTCGAAACCCTGATGCGCCAGCACCCCGGCAGCCGCCCGGTCGCGTTGACCTATGCGGCCATCCTCAATGAACAGGGCGGGCGCGAGGCCGGCCAGCGCGCGCAGGCGATGCTGCGCCCGATGCTGTCGCAAAGCGGCAATGATCCGGTCTTCCAGCAGCGCTTCGCCCGCGCCAGTGAACTGGCTGGCGACACCACCCGGGCCAGCGAGGCCTATGCCGAAGCCGCGTACCTCAGTGGCCGCCCGGAGCAGGCGCTGATCCAGCTGCAGGCCTTGAAGCGGCAGCCGAACCTGGATTATGTCGGCCGTGCCCGGGTCGATGCCCGGATCGAGAGCATCACCCCCACGGTGCTGGAAATGCGCCGGCAGGGAATCGACGACCCCGAGCTGGACCGCCGCTGAGGGGCGCCCGGATGACGGTGGGATGGCGGCCCACGACGGTAACGGCCACCTCGTCACAAACCTGTCATGAAACCGTAGTCTACTGAGCTCAATCCCGATCTGATGAGCAATACGGTGGGCACGTGCAGAAACGCATCCTGATCGTCGATGACGAACCCGCGATCCGCGAGATGGTCGCCTTTGCCCTGCGCAAGGGCGACTACGATCCGATCCATGCCGGCGACGCGCGCGAGGCGCAGACCGCCATCGCCGATCGCGTCCCGGACCTGATCCTGCTGGACTGGATGCTCCCGGGCACCAGCGGCCTGGAGCTGGCCCGGCGCTGGCGCAAAGAAGCCCTCACCCGCGAGGTGCCGATCATCATGCTGACTGCACGCGGGGAAGAGAACGACCGTGTCGGTGGCCTGGAAGCCGGTGTCGACGACTACGTGGTCAAGCCGTTCTCGGCGCGCGAACTGTTGGCCCGCATCCGTGCGGTCATGCGCCGCGCCCGCGACGATGACGAAGATGGCAGCGTCGCGGTCGGTACGATCCGCATCGATGGCGCCGCACACCGCGTCTTCGCTGGCGACCAGCCGGTGCCGATCGGCCCGACCGAGTACCGCCTGCTGCATTTCTTCATGACCCACCCTGAGCGCGTGTACACCCGTGCCCAGTTGCTGGATCACGTGTGGGGCGGCAGCGTGTATGTGGAGGAGCGCACTATCGATGTGCACATCCGCCGCCTGCGCAAGACGCTGGAGCCGTTCGCCGCGGAGAACATGGTGCAGACCGTGCGCGGCGCCGGTTACCGGTTCTCCACCTCCACCTGAGTCTCGTCGGGCCGGTCCCGGGCGCGCATGCCTGGTTCCGGCCACTCCTGCTATAACCTTGGATCGAGTCCGAGGACCGCACTTTCTGCGAGACCGCAATGCCCCGCCACATCCGTTCTGCCTGGTTGAAAACGCTGGCCACCCTCGCCGCCCTGCTGCTCGCGGCCGGCTTGCTGGGCCTGGCAGCCGGCCATGTGTGGATGTGCATCGCACTGGCCTCGATCGGTGCACTGGCCTGGCATTACTGGCGGCTGCGCCGGGTGCTGCGTGGCCTCACCGCGCGCCATCGCTGGGACATGGGTGACGGCACCGGTGTATGGAACGAGCTGGACCGCCTGCTCTACCGCAACCAGTGGGAAATGCGCACGCGCAAGCGGCGCCTGCTGGACATGCTGCGCAGTTATCGCGCTGCTGCGGCCGCGCTGCCGGATGCGGTGGTGGTGGTCGACCGCAACAGCCAGCGCGTGCAGTGGTTCAACGAAGCGGCGACCTCGCTGCTCGGGCTGCACCACCCGGGCGACCTGGGCGAAGCGCTGGTTGAACGCCTGCAGCCGATGCCGCTGGCGCACTGGCTGGCCGGGGGCCGCAATGCCGAACCGATCCTGGATGTACCCTCCCCGGTCGATCCGGCGATCCGCCTCAACCTGCGCCTGATTCCCTACTCGCCGGACTACTGGCTGCTGATCGCGCGTGACGTCAGCAAGCTGCTGCGACTGGAACAGGTGCGCCGCGACTTCGTCGCCAACGTCTCGCATGAACTGCGCACGCCGCTGACCGTGGTGCACGGCTACCTGGACATGATGGATCCGGAGGATTTCCCCGGCACCGGCCCGATGCTGGAGGAGATGCGCAAGCAATCCCAGCGCATGGCGCAGCTGGTCGAAGACCTGCTCACCCTGTCGCGGCTGGAATCGCAGGAGCACACCGAAGCCGAAGCCGTGGCGATGACGCCGATGCTGGCCACGCTGCGCCGCGAGGCCGAAGCGCACAGCCAGGGCCGTCACCAGATCAGCATCATCGATACCGCCGGTGTGGATCTGCAGGGCTCCAACAAGGAACTGCACAGTGCGTTCTCCAACCTGGTCACCAACGCGGTGCGCTACACCCCGGCCGGTGGCCGCGTGGAAGTGGCGTTCGCGCGCGAAGGCGATGGCGTGGTGCTGTCGGTACGCGATACCGGTTACGGCATTCCGGCCAACCATCTGCCGCGCCTGACCGAACGGTTCTACCGCGTCTCCAGCAGCCGCTCGCGCGAAAGCGGCGGCACCGGGCTGGGGCTGTCGATCGTCAAACATATTCTCGGCCTGCACCATGCCCGCCTGGAGATCCAGAGCGAGGTCGGCAAAGGCAGCACGTTCTCCTGCCATTTCGATGCCGACCAGGTGCGTGCGCGCAACGAGGTCGTCTCCCTTCCTTCTTCTGAAGACTTTTCCGCATGAGCACTCCTGTTCCCGTCGCCGTGCCTGTGGACGGCGATCCGCTGCGCGATCCGGCGCTGTACATCAACCGCGAGCTGTCGCAGCTGGATTTCAACTTCCGCGTACTGGCCCAGGCCATGGACCCGCAGGTGCCGCTGCTGGAGCGCCTGCGCTTCATGTGCATCTCCTGCACCAACCTGGATGAATTCTTCGAGATCCGCGCGGCCGCGGTGCGCCATGCGCAGGAATTCGGCCTGCCGCCCGCGCCGGACGGCATGACCCCGCAGGCGATCCTCAATGCCATCCATGACCGTGCCGCGCAGTTGGTCGACCAGCAGTACCGCTGCTGGAACGAGACCCTGCGCCCGGCACTGCATGACGCCGGCATCGACGTGCTCGGCCGGCACTCCTGGAACCATCGCCAGAAGCGCTGGCTGCGGGCGTATTTCCGCAACGAGATCATGCCGGTGCTGTCCCCGCTTGGCCTGGATCCGTCGCACCCGTTCCCGAAGATCCTCAACAAATCGCTGAACATCGTGGTGGTGCTCAAGGGCACCGATGCGTTCGGTCGCGCGGGGCATCTGGCGATCGTGCGTGCACCGCGTTCACTGCCGCGCATCATCCAGCTGCCGGAAAAACTCGGCGGCCCGCAGACCTTCGTGTTCCTGTCCTCGGTGCTGTCCACCTTCGTCGATGAGATGTTCCCGGGCATGGAAGTCCAGGGCGCGTATCAGTTCCGCGTGACCCGCAATTCCGAGCTGGTGGTGGACGAGGAAGAAGTCGAGAACCTGGCGCTTGCCCTGCGCGATGAGCTGGTCGACCGTGGCTACCGCCCGGCCGTACGGCTGGAGATCGCGCAGGATTGCCCGCGCGACATCGTCCGCACCCTGCTGCAGAACTTCGGGCTGACCGAGAACGCGGTCTACCGCATCGACGGCCCGGTCAACCTCAACCGCGTGGTCCAGCTGTATGACGTGATCCAGCGGCCGGACCTGAAGTACCCGTCGCTGAGCCCGCGCGTCCTGCGCGACAGCGATGGCATCTTCGAGATCGTCGCGCGCCGGGACGTGCTGCTGCACCATCCCTTCGATGCGTTCACCGCCGTGCTGGATGTGATCAAGCAGGCGGCGGTCGACCCGAATGTGCTGGCGATCAAACAGACCCTGTACCGCACCGGCAAGGATTCGCTGATCGTCGATGCGCTGATCCAGGCCGCACGCAACGGCAAGGACGTGACCGTCGTGGTCGAGCTGCGCGCGCGCTTCGATGAGGAAGCCAACCTCGGCCTGGCCGACCGCCTGCAGGAAGCCGGCGTGCAGGTCGTCTACGGTGTGGTCGGTTTCAAGACCCACGCCAAGATGCTGCTGATCGTGCGCCGCGAAGGCCGCAAGCTGCGCCGCTACGTGCACCTGGGCACCGGCAACTATCACAGCGGTACCGCGCGGGCCTACACCGACCTGAGCCTGATCACCGCCGATGCGGACATCGGCAACGATGTGCACCTGCTGTTCCAGCAGCTGTCCGGGCTGGCCCCGCGGATGAAGCTCAAGCGCCTGCTGCAGTCGCCCTTCACCCTGCACCCGGGCCTGCTGCAACGGATCGAGCGCGAAACGCGCCTGGCCGCCAGTGGCCGCCCCGGGCGGATCATCGCCAAGATGAACGCCCTCAACGAACCCCAGATGATCCGGGCCCTGTACGCGGCCTCACAGGCGGGCGTACAGATCGACCTGATCGTACGCGGCGCCTGCACGCTGCGACCCGGCGTGCCCGGCGTGTCGGACACCATCCGGGTGCGCTCGATCGTGGGCCGCTTCCTGGAACACAGCCGGGTCTACTGGTTCGGCAATGACGGGGCCTCGGAGCTATTCTGCGCCAGCGCGGACTGGCTGGAGCGCAACCTGCTGCGCCGGGTCGAGACCTGTTTCCCGATCCTGGACCCGGAACTGGCGCGCAAGGTCTACCGCGACGTGCTGCAGAACTACCTGGACGACAACCTCAACGCCTGGGAACTGCAGGCCGACGGCAGCTACATCAAGTGCACGCCCGGCCACGACGAGCCGCCGCACGCGGCGCAGATGGCCCTGCTGCAGGGTCTGTAGCCTGCGACCCCGCGTCGCATCCCCTGTGAAGGCGGTGCGGTGACGCGGGGCCCCTGCCTTCGGCTAACATTCGCCCATGCCGCATACCTCCACGACTCCGCCCGCTTTGCAGGATGGCGACCTGCTCGCCGCCATCGACCTGGGATCCAACAGTTTCCATATGGTCATCGCGCGATACACCCTCGGGCAGTTGCGGGTGGTCGACCGCCTGCGCGAGACCGTGCGCATGGCCGATGGCCTGGATGGCAAGGGCGGCCTGTCCGCCGAGGCCCGCCAGCGCGCGCTGGAGTGCCTGGCCCGGTTCGGCCAGCGCATCCGTGCGATCCCCTCGGTGCGCGTCCGCGCGCTGGCCACCAACACGGTGCGCCAGCTGCGCTCGCCGCAGGCCTTCCTGATGCCGGCCGAAACCGCGCTCGGGCATGCGATCGAAGTGGTCAGCGGCCGCGAAGAAGCGCGCCTGATCTACCTCGGCGTGGCCCATGCGCAGCCCCCCAAGGCGGACCAGCGCCGGCTGGTGATCGACATCGGCGGTGGCTCCACGGAATTCATCATCGGCCAGGGCATGCAGACCCTGGAGCGCGAAAGCCTGCAGGCCGGCTGCATCGCCAGCACGCGCCGCTTCTTCCCCGGCGGCAAGCTGAGCAAGAAGCGCTGGAAGGACGCACTGACCGAAATCGGCGCGGAGTTCCAGCAGTTCGCCAACAAGTACCGCGCACTGGGCTGGCACGAAGCACTGGGGTCCTCTGGCACGCACAAGGCGATCAGCGAAATCTGCGCCACCATGAAACTGAGCAAGGGCGCGATCACCGCCGAAGCATTGCCGCAGCTGCGCGATGAACTGCTCAAGGCCAAGCGCATCGAGGACATCGATCTGCCGGGCCTGTCCGCGGATCGTCGCCCGATCATCGCCGGTGGCATCCTGGTGCTCGAAGCCGCCTTCCAGGCGCTCGGGCTGCAGAAGCTGCTGGTCAGCAAGGCCGCGATGCGCGAGGGCATTCTCTACGACATCCTCGGCCGCGCCAGCGAGAACGACCTGCGCGACGAATCGGTCGCGGCACTGACCCAGCGTTACGGCATCGATACCGTGCAGGCCGATCGTGTGGAACGCACGGCCATGAACCTGCTGGCCCAGGTCGAAGAAAGCTGGCAGCTGGATCCGGACGATGCGCGCATGCTCGGCTGGTCCGCGCGCCTGCACGAGCTCGGCCTGATGATCGCGCACAGCGGCTACCACGTGCATGGCAGCTACGTGCTGGAGAACTCGGACATCGCCGGTTTCTCGCGGCAGGAACAGCAGCTGCTGGCCGCGCTGGTGCGCAGCCATCGCCGCAACATTTCCAAGTCCGCCTTCGAGGCGCTGCCCGAACGTCTGCTGCAGCCGGCACGGCGCATGACCGCGCTGCTGCGCCTGGCGGTCCTGCTCAACCGCGCGCACGAAGACACCCCGATGCCGGCGCTGGAACTGACCGCCGATGACGCGCGACTGTCACTGATCCTGCCACAGGCGTACATCGATGCGCGTCCGCTGCTGCGCGCGGATCTGATCGGGGAAACCGAGGGTATGGCCGGGCTGGGTGTGCAGTTCCGACCCTTCGTTGCATGACGCTTTTCAACCGTTTCTAAACGTGCATCTGCAGCAATTCATGGGCTGAATTCGCAGATCGCTGCACCCATGAACTCATAGTGAGAACGGCCTCACATGTGCTTCATGGCTTCTTAACCAATCGATCTACTCTCGGGACACCGGTCTTCACACGGCCGGACTTTTGAAGCAGGCGGCACTTGGGTCCGCCGACTTCTTGGACGTCGTTCCGATAAGAGAGAGAGAGTCGATCATGTCTTCATCCACCACCCCGTTGTGGCAGGCGATCCGCCTTGCCCTCGTGGCCGGCACCGCTGGCCTGGCCTCCACCGCCGTCCTCGCCCAGGACGCCACCCCGACCACCCTGGACCGCATCGAGATCACCGGATCGCGCATCCGCCAGGTTGATGTCGAATCCGCGCAGCCGGTGCTCGCGATCAGCCGCGCCGACATCGAACGCCAGGGCTTCAGCTCGGTCGCCGACATCCTGCAGAACCTGACCGCGGTAGGCAGCCCGTCCATCAGCCGCTCCAACGTCCTGGCCGCTGGCGAGAACGCCGGTGGCACCTACATCGACATGCGCAACCTGGGCGCACAGCGCACCTTGGTGCTGATCAACGGCAAGCGCCTGGGCATCAACACCGGCGGCTACCAGGACATCTCCAGTGTGCCGGTCTCGGCGATCGAACGCATGGAAGTGCTGAAGGACGGCGCCTCGGCGATCTATGGTTCGGACGCCATGGCCGGCGTGATCAACATCATCACCCGCCACAACGTCAATGGCGTCACTGCCAACGTCTACCACGGCCAGTACAGCCAGGGCGATGGCGCGCGCAACAGCGTCGACGTGGTGGCCGGCTGGTCCAACGACCGCGCTTCGCTGACCTTCTCGGCCGAGCACACCGAAGAGAAGGGGGTGTGGGCACGCGATCGCTGGTTCAGCCAATTCCCGAACACCACGCGCCACCCCGGCGACAACTGGACCCAGGTCAGTCAGTGGGGTCAGATCAACGGCCTGAAGGGCCCGGGCTGTACCGCCGCGGCAGGCTGCAACTACTCACTGGACCGCGGCGCCGACCCGACCAACCCGGGCAACTACCATCTCAGTGACTTGACCCCCGTCACCGGCGACGTCAGCAACGCGCAGGAACAGATGCACCTGATCTCGCCGCTCAAGCGCGATTCGCTGTTCCTGGATGGCCGGTTGGAGTTGACCGATGACATCCGCCTGACCACTCAGCTGGGCTACAACAAGCGCACGTCCACCCGCCAGATCGCCGGCTATCCGCTGCAGTCCTCCACCGCCGGCATCGGGCGGATGTCGGCCGACAGCTGGTTCAATCCGTTCGGCAATCACCATGGGTACGAGAACCCCACCGACATCGCCTGGAATCGCCGCACCTGGGAGGTCCCGCGGGTCAGCACCAGCGACCTCACCACCTGGCGTGCGGTGGCGGCACTGGAAGGCAGCTTCGAGGTGGGCGAGCGCTACTTCGATTGGGAAGTGGGCTACCAGTACAACCGCAGCGAACTGCTGCAGCGCGCCACCGGCAACCTCAACAAGGAACGCGTCAAGAACGCGGTCGGCCCGTCGTACTACAACGAGGTTACCGGCAAGGTGGAATGCGGCGTTCCTGGCGCGCCGATTGCCGGCTGCATGCCCTGGAATCCACTGGTGCCTTACGGCAGCAATGACCCCAATGGCCTGACCGGCAACCAGGCGCTGATCGACTATCTGTTCCCGCCGGAAGTCTCCCGCGGCAAGACCACCACCCGCAACGCGTTCGCCAGCATCGCCGGTACGATCATGACGCTGCCAGCCGGCGGTCTTGGCTTCGCCTTCGGCGTGGAAACCCGCAAGGAGGCCGGTGAGTTCATTCCCGATCCGCTGGCTCAGAGCGGCGCCACCACCAATCTGGCCGCCGGCCCGACCGGCGGCGACTACAAGGTCAACGAGGCCTACCTGGAGCTGAGCGTGCCGATCCTGGCCGACCTGCCGGGTGCGCGCGAGCTGAGCCTGAACGCCGCCACCCGTCACTCGGACTACAGCACCTTCGGCACCACCCTCAACAGCAAATTCGGCTTCAAGTGGAAGCCGATCGAGCAGCTGCTGGTGCGTGGCACGTGGGCGCAAGGCTTCCGTGCACCCACCATCTCCGATCTGTACGGCGGTGGCTCGGAGACCTTCACCACCGGCTACCGCGACCCCTGCGATACCGTCTACGGCGCCTCGGCCAGCAGTGCCGAGGTCCGCGCGCGCTGTGCCGCTGACATCGCCAATGCGGACAGCTACCGTCAGCTGCGCCAGGGCGGCGTGCCGATCACCAGCAGCAGCGACCAGACCCCGGTGCCGTTCACCAATGGCTCCAATCCGGACCTGCAGCCGGAAACCTCGACCAGCCGCACGCTGGGCCTGGTCTGGAGCCCGACCTTCGTGCCCAACCTCAACGTGGCACTGGACTGGTGGAAGATCCGCATCGACAACACCATCGTCAACGACCACCCCAACGACATGCTGCGCGACTGCTATGAGCAGGGCATCGCGTCTCGCTGCAGCGGCTTCACCCGCGATCCGGTCACCGGCATCGTCGACCAATTGAAGTATGGCAAGCGCAACTCCGGCTTCGTGGAAACCGAAGGCTACGACCTGGAGCTCAGCCACCATCTGGATACCGCTTACGGCAAGCTGAGCACGGGATGGTCGACCACCTACGTCAGCTCGTACCTGTCACGTTCGACCAACGACACCGACGTCGTGCCGACCCCTAGCAACGGCATCGGCAGCGGCTTCCGCGTGCGCTCCAACCTGACCCTGGGCTGGGACGTTGGGGACTTCGGGGTGAGCTGGACCGCGCGCTACTACTCCGGGGTGAAGGAACGCTGCATCAACGTCAAGACCCGGCCGGACGAGTGCTCCGACCCTGGCATGCAGGCGCCCTGGTTTGCCGGCTCGCGCGACTACAACCGGCGCGGCTCTGTCACCTTCCACGACGTGCAGTTCCGTTACAACCTGCCCTGGGATGCCACTGTCTCGGTCGGCGCCAACAACGTGTTCCAGAAGTATGGCCCCATCATGTACAGCCAGCCGAACTCGGCGTTCTCCTATTACGGCGGCTACGACATCGGCCGTTTCATGTACATGAAGTACCAGCAGCGTTTCTGATCGCCGCCGGATAGCACCAGGTCACTGCCACGGCCCTTCGGGGCCGTGGCTTTTTGTGGCGGCGCGTGCGTCATCCAAGCGTCATACAGCGGTCATGTCGGCTACATCGCCCGGCCCCAGCATGCGTGGCATACCGGAGGCCCGCCATGCGCTATGCCATCGTCACCGAAACCTACCCCCCTGAAGTCAACGGCGTTGCCTTGACCGTGCAGGGCCTGGAACTGGGTTTGCGTGCCGCGGGCCATCAGGTCGATCTGGTCCGGCCGCGGCAACCGTCCGACAGCGAGGCGGTGGACAGCACCGTGCTGGTCACCGGTGCCGGCCTGCCACGCTATCCCGGCCTGCGCTTCGGCCTGCCCGCCCCCACCCGCCTGGCCCGCCAGTGGCAACACCAGCGGCCGGACGCGATCTACATCGCCACCGAAGGCCCGCTGGGCTGGTCGGCACTGCGCACCGCGCGGCGCCTCGGGATCCCGGTCGCGACCGGCTTCCATACCCGCTTCGATGAGTACCTGCCCGACTACGGCGTGGCCTGGCTGCAGGCGGCCGCCCTGCGCTGGATGCGGCGCTTCCACAACCAGGCCGATGCGACGCTGGTGCCGACCCAGGAGCTGCAGCAATTCCTCGGCGAACAGGGCTTTGATCGGGTGCGTCTGCTGGCGCGCGCGGTGGACAGCAGCCAGTTCGAGCCCGAGCGGCGCGATCCGGCACTGCGCGAGGAATGGGGCATCGATGGCAACGGCTTCGCGGCGATCTATGTCGGCCGCATCGCACCGGAAAAAAACCTCGGTCTGGCGGTCAAAGCATTCCGCCGCCTGCAGCAGGTGCGACCGAAGGCGCGGTTCGTGTTTGTCGGTGATGGACCGTCACGCGCCAAGCTGTCGCACGACAACCCGGACTTCATCTTCTGCGGCGTGCAGCGCGGCGATGCGCTGGCGCGGCACTTCGCCAGCGGCGATCTGTTCCTCTTCCCCAGCCGCAGCGAGACCTTCGGCAACGTGACCCTTGAAGCGATGGCCAGCGGTCTGGCCACGGTCGCCTTCGATTACGGCGCTGCCCGCGAGTACCTGCGCACCGATGAAAACGGCATTGCCGTGAATGACGACAGCGAGTTTGTGACCGCCGCCGTGCAGTTGGCCGGCGACGACGCCCTGCGCCACCGGCTTGGCCGCACGGCCGCCGTTGCGATGAAGCGGCTGCATCCGCAGCACGTGGTGGCCGAGTTCGATGCGCTGCTGGCCGAACTGGCCCAGGCCCGGAGGCCGCATGCCGACCACGCCGCTTGATGCCCTGCGCGGGCGCGAAACCCGTTGGTGCCGCCGCGCCAACCACTACTGCCGGCACCGCCGGATCCGCCATGCCTTCGCGGTGATCAGCCGCTTGGGCGATGGCGCGTTCTGGTACGCGCTGATGGGCGCGCTGGTGCTGCTGGACGGCTTCGATGGCCTGCGTGCTTCGTTGCACATGGCTGCCACCGGCTTGATGGCACTGCTGCTGTACAAGGGCCTCAAGCGCTGGACGCGCCGCCCGCGGCCATTTGCCGCCGACCTGCGCATCCGTGCCTGGGTGGCGCCGCTGGACGAGTTCAGTTTCCCGTCCGGGCACACCCTGCACGCGGTGTCCTTCACGATCGTGGCACTGGCCTACTACCCGTGGCTGGCCCCGCTGCTGGTGCCCTTCACCGTGCTGATCGGGCTGTCGCGGGTGGTGCTGGGCCTGCACTACCCGAGCGATGTGCTGGCCGCGACCGGCATCGCCGCACTGCTCGCTGCCGCCAGCCTGCAATGGCTGCCGTTGCCGGTGTGAGCAACAGGCACGCGCGCATCGCGCACCTGCGTTTTACAATGGGTCCATGACCACGCTGTTCATCTCCGATCTGCACCTGGACCCGAGTCGTCCAGCCATCACCGACCTGTTCCTGGCCTTCCTGCGCGATGAAGCGATGCAGGCCGAGGCGCTGTACATCCTGGGCGACCTGTTCGAAGCCTGGATCGGCGATGACACGCCCTCCCCGGCCGCGGATGCGGTGGCGATCGCGCTGCATGCCGTGGCCGATGCCGGGGTGCCGGTGTACTTCATCCGCGGCAACCGCGATTTCCTGGTCGGCGAGGACTACGCGCGCCGCGCAGGGTTCACGATTCTCCCCGACCCGAGCGTCATCGACCTGTATGGCCGTCCGGTACTGCTGCAGCACGGCGATCTGCTGTGCACGGATGATGTCGCCTACCAGCAGTTCCGCACGCAGACCCGCGACCCGATCTTCCAGGCGCAGTTCCTGTCGCAGCCGCTGGCCGCACGCATCGCGTTCGCGCAGAAGGCGCGCGATGCGAGCCAAGCGCGTCAGTCGGAAATGAAACAGGGCGATCGCGCCCAGTTCGAAACCGTCACCGATGTCGCGCCGACAGAGGTCGACGCCACGTTCGGCCGCTATGGCGTGGACACGATGATCCATGGCCATACCCACCGCCCCGCCATCCACGCGCTGCAGGCCGGCGGGCGAGACTGCACCCGCATCGTGCTGGGTGACTGGTACGAACAGGGTTCGGTGCTGCGCGTCACGCCCGAAGGCTGGACGCTGGACGCCCTGGCGAACTGAACCGCCCCCGCGACGGCCCAGTGGCCGCCGCGGGAAATCCAGATCAGCGGAATGCGGCCACAGCCGCCTTGGTGTTGACCAGCACGCGCTGGTTGTCGGCACTGCTGGCGATGCCCATCGGGATCCCGTTGTAGCTGACGTTCGGGTTGGACCAGTAGTTCAACCGCGGGCAGCTGCGTGTGCAGTTGTAGGCCATGATCGTGCGCCAGCCGGTGCCGCTCGCCGGCTCGTAACGGTAGCCATGGCCGTAGGCATACGGCGAAGCGCTCCCGTCGGTGGCGATGTCGTGCCGTGCGCTCTGCAGGTGGCCGATTTCGTGCGCGAAGGAGTAGTACCCGGCCGCGCAGTCCCAATGCACCGCTGCAAACGCCGTCGCCGCCGTGGAGCCGATCCCCGAGGCCAGGCCACAGGAACTGGCGTTGTTGATCACCAGCACCGCTACATCGGCCCGGGTGGTGTTGCGGCTGGTATGGATGCTGTCCATCACCCCATCGCTGGTGTTGCGGAAGCGCGACAGATCCGTGGAAAAACTGCTCGACTCGGCGTAGCTGGTGGTCTCGTACCCGGCCAGCTCCAGGGTGATGCCGACATTGCTGTTGCTGTAGCCCTGGTTGGATTCGGCCACCGCCAGCTGCACCAGCGATTGCATGTTGCCGCCATAGGCCGCCACCGCACCATTGGTGGCTACCACCAGCACGCGGATGGTGGCCGGCGTACCCGACGAGGCGGCCGCGATCCCGAGCCGGTCATTGGCCGGCATCGCCACGGTGGGCAGGGTGTTGTACTCGGCGGGATGATCGGCCGGCATGCGCGCCTCATCCACTTCCACCAGCACATGGCGACCATCGCTCAGCGGACGCAGCCGGTACAGCTGGCCGTCCTTCCGGATCGAGCCAGTGATCGTGTCGCCCGAACGCACCAGGATCACCGCGTTCATCGGGTCCGGCGCGCCGGCCTTGATCAGGCGAGCGCCGGCACGCGTGCCGATCTGGCCGTACCAGATGCTGCCGCCGTCGGCGAGCGTCTCGACCTTGCTCTGCAGGGCCTGCACCGGCTGTCCCAGCAGTTCGAACTCCAGGTGTTTCTGTGCCGGCGCGACCGCCCTCGCATCCACCCGTACCTCCTGCACCGCGCTGGTCGACGGCGAGCCCATCAGGGCCTGCAGGGCCGGTTGATGAGCGTTGCCGGCCCGGCTCAACACAGTGACCGGCTCGAACAACGGCGCCGCGGCAGCGCCACCGGCCCCCAACAGACACAACGCGATCACACCTGCGGCCTTGCTCATCGAACTGGACATCATGTCGCCTCTCTTTGAGTGAAAAACGGGAGCGGAGTCGGTGCTGCGGTCAGCCGGTAGGGCCGGCATGCCCATCTGGCGCGACATGACCGCGTGAATTCAATAGAAATTGAGGACGAAACTTCCGAACTGTGATCGACCGCATCTTGGTTCAGGCTGGCCCACTGTCCCGGAGCGCCGGCTGCAGCCCGGCTGGCCACACGCGCTGCAACCGTTCCGCCGCCAGGGCTTTGAGGGTCAGGGCGCGGAAAGCGCCCCACCACCAGTCCGCATCGAACGTGGCGGTAAGCGCTCCGTCCAGATGCTGTGCCAGAGCGTGCCGGAAGAGGCTGAGCGCGGTGCTTCCCAGCGCCGCCAGACCGAGAAAACGACGCCGGTTCAGGACCGGTGGGTGAAGCGTCATGGGAAGGCCCGTTGTGCGGAAACGGCCTGCAGAATAGGCACCGCTCGACACGGCCACGTAAACCTTGCGTTATATCGGCCTTGGTATCAAAACAAAATGCCGATAGCGACATCTCGATCATCGCCGCGTATTGAATTATCGTCCTACCGTGCGTCCCCGTTGCTGCTCAACGCCGCGGGTCGATCATGGCCGGACACAGGTGGATATGCATGCAGACCCGAACCAGGCGCTGGATATGAGCCCACCCGATCGCACCCGCCTCGACAGTACGCTGCACATCGGTCTGTTCTTCGATGGCACCCGCAACAACGCTGACAACCTGCAGCGCGCCTCACGCCCGGCAGGCGCCACGACGCCAACACCGCGCCCACCCGCCGTGGTCGCCGATGATGCCTCCCCGTACCAGAGCCGCTTGACCAGCAGCTACAGCAACGGCCTGACCAACATTGCGCGGCTGCATGCGCTGTATCCGGACCATCGGCAGATGCCGCCCGCAGGTAGCACGCTCGCGCTGTCGATCTATATCGAGGGTGTGGGCACGCGCACCGGTGAAGAGGACGACCTGCTGGGGCTGGCGTTCGGCATCGGCCGCACCGGTGTCCGCGCAAAGCGACGCCGGGCCCTGGAGCAGCTGCTACCCGACGCGCTGCGCCAGCTCGCCCGCGCACACCCTGGCCGCGTACTCGGCAGCGCGCGGGTGGATCTGTTTGGCTATTCGCGTGGCGCGGCCAGCGCGCGCGACGCGGTGAACGTGCTCAACACACCCGGTGCCGCCGCGTGGCTGCGCGAGCAGCTGGTGCGCTCGGGCTGGTCATTGGCGCCGGAATTTCCAGCCGCGGTGCGGCCGGTGCGCTTCGTCGGGCTGCTCGATACGGTGGTGGCGATCGGCCGCCAGCACCCCGGTGAGATGCCGGCGGTCGCACTGCCCGCCGGCTGTGCGGACAAGGTGGTGCAGCTGGTCGCGCGCGATGAGCACCGCGAACATTTCGCGCTGACCAGCGTGGCGCCCGAACATGAAGAGATCGCGTTGCCAGGCGTGCACGCCAACATCGGCGGCGGCTACGACCAGCGCATCGAAGGACCCAAGCTGCTGAGCCGCCCACAGGGACAGCTGCTGCGTGGCACCGGACTGGCGGCAGGCGATGTACCGCCGCTGGCGCTGCTGCGCGCGAGCACTGTCTACCGCGCCGCACAGGCGACGTGTCGGCGCTGGCAGCGCGCACTGGGGCTGGGAGATGACGCGATCTGGGTGGACGTCTGGCACCACTGGCAACAGCAGCGTGTCGCCGGCAGCCGCAGCGTCCTGCCGCAATTTACCCTGCGTGCCTACGCGGCGGTGGTGCTGCGCCGCGAGATCGACGCGCGTTACCAGTTCATCGCCTTGCGGTTGCTGCACCAGCATGCCGCAGCGGCGGGCGTGGCCTGGACAACCTCGCCTGACCAGCTGCCGGCATTGGCGTTGCCCGCTGAACTGCAGCCCATCGCGGCCCGGTTGCTGGCCGGCCATCCGCTCGATGCCGCGCAGGAGCGCACGCTTGGCCAGCATTACCTGATGCAGTCCGCGCACTGGAACTTCGATGCACTGGGTGACACTGCGCTGCTCTATGCCGCCGATGAAGGCACGCGGGAACTGCCGTACCGGCCGGGGCCGGGCCTGTTCTATGTCAACCGGCCGACCGAAAACGGTCAGCGCGTGGTGCTGGCCAACACCTGACCGCGCAGTTCGGTCTGTTCGATCAGCTCGGCCAGTTCTTCTTCGTCGAATCCGGCAAGCAGCCTGGCTTCCAGGTTGAACGGGCCATAGAGGAAGCCGCCGGCGTACTCGCGCAGCAGTGCCATGAACCGCGGGCGCGGCTCGACGTTCTCGCGCGTGCAGTACCAGCGGTACCACCGCGAACCCGCGGCCACATGCGCGACCTCTTCGCGCAGGATGATCTCCAGCACATCGGCGGTGGCATGGTCGCCACCGGCACGCAGCTTCACGATCATGCCCGGCGTGACATCCAGCCCGCGCGCTTCGAGAACACGCGGCACCAGTGCCATGCGCGCGAGCCCGTCATGCGCGGTTTTTTCGCACATTTCCCACAGCCCGTTATGCGCGTCGAAATCGCCGTAGGCATAGCCGTTGGCCTGCAGCCGATCGTGCAGCAGCATGAAGTGGCGCGATTCGTCATCAGCCACGCTGACCCAGTCGGCATGGAAGGAGCTCGGCAGGCCGCGGAAGCGGTACACCGCATCCCACGCCAGATCGATCGCATTGAGTTCGATATGCGCGATGGCGTGCACGAACGCGGCGCGCCCCTCCACGCTGCCCAGGCCACGCCGCGGCAGATCGCGCGGGTGGACCAGGGTGGGCCTGGCCGGGCGCCCCGGCATCCGGATCGGCTCCGGCACCGGCGCATCGGCCGGTGCCTTCAGGCGACCGGCGCGGAACTGCACCGCGTAGTGCTGGGTCAGCGCGACCTTGCGCAGCGGATCCGGCTCGCCCAGGCACTGCTGCGCGGCCTGCAGCAGATCGCCGGCCGCGCTGTCCAACACGTCACTCATGCCCTGCCCTCAGGCGCGACGCTTGTGCTTGGCATCGTCCGAACGCAGCTGCTGGATGCGCTCGAAATACCCCGGCTCGATGCCGGTCGGGTAGACGCCGTTGAAGCACGAGGAATCGAACGACGTCAGCTCCGGATTGCCTTCGCTCACCGCCGCTTCCATGTCCTCGATGTCCTGGTAGATCAGCCAGTCGCAGCCCAGGTGCTTCTCGATTTCTTCGATGCTGCGGTTGTGCGCGACCAGTTCTTCGGCGGCCGGCATGTCGATGCCGTAGATGTTCGGGTAGCGCACCGGCGGCGCGGCACTGGCCAGGTAGACCTTGCGGGCGCCGGCGTCACGCGCCATCTGCACGATCTGCTGGCTGGTGGTGCCGCGCACGATCGAATCATCGACCAGCAGCACCACGCGGTTGCGGAACTCCAGGTGGATCGGGTTGAGCTTGCGGCGCACCGACTTCACCCGCTCACCCTGGCCCGGCATGATGAAGGTGCGGCCGATGTAGCGGTTCTTGATGAAGCCTTCGCGGTACTTCACCCCGAGCGTGTTGGAAATCTCCAGCGCGGCATCGCGCGAGGTATCCGGGATCGGGATGATGGTGTCGATGTCGTGATCCGGGCGCAGGCGCAGGATCTTCTCGCCCAGCTTGATGCCCATGCGCATGCGCGCCTTGTGCACCGAGACGTTGTCGATCATCGAATCCGGGCGTGCGAAGTACACGTATTCGAAGATGCACGGGCTGTGCTCGACCGGCTCGGCGCAGACTTCGGAGAACAGCTCACCGCGCGCGGTGATCACCAGGGCTTCGCCCGGGCGCACATCACGCACGCGCTGGAAGCCGAGCACGTCCAGTGCGGCCGATTCGGAGGCCACGATGTATTCGTCGCCTTCGGCGTGCGCGCGCTTGCCCAGCACCAGCGGGCGGATGCCGTGCGGATCGCGGAAGGCCACCAGGCCCAGGCCCAGCACCACGCTGATCACCGCATAGCCACCCTTGACGCGGCGGTGCACGGCGGCCACGGCGCGGATCGCCGCTTCCGGGGTCAGCTGGCGCTGCGCATCCAGTTCGAAGGCGAACACATTCAGCAGCACTTCGCTGTCCGAATCGGTGTTGACGTTGCGGCGGTCCTGCTCGAACACCTGCTGGCGCAGCGCTTCGGTATTGATCAGGTTGCCGTTGTGGGCCAGCGCAATGCCGTACGGCGAGTTCACGTAGAACGGCTGCGCCTCGTCCATGCCTTCCGAACCGGCGGTGGGATAGCGCACATGCGCGATGCCGACGCGGCCTTCCAGCGTGGACATCCGCTTGGCATCGAACACATCGCGGACCAGGCCATTGGCCTTCTGCACGCGCAGGCGGGTGCCGTCGGCGGTGGCGATGCCGGCCGCGTCCTGGCCACGATGCTGGAGGACGGTCAGGCCGTCATACAACTGCCCGGCGACGTTCTGGTTGCCGACGATTCCGACGATGCCACACATGGTGCGAATTCTCCGCTGGGCTGCGCCCATCTACAGTGAAGGTGGCCGTGCCTGGCCGGGGGTACCGTTCCGTGCCGGAGCGGTGTCGTCCGGACGCGGGTGCGCCGGCTCGATATTGACTGGCAGTGTGGAAGCCGGCCCGCGCGCCGCAGCGTCGGCAGGTGCCGTCTCCCTCCCCTCGTCAACGGGACGCGGCCATCCGCGCCCTGCCACTACTTCGCCAAGGACGCCATTATCGCCTGTCGCGAGCGGCTTGCCCAAATCCATTGTCGGCAGTTGCGGCAGATTCACCTCCGGCAGCGCCATCTCGGGCAGCTGCGCCTGCATCCAGCGCACGCCAGGCTGCAGCAGCGGCCGCACCTGCGAGGTCTGCCAGGCCGGCTCCTGCGGCAGCGGCGTGAAGGCAGCCAGCATCAGCAGCACGCAGCCCAGGAAGGCGCCGCGGACCAGGCCCAGTGCCCCGCCCAGCAGGCGGTCGGCGCCGGTCAGGCAGGTGACCTTCACGGCCGCCTTGATCAGCATGCCGATCAGGCCAACGGCGATCATGACGATCAGGAACACCCCCAGGTAGCCGGCAACGTAATGGCCGGTGCCCGGTTCCAGCGGCGCCGCCCACCAGTGGGCCGCGTCATTGCCGAACAGGAACGCGGCCCAGCCGGCGAGCAGCCAGGACAGCGTGCTGACCACGATGCCGACAAAGCCGCGCATCAGGCCAAGCAGGACGGAGGCCCCGATCAGGACCAGCAGGACGATGTCGATCATGCCGGCAGGCCGCGCGGTTGGCGCCGTCCAGCGGGTGCGGGGCGGCGCAGAACAGGCATCAGGGGTGCGGGCGGACCATGCCGGCCACGCCGACCTTGGCGGCCACCTGGGCCTTGAGGTTCTCGGCATCGGCGCGGTTGGCGACCGGCCCGACGCGGACCCGGTTGAGGGTGCCCTTGTCGGTCCGGACCTGCTCAACGAAGGCGCTGAAGCCGGCGGCGCGGACTTTGTCGCGCAGCGCATTGGCCTCGGCCGCCTGGCCGAAGGCACCGAGCTGCACGGCGAAACCAACGCTGCTGGCGGCCGGGGCAGCCGGTGCCGCCGGTGCCGCCGGTGCCGCGACAGCAGTTTCGGGCTTGGGCGCCGGGGCCGGTTTGGGTTCGGGCTTGGGCGCGGCCGGCTTCGGTTCCGGCTTGGCGGCCGCGACCGGCTCGGCCGGCAGGGATTCGGTTTTCACGGTAGTGCCCGCCGGCGCGGCGGCAGCGCTGGAGGCAGACGGAGCCGCCGCCGGGGCCGGTGTGGTGGCGGCCGGCGTGGCGGCAACCGCGGTATCGGCGCGGGCATCCAGGGTGATGACCTCGGCCTTGACGTCGTTGCGCACCTTCACCGCCTGCAGGCGGCCGGCTTCAGCCAGCGCGCGATCGGCGTAGGGGCCCACGCGCACGCGCCAGGCTTGGCGGCCATTGATCGTGGCCGGCTCGCGGAAGCCGGCCAGCTGGGCGCTCTTCAGCGAGGCGATGACGCGGTCGGCATCGGCTTCGGTGGCGTAGGCGCCAAAGCTCACCGCGTAGTTGCCGGCGGCCACGGCCGGCGAGGTGTCCGCCGGCGCCGGATCGGCGGCGACCGCGGCGCTGTCGGCCAGCGGCTGGGTGGTGGATGCCCCGCTCTGCAGGCCGGTGGCGCCACCGGTCGGTGCGACCAGCGGCAGCTCGCGGGTTTCGAACTGGCCATCCGACGGCGCGGCCGGTGCACTGATCGGCACGTTGGCGACACCACTGTCAGGTGCGGGACCCTTGACCAGCATGGGCAGGAAAATCACGGCCAACGCCACCAGGACGATGGCACCAATCAGTCGCTGTTTCAGAGGAGTATCCACGTGAAGGCAGGCAGGCGGCGCGGCGGAATGCCACGGCGATTATACGGGTGCGCGCGTGTGCGGCGGCTGATGCGGCTGAACGGCGCTGCAAAGCAGCCTCAGGCGCCGGGATCGAGGGTCTGCAGCGCCTGCGCGGCGGTGTGGAAGGAACCGAACACCAGCACGCGATCGCCGGCCTTGGCCTGCGTCACGGCATGCTGCAGGGCGTCCACGACGGTGGCGTGCGGCGTAGCACCGGCCGCAGCCGTGCCGGCCAGGCGCTCCCGCAGTTCCTCGGCGCTCTGCGCACGTGCCCCCTCCAGCCCGGCCAGATGCCACTGCTGGACCTGATCGGCCAAGGCCTCGACCACCCCGGCGGCATCTTTGTCCTGCAGGGCGGCAAACACCGCGATGGTGTCGCCGGTGACGCGACTGGCCTTCAGTGCGGTGGCCAGTTCGCGTGCGGCCTGCGGGTTGTGGCCGACATCGACCAGCACCTCCACGCCGTCACGATCGAAGGCCTGCAGACGGCCACGGATACGCGCGGCGGCGACGCCTTCGATGAAGGCGGTGCGCGGCAGCGGACGATCCAGCGCACGCAGCGCGGCGATCGCCGTCGCGGCATTGGCCCGCTGGATGGGCCCGCGCAGCGTCGGGTGCGGCAGTTCGATACGGAAGCCGACATCGCGCCAGCGCCAGCGCTCGCCATCGATGGCATCGGCGAAGAAATCGCTGCCGCCACGGATGGCGTTGGCACCCACCAGATAGGCACGCGCGAGCACACTCGAGGGCGGATCGATTTCACCGAGGATGACCGGCTTCCACCCACGGATGATGCCGGCCTTCTCGGTCCCGATCGCTTCGCGGTCCTCGCCCAGCCAGTCGCTGTGGTCGATATCGACGGTGGTGATCACCGCCACGTCGCCATCGACGATGTTGACCGCATCCAGACGGCCACCAAGGCCGACCTCAAGCACGGCCAGATCCAGGCCCGCCTGCGCGAACAGCTGCAGGGCGGCCAACGTGCCGTATTCGAAGTAGGTCAGCGTGGTGTCGCCACGCGCGTCCTCGATCGCGTTGAAGGCCGCCATCAGGGCGTCATCGGTGGCGTCCCGGCCATCGATGCGCACGCGCTCGTTGTAGTGCAGCAGGTGCGGCGAGGTGTATGCACCGACCTTCCAGCCGGCGGCACGTGCGATGGCCTCGATGAAGGCGACGGTGGAGCCTTTGCCATTGGTGCCACCGACCACGATGCTGCGCTCGGCCGGCGCCCCCAGCCCCATCGCCTGCGCCACGGTACGCACCCGGTCCAACCCCATGTCGATGGTGGCGGGGTGCTGCTGCTCGATGTAGCTGAGCCAATCGGAGAGGGTCTGCGGGCGGGCGATGGTGGTCATGGTCGTTGGATCGGAATCGTTGGGGCGGACGGCAGGATGGGACGCAGTGCGTTACAGCGCGCGGTGCTTGGCTTCGCCGAAGAACGGGGTGTGGTGCGCACAGTCGTTGAGGCGGACCACTTCCAGCTGATCGAGGTCGGGGCCTTCGAGCAGGTTGAGGGTGGTCGGTGCCTGGCGGAAGGTCCACAGGCGCGAGATCGGCAGGCCGAGGATGCGGCACAGGATCACGCGATTGACGGCGTCATGGGCGACCACCAGCAGGGTGTCGTGCTCGCCCAGGCCTTCCGCGGCACGGGCCAGGCCACGCCAGCTGCGTTCGAGCACCAGGCGCAGCGATTCGCCGCCGGGCATCAGCACGGTATCGGGCTCTTCGCGCCAGGCGCGCAGGCGGGAGGGATCCTTGTCGTGGATCTCGCTGGCCAGCAGGCCTTCCCATTCGCCGTGGGCGATTTCCTGCAGGTCCGGCTCGGTCTGCAGCATCGGGGCGCGTTCGGCACCGAGGGCGAGCTGGGCGGTGAGCTGGGCACGCGAGAGCGGTGAGGCAACGGCGCGGGTGATGTCGACGGACTTCAGACGTTCCCCCAGTGCCTTGGCCTGGGCTTCGCCGATCGGCGACAACGGGATATCGATCTGGCCTTGGTAGCGGCCTTCGGCATTCCACGGCGTTTCGCCGTGACGGGCAAGCAGGATGCGCATGCGGACAAGGGGTCCTTGGGGGAGGAGGTTCCGGCGCTTCGTTCACATCCTGTGAAAGCACGCGGAACAGGGATGATACCCGGTCGCGGCGGTGAAGCTGTGTGGCGCTTTGCGCTTCGTTGTTTGCGTGCTTGCTGGCTTGTTGACTTACGGAAGGATGGCTCGTACAGCCCGGCGCCTGACTGGCCCGCGCAGGCTGAGGCCGGGCAGCCTCTGGCAGGACGCGCCGTGTCTCGCCCAGCCCTGCCCGGCGCGCTCCCGCAGGGGAAAGCAAGACGCCACGCGTTTGACTGTCATTCGCACATGAAAAAACCCCGCAGATGTCGCTGCGGGGTTCTGGAAACCGACGGGTCGGCTTACTTGCTGAGGTTCAGTTCTTTCAGCAGCTGCGGCGCCGGCGCCACTTCCTGCATGATCCACTGCATGTAACGGCTGTCGACCGCGATCATGCGGGTCATCACCGGATCGAACACCCAGTTCGAGCTCACCGACTCCCAGTTGCCATCGAACGCCAGGCCGACCAGCTTGCCGTTGGCATCCAGCACCGGCGAACCGGAATTGCCGCCGGTGATGTCCAGGTTGGACAGGAAGTTCACCGGCACCGAGCCGATGCGCTTGTCTTCCAGGCCGCCGTAACGCTTGGCCTTGACCGCCTCCAGCAGCGCCTTGGGCGAATCGAACGGGTCTTCGCCGGTTTCCTTCGCGGCCACGCCTTCCAGGGTGGTGAACGGGGTGTAGTTCACGCCGTCCTTGCCGTAGCCCATGACGTTGCCGAAGGTGATGCGCAGCGACAGGTTGGCGTCCGGATAGACGAACTCGCCCTTGCTCTTCTTGTAGTCGGCCACGGCCTGCAGATACAGCGGGCGCGACACCAGCGACTCGCCTTCGCGGGTCTTCTTCTGCTCTTCCTGCTGCAGCAGCGCCGGCATCACCGCCACCGCGTACTGGATCGCCGGATCGGTGCTGGCCTCGAAGGCGGCGCGGTCGGCCTTGAACCACGTCAGGCGCTCATCCAGGCTGCCCAGCTTGGTGGCCGAGAGCTTGCCGACCAGACCCTGCACGGCCGCCGCATCGCTGCCTGCCAGCCACTGGTTGAGCACCTCGTTGGTGCGCTGCGCGGCCGGCAGGGCCACGTACTGGCTCAGCCAGTAGGTCTGCAGCTGCTGGTCCATGCGCGGCACGTAACGGCGGTCCATCTGCTTCAGGCCGCCTTCGATGGAGGGCAGATCGCGCTCCTGATAGCCGACCTCACGCTCGGCATCGGCCTTGCTGCGCTCGATCGAGAGGCGGTACAGGGTGATTGCCGAGCCCACTGCGGACGTACTGTTGAACTGGCTGACGAACAGGTCGCGCTCACGCGTGGCCTTGCTGGTGTCCAGGTGCTGGATCAGCTGCGCATGCGCAGCCAGGGCCGGTTTGCCGGCGGCGCCACGCTTCTTCAGCCAGGCCAGCACGGCGGCTTCTTCGGCCTGCTTCTGGCCGGCCGCGTCGATGCGCTTGAAGCCTTCCAGCTGGCCGGCGTAGTTCTTGGCCACGTTGTTCATGCTGGCCGCGGTCGCCGCGTACTTCACCTTGACGTCCGGGTCGGCCTTGCCGGCCTCGTCGATCATCTTCAGCACCGCGTTGTAGTGGCGCGCGATGGTCGGGTAGGTCCAGCTGGCGGTTTCATTGAACTCGCCGGCCAGCGCGTAGCGGTTGGTGCGGCCCGGGTAACCGGCCACCATCACGAAGTCGTCGGCGCCCAGCGGCTGGTCGGCGAACTTCAGGAAGTGCTTGGGCTGGTAAGGCACGTTGTCGGCCGAGAAGGCGGCCGGCTTGCCGTCCTTGCCCACGTAGGCGCGGTAGAACGAGAAATCACCGGTGTGGCGCGGCCACATCCAGTTGTCGATGTCGCCGCCGAACTTGCCGACGCTGCCCGGAGGCGCGTAGACCAGGCGCACATCCTTGATTTCCATGTTGCGGAACAGGCGGTAGGTGTTGCCGCCGGAGAAGCTGTACAGGCGGCAGCGGAAGCCGGCATCGGCTTCACAGGCGGCAGTCTGGGCCTTGTCGAAGGCGTCCAGCGCGCGGGTACGGGCCAGCGGGTTCTTGCCGGCGGCGGCGATCGCGGCCTTGGCCTGGTCGGTGACGTCGGTGATCTGGTCCAGCACGAACACGCGGGCGTTCGGGCCGGCGCTCAACTCGTCCTTCAGGGTCGGCGCGTTGAAGCCGTCCTTGATCAGGTTCTTTTCAGCCGTCGAATTCAGCTGGATCGCACCGTAGGCACAGTGATGGTTGGTGACCACCAGGCCCTGCGGGGAGACGAAGCTGGCGGTGCAGCCGCCCAGCGCCACCACCGCGCCCATCGGGTCGCCGGTCAGGTTGGAGATCTGCTCCGGGGACAGCTTCAGGCCGGCCTGCTTGAGCGGGCCGGCGATTTCCGGCAGCTGCTGCGGCACCCACATGCCTTCAGCGGCATGGGCGACCTGGACCAGCCCAAGGCTGGCGACGACGGAGAAGGCAAGCAGGTTCGAGCGCATTGAGCAGCCCCTGGTGAAAGAACCGCCGAGTGTAGCCCAGCCCCTGCCACGGCCCGATCCCCGGAAGTCATGGGCCAGGCCAGGCCGCCGTCCGCCGGGCATGGCCCGGCGAGCGCAGCGGCGCCGTTCGAAACGCCCATGCACCCCCGCCTTTCGTTCCGCCAACGCACCCGCAGCGCAACATGGGAATTCCGCGCAGCCCTCTATAATCCGCGTTTTCCCCCAGACGAGTTCCACCCCGATGGCGCAGCAAACAATGAAGGCCCTGGTCAAACGCGAAGCCGCCAAGGGCATCTGGCTGGAAGAAGTTCCGGTCCCCACCCCCGGCCCGAACCAGGTCCTGATCAAGCTGGAAAAAACCGCCATCTGCGGTACCGACCTGCACATCTACCTGTGGGACGAGTGGAGCCAGCGTACGATCAAGCCGGGTCTGACCATCGGCCACGAGTTCGTCGGCCGCATCGCCGAGATCGGCCCGGGCGTGACCGGCTATGAGATCGGCCAGCGCGTCTCGGCCGAAGGCCATATCGTCTGCGGCCATTGCCGCAATTGCCGCGGCGGCCGCCAGCACCTGTGCCCGAACACCGTGGGCATCGGCGTCAACGTCAACGGCGCCTTCGCCGAATACATGGTGATGCCGGCCAGCAACCTGTGGCCGATCCCGGATCAGATCCCCTCCGAGCTGGCTGCGTTCTTCGATCCGTACGGCAACGCCGCGCATTGCGCGCTGGAGTTCAACGTGATCGGCGAGGACGTGCTGATCACCGGTGCCGGCCCGATCGGCATCATCGCCGCCGGCATCTGCAAGCACATCGGTGCGCGCAACGTGGTGGTCACCGACGTCAATGATTTCCGCCTGAAGCTGGCCGCCGACATGGGCGCCACCCGCGTGGTGAACGTCTCCAACACCTCGCTCAAGGACGTGATGAAGGAGCTGCACATGGAGGGCTTCGACGTGGGCCTGGAAATGAGCGGCAACCCGCGCGCGTTCAACGACATGCTCGACTGCATGTACCACGGCGGCAAGATCGCCATGCTCGGCATCATGCCCAAGGGTGCCGGCTGCGACTGGGACAAGATCATCTTCAAGGGCCTGACCGTGCAGGGCATCTACGGCCGCAAGATGTACGAGACCTGGTAC
This sequence comes from Stenotrophomonas sp. 05L413, assembly GCF_056397945.1. Taxonomy (NCBI): domain Bacteria; kingdom Pseudomonadati; phylum Pseudomonadota; class Gammaproteobacteria; order Lysobacterales; family Lysobacteraceae; genus Stenotrophomonas; species Stenotrophomonas sp. 05L413. The sequence continues at coordinate 373,768 of NZ_JBFTOL010000007.1, forward strand.
AAGATGACCCAGCTGGTGCTGTCCGGCTTCCCGCTGGGGAAGGTGATGACCCACCAGCTGCCGATCGATGATTTCCAGAAGGGCTTCGACCTGATGGAACAGGGCAAGGCTGGCAAGGTGGTCTTGAGCTGGAATTGATCACCTGTGCCTTCGGCACAGATGATCCATTGTCCATTCCACCTTGATTCCCGCGCCGTTGGCGCGCCCCCTTGAACAACAAGGGGGCTGTTCTCCAGCAAGGGTTCCGGTGTGAGGCCAACATTGAAAAGGCGCCCATCCGGGCGCCTTTTCTGGTTCGCGAGGTTGCCGGCGGTGTCGGGCGCCGGCCAGTGGCGGGCTACTTGCCAACGGCGACCGTGAACACCACGCGGTTGTCAGCCAGCTTGCCGTTGTTGTCGCGACCGGCGCCATCGGTGCCGTGGTACCCCAGGCCCAGGTTGAACAGGCCGAACTGGCGGCTCACGCCGACGTTGAAGTCGGTGTAGTCCTTGCCAAAATCGGTCTCGAGCGAGGTGCGGCCCACGTTCGCGCTCAGGGTGAAATCATTGGGCAGACCCCACTCGCCGCCCACCGCGTAATACCAGCTCTTGGTATCGGACCCGGACAGGTCATCGGTGTAGGCCACCGTCAGCTTGTACTGCTCGGCGAAGGTGGTGGTGGTGATCAGCTCGTTGTAGTTCAGCTCGCTGGCGCCCGGATAGGTGTAGCGGTTGAGCAGCACGTCGAAATTGACGCCGTCGGTGACATCCACCCCGTAGCCGATCAGGTAGTCGATCTCGGTGCTTGGATCGCCCGGCCCGAAGTCCACGCCCGAGCCCCACACGCCCGCATACAGGCCTACCGGCGAGGTATAGGTGAAGCCGGCCTGCAGTGTCGGATCCTCATCGGTCTGGGACACACCACGGAACACGTAGTCCGACACCGCGGTGACGTTCCAGCTGAACGGCGATTCGGCCTCGTCCTGGGCGCTGGCGGCAAACGGGGCAAGCAGGGCGGCGCAGAGCACAACGGCGGCGGTACAGCGCGTGGCGTGGTTCATGCGGGGTCTCTCCAGACGTGGGTGGGGTGGGCGGAACGGCGCGGTTTACAGTTTTTTAACCTGATTGATATTGCGATGCAACAATCACGTCTGCAACCGTCCCCCGGCCTGCCCCGCCCTTCCACCGCCGGCGGCAACCCCGCCGTCGCCCCCGACAGGTAAAATCCCGGGTTTCCCGTGCCGAAGACTGCCTGCCATGACCGACGCCACCACCGCCTCGCTGACCCAGCACTACGTTGAAGAACTGGAGGCGATCCGCGCCCAGGGCCTGTTCAAGTCCGAACGCATCATCACCAGCCCGCAGTCGGCCGAGATCACCTTGGACGACGGCCGTACGGTGCTGAACTTCTGCGCCAACAACTACCTGGGCCTGGCCGACCATCCGGACCTGATCCAGGCCGCCAAGGACGCGCTGGATACCCATGGCTTCGGCATGGCCTCGGTGCGCTTCATCTGCGGCACCCAGGACCTGCACAAGCAGCTGGAAACGCAGATCGCCGATTTCTTCGGCAAGCAGGACACCATCCTGTACGCGGCCTGCTTCGATGCCAACGGTGGCCTGTTCGAGCCGCTGCTGGGCGAGCACGACGCGATCATTTCCGACGCGCTCAACCATGCCTCGATCATCGATGGCGTGCGCCTGTGCAAGGCCAAGCGGTTCCGCTACGCCAACTGCGACATGGCCGATCTGGAAGCCCAGCTGCAGGCCGCCGATGCGGCCGGCTGCAAGACCAAGCTGATCACCACCGACGGCGTGTTCTCGATGGACGGCTTCATCGCCCCGCTGGATGAGATCACCGCGCTGGCCAAGAAGTACAACGCGCTGGTGCACATCGACGAATGCCATGCCACCGGCTTCCTCGGCGCGACCGGCCGCGGCTCGGCCGAGGTCAAGGGCGTGCTGGAAAAGATCGACATCATCACCGGCACCCTGGGCAAGGCCATGGGCGGTGCGCTGGGCGGCTTCACCTGCGCCAGCGCCGAAGTGATCGAACTGCTGCGCCAGCGCTCGCGCCCGTACCTGTTCTCCAACTCGCTGCCGCCGCACGTGGTCGCCGCCGGCATCAAGGCCTTCCAGATGCTGGCCGCCGCCGATGACCTGCGCGATACCCTGGCGCAGAACACTGCCTACTTCCGCGAGAAGATGACCACTGCCGGTTTCGATGTGAAGCCGGGCGTGCACCCGATCAGCCCGGTGATGCTGTACGACGCGCCGCTGGCGCAGAAGTTCGCCGAGCGCCTGCTCGAAGAAGGGATCTACGCGATCGGCTTCTTCTTCCCGGTGGTGCCCAAGGGGCAGGCCCGCATCCGCACCCAGATCAGCGCCGCGCACACGCGTGCGCACCTGGACCGTGCCATTGATGCCTTCACCCGGATCGGCCTGGAACTGGGCGTGATCAAGGGGTGACCGGACGACGGCGCCCTGCGCGCCGTCCCCACAGAACGCCGGGCAGTGCCCGGCGTTTTTTTATTTTTTCTTTTTCTTCTTGTCCTGGGCCTGTTCCTTGCTGGCCACCACCACCGGTGCGGCGACCGGCCCATCCTGGCCGTTGCCCTTGGCGACGCGGATACCGTTGGCCTTCATCCACGCATCGAACTCGTCGGCGCTCATGCGCTTGTCGCCATCGCTCATCAGGAAGCGGTAGCTGCCGCGGCCATCCAGCTCGGGGATCTTGATCTCCACCACCTTGTCGGTCACCGGCGGATCCTGTTTGGCGATCTGCTTGTGGCCGCCACAGGCGGTCAGCAGCGCGGCCGGCAACAACAGGCAGGCGCCGCGGAACAGGGAACGGTTGAGGGTACTGACGTGCATGGTCTTACTCCCGGTATTGAACGGAACATCCCTTCGAAGGCCATCCATTGCCCGGGTCGAATGGCCTGCCACATGCCGGCAGGCCACGAGGTCACGGTGTGGCCGCGGCGCTGTCGGCCACGGCGTAAAGCAGCTCCAGATCGTGTGGGCTGAGCTCGCGCCAGGCGCCCTTGCCCAGCTCGCCCAGCGGCAGCTGGCCGATCGCCACGCGCACCAGGCGCAGCACGTTGATGTCGAACGCGGCGAGCAGGCGGCGGATGTGCCGGTTGCGGCCTTCCTCCAGCACCACTTCCAGCCAGGCGGTCTTGTCGCCACTGCGCAGCAGCGTGGCGCGTCGCGCGCGCAGCAGTTCGCCCTCATCCTCGATGCCCGTACACAACGCCTGCAGCTGCGCGGCATCGGGGAGGGCATCGATCTGGACGTGATAGGTCTTGTCCGGGCCGGTGGCCGGATCGGTCAGGCGCGCGGCCCACTGCGGATCATTACTGAAGAGCAGCAGGCCTTCGCTGGCCTTGTCCAGGCGCCCGACCGGCGCGATCCACGGCAGGCTGGCAGCATCGAAGCAGCGATAAACGGTGTCGCGGCCGCGCTCGTCCTGCGCGGTCGTGACCAGGCCGCGCGGCTTGTTGAGCATCAGGTGCACGCGCTTGGGCGCATCCAGCGGCTGACCATCGACGCGCACGTGATGGCGCCCGTCGATGATCGGAAATTCGGGGTTGTTGATGACACGGCCGTCGACCGTCACCCGGCCATCGGCGATCCAGCGTGCGGCTTCGGTCCGCGAGCACAGCCCGGCCTTGGAGAGCACGCGCGCCAGGCCATGGCGCGGTGCGCCCGCAGCGGTGCTGGAGGCGGCGTTGCGGGCAGCTGTTGCAGGGCTCGCACGCCGCTCGGGGCGGCGTGGTCGGGACGCGTTCGCGGCGGGTGGCCGGCGTGTCGTCATCGTGCTCCGCTCAGGCGGCTTACTTCTTGTCCGCCGGCTTGGTCTCAGCCGGTGCTTCGCTGGTAGCGGCCGGCACGGCAGCCGGTACCGGGCGCGCCTTGACTACGCGCACACCGCGCGCTTTCATCCAGGCGTCGAATTCTTCGGCGGTCATGCGCTTGCCGTTCTGGCTCATGTCAAAGCGCCACGGCGTGTTGTCGAACTCGGTCTGCGGCTTGTAGGCCGCCGGATCGTTCGGGTTGATCACCGGTGCGCTGGGAATCGCCTTGGCGATGTTCTGGCAGCCGTCGATGCGCAGGCGCTGCAGCACGCTGTCCAGCGACTGCTCGCGGTCGTAGCTGGAGGTCAGCACGCCGGCGGGCATGCCCAACTGGACGTTGCGGATGTACAGCTCTTCGGCAACCGGTGCGATCGCGGTGGCCGGCAGCGGCAGCGGCGATGCGCTGGCAGGTGCCGAACAGTCCACGGCAGCGTGGGCGGTGGGAACCAGGGCCAGGCCAAGCGCGGCGGCCAGTGCAAAACGCTGCATGGGATGCATCCAGGAAGGGGTCGACGCGGCGAGTTTAACAGCGCCACAACGTCTTTCAAGCGCCACTTTCAATGAATACGGCAACTTATTGGATTTATTGTCGATTTCCAGGATTCGACCCGACTGGATGCGTGACAAGGCGCTTCTCCATCGGCGAGGGCACTTCTTGAAGCGAACGGCGAACTTTTTGACGCTCGGCGGCCGGTGCGTCGAGCGCTGGGCCAAGCCCGTTGGCGCCGCAACGAAAGGCTGGGTTTTAGTGGACTTACAGCACGCCGAGCCTCGTAGCGGCCGGTAGGCCCCTGGGCAAAATCAAGGAGGAGGCCGTCGCCGTCAGGCGGCGGCCGGGGGACATTTGCCAAGGGGCCTACCGGTCGCTACGGGGCGTGACGCGCTCGGAAGGGCCCAACTGTCGAGTTGAGAGAAGACAAAAAAAAACAGGGCCCGGCAATGCCGGGCCCTGCTTAGTGAGACTGTACTACCAGAAGGATTAGTTCTGGACGTTCAGCTCGGTACGACGGTTCTTGGCGCGGCCTTCCGGGTTATCCGAACCATCCGGGTTGGTGTTCGGCGCAATCGGGCGGCTCTCGCCGTAACCGATCGGACCGACCAGACGCGAAGCGTCAACGCCGTTCTGGGTCAGGTAGTTGTACACCGAGGTAGCACGACGCTCGGACAGCTTCTGGTTGTAAGCGTCGGTACCCTTGGAATCGGTGTGACCGGCCACTTCAACGCGCAGATCCGGGTAACGCTTCAGGATTTCCGAAGCCTCGCTCAGGATCGCAACCGCGTCGGGACGCAGGTTCGACTTATCGAAGTCGAAGTTCACGCCCTTCAGATCGATCGACACCGGGACCGGGCAACCGTCCGGACCGATGGTCTGACCCGGCTGCGAGTTCGGGCACTTGTCGTCGCAGTTGTTGACGCCGTCACCGTCGTCATCCAGATCGGCGCAGCTCGGCGCAACCGGAGCCGGAGCCGGCACGGCAGCAACCGGGGCCGGGCCCAGCGGGATCACGACGCCGACCGAAGCCAGCACGTCGCCGAACCAGTCTTCGCTCGGAGCAGCAATGCTCTGGTCGTCGAAGTCAGCGCGGTAGGCCACTTCGGCACGCACGGCGACGCGCTTTTCGAAGGTGGTCTGCAGGCCGACGCCGACCTTGGCGGCGAAGTTGCCGTCCTTGCGCTCACGCGGACCATTGGTGTTCAGTGCCGGATACTCTTCTTCCGACTTCTGGTAGCCCAGACCCATCAGCAGGTAGGGGTTCCAGCCGCGGCCTTCCTGGATGAAGTGGCGACGCAGGTCGAGCGAGGCGCCGTACTGGCTCCAGTTCAGATCCTGGTTGGCGTCGAAGTTCGGATTCTGGTAGTTCAGCTCGCCATCCAGCGACCAGTTGGGGCTGATGAACTTACCGAGGCCCAGGGTAACGAACGGAGCGTCGTTGGTCAGACGGTCGCTATCCTGGAAGTTGAAGCCGGCCGAACCGGTCAGGTACCAGCGGTCGTCAAAATCCTGCGCCGATGCAGCCTGGGCGAAAGCCAGACCGCCCAGCAGCGCGGCAGTGAGGATCTTCTTGTTCATTGAGTACAGCTCCTATTTCGGGGGTATGAAACCGGTAGAGGCATGGGCCAGCACTACTGCGTCGTTTTCAGACTGCCGATTCAGCACGCCACCGCCGCGAACATTATGCTCAGGCGAGTGAAGGTGATGTTAACAGTCCCGTAACATGTGAAGACGACCGCCAGACCTCTACCGGGTCCAGCTGGTGGCACCCTATACAGGTTGATGAAATTCCGCAAGACCCAGCAATGACAAGGGTTTTGCCTAATTCAGGCGACGTCGCGACACATTTTTCACGTGAGGGTTCAAATGCCGATTGCGCCTTGATTCAGCGCAAAAACAGCGACGTCGTGATCCGTATGATGAGGGTGCCCCCCTCGTTTCCGGAGCCGATATGAAAGCCGTGGGACTGACCCGATATCTGCCGATTGACGACCCCGCCGCACTTCAGGACCTGAGCATTGCGCCACCGGGCGCGCCGCAGGGACGCGACCTGCTGGTGCGAATACAGGCTGTTTCCATCAATCCGGTCGACACCAAACAGCGCGCGCCGCGCCCGCAGCAGGAGAATCCTGCGCGGATCCTGGGGTATGACGCGGCCGGCGTGGTCGAGGCGGTAGGCCCGGAGGTCACCGCGTTCGCCCCCGGCGATGAGGTGTATTACGCGGGCGATGTCACCCGCTCGGGTTGCAATGCGCAGTATCAGTGGGTGGACGAACGCCTGGTCGGGCGCAAACCCACCACGTTGGATTTCGCCGAGGCCGCCGCGTTGCCGTTGACCACGCTGACCGCGTGGGAACTGCTGTTCCAGCGCATGCCGCTGCACCTTGAAGACCGCCGCCATCGCGGGCAGCACCTGTTGATCATCGGCGGTGCCGGCGGCGTCGGTTCGATGGCGACCCAGCTCGCGCGCCATGCCGGCTTCAGCGTGATCGCCACCGCCTCGCGCGAGGAAACCCGTGCGTGGTGCATGCAGATGGGCGCCGACCACGTGATCGATCATCGCCAGCCGCTGGCTGCGCAATTGCAGGCACTGGGCATCGCGCAGGTGCAGGTGGCGCTGAACCTGGCCGACACCGACCAGTACTGGGAGGCGCTGGGCGAGCTGCTGGCCCCGCAGGGACATGTGGGGCTGATCGTTGAACCGCGCGGACCGTTGCGCATCGGCGATCCGTACAAAGCCAAATGCATCGGCATCCATTGGGAGTTCATGTTTGCCCGGTCGCGCTTCCAGACCGAGGACATGATCGAACAGCACCGCATTCTGAGCCGAGCCGCCAGCCTGATCGACGCGGGCGAACTGCGCACGACCGCACATACGCATCTGGGCTTGATCACCGCAGCGAACCTGCGTGAGGCACATCGCCAGCTGGAAGGCGGCGGCGTGATCGGCAAACTGGTGCTGTCCGGCTGGGACTGACGCGCGCGGCAATGTGTCTGCGCAGATTCGCGCGTATCTGTATCTGTCGGCGGTGCGAAGGGCCCCCTACAGTCAGTGTCCCTTCCGGTGAAACCGACATGCCCACGTCCCTGCCCCTGCGCCTGCTGCAACTCCTGCTTGGTCTGTTCCTGTATGGCTTCGGCGCGGCGGTGATGATCCGCGCGGCGATCGGCGTGGCGCCCTGGGATGTGCTGTCACAGGGCATCGCGCTGCAGACGCCGCTGTCCTTCGGCGTGGCCACCAACGTAATCGGCGCGCTGGTGTTGCTGCTGTGGTGGCCGATCCGGCAGAAACCCGGCCTGGGCACCGTGCTCAACGTGTTGCTGATCGGCCCCAGCGCGCAGTTCGGGCTGTGGCTGCTGCCGCAGGTGCAGGGACTGGCCTGGCAGATCCCGATGTTCATCTGCGGCCTGCTGCTGGTCGCGCTGGCCACCGGCCTGTACATCGGCGCGCGCTTCGGCCCCGGCCCCCGCGATGGCCTGATGACCGGCCTGCACGCCCGCACCGGCTGGCCGATCTGGATCGTGCGCAGCGCGATCGAAGGCACCGTGCTGCTGATCGGCTGGTGGCTCGGCGGCAATGTCGGCGTGGGCACGCTCGCCTTCGCGCTGCTGATCGGCCCGCTGTGCGGGGTTACCCTGCCGCTGTTCGGCATCCGCAAGCCCGCCCCGGCCGCCGTCGCGCCATAACAGCGCCGGTGCCGGACCGGCGATCGGCACCGGCCGGGGCGCCTGCGCTTGCTCTTCAGAGGCATTCGCGGCACCCTGCGGGCTTCCGTACGCAAGCGTATCCACATGTCGCCAGCCGCCGAATCCACCGCCTACCCGCATCTGTTCACCCCGCTCGACCTGGGCTTCACCCAGCTGCGCAACCGGGTCCTGATGGGGTCCATGCACACCGGCCTGGAAGATCGTGCGCGCGATTTCCCGCGCTTGGCGGCCTATTTCGCCGAGCGTGCCGCCGGCGGCGTCGGGCTGATCGTCACCGGCGGCTTCGCGCCCAACGTGGTCGGCTGGCTCAAGCCGTTCGGTGGCAAGCTGTCCTGGCCGTGGGAAGTGCGACCGCATCGCCAGGTCACCCGGGCCGTGCACGACAACGGCAGCAAGATCTGCCTGCAGCTGCTGCATGCCGGCCGCTACGCCTACCACCCCCTCTCAGTGGCCCCCTCCAAGCTGAAGGCCCCGATCAACCCGTTCACTCCGCGGGCGCTGTCCGCGCGCGGGGTGGAGCGCCACATCGCTGATTACGCGCGCAGCGCGCGGCTGGCCCGCGAGGCCGGCTACGACGGCGTCGAGGTGATGGGTTCGGAAGGCTATCTGATCAATGAGTTCATCGCCCCGCGTACCAACCAGCGCACCGACCGCTGGGGCGGCGACGCGGCACAGCGCATGCGCTTCGCCGTCGAGATCGTGCGCCGCATCCGCGAGGCCTGCGGGCCGGACTTCATCATCATCTACCGGCTCTCGCTGGTGGATCTGGTGCCCGACGGCAGCAACTGGGCCGAGATCGTGCAGCAGGCGCAGGCGATCGAGGCGGCGGGCGCCACGCTGATCAATTCGGGCATCGGCTGGCACGAGGCGCGCATCCCGACCATCGCGACCTCGGTACCACGCGGCGCCTTTGCCGGGGTCACCGCCAAGCTCAAGCCGCATGTCCGCGTGCCGGTGATCGCGACCAACCGCATCAACATGCCCGACGTGGCCGAACGCATCCTTGCTGCGGGCGGGGCCGATATGGTGTCGCTGGCGCGGCCGCTGCTGGCCGACCCGCAGTGGGCCAACAAGTCACGCGCCGGGCGTCCGGAGGCGATCAACACCTGCATCGCCTGCAACCAGGCCTGTCTGGACCACGTGTTCGAGAACAAGACCGCCAGCTGCCTGGTCAACCCGCGCGCCGTGCACGAGACCGAGCTGGTCTACCACCCGACCACCGCCCCGCGCCGGATCGCCGTGGTCGGTGCCGGCCCGGCCGGGCTGGCCTGCGCGTCGGTCGCCGCCGAGCGTGGCCACGCGGTGACGCTGTTCGACGCCGGCAGCGAGATCGGCGGGCAGTTCAATGTCGCAAAGCGCATCCCGGGCAAGGAAGAATTCCACGAGACGCTGCGCTATTTCCGCCACAAGCTGGGCGAGACCGGTGTCGAGGTGAAGCTGGGCACCGTGGCCGACGTGGCCGCGCTGGCCGGTTTCGACGCGGTGGTGATCGCCACCGGCATCATCCCGCGCCGGGTGGATTTCCCCGGCGCCGACCACCCCAAGGTGGTCACCTACCTGGATGTGCTGCTCGGCAGGGTCCAGGTGGGCGAGCAGGTCGCGATCATCGGCGCCGGCGGGATCGGCTTCGATGTCGGCGAGTTCCTGGTCCACCAGGGGCCCTCCTCCGCGCTGGACCCGGCACGCTGGATGGCCGAGTGGGGCGTGGACCCCAGCTTCGAGGGCCGGGGCGCGCTGGCCAAACCGGCACCTGAAGCACCCGCGCGCAAGGTCTGGCTGCTGCAGCGCAGCCCGGGCAAGCCCGGCGCCCGGCTGGGCAAGACCACCGGCTGGATCCACCGCGCCACGCTCAAGGCCAAGGGCGTGAGCATGCTGGGTGGCGTGACGTACCTGGGCGTGGATGACAGCGGCCTGCGTATCGGCGTGGACGGCCAGGAACAGCTGCTGCCGGTGAGCCATGTGGTGGTCTGCGCCGGCCAGGAACCGCGCCGTGATCTGCACGCCGCGCTGCAGGCCGCCGGCATCCATGCGCAGCTGATCGGCGGTGCGGACGTGGCCGCCGAACTCGACGCCAAGCGCGCGATCGATCAGGGCAGCCGGGTCGCGGCCGCGCTCTGATCCGGGTCGAAACCGACCTGAATACGGGGCTGAACGGCCGATTCAGCCCCACCTCCTAACCTGAATGTCAAGCGTTCGGGTTCAGGATGTATTGGGAAATCCCCCCCTATCGTGCGCCAACTTTCCCGCTCACCACCCAGTTCGAGTGAGCGCGCGGACCCCACGTCTATTCGGGTCCGCCCCCGGGCGGCCCCGATGGCCGCCTCCCCATGACGCCAAGTCGTACCCACGCCCCGTCCGCATGATCGGATGGAACAGCCAGGTGCGGCCCACACGGAGCAAGGAGATTTATGAAACTGGCCTGGATTCTCTGGCTGTCACAGTTGTTGCCGCAGCCTGCCGCCGATTCGTTGTGCCTGAGCACGACCGTCTACCTCGAAGCGCGTGACCAGACCCTGCGCGGCCAGCAAGCCGTCGCGGAAGTGGCCCTGCGCCGCCTGGACAGCGGCCTGTGGGGCGACTCGATGTGCCAGGTGGTGACCGCCCGCAAGCAGTTCGCCCCGACCATCGTGGCGCCCGGCACCCAGCTCGGCAACGCCGATGCCTGGCAGGAAGCGATGACCGTGGCCTTCGATGCCGAGCGCAACTGGGCCCTGCCGGCCGGTGAGCGCAAGGAGATCGTCCCGGGTGCGAGCCACTTCGCCGCCCTGGCAATCGCCAACCCGAGCTGGCGCAACGCCTACCAGGTGGCCACCATTGGCGATCACACCTTCTACCGCGTGCAGAAACTCAAGCCGCGCGCGTCGTAACGATCTGTTACGGCCATACCGTTGAGGATGCGAGGCCGGCTCTGGAATAGTGGGCGGCTCACCTTCCACCCATCCGCAACGGAGTTCCCATGAAGCTGTACAGCAAGCCCGGAGCCTGCTCCACCGCCGATCACATCGCACTGCAGTGGACCGGCCAGCCGTTCGAGGTGGAACTGCTCGACAAGGACACCCTGAAGGCCCCCGCCTTCCTGGCCATCAATCCGGCCGGTTCGGTCCCGGTGGTGGTCGACGGCGATTTCGTGCTGACCCAGAACGCGGCCATCCTGGGTTACATCGCCGATACCTACCCGCAGGCCGGCCTGACCGGTGACGGCAGCCCCAAGCAGCGCGCCGAAGCCACCCGTTGGCTGTCCTTCGTCAATTCGGACCTGCACCCGGCATTCAAGCCGCTGTTCGGGCCGGCCACCTTCATCGAAGACGACACCCAGTACGACGCGCTCCGCGCCACCGCCCGCAAGCGCCTGCGTGGCCTGTTCGAGCGCGCCGATGCGCAGCTGGCCGACCGCCCCTGGCTAGCCGGGTTCCGCAGCTTCGCCGACCCGTACTTCTACATCACCCTGCGCTGGGCCGCGGGCGCGAAGATCGACCTGAGCGGCCTGGACAACATCGCTGCCTTCAAGCAGCGGATGGACGCCGATGCCGGCGTGCAGGCGGTACTGAAGGCCGAAGGCCTGAGCTGACCGGTGCGGCTGACGTAGACGGATAAGAAGAAGCCCGGCAGTGCCGGGCTTTTTCGTTTCCAGCGCGTGCGAGGTGATCAGCCAACGACCTCGACCACAGTGCCCTCGGCATCGCGCAGTTCGCTCGGCTCCACCACCACCTGCAGCGCCGGCCAACCCGGGATCGCATAGGTGCCACGGCGGGGCATGACCGTGGCGACCAGCGCCTGCACCGTGGCCGGTGCCAGCTGGCAGTCCAGCGCATCACCCTCGACCACCAGCAGCGCATTGGCGGCCGCCGGCGACAGCGTGATCTGCCGATCGTTGCCGACCAGCGTCAATGGCTGGCCGAACAGCAACCGCGCCGGCAGCAACGCGAGCAGCGATTCCACCTGGCGCGCGCCCAGCGTCACGGTCAACTGCTGCCCTGCGCCCTCGCCCTGCACCGACCCGCCCAGCTTTTCCAGGAACAGATAGGCCGTCTGCGAGCCCTCGCGTGCCGCACCCTCGGCCACGGCGGCCGCCAGCGCGGGATCGTCCAGCAGCGAGCCACGCGCGATATCGGTGATCCACAGCGGCATCTTCGGCAGCAGCGCCTCGAGCACGCCGGTGGTCGACCAGCGCTTCACCGCCTCCATCTCGTCATCGGTCAGCCCGATCACCTGCAGGAACGCCAGCGAACCGTTGGGCGTCTCGCGCGGCGGCAGCTGCGGGTCGCGCATGAAGGCGACGTGCCGCAGTGGCGTATCGGTGTCGGCGGCGATCGGCCCGCCCGCATTGAGGTAGTGGCCCTGCTGGAACACCTTGCCGTTGGCGAACACGTAGCGCGCCAGGTTCTGCAGGAAATTCATCGCCCACGGCGGTGGCTCGCTGCCTGCCGCAGCGGCAACCCGGACGCTCAGCTCGAAGCCGTAGCCACTGGTGGCCGGATCATCGCTCTCTTTTTCATACAGCTCGGAGAAGCCATAGCTGACGAAGTGCCAGTGCGGCAGCGGCGCATCGTTCCAATATGCGCTGATGCCGTCCAGCGGGTCCTCGCCACCCAGCAGCGAACGCAGCACCGGGCCGTAATGCTGCGGCGCCTGCGTGGGATACACCGCCTTCAACGCGGCATCGATGGCATCCCACCCGGGGGCGCCGTCGTCCTCGATCTCATCCACCATCGCCATTCTCCCGCACACGAAACAGCACGCATTCTAAACAGCGTGCTGCCTGGCTGCCGTCGACGTATCGCCTCAGGCGATCACGACCTCGGTGTGCAGCAGCGCGTGCGTTTCTTCCAGCCAGCGGTTGGCCAGTGCCGGGCTTTTCGCCTTGCTGATCGCAGCGGCCAGGTCCGGCCACAGCTTTTCCAGGCCGCCGGCATCGGTGCAGCGCTCGACTTTCAACTGCATGAAATACCCCTTCAGACCGAGATGCCTGCGCACCGATTCGCTCATCCAGTCATACAGCCGCTTGTACAGCTCCGGATCCTGCTCGCGCCCGGCGGTCAGCGCTGCAGCAATGACCGGTGCGGCACTCCCGCCGACGATCTCGATCAACCCCAATGCCGACAGCTGCGCCAGCGCATCGTCCGGTGCGCGCAGGCCCGGCAACAAAGCGGTCAACGCGGTGTCATCGCGCTGACCATCGACCATCAGCAGCATGGACCGCAGCGCAGGCGGCAAGCGCCGCGCACGGTCCTCGATTTCCTGACGGCCAGCGGCCGTCTTGGCCTGGATATACGCCATGTGTTCCCCCTTCACGTGGTGCCCTATCACACGCGTCGGCCGGCCGTTCGCCGCTACCTGCGCGCCCCCTGTGATCTTCCAGGCCATCAATGTCCGGCGGCCGCCCCAGGCGCGCCGTATCCCCAGCGCGCGCGTGCCGCCGGCAAGACCCGCACCGATCACGTCCGCAGCTTACCCGAGCGTTCGTGTCGCCGGTAATGCGCTGCAGCATCGTGCGGGGGGCCTACCGGGTCAGCTCCCCAGTGCGCGCCGGATCTCGTCCAAGGCCGCCGGGTCGTCCAGGGTCGACAGATCCCCTGGATCACGCTCCTCCGCCAGCGCCTGCAGCGAGCGTCGCAGCAGCTTGCCCGAACGCGTTTTGGGCAGCGCGTTGACGATATGGATGTGCGCCGGCCGCGCGACCGCGCCCAGGGTATTGGTCACCCGCTGCATCATCTCGGCCGCCACGGCACTCCCGTCGCCCTGCAGGGCCTGCTTGAGGGTGACGAACACCAGCGGCACCTGGCCCTTGAGTTCATCCTTGACCCCGATCACGGCGGCCTCGGCCACCAGCGGATGGCCGGCGATGCATTCTTCGATCTCGCGCGTGCCCAGGCGGTGCCCGGCCACATTGATGACATCGTCGGTGCGGCCGAGGATGAAGGTGTAGCCGTCTTCGTCCTGGATCGCCCAGTCCAGCGAGCTGTACAGCAGTTCCTTGAAGTGGCTGAAGTAGCTCTGGATGAAGCGCGCGTCGTCCTTCCAGACCGTGGTCATGCAGCCCGGCGGCAGCGGCGGGATCATCACCAGCACGCCCTTCTGCCCCGGCGCGACGGTCTCGCCGGTGTTCTCGTCGATCACCTTCATCCGGTAGCCGAGGTTCGGAAAACCGGGCGAGCCGAAGCGCACCGGTTTCATGTCCACGCCCGGCAGCAGGGTCAGTGCCGGCCAGCCGGTTTCGGTCTGCCAGTAGTTGTCGATGATCGGCTTGCCGAGTGCGTCGTTGATCCAGTGCGCGGTCGGCTCGTCGAGCGGTTCGCCGGCGAGGAAGACGTACTTCAATGCTTCCAGATCGTGGCGGCGGATGAAATCGGCGTCGTGTTTCTTGAGCACGCGGATCGCGGTCGGCGAGGAGAACAGCGTGCGCACGCCGTACTGTTCGCACAGCGCCCACCAGATGCCCGGGTCCGGGTGGGTCGGCAGCCCTTCATAGAGCAACGAGGTGCAGCCGCCGATCAGCGGGCCGTACACGTTGTAGGAATGCCCGACCGCCCAGCCCACATCCGAGGTGGAGAACATCACCTGGCCGGGCTTGCAGTCGAACACCGTCTCCATCGACTGCGCCATCGCGACTGCGTAGCCGCCGACATCACGCTGCACGCCCTTCGGCTTGCCGGTGGTGCCGGAGGTGTAGAGCAGATAGCTCGGCTCGCTGGATTCCAGCCACACCACCGGTACATCCTGGTCACCTACCTCGGCACGCAGCGTGGCGTAATCGACGTCACGACCGGGCACCTTCGGCTCGGCCGGGTCCAGCCCGCGTGAGACGATCAATACATGCGGTGGCGGCGAGGCGGCTTCGGCGCAGGCGGCATCGACCATCGCCTTGTACGGAATCACTTTGCCACCGCGCTTGCCGGCGTCGGCGGCGATCAACAGCTTCGGTTCGGCGTCATCGATGCGCAGTGCCAGGTTGTGCGCGGCGAAACCGCCGAACACCACCGAGTGGATCGCCCCGATGCGTGCACACGCCAGCATCGCGAACACCGCTTCGGCCATGTTCGGCATGTAGATCACCACGCGGTCGCCGCGCTGCACGTCCAGCCGCTGCAGCACGGCGGCGAAGGCATTCACTTCGCGGTGCAGCTCGCGGTAGGTGATCTCGCGGGTAACGCCGGTTTCGCTGGAGATGGCGACGAGGGCGAGCTGATCGGGACGGTCGACCAGATGACGGTCCACCGCGTTGTAGCAGAGGTTGGTTTCCCCGCCGACGAACCAGCGCCGGAACGGCGGATTGCTGTAGTCGAGGATCTGCTGCGGCGGTGTATGCCAGTAGATGCGCTGGGCCTCTTCGCCCCAGAACGCCTCGGGTTCATCGACCGAACGTCGATAGACATCTTCGTAACGCATGACAGCCCTCCCAGACAAAGTCATGGGATCGAGCATAGTCCGATGGTGAGGCGCGGGCCGTCCGACCTTGGTCGTAGGGCCGGTCGGTGGGTGGGGCGCTGCCCCCCCATACCCTTTCCGGCGAATGTCCTCCGGCGTCGGCCTGCGGCCGCCCCCTCCTCCTTTATTTCGCCTACAAGGGCATGGGGGGCCAGCGCCCCACCCACCGACCGCCGCGCGGAAAAGACTCAGTACGCGCCTTTGCACCGCCTATGGGCGAAGAACAAAAAAAAACGCCGGGCAATGCCCGGCGTTTTTTCAATTCGTACCGACCAACGATATTCGCGCCGTCCTGGCGCTCACCCTTCGGGCCGGCGCTTTGCACCGTTGAGAACGGCTCCTGCCGTTCTCTTCGGCACCTGTCGTGGCGTGCGATCAGCCCAGCAGGTGGGCGACGCCCGAACGCTCTTCTTCCAGCTCGGCCAGGGTCTTGTCGATGTACTTCTGGCTGAAGTCGTCGACCGGCAGATCCTTGACCAGGGTGTACTCGCCGTTCTCGGTGGTGACCGCGAAGCCGAAGATCACGCCTTCCGGAATGCCGTAGGAGCCGTCGGACGGCACGCCCATGGTGACCCACTTGCCGTTGCTGCCCAGCACCCAGTCACGGATGTGGTCGACGGCGGCATTGGCGGCCGAGGCGGCCGAGGACGAGCCACGGGCTTCGATGATCGCCGCGCCGCGCTTGCCCACGGTCGGGATGAAGGTGGAGGCGTTCCATTCCTGGTCGTTGATCGCCTCGGCGATGGAGGCACCCTCGGCGGTGGCGAAACGGTAATCCGGGTACATGGTCGGGCTGTGGTTGCCCCACACGATCAGCTTCTCCATGCCACCGACCGGCTTGCCGAGCTTGGTCGACAGCTGGCTCAGTGCACGGTTGTGGTCCAGGCGCAGCATGGCGGTGAAGTTGCGCGGGTTCAGATCCGGTGCCGACTTCATGGCGATGTAGGCATTGGTGTTGGCCGGGTTGCCGACCACCAGCACCTTGACGTCACGCTTGGCGACCTTGTTCAGCGCCGCGCCCTGGGCGGTGAAGATCTTGGCGTTTTCCAGCAGCAGATCCTTGCGCTCCATGCCCGGGCCGCGCGGACGCGCGCCGACCAGCAGGGCGATATCGGCATCCTTGAAGGCCACTTCGGCGTCATCGGTACCGACCATGCCGGCCAGCAGCGGGAAGGCGCAGTCTTCCAGTTCCATCATCACGCCGCGCAGGGCGGCCTGGGCCTTGTCGACCGGCAGCTCGAGCAGCTGCAGGATGACCGGCTGGTCCTTGCCCAGCATGTCGCCGGAGGCGATGCGGAACAGCAGGGCGTAGCCGATCTGGCCGGCGGCGCCGGTCACGGCAACACGAACAGGTGCTTTCATGGGGATTTCCTCTGCTAAGAAGCGTAAAAACGGCCCCCTTCACAGGGGGCCGTCGGGATCGGATCAGGCGCTGGGGATGAGCTTGTTCCACTCCGCCACGCGCTCGGCCTGGGCGGCCAGCACGGCGTCGGTGTCGCCTTCCAGGGTGATCGAATGGATCACGTCGCCCTGCTTGACCGAGTCCACGATGGCCTGGCCGTCGAGCACCTGGCCGAACACGGTGTGCTTGCCGTCCAGCCAATCGGTCTTGATGTGGGTGATGAAGAACTGGCTGCCGTTCGTGTTCGGGCCGGCATTGGCCATCGACAGCGAACCGACCTGGTGCTTCACGCCGTTCTTTTCATCTTCGAACTTGTAGCCCGGGCCGCCGGTGCCCTGGCCCTTGGGGCAGCCACCCTGGATCATGAAGTCCGGGATCACGCGGTGGAAGACCAGGCCGTCATAGAAGCCGTGCTTGACCAGATTGACGAAGTTGGCGACCGTCAGCGGGGCCTTGTCGGCGAACAGCTCGACCTTGATCGGGCCCTGGGTGGTGTCGAAAGTGGCGATGAGGGACATGCAAATCCTTGGGGTACGGGGGTTTGTCGTTAGCCCCATAGGATACACCCGTGGTATGCGCCACCGCATGCGCGCTGCCGCCCCACGCTTCGCTGCGCGAACCGCGGCCCCCTCTTGCCAGCACCCACACCCCCGCCGCTTCGCGGCAGCCCCCTGACTCAGGGGGCGGAGGCGCTTCCTGCATCATCGCGGCGCCCCGGACAGGCGCCCCTCACACAGCTGAATGCCCGTCCGGCAAGGCTTGCGACGTACTTTTCGCGATTGGTCATCTTGGCCGTATAATGTTGGACTTCTTTTTCCAAATCCGGCGCCGACTGGCCCCCTTTCGCATGTCTATCGAAAATCTTCGCAACATCGCCATCGTCGCCCACGTCGACCACGGTAAGACCACCCTCGTCGACCAGCTGCTCAAGCAGTCCGGCACCCTCTCCGAGCGCACCGTGCTCGCCGAGCGCGTGATGGACAGCAATGACCAGGAAAAGGAACGCGGCATCACCATCCTGGCCAAGAACACGGCCATCACCTGGGAAGACAAGAAGACCGGTATCAAGAACCGGATCAACATCGTCGACACCCCGGGACACGCCGACTTCGGCGGCGAAGTGGAGCGCGTGCTGTCGATGGTCGACACCGTGCTGATCCTCGTCGACGCGATGGACGGCCCGATGCCGCAGACCCGCTTCGTGACCCAGAAGGCCTTCGCGATGGGCTTCAAGCCGATCGTCGTGGTCAACAAGGTCGACCGCCCGGGCTCGCGTCCGGATTGGGTGATCGACCAGGTCTTCGACCTGTTCGACAAGCTCGGCGCCACCAATGAGCAGCTCGACTTCCCGATCGTCTACGCCTCGGCCCTGAACGGCTACGCGGGCCTGGAAGACACCGTGCGCGACGGCGACATGACCCCGCTGTACGAAGCGATCATGCAGCACGCGCCGATGCCGGAAGTGGACCCGGAAGGTCCGTTCCAGATGCGCATCAGCCAGCTGGACTACAACAACTTCGTGGGCGTGATCGGCATCGGCCGCGTGCAGCGCGGCACCCTGAAGAAGAACATGCAGGTCGCGGTCATCGATCGTGAAGGCAAGAAGCGCAACGGCAAGGTCGCGCAGGTGCTGGGCTTCCTGGGCCTGGAGCGCATCGAGCAGGACACCGCCGAGGCCGGCGACATCGTCGCCATCTCCGGTATTCCGGAACTGACCATCTCCGACACCCTGTGCCACCCGGATACCCCGGAAGCCCTGCCGGCGCTGACCGTCGATGAACCGACGATCTCGATGACCTTCCAGGTCAACAACTCGCCGTTCGCCGGCAACAAGGACCTGTCCGGTGGCAAGTTCCTGACCAGCCGCCAGATCAAGGACCGCCTGGATCGCGAGCAGGTCCACAACGTGGCCCTGAAGGTGGAACAGCTGGAAGACGCCGACAAGTTCCTGGTCTCCGGCCGTGGCGAACTGCACCTGTCGGTGTTGATCGAGAACATGCGTCGTGAAGGCTACGAGCTGGCCGTGTCGCGTCCGGAAGTGATCATCAAGCAGATCGACGGCCAGGCCATGGAGCCGATCGAGCAGCTGGTGGTGGACATCGAAGAGCAGCACCAGGGCGGCGTGATGGAAAAGCTGGGCACCCGCAAGGGCCAGCTGAAGAACATGGAGCCGGACGGCAAGGGCCGTGTGCGCCTGGAATACCAGATCCCGGCCCGTGGCCTGATCGGTTTCCAGAACGAGTTCAAGACCCTGACCCAAGGTTCGGGCCTGCTGTTCCACGTGTTCGACCATTACGGCCCGAAGGAACAGGGTTCGATCGCCAAGCGCCAGAACGGCGTGATGATCGCCAATGCCCCGGGTGCCACCCCGGCGTACTCCCTGGGCCCGCTGCAGGAACGCGGCAAGCTGTTCGCTGCTGAAGGCGACAACGTGTATGAAGGCCAGCTGGTCGGCATCCACTCCAAGGACAACGATCTGACCGTCAACGCGATCAAGACCAAGCCGCTGACCAACATGCGCGCCTCGGGCAAGGACGATGCGATCCAGCTGACCCCGGCGATCAAGTACTCGCTGGAGCAGGCCCTGGACTTCATCGAAGACGACGAGCTGGTCGAGATCACCCCGAAGGAAATCCGCCTTCGCAAGAAGGGCCTGACCGAAAGCGACCGCAAGAAGGCCTCGCGCGGCGGCTGATCGGACCCATTGTCGTGATCGACAAGCCCTACAACCCGGATCCTCACAAGCATCCGGGGCTTCACCTGATCGCCTTGCTGGAAGCCAGCAAGGCGGTTCTGGCGCTATTGGCTGCGACCGGGCTGGAAATGCTCGGTCCGCAGCCCCTGCGCGATGCGGTCAATGCCCTGATCCGCCGGTTCAGCCTGGACCCGGATCACGGCACCCTGCCCTCGCTGCTCAACATGATCAGCCCCGATGCAGTGCATCTGGCGGCTGCTGCGATGGTCGCCTACGGCGTCCTGCACTTATTCGAGGCCTGGGGCCTCTGGCGCGCCAAAGCCTGGGCTTCCTGGCTGGGCTGCGTCACCGCCGGCATCTACCTGCCGTTCGATATCTACGCCATTCTCCGCCATCCGGGCTGGGCCTCGTGGTCGGTGCTGGTGATCAATCTGATCGTGGTCGGCGTACTCGCCCGCGATATCCGCAAACGCCACGGCACGATCGCCAACGCGGCTTGAGTTGCCAAGCGCCGCCTGTGCTGGTTAGCCTGTCGGCCGGTTCGGGGGAACAGGCATGCGCCTGACACTGACGTCATTGATGCTCATCGCACTGGCCGGCTGCAGCCCGGGCCCGGCGCCTCTGCATGCCCGCGAATCGCCCACGCCCTCACCGACCGCAGCGCTGCCCTTCGCCTATGCCGAGGCCGACATCAGCGCGCTGCAAGCGCGGATGGCCAGCGGCGAGCTGGACAGCGTCACTCTGGCCCGCGCCTACCTGGACCGCATCGCCCGCCTCGACCGGGCCGGCCCGCGCCTGCGCGCGGTGATCGAGCTCAATCCCGATGCGCTGCGCGAAGCTGCCCAGCTGGACGCCGAGCGCCGCCAAGGGCAGCTGCGCGGCCCGCTGCACGGCATCCCGCTGCTGCTCAAGGACAACATCGGCGCCAGCCCCATGAGCACCACCGCCGGTTCGCTCGCGCTGGAAGGCTTCCGCCCCGACGATGCGTTCCTGGTCAAGCGGCTGCGCGCGGCGGGTGCGCTGATCCTGGGCAAGACCAACCTCAGTGAGTGGGCCAACTTCCGCTCCAGCCAGTCGATCTCCGGCTGGAGCGCGCGCGGCGGCCAGACCCGCAATCCCTACCGGCTCAGCCATAACCCGTGCGGCTCCAGCAGTGGCAGCGCGGTGGCGGTCTCGGCCAATCTGGCGGTGGCCGCGATCGGCACCGAGACCGACGGCAGCATCGTCTGCCCGGCCGCGGTCAACGGCGTGGTCGGCTTGAAGCCGACCGTGGGACTGGTCAGCCGCGAAGGCATCATCCCGATCTCTTTCAGCCAGGACACCGCCGGCCCGATGACGCGCAGCGTGGCCGATGCGGCCGCCCTGCTGACCGCCATGGCCGGCCGGGACGAGGCTGACCCGGCTACCGCCACCATGCCGGGGCGCGCCGTGTACGACTACACCTCGCGCTTGAACGCCGATGGCCTGCGCGGTGCGCGGATCGGCGTGCTGTATGGCGACCTGCTGCAGAAGCCGGGCATCGCACCCGCCCTGCAACATGCGGTGGCCGTGCTGCGCGACGCGGGCGCGACCGTGGTGCCGGTGCAGTTGCCAACCCAGGGCCAGTGGCAGGAGGCTGAGCAGATCGTGCTGATGCATGAGTTCAAGGCTGGGCTGCAGCGCTACTTCACCACCTACCAGGCGCCGGTGCGCACGCTGGACGACGTCATCGCGTGGAACCGGCAGCATGCGGGCAAGGAGCTGGCGCTGTTCGATCAGGACCTGATGGACACCGCCGCCACCATGGGCGGCCTTGGCAGCCCGGCGTACATCCGCGCGCGCAGCGATGCGCGCCGGTTGGCCGGTCCGGACGGCATCGATGCGGTGCTGCGCGAGCACAACCTCGATGCGCTGGTGGCGCCGACCACCGGGACGGCCTGGCCGATCCGGCCCGGCCGCGGCGATGACTTCCCCGGTGAAAGCTACAGCGCGGCCGCGGTGGCGGGGTACCCCAGCCTGACCGTGCCGATGGCGCACGTGAACGGGCTGCCGCTGGGGCTGCTGTTCATGGGCACCGCATGGAGCGAGCCGCGGCTGATCGAGCTGGGCTACGCCTACGAGCAGCGCACCCGCGCACGTCGCCCGCCGCGATTCCAGACCGACAGCCTGCTGACGAACGGCATCGCGCCCTGAGGGGCGTGTACCGGCCAACGGCCGGCATTACCGGGATACGTCACCCGGGTCTGGCAGGACCGCCGGCTCACCATCTTCGGCACCGGGCGAACGCACGTCCTCGGCCGGCTGCGAACGCGCGCGGCGCATCGGCGTGGCCTCCTGATTGAGCTCGGCGCGGGTGCGCGGCAACGACTGAGGATGTTCGCGGGCGAGGAAATCGAGCATGCGTTCGCGCACGATGCAGCGTAGATCGAAGGCATCGCCGGAGTTGCGTGCGCTCACCAGCAGACGCACCTGCAGGGTGTGTTCGCTGGTCTCGGTCACCTGGGTCACGCAGACCTGGCCATCCCACAGCGCCTCGCCGTTGCAGATGCGCTCCAGTTCGGCGCGGATCGCCGGGATCGGCGCGGTGTAATCCAGCCACAGGAAGGCGGTGCCGAGCAGATCGGCGCTGCGCCGCGTCCAGTTCTGGAACGGGTGTTCGATGAACCAGGTCAGCGGCACCACCATGCGTCGCGCATCCCAGATCCGCACCACCACGTAGCTGCTGTTGATCTCTTCCACCCGGCCCCACTCGCCCTCGACGATCACCACATCGTCCAGCCGGATCGGCTGGGTCAAGGCGATCTGCAGGCCGGCGATCAGGTTGCCGAACACCGGCTTGGCCGCGATACCGGCGACCAGGCCGATGATGCCGGCCGAGGCCAGCAGCGCGGTGCCGATCTGGCGCACCATCGGGAAGGTGAGCAGGATCAGCGAGACGCCGACCAGGATGATCGCGCCCATCAACACGCGGCTCAGCACCCGGGTCTGGGTCTGGATGCGGCGCGCTTCGAGGTTGTCGGCCACCTCCATCGGATGGTCGCGCAGGATCGCCTGCTCGCCCGCGGCCACGGCCCGCACCAGCAGCCAGATGACGCAGCCGGTCACACCGATGTGCAGCAGCCGCAGTGCCTGTTCAAGCCGGTGCTCCTGCAGCGGCGTCGCTTCGAGTGCGGGAATCAACAGCAACAGCGGCAGGGCAAACGCCAGCGGTCGGCTGATCACGCGCGCGATGCGGGCGCGGCGGTAGTCGCGGTCTTTCAGCCGCCGCGTCAACGCCATCAACAACCACCAGCCGCTGATCCCGATCGCCAGTGCGATCGAGATCGGCCATAGATACAGCGCTGCCTGCTGCCAGTCCACGGTCACTGCACGCTCCTGTGTTCTTCGCAAGGAAGTGCACAGCATGCAGGTGCCACCATGACCATCGTGTCAGGCGAATGTAAGGTGCGTGTCGAGGACACGCACTGGTATCAGTCGGCGTAGTGCGCCTGTTTGCGCACGATCGCCATCGCGATTTCCAGCGACTGCTCGTAGTTCAGGCGCGGATCCACCGAGGAACGGTACGCGC
Organism: Stenotrophomonas sp. 05L413; assembly: GCF_056397945.1. NCBI lineage: Bacteria > Pseudomonadati > Pseudomonadota > Gammaproteobacteria > Lysobacterales > Lysobacteraceae > Stenotrophomonas > Stenotrophomonas sp. 05L413. The sequence goes on from NZ_JBFTOL010000007.1 coordinate 396,873, forward strand.
GTTCCAGGTCGCGCTCGGTCAGCTCACGCGCACCGCCAGTGCATTCGGTCACGTCCTCACCGGTCAGCTCCAGATGCACGCCGCCCAGCCGCGTGCCGGCCGCGGCGTGCAGGTCGAAGGACATCTCGACCTCGCCACGCACGTTGTCGAAACGCCGCGTCTTGTAGCCGTTGCTGGTGCTCTCGGTGTTGCCATGCATCGCATCGCACACCCACAGCACGCGCCGGCCATCGCGCTTGACCGCATTCAACAGCGGCGGCAGTTTTTCGGCGATCTGTGCCGCCCCCATGCGGTGGATGAAGCTCAGGCGGCCCGGCTCGTCCTCGGGGTTGAGCACGTCGATCAGGCGCAGCAGCTGGTCCGGCTGCACCGACGGGCCCACCTTGATCGCGATCGGGTTGCGCACGCCACGCAGATACTCCACGTGTGCGCCATCGAGAGCGGCGGTGCGCATGCCGATCCACGGGTAATGCGTGCTCAGGTTCAACCAGCCCTGCTGGCGCGGCACCTGGCGGGTCAACGCCTGTTCGTAGGGCAGCAGCAGCGCTTCGTGCGAGGTGTAGAAATCGATCCGGTTGAGGTTGTACACCTGCGTGCCGGACAGGGTTTCCATGAAACGCACCGCATCGCCGATCGAGGACACCATCTTCTGGTAATCGGTAGCCAGCGGCGAGTGCCGCACCCACTCCAGGTTCCAGTATTCGGGGTGGTGCAGATCGGCGAAGCCGCCATCGATCAGCGCCCGCACGAAGTTCATCGTCATCGCCGAGTGCGCATGCGCCTGCAGCATCCGGCGCGGGTCCGGCAGACGGGCGGCCTCGGTGAACTCCGGCGCATTGATCACGTCACCCCGATAGCTGGGCAGGGTCAGGCCGTCGCGGGTTTCGGTATCGGCCGAGCGCGGCTTGGCGTACTGCCCGGCGAAACGCCCGACCCGGATCACCGGCTTGCGCATGCCGTGCACCAGCACCAGGCTCATCTGCAGCAGCACCTTGAGCCGGTTGGAGATGGTGGTGGATTCGCAGTCGCTGAAATTCTCCGCGCAGTCACCGCCCTGCAGCAGGAAGCGCTTGCCTTCCTGGGCATCGGCCAGCTGCTGCTTGAGCGCCAGGATTTCCCAGGAGGTCACCAGCGGCGGCAGCCGCTTCAGTTCGTGCAGGGCGGCATCCAGTGCCAGCGGGTCCGGGTAGGTTGGCATCTGCAGCGCCGGCTTGCCACGCCAGCTCTCCGGCGACCAGGCAGCGTCGACAGCGGTCGCGGCGGGATCGGCTACAGGCGGGGCGGACAGGCTCATCACGGACTTCCGGGGTGTGGGGCCGGTCATGGTCGCAGAGCGCGCCCCCGGCGCAAAGGGGCGGGCACGTGCCCGGAGGCTGAACGCTGAAGAAAGGTCACGGCGATCGGCCAGATCGCGCATGGTCCAGCGGCGTCGGACAGGCGCATGATTTGTTACGGAGTAACACTTGCCAGGCCGGCCCCTCCTCCCATCGCCCAGCCAAGCCATCCTCATGAAGCCCTCCCTGCTTGCTACCGGTATCGCTGTTTCCCTGGCCCTGACCGGCCTGCCCGCCCTCGCCGCCACCCCATCCACCGCCGCCCCTGCGGTGACCGAGCTGGATGCGGTCACGGTCAGCGCCAAACTCGACCAGGCGCGCAATGCGCTGTCGCCGGATATCGGCAGCAGCCAGTACCAGATCACCGCCGAAGATATCCAGAACCTGCCGCTGGGTGCCTCCACCCCGTTGAACCAGGTGCTGCTGCAGGCCCCGGGCGTGGTCCAGGACTCCTACGGCGGCGTCCATGTGCGCGGCGACCATGCCAACCTCCAGTACCGCCTCAACGGCGTGCTGCTGCCCGAATCGATCTCCGGCTTCGGCCAGACCCTGGATGCCCGCGCGATCAAGAGCATCCGCCTGATGGACGGTGCGCTGCCGGCGCAGTTCGGCGAGCGCACGGCCGCTGTGGTGGACATCACCACCCGCAGCGGCGCCGAGCTGGGCAATGGCGGCAGCGCCGGCCTCACTGCCGGCTCCTACGGCAAGGTCAACCCCAACGCCTCGTGGTGGGGCAGCCAGGGCCGCTGGAGCTGGTATCTGACCGGCAACTACGACCAGAACCAGGTCGGCATGGAAAACCCCACCGCCTCGCGCAGGCCGGACCACGATGACACCCACCAGGGCAAGGCATTCGCCGACCTGACCTATCTGATCAACGACGACACCCGCCTGAGCCTGTTCGCCGGGTTCTCCAACAACCGCTTCCAGATCCCGGTCAACCCTGGCCAGTCCCCGCAGTTCGGCTACCTGGATACGGTCACTGCGGACTCCGCCGCGCTGGACGAAACCCAGCGCGAGACCACCCGCTTCGGCATGCTGGTGCTGCAGGGTGCGCTGGGCAGCACCGCCTACCAGGTTTCGGCCGGGCAGCGGTACAGCGACCTGTCCTTCAACCCGGACCTCGCCGGCGATCTGATCTTCAACGGCGTCGCCTCACAGGTGGAACGCAGCAACCGCGCCAACACCGTGCAGGCCGATTTCTCCACCCCGCTCGGTGAAAACCACACGCTGCGCTACGGCCTGTACGTCAACGCCGAGCGCGCCCGCGCCGGCAGCGACACCTGGGTGTTCCCGGTCGACGCCGACGGCCAGCAGGCCAGCACCACGCCCCTGCGCATTCCGGAGGCGAGCGCCTTCAACGCCACCACCACCGCGGTCTATCTGCAGGACGAATGGCGCCTCGGCGAGGACTGGACGGTCAATTACGGCCTGCGCGGTGACCGCTACAAAGCGTTCGGCGGCACCGAAGGCCAGCTCAGCCCGCGGGTGGGCGTGGTCTGGAACGCCACCGACAGCACTACCGTGCACGCCGGGTACTCGCGCTACTTCACCCCGCCGGCCAGCGAACTGGTGGCCAGCAGCGACATCGCACTCTACGACGGCACCACCAACCAGCAACCGACCGGGGGGAGCACCACGCCGCTGTCCGAGCGCAGCGACTACTACGACATCGGCGTCTCCCAGCAGGTGGGCGAACACCTCACCCTGGGCCTGGACGCTTACGACCGCAAGGTCGACCGCCTGCAGGACGAAGGCCAGTTCGGCGCCGCCTACATCTACTCCACCTTCAACTATCGCCTCGGCCACATCCACGGCGTGGAATTCAGCGCCGACTACAGCAACGGCCCGCTCAGCGCCTACGTCAATGCCGCCTACAACAAGGCCATGGGCAAGCAGGTCATCACCGGCCAGTACAACCTCGATCCCGAGGCACTGGCCTACGTCCAGAACAACTGGATCCATCTGGACCACGACCAGAAACTGACCTCGTCCGGCGGCATCAGCTACGCCTTCGCCGGGCACAACCGTCTTGGCGCCGACTACGTGTTCGGCAGCGGCCTGCGCTCGGATGCCGATGGCATCCCCAACGGCGGCGAACTCCCCGCCTACCTGCAGCTCAACCTCAGCGCCGGCCACGACTTCAACGCCGACAGCGGCCACCCACTGCATGCACAGCTCGCCCTGGTCAACGCACTGGACCGCAGTTACCAACTGCGCGACGGCGGCGGCATCGGCGTCTTCGCCCCGCAATGGGGTCCGCGCCGCGGCGCCTACCTCAGCCTGCAGCAGGACTTCTGAGCTTCGCGAGAAAGCCCTGCCATTCAATCAGATCAGCAGCATCCAGACCTGATCGCAGCACCCGGCCTGGCACGCGTTGCGTGGCCAGGCCGAGGTCACTGAGTTGAGAAACGCCTCAGTGGCGGCGACGGGCACGGAACGCCGTCACCAGCGCCCACACCGCCAATGCCGCAAACCACACCAGGCTCCACATCGGCATCGTCAGGCCCAGGAACTGCCAATCGATGTTGCCGCAGTTGCCGGTACCGGTCAGCACGGTGCGGAACACCTCGAACGGCCCCATCGTCTCACTGAGGAAACTCAGCGGCGGCCCACAGCTCGAGCCCATGTCCTGCGGCAGCCACTGCACATACACATGGCGCCCGGCAATACCGATACCGACCGCGGCCGCGATGAAGGCCAGCACCCCATACGTCTTCCGCCCGGCCGGATCACGCGGACCATGCAGCGCTCCGATCAGGAACAGCAGCCCCAATGCCGCGAATGCAATCCGCTGGAAAATGCACAACGGACACGGCTCCAGCCCCATCTTCAACTGCAGGAAGATCGCATACCCCAACAGCGCCGCGCAGACCAGAAACCCCAACAGGAACTGGGCGCGGAAACTCCAACGCAATGGATTCATTGCCAACACTCGTGAAAGTCCAGGCCCCAAGATTAACAGGGCCGTGACCGCCCACGTCCATGCGCACCTGCCGACCATCGGCGCAGCGGACCGGACAGCATGTTCCTTACATCAAGCGGAACCACCCCAACGCAGCGACGGTACTGAGGAGCCGGCCAGCGGCCGGCACTACCCACGCGCCGCGACCGCCACATGCTTTGCTTTACCCCCTGCGCACCGACCATGTGTGCAGGCGTTGCCGCCATCAAACCCCAGAAACGGAAAAACCCGGCACAAGGCCGGGTTCTTCACCGAATAACAGGTACAGCTCGAAGATTACTCTTCGACGGCTTCAGCCACAGCAGCCGGACGATCGACCAGCTCCACGTAGGCCATCGGCGCATTGTCGCCAGCGCGGAAACCGCACTTCAGCAGACGCAGGTAACCGCCCGGACGGCTCGCGTAACGCGGGCCCAGGGTGGTGAACAGATTGCCGACGGCTTCGTTGTCGCGCAGGCGAGCGAACGCCAGACGACGGTTGGCAACCGAATCAACCTTGGCCAGGGTGATCAGCGGCTCGGCAACGCGGCGCAGTTCCTTGGCCTTCGGCAGGGTGGTCTTGATCAGCTCGTGCTTGAACAGCGACGCGGCCATGTTCTTGAACATTGCTTCGCGATGGGCGCTGGTGCGGTTGAACTTACGACCGGACTTCATATGACGCATGACGGTGATTCCTGAAGTGAATGTTGGATCGGTTGGGTATCGCTGTCGCCATCCTGGCGTTGCTGCTTGGACTGCGGATGGTCCGGTGCCAGCCGTCCTGGCTGGCCGTCACCGCAGGCTATCGACCTGTCGGTGCGGGGTGTTGCGGGTGAAGCCCCCGCACCCGAAGGTGCGGGGTCAAGCATCTTGCGTAGCGCTGGATCAGCCGAGCATGCCGTGCTGGGCGACACCGGCCGGCGGCCAGTTCTCCAGCTTCATGCCGAGCGAAAGACCGCGCTGTGCGAGGACTTCCTTGATCTCGGTCAGCGACTTCTTGCCGAGGTTCGGGGTCTTGAGCAGCTCCACTTCGGTCTTCTGGATCAGATCGCCGATGTAATAGATGCTCTCTGCCTTCAGGCAGTTGGCCGAACGCACGGTCAGCTCCAGATCGTCGATCGGGCGCAGCAGCACCGGATCCACGCCGTTGTTGGCCGGCTTCGCCGCACCGCGGTCGCGGTGGGTGAAGTCACCGAAGACCGACAGCTGATCGCTGAGGATGTCGGCGGCAGTGCGCACGGCTTCCTCGGCATCGATCGTCGCGTTGGTCTCGATGTCCAGCACCAGCTTGTCCAGATCGGTACGCTGTTCCACGCGGGCCGCTTCCACCGAATAGGCGACGCGACGGACCGGCGAGAACGACGCATCCAGGACCAGGCGGCCGATGGCACGGGTTTCTTCATCCGGGCGACGACGAGCAGCAGCAGGCTGGTAGCCGAAACCGCGCTCGACCTTCAGACGCATGTTGATCGCCACATCCTTGGTGAGATGGCAGATCACATGAGCCGGATTGAGGATCTCGGTGTTATGGTCAATCTTGATATCAGCAGCGGTAACGACACCCGGACCCTGCTTGGACAGCGACAGCGTAGCGTTGTCGCCGGTATGCATGCGGATGGCCACATCCTTCAGGTTGAGCAGGACTTCCAGCACGTCCTCCTGCAAGCCTTCAAGCGTGGTGTACTCGTGCAGTACGCCATCGATTTCGACTTCCGTGATGGCGAAGCCCGGGATGGACGACAGCAGCACGCGACGCAGGGCGTTGCCCAGCGTATGCCCGTAACCACGCTCCAAGGGTTCGATGACGACCTTGGCGCGGGTATCGGTAAGGCGTTCGATCTGCGGACCGCGAGGACGCAGAACCTGGTTGGCGGTAACCGTCATGTTGCGGGTTCTCCTGCGAACCTCCGGTGTGACCCGGAGGTTCTCCAATGTGAATTACTTCGAATACAACTCGACGATCAGCGCTTCGTTGATATCCGCAGGCAGGTCCGAACGATCCGGCACGGCCTTGAAGATGCCGGCGAACTTGCCGGAATCAACTTCAACCCACGACGGACGCAGGTCATGCGTAGCAGACACGGTCAGGGCTTCCTGGACGCGCAGCTGCTTGGCAGCCTTCTCGGACAGAGCGACGGCGTCGCCAGCCTTGACCTGGTACGAAGCCAGATTGACCGACTTGCCGTTCACGGTGACACCGCGGTGCGAGACCAGCTGACGGGCAGCCGGACGGGTCACTGCGAAGCCCATGCGGTAAACGACGTTGTCAAGACGGGTTTCCAGCAACTGCAGCAGGTTCTCGCCGGTGTTGCCCTTCTTGGTCGAGGCCTTCTTGTAGTAGTTGCGGAACTGACGCTCCAGCAGACCGTAGATACGCTTGACCTTCTGCTTTTCACGCAGCTGGGTAGCGTAGTCGGACAGCTTGCCCTTACGGGCAGTGGCGCCGTGCTGGCCGGGCTTCTGCTCCAGCTTGCACTTGGAGTCCAGCGCACGGGCCGGGCTCTTGAGGGAAAGGTCGGCGCCTTCGCGGCGGGCGAGCTTACAGGTAGGACCGATATAACGAGCCATTTCTTATCGCTCCTTTAGACGCGACGCTTCTTCGGCGGACGGCACCCGTTGTGCGGGATTGGCGTCACGTCGATGATGTTGGTGATCTTGTAGCCCACGTTGTTCAGCGAGCGCACGGCCGACTCACGACCCGGACCCGGGCCCTTGATGCGGACTTCCAGGGACTTGACGCCGTAGTCGAGCGCGGCACGGCCGGCCTTCTCGGCAGCCACCTGGGCAGCGAACGGGGTGGACTTACGCGAACCGCGGAAGCCAGCGCCACCGGAGGTCGCCCACGACAGAGCGTTGCCCTGACGGTCGGTGATGGTCACGATGGTGTTGTTGAAAGAAGCGTGGACGTGGGCGACGCCGTCAGTGACGACGCGCTTGATCTTCTTCTTGGTCTTAGCGACGGGCTTAGCCATTTCTTAGGTCCCTTACTTCCTGATCGCCTTGCGCGGGCCCTTGCGGGTGCGGGCGTTGGTACGGGTGCGCTGGCCACGAAGCGGCAGACCGCGACGGTGACGCAGACCGCGGTAGCAGCCCAGATCCATCAGGCGCTTGATCGCGATACCGATTTCACGGCGCAGATCGCCTTCCACGATGTACTTGCCGACTTCGAGACGCAGACGCTCGATTTCCGGCTCCGACAGATCGCGGATCTTGGTGGTCGAGGTCACGCCTGCGGCGTCGCAGACCTTCTTCGAACGGGTACGGCCGATGCCGTAAATGCTTTGCAACCCGACCCAGACGTGCTTCTGGGCTGGCAGGTTGACGCCTGCAATACGCGCCATGACGCGGTTCTCCAGCTGAGTGATGGCCGACAGCGCACCATGGGCGCGCCAATCCGGCAGGATGGATCAAAAAAGTGAACTAGCGATTCTATCAAGGTCTCGGTTTACTGGGAAGCCCGTGGAACCTGAAGGTTCCATGGACCCGGCGTGGGGAGTGTGCCCATGCTCCGGCGCCGGATGTCGTTGACTGCAGAGGTTGCCCCCGCCGCCGCCCGCGCTACTCCCGCGCAGGACCACCACATCACACCCCCACCCGAAACCGCTGCAGGGGCCGCCCTTCGATTTGGAAGGCCAGTCCGGGAACCGGAGGGCCTTCGCAACAAGAAGACTAGTGTAACAGGTCAATCAGCCGCGGGCAAAACCGCCGCGGTTGCCGCCCTTCAGGTTGGCCTTCTTCAACAGGCTCTCATACTGGTGCGACATCAGGTGCGCCTGGATCTGGGCAATGAAGTCCATCACCACCACCACCACGATCAGCAGCGAGGTGCCGCCGAAGTAGAACGAGGCGCCGAGCTGGGTGCGCAGGATTTCCGGCAGCAGACAGACGATCACCAGGTACAGCGAACCGGCGGCCGTCAGGCGGGTCAGCACGGCATCCACGTAGTCGGCGGTGGCCTTGCCCGGACGGATGCCCGGAATCAGCGCGCCCGACTTCTTCAGGTTGTCGGCGGTTTCCTGCGAGTTGAACACCAGCGCGGTGTAGAAGAACGCGAAACCACTGATCAGCGCGGCGAACACGATCATGTGCAGCGGCTCGCCCGGCCCGAGGGCGTTGGCGACCTTCTGCAGCCACGTGGCCGAACTGGCCTGGCCGGACCACATGGCCAGCGTCGTCGGGAATGCCAGGATGCTCGAGGCGAAAATGGCCGGGATCACGCCCGCCATGTTCAGCTTCAGCGGCAGGAACGAGGTCTGGTTCATGTACGCGTTGCGGCCACCCTGGCGACGTGCGTAGTTCACCGTGATGCGGCGTTGGCCGCGCTCGACGAACACCACGAAGTAGGTGAAGGCCAGCACCACCAGCACGATCAGCAGCAGGGCGATGAAGCTCATGTTGCCGTCGCGGTAGGCTTCCACGGTGTGGATGACCGCGCCCGGCAGGCCGGCCACGATGCCGGCGAAGATGATCAGCGACACACCGTTGCCGATGCCGCGCTCGGTGACCTGCTCACCGACCCACATCAGGAAGATGGTACCGGCGGTCAGGGCGACGATGGCGGTGAGCACGAAGCCCATGCCCGGTGCGTAGACGACCGGGGCACCGCCCGGGGAGACCTGGTTCTGCAGCGCCAGCGCGATGCTGCCGCCCTGCACCACCGCCAGCAACACGGCGCCGATGCGGGAATATTGGGTGATCTTGCGACGACCCGATTCACCTTCCTTCTGCATCGACTTCAATGCCGGGAAGATGTGGACCGCCAGCTGCATCACGATGGATGCCGAGATGTACGGCATCACGTTCAGCGCGAAAATGCTGAAACGGTGCAGGGCGCCGCCCGAGAACATGTTGAACATGTCCACGATGCCGCCGCCCTGCGCCTGCATGAGCGCAAGCATGGCATCGGGATTGACGCCAGGCACCGGCACATAACAGCCGATGCGGTAGACGATCAATGCCCCGATGACGAACAGCAGTCGCTGGCGGAGTTCCGTGAACTTGCCGAGCCCGCCGCCGAGGTTACCAATGCCAGCTTGCGCCATGTCTTACTCCTGTACGCTGCCGCCGGCAGCTTCGATCGCGGCCTTGGCACTGGCCGTTGCAGCGACGCCCTTCAAGGTGAATGCCTTGGTCAGGCCACCCTTCATGACGATCTTGGCACGCTTAGCGGTGCTCGGGACCAGCTTGGCAGCGCGCAGCGCGGCAAAGTCGATCTCGCCAGCTTCCAGACGCTCAAGCTGGTAGGACAGCACTTCAGCGGTGTCCTTGGCGATCTTGGAACGGAAACCGACCTTCGGCAGACGACGCTGCATGGGGGTCTGGCCGCCTTCGAAGCCTGCCTTGATCTTGCCGCCACCCTTACGGGCGAACGAACCCTTGTGGCCGCGGCCGCAGGTCTTGCCCAGGCCGGAGCCGATACCACGACCGACGCGGGTACGCTCTTTACGAGCGCCCGGTGCCGGGCTCAGTTCATTGAGATGCATGGTCATTGGATTATTCCTCAACCTTGACGAGGTAGTGGACCTTGTTGATCAGACCGCGAACCTGCGGGCTGTCCTTCAGTTCACGTACGCTATTGAGCTTGCCGAGGCCAAGCGCCTTCACCGACAGGCGGTGACGTGCCTGGGCGCCGCGCAGGCCGCCAACCAGACGGACCTTGATGGTCTTGGTGGTGTCATTAGCCATGGTTGAGATCCTCCACCTTCTTGCCGCGCTTGGCCGCGATGCGGGCCGGCGACTGCATTTCGCTCAGACCCTTCAGCGTGGCGCGAACCAGGTTGATCGGGTTGCGCGAGCCGACGGCCTTGGCCAGCACGTTCTTGACGCCAACGGCTTCCAGGACGGCGCGCATGGCACCACCGGCGATCACACCGGTACCTTCGGAGGCCGGCATCATGAACACGCGAGCTGCGCCGTGGCCGGACTTCACCGGGTGCCACAACGTGCCGTTGTTCAGATCGACATTGGCCAGGTTCTTGCGAGCCTGTTCCATCGACTTCTGGATCGCGACCGGCACTTCACGCGCCTTGCCATAACCGAAGCCAACCTTGCCTGCGCCATCACCGACCACGGTCAGTGCGGTGAAGGTGAACTGGCGACCGCCCTTGACGGTCTTGCTGACGCGGTTGACCGCGACCAGCTTTTCGATCATGCCGTCGTCGACTTTCTCTTCGCGGCGATCGCGATCGCGACCCCGCTGCTGACGTTCTTCTGCCATGTTGATTCCTTGATTGATTGAGTATGTACGGCTCAATGCCGCTTATAGCTGTGGAATGAAGCGGTGGATCGAGCGCCCCTGCAGAAGAAGGACGTCGCCCGGCGCAACCCGCGCCGGCAGGCAGGCGGAAGCGGGGACCAGCCCCGCTTCCTTATCCCTTAGAACTGCAGGCCGCCTTCGCGGGCTGCATCAGCCAGTGCCTTGATGCGGCCGTGGTAGCGGTAGCCCGAGCGGTCGAAAGCGACCTTCTCGATGCCCGCAGCCTTGGCGCGCTCGGCGACCAGCTTGCCAACCTTGACGGCGGCGTCGCTGTTCTTGCCGTTCTTCAGGCCTTCCTTGACGTCGGCCTGGGTGGTGTTGGCCGACGCCAGCACCTTGGAGCCATCGGCGGTGAAGACCTGGGCGTACAGGTGCTGACCGGTGCGCAGCACCGACAGGCGCGGCACGCCGAGCACACGGATGTGTGCACGGGTCGACTTGGCACGACGCAGACGAGCGATGTTCTTGTTCATGATCTTTTTCCTTGGAAAGCTGAGGACCTGAATTAGGCCTTCTTGGCTTCCTTACGAATGATGACTTCGCCGGCGTACTTCACACCCTTGCCCTTGTAGGGCTCCGGCGGACGGAAGCCACGGATCTTGGCGGCAACTTCGCCAACGCGCTGCTTGTCGGTGCCCTGGACCAGCACTTCGGTCTGGGTCGGGGTCGAGATGGTGATGCCTTCCGGCGCCACGAACAGGACCGGATGCGAGAACCCGAGCGACAGGTTCAGATCCTTGCCCTGCATGGCAGCACGGTAGCCGACGCCGACCAGCTCAAGCTTGCGCTCGAAGCCGTCGGTGACGCCCTTGACCATGTTGGCCAGGATGGCGCGCACGGTGCCGGTGAGGGCAACCAGCGAGGCATCGTTGGCGGCCAGGGTGGCAACGCCGTTGTCGACAGTGATTTCAACGCCAGCAACCTTGGCAAGCGACAGGGTGCCCTTCGGGCCCTTCACGCTGACGGATTCCGGCTGGATGTTCAGTTCAACGCCCTTGGGCAGGTTGACTGGCTTCTTGGCTACGCGGGACATAGTTGGTTCCTTCTCGCCTTAGGCCACGAAGCACAGGACTTCGCCGCCGACGCCCAACTGGCGCGCCTGCGCATCAGTCATGATGCCCTTGGAGGTGGAGATGATGGAGATACCCAGGCCGTTGAGGACCTTCGGCAGCTCGGACTTGCCACGGTACTGGCGCAGACCCGAACGCGAGAAGCGCTTCAGGGTCTCGATGACCGGCTTGCCCTCGAAATACTTCAGGACGATTTCAAGCTCGGCCTTGTTGTTCTCGATCTTGGTCACGCGCAGATCGGTGATGTAGCCTTCGGCCTTCAACACCTCTGCGATTGCCACCTTGATCTTGGAGGACGGTGCTTTCACCGTCTGCTTGCCAACCGCGGCCGCATTCTTGATGCGTACCAGCAGGTCGGCGATGGGATCAGTCATGCTCATAGTCGATACCTTTGAGTGCACCGATATCCGCTTTCGCGAAAATCTTGTGTCTACCTGGAATGGGCCAGGGCCCGTCTTCACACACTGCTCACGCCTTGCGGGCGAGCAAGACGCGGGAGTATACGGCAAAAAGAGCCCGACTTGCGTCGGGCTCCCTTAATCCGGGATCAGAGCCGGAAAACCGGCCCCTCTCCCCTGCCCTGCGCCATGAAGGCACCGGGCAGTTGAAGGGACGAATCCCTTACCAGCTGGCCTTGCGCAGGCCCGGCACGTCACCACGCATGGTGGCTTCGCGCAGCTTGTTACGGCCCAGGCCGAACTTGCTGTACACGCCACGCGGGCGGCCCGAGAGCTCGCAACGGTTGCGGTGACGGCTCGGCGACGAATCGCGCGGCAGCTTCTGCAGCTTGATGACGGCCTCGGCCTTTTCGTCGTACGACGCGGTCGCGCTGGAGATGATCTTCTTCAGCTCTTCACGCTTGCCGGCGTACTTGACGGCCAGCTTCGCACGCTTGAGGTCGCGGTTGACCATGGAGGTCTTTGCCATTTCGGATTCCTCGACGTATCAGTTACGGAACGGGAACTTGAACGCKGCGAGCAGCGCCTTCGCTTCCGCATCGGTCTTGGCGGTGGTGGTGATGGCGATATCCATGCCGCGGATCGCGTCGACAGCGTCGAAGTCGATTTCCGGGAAGATGATCTGTTCCTTCACACCCATGTTGAAGTTGCCACGACCGTCGAAGGAACGACCCGAGACACCACGGAAGTCGCGCACGCGCGGCAACGAGATGTTGATCAGACGGTCCATGAACTCGTACATCTTTTCACGACGCAGCGTGGTCTTGCAGCCGATCGGCCAACCATCGCGGATCTTGAACGATGCCACCGAGACGCGGGACTTGGTCACGATCGGCTTCTGACCGGAGACCTTGGCCATGTCGGCGACGGCATTTTCCAGGATCTTCTTGTTCGTGGCTGCTTCGCCGACACCCATGTTCAGGGTGACCTTGACCAGCTTCGGAACCTGCATCGGATTGGTGTAGCCGAACTGCTTCATCAGCGCCGGCACCACTTCTTCCTTGTAAAACTTTTCGAGACGGGAATTCATCTGCTCATTCCTCAGGCGTCGAGCGCCTCACCGCTGGAGCGGAACACACGCAGTTTGCGTCCATCCTCCAGCACCTTGAAGCCAACGCGCTCGCCCTTGCCCGAAGCCGGGTTCAGCACATTCACGTTGGAGATATGGATCGACGCTTCACGCTCGACCACGCCGCCGGCAACGCCTGCCTGCGGGTTCGGCTTGGTGTGGCGCTTGACGATGTTCACGTTGGCGACGATCACACGATCGCCGTCGACGCGGACGACTTCGCCCTGCTTGCCCTTGTCCTTGCCGGTGTTGACGACAACCTGGTCGCCCTTCTTGATACGGTTAGCCATGATTATCTCCTGTCGCTCACAGCACTTCGGGAGCGAGCGAGACGATCTTCATGAACTTCTCGGAACGAAGTTCACGCGTCACCGGTCCGAAGATGCGGGTACCGATCGGCTCTTGCTTGTTGTTGAGCAGGACCGCGGCGTTGGCATCGAAACGGATCAGCGAACCATCGGCGCGACGCACACCCTTGCGGGTACGCACCACGACGGCGTCGAACACTTCACCCTTCTTGACCTTGCCGCGCGGGATTGCATCCTTCACGGTGACCTTGATGATGTCGCCAATGTGCGCGTAGCGGCGCTTGGAGCCGCCGAGCACCTTGATGCACATCACTTCCTTGGCACCGGAATTGTCCGCGACTTCGAGGTAGCTCTGCATCTGGATCATGAGTCAGATCTCCTTATTGAACCGCACGCGTGATGACTTCCACCACGCGCCAGTTCTTGGTCTTGGACATCGGAGCAATCTCGGTCACACGAACGACATCACCTTCGTTGCAGGTGTTGTCGGCGTCGTGTGCGTGCAGCTTGGTCGAACGCTTGATGTACTTGCCGTACAGGGCGTGCTTGACCAGGCGCTCCACCAACACGGTGACCGTCTTGTCCATCTTGTTGCTGACGACACGGCCTTCGACCGTGCGCAGCGTCTTGCTGTCGTTGTTATCGCTCATCGCGGCCATCCTTACTTGGTGCTGCCGAGCAGGGTCTTGACGCGAGCGATCTCGCGGCGAACCCGGCGGGTTTCGTGGGTCTTCGGCAGCTGGCCAGTGACCTGCTGCATACGGAGCGAGAACTGCTCCTTACGCAGGTCGATCAGGTGGCTCTTCAGGTCGTCAGCCGACTTTTCGCGAAGTTGTTTGATATCCATCAGAGCACCGTCCGGGTCACGAAAGTGGTGGTCACGGAGAGCTTGGCGGCAGCCAGGCGGAACGCCTCACGTGCCACGTCTTCTGCGACGCCTTCGATTTCATAGATCATGCGGCCGGGCTGGATCTGGGCTACCCAGTACTCCACGTTGCCCTTACCAGAACCCATTCGGACTTCGATGGGCTTCTTGGTGATCGGCTTGTCGGGGAACACTCGGATCCACATCTTGCCGCCGCGCTTGACGTAGCGGCTGATCGAGCGGCGAGCCGCCTCGATCTGACGCGCGGTCAGCTGACCATGAGCGGTTGCCTTCAGGCCGTATTCGCCGAAGCTGACAGCGTTGCCGCTCCAGCTCAGACCATCGTTACGGCCCTTGTGTACCTTGCGGTATTTGGTTCGCTTGGGTTGCAACATTGTCGTTACCTCGCTTCACGAGCCGGGCGCGACGGACGGTCACCGCGGTCGCCGCGATCGTTACGATCGTTGCGCGGGGAGTCGTCCTGCTTTTCCTGGCCAACCTGGGAGAAATCGAAGACTTCGCCCTTGTAGATCCAGACCTTGATGCCGATGATGCCGTAGGTCGTCTTGGCTTCAGCGAAGCCATAGTCGATGTCGGCACGCAGCGTATGCAGCGGCACGCGGCCTTCGCGGTACCACTCCGAACGGGCGATTTCTGCGCCGTTCAAGCGGCCACCGACGTTGACCTTGATGCCCAGGGCACCGAGGCGCATCGCGTTGCCGACCGAACGCTTCATCGCGCGGCGGAACATGATGCGACGCTCCAGCTGCTGCGCGATCGACTCGGCAACCAGCTGTGCGTCCAGCTCGGGTTTACGCACTTCGGTGACGTTGATGTGCGCCGGGACGCCCATCATTTCGCTCACTTCCTTGCGCAGCTTCTCGATGTCCTCACCGCGCTTGCCGATCACCACGCCCGGACGGGCGGTGTGGATCGTCACGCGAGCGGTCTTTGCCGGACGCTCGATCAGGATCTTGCTGATGCCGGCCTGCGCAAGCTTCTTGCGCAGCATTTCCCGCACCTTCAGGTCGGCTGCCAGATAACCAGCGAACTCGGCCTTGTTGGCGTACCACTTGGAGTTCCAGTCCTTGGAAATGCCGAGGCGGATACCAATCGGATGAACTTTATGACCCATGGTGTTTTCCTTTCCGCTTACTTGCCGGCGCCCACAACCACAGTGATGTGGCTGGTGCGCTTGAGGATGCGGGTGCCGCGGCCTTTCGCCCGCGCCATGAAACGCTTCAGGGTCGGACCTTCATCTACCATGATGGTCTGTACCTTCAGCTCGTCGACGTCGGCGCCCTGGTTGTTCTCGGCGTTTGCAATAGCCGACTCCACCACCTTCTTGATCAGGTGGGCAGCCTTCTTGTCCGAGAACTTCAGCAGGTTGACCGCACGCTCGGCCGGCAGGCCGCGCACCTGGTCAGCGACCAGGCGGGCTTTCTGCGCAGAGATGCGCGCGGAGCGCAGGATTGCTTTCGCTTCCATTGTCATCTCTCCTTACTTGCCCGACTTCTTGTCACCACCGTGACCCTTGAAGGTCCGGGTGATGGCAAATTCGCCGAGCTTGTGGCCGACCATGTTCTCGTTGACGAGCACCGGAACGTGGTTCTTACCGTTATGAACGGCGATGGTGACGCCTACCATTTCCGGCAGGATCATCGAACGGCGCGACCAGGTCTTGATCGGCTTCTTGCTACCCGCAGCGGCTTCCACCTTCTTGATGAGGTGGTGATCGACAAACGGGCCCTTCTTGAGTGAACGTGCCATGGTCGATTAGCCCCTACGATCGCGGACGATGAATTGCTGGGTGCGCTTGTTATGGCGCGTCTTGTAACCCTTGGTCGGGACACCCCACGGGGTGACCGGATGCGGGTTGCCCTGGCCGGCCTTCGCCTCACCACCGCCGTGCGGATGGTCAACCGGGTTCATGGCAGCACCACGAACGGTCGGGCGGACACCACGCCAGCGCTTGGCGCCAGCCTTGCCCAGCTTTTCCAGGTTGTGTTCGTCGTTACCGACTTCACCGATGGTGGCGCGGCACTCGACCGGCACCTTACGCATTTCACCCGAGCGCAGGCGCAGGGTGGCGTAGATACCTTCACGAGCGACGAGCTGCACGGCAGCGCCGGCGGCACGCGCGATCTGAGCACCCTTGCCCGGCTTCAGTTCGATGCCGTGGACAGTGGTACCGACCGGGATGTTGCGCAGCGGCAGCGTGTTACCGGTCTTGATCGGCGCATCCGAACCCGCGATCACCTGGTCACCGGCCTTCAGGCCCTTCGGTGCGATGATGTAGCGGCGTTCGCCGTCGACGTAGCACAGCAGGGCGATATGGGCGGTGCGGTTCGGATCGTATTCGATGCGTTCCACGCGCGCCGGAATGCCTTCCTTGTTGCGCTTGAAGTCGATGACTCGGTAGTGCTGCTTGTGACCACCGCCCACATGACGGGTGGTGATGCGGCCGTGGTGGTTACGACCACCGGACTTGCTCTGCGGCTCCAGCAGCGCTGCATGCGGCGCGCCCTTGTGCAGATCGGGCGTGACCACGCGCACGGCCGAACGACGGCCGGGAGAAGTGGGTTTGAATTTCATCAATGGCATGGGATGTACCTCAGGCCTTGGCCGTTACATCGATGGACTGGCCATCGGCGAGACGCACGTACGCCTTGCGCCAATCGCCGCGGCGGCCGGTGCGGTTACGGAAGGACTTGTTCTTGCCCTTCACGTTCAGCACGTTGACCGACTCGACCTTGACGTCGAACAGCTGCTCAACCGCGGCCTTTACATCGGCCTTGGTGGCTTCGTTCGAAACTTCGAAGACATACTGGTTGGAATGTTCCTGCAGGCGCGCGGTCTTTTCGGAGACTCGCGGAGCGCGCAGCACGCTGAAGACTTTTTCGTTGCTGCTCATGCCAGCCACTCCTCGACCTTCTTGACCGCATCAGCGGTGATGACGACCGTGTCGGCACCGACCAGCGACACCGGGTCCAGGCCCTGCACGTCACGCACTTCCACGTAGGGAATGTTGCGCGCCGACAGGTACAGGTGCTCGGAAGCATCTTCGGTGACGATCAGCGGACGCTTGCCCACTTCCAGGCCGGCCAGCTTGGCGATCAACGACTTGGTGTTGGTCGCTTCGACATCGAAGGACTCCACGATCGTCAGACGGCCCTGGCGGTTCAGCTCGGACAGGATCGCGCACATGGCTGCACGGTACTGCTTACGGTTGACCTTCTGCTCGAAGCTGCGCGGCTTGGCCGCGAAGGTGACACCGCCGCCGATGAAGATCGGAGCCGTCAGTGCGCCATGACGCGCGCCGCCGCCCTTCTGCTTCTTCGACTTCTTGGTGGTACCAGCCACTTCAGAGCGAGTCTTCTGTGCCTTGGTGCCGGCGCGACCGGCGTTGCGGTAAGCAACGACGACCTGGTGAACCAGATCTTCGCTGAAATCGCGACCGAACACGGCATCGGAGACCGAGACCTTGTTGTTGCTACCCGTGATAACGAGTTCCATCGTCATCTCTCCTTATGCCTTGCTAGCCGGACGAACGATCACGTCACCACCCGCTGCGCCCGGAACGGCACCACGGATTGCGATCAGACCACGTTCGACATCGACCTTCACCACTTCAAGGTTCTGGGTGCTCTGCTGCACCGAACCCATGTGGCCGGACATCTTCTTACCCGGGAAAACACGACCCGGGGTCTGGCGCTGGCCCAAGGAACCCGGCGCGCGATGCGACAGCGAGTTACCGTGGGTTGCATCGCCCATACGGAAGTTGTAGCGCTTGATGGTGCCCTGGAAGCCCTTACCCTTGGTGACACCCTGGACGTCGACCTTCTGGCCAACTTCAAAGATGTCCGCCTTGACTTCGCCGCCAACGGCGAAATCGCCGAGCTGCGCGTCTTCAACGCGGAATTCCCACAGGCCACGGCCCGCGTCGACCTTCGCCTTGGCGAAGTGACCGGCTTCCGGCTTGTTGACCAGGGCAGCGCGACGCGCGCCGACGGTCACCTGCACGGCGCTGTAGCCGTCAGCTTCGACGGTCTTGATCTGCGCGATGCGGTTCGGGGTAGCTTCAATCAGGGTTACCGGGATGGCCTGGCCATCTTCGGTGAACACGCGGCTCATGCCAGCCTTGCGGCCCACGAAGCCCAACGAATATTTCTTCGTCATGGTCGTAGTCCTCAGGTCAGCTTGATCTGAACGTCGACGCCGGCAGCCAGTTCGAGCTTCATCAGCGCGTCCACGGTCTTGTCGTTCGGGTCAACGATATCGAGCACGCGCTTATGCGTGCGGGTCTCGTACTGGTCACGCGCGTCTTTATCGACGTGCGGCGAGACGAGAATGGTGTAACGCTCGATCTTGGTCGGCAGGGGGATCGGGCCACGCACTTGCGCGCCGGTCCGCTTTGCCGTTTCTACGATCTCGCTGGCCGAACGGTCGATCAAACGATGATCGAACGCCTTCAGCCGAATCCGGATCTTTTGGTCCGCCATGACGGTGGGTTCCTTCGTTAAAAGAGCGACGGACAAGGCCTCTGGGTTGCCTTGTCCCATGAATATCCTGAATGCAGACGCCGCACATTCCTGCGCGGCGACAAGATCTTTCCGTAGACCTCAAAAATCGAGGCAGACCGGTCTCCCGATCTGCCCAGACAAAAAGTATAGCGCGCATACAAGTTGGCAGTCAACAGGGGTACTGTTGACAAAGCCTGAATGGCGCGACCCTTCCTGGTCTGGGGAACACGAGGAGCATCCTGCGCCTCTTTTCCCGTTTGGTTACACCCCGATGCCCTACCCAGGCAACATCGGGGCGCAGATTCTAGCAGATTACGCGATGATCTTGGAGACCACGCCGGCGCCGACGGTACGGCCGCCTTCGCGAATCGCGAAGCGCAGGCCTTCATCCATGGCGACCGGGTTGATCAGGGTGACAACCATCTTCACGTTGTCGCCCGGCATCACCATTTCCACACCT
>NZ_JBFTOL010000008.1:0-147489 GCF_056397945.1 Stenotrophomonas sp. 05L413
ATTCTCCTCCTGAGTCGCCCAGGTATTCTCCTCCTGAGTCGCCCAGGTGGCGGAATTGGTAGACGCACTAGCTTCAGGTGCTAGCGGGGGCAACTTCGTGGAGGTTCGAGTCCTCTCCTGGGCACCATGACTCAGAAAATGATCAAACCCGCGCAAGCGGGTTTTTTCGTTTCCGGGCCAGTCAAATGACCGCCGTAGGTTGCTAAGGAACCACTCTCCTCAAGTTGCAACCTTCCATGCCGTCATTGGACTGCAGATCTGGATGGAAACTTGAGATGGTTAGCACTGAAAAGACGCACCTGCTTTCTACATCGGATGTTCTTAAGCACCTGCGGCCCGTGCCTCACCCTAAGTCCTGGTATGACTCGTTTGAGAGGATCTCGATTGCGAGCATCGTAGGCTGGTTCGCAATTCTTATCGTCGTGACAATCATCAAACTCGTAAGTGGAAACGAGGACACATCCTTATGGTTTCCCATGGGCTTGGGCATACTCTCGCTGATGTACCTCATGGCCGCCTTATGGCTTGCTGCTCTCGCCATCTTCATCACCATGCCCACGCGATCGTTCCTATATGCGCATATGGACAAAAGGCATGAAGCAGATGAGCAAGTTGCGAAGGGCTTGTCCCACCTTGGGCGAACAGCGCTGCAGAACAAGGCCCGTCATCTAGAGCTTGAAGCCAAGTACGCGGCCACCCGCTTCAATATCGTGGCCATTCTCACCGGCGTCCTGGCAGCGCTTGCTGCGATTTCTCAGGAAGCCACTCAGCTCGAGCTCCTTGATCGCGGCCCGCCTTACAGCATCATCTTAGGCATTGTCGCGATCTGCATACTGCTTGGGGGAGTGAGATCGCTAGGACTAATCTTGCGCCTCACTAGAGGGGCATCTGTCGTCAGTTGGGCAGCGGAGCATGCACAAGTCTGACAAAAAACCCCGCACTGGGCGGGGTTTTTCGTTTCAGCTCACCGCAAGCACTTCAATGCCCACCGGCCGAGGCAGCGCCCGCCCCCGCGCCAAACGGCGGCTTGGCCAGCCACAGGAAGGCGATGATGGCCAGGAAGATCCAGCCCAGCAGGAAGAAGATGTCGTTGAAGCCCATCTGCGAGGCCTGGTGGTTGATCATGTTGTTGAGCGCCGCCGCGCCATGCTGCAGGTCGCCCTGCCCCATCGCGGTCACCTGGTCCTGCATGCCCGGGGTGTAGCCGGAGATGTGTTCGGTCAGATGCGCGTGGTGTTCCTGGGTACGGCGTGCCCACAGCCACGTGGTCAGCGAGGCGGCGAAGCTGCCGCCCAGCGTGCGCAGGAAGGTGGCCAGGCCGGAGCCCGCGGCGATTTCGCGACCGTCCAGATCCGACAGCAGGATCTGCAGCACCGGCATGAAGAACAAGGCGACACCGATACCCATGATCAGCTGGATGCCGGCCACATGGCCGAAGTTCACCTGCAGGTTGAAACCCGAACGCAGGAAGCTGGTGAAGGACAGGAAGATGAAGGCGATCGTGGCCAGCATGCGCATGTCGAACCGCGAAGCGTACTTGCCCACGAACGGCGTCATGATCACCGGCAGCACGCCGATCGGTGCGGTCGCCAGACCGGCCCAGATCGCGGTGTAGCCCATGTCACGCTGCAGCCATTGCGGAATCAGCAGCGCCACGCTGAAGAACGCCGCGTAGGCCACCACCATCGCCAGCGTCCCGGCGCGGAAGTTGCGGTGCCGGAACAGGCGCAGGTCGACGATGGGGTCCTTGTCGGTCAGTTCCCAGATCAGGAACACCGCCAGCGCCACCACCGACACACAGGCCAGCACGATGATCTTGGTCGAACTGAACCAGTCTTCGTCGTTGCCCAGATCGAGCACCAGCTGCAGCGCGCCCACGCCGATCACCAGGGTGATCAGGCCGACGTAATCCATCTTCGGCTTTTCGATCTGTTCCGGGCGCCCCTTGAGCTGGTTGCCCACCACCAGCGCGGCGAAGATGCCCAGTGGCACGTTGATCAGGAAGATCCATTCCCAACTGTAGTTGTCGGTGATCCAGCCACCGAGGATCGGGCCGGCGATCGGCGCGACCACGGTGATCATGGCCAGCAACGCCAGCGCTTGGCCGCGTTTCTCACGCGGATAGAGCGAGACCAGCAGGCTCTGCGTGATCGGGTACATCGGGCCGGCGACGAAACCCTGGATCGCACGTGAGACGACCAGCATGCCCATGCTCTGGGCCAGGCCGCACAGCAGCGAGGCCAATGTAAAGGCCAACGTGGCCCACACGAACAGCTTGGTCTCGCCGAAGCGCCGGCTGAGGTAGCCGGTCAGCGGCAGCGCGATCGCGGTGCTGACCGCGAACGAGGTGATGACCCAGGTGGCCTGCTGCGAACTGGCACCGAGATTACCGGCGATGGTCGGCAAGGAGACGTTGGCGATGGTGGTGTCCAGGACCTGCATGAACGAGGCCATCGCCAGGCCTGCGGTGCACAGGGCGACGTTGGCCGGCCGGAAGGCCGTGCCCGGGGCCGCGGGGGCGCCCGGTGCGGCGGGAGCTTGTGCGGACATGGTCGCCTCAGCTCGCCTTGCCCTGCTGCGGCAAGTTGCGCTGGATGATCTGGTGGATCACATCGTCGGCGCTGTGCAGCTGCTTGGCGTAGACGTCGGTGTCGAACACCTGGCCCTTGGCGATCTCGGTCGGCAGCACGGTGCCCTTCTGGTCACGCAGGCTGACTTCGGCCTTGATCGACAGACCAATGCGCAGCGGATGCTCGGCCAGCTGCTTGGCATCGATGGCGATACGCACCGGCACGCGCTGCACGATCTTGATCCAGTTGCCGCTGGCGTTCTGCGCCGGCAGCAGCGAGAACGCCGAACCGGTGCCCAGGCCGAGGCTGTCGATGCGGCCCTTGTAGGTCACATCACCGCCGTACAGGTCCGAACGCAGCTCCACTTCCTGGCCCAGGCGCATGTGGCGCAGCTGGGTTTCCTTGAAGTTGGCTTCCACCCACATCTGCTCGGTCGGCACCACGGCCATCAGGGCATTGCCCGGCTGCACGCGCTGGCCGACCTGCACCGAACGACGCGCCACGTAACCGGTGACCGGCGCGACGATGCCGGCGCGGGCATTGTTGAGGTAGGCCTGGCGCAGCTGCGCGGCAGCGGCCTGCACGTCCGGCTGGGTGGCGATCACGGTGTCATCGACCAGCGCGTTGCTCTGCTCGAAGGTCTCGCGCGAACCGGCCACGGCGGCTTCGGCAGCCGCCAGTTCGGTGCGGGCGTGCGCCAGTTCTTCATTGGAGATCGCGCCGCTGCTGGCCAGATCCTTACGACGGTTGAAGTCCTCGCGCACGCGCTTGAGGGTGACCTGGCGCGCGTTCAATTCGGCCTGGGCACCTTCCACGCTGCGGTACAGACCGCGCACCTGGCGGACCGTCTTGGCGAGGTTGGCTTCGGCCTGCTGCAGGGCCACTTCGGTGTCGGCCGGGTCCAGCTGGACCAGCAACTGGCCGCGCTCGACGCGCATGCCGTCATCGGCGTTGATCCCGACCACGGTGCCGCTGATCAGCGGGGTGATCTGGACCTGGTTGCCCTGCACGTACGCATCGTCGGTTTCTTCGAACCAGCGGCCGAACATGAAGTACCACAGGGCCAGCGCGGCCAGCAGCAGCACTACGATGACCAGCAGGCCGCGCAGCAGCTTGCCGCGACGGGAGGGAGCTGCCTTCTCGGCAGCGGGGGCGGAGGTCTGACTCATGGGGATGACTCTCAGGAATGCGAGGATTCGGGGGTGGCGGCGACCGTGGCGGCATCGCTGGTCGGGGTGAAACCACCGCCCAACGCCTGGCTCAGGCGGACCGAAACAAGGATCTGACGCGACTGCAGTTCGGCCAGCCGCTGCTGGGAGACCAGCAACTGCTCTTCGACGCTGAGCACATCCAGGTAGCTGCCGATGCCGGCGCGGTAGCGCTGTTCGGCCAGATCATGGGCGGCACGCGCCGTGCTGACGGCCTGGGCCTGGGCATTGGCCTGGTCGGCCAGCGAGCGCACCGCGTTGACCTGGTCGGCGACATCGCGCAGCGCGTTGAGCACGGACTGGTTGTAGTCGGCCACGGCCAGGTCGTACTGCGCGTCGGTCTTGCCCAGATTGGCGCGCAGGCGGCCACCGTCGAAGATCGGCAGGCTCAGTGCCGGGCCGAGGAAAGCGAACGTCGAGCCACTCTTGAGCAGCTGGTCTACTTCACTGGAGACCACGCCGCCCAGGGCGGTCAGGTTGAGACTGGGATAGAACGCGGCCTTGGCCGCGTGGATCTCGCGGTTGGCTGCTTCCACGCGCCAGCGCGCGGCGACGATGTCCGGGCGACGGCCGAGCAGTTCGCTCGGCAGCACGCCGGGCAGCTGCAGGGCCAGCGGGTTCAACACCTGCGGGCGCACGATCTGCAGGCCCCGGTCGGGGCCCTGCCCGACCAGCGCGGCGAGCGCGGTGCGGGCTTCGTCGATCTGCTGCTGCGCGGCCTGCTGTTGCTGCTGCGCGGCCGGAATACGGGCTTCGGCCTGGCGGGTCTGCAGGTCACTGTCGATGCCAGCGGCACGTCGCTGACGGGTCAGCTCCAGCGTCTTCTGCGATCGGGCCAGTTCTTCGCTGGCCACGTCATGCAGCGTCCACGCGTAACCGAGCTGCGCATACGCCTCGGCGATGGCGGCGGAGAGATTCAGGCGTGCGGCCTGGGCGTCCACTTCGGCGGCATGACCGCTGTCCACGGCCGCTTCCCACGCGGCGCGCTTGCCACCCCACAGGTCGATGCCGTAGCTGAAGCTCAGATAGGCCTGGCCGCTGCCGGCATAGCTGCCGCCGAGTTCGTCGCCGACCATCGATTCGGGCAGGCGTACGCCGGTGTAGCCACCGGAGGCGGACACGCTGGGCAGGCGGTCGGCGCGGGCGGTGCCGATCTGGGCACGCGCCTGGCGCAGGCGTGCATCGGCCGCGTCCAGCCCCGGATTGCGCTGCAGGCCTTCGGCGATCAGCGCGTCCAGCTGCGGATCGCCCAGCGCGCGCCACCAGTCCGTGGCTGGCCAGCCGGGCTGGCTCAGGCCGGTGCCGGCCAGGGTGCGCTGGGTCTGCAGGCTGTCGGCATCGAGCAGGCGGCCCTGCGGCTCCAGGCCGCGGCTGCTGGCACACGCGGCCAGCGCAAGCGCCAGCGCGGAGACCAGCACCGGCCGCAGTGGGCGCAGTGAATAAGAACGTTCAAACATGGAAGTCATGGCGTTACCAGTGAGTCGCGTACACGGGTCATGAGGGAAAGCAGCTGCGCGCGTTCGTCCGCAGACAGATCACGCATGGCGTCGTCGATGGTCTGGTCGCCCCGCTGTTTGAGGCGGGCCCACAACTGGCGGCCCGGCTCGGTCAGCACGATCTGCAGCGCCCGCCGGTCCTGGGCATGTGGCTCGCGCCGCACGCAGTCCAGGGCTTCCAGCTTGTCCAGCAGGCGGGTGACCGCGCTGGGCACCTGGTCCAGGGCCTGGGCCAACTCGTTGGCGGTGCACGGGGCACGTGCCGCGAGCACCTTCAGGCCGAGATAGTGGGTGAAGCCAATACCGAGGTTTTCCTCGGCCATCGACGTGTCTAGCTGACGGACCAGGCCATCGCGCACTTGGCGCAGCAGGAGTCCGAAGCTGGGGGGATGGGCATCAGGGCAGATCATGGGTGAGCATTCTCTTCCAAAAAATATATTTCTCAATAGAAATATTTAATTTGGAACCAAATGCTGTGTTGCAGCAATCAGAACAATGGGGAGGTCGCTACCTTAATGGCGCCCGCCACTGGCCGGGTATTACAATTTGGACAATGGATAACACTTTCAGGCCAGCGCTGGAGACCGAGGCCACCCAGATGATCCGCAACCAGGTCCTGGACTGGTTCGAGCGGGATGACGGACTGGGCGTGCTCGGCTTCCGCATCGAGAGCCCCAAGGGGCTGGAACGCGAGATCGACTGGCACCAGCACCGGCGCGCCCAGCTGATCTGCGTGGAGGCCGGGCTGCTCACCACCCGCACCCGCCACGGCACCTGGTCGCTGCCACCGGGCTGTGCCGGCTGGATGCCACCGGGCGAGCCGCATACGGTGGATATCTGCGGGCCGCTGCGTGGCTGGGGCGTGATCGTGAGCGCGCCGATGGCCTGTGATCTGCCCGACGAACCTTGCGTGCTGGCCATTTCCGATCTCCTGCAGGCGCTCTCGCTGCGCGTCACCGCGTGGGTGCCCGCGGCCGAGCCGAGCCTGCGCCAGCAGCACATGATCGAGGTCCTGCTGGACGAGATCCGCAATGCGCCGCGCCAGCGCATGCACCTGCCGATGCCGCAGGACCGGCGCCTGCTGAGGATCGCCTCGCAGCTGATCGCCGACCCGGCCGACGGCCGCAGCCTGGAGCAATGGGCCCAGTGGGCCGGGCTGTCGCCGCGTACACTGACCCGGCACTTCCGCGATGAAACCACGCTCAGCTTCGCGCAATGGCGCCAGCAGGCCCGGCTGGCCGAGGGGCTGCGCCGGCTCTCCGATGGCCAGAGCGTGTCCGATATCGCGCACGAACTGGGGTTCAGCAGCCCCAGCGCCTTCGTTACTGTCTTCCGCCGCCACTTCGGCAGCCCGCCCGGGCGCTATCTGGCGCGCAGCGGACACCCCCTGAACCCATCACGCGGCTTGGCATCCCCGGCCGCATCCGGATAATCATCCGCCTGCGAGGGCGACAGCCGTCGCCGTCCCTTGCCACAGGTAACAATCCCGCATGACCGATCTTGCCCGCCCCGCGTTCCACGGCTTTGAACAGCTGCCCCTGCGCGAGTACGCCGAACGGGCGTACCTGGACTATTCCATGTACGTGGTGCTCGACCGCGCACTGCCGTTCCTCGGCGACGGCCTGAAGCCGGTGCAGCGCCGCATCATCTACGCGATGAGCGAGCTGGGTCTGAACGCGTCCTCCAAGCCGAAGAAGTCCGCGCGTACCGTCGGTGACGTGATCGGCAAGTACCACCCGCATGGCGACAGCGCCTGCTACGAAGCGCTGGTGCTGATGGCCCAGCCGTTCTCGTACCGCTACCCGCTGATCGAAGGCCAGGGCAACTTCGGCTCGACCGATGATCCCAAGTCGTTCGCGGCCATGCGTTACACCGAGTCCAAGCTGACCCCGATCGCCGAAGTGCTGCTGGGCGAGATCAACCAGGGCACCACCGACTGGACCCCGAACTTCGACGGCACGCTGGAAGAGCCGACCTGGATGCCGGCGCGCCTGCCGCACCTGTTGCTCAACGGCACCACCGGCATCGCCGTGGGCATGGCCACCGATGTGCCGCCGCACAACCTCAACGAGATCGTCAGCGCACTGCTGCACCTGCTCGACGACCCCGATGCGACGGTCACCGACCTGTGCGAGCACGTGAAAGGCCCGGACTACCCGAGCTTCGCCGAGATCATCACGCCGATCGCCGATCTGCGCACCATGTACGAAACCGGCTACGGCAGCGTGCGGGCGCGTTCCACCTTCCTGAAGGAGAACGGCAACATCGTGGTCAATGCGCTGCCGTTCCAGGTGTCGCCGTCGAAGGTGATCGAGCAGATCGCCGCGCAGATGCGTGCCAAGAAGCTGCCGTGGCTGGAGGACATCCGCGATGAGTCCGACCACGCCAACCCGGTACGCGTGGTGCTGGTGCCGCGCTCCAACCGCGTGGACGCCGAGCAGCTGATGGGCCACCTGTTCGCCACCACCGATCTGGAGCGCAGCTACCGGGTCAACCTCAATGTGATCGGCCTGGACGGCCGCCCGCAGGTGAAGAACCTCAAGACCCTGCTCAGCGAATGGCTGCAGTTCCGCAGCACCACCGTGACCCGCCGCCTCAACCATCGCCTGCAGAAGGTCGAGCGCCGCCTGCACATGTTGGATGGCTTGCTGATCGCCTTCCTCAACCTGGATGAAGTGATCCACATCATCCGCACCGAGGACGAAGCCAAGCCGGCGCTGATCGCGCGCTTCGCGCTGAGCGAGGAACAGGCCGAGTACATCCTGGAAACCAAGCTGAAGCAGCTGGCCCGCCTGGAAGAGATGAAGATCCGCGGTGAGCAGGACGAGCTGGCCAAGGAGCGCGACAAGATCGTCGGCATCCTGGAGAGCAAGGCCAAGCTGAAGAAGCTGATCCGCGATGAGCTGGTGGCCGATGCCAAGAAGTTCGGGGATGACCGTCGCTCGCCGCTGGTGCAGCGTGGCGCGGCGCAGGCCATCGATGAAACCGAGCTGGTGCCGAGCGAGCCGATGACGGTGGTGCTCTCGGAGAAGGGCTGGATCCGTGCGGCCAAGGGCCACGACATGGACCCGTCCACCCTGTCCTACCGTGATGGCGATGCGCTGCTCGGTTCGGTGCGCGCACGCAGCACGCAGCAGGTGGCGTTCCTGGACAGCGAGGGCCGGGCGTATTCGACCCTGATCCATACCCTGCCCTCGGCCCGTGGCAATGGCGAACCGCTGACCGGTCGCTTCTCACCAGCGCCGGGCAGCGCCTTCATGACGCTGGCCAGCGGCGAGAACAACACGCGCTTCGTGCTGGCCTCCACGCACGGCTACGGCTTCGTGACCCGCTTCGAGAACCTCACCGGCCGCAACAAGGCCGGCAAGGCGATGCTCAACCTGACCTCCGGCTCCAAGGTGCTGACCCCGGCCGTGGTCGCCAATCCGGAAACGGACCGCATCGTGGCCGTGACCAGCTCGGGCAACCTGCTGGCGATCGCGGCCAGCGACCTGCCGGAACTGGACAAGGGCAAGGGCAACAAGATCATCGACATCCCCAAGGCCAAGCTCGCCACCGAGCGCGTGGTCGCGGTGGTGTCCGTTGCGCCGGGCAACACGCTGCTGGTCCGCAGCGGCCAGCGCACGATGAACCTGTCGTTCAAGGATCTGGACACCTACCTGGGCACCCGCGCCACCCGTGGCCATCTGCTGCCGCGTGGCTGGCAGAAGGTGGAAGGGCTGGCGGTGGAGTAAGCGTCGCGGTGTTGACGTGAATCGGAACGGCCGGGGAAACCCGGCCGTTTTTTTGTTCTTCTCCCAACGAAGGGAGCGCCTGCGGTGCATGTTGGATCTGGCGGTGTCTCCGCTCGGGTCTGCCGCGACCGTGAGGCGCCCCGTAGCGACCGGCAGGCCCCTCGGCAAATGTCCCCCGGCCGCCGCCTGACGGCGACGT
The DNA here is from genome assembly GCF_056397945.1 of Stenotrophomonas sp. 05L413. Lineage (NCBI taxonomy): Bacteria > Pseudomonadati > Pseudomonadota > Gammaproteobacteria > Lysobacterales > Lysobacteraceae > Stenotrophomonas > Stenotrophomonas sp. 05L413. Next base: position 9,208 of record NZ_JBFTOL010000008.1, read on the forward strand.
CCTCCTCCTTGATTTTGCCCAGGAGCCTGCCGGCCGCTACGGGGCTCGGCTCGCGGCGCGCAGGCGTAACACCGGGCATTGCTGTGAAGCGCCAGTGGTCTCTATACGTGGGTCGCGATGCCCTTGTGGGCGAAATAAAGGAGGAGGTGGCGGCCGCAGGCCGACGCCGGGGGACATTCGCCGGCAAGGGCATCGCGGCCCAGCGCTCGACCCACCTGCGGCCGCGACTGAAAGGTTCAGAGCGCTTCAGGCTTGCCACGTGGACGGAGGGAGAACCTTTTTGCCCACAGAAAAGGCCGGGTTTCCCCGGCCTCTCTGTTCGAATCAACGTCAGCTGGCTGGCAGAGGCTGGCGGGCGGACGGGGGTTCAGCAGCTGGCTGGCGAAGGCTGGCTGGCGTGCGGAACCCGATGCCGCACTCAGTGCGCAGCGGTGCCTTTCGCATCCATCTTGCTGGTCTGGTACAGCGCCAGGCCGATGCGCTTGATCAGGCCCAGCTGCTGCTCCAGCCACCAGGCGTGGTCTTCTTCGGTGTCCTTCAACTGCACCAGCAGCATGTCGCGGCTGACATAGTCCTGGTGCTGTTCGCACAGCTTCATGCCGGCGGCCAGGTTGTCGCGGACGCTGTACTCGGTCTCCAGGTCCTTCTGCAGCATCTCTTCCACGGTCACGCCGGGCTCGAACACATGCGGGCGCATGTCCGGGTCGCCGCCGAGGAAAAGGATGCGGCGCAGCAGCGCGTCGGCGTGCTGGGTCTCTTCTTCCATCTCGTGGTTGAGGCGCTCATAGAGCGCGAACAGGCCCTGGTCTTCGTAGCGGCGCGAATGGATGAAGTACTGGTCGCGCGCAGCCAACTCGCCGCGCAGCAGTTCCTTCAAGCAGGCGATGACGTCCGGGTTGCCTTTCATGGGGGGTGCTCCTGATGAATCAATGCGCGCATGGTGCCCTATCTGGAATTCCGGTGATCTAATCGGAATCAGTTGCAGTTGCGCTTCGGTCGGCGTGCACAGGGCGTTCACGCCTCCCTACAATCGAACCACACCTACAGGGGGACGCGCGGGATGCGGCATTGGCTGAAGCGGTTGGTCTGGGGAGTGTTGATACTGACGCTGGCGGCGGTTTTGATGGTGTGGTGGCTGCTGCGCGGCAGCCTGCCCCGCCTGGAAGGCGAACAGCCCATGACCGGCTTGGCGGCGCCGGCGAGCATCACCCGGGATGCCTTGGGCGTGGTTACCATCGAGGCCGGAACCCAGGCCGATGCGATGCGGGCGCTGGGTCTGGTGCATGCGCAGGAGCGCTACTTCGAGATGGACCTCATGCGCCGTACTGCCGCTGGCGAGCTCGCCGAGCTGTTCGGCCCGGCGGCGATCGAGATGGACAAGCGCATGCGCGTGCACCGGCTGCGGGCGCGCACCGAGGCCCACCTGGAGGTTGCCACGGGCAGCAGTGCCGCTGCCCTGCAGGCCTATGTGGACGGCATCAACCAAGGTGTCGCGGATCTTCGGGTACGGCCTTGGCCCTATCTGCTGCTGCGCCAGGCGCCCGCACCGTGGCGGACCGAAGACAGCGTGCTGACCGGGCTGGCGATGTATGCCGACCTGCAGGACCCCACCAATCAGAACGAACTGGCGATGGCGCGGATCCGCGCGGTGGTGCCACCGGCGCTGTATGCACTGCTCAGCCACGAGGGCAGCGAGTGGGATGCCCCCCTGTTTGGCGGGGCGCGCGGCAACGCCCCGCTACCGGACGCCACGGCGCTCGATCTCCGACGGCTCGATGCGGCGCAGGCAACCGGTGCCGCCGCCGGTCATCTGGACCCGGACGTGCTGGGCAGCAACAACTTCGCCGTGTCCGGTGCACTGACCACGGACGGCCGCGCCATCGTCGCCGACGACATGCACCTGGGACTGCGCGCGCCGAATCTCTGGTTCCGGGTACGGCTGCGCTATCCCGATCCGCAGGCGCCCGACGGGCGCGTCGATGTCAGCGGCTTCTCGCTGCCCGGCCTGCCGGCCATCGTCGTCGGCAGCAACGGACACGTTGCCTGGGGCTTCACCAACAGTTACATCGACACCGCCGATTTCCGCAGCGTACCCGCCGATGCCCAAGGCATCACCACGCATGAAGAGCGTATCCGCGTCGCCGGTCAAGCGCCGGTGACGCTGCGCGTGCGCGAGACCGCCTGGGGTCCGGTACTCCACGAACGGCCGGACGGCAGTGGCGAGGCACTGCGCTGGACAGCGCAGCTTCCCGGTGCGGTCCGTCTGGACTTTGCCGAGATGGCGCGCGCAAGGGATCTTGACCAGGCGTTCCAGGTCGCCGACCGCAGCGGTATTCCCGCGCAGAATCTGGTGATCGCCGACCGTAACGGACGCATCGCCTGGCGGTTGATCGGCACACGCCCGGATCGCGCTGCGGGCTGCCCGCCAGACGGCAACACGATCACGGCGCCCGCGAGCTGCACGCCGTGGGCGATCCGCAGCGATAGCGCGCCCGCATTGATCGATCCCCCCTCCCATCGGCTGTGGACCGCCAACGGCCGTGTACTCGATGGGGACGCGCTGGCCATCGCCGGGAACGGGGGCTACGACCTGGGTGCACGCGGGCGGCAGATCCGCGATGGCCTGATGGCGAAAGAGCGCTTCACCGAAGCCGACCTGCTGGCGATCCAGCTCGACGATCGCGCCCTGCTGCTCACGCGTTGGTGGCACCTGCTGCGCGAGATCGTCACCACCAGCGATGACCCTGCCCTGCAGCGGCTTGAGGTCGCAACCCGGCGATGGGAGGGCCATGCGGGCGTCGATTCGGTCAGCTACCGGATCACCCGCGGTTTCCGCGGCATGTTGATCGACCGCGTTGGCGAAGGCCTGCTCGCGCCAGCGAAAGCACAGCTCGGCGAGGCCTATCTGGAGCCGCGACTGGGGCAGTTCGAGGGCGTGTTGTGGCCATTGGTGAGCGAACGGCCGGCGCATCTGCTGCCGCCTCCGTACTCCAGCTGGCATGCGCTGCTGGCCGATACCGCCAAGGCGCTGGAGGCAGACCTGAGCAGTCAGGGACCGCTGGAGGCGCGTACGTGGGGCGAACGCAACACCGCCTCGATCTGTCACCCGGTCAGTCGCGCCCTGCCCAACGTCGCCCGACGATGGCTGTGCATGCCCGCCGATCGGTTGCCCGGCGACCGCGACATGCCCCGTGTGCAGGGGCCCGCATTCGGGGCGTCGCAGCGGATGGTGGTCTCGCCCGGCCACGAAGCCGAGGGATGGATCCACATGCCCGGTGGGCAGAGCGGTCACCCGTTGTCACCGTTCTGGGGCGCCGGACACGACGCCTGGGTGCAGGGAACACCCACCCCGTTCCTGCCGGGCAAGACCGCGTACACGCTGACGCTGGTCCCCGTGGAATGATCACGGGGTCAACGCCCTACTGCCGCTTCCAGCGCTCCATCCCGTTGAGCAGCGGCCCGGTCATGGCCGTGGTCACCAGGGCCATGATCACCAGCACGGCAAACAGGCGGTCGCCGAGGAAGCCCAGCTCGTAGCCCAGGTTGAGCACGATCAGCTCCATCAGGCCGCGGGTATTCATCAGCGCCCCCAGCTTCCACGCCTCATGGTTGTCCATGCCGGCACTGCGCGCTGCGCTCCAGGTGCCGATCAGCTTGCCCAGCGTGGCCACCACGATCACGATCAGGCACAGCGCCAGGTCGCTGGCCTGCAGGGCATCGGCGCGCATGCGCAGGCCGGTCATGGCGAAGAACAGCGGCAGCAGCAAGGTGACCGCGAACGGCTCGACGCGCTCGGCCACGGTATGCCGCAGGGTGGCGTTGCCGGACACCGCCACCCCCGCCGCGAAGGCGCCGAACAGCGCGTGGATGCCCAGCATCTCGGTAACCAGCGCGCAGGCCAGCGCCATCAACAGCATGATCAGCAGCCAGCGTCCTTCCTGGCCCGGTGCGATCACCAGGCGCGAGAACCACGGGCGCACCACGCCCAGCATCAGCGCGACGAAGGCGACCACGCAGACCAGATTGATCGTCGCGGGCACCCAGCCCTGCGATTGCGCAGCCGCCACGATCAGGGCCAGCAGGCACCATGCAGTGGCATCACCGAGCGCGGCGCAGGCGATGGCGGTCTGGCCCAGCGGCGTGCCGGTCATGCCCCGGTCGGCCAGAATGCGCAGCAGCACCGGGAAAGCGGTGATGCTCAATGAAATACCCACGAACAACGCGAAGCCGGTGAAGCCCACGCCCGACGGCGCGTGTGCACCGTACAGCCAGATCGCGAGCAGCACGCCCAGCACGAAGGGCACCGCGATGCCGGCATGGCTGACCACGAAGGCAAAACGACGTCGCCCCCGCAGTCCGCCCAGATCCAGCTCCGCCCCGGCCACCAGCAGGAACATCAGCACGCCGAGCTGGCTGAGCAGACCGAGCGGACCGAGCGATGCCGGCGGGAACAGCACGCCATGTACCTGCGGCAACACGGCGCCCAGCACCAGCGGCCCCATCATCAGGCCGGCCGCCATCTCACCGATCACCCCCGGCTGGCCCAGGCGGCGGAACACCCAGCCCGCGCCCTTGGCGACCATCAGCAACACCAGCAACTGCAGCAGGAACAGACCGAGCGGCGCATGCAGATGCCCAGCCCAGTCGGCCCCCAGCGAGGACTCTGCACGTGCCACCTGCGCGGTCACGGCCGGGCCGGCAAACCGCGCCAGGCCCAGGCCGATCAACAGCGGCAGCGCCACCCAGCCCAGGTAGCGCCAGGCCAGCCCGCTGCGGCGCATGCCGGTGGTGTCAGAGTCCATGACCGATCCCCATCGATTGAAGGGGCGATTCTACGGGCTGCACGCGTCGCCACACCACCGCGGACGACGCGGCGGTGTGGCACATCCGATCAGGCCAGTGCCTGTTCGTGTACGCCGGCGATGGCGCGCCCGGAGGGATCGGCCATCGCGGCAAAGCTGGCGTCCCACGCGATCGCCGCTGGCGAGGAGCATGCGATGGATTTGCCACCCGGTACGGTCTCCGCCGCGGCCTGGGTGGGGAAGTACTGCTCGAACACGTGGCGGTAGAAGTAGGCTTCCTTGGTCTGCGGCGGGTTGTGCACGAAGCGCTTGTCCGCCGCGGCCATCACCCGGTCACTGACCTGGGCTTCGGCATGGGCCTTGAGCCCGTCGATCCAGCCATAGCCGACACCGTCACTGAACTGCTCCTTCTGGCGCCACAGGATCGAGTCTGGCAGGTAGCCTTCGAAGGCCTCGCGCAGCACCGCCTTCTCGATCCGGCGTGCACCGGCGGGGCCCTGCCCGACCATCTTGTGCTTGGCATCGATGCGCATGGCCACATCGAGGAACTCGCGATCCAGGAACGGCACGCGCGGCTCCACGCCCCAGGCCATCATCGATTTGTTGGCGCGCAGGCAATCGTAGTTGTTGAGCGCGTCGAGCTTGCGCACCAGCTCCTCATGGAACTCGCGCGCGTTCGGCGCCTTGTGGAAGTACAGGTAGCCACCGAAGATCTCATCGCTGCCCTCACCGGACAGCACCATTTTCACGCCCATCGCCTTGATCCGGCGCGCCAGCAGGAACATCGGCGTGGAGGCGCGGATGGTGGTGACGTCGTAGGTTTCCACGTGGCGGATCACTTCCGGCAGCGCATCCAGCCCCTCTTCGAAGGTGTACTCGAAACCGTGGTGTACGGTGCCCAGGGCTTCGGCCGCGATGGCGGCGGCCGCCAGATCGGGCGAGCCCTTCAGGCCGATCGCGAAGGAGTGCAGGCGCGGCCACCAGGCTTCACTCTGATCGCCATCTTCGACACGGTGGCGGGCATAGCGCGCGGCGACGGCCGCGACCAGCGACGAATCCAGCCCCCCGGAGAGCAGCACGCCGTAGGGCACATCGGTCATCAACTGGCGGTGCACCGCGCGCTCGAACGCCTCACGCAGTTCGACGCGATCCGCCTCCACGCCTTCGACCGCATCGTAGTCGCGCCACGGGCGCTCGTAGTAACGGGTGAGCGTGTCGGTGGCGCTGTCATACCAGTGCCCCGGCGGGAACTGCGCGGCGTCGGCGCAGATGTCCACCAGCGACTTCAGTTCGGAGGCCACCACCAGGCGGCCATCCTTGTCGTGGCCCCAGTACAGCGGCACCACGCCGATCGGATCACGGGCGATCAGCACGCGCTGCTCGGCGCGGTCCCACAACGCAAAGGCGAAAATGCCGTTGAGGCGGTTCAGGAACGAGGCCGGGCTGTCTTCGCGGTACAGCGCATTGATCACCTCGCAGTCCGAGCCGGTCTGGAAGGCGTACGGCTGGGCCAGCTCGGCCTTCAGCTCGCGGTGGTTGTAGATCTCACCGTTCACCGCCAGCGCCAGCCCGCCGTCTTCGGAGAGCAGCGGCTGTGAACCACCGGCGGGATCGACGATGGCCAGGCGCTCGTGGACCAGGATGGCGCCGTCATCGACGTACACCCCGCTCCAGTCCGGGCCGCGATGGCGCTGGCGCTGCGACAGGTCCAGCGCATGGCGGCGCAATGCGGCGAGGTCGTCGCCGGCCTGGAGGCCGAAAATACCGAAAATCGAACACATGGGAACAGCTCCTGATGATGGGGGAATACACGTATTGCAGGCATTCGACCGGCCACCCAGGCCCGGAAGGGGTAAACCCGGGCCACAAAAAAACCCGCATCGGACGATGCGGGTTTTCTGGGGTCCGGGCGTGTTGCTTGTACTAGCCCTGGTCGCAGTCCCGCATCGGCCGCGCACGATTATTCGCGCGCAGATCAGTGCGGTTGGTATTGCTGACAGCGGTGGCCGGGAACGAGGACATGGACCGACCGTAACCGGGTTTGGGCGGCGGTGCAACTGTTTCGATGGCAACCAAACCGACCGCCGCGGACAACCCGGGGCTGTTGGGGCGGGCGATAATCACCGCCCTTGTGTACCCCCTGGCTGGCATGACCCCTCGCATCGGACGCATCGCTTCACGCCTGGGCGGCATCGCCCTGCTCCTCTTCCTCATCGCCTGCAGCAGCGCCCCCTCGCGGACGCCTCCGAGCATCGTGCAGTCGCTCGAGACCAAGGCGGCCGATGGCGGCTTCGACAGTGCCTGGGACGCCGCGAGAACCTACGAAACCTTCAACGACCCGCGCGCGGTGACCTGGTACGAGCGTGCCGCCGCCGTCACCCCGTGGAGCTTCCACAACCCCCAGGCCGAAGAGGCACTGGGCCGGATCTGGACCCACGGTGAGCTGCTGCATGGCACCGGCCCGAACATCCTCCAGGGCCCTGCGCTGCGCGCGTCACCGCGCAAGGCAGAGCGCTGGTACCGCGCTGCCGCCGACCACGGCAACCCGATGGCGATGCTGATGCTGGCCAAGTTCCATCGCGAACGCGGTGACACGGCCAGCGCGCTGCGCTGGGACCTGCGCGCGACGATCTACCACCACATGCCGTCCGAATCCTCGCGGCTGCCGCAGGCGATCGCCGCGCAGCCGGATGGCACTCTGCATCCGCTGGTCGTCGACATCCAGCGGCGTGCGCAACGTGGCGATGCCGATGCCCAGGTGGATCTGGGTGCGATGTACGAACTGGGCATGGGCCTGCCGCGCGATGGTGCCGAGGCATTGCGCTGGTATCGGCGTTCGGCCGACCAAGGCAACGTGTATGGCCAGTATTTCAGCGGTCTGCTGCTCGGCCGCGGCCGCGCCGGTGTGACGCGTGATCTCGACGCGGCCGCGGGTTGGTTTGCCAAGGCCTATGCGCAGAAGTTCTACCTCGCTGGCGAAACCTATTGGCGCGAGCGGATCAAAGCGCCGTTCTGGACGTTCGGGTAGTGCCGGGCATTGGCGTCGATCCGTTTTGTACACATTCTGCAGCGACCTTCAAGTCTGCCCCTGGTCCGGCCCATCACCCAGAATGGACGCATGAACACTGTCACCTTCCGCGATGAAATCCTCACCCGCGAGCGCATGCAGGCCATCATCGCCGCGCATCCGCGGGCAGCCGTCTTCGAGAGCTGCACGTTCGATCACGGCGACTTCTCGCGGCTGGACATGGATGGGTTCCAGTTCAACCAGTGTTCGGTCACCGGCACGAGCTGGTTGGCGGCCTCGCTGGAAGAAAGCCAGTGGACGAAGTGCCGCGGCAGCCAGTGCGATTTCAGTTCGGCCCTGCTCAGCGATGCACGCTTCTCGCACTGCGATCTCAACAACAGCCACTGGCGCCGCGCGACGCTGTCCTCGGTGCAGTTCCAGGACTGCAAGCTGACCGGCGCGCACCTGCAGGAAGTGACCGGCTGGGCGCTGGAATTCCGCGATTGCCTGCTGGTCAGTGCGGACCTGCGCGGGATGTCGTTCCGCAAGGCGCAGCTGGAGGGTATGGATTTCTCCGAGGCCGAGCTGTCCGGCTGCGACTTCCGCGATGCGGTGTTCAACGGCGGCAGCCTGCGCAATGCACAGACACGGCTGACGCGGTTTGAAGGCGCTGACCTGCGCGGCACTGACATCAGCGGGCTCAACGTGATGGACGCCAAGCTGTTCAAGAAGGCAGTGATTTCACAGCGCCAGGCAGCGGCCGCCTTGGCGTCGTTCGGGTTGATCGTGGCGTAATGGCGAACCGACCAACGGTCGGTTGCTACCTGACGCGGTAGGCGAGCAAACGCTCGATCAACCGCTGGTACAACGCCGGCAGCGCCTCCAGGTCCGCGACGCGCACGTTTTCGTCGACCTGGTGGATGCTCGCATTGACCGGCCCCACTTCGATGCACTGCGCGCCCAGCGGCGCGATGAAGCGCGCATCGGAGGTGCCACCGCCGGTGCTCTCTTCCGGCGGCGCACCGGCAAACTCACCGAGCACGTCACGCGCGACACGGCGCAGCGTGCCTTCCGGGGTGTAGAACGGCTCGCCACTGCGATGCCACTTGAGCGTGTACTCGAGCGCATGACGCTGCAGCAGCGCGGCGATCTCCTGCTCCAGCGCCGGCGCATTCCAGTGCGGGTTGTAGCGCAGATTGAACAACACCTGCAGCTCGCCGGGAATCACATTGTTGGCACCGGTGCCGGCATGGATGTTGGAGACCTGCAGGCTGGTCGGCGGGAAGCTCTCGAAGCCATCATCCCAGTGCCGTGCGGTCAGTTCGGCCAGTGCCGCGGCGGCCAGATGGATCGGATTGCGCGCCTTGTCCGGATACGCGACATGGCCCTGCACGCCCTTCACCGTCAGCGTAGCCGAGAGGCTGCCGCGGCGGCCCACGCGCAGCAGATCGCCGAGCACCGCGGTGGAAGACGGTTCACCGGTGATGCACCAGTCGATGGCCTGGCCGCGTTCGCGGAAGATATCGGCCACGCGACGCACACCATCGATGGCATCGCCTTCCTCGTCACTGGTCAGCAGCACGGCCAAGGTGCCGGGATGGTCCGGATGGGCGGCCACGAACTGCTCGGCGGCCACCACGAAGGCGGCCACACTGCCTTTCATATCGGCCGCGCCACGCCCGTACAGCACGCCATCACGGATCTGCGGATCGAACGGATCACTGGTCCAGGCCGCGACCGGGCCGGTCGGCACCACATCGGTATGCCCGAGCAGCACCAGCACCGGCGCGCCCTGCCCGTGTGTGGCCCACAGGTTGTCGACCTCGCCCAGGCGCAGGTGTTCGCAGTGGAAGCCCGCACGCTCGAGACGGCCGGCCAGCAGTGCCTGGCAGCCGGCATCCTCGGGCGTGACCGACGCACGCGCGATCAGGTCGCAGGTCAAGGCAACGACATCGTTCACGCGCCCACTCCGAACCGCTGCTTGAAGCCGTTGTCCGAGAAGCCCTGCGTCATCATGCCATCGGCGCTCACCACCACCGGGCGCTTGATCAGCTGCGGGTACTCGCGCAGCAGCAGCTTCCATTCGGCCTCGGAGTCGGCCGCTTTGCGGTTCTCCGGCAGTTGCCGCCACGTGGTGGAGGACCGGTTGATCAACGCAGGAAAGCCACCGGCCTGGCCGGCCCAGTCGATCAGGGTCTCCGGCGTCGGCGTGTGGTCGCGGTAGTCGACGAAGGTGTACGGCACCTGGAAACGGTCCAGCCACTTGGTGGCTTTCCTGCAGGTGTCGCAGTTCTTCAATCCGTACAGAGTGGTGGTCATGGCGCGGCGTGCAGCATCGATCAGGAAGGACGCCATGAGGATGTCACAACAGGCGTTCGGACACGACCCGGAATGGTACCTGCGGCACCCGGAAACAGAACGCATCGGCCAGATCGACGCCCATCGCGGCCAGGTGCGGGCAGCACACCGCCCCCTCCAGCCGCAGCGGCTGCACCTCGGCCAGGGTGATCGGCAGATCGATATGGGTCAGGACCAGCCGACCATCCGGGGCGACCGCGAACGCGGCCTCCTGGCAGGCCAGGAACGCCATGGCCTGCGCTGCATCGGTGAACGCCCCGGCCGCCCACGCCGCCGCCAAGGCCGTTGCCGGACGCAACTGCGCCTGCAGTGCGGGCGCACTGCCCTGCCCTGGCTCGATCACGGTGTGCCCGCCGTTGGCATCCACGGCATGCTCGAAACGCGCGGCCAGATGCGGCTGCATGGCGTCGCTCCACAGCCGTGCACCGACTGCGTACACCCCGCTGTCGATCACATTGCGGTCGAACAGGACCCGCGGCGTGGCGGCCCCGGCCGCTGCATCGTCCGGCACCACATACCAGCGCCAGTTGCTCTGCAGCGGCGACGGAAACAGGCCACGCAACGGCCCCGCCAGCGCCGGCCCGAAATGGCCGTGGCGGTAGGTCAGGATCGTGTAGGGCGTGCGCCCGTCATGCACGAACAGGCGATGCCCGGGCGGCGGCGGCGGCGCATGACGCACGTCCACCCACCAGCTCAGGTACACCACCTCACGCACATCACTGATCAACGCCGGGACCGGCAGCACGCGGGTGAGCGCGCGCCGGGCGGCGATCAGGTGCGGGCAGTCCAGCAGTCGCTGCAGCGCGCGTCCCGGCCACCCCGCGAACGGGTGCCGGTAGCGCGCCGCCTGCGCCAGCGCGGGCTGCGGCGTGCTCAGTCGGCCAGGCCGCGCAGCAGCTCGTTGACGCTGGTCTTGCTGCGGGTCTTGGCATCGACCTGCTTGACGATCACGGCGCAGTACAGCGAGTGCGAGCCGTCCTTGGACGGCAGCTGGCCGGACACCACCACGCTGTACGGCGGTACCGAACCGTAGCTGATCTCGCCGGTGGCGCGGTTGTAGACCCGCGTGCTCTGGCCAAGGAACACGCCCATGCCGATCACGCTGTGATGGCCGACCACGAAGCCTTCCACCACTTCCGAACGCGCACCGATGAAGCAATGGTCTTCAATGATGGTCGGGCTGGCCTGCAGCGGCTCCAGCACGCCACCGATACCGGCGCCGCCGGACAGGTGGCAGTGCTTGCCGATCTGCGCGCACGAACCCACCGTGGCCCAGGTGTCGACCATGGTGCCCTCGCCCACGTAGGCGCCGATGTTGGTGAAGCTCGGCATCAGCACCACGTCCTTGCCGAAGTAGCTGCCACGACGCGCGATCGCACCGGGCACCACGCGCACGCCGGCGCGGCGGAACTTGGCTTCATCGAAGCCGGCAAAACGCGATTCGACTTTGTCCCAGAACGGCGCCGGGCGCGCATCGACCACGGCCATGTCGTTGACGCGGAAGTACAACAGCACGGCCTTCTTCAGCCATTCGTTGACCTTCCAGCCACCGTGGCCGTCGGGCTCGGCAACGCGGAATTCACCGGTTTCCAGGCCATCGATGACGCGGCCGACCAGCGGCTTGGTCGAGCCTTCGATCTCGTGCAGGGTCAGCGTGGCACGGCGCTCGAACGCGCTCTCGATGCCGAACTTGAGCTCTTCCACGCCCGGCGTGGCCGGCTTGCGCAGCGACTTGCGCGCGATGGTGGCATCACGGCTGGCACTGCGCTTGGCGGCGCTCTCGGCCGGCGTGGCGGCAACCTTGCGGGCCGGCGCCTTCTTCACGGCAGCCTTCTTCACTGCGGGTGCCGCCTTTTTCGCTGCGGCAGCAGTCTTCTTTACCGCAGGCGCGGCAGCAGGGGTCTTGGCCGCCGCGGTCTTCGCGGCAGTCTTCTTGGCAGGCTTGGTGGCCATCAGTGGGGGTCTCCGGCGTTTCGATCAGGGTCCAGGCAGGCGAGCATCGCGTCTTGCAGCTGCTGCCTGGCGGATTCGGTCAGGGCGTGATCATGCTCATCGCTGATCACGAACATATCTTCGGCGCGCTCGCCGAACGTGGCGATGCGCGCATCATGCACGCGCAGCCGCTGGTTGCGCAGCACGAACGCCACGTCGGCCAGCAGGCCGGGGCGGTCGGGTGCGACGAGGCTGAAACGGGTACTGGTGGTCTGGCCATCGGTGACATCGCGGAACTCGATGCGTGGGGCGAAACGGAAGTGCCGCAGCTGGCGCGGAATGACACGGCGCGACGGGCGCAGCCGGGTCAGATCGCCGGCCAGCGCCTCACGCAGGCCAGCCTCCAGGCGCAGCGCATCGCCATCGGCAAAGCTGTCGGCCGGGGTCACTTCGAAGGTATCGAAAATGGTGTCGACCGGGCCGTCCAGCACACGCGCGCGATGGATGCCGTAGCCCTTGCGGTCCAGCGTCATCACGATCGCCGCGAACAGGCCGTCGCGATCCGGCGAGTGCACGAACACCTCCAGCGCGTGGTCGTCCGGGGTGATCCGGCGCACCTTGACCAGGGTCTGGCCCTGCTTGATCGGCACCAGCGCGGCCGCCTGCCAGGCGAGCTGTTCGGGCCGCAGCCGGATGAAGCTCTCATCGGGCATCACGGTGAACTGGCGCTCGATGGTGGCATCGTCGTAGCCGCGCTCGCGCACCAGCTGGCGCACCGATTCGCGCGCTTCGGCGACCCGCTCGGCGGCCGGCATCTGGTTCTCCAGCCCGTCGCGCAGCGCGCGGCGCGCGGCGAAATACAGGTCGGCCAGCAAACGGTCCTTCCACGCATTCCACAGCTTGGGGCTGGTCCCGGCGATATCCGCACAGGTCAGCAGATACAGGTAATCGAGCCGGTCGCGGCTGCCCACCAGGGTGGCGAAGCGATGGATCACGTCCGGATCGGAAATGTCCTGCTTCTGCGCGGTAACCGACATGCGCAGATGCTGCTCGACCAGCCAGGCCACCAGCTCCGTATCGGAACTGCTCAGCGCCAGCGCCTGGCAGAATTCGCGGGCGTCCACCGCACCGAGTTCGGAGTGATCGCCGCCGCGGCCCTTGGCGATGTCATGGAACAGGCCCGCCAGCAGCAGCAGCTCCGGCTTGCGCAGGCGCGGCCACACTTCATGCGCGATCGAGAAGCGCTCATCCGCGCGGCTGCTGGCGAACAGGCCGATGTTCCGCAGCACCATCAGCGTGTGCTGGTCCACGGTGTAGACATGGAACAGATCGAACTGCATGCGCCCGGAGACCTGCGCGAACGCGGGGATCCACTGGCCGAGCACGCCCAGGCGTGCCATCCGCGCCAGGGTATCGACCGCGCGCGGGCTGCGCAGCAGCGCCAGGAACTGTTCGCGTGCCGCGGCACTGGCATCGGTATACGCCGCCAGCTCCGGCAACGCCTCGGCCAGCGCGCGGGCGGTCAGCGAATGCAGGCCGCGCACATCCGGGTTGTAGGCCCAGCTGGAGAACAGCGCGAATACCTGCTCGATGTCGCCCTGCGGCCACGCGGGATCATTGGCGGCGAGGTAACCGCGGCGCAGCGAGAAACCGACACTCACCGGCTCGGGCACCGCTTCGCCATCGAACTGTTCCTCGAAGCGCTGCAGCAGGCGGTCACTGATCCGGCGTACCACGGTGGCGCTGCGGTAGAACCCCTGCATCATTTTTTCCACGGCCAGGCTTTCGATGTCGTCTTCGAAACCCAGGCGCGCAGCGAGTGTTTTCTGGTAATCGAAGCGCAGGCGCTCTTCGGGCCGGTTGGCGACCAGGTGCAGGCCGAAACGCAGCCGTGCCAGCGCGCAGCGTTCGCGCTTGAGCGCGGCCGCTTCATCCGGGCCGAGATGGCCGAGGCCGACCAGCGCTTCCAGATCGCGCACGCCGAACGCACGCAGTGCCATCCAGCCCAGCGTATTGAGATCGCGCAGCCCGCCGGGGCCGTCCTTGATGTCCGGCTCGAGATTGTCCGCCGTGTCGCCAAAGCGCTGATGGCGGGCCAGCAGCTCTTCGCGCTTGGCGAGGAAGAACTCGCGTGGCGGCCACAGGCCCTCCACGTTCACGGCTGCCTTCAATGCCTGGCGGGCCGTGTCATCGGCAACGACCGGGCGCGACTCGATCAGCGCGGTCAGCACCGTCTGATCGGCGCTGGCCTGGGTGCATTCGGCCGCCGATCGCACCGCGTGGCTGACCGGCAGGCCGCAATCCCAGAGCAGGGCGAAGAAGCGTGCCAGCCCTGACTCGTGCCGACGCTGCTGCTCGGGCGCACCGAGCACCAGCACGTCGATATCCGAGCGCGGGAACAACTCGCCGCGCCCGTAGCCGCCCACCGCGAACAGCGCCATTCCCGAACCGGCGGGCAGGCAGCGATGCCAGGCCAGCCGGATCAGGTGATCGGCCGCGCGTGCGCGCAGGGCGAGCAGGCGTTCGATGTTGTCGCCCTGGTCGAAGCGGCGGTACAGCCGCGCGTCGGTCTGTTGCAGCGACTGGCGCGCCAACGCCGCCCAGTCCGGGTCGGCGACGGAATCGGCCGGCGCGTCCAGCATCGGGCTCGCCGGCAGCATGCTCAGACCTGCGATTCGCCGGGCGAAAGGGTCAGCACGTCGACGCCGGTCTCGGTGACCGCGACCATGTGCTCCCACTGCGCCGACAACTTGCGGTCCTTGGTGACCACGGTCCAGCCATCGGGCAGCACCTTGTTGTAGCGGGTGCCCTCGTTGATCATCGGCTCGATGGTGAAGGTCATGCCGGGCTGCAGCACCAGGCCCTGGCCGGGGCGGCCGTAATGCACCACCTGCGGTTCGTCGTGGTAGACCTTGCCGATGCCATGGCCGCAGTACTCGCGCACCACGCTGAAGCGCTCGGCTTCGGCATAGCTCTGGATCGCATGGCCGATGTCACCCAGCGTCGCGCCCGGCTTGACCGCGCGGATGCCGCGCCACATCGCTTCGTAGGTCGCATCGACCAGGCGCTTGGCCATGACCGACGGCGTGCCGACGTAGTACATGCGGCTGGTATCGCCGTGCCAGCCATCCTTGATCACGGTCACATCGATGTTGACGATGTCGCCGTCCTTGAGGACCTTGGCTTCGCTGGGGATGCCGTGGCAGATCACGTTGTTGACCGACGTGCAGACCGTCTTGGGGAAGCCGCGGTAGCCGACATTGGCCGGCGTCGCCTTCTGCACATTGATGATGTGGTCATGGCAGATGCGGTCCAGCTCTTCGGTCGTCACGCCCGGCTTGACGTGGGGGGTGACGATGTCGAGCACTTCGCTGGCCAGACGGCCGGCGATGCGCATCAGTTCGATTTCCTCGGGGGTTTTCAGATTCACGCTCATGGGGCCCATTATCGCCGATCCGGGGCCAATCTGAACGGGATCGGGTGGAACACCGACAGCCGCGGTTTGGGCGCAAGTTCAGTCAGGTCGATGAATGAATGAGATGGACGTCTCAAATCGCATGTTCATGCCGAAAACGGCCATCGAATCGCCCAAATCTCACGGGTTACCTACAAGACCAAACCTATAACCGGATCAACACCGTTCCATCGCGTCACCGTTCGGCAGCATCGTGTTGTTCAGCAAGGACCCGCGTCCAAGGAGCATGCCCATGCGATTTCTCCGCCCTGCCCTGTTGAGCCTGGCCCTTGCCAGCCTCGCTGCGCCCGCCCTGGCGGCCGATACCACCACCTTCAACGTCAAGATCATCATCACCAAGGCCTGCACGATCACCGCTGCAGCCGCCACGGACGTCGACTTCGGTTCGGCCCTGTCCACGGCCACTACCCCGTCCAACGCGCAGGGCACCATCACCGCGCAATGCTCGGCGCTGACCCCCTACACGATCGCCTTGAACGCCGGTTCCAACGCTGGCACCGCCAACGACGTGACCACCCGGCGCATGAAGAACACCAACGCCGCGGTCACCGCCAACAACTTCGTGGGCTACCAGCTCTACCAGGATGCCGGCCACGCCAACGTCTGGGGCGCCACGACCGGCACCAACACGGTGGCCGGGATCGGCACTGGCTTGGCCGTGCCCTACACGGTGTACGGCCAGATCGCCAACCCGAGCGTCAACAATGCCGCGACGGGTAATTACCAGGATACGGTCACCGCTACCATTTCCTACTGAGGGCAGCCCATGCCAATGACCGCACGGGCCCGCCTCCGGCGGCGCCTGGGACTGGCCTGCGTCCTGTCTGCCCTCTCCATCGGCACCGTCCCGGCCGCCAGCCTTCAGGTGGCACCGACCGGGCTGCAGCTGGGGCCTCGACAGAACGCCGACGCGCTGTGGATCAGCAACAGCGGCACCGCACCGGTGCAGGTGCAGGTGCGGGTCTACCGATGGAGCCAGCAAGGAGGCCAGGACCAGCTGACCCCGACCGACGACCTGCAGGTCAGCCCGCCGATGCAGTCCCTTGCCGCTGGCCAACAGCAGCTGGTGCGGGTGGTGCGCAGCGACTCGCAGGCCCCGGCAGGACAGCTGGCCTACCGGGTGATTGTCGACGAACTGCCGACGCTGGATCCGAACCGGACCGGCATGCAGTTCGTGCTGCGCTACTCGCTGCCGGTCTTCGTCCAACCCGTCCAGGCCGCCCCTGCCAAGCTGCGGGCACGGCAGATCACCCTGGATGATGGCCGCCCGGCACTGGAAGTAAGCAACGACGGCGGCGCGTACGCGCAGTTGGCCGACCTCGCCATCGGCACTCCGGAGCGCCCGCAGACCGTACATCCGGGCCTGCTGGGCTACGTCCTTGGCGGCCAGTCCATGCGCTGGCCGCTGGAGCTTTCGGCAACCCGCCTGGCGGGAGCTACCTTCATGGCCAGGATCAATGGTGAGTCGGCCCAGACACCACTGCCCGTCGCGCCACCGGCTCGCTGAGGCCTGCGCGCGGATGCTGCTCAGCGCCAGCCTGCTGCCTTGGACGATGCACGCCGCGGAGATCGGCCTGGAGGCCTCGGGCGCGTCGGGCGACGCCGTGCTGCCGGCACCGACCCCGTTGACCGCGCCGCAGACCCTGTACCTGGACGTGACCCTCAATCGCGCGCCGCGTGGCCTGCTTCCCTTCACCCAGGAACTGGGGCGGCTGTTCGCCGCGCCGGCCACGCTGCGCCAGCTCGGCTTCCCCGCGCAGGGCGACGCGGCGGTGCCACTGGACCGTCTGGCCGGCGTGGTGCTGCGCTACGACGCCTCCCTGCAGACCCTCGCGCTGGACGTGCCACTGGACCAGCTCGCACTGCCGACCACCCGGCTCGAGCGGGCACAGGAAACTACCCCGCATGCCTCCGCCTCACCCGGAGCACTCCTCAACTACGACGTTTATGGCAGCCACAGTGAGGCCGGCGGCAACCTGGCACTCACAAGCGAACTGCGGCTGTTCGGGCTCGGCAATGGCGTGCTGGAGAACAGCACTGTGCAGCGCATCTACGAGGTTCCCCGGCAAGGCTGGCGGACCGACAGCGTGCGCCTGGACACCCATTGGCAACTGGATTTCCCCGACGCAGCGCTGACCCTGACCGTCGGCGATTTCTACAGTGGCTTCGTCGACTGGAGCCGGCCGGTGCGGATGGGCGGCATCCAGATTGGACGCAACTATGGCCTGCAGCCGTATCGCCTGCTGACCCCGACCCCGACCTTCCTCGGCGAAGCGGTGGTGCCTTCCAACGTCGAGCTGTATGTCGACGGATTGCGCCAGTACAACGGCCAGGTGCCGGTCGGACCGTTCCAGCTGGCCGCACAGCCGGGCATCAACGGCACCGGCAATGCCCAGGTGGTGATCACCGATGCATTCGGCCGCATGCAGACACTGGACTTCGCCTTCTACGGCACCCAGCAGTTGCTGGCGCAGGGCCTGTCGGACTGGTCGCTGGGCGTGGGACGCATGCGCCGGGACTATGGCATCCGCTCGTTCGCCTACGAGGCGCAGACCGTGGGAAGCGGCACTTGGCGTTACGGCGTCAGCGACCGGTTCACCGCCGAACTGCATGCCGAGGGCGGTGGCGGCGTGCGCAATGCCGGCGCTGGCGGCTGGTGGCTGCTGGGCGCCGCCGGGGTGTTCAATGCCGCCTACGTTCACAGCCGCCGGGACGGCCGCGACGGCGGCCAGTACGGGCTGGGGTACAGCTGGAACAACCGCCGATTCAACGTCAACCTGTCCAGCCGACGCACCCACGGCGACTATCGTGACCTGGGTGCACTGCAGGACAGCCTGCCTGCGCAGATCAGCGAACAGGCCACGCTGGGCGTGAACCTGGACGCGGCCGGGGCGATCAGTGCCAGCTACCTGCGCCTGCGCTACCGCGATGGTGAGGACAACCGTTACGCCAGCCTGTTCTGGTCGGCCAACCTCGGACGCCGCTGGTCCACGTACCTGTCGGTCAACCAGAACCTGGACGAGAGCAACGATCGCAGCATCTACCTGTCGCTGTCGGCCGCGCTTGGGCGCAACCGCCAGGCCAGCCTGTCCACCCAGCGCAACGGCGAGAACACCACCTACGTGGCCGACGTGTCCCAGCCGGTGCCCGGCGACGGCAGCCAGGGCGGGGTCGGTTGGCGCCTGCAGGCGCGCGGCGGCGACGATGGCGGCGGCGGCCTGGGTGAAGTGGGCTGGCTCAACCGGGTCGGACGCTACGCACTGGGGTACTCGCGCCAGGGCGACACCGATTACGGCTATGCCAGCGCCAGCGGCAGCCTGGTCTGGATGGGGGGGCACGTGTTCGCCGCACGCGAAGTGCCCGATGCGTTCGCCGTGGTCTCCACCGGCAGGTTCGCCGGGGTACCGGTACGGCTGGAAAACCGCCTGATCGGCAGCACCGACCACAACGGCCTGCTGCTGGTGACGCCGTTGCTGTCCTGGCAGCGCAACCGGCTCTCGATCGACACCCTGGACCTGCCGGCAGACATCCGCGCCGCCGAGGTCGACCGCTGGGTCACGCCGCGCCAGAGCGCCGGAATCGGCGTGGATTTCGGCCTGCGCCGCACCCACCCCCTCACCCTTGTACTGCACGATGACAGCGGCCAGCCGCTGGCACCCGGCAGCGTGGTCCACCTGGCTGGGGCGCGCACGGCGATCGTCGGTTACGACGGCCAGACCTACCTGGAGGACGTGACCCTACCGCTCACCCTGCGGATCGATACCGCGCGCGGCCCATGCACGGTGGCCCTGGAGCCCCCCAGCCCCAGCGAGCCGCATCCGCGCCGACTGGGGCCGCTGCGCTGCATCGCCGGGCCATCGCCGTGATCCGCGCGCTCGCCCTGCTGCTGGTGGCCGCGCTGGCCCTGTTCGGCAGCCGCTCCGCGCATGCCGACACCAACTGCGTGGTCACCACCCCGGTCACCCTCGCGTTCGGAACCATCACCAACGGGTCTGCCAGCGTCACCAACACCACCACTACTTTCACCATCACCTGCAGCACGGCCGCCCTGAGCCTGCTGGCGACCGCGTCGGTGCGCGCCTGCCTGGGCATCGGCAACGGCAGCGGCGGCAGCGCCACCCAGCCCACGCGCAGCCTGCGCAACGCCACGACCGACACCATGGCGTTCCAGCTGTATACCAATTCCACCCGCAGCACGATCTGGGGGCTGACCCCGGGCAGCAACCCGGGCGCGCAGGTGATCGACCTCAACTACAACGTGCCGTTGCTGACCGGCGGCAGCGGCACGGTCACCGTCACCATCTATGGCCAGGTTCCGGCCGGGCAGACGCTCTCCGCAGGAAGCTTCAGCAGCAGCTTCGCCGCCGCCGACACCACGGTTCGCTTCGCCTACAACGAAGTACTGCTCGGTACCGCCTCACCACCGCCCGCCTGCACGACCCCGGCCGGCGGCGGCGCGACCGGCAACAAGACCGTTGCCTCCGGCTTCCCGTTCACGGTCACTGCCAACGTCCTGCCGCAATGCAGTACGTATGTCACCACCGATATGGACTTCGGCAGCAATGCCGGCGCCATTACCGGCAACATCGACCGCACCTCGACCATCGGCCTGACCTGCATCAACCGCACCGCGTACACCATCGGCCTGGACAACGGCCAGCACGTGCTCGGAACGACCACCCGGCGCATGCAGCACGCCACCAATCCGAGCTACTTCATTGCCTACGAGCTGTACCGCGACAGTGGCCGCAGCCAGCGCTGGGGCAACACCATCGGGGTGGACACCGTCCCCGGCACCGGCACCGGCGGCACCCAGACGCTGACGGTGTACGGGCGGGCGCCGCCCACCTCCGGCAGCCTGCCGGCCCAGGGCAGCTACAACGATGTGATCACGGTGAACATTACCTACTGATCCCGCGTCGCCCTCAAGACCGGCGGCAGCCTGGCCGATAATGGGCAGGCCCCTTTCCTGCGATGTTCGATGATCCTGAGACGGCTCCCCCCTGCCCCGGCCTGCCTGCTCCTGCTCGCCGGATTCACGGCATTGCCCGCCACCGCGCAGTCGCAGGGCGGCCTGCGCATCCAGCTCCGCATCGTGGCCGACTGCACGACCACGGCCCTGCGCGGGGCGCGGCCGGACTGCGCGATGCCGCACCAGCGCAGCGATGCTCCCACGCCGGTGCCCATGCAGGTGCAGGCGTTGACCCCGGTGGAACTGCTCCGCGGCGACCGGCCTGACCGGGCTACGGTGACCTACTGATGCGCGGGCTTGCCGCACTTGCCCTGGCCCTGGCCCTGCCTGCAGCCGATGCGAGGGCCGTGCAGCTTTCCACCACCCGCGTGCTGCTGCCTGCCGGGCAGGCCGACGTCGATCTGTGGCTGGACAACCCCGATCCGGTGCGATGGTCCGGCCAGGCCCGGCTGTATCGCTGGGAACAGGAAGAAAACGACGAGCGCCTGCAGCCGGCCGAGGACGTGGCGCTGAGCCCGTCCGTACTGGACATCGCGCCCGGCCAGCGGCAGCGCCTGCGCGTGGTCCGGCTCGGCGCCGCCCCCGAACAGGTCCAACAGGCGTATCGGCTGGTCATCAGCCCGGATCCGGCGCTGCCTGCGGCGACGGCCCCACGCTACTCGTTGCCGGTGTTCCTGGACCCGCTTCAAGCACCCGCAGTGGCACCGGCACTGCAGGCACGGCTCCAGCCGGGCCTGGCCGCGCACGTGCAGCTTTACAATGGTGGCGCGCGCCACGCCCACGTGGCCGACCTGGTGTTCGTCGACCGCACTGGGGCCCGCCAGGCGGTGATAGCGGGCCTTGCCGGCTATGTGCTGCCCCGCCAGACGCGGACCTGGGCGCTTCCCTTCCGCCCCGATCAGTATGTTGGCGGCCACTTCCAGGCCCGCCTGGACCACGCAGCAGAGGCTGCCCTGCCCGCCGCCGCGCCCGAGATTGCAGCCCCGGCCCAGGCCGGGCTATAATCGACCGGATCTCCTGCCTCATCGAAGCAGGGAACACGTCAACACCGGACGTCACCGGTGAATCCACACCTGCCGCCCATATCCGTGCCGGGGTGCTCCGCAAGGAGTTCGGTCACGGAAGCGACAGGGAAGCCAAACCCCGGAACCTCCCGCCTCACGGCGGACCGCCCAACTATTACCCGTGGCGGCCGGTTCCCTATCAGGAGTTACTGCAATGCCCCAGGTCACCATGCGTCAGATGCTGGAAGCCGGCGTCCATTTCGGCCACCAGACCCGTTACTGGAACCCCAAGATGGGCCAGTACATCTTCGGCGCCCGCGGCAAGATCCACATCATCAACCTGGAAAAGACCGTTCCGCTCTTCAATGACGCGATGAACTTCATTTCCAGCGTTGCGCAGAAGCGCGGCACCATCCTCTTCCTGGGCACCAAGCGCAGCGCCCGCGAGTCGATCCGTGAAGAAGCCGAGCGTTGCGGCATGCCCTTCATGAACCAGCGTTGGCTGGGCGGCACCCTGACCAACTTCCGTACCGTGAAGCAGTCGGTTGCCCGCCTGAAGGAACTGGAAGCCGGTGAGACCGACGGCAGCTTCGACAAGCTGGTCAAGCACGAAGTGCTGGGCCTGCGTCGCGAGCGCGACAAGCTGGAAGCCTCGCTGGGCGGCATCAAGGACATGAACCGTCTGCCCGACGCGATCTTCGTCATCGATATCGGCCACGAAGACATCGCCATCAAGGAAGCCAAGAAGCTCGGCATCCCGGTGATCGCTGTTGTCGATACCAATTACAACCCGGAACTGGTCGATTATGCGATCCCGGGCAACGACGACGCCATCCGCGCTGTGCAGCTGTACGCCCGCGCCGCTGCCGACGCCGTGCTGGAAGGCAAGGCTGCTGCGCCGCACGCCGCCACCGTCCGCGAAGAAGAGTTCAGCGAAGCCGCTGCTGGCGAAGAAGCCAAGCCGGCCCGCCGCGCGCCGGCCAAGAAGGCTGCTGCTCCTGCTGCTGCCGCTCCGGCCGCTGAAGCTCCGGCGGCCGACGCTCCGGCCGCTGGCGAAGCCCAGGCCTGATCCAGGCCCGCGGTGGGCGCAGCGCGCCCACCGCTCCTGTCCGCTGCCGTTGGCGCGACGACAGGACACCTGTCACACGGGCCGGCCACCATGCCGGCCCAACCCCTTTCTTTCGTGAGGAAATCCCGTGGAAATCACTGCTTCCCTGGTCAAGGAACTGCGCGAGCGCACTGGCGCCGGCATGATGGAGTGCAAGAAGGCACTCGTCGAAAACGGCGGCAACATCGACGCCTCGGCCGAATGGCTGCGCAAGTCCGGCCTGGCCAAGGCCGACAAGAAGGCTGACCGCGTGGCTGCCGAAGGCATCATCGTGGCGGCCCAGGACGGCGGCAAGGCCGTGCTGGTCGAAGTCAACTCGGAAACCGACTTCGTCGCCAAGGACAGCAACTTCCTGGACTTCACCAAGGCGGTTGCTGCCACCGCGCTGAGCTCGGGCGCTGCCGACATCGACACCCTGAAGGCCGCCAAGCTGCCGTCCGGCGAGACGATCGAAGAAGCCCGCGCTGCCGTCATCGCCAAGGTCGGCGAGAAGGTCGACGTGCGTCGCATCGTGCGCCTGGAATCGACCAACAACGTCGCTGCCTACGTGCACGGCGGCCGCATCGGCGTGCTGGTTGAACTGGCCGGCGGCAACGAAGAGCTGGCCCGTGGCCTGGCCATGCACGTGGCTGCCATGAACCCGCCGCACAACAAGGCCGCCGATGTGCCGGCCGAGTTCGTTGCCAAGGAAAAGGAAATCGAACTGGCCAAGATGTCCGACAAGGACAAGTCCAAGCCGGCCGATATCCTGGAAAAGATCATCAGCGGCAAGATCGCCAAGATCGTCAACGAAGTGACCCTGTACGGCCAGCCGTACGTGCTGGACACCAACCAGTCGGTCGAGCAGGTCCTCAAGGCCGCCGGTGCCGATGTGGTCGGCTTCCAGCGCCTGGCGGTCGGCGAAGGCATCGAGAAGGTGGTGGAAGATTACGCCGCCGAAGTGATGAAGCAGGCCGGTCTGGCCTGATCTTCACCGCTTGAATGTGTTACGAAAGAAGCCGCGGACTCCGCGGCTTCTTTTTTTTGTCCATTGGCTTTGCTTTGTGTGCCGGATCAGGGCAATACTCCCAAACCGATCTGCCGCGTCAACGCAAGAAATCAAGGACGAAACTGTGATGTACCTCAGGTATTCTTGCCCCAACACACTGAAAAGCCCGCCATGCCTCCCGAGCTGACAGCCGCCCTGGCGCTCTGCCGCAACCTGCCCTCCCCGCCCGGTATTGCCCTGCGCATCATCGAACTGGCGCAGGATCCGGAAGCGGACATCACCACCGCCGCCGACATCATCGCCATCGACATGGCGCTGAGTGCCCGCATGCTGCGCATCGCCAATTCACCGCTGTATGCCAGCCGCCGGCGCATCGAGAACCTCGGCCAGGCACTGACCATGCTCGGCCTGAATGCCACCGTCAGCCTGGCACTGGGCTTCACCGTCACCCAGAACCTGACCGCGGCCGGCGACGGCCAGGACCTGCGCGAGCGCGCGTGGCGCCGAAGCATCCTAAGCGCGCTGGCAGCCAGCCTGCTCGGCCAGGCCCGCGGCCTGCGCAAAGCCGAGGAACTGATGCTGGCCGGCCTGCTGCAGGACATCGGCGTGCTCGCCCTCGCCCAGGCGCAGCCGGAAACCTATCTCCCGCTGCTGCGCCAGGCGGCCGACAACGACGCCCTGGTCGCACTGGAGCGCGAACACCTGCAGTGCAGCCATGCCGATGTCGGGGCGTGGGTGGCCGAGGAATGGGGCCTGCCCCGCTACCTGGTGGACAGCATCGCGCACAGCGAATCGCCCGCCACCGGCGACGACAATTTCCAGAACTGCGTCGCCCTGTCCGGCGCCGTGGCCGATATCTGGCTCGGCACCGATGCCGATGCCGCCCGCGAACACGCCCTGCAGCGCGTGCACGACACCCTCGGCCTGGACAGCGCCCAGTTCGACCAGGTGCTGGCCCGCATCGGCGAATCGCTGCCGGATATCAGCACCCTGTTCGAGACCCCGCTGTTCTCGCCCTCGCGCGTGCAGCAGCTGATCGACCATGCCCAGGAGCTGGCCACGCTGCGCAACCTGCGCGAGATGCAGGACGCCGCCCTGGCCCGCCAGCGTGCGGATGAATTCGAGGCGCGCGCCAATCGGCTGGCCGAGCAGGCCCATCGCGATGCCCTGACCGGGGTGCTCAACCGCCGCCAGCTCGAAGCCGTGCTCGAACAGGAATTCCTGCGCGCCACCCGTCATGGCTGGCCACTCTCGGTCGCCTTCATCGACCTGGACGATTTCAAGAAGATCAACGATGCCCACGGCCACCTCATGGGTGACCAGGTGCTGCGCATGTTCGCCACCAAGCTGCAGGAGCAGTTGCGCAACAGCGATACGGTGGCCCGTTTCGGCGGCGAGGAATTCATCGCGCTGCTGCCCAATACCACCGAGCCGGTCGCACTGGAAGTGGTCCGGCGGGTACTGGCCACGATCGTCAACACGCCGATGGCCGAAGCGGCCGGTGGCCCACTGTTCGTGACCTTCTCCGCCGGCGTGGCCACCCAGGGGGGCTACGAGCGTTTCGCCGATGTTCAGGACCTGCTGAAAGCCGCCGACGACGTGCTGTACCGCTCCAAGAACCTGGGCCGCAACCGCGTCATCGCGCGCTCGCCCAGTACCGCGCCGGCCTGAGCCCGACCCGCGCGCGGCGTCGTGATCGGGGCCGTCGCAGCGCCTGCCTACGCCGCAGTGCAGCAAATTTATGCTGCCCGATGGCCCGGCTTCCAGTAGAATCCGGGCGTTTTCCACGCATCCAGAGATCGCCATGTCAAAGCTCGCCTATCGCCGCATCCTGTTGAAAGTTTCCGGGGAGGCGCTGATGGGAGACGAGGACTACGGCATCGACCCCAAGGTGATCCACCGCCTCGCCCGTGAGGTGATGGAAGCGCAGGCCGCCGGTGCCGAAGTGGCCCTGGTGATCGGCGGCGGCAACATCTTCCGCGGTGCCGGCCTGGCCGCAGGCGGCATGGACCGGGTGACCGGCGACCAGATGGGCATGCTCGCCACCGTGATCAACGCACTGGCCATGCAGGACGCCCTGGAGAAGCTGGGCGCCAAGGCCCGCGTGATGAGCGCGATCAAGATCAACGACGTCTGCGAGGATTACATCCGTCGCCGCGCCATCCGCCACCTGGAAAAGGGCCGCCTGGTGATCTTTGCCGCCGGCGTCGGCAGCCCGTTCTTCACCACCGATTCCGGCGCGGCCCTGCGTGCGATCGAGATCGGCGCGGACCTGCTGCTGAAGGCCACCAAGGTGGACGGCGTGTATGACAAGGATCCGAACAAGTACAGCGATGCGGTCCGTTTCGACAGCCTGACCTACGACGAAGTGATCCGTCGCGGGCTGGAAGTGATGGATACCGCCGCCTTCGCGCTGGCCCGTGACAGCGATCTGCCGCTGCGCGTGTTCGACATGGGCCAGCCGGGCGAGCTGCTCAAGATCCTGCACGGCGACAACATCGGCACCCTGGTGCAGGGCCGCGACAACACCTGAGCCTGAGCGGCGCCCCACGCCGGGCGCCCTGAACGGCCCGGCGAAGCCCCTTCTTCGCCTATAATCGCCCGATTCCCAGTTACATCCAGGATTCGGGCGATGCTCAACGAAATCAAGCAGGACGCGCAGACGCGCATGGCAAAGAGCATCGATGCTCTGAAGCACACCCTCACCTCCATCCGCACCGGCCGTGCTTCCCCGGCCCTGCTGGATCGCATCACCGTCAAGGCCTACGGCACCGACACCCCCTTGAACCAGGTCGCCTCGATCAGCGTCTCCGAGGGCCATTCGCTGGTCATCACGCTGTTCGACAAGGGCATGATCAAGGACGTGGAAAAGGCGATCTATGCCTCCGACCTCGGCCTGACCCCGAACGTGGCCGGCACCGTCATCCGCCTGAACCTGCCGCCGCCGACCGAAGAGCGCCGCAAGGAGCTGGGCAAGCAGGTGCAGAAGGAAGGCGAAGGCGCCAAGATCGCCATCCGCAACATCCGCCAGGACGCCAACAAGGCGATCGCCACCCTGATCAAGGACAAGGCGATCAGCGAAGACGACAAGAAGCGCGGCGAAGACGACATCCAGAAGCTGACCGACAAGTCCATCAAGGACGTCGATAGTGTTGTCGCCGAGAAAGAAAAGGAACTGATGGCGGTCTGAGCCCTATGTCCCAGGCCCCGACCAGCAGTTCCGACGCGCCCGTGCCGCGCCACGTTGCCATCATCATGGATGGCAACGGGCGTTGGGCGCAGAAGCGTCGTCGCCCGCGCGTGATCGGCCATCGTGCCGGTGCGCGCGCGGTCAACCGCACCATCGATTTCTGCCTCGACCACGGCATCGCCGCGCTGACCCTGTTCGCCTTCTCCAGTGAAAACTGGGGCCGGCCGAGCGATGAGGTCGACGCGCTGATGAAGCTGTTCCTCAATGCGCTCGACCGCGAAGTGGACGAGCTGCATCGCCGTGGCGTGCGCGTACGTTTCATCGGCGAGCGTGAGCGCTTCGGCGCCGGGCTGGTCAGCCGCATGCAGCTGGCCGAACAGCGCACCGCCGGCAACCGTGCGATGACCCTGAGCATCGCCGCCAGCTACGGCGGCCGCCAGGACATCGCCCGCGCCGCGCGCGAGCTCGCTGCCGAGGTCGCGGCCGGTCGCCTGCTGCCCGAGCAGATCGACGAAGCGATGCTCAGCAGCCGCGTGGCCCTGGCCGACCTGCCACCGCCGGACCTGTTCATCCGCACCGGTGGCGATACCCGCATCAGCAATTTCCTGCTCTGGCAGCTGGCCTATACCGAACTGTGGTTCACCGACGTACTGTGGCCCGAGTTCGACGCCGCCGTCCTGCAGCAGGCGTTCGACGCCTATGCCGCGCGTGAACGCCGTTTCGGCCTGACCAGCGCCCAGATCGCCGCCTTGGCCACCGAGACCTCTTCCCCATGACCAAGACCCGAGTCATCGCCGCGCTGATCATGGCGCCGGTCGCCATTCTCGCCATCCTGATGCTGCCCACCCAGTGGCTGGCCGCCGCGGCGGCCGCCGTGTTCCTGATTGGCCTGTGGGAATGGCTGAAGCTGGCCGACGTGGAAGACACCCTCGCCCGCACCGTGCTGCTGGTGCTGAATCTGGTGCTGATGGTGCTGATCGTGTGGGCCGATGCCGGCTCGCTGGTGCTGTACCAGATCGCCGCACTGATCGGCATCGGCTGGTGGTTGATGGCGCTGCTGTGGCTGCGCTTCTTCAACTTCGGCGCCAGCCCGAGCAGCCCGGCACGTGCGCTCAAGCTGCTGGCCGGCACCCTGGCGATCGTTCCGGCCTGGGCCTCGCTGGTGCTCATCCATGCCAGCGGTGACAACGGTCACCTGTGGCTGCTGACCGCGCTGGCCGTGGTCTGGGCCGCCGATTCGGGCGCCTACTTCGCCGGCCGCACCTTCGGGCGCACCAAGCTGGCCCCGCGGATCAGCCCCAACAAGACCTGGGAAGGCCTGGGGGGCGGCATGGTCGCCGGCCTGATCGTGGCGCTGGGCTTCGGCTGGCTGGCCGGGATCGACAGCGGCCATCTGGTCGGCCTGGTGATCACCGCCGTGGTCACCGTGTTTGCCTCGGTGCTGGGCGATCTCTATGAGAGCCTGATCAAGCGCCACGCCGGTGCCAAGGATTCGGGCCATATCATCCCGGGCCATGGCGGCGTGCTCGATCGTATCGACGGCGTTCTCGCCGCCCTGCCGGTGTTCGCACTCGGCAAGGAAATCTTCGGGTTCTAACCATGGCCAGCGCTTCCGCCCCCCGCCAGGTCGCCGTCTTCGGCGCCACCGGTTCGATCGGCGCATCCGCGCTGGACGTGATCGCGCGCCATCCGGACCGCTACCAGGTCACTGTGCTGGCCGCCGGCCGCCAGGTCGATGCGCTGGTCGCGCTGTGCGCCGTGCACCGCCCGGCGCATGCCGTGATTGCCGATGAATCGCGGTATGCCGCCCTGCGCGACGGCCTGCGTGACGCCGGCCTGGCCACCCGGGCCCATGCGGGCGCTGCGGCGCTGGATCAGCTGGCCGCCAGTGATGCCTGCGACACCCTGGTCGCCGCCATCGTGGGGGCCGCCGGGCTGTCCTCGACCCTGGCCGCCGCGGCGGCCGGCAAGCGGATCCTGCTGGCCAACAAGGAGTCGCTGGTGCTGGCCGGCGAGCTGCTGATGCGCCAGGCCGCGGCCGGCGGGGCGGAGATCATCCCGATCGACAGCGAGCACAGCGCGATCTTCCAGTGCCTGCGCTCCCGCGACGCGAGTCTCGATGGGGCCGGCGTGCGCCGGATCATCCTGACCGCCTCCGGCGGCCCGTTCCGTGGCCGCACCCGCGAGCAGCTGGCACAGGTCACTCCGGCCCAAGCCGTGGCCCACCCGAAGTGGTCCATGGGCCCGAAGATCTCGGTCGATTCGGCGACGTTGATGAACAAAGGGCTCGAAGTCATCGAAGCCCATCATCTGTTCGGCGTGCCCGGCGAGCGCATCGACGTGCTGGTCCACCCGCAGAGCCTGGTGCATTCGCTGGTCGAATTCGTCGATGGCTCCACCCTGGCCCAGATGGGCCTGCCGGACATGCGCACCACCCTGGCCGTCGGCCTGGGCTGGCCGCAACGGATCGAATCCGGGGTCGGCGGGCTGGATCTGCTGACCCAGGGGCGGCTGGATTTCGAAGCCCCGGACACCGAGGCCTTCCCGTGCCTGAAGCTCGCCTGGCAGGCGATGGCCGCCGGTGGCACCGCCCCGGCGATCCTCAATGCAGCCAATGAAGTCGCGGTTTCAGCGTTTCTTCAGGGGCGGGCAGCTTTCCTTGCCATTCCAGCGCTGGTCGCTAACGCTCTGTCAACACTGTCGAGCGAGTCCGCCGATACACTGGAGGGCCTGCTGACCGCCGATCAGCGCGCCCGCCAGATCACCCAAGCCGCCATCGACCACGCCTGAATGCCCCATACGCCCCCTTACAGTGCTGATCACCATGGGTGATTTCATCGGATCCGTCTGGTGGATGATCGTCAGCCTTGGCCTGCTGGTGACATTCCACGAGTTCGGCCATTACTGGGTAGCCCGCCGTTGCGGGATCAAGGTGCTGCGCTTCTCTGTCGGATTTGGCAAGCCGCTGTGGTCGCGCCGCAACCGCGCCGGCACCGAATTCGCGATCGCCGCCATTCCGCTGGGCGGCTACGTGAAGATGCTGGACGAGCGCGAGGTGGAAGTGCACCCGGCCGAGCGCGGCCAGGCCTTCAACCACAAGACCGTGTGGCAGCGGATCGCGGTGGTCGCCGCCGGTCCGGCCGCCAACCTGATCCTGTGCATCGCCCTGCTGTGGGCGATGTTCGTGATCGGGAAACAGGATTATTCGGCCACCATCGGCCGCACCACCGGGATGGCCCAGACCGCCGGGCTGCAGGCCGGCGACCGCGTGGTGAAAGTCGATGGCCGCAGCGTGGCCACCGCCGGCGAGGCCAGCATGGCGCTGACCACTGCGGCGATGGATCGTCACGATGCCAAGGTCGAGGTCCTCGACGGCCTGGACCAGGTGCGCACCCGCACCCTGCCGCTGTCGCAGCTGCCGGCCGGCTTCGATGAACGCCGCGTGCCCCAGCTGACCGGGTTGAGCTGGCAGTTCTGGCTGCAGCCGGCGCTGGTGGACAAGGTACTGCCCGACGCGGCTGCCCAGGGCGTGCTGGTGCCGGGCGACCTGATCGTGGCCGTGGACGGCCAGCGCATCGAAGGCGCCGACCAGGTGCCGGCGCAGATCGCCGCGCTCGGCCAGCGTGGCGGCCCCGGCATGATCGACGTCCTGCGCGGCGGCGAGCGGCTGGCGCTGGAGATCACCCCCCGCCAGGGCGTGGACGGCCGTGGCCAGCCGACCTGGCAGATCGGCATCGGTTTCCCGGAGACCCACGCCCCGGCCTACGATGCCGAACTCAAGTTCGGGCCGTTTGCGGCAGTGCCGGTAGCCCTGCGCGAAACCGCCCGGATGGCGGGCGATTCCCTGGGGATGATGCGCCGCATCGTCACCGGCAACGCCTCGCTGCAGAACATCTCCGGCCCGGTCACCATTGCCCGGGTCGCCAATGTCTCGGCCAAACGCGGCCTGGATTGGTTCCTGTATTTCCTGGCCCTGCTGTCGCTGAGCCTGTGCATCATCAACCTGTTGCCCATCCCCATCTTGGACGGCGGGCACCTGCTGTATTACCTTATCGAGTTGGTCAAGGGCAGCCCGCTGAGCGAGCGCGCCATGGCTGCCGGGCAGTATGTGGGCCTGGCGCTGCTGGCCGGGCTGATGGGATTGGCGTTCTACAACGACATCCTCGGCCTGGTCCCGCGATGAACTTTTTTCCTTTTGTCGTCGTCTTATGCGCCGGCATCCCGCAATGTTGAAATCGACTCCAACCGGACGTGACATGACGCGACTCCCCAATCGCCGCCTGCTGGCCCTCGCACTCGTTGCCGGTTTCGGCGCGCCCGCCCTGGCGCAGGCAGCCGAGCCCTTCACCGTCAGCGACATCCGCGTGGATGGTCTCCAGCGCATCACCTCCGGTACCGTGTTCACCTACCTGCCGGTGGAACGTGGCGACACCATCACCGACAACAAGGTCGGTGAAACCATCCGTGCGCTGTACAAGACCGGCTTCTTCGAAGACGTCCAGCTCAACCGCCAGGGCGACATCCTCGTGGTCACGGTCAAGGAACGCCCGGCGATCAACAAGTTGACCGTCACCGGCAACAAGGACATCAAGAGCGACCAGCTGCTCAAGGGCCTGAGCGACATCGGCCTGACCGAGGGCGGCACCTTCGACCGCCTGAGCCTGGACCGGGTGACCCAGGAACTGCGCCGCCAGTACAACGACCGTGGCAAGTACAACGTGGACATCACCCCGACGGTGAGCCCGCTGGACCGCAACCGCGTGGACATCGCCATCGCGATCAAGGAAGGCAAGGCCGCCAAGATCCAGCACGTCAACCTGGTCGGCACCGAGAAGTTCCCGGCCAAGGACATCCTGGAAACCTGGGAATCCAAGGAGCACAACTGGGCCTCGTGGTACCGCCGCGACGACCAGTACTCCAAGGAAAAGCTGTCCGGCGATCTGGAAAAGCTCAACGGCTGGTACCTGGACCGCGGCTACGTGGATTTCAGCATCGATTCCACCCAGGTCTCGATCAGTCCCGACAAGCGCGACATGTTCATCACCGCCGGCGTGACCGAGGGTGAGCAGTACAAGATTTCCGAGATCAAGGTCACCGGCGACACCATCCTGCCGCAGGAAGATGTCGAGCGCATGGTGATCCAGAAATCCGGCGACACGTTCTCGCGTGCGCTGCTGGAGTTCAGCTCGGACCAGATCACCAATTCGCTGTCCAACATCGGCTACGCCTTCGCCAAGGTGAACCCGATCCCGACCAGCAACCGTGCCGACCGCACGGTGGCCATCAACATGCAGGTCGTTCCCGGCCCGCGCGTGTCGGTGCGCCGCATCACCTTCAAGGGCAACACCCGCACCTCCGACGAAGTGCTGCGTCGTGAAATGCGCCAGTTCGAGAACAGCTGGTACTCGCAGGCCGCGATCGACCGCTCCAAGATCCGTCTGCAGCGCTTGGGCTACTTCGAATCGGTCGACGTGGAAACGCCGCCGGTCACCGGCAGCAACGACCAGGTCGACGTGGTCTACAACGTCAAGGAAACCACCTCGGGCAGCTTCGTGTTCGGCCTGGGCTATTCGCAGTCCTACGGCATGACCACCTCGGTGCAGCTGTCGCAGAACAACTTCCTCGGCGGCGGCAACCGTGTGTCGGTCGAAGCGTCGCGCAGCAGCTACCTGCAGCGTTACGGCTTCAGCTATACCAACCCGTACTTCACCGATGACGGCGTCTCGCTGGGCTACAACCTTTCCTGGCGCGAACTGGATTACTCCGACTTCAACACCGCGCAGTACAACAGCACCAATGGTGCCGCGCAGGTGGTGTTCGGCGTGCCGATCACCGAGAACGACACCGTCTCGCTGATGGTGGGCATCGACAGCAACCAGATCACCACGTACCAGGGGTCGACCCCGCAGGCGATCATCGATTACATCGATGCCATCGGCCAGCGCACGTTCCATTCCTGGCGCACCGAGCTGGGCTGGGCGCGCGATACCCGCAACGACTACTTCATGCCGACCCGCGGTACCTACCAGCGCGTCGGCCTGGAAACCACGCTGCCGGGTTCGACCGTGGAGTACTACAAGCTGAACTATCAGTTCTCCAAGTACTGGCCGATCATCCCGCAGCTGGTCATCAACACCCGCGCCGAAGTCGGCTACGGCGACAGCTACGGCAATGACACCACCCGCGTGATCACCAACCCGGATGGCAGCACCCGCGTGGTGACCGCCGCTGGCCTGCCGTTCTACGAGAACTTCTACGCCGGTGGTACCAACTCGGTGCGTGGTTTCGAGGACAACACCCTCGGCCCGCGTTCGGAACCGACCCTGAGCTACAACCGCGGCCAGCCGCTGGGCGGCTCGCTGAAGACCGTTGGTTCGGTGGAAGCCTACTTCCCGCGCCTGTTCGACAGCCCCTCGGCCCGCATCTCGGCCTTCGTGGACTTCGGCAACGTGTACACCGGCGTGGACAACTTCAAGGCCAACGAACTGCGCGTGTCCACCGGTGTGGCCCTGCTGTGGCGCGCCCCGGTCGGCCCGATCTCGATCAGCTACGCCTTCCCGCTCAAGAAGGAAGACGGCGACGAAGTCGAGCGTCTGCAATTCACGTTCGGCGGTCAGTTCTGACCGCCTAACGTGAATTGCCCAAGGTTTGCGCAGCAAACCTTGGGGCCCAACGATTCCTCCTATCCCCCGCGCCGTCGGCGCGGCCCCCTTAACAGAAGGGGGCCTCTCCACCAGACGCGGTACGCATTCGCCGGGCTTTGCCCGGCGTTTTCGTTTCTGGGTCAGGCCAGCGGCCGGCACTACCCTGCCGCGCTCGCGCTGAACCGTCGGGGGGCGTGGCGGGCTGCCCGCCATGACCCCGCGCGATGGCAACCAAGGCGCCGGAGCCACAGCAAACCGACACACCCACCCCAAAACCCCCGCCCCGCATGACCGTTTCGGCATCACACGGTAAACTCCCCCGGTGAACACTCCTACCTATACCGCCCAGCAACTCGCCGAGCAGTTTGGCCTGCAGGTCCATGGTGATGGCAGCACCGCCATCCATGGCGTGGCTACGCTCGCCCATGCCGGCCCCGGCCAGCTCACCTTCCTGGCCAATCCGCGCTACCGCGCGCAGCTGGCCGACAGCCAGGCGGCCATCGTCGTGCTGCGCGCCGAGGATGCCGAGGCCGCGCCCGGCGCCGCCCTGGTCGCCAAGGACCCGTACACCACCTTCGCCAAGATCGCCGCCCTGTTCGATATCGCACCGCCGCGCGCCCCGGGCATCCACCCCAGCGCCTGCATCGATCCGGACGCCCAGGTCGCCGCCAGTGCCCACATCGGGCCGTTCGTCACCATCGGCGCGCGCAGCGTCGTCGGTGAGAACTGCATCGTCGGCCCCGGCAGCATCATCGGCGAAGACTGCACCCTGGAAAACGGCTGCGAACTGATCGCCCGCGTGACCCTGGTCACCCGCGTCAAGCTCGGCAAGCGCGTGCGCATCCATCCCGGCGCCGTGCTCGGTGCCGATGGCTTCGGCCTGGCCATGGATGCCGGCCACTGGATCAAAGTGCCCCAGCTCGGCGGCGTGCGCATCGGTGACGACTGCGAAATCGGCGCCAATACCTGCGTTGATCGCGGCGCGCTGGAAGACACCGTGCTGGAGAACGACGTGCGCCTGGACAACCTCGTGCAGGTCGCCCACAACGTCCAGATCGGCGCCCACTCGGCCATCGCCGGCTGCACCGGCATCGCCGGCAGCGCCAAGATCGGCCGCTACTGCCTGCTGGGCGGCGCCGTCGGCGTCGTCGGTCACCTCGAAATCTGCGACAAGGTCGTCATCACCGGCAAATCGGTGGTGCGCAACTCCATTCATGAGCCGGGCGAGTATTCCTCCGGCACCCCACTGACCGACAACCGCACGTGGCGTAAAAATGCCGCGCGCTTCAAGCAGCTCGATGCGCTCGCCCGGCGCATCCTGTCTGTGAGCAAGGAGAAAGAATGAGCAACAACCAGAATCTGCCGGACATCAACCAGATCCAGCAGTTGATCCCGCACCGCTACCCGTTCCTGCTGGTGGACAAGGTGATCTCGCTCGATTTCGAGAACCGGAAGATCGTCGCCACCAAGAACGTCAGCATCAACGAGCCATTCTTCCAGGGCCACTTCCCGGGCCAGCCGATCATGCCCGGCGTGCTGATCATCGAAGCCATGGCCCAGGCCGGCGGCGTGCTGACCCAGCTCACCCTGGGCCGCGATGCGCAGTCCAAGCTGTTCTACATGGTGAAAGTCGACAAAGCCCGCTTCAGCAAGCAGGTCGTGCCCGGCGATGTGCTGGAAATGCACGTGGAGATCAAGCGCGTGATCCGCAACATGGCGGTGTACGACTGCGTGGCCAAGGTCGATGGCGAAATCGTCGCCTGCGCCGAAGTGCTGTGCGCCGGCACCCGCGAATGATCCAGGCAGGAGATCTGCAATGAGTGACAACGCCCCTCTCATCCACCCCACCGCGGTCATCGACCCGTCGGCGACGCTGGCTGCGGATGTGCGCGTGGGTGCGTTCTGCCTGATCGGTGCGGACGTGGAAATCGGTGCCGGCACCGAGATCGGTCCGCACTGCTCGATCCACGGCCCGACCCGGATCGGCCGCAACAACCGTTTCATCGGCCATGCCGCGATCGGTGGCGAGCCGCAGGACAAGAAGTACAAAGGCGAGCGCACCGAGCTGGTGATCGGCGATGACAACGTCATCCGCGAGTTCGTCACCATCAACCGCGGCACCGCCGGTGGCGGCGGCATCACCACGGTCGGCAACGACAACTGGATGCTCGCCTACACCCACGTGGCGCATGACTGCCATGTCGGCGACCATTGCGTGTTCTCCAACAACACCACGCTGGCCGGCCACGTCAACGTGGGCGACTACGTGATCATCAGCGGCTTCGCCGGTGCCCACCAGTTCTGCCGCATCGGTGCCCACGCCTTCCTTGGCATGGGCGCGCTGACCAACGGCGACGTTCCGCCGTTCACCATGGTCGGCAGCGATACCCTGGGCCGCCCGCGCGGCATCAACAGCGAAGGCCTCAAGCGCCGCGGCTTCGATGCCGAGCGCATCGCCAGCATCAAGCGCGCCTACCGCACGCTGTACGTGGCCGGCCTGCCGCTGGCCGAAGCCAAGGTGCAGCTGGCCGAGCAGGCCACCCACAGCGCCGACGTGAAGGACCTGCTGGACTTCATCGAAAGCGCCGAGAGGCCCCTGCTGCGATGACGGCTCCAGGCGGGAACCCCCCGGGCATGACGACCGCCGAGATCATTCCACTCGCTGCGATGGCGACCAGCGTTGAACAGACGCTGGCCGTGCGCACCTCCGAGCGCCCTGTGCGGATCGCCCTGGTCGCCGGTGAAGCCTCCGGCGACCTGCTCGGGGCCGGCCTGATCCGCGAATTGCGCCTGCGCTTCCCGAATGCCGAGTTCGCCGGCATCGGCGGCGATGCCATGCGCAGCGCCGGCTGCCAGACCTGGTTCGACGCCAGCGAACTGGCGGTGATGGGCCTGACCGAAATCCTGCGCCACCTGCCGCGCCTGCTCAAACTACGCCGCGCGTTCCGCGCGCGTGCGCTGGAGTGGCAGCCGGACGTGTTCATCGGCATCGACGCGCCCGATTTCAACCTCGGCGTCGAGCGCTGGCTGAAGGAACGCGGCGTGCGCACCGTCCATTACGTCAGCCCCTCGGTCTGGGCCTGGCGTGAGAAGCGTGCCGAGAAGATCGGGGCCAGCGCCGATCTGGTCCTGTGCCTGTTCCCGATGGAACCGCCGATCTACGCCAAGCACAGCATCGACGCCCGCTTCGTCGGCCATCCCATGGCCGATGACATCCCGCTGCACAATGATCGCGAACAGGCGCGTGCCGCACTCGGCCTGCCCTCCAACGCGAAGGTACTGGCGGTACTGCCCGGCAGCCGCCTGGGGGAAATCAGCAAGCTCGGCGAACCGTTCTTCGAAGCCGCCTGGCAGGTTTCCGAACGCATCCCCGGCCTGCACGTGGTGGTTCCGGCCGCCAACGCCGCCTGCCGCACCCTGATCAGCGAGCAACTTTCCGCCTCGGCGTTGCCGGTTGCCCATTCGCACCTGCTCGACGGCAACGCGCGCACCGCGATGATCGCCGCCGACGTGGTCGTGCTCGCCTCCGGCACCGCCACCCTGGAGACGATGCTGGTCAAACGCCCGATGGTGGTCGGCTACCGCGTGGCCGAACTCACCTACCGCATCGTCAAGGCGCTGGGGCTGCTCAAGGTCGACCGCTTCGCCCTGCCCAACATCCTGGCCGGCAAGGACCTCGCGCCGGAGCTGATGCAGCACGACTGCACCCCGGACAAACTGGCCGCCGCCATCCTGCAGTGGTTCGATCGCCCCCAGCGCGTGACCGACCTGCAGGACACTTACCAGCGCCTGCACCTGCAGCTGCGGCGCGACGCCTCCGCACGGGCCGCCGACGCCGTCACCGAGCTGCTTGAACGCGGCCCCCACCACGGCCGCGCCGCATGAGCCGTCGCCACGCCGCCGCCGCTTCACTGGCCCTGTTCGACGGCGCCGCCCTGGCCACCGTCGCCCCGCGCTACGTGGCCGGGGTGGATGAAGCCGGCCGCGGCCCCCTGGCCGGGCCCGTCGCGGTGGCCGCCGTGGTGTTCTGCCCCGACCGACCGCGCCTCAACGGCCTGGACGACTCCAAGCAGCTCACCGCGGCACGCCGTGACCAGCTCTACGACAAGATCCTCGACCGCGCCCTGGCCTGGCACGTGGTGATGGTGGACGTCGGCGACATCGACGCCCTCAACATCTACCAGGCCACGATGCTCGGCATGCGCCGCGCCGTCGAAGGCGTGGCCCACGTCGCCCAGTTCGCCCGCATCGACGGCAACGTCGTCCCCAAAGGCCTGCCCTGCCCGGCCCAGGCCCTGATCGGCGGCGACGCCCTCGACCGCGCCATCATGGCCGCCTCGATCCTTGCCAAAGTCAGCCGCGACCGCTTCATGCAGACGCTGCACGACGCCCACCCCGAATACGGCTTCGACCAGCACAAAGGCTACGGCACCCCTGCCCATCTCGCCGCCCTGCGCAGCCACGGCCCCTGCCCCCAGCACCGCCGCAGCTTCGCCCCCGTCCGCGCGTGCCTGGAACCCGACCGCAGCAGCCTCCCCGCCTGAGCGCTGCACTTGTCGGGCCCTGCCCGGCACGGCACCAAAGAACACACGGCGATTGCTCGCCACCGGGCCTCAGCCACCGGTGGAAAGGTGGGCGGTTACTCGCGCCTGCCTACCTGATATCTGTCGAAGGCTGACTGGTGCCTGCCTCTGCGCACCCGCCATCTATCGAAGAATGGGCCGTTGCCAACCCCAACGCCCCCCTCACCTATCGAAGGATCAGCTGTTGCTCGCCCCAACGCACCGGCCATCTGTCGAAGGGGTGGTGGGGGTAGAGGCGCGGGACCGTTAGGCAGCATGGATGCTGCCTACGAGCTTACAGGGATGTATTCACAGCGCGTCCCGCGACTCTGCCCCCGCCGCCCCAGCCCGCAGCACCACCGGGCCCACCGCTCCTGCACTTGCTTCACCAACGCCAAACCCCGCAACCGCTGGAACCGCCGAAGCAAACCTGAACCCCAGCGCCAACCCGCGCCCCCGCAACACCCCTGTCAAGCCTTGTTAGCGACCACCGCCACCGCTACCCTGACCGGGCATCACATTGGTTCGGCATGTCCACTTCCCGTTTCGTACATCTCCACGTCCACACCGAATTTTCGCTGGCGGATTCGACCATCCGTGTCCCGGCGAAGCCGGATCAGGCTGACCCGAAAAAAGCCAAGCAGGCCAACCTGCTCAGCCGCGCGGTCGAACTGAAGCTGCCCGCACTGGCAGTGACGGATCTCAACAACCTGTTCGCGCTGGTCAAGTTCTACAAAGCCGCCGAAACCGTGGGCATCAAGCCCATCGCCGGCGCGGACATCATGATCGCCGAAGAAGGCATGACGCCCTGGCGCATGACCCTGCTCTGCCGCGACCGCGAAGGCTACCTCAGCCTCTCCAGGCTGCTGACCCGCGCCTGGATGGAAGGCCACCGCCCCGAAGGCGGCGTCGCCGTCCACCCGGACTGGCTCAAAGCCGGCTGCCACAACCTGTTCGCACTGGCCGGCCGCGACAGCCTCGCCGGCCGCCTCGCCGGCGACGGCCGCCACGACCTGGCCGAGCAGCAGCTCGCCGATTGGCAGCGCGTGTTCGGTGACGGCCTGCACCTGGAGCTGACCCGCACCGGCCGCGAGGGCGAAGAAGCCTTCAACCAGTTCGCCCTGCAGGCTGCCGGCCAGCGCGGCCTGCCGGTGATCGCCAGCAACGATGTGCGCTTCCTGCAGCCGGAAGACTTCAGCGCCCACGAAGCGCGCGTCTGCATCTCCTCCGGCCGCGTGCTGGACGATCCCAAACGCCCGCGCGATTACAGCGACCAGCAGTACCTCAAATCCGCCGAGGACATGTGCGCGCTGTTCGCCGACATTCCCGACGCGATCGACAACACGCTGGCGCTGGCTGAACGCTGCAACATCGAGATGCGGCTGGGCACCTACTTCCTGCCCAACTATCCGGTGCCCGAAGAGGAAACCCTCGACAGCTGGATCTGCAGCGAATCGCGCAAGGGGCTGGAAGCGCGCCTCGAAAAGAATCCGCTGGCACCGGGCAAGACCCGCGCCGATTATGTCGAGCGCCTCGAATTCGAACTGGCCACCATCATCAAGATGGGCTTCCCCGGTTACTTCCTGATCGTGGCCGACTTCATCCAGTGGGGAAAGAACCAGGGCATTCCGATCGGCCCCGGCCGCGGTTCCGGTGCCGGCTCGCTGGTGGCCTGGGCGCTGCAGATCACCGATCTGGATCCGATCCCGTACAACCTGCTGTTCGAGCGGTTCCTCAACCCCGAACGCGTGTCGATGCCCGACTTCGACATCGACTTCTGCATGGACCGCCGCGACGAAGTGATCGACTACGTCGCGCGCAAGTACGGCCGCGACCGCGTCAGCCAGATCATCACCTACGGCACCATGGCGGCCAAGGCCGTGGTGCGCGATTCCGGCCGCGTGCTCGGCTTCCCGTACGGTCTGGTCGATGGCGTCTCCAAGCTGATCCCCAACATCCTGGGCATCTCGCTCAAAGATGCGATGGGCGAAGGCAAGGATTCGGAAATGGCCTCGCCGGAGCTGATCCAGCGCTACCAGAACGAAGACGATGTCCGCGATCTGATCGACCTGGCGCGCCAGCTCGAAGACCTCACCCGCAACGCCGGCAAGCACGCCGGTGGCGTGGTGATCGCGCCCGAACCGCTGGCCGAGTTCTGCCCGCTGTTCGCCGAACATGACGAAGGCGGCCGCGGCCGCAACCCGGTCACCCAGTTCGACAAGAACGACGTCGAAGAAATCGGCCTGGTGAAGTTCGACTTCCTCGGCCTGCGCACACTGACGATCATCGACTGGGCGGTCAAGGCGATCAACAAACGCCATGAGCGCGCCGGCATTCCGCCGGTGGACATCACCGCGCTGCCACTGGATGACGTGCCCACCTACAAGGACATCTTCGCCAACGGCAATACCGGCGCGGTGTTCCAGTTCGAATCCTCGGGCATGCGCCGCCTGCTGAAAGACGCGCGTCCTGACCGCTTCGAAGATCTCATCGCGCTGGTGTCGCTGTACCGCCCCGGCCCGATGGACCTGATTCCCTCCTTCAACGCGCGTAAGCACGGGCAGGAAGAAATCATCTATCCCGATCCGCGCACCGAAGCGATCCTGAAAGACACCTACGGCATCATGGTGTACCAGGAGCAGGTGATGCAGATGGCGCAGATCGTCGGCGGTTACTCGCTCGGCGGCGCCGATCTGCTGCGCCGTGCGATGGGCAAGAAAGTGCCGGCCGAAATGGCCAAGCACCGCGAGATCTTCCGCGAAGGTGCGGCCAAGGACGGTGTCGTCGAAGCCAAGGCCGACGCGATTTTCGACCTGATGGAGAAGTTCGCCGGCTACGGCTTCAACAAGTCGCACGCCGCCGCCTACGCGCTGGTGAGTTACCAGACCGCCTGGCTCAAGCGGCATTACCCGGCCGAGTTCATGGCCGCGACGCTGTCCTCGGACATGGACAACACCGACAAGGTGGTCGGCTTCCTTGCCGAAGTGCGCAACCTCGGCCTGACCGTGCTGCCGCCGCGCGTGAACGAATCGGCGTACATGTTCGAAGCCTCCAGCGCCGACACCATCGTGTACGGCCTGGGCGCGATCAAGGGCGTCGGCCAGGGTGCCTGCGAAGCGATCGTGGAGGAACGACAGCGTGGCGGCCGTTACGCATCGCTGCTGGATTTCTGCATGCGTGCCGGATCGGGCAAGCTCAATCGCCGCACGCTGGAAGCGATGATCAACTGCGGCGCGATGGACGGGCTCGGCAAGAACCGCGCCTCGCTGATGCTGCAACTGCCCGAAGTGCTCAAGGCCACCGACCAGATGGCGCGCGAGAAGGCCTCCGGGCAGAACTCGCTGTTCGGCGCGCCCGATCCGGTCAGCACGGCGATGCAGCTGGAGTTGCCGGAAGCCAACGAGTGGGCGCTGGGCCAGTTGCTGGACGGCGAGCGCGAAACGCTGGGCTTCTACCTCAGTGGCCACCCGTTCGATCCCTACGCCGATGACGTCAAGGAACTGGTCGGCACCGACCTGGGCAAGCTGGAAAAGCTGATCCCGCCGGCCCGCCCGAGCAAGGACGGCGAGAAGCGTGCCTGGCGCCAGGAAACGCCGGTGATCCTGGCCGGCCTGGTGGTCGGCGTACGCCGCAAGGGCGAGAGCCAGATCTTCATGCAGCTCGAAGACGGCAAGGGCCGCGTGGAATGCAGCGCCTTCACCGATGGCCTGGCCGAGTTCGGCCACCTGATGACCAAGGACCGGATCCTGGTGGTCAAGGGCGGCCTGCGCGAAGACGAGTTCAACGGCGGCTATGCGCTGCGCATCCGTCAGGTCTGGGATTACGAAGACATCTGCGCCAACTACGCCACGCGGCTGTCACTGCGGGTGGACCTGCGCCATGACGGTGCGGTGTGGAACCGCGTCAACGCCCTGCTCGACCGGCATCGCCCCGGCCGCACACCGCTGCGGCTGGACCTGCTGCTCGGCTCGGAACAGGGCCCGGTGGCCGGCATGCTCGATGTCGCCGGTGACATCGC
Organism: Stenotrophomonas sp. 05L413; assembly: GCF_056397945.1. Taxonomy (NCBI): domain Bacteria; kingdom Pseudomonadati; phylum Pseudomonadota; class Gammaproteobacteria; order Lysobacterales; family Lysobacteraceae; genus Stenotrophomonas; species Stenotrophomonas sp. 05L413. The sequence continues at coordinate 51,268 of NZ_JBFTOL010000008.1, forward strand.
CGTGCGCGTGGACAGCCACCTGGTCGATGCGTTGCGCGCCGATCCCGCGGTCCGCACGGTGAAGGTGCGCTACAGCCCGCCCTGGGCGAACTGATTTTTTTCTGTTGCAACACAGGTATTTTGTTTTGATCAAGCGTTTTGCCGTGCTGCTGAGTGCAGCCGTCGCCCTCACCGGCTGTGCCGGCCCCGCCCAGACCTTCGAGATCGACAACCCGGGCGATACCCCGCTGACCCTGCGCATCGACGGCAACGAACTGCCGATCGCCGCGCACGCCTCGCGCCCGGTCAAGCTCCAGCCCGGTGAGCATCACCTGCAGACCGACCAGCTCGGCGACGTGCGCTTCATCGTCTACGCCAGCGGCAAGGGCGGGTTGATCAACCCGACCTTGGCCGAGTACGTGATCGCCAACGAGATCTACGTCACCAGCGAAGACAAGCTGCAGAACTTCGGCAGCCTGGACAAGCAGATCGAGCTGGGCGGGGTGACCTTCCAAGGGCCGTACCAGAGCACGCACGACCTGTTCATCGACAAGGCGTGGAGCTTCGGCGTCCGCGAGCCGTTCCCGGAGGTGCAGACCGTGGCCCACGTGGACGCCAGTGGCGGCCGGATCAACGCCAAGATCTTCACCGCCCCGGATTTCATCGCCTACGTCGAAGCAGGCATGGGCCAGCCCGGTGCTTACGCACGCCAGCAGCCCCACGGCTACGCCGCGCCCGCCTACGCGCTGGAAGCCGCCCCGACCGCACTGCCCGCGCTGGACCCGGCCTTCGAGGCCCATGCCGGCCCGCTGCGCGAGCTGTACACCCGCTACCTGCATGCCACCACCGCCGATGCGCAGCTGCAGCTCCAGCAGGAGGCCTTCCAGGCGCAGATGGCGTTCACCGCCGCCACCGCCCGGCTGGGCTCGGGCCTGCCCAAGGAAGCCAACGAGGGCTACAACACCTTCGTGAAGACCCGCAGCACGCTGATGGGCAGCGCGGCGCTGGTCGTCCCCTGAGCTGACTGGCGCGCCTGGCCCCGCTGCGCTAACGTCGGTTTCCAGACGACGGCGTACGGGGCTTTTCGGCGCATTCGGCTACACTTTCCCTCTTTTCTTCACGACGGTTTCCGATGAATCCGAACTACCTCGACTTCGAGCAACCCATCGCTGATCTGGAGGCGAAGATCCAGGAACTGCGCAGCGCCAGCGCCGGACCTGCGGTCAATGTCGAGGCCGAGGTCAATGCCCTGCAGGACAAGCTGCGGGTGCGCACTGCACAGATCTTCCGCAACCTGACCTCCTGGCAGGTGCTGCAGCTGGCCCGGCATCCGTCCCGCCCGTATACCGAGGACTACATCCGCATCATCTGCGATGAGTTCCAGGAACTGGCCGGCGACCGCGCCTTCGCCGACGACAAGGCGATCATCGGCGGCCTGGCCCGTATCGGTGGTCGCTCGGTGATGCTGATCGGCCATCAGAAGGGCCGCGACACCAAGGAAAAGATCAGGCGCAACTTCGGCATGCCCAAGCCGGAGGGCTACCGCAAGGCGCTGCGCCTGATGAAGATGGCCGAGCGCTTCGGCCTGCCGGTGTTGACCCTGATCGACACCGCCGGCGCCTGGCCGGGCATCGATGCCGAATCGCGCGGCCAGTCCGAAGCGATCGCACGCAACCTGATGGAAATGGCCGAACTGAAGGTGCCGGTGGTCTGCACGGTGATCGGTGAAGGCGGTTCGGGTGGCGCACTGGCACTGGGTGTGGGCGACCGCACCGTGATGCTGGAGTACAGCGTGTACTCGACCATCAGCCCGGAAGGCTGCGCCTCGATCCTGTGGAAGGACCCGGCCAAGGCCAAGGACGCCGCCGAACAGCTCGGCCTGACCGCCCCGCGCCTGAAGAGCCTGGGCTTGGTGGACAAGGTCCTGCGTGAGCCCACCGGTGGCGCCCACCGCAACCCGAACCAGATGGCCAAGCGCCTCAAGGCCGTGCTGCTCAACGAGCTGGACGTGCTGGAGAAGCTGCCGGTCGATGAGCTGCTGCAGAAGCGCTACGAGCGCCTGCGCAGCTACGGGACCTACGAAGTGGCCTGACCGGGCTGCGGCGGAAACGGAAAAGCCGGACGCGTGAGCGCCCGGCTTTTTTTTGTGCAGCACACCGGCGGCGTGGCGCGGCTATAGGGCCGGCCGCTGGCCGGTTTTGACTGACTCAGAACGGCTTGGCGATCACCAGCCAGACCACGCCGATGAACAGCACCAGCGGCAGTTCGTTGAACCAGCGCAGCGCACGCGAGGACGGCAGCAGCTTGCCCTTCACCGCGCCTTTCAGCAGCCGCCCGGTCCACGAGTAATACACCAGCAGCAGCACCACCAGGCCGAGCTTGGCATGCAGCCAGCCCGCCGCACCGGGCGCGACCATGGTCGGAAAATCGGGAATCACGCGGTAGCCCAGCCACAGCACCACGCCCAGGATCAGCGCGAGGCCGAACATCATGTGGCCGAACTTGTACAGGCGCAGGCCCATCAGCTGCAGCCGCTCGGTCACCGGCAGCTGGCCGGCGGTCTCGCTGAGGTTGACCAGGATCCGGGGCAGATAGAACACCGCCGCCATCCACGCCACCACGAACAACAGGTGGAAGGTCTTGACCCAGTAGTAGGACTGCATGTGCTTGCTCCGGCGGCTGGCATGGGTTGGCCGCCATTCTCGCATGCCCGGCAGGGCCGCCCATGCGTGGCGGGCGCGACCCATCGCCACACCTCAACTACGCATCCGCGCGCCCACGCCGTACGATAAGCGCCGCTTTCACCCACGTGCATATCCCCATGGACAAAACCTACGACGCCGCTTACTTCCAGCGCTGGTACCAGCCTGACCAGACCGGTGGCGCCGCGCGCCTGGCGCGCAAGGTGGCGCTCGCGGTGGCCAGCGCCGAGTACTACCTGGAACGCCCGATCCGCAGCGTGCTGGATATCGGCTGTGGCGAAGGCGCCTGGCGTGCCCCGCTGCTCAAACTGCGCCCCCGCGTGCAGTACCTGGGCTTCGACAGCAGCGATTACGCCGTGCACCGCTACGGCCGCAGCCGCAACCTGCACCCGGCCAAGGTCGGCGATTTCGCCTGGCTGCGCCCGTGCGCACCGGTGGATCTGCTGATCTGCTCGGACGTGATGCATTACGTGCCCAGCCGCGAGCTGCGCCCGGCACTGGAGGGCTTTGCCGAACTGACCGCCGGCGTGGCCTTCCTGGAGGCATTCACGGCCGAGGATGACTTCGATGGCGACAACGAAGGCTTCCAGCCGCGCCCGGCGCGCTGGTACCGCAGCCAGCTCAAGCGCGTGGGGTTCACAGCGTTGGGCTCGCACTGCTGGCTGTCGCCCGCACTGGCCGGGCACGCGGCTGCACTGGAACGCGGCACGCCCTGAGTCTCGATAACAACTGAGACAGGACCCGCATTAAGGCGCCCGCGCGACGGGTACGCTATGCTGCGCGGCAACATAAGACCATACATATTGGACGTCATGCTATATCAGCTGCATGAGTTGACCCGCAACCTGCTCGCCCCGTGGGTGCACCAGGCCCAGGCCAACGCGAAGTTCTTCGCCAATCAAGGTCATTGGTGGTCGCAGATGCCCGGCGCGGATCGCCTGGCCGCTGTGAACGAGCTGTTCCACCGCATCGGCAAGGATTACGAGAAGCCCGAATGGGGCATCAACGAAATCGACGTCGAGGGCGAGCGCGTGCCGATCGTCGTCCACGAAGAGATCAGCAAGCCGTTCTGCAAACTGCTGCGCTTCAAGCGCCACAGCAATGAAGCCGACCAGCTGCACACCATGCTCAACCAGCCGTTCGTGCTGGTGGTGGCGCCGTTGTCCGGCCACCACGCCACGCTGCTGCGCGATACCGTGCGCACCCTGCTGCGCGATCACCGCGTGTACGTGACCGACTGGGTCGATGCGCGCATGGTGCCGGGCAGTGAAGGCGAGTTCGGGCTGGATGACTACATTGCCTATGTGCAGGAATTCATCCGCCACCTTGGCGCGGAAAAGCTGCACGTGATCAGCGTCTGCCAGCCGACCGTGCCGGTGCTTGCCGCCGTCTCGCTGATGGCCAGCCGTGGCGAAACCACGCCGCGGTCGCTGGTGATGATGGGTGGCCCGATCGATGCGCGCTGCAGCCCGACCGCGGTCAACAACCTGGCCACGCAGAACCCGATGTCGTGGTTCGAGAACAACGTCATCCACACCGTGCCGGCGACCTTCCCCGGCGCCGGCCGCCGCGTGTACCCGGGCTTCCTGCAGCACGCCGGGTTCCTGTCGATGAACCCGAGCCGCCACTTCAGTTCGCACTGGGATTTCTATGCCGACCTGGTCAAGGGCGACATGGAAGATGCCGACGCCCACCGTCGTTTCTACGATGAGTACAACGCGGTGCTCGACATGCCGGCCAAGTACTACCTGGACACGATCCGCGTGGTCTTCCAGGAGTTCCTGCTGCCGCGCGGCGAGTGGTACGTACAGGGTGAACGCGTGGATCCCAGCGCGATCACCGGCACCGCACTGCTGAGCATCGAAGGCGAGCTGGACGATATCGCCGGCCTCGGCCAGACCGAAGCGGCGCAGGACCTGTGCACCGGCATTCCGGCCGCGCATCGCGAGCATTTCATCGTCGAAGGCGCCGGCCACTACGGCATTTTCAGCGGCCGCCGCTGGCGCGAAACGGTCTACCCCAAGGTGCGCGATTTCTTCGCGGCCCATGCGCAGAGCGTGGCCAGCAAGCCGAAAAAAGCCGCGAAGATCGCGAGCAACGTGACCCCGTTGCGCCGTAAAGCGGGCTGACGCCCGCTTGCCGACCGCCCCCCCGACCAGGGGGCTTACGCTGTGGGTAGTGCCGGCCGCTGGCCGGCTGCGCTTTCATCCAGCAGCTTGGGGGGCCGGCCGTGACCCAGAGCGGCAGCATCTGAATGCCGTCGATGTGGATGCCCACGTAGTCACTGGAGAACAGCGCCGCCACCGGTGCCCAGATGAAGCCGATCGAGGTCGACAACAACGTGGTGGCGATCGTGAAGTAGACGATGCCCAGCGGCAGCATCAGCACGAAGTACAGCAGCGTCAGCCAGGTCCGGCCATCGGTGAACATGTCGCCGATGCGCTGCAGCCAGCTGCGGCTGCGGTCGGAATACGTCGGCCGGCGCGGCATGCGCTCGCCGAGCAGGGCTTCGACCAACCGCCCTTCCAGCAGCGACAGACCGCGCACCGAGCCGAAGAACACCACCGCCACCGGAATGCCGATGATCAGCACCATCAGGCCCAGCGACAGCGACAGGCCGGTAACCACCCAGGTGAAGAAGAACGTACCGGTGGCCAGCGACAGGAGCATGTAGAAGAGCGCGCCATAGGTGCGTGCCTCCAGGGCGACACCGAAGAAGCGGGCCACGGCCGAGCGTGGCTTGGGCGGCGCCTGCAGCGGTGGTACCGAGGCGATGCCGGGGCTGCTGGCCGCTGCACGTCGGATCGGCGCAGCACCCGCGCTCGGCGTGCGCAGCGCACGGTTCACGGTGATTTCCGTTTCGCGGTAGATCTCGGCCACTTCTTCCGGCGCACCGTAGCTGCCGGCCACATCGGCGATCACCTCGGCCTCGCTGCGGCCCGGCTGTGCGGCCAGCTCCGAGCGCAGGTATTCCTCGGCGTCGTACAGGGCGTCCTGCACCATCGCCGGATCGGCGTCGTGCAGCGCCGCGCGCAGCTGTGCCAGATACGCCGGGATGGTGGTCGGCAAGGCCCGACCGGCCACGGATTCGATGTTCATGCAGTTACCCCTTCCAGGACGGAATCGACGGAATCACGGGTGGCACGCCACGCGGCGGTCCATTGGCTGAGCACTTCACGCCCCGTGTCATTGATGCGGTAATAGCGGCGCGGTGGCCCGGCCACCGACGGTTCAACATGGCTTTCCAGCAACCCGGCCCCTTCCAGGTTGCGCAGCACCGGGTACAGCGCGCTCTGCTTGCCGCTCAGCACGCCCTCGCCGACCCGCTCCAGCTCCTTGGCGATCAGGTAGCCGTACAGCGGCTCGCCGGCCTTGGCCAGTACCGCCAGCAGGGCCAGGGAGACCGTGCCGGAGCTGAGCTCTTTCTGGAACTTCTTGAGGTGGACTTCGTGGTCGCTCATGGCGGTCTCCGCTAGCGTGGAGTCCACACTAGTCGGAACTTCGCTATAGCGGATGTGTCGTTAGTCACCGTGCCGCAGGACATCCCCTGGCTGGCCGTAGCCGGTGCGCTTCGCGCACAATCGGGCACTCCCTTCCTGAACGGGTCTGCCATGTCGCCACGTCGTCCTGCCCTGCTCACCCTCGCTCTGGCCTGCCTGCTGCCCAGCCTGGCCAGCGCGGCCACGCCTTACCGCAGCCCGCAGCAGATTCTGGACGCCTCGCCGGACAGTGACTGGCGCACGCCCGACCCGGCCAACCTGCTGTACATGAACCTGCCCGCCGGCCGCGTCATCATCGAGCTGGCCCCGGCGTTCGCGCCGCAGCACGTGGCCAACATCCAGACGCTTGCCCACGAGCATTTCTGGGATGGCGAGAGCATCTACCGCGCGCAGGACAATTTCGTGGTGCAGTTCGGCGATGCCGACGCCGATGATGCCGCCAAGGCGAAGCCGCTCGGCAGCGCCACGCGCAAGCTCCCGGCCGAGTTCCAGCGCGACAGCAAGGGGCTCAAGGTCAGCCCCCTGCCCGACCGTGACGGCTGGGCCGACCAGACCGGTTTCGTCAACGGCTTCCCGGTGGGCCAGGACCGCGAGGACGGCAAGACCTGGCTGGCGCATTGCTACGGTGCACTGGGCGCCGGCCGCAGCAACGAGGAAGACAGCAGCATCGGCGCGGAGCTGTACGTGGTGACCGGGCAGTCACCGCGTCAGCTGGACCGCAACATCACCGTGGTCGGCCGCGTGCTGCAGGGCATGGAGCTGCTCAGCGCGCTGCCGCGTGGACCGGCACCGATGGGCTTCTACGCCGATCCGGCGCAGCGCACCGCGATCCAGTCGATCCAGCGTGCCAGCGATGTACCGGCTGCGCAGCGACCCAAGCTGCAGGTGCTGCGCACCGACTCCAGGACCTTTGCCGATGCGACCGAAGCGCGCCGCAACCGCGTCGATGATTTCTACAAGCGGCCGGCCGGCCACATCGACCTGTGTAACATCCCGGTGCCGGTGCGATAAGGCCAAGCCACTGGCGCGTTGAACGTGCATGGGATTGGATATGCACGTCTCGGTCGTGCCGGCCGCTGGCCGGCCGATCGCCTCCGCAGAGGCGATCTCTATCGCTTCTGGGACACCGCCACACTCCCGAGAATGAGCACGCCCGCCACGACCATCGCGCCGGTCACGGGTTCGCCCAGGAACACCCACGCGAACAGCGCACCGAACATCGGCACCAGATAGGTCACGGTCGAGGCACGAGCCGGGCCGATGCGGGCGATCAGGCGGTAGAACATCAGGAACGCCAGGCCGGTGCAGACCACGCCCAAGGCGATCGCGCAGGCCCAGGACAGCATCGGGATCGGGGCGGTCGGCCAATGGGTCAGCGCCATCGGCAGCAGCAGGATCGCCGCGCAGCCGAGCGTGGCACCGGCAGAGGCCGCCGGCGGCAGGCCGGTCATGTGGCGCTTCACCAGATTGACGCCCAAGCCATACAACAGCGCGGCCAGGGCACCGGCCATCACCGCCGCACCGATGCTCAGACCGGACACTTTGGCGGTGGCCAGCACCACCACGCCGGCGAAGCCGACCAGCAGGGCGATCGCGCGGCGCATGCCGATCTTTTCGCCGAAGAACAGGAACGCGATCAGCGCGGCGAACAGCACGGTCATCGCATTGCAGATCGCCCCGATCGCGGCCGGGGCGCGTTGTGCGGCCCAGGCGAACAGGACGAACGGGATGGCCGAATTGATCAGGCCGATCGGTGCCAGCCACAGCCAGCGACGCGCCGGAAACTGCGCGCGCGCCTGCCACAGGAACGGCAGCAGCACGAGCGCGCCGAGCAGCAACCGCACCTCCACCAGTGCGTACGGTCCGAAGGCCGGCACGGCCACCCGCATGAACAGGAATGAGCAGCCCCAGATCGCGCCGAGTACGGTCAGTTCCAGCGGGGTACGCCAATCGCGCTCCACCGTACCTGCGGCCAGCGGCGCCCCGCTCACGGTGGGCCTCCGCAGGGAAGCTGACACGCAGGGCGAGCGGTAAGGGACGGCAACATGCGCGTGAATCCGGGGGAGGAAGGGCGACAGCATCCGCCTGCCGTCACGCGCCCACAAGCGCGTAGTATCCGTGCAAGCCACAAATATGATTTGGGTCTCGACCATGATCCTTCGCCCTGCCCTGCTGCCCGCGCTGGGGGTGTTCGCGGTTGCCGCACGCCACCAGAACTTCGCCCACGCCGCCCAGGAGCTGCACCTCACCGCCAGCGCGGTCAGCCACCACGTGCGACGGCTGGAAGACCTGCTTGGAACCATCCTCTTCCAGCGCCATGCGCGCGGCGTGCGGCTGACCGCCGAAGGCCGCCAGTTGGCCGACGCGGCGGCGGCCGCGCTCAGTGATCTCAACGCAGTGGCCGGCAACCTGCATCCCCAGGCGGACATCGTGCCGCTGCGGGTCACCACCATCCGCTCGCTGTCGTACTGCTGGCTGATCCCGCGGTTGCCGCGCTTCACCCAACAGCATCCGCGCATGCGTATCGAGCTGCAGACCAGCACCGAGCTGGTGCGCTTCGACGAGACGGGTCCGGAACTGGGCATCCGTTACGGTCTTGGCCAGTGGCCAGGCATGACCGCGCATCACCTGATGGACGATGAACTCTGCCCGGTGGCCTCACCTTCCCTGGCGGGCGTCTCGACGCTGCGCGAACCGGCACAGATCGCCACCTTGCCGCTGCTCAGCGACATGTCGCCGCAGGGTTGGCGCGACTGGTTCCGGGCGGCGGGTGTGCGCGGGCTGGACCTGCCCTCGCTGCACACCTTCAGCGACAGCACCGATGCGATGCGCGCCGCGGTCTACGGCATCGGCGCAGTGCTGGCGCGCAAGCACATCGCCCAGCCCTACCTGCAGCGCTATGAGCTGGTGCGCCTGCCCGGCCCCGCACTCAAGGCGCGCTACGCCTACTATGTGGTCCACGCCGAACACCGGCCGCTCAGCCCGACCGCGCAGGCGTTCATGGACTGGCTCAAGCGCGAAGCACTGGATGAGCGCACCCCGCTGCCCGCCCTGCCCGATGAACTGCTGGGCCTGCCGCCTGCGGACCGCACGCACGACTGAACCGGGCGCCACGACCCGGCGCGCATCCTCACCCGACCTTTTCCGCGTGCTGGCTAGGCTGGAGTCCCTTTCCCCCGAGGCTCGACCCATGGCCCTGTTGCGACTGCGAATCACCGGCACCGAAGACGATGCACGTGCCATCACCGACCTGCTGCAGAGCATCGAGGGGATCGAACACGTCGAGGAAACCGACGACCTGATGCCGCACATGGACGACGACGATTCCAGCTCGGCCGGCCTGTCCGATGACATCGGCCCGGGCACGCACGAACTGGAAGTGGAAGTAGGCAACGCACTCGGCGCCCAGCGCGTGCGTGACGCGGTGCAGGAACTGGCGCTGGAGCTGGATGTCTTCGTGGAATACGAGCAGGACGAAGGCTGAGTCAACCGTCGTGCCGCGCTTTAGCGCGCGGCACGACCGGCATGGTCAGCGCGCGGCCGCCGCGGCCTTGCGACGTTTGCGGCGGCGCCAAAGCGCCAGGCCCACGGCACCGACCGCCCACGCCACCACGCCGACCGGCAGCAGTGCCGCCACCGCGCGGATCACGAACGCGATGCTGGTGGTGAAGATCGATCCGAACTCACTGAACGCCTTGCCGATGTCGCTGCGGCTGCGCTGCCCCGCCGGACCTTCGAAGTGCAGGGTGACCAGCTGTGTATCGATCCGGCGACGCTGCTGCGCAGCCTCCTTGTTGGCCTGCTCCAGCCCGGCCTCGATCTCCGCCATGCGCTGCGAGACCGCCAACAGGTCGGCCACCTTCATGTCACTGCGCTGCTGATAGGCCTGCAGCTGCGCATGCTCTTTCTGCAGCCGGGTCTGGGTCAGTGCGGTGTCGGCCACCTGCTGGGCCAGATCTTCGGCATGAGTATTGCGCGAGGCCACATCGCCGCCTTCACCGGCCAGCGCGATGATCGGCTCGACGCCCTTGGGCGCGATGCGCACGCGGATGGAGCCGGAGCGGGTTTCACCGCCTTCCTCGCCCACCTGCAGCACCGCGCAATCACCGAACCGGTTGCTCTGGCAGGCCGCGGACACGGCCTTGACCCGCTCACTGATGCGCTTGGCATCCAGCTGGATGCGGATGTCGTGTTCATACGCCAGGAACGCGCCCTCGGGAGATGCCACGGCCCCGGCGGCCGCGTCGGCGGCGTGGTTCGGCCCGCTGCGGCCACAGGCCACCAGGCCCAACAACAGCATCCCTGCCAGCCCGGCGCGGGCCCGTCCTGTCCATCCAGTCACAGTGCAACTCCAGTCAATACGGCGATCTTCACGGCGCATGGTAATCCAATGGCACGGGGACAACGGGGGCCATCGGCCCTATGCTCGGGGATTGTCCCCAGTACAGGAACACCGATGCGCCAGCATCTGCTTGCCCTCGCCCTGATCGCCGCCCTTGGTGGCTGCCAGCAGGCCGACTCCCCGACGCCCACCACCGGCACCGAAGCGGCCACCCCGGCTGGCGATGCCGCGGTCGATGCGGCCTTCGCCGACCTGTCCAAGCGCGCCCTGGACACCTGGATGCAGCTCTCCCCGATCAGCGCCACGCAGATCGGCGACCACCGCTACGACAGCGAGATCGACGACCTGAGCGCGGCCGGCCAGCAGAAGGTGCTCACCGCGTACAAGGCACTGCTGGGCGATCTGGACAAGATCGACGTCAGCAAGCTCTCGCGCGAGAACCAGGTGGACGCGGCGATCCTGCGCAACCAGCTGCAGTCCGAGGTCTGGACTGCGGAAGTGCTGCAGTCGCCCAAGTGGGACCCGCAGATGTACAACGGCATGGCCGGCAGCGCGCTCTACGGCCTGATGGCGCGTGAGTTCGCGCCGCTGCCCGACCGCCTGAAGTCGGCGACCGCGCGCATGGAGAAGCTGCCGCAGATCTTCGCCCAGGCCCGCGAGAACCTGGACCCGGCCCGCGTGCCGAAGATCCATGCCGAAACCGTGGCCAAGCAGAACCACGGCATCCTGAGCATCGTCGATACCTTCATCACCCCGCACATCGGTGAGTTGCCGGCCGAAGACCAGAAGCGCCTGCAGGCTGCGATCGAGGGCCTGAAGAAGGCCGTCGACGAACAGCAGACCTGGCTGGACAAGACCCTGGTGCCCAACGCCAAGGGGGACTTCCGCATCGGTGCGGAGCTGTACGACCAGAAGCTGAAGTTCGCGCTGAACTCCTCGCTCTCGCGCGCCGAGATCGGCGAGCGCGCGCGTGCCGAGCTCAAGCGAGTGCGCCAGGACATGTATGGCATCGCGCAGACCGTGCTCAAGGACAAGCCCGGCGCCCCGGCGCTGCCGGCCAACCCGAGCGACGAGCAGCAGCAGGCCGCGATCGAAGCCGCGCTGGAGCTGGCCTATGCCGACAAGCCGGCACGCGACAAGGTCGTTGAAGACGCCAAGGCCGCGCTGGAGCAGTCCACCGAATTCGTGCGCAAGCATGACCTGATGACCCTGCCCGATTCGCCGGTCGACATCATCCTGATGCCGGAATTCCAGCGTGGCGTGGCCGTGGCCTACTGCGATTCGCCGGGCCCGCTCGACAAGAACCTGAAGACCTTCTATGCGGTCTCGCCGATTCCGGACGACTGGACGGACAAGCAGGTCGATTCGTTCCTGCGCGAATACAACAGCCGCATGATCCACCTGCTGAGCATCCACGAAGGCACTCCGGGCCATTACCTGGAAGGCTGGCACTCGGGCAAGTTCCCCTCCACGCTGCGCGCGGTGCTGCGTTCGGGCCTGTTCGCCGAAGGCTGGGCGGTCTACACCGAGCGGATGATGCAGGAGCAGGGTTATCTGGACAACGATCCGCTGTTCCACCTGGTGCAGCTGAAGTTCTACCTGCGCACCATCTCCAACGCGATCCTGGACCAGGGCGTGCACGTGGACAACTGGACGCGTGAGCAGGCGATGCACCTGATGACCCACGACGCCTTCCAGCAGGAAAGCGAAGCCTCGGGCAAGTGGGTACGTGCGCAGCTGACCTCCGCGCAGCTGCCGACCTACTTCGTCGGCGCGCAGGAACACTTCGATACCCGCAAGGCCGTGCAGGACAAGCAGGGGGCCAAGTTCAACCTGAAGGCCTACCACGACCAGATGCTGTCCTACGGCGCCCCGCCGGTGCGCTTCGCGCGCCAGCTGATGCTGGACCAGCCGATCGAGTAAGCACTGCCTCGTTCCTCGTCAGACAGGCAAACGGCCCGGGGTGACCCGGGCCGTTTCTTTTCTGCGGGACGGGCATGACGCGACTTACGCGTCGGCAGCCACGAAGCCCCCGGTCTGCCGTGCCCACAGCCGCGCATACAACCCGCCGGCCGTGATCAGCTCGGCGTGCGTGCCGGTTTCCACGATGCGGCCCTGATCCATCACCACCAGCCGGTCCATGCGCGCGATCGTGGACAAGCGGTGCGCGATCGCGATCACCGTCTTGCCGGTCATCAATTCATCCAGGTTGTCCTGGATCGCCGCTTCCACTTCCGAATCCAGTGCAGAGGTTGCCTCGTCCAGCACCAGGATCGGAGCGTCCTTGAGCAGCACCCGCGCGATCGCGATGCGCTGGCGCTGGCCACCGGACAGCTTTACCCCGCGCTCGCCGACATGCGCGTCGTAACCACGGCGCCCTTCCCCATCGACCAGCGTATCGATGAAGGCCGAGGCGCGTGCCTTGGCCACCGCGGCATGCAGCTGCTCCTCAGTTGCATCCGGACGCCCGTACAGCAGGTTGTCGCGGATCGAGCGGTGCAGCAGCGAGGTGTCCTGGGTGACCACGCCGATCTGCCGGCGCAGGCTTTCCTGGGTGACCCCGGCGATGTCCTGCCCATCGATGCGGATCTGCCCGCTTTCCAGGTCGTACAGCCGCAGCAGCACATTGACCAGGGTCGACTTGCCGGCACCCGAGGGACCCACCAGACCGATCTTCTCACCGGGCTTCACCTGCAGGTCCAAGCCGGCGATCACGCCTCCGCGTTTGCCGTAATGGAAATGGATGTGATCGAAATGCACGCCGCCCTGGCTGACCACCAACGGCACGGCATCGGCGCGGTCCTGCACCGTCAGCGGCTGGGAGATGGTGGTGATGCCGTCCTGCACCGTGCCGATATCTTCGAAGATGCCGTTGATCGTCCACATGATCCAGCCGGACATGTTGTGGATGCGGATCACCAGGCCGGTGGCCAGGGTGATCGCACCGACGCTGATGTGGCCGCCGTTCCACAACCACAGCGCCAGGCCGCAGGTGCCCACGATCAGGAAGCCGTTGACGATGGCGATGGTGACTTCCAGCCCGGTGGTGACCCGGGTCTGGCCGCGGTGCTTGGTGGCCAGTTCGTCGATCGCCTCGGCCACGTAGGCCTGCTCGCGCCCGCCATGGGCGAACAGCTTCAGCGTGGGCACGTTGGTGTAACCATCCACGATGCGGCCCATCGCTTTGGAGCGCGCTTCGGAGGCGATCCACGCACGCTCTTTCGCCCGCGGCACGAAGTACCACATGATCACCGCGTACCCGGCCATCCACAGCCCCAGCGGGATCATCAGCCGCCAGTCCGCCTGCGCGAACAGGTACAGCGCAGTACCGGTGTAGACGATGATGTACCAGAGCGAATCGACCATCTGCACGGCCGATTCGCGCAGCGAGGTGCCGGTCTGCATCACCCGGTTGGCCATGCTGCCGGCGAAATCGTTCTGGAAGAAGCTCAGGCTCTGCCGCACCACATAGTTGTGCATCAACCAGCGCGAGCGGTTGCTCAGGCCCGGTACGATCGCCTGGTTCACCAGCAGGCTGTGCAGCGAGACCAGCAGCGGCCGCGCGATCAGGGTGATGCCGGCCATCCACATCAATGTATTCGCATGCCGGGCGAAGAAATCGCTGCCGGGCTGCTCGGCGACCATGTCCACGATGCGGCCAAGGAAATCGAACATCGCCACTTCGACCAGCGCCAACAGCAGGCCGGCGATCAGCGTGGCCAGCAGCACCGGCCACACCGGGCGTAGATAGTGGATATAGAACGGCACCACCTTGCGCGGTGGCATGCGCGCATCGATCGGCGGGAAAACCGGAATCAGCGATTCGAACCAGCGGAACATCGCAGTGCACCGAAAACAAAACAGGCCGCGATTATCCCACCGCGGCCTGCTGTTTTACTCTCACCTCCCTCACACGCCGGCGACGGGGTTCAGCCCTTGGCCTCCGGCGCGATCGGCGTCAGCAGCAGGTCCTGGAAATCGAAGCTGAAATCGGTCAGCGAAGATGCCGCCTGCATGCGGACCTCGCGGACCTTGCCGTCCGGATCGAGACTGAAATTCACGAACGCATCGGCGTTGAGTGACCGGTCGTCCCAGCGCACCAGGAAGGTATCGTGCTGCCAATGTTCCAGCGTGCCGATCAACTGCGCGGTCTTGCCAAAGCGCAGGCGCAGTTTGCCGCCCTGCTGCTCAACGAATACGTCGCCGTACCACGCGTCGCGGTAGCCGCCTCCATAGCGTGCCAGCGGCAGCGACGGCTTGGATGTCGCATCGCGTGCGGCCAGGTGCTTGGCCCAGCCCTCGTCCGCCTTCTCCTGCGACTTGGCCACGGCGGCCGCATAGGCGGCGACCCAGTCGGTGGCCGGTGCCTGCAGATAGGCATCCAGCGCTTCCATCGTGATCGCGTTGAAGGCCGCGCCCACTTCCTGGTTGGTCAACACCACGATGCCCAGCTTCTGCCCCGGCACCAGGGTCACGCGCGAGACCATCCCGGGCCAGCCGCCGGTGTGCCAGACCAGCTTCTGGCCCCGGTAATCGCTCAGGCTCCAGCCCTCGCCATAGCCGGCGAAGTTCGGCCGTGCCGCCGCCAGCTGCGGCACGCTCGGCTCAGGCACCACCTGCGGGGTGATCATCTGCCACATCGCCTGCTGGGCCTTGGCGGTGAACAGCGGCTTCCCGTTCTCCAGCGTGCCCTGGGCCAGCTGCACGTTCATCCAGCGCGCCATGTCGTGCACGCTGGAATAGATGCCGCCGGCGCCGGCGTTGTTGGACCAGGTCAGCGGCGCGACGGTGCGCAGCTGGCTGAAATCATACTTGGCGTGCCCCACTGCAGCGTTGTCGCCGGGCTGCAGATGATCGGCGTTGTAGCGGGTGCCTTGCATGCCCACCGGGGTGAAGATGTGCTGCTGCAGGAAGTCCGCATAGGTCTGCCCGGACACCTGTTCGATCACCTGCTGGGCGACCGCGTAGAGAATGTTGTCGTAGGCATAGCGATCACGGAAGCCGGCCTTCAACGGCACCTTGCCCAGCCGCTGCACCACCTCTTTGTTGCTGTAGGAGGTGGTCGGCCAGAACAGCAGGTCGCCCGCGCCCAGGCTGAGGCCACTGCGGTGCGACAGCAGATCGCGGATGCGCATTTCGCCGGTCACGTACGGATCGGACATGCGGAAGCCGGGCAGATGATCGATCACGCGATCGTCCATCTTCAGCTTGCCCTGCTCGGCCAGCAGATTCAGCGAGGTGGCGGTGAACGCCTTGGTATTGGAGGCGATCGCAAACAGCGTATCGGCCTGCACCGGGTCCGGCTTGCCCAGCTCGCGCACCCCGTAGCCGCGCTCCATCACCACCTTGCCATCCTTGACCACCGCCACGGCGATGCCGGGGATGTCGAACTCGCTGCGGGCGCGTTCGATGGTGGCGTCCAGCCGCTGCAGTTCGGCCGGCACGGCGGCCGATGCCAAGGGTGCGCATGCCAGCAGCACGGCGCCTCCGATCCAGGATGTCTTCAAGCAGTGTCTCCGGTTGCGTGTGGCGGGAGCGTCGAGGGTGCCGATGCCCCGGTTTCGCACGATGGTAACGCGGCCCGGATCAGGCTCGCCTGTGCCAGAAGGAGGCCCGCCATGACCGCGCCCGCCGAGACCATCGCCACCGTCATTCCCTGCCTGCGCTACCGCGATGCGCACGCCGCCATTGCCTGGCTGCAGCGCGCGTTCGGCTTCCAGAAACAGGCGGTCTACGCCGATGGCGATACCGTTCACCACGCCCAGCTGGTCTACGGCCACGGCATGATCATGCTCGGCTCGGTCGACAACGACAGTGAGTGGGGCCGCTACAGCGTCCACCCGGACGAGGTCGGCGGTCGCCAGACCCAGAGCGCCTGCGTGATCGTCGCCGATCCGGATGCGCATCATGCGCGCGCCGTTGCCGCCGGCGCGCAGATCGTCATGGACATCGCCGACCAGCCCTATGGTGGCCGCGGCTATGCCTGCCGCGATCTGGAAGGCTACCTGTGGTGGTTCGGCAGCTACGACCCATGGGTCGACCACCCGGACGGCGCATGAGCGCTGCGGCCGGCTCCATCCGCACGGGTATCGGTGGCTGGGTCTTCCCGGCGTGGCGCGGCGGCACGTTCTATCCGGCTGGATTGCCGCAGCGCGAAGAACTGGCCTACGCCAGCCAGCAGTTGGGCTGCATCGAGATCAACAGCACGTTCTATCGCGCGCAGAAGCCGGCCATCTATGCCCAGTGGCGCGCGCAGACGCCCGAGGGCTTCCGTTTCTCGGCCAAGGCGCCACGCACGATCACCCAGACCCATGACCTGACCACGGTGGGCGAACGTGCCGAACGTTTCATCGAGGGCATCCGCGTTCTGGAGGACCGGCTGGGGCCACTGATCTGGCAGTTCGGCGACAGCCATCCCGCCGGTGCGGCCGAATTCGATCGGTTCCTGGGCATGCTGCCGCGCAAGGTCGACGGCCACCGCCTGCAGCACGCACTGGAGGTGCGCAACCCCGCGGCATGGACGCCGGCGCTGCTGACCGCTGCCCGTGCGCACGGTGCCGCGCTGGTGTTCAGTGGCTCGGATGAGTACCCCAGTTTCGCCGACCCCACCGCCGACTTCATCTATGCGCGATTGATGCACTCACGCGCGAACCTGCGTGCCGGCTACCCGGCACGGGCGCTGGAACAGTGGTGCCTGCGTGCGATGCGCTGGGCCCGCGGCGAAGACAACCCGGACCTGCCCCACCTGGCTGCCGAACTCCCCGCGCAGCCACCGCGCGAGGTGTATGTGCTGTTCATCGGTGCGGCCAAACAGCGCAATCCCGGCGCGGCGATGGCGCTGCGCGATCAGCTGCAGCTGCTCGGCGGCAGCTGATGCGTTACCGGTTCCGGCGGCGCGCGGCCAAGGCTCCATCCAGCCACCACAGCAGCGCACCGCACACGACGAATACCACCCCCACGGACAGCGCATTGCGCGCGACCAGCGCGATGCCCAGCGCGCGCAGGTCCAGGAAGGGATACGGGTACTGCCCACTGAGCCGCCCGACCAGCAGGGCCCAGCCGAGGTAGACCGTCGGGAACGCCAGTGCGCTGAGCAACCCACGCCTATGCAGGCCGCCATGCGGCCCGGCCAGCCAGCCAAGCAGATACAGCACCGGCACCGCGTAATGCAGACCCGTATCGGCCCACCACTGTGCGCCCTGCGGGTCCCACAACGGAGCCAGGAGGGTCACGTAGACCAACCCGGTGATGCCGATGAACAGCGCCACGGCCGCGCGTGGGACCGGGCCGGCCAGCCCGTCACGGCGGCCGCGGGCCAGTGCCAGGCAGACGGCGGCAACGCCGATGTTGCTCAGGATGGTGAAGTAGCCCAGGTAGCGCAGCGTCGCGTCCGCAGCACCCAGGCCCGGTGTGTCGAGCAGCAACGTGTACTGCAGCAGCAGTGCCGCCACGGCGATCACCGCAGTGAGGCCGGCCAAGGTGCGAAGGGTGCGGGGCAGTCCGGCGGGGACAGGGGCGATAGGCAGGCGTGTCATCGCTGCAGAATGCCACGCCCCCGCGCTGGATCGCGTGGAAAGCATCCTTCGCGGCGCGGCGTGTCGCACAATAGGCGGATGCCGATGACCGATACCCGCAGAGCCCTGCTGCAAATCCATTTCTGTGTGCTGCTGTGGGGCGTCACCGCCATCCTTGGCAAGCTGATCACCCTGCCCGCGCTGCCGCTGGTGTGGTGGCGCATGTTGCTGGTGGTGGCGATGCTGGCCCTGGTGCCGCGCGTGTGGCGCGGGCTGCGCCAGCTGTCGCCGCGGCTGGTGGCCGGCTACTGCGGTGTGGGCGCGCTGGTCGCGCTGCACTGGCTCACGTTCTATGGCGCGGTCAAGCTGGCCAATGCCTCGGTGGCGGCCACCTGCATCGCGCTGGCGCCGGTGTTCACCGCGGTGATCGAGCCCTGGGTGGCCAAGCGCCCCTTCCAGTTCCGTGAGCTGGCCTTCGGGATCCTGGTCCTGCCGGGCGTCGCGCTGGTGGTGGGCGGCGTGCCCGATGGCATGCGCCTGGGCGTGCTGATCGGCGCGCTGTCGGCGCTGCTGGTGGCGATCTTCGGCTCACTCAACAAGCGCCTGGTCAGCCATGCCGACCCGCTCACCGTGACCGCGCTGGAACTCGGTGCGGGCACGCTCACCCTGACCCTGCTGGCGCCGGTACTGCCCTTCCTGCTGCCCGCCCTGGCCAGCGACCTGTGGGTGATCCCGGACCTGCACGACGGCCTGCTGCTGTTGACCCTGGCCGGGCTGTGCACGCTGCTGCCGTTCGCGCTCGCGCTGGTCGCGCTGCGCCACATCAGCGCCTACACGTCGCAGCTGGTGACCAATCTTGAGCCGGTCTACGCCATCCTGCTGGCGATGGTCCTGCTCAGCGAGCAACGGGAGCTGACCCCGCTGTTCTATGCCGGCGTGGCGATCATCGTCGGGGCGGTGTTCCTGCACCCGCTGCTCAACCGCCGCCGGAAGGTGCAGCACCCGGAACTGATGGCGACGTCCGAGGCACGCAACATCGCCGATTGAGCGGGCGTACCCGCCAACACCCGGTCACTGCCGCGGATACGACCCGTGCACATCAGTCGGCGCGGATGACCCGGTTGCGCCCCTCGCCCTTTGCCCGGTACAGCGCCGCATCGGCGCGGGCCAGGGTCTGCTCGATAGCATCACCGTGACGGTGCGCGGCCACCCCGATGCTGATCGTCAACGGCAGGCCCAGCGGCAGATCGGCTACCGCCATGCGCAGGAAATCGCACTGCAGCTCTGCCGTGGCCAACGGCGTGTCGGGCATCAGCACCACGAACTCTTCGCCGCCATAGCGCGCGGCCAGGCCATGCCCGGCGAAATGCGCGCGCAGCAGGCGGGCCAGTTCGGCCAGCACGTGATCGCCGGTGGCATGACCGTACAGATCGTTGACGGTCTTGAAGTGGTCGATGTCGAGCAGCGCCACCGCGGTCGCGCGCGGGTGACCCTCGGCATCCACCACCGCCGCCTCCAGCGCGGTGCTCATCGCGCGGCGGTTGGGCAGGCCGGTGAGCGGATCGGTGCGGCTCTGTTCGGCCAGATCGGCGTTCTGCTGTTCCAGCAGTTCGTTGTACTCGGCCAGACGCTGCTCGTACCAGGCGCGATCGGTCATGTGCTGCTGTATTTCATGCGCGTACCGGCGCAGCTCCATCACCAGCGAAACCTGCCGCGACAGCGCCGACAGGGCATCGCGCTGGCCGGGGCTGAGCTGCCCGGGGGCGGCATCGAACACGCACAGCGTGCCCAAGGGCAGGCCGTCACTGCTCAGCAGCGGCGCGCCCGCATAAAAACGGATATGCGGCTCATCGACCACGATCGGGTTGTCGACAAAGCGTGGGTCGGTTCGCGCATCCTCGACCACCATCACCTGGTCCGGCTGCAGGATGGCGTGACCGCAGAAGGAGATGTCCCGGGTGGTTTCGGGTGCGTCCAGCAGCTGCCGCGCCTTGAACCACTGGCGGTCCTGGTCGACCAGGGTCACCGCGCCCATGTGGGTGCCGCACAGCGCGGTGGCGATCGTGACCAGATCATCAAAGGACCGCTCGCGCGGCGTATCCAGGATCTGATACCGCTGCAGCGCCAGCAGGCGCTGTGCTTCGTTGTCCGGCTTGGACGGCTTGATCATCGTGGCAGGCGGTGGCGTGTGCCGGATCAGTCTAGCCCGGGTACGGCGTCACGGCGTGACGCACAGCATCACCAGTCCAGCTGTTTGGGCAGCAGGCCGTTGAGCTCGGCATCGGTGAGATTGCGCCACTGCCCCGGCTTGAGCGCACCGAGTTTGATGTTGTCGATGCGCACGCGGCGCAGCTGGGTGACCCGGAAGCCGAACGCGGCCGCCATCAGGCGGATCTGCCGGTTCAAGCCCTGCTGCAGCGTGATCCGGAACCCGAACTTGGCCAGCTTGCTGGTCCGGCACGGCAGCGTGACCTCATCGCGGATGCGCACGCCGCGGGCCATGCCACGCAGGAACTCGTCGGTGACGGCCTTGTTGACCGCCACCATGTATTCCTTCTGGTGCCCGTTCTCGGCGCGCAGGATCTGGTTGACGATGTTGCCGTTGCTGGTCAGCAGGATCAGGCCTTCGGAATCCTTGTCCAGGCGGCCGATCGGGAAGATGCGCTGTTCGTGGCCGACGAACTCCACGATGTTGCCCTTGACCGAACTTTCGGTGGTGCAGGTGATGCCCACCGGCTTGTTCAGCGCGATATAGACATGCTTGCGGCCGCCGGCCTTCTTCGCTTCGCGCGCGCGCAGCGGCTGGCCGTCGACCAGCACCACGTCCTGTTCGCCCACCACCGCACCGGTACCGGCCGGATGGCCATTGACGGTGACGCGGCGTTCGCCGATCAGGCGGTCGGCTTCGCGCCGGGAACAGAAGCCGGTGTCGGCGATATGCTTGTTGAGTCGGGTTGTCATCGGCCCATTATCGGGCAAAAGGCGGTCGCTGCTGCGTTTTTCCGCGTGCCGGCGGTTCAGGCCGGCAGCGGATCGCCGGCGGTCGTGGTGCGCTCGCCGTCATGGATCTGGTTGCGACCGTTGCGCTTGGCGCAATACATGGCGTGGTCGGCCCGGCGCAGCAGCCCGGCCAGGTCGTCGCTGCCCGGCTTGAGCACGGCCAGGCCGATGCTGGCCGAGACCGTCAGGCCGGCAATGCCAAGTGCCTGGGTGACGGCCGCCACCTGCTGGCGCACCGTCTCCAGCCGCGCCACCGCGGCGGCATGGCCGGCGCCGGGCAGCAGCACCAGGAATTCTTCACCGCCCATCCGGATCACATCGTCGTGATTGCGCACCGAACCGCGCAGCGCGCGCGCCACCGCGACCAGCACCTGATCGCCGACGTCGTGGCCGAACTGATCGTTGATGTCCTTGAACAGATCGATATCCAGGAAGCCGATCGCCAGTGCGTGCGGTTCCTGGCGCGCCCGTTCCAGGTATTCGGCGAGCAGGCGCAGGCCGGCGCGGCGATTGGGCAGGCCGGTCAGCATGTCGGTATCGGCGAGCTGGCGCATTTCATCGCGCTGGCGGCGCAGCCGGCCCAGCCGCAGGTTCAGGGCATAGGCGGCCATCATCAGGAACCAGGTCGCCGACAGCTGCAACGCTTCGATCCGATAGGCCACCAGCCACTGCGCATCCAGCGCATCGGCCCCGATCATGATCCACCAGGGGGCCAGCGCGGCCAGCCCCGGCAGTGCATGCGCATCGCGCTGCCACAGCCCCCACAGGCCTGCGCCGAGGCACAGCGTGCAGGCCCCCAGGAAACTCCACTCCAGTACGAGCGCCACGATGCCCAGCCCGGTCAGCCCCCACAGCGGCACACTCAGGCCGAGCGCGATCAGCCCCCAGAGCACGAGGTGCTGCGCCGGGCGCGAGCGTGGCCACCGCCGGTCGCCGCCATTGAGCCGCCACAGGATCGGCAGCAGCAGCGCCTGGCTGAACGCAGTGAGTGCGATCAGCCACCAGGAGGCACGGTCCTGCACCGGCAACCACGGCTCGGGATAGCCACTCAGCCCACCAAGGACCGCCTGCCAGAGCACGAACACCAGACAGGCACCCACATACACCAGGAACGAGCGGTCGCGGGTGGTGGCCCAGCCCATCAGCGCCGACAGCGCCAGGGCGATCGCCACCGCGATGCACGCCGCGCGCATCAGCAGCCGGGCGGTGTCGTTCTGCTGCACCGGGCTGGGGGCGCCGAGCTGGATGGTCGGCACCCAGCGGTCCTTCAGCGGGCGGGTCCAGGACACCACGATCGGTTCGTGATCGCCGGCCTCGGGCACCACCACCAGCCCGACCCCCGCACGGAAGCGCGAATCACGGGTCCGCGCATCGTGCATGCTGCCGCAGATCTCGCGGTCGCCGTGGCTGATGCGGACCTCGCCGGTGAGCACGCCGAACACATCCACGGCCTGGGGCTTGCCCGACCAGCCGGCGGCCGGCGCCGGAATCGACAGCACTTCCTGGTGGCGTGCCAGCACATCCGGCGTACAGGCGCGCTGCGGTGTCACCTCATCGGTGGCCCCACCCAGCAACAGGAAGTCCTGCCCCACGCGCGGCGCGGCCTGCAGGCTCCAGGGCAACAGCCACAGCAGCACCAGCGCAAGCGCCATCCACCCGATTGAATACCCGCCCCCGTTGCTCACACCTGCGCCCTGCCCGCCCGTGTTCGTCCGCGCACACCGTGTCCGCAACCGTCGGCGGCGATTATCGCATCATGGCACGCCCCGCCAGGCCTCGGAGGGCCGGCCCGCGCCCACCGGCCGTATCGCCAGCTGGGTCATCCGCTCCAGCGGAATCGGCCGTTCGATCGCATACCCCTGCAGGCCCTCCACGCCCATCTGGGCCAGCTGATCGGCGACCACCGCCGATTCCACCCATTCGGCCACCACCATCATGTGCAGCTCGCGGCCGACCTCGGTGATCGCCCGCACGGCGGCACGGTTGACCGGATCCAGGTTCATGTCGCGCACGAATACGCCGTCGATCTTGAGCATGTCCGCCGGCAGTTGCCGCAGGTAGCCGAACGAGGACAGCCCCGAGCCGAAATCGTCCAGCGCCATGCGGCAGCCACGCGCTTTCACCGCGTCGATGAAGGCGCGTGCCTGATCCAGGTTGCTGACCGCCGCGGTCTCGGTGATTTCAAAGCACAGCTTGCGCGCCAGGCCGCGGTTGCGTTCGAGCAGATCGGTGACGAAGGCCAGGAAGCTCGGCTCGGCGATCGACTGCGCGGACACGTTGACGTTGCACAGGCCCAGCTGCTGCACATGGCTCGGGCACACCTGCAGGTGCCGGAACAGCAGGGACAGCACATGCCGGTCCAGTGCCATGCCCATGCCGTATCGCTCCACCGCGCCCATGAACTCGGCCGGCCCCTGCAGCGCGCCTTCCGGGCTGCGCATGCGCACCAGCACTTCGTAATGCAGGAACTCCGGATCGCCGACCCGCTCGATGCGCTGTGCATACAACAGCATGCGGTTCTCGGCCATCGCGCTGGAGACATTGGCCAACCGCTCCGCTTCGCGCCGCCGTTCATCCAGTGCCATGCGGCTCTCGTTGTAGCAGTGCACCCGGTTGCGGCCGGCCTCCTTGGCCGCGTAGCAGGCACTATCGGCGGCGCTCATCAACCAGTTCACATCCGGCGCATCCGGGCTGATCTCAACCACCCCGATGCTGCAGCTCACCCGGGGTGCGCCGTCGCCCTGCTGGATGCTGACCTGGCCAAGCGTGCGCACCACCCGCTGCAGCACCTGCTTGGCTTCATCCTGCCCGGCATTGGCCAGGAACAAGGCGAACTCGTCGCCCCCCAGGCGGCCGACCCAGTCGCCATCACGCACCGCCCCCACCAGGTAATCGGCGAAGCTGCGCAGCAGCTGATCGCCGGCAGCGTGGCCGAGCCCGTCGTTGACCAGCTTGAAGTAGTCCAGATCGATGTAGCACAGCGAGTGGGTGCCGCCCTCGGCCCGTACCGCCACCAGCGCCTGTTCGAGCAGCCGCTCGATCTCGCGGCGGTTGATCAGCCCGGTCAGCGGGTCGTGACTGGCGTGGTGCTCCACCTCGCGTGCCAGGGCATGGTTCTGCGAAACATCTTCCACCAGCGCGAACACCGCCGGCGCCCGCGCCCGGGTGTGCACCACGGTACCGCTCCAGCGCCCCCACATCAGGCTGCCGTCAGCGCGCAGGAAGCGCAGCTCGCCCGGGCGCAACTGGCGCGGCCAGTCGATCCGGCCGCGCTCGTCCAGGATCAGCTCGCCCTCCACCAGCAGATCGGCCAGCGACAGACTGAGCAGGGCCTCGCGGCGCTGGCCCAGGATATCGGCCATGGCCTGGTTGGCCTCCATGATGCCGCCGTCCTCATCCAGCTTGAGCATGCCCACCGTGGCCTGGTAGAACGCGGCGCGGAAGCGGCTCTCCTGTTCGGTCAGGTCGTTGCGCACGCGGCGCGCCAGCAGCACCGCGACCAGGGTGATCGCCAGCACCGACAGGCCACCGACGATGAAGGTCGTCATGCGCACCATCGCCGCGGTGTGCAGCAACGCGCTGGAGAACGCACGCGCCTGGTTCTGCATGCCCACATCCAGCGCCTGCACCCGGCGCAGCAGGGCCTGCTGCACCGCCGGTGTCAGTGTGCCGGCGGCATGCCCGGCCTGGACCCGGTCGGTGATGGCCACCAGTTGCAGCAGATCGTCATCGGTGTCGCGCCACAGGCGTACCGCATCGCGGAAATACGGCTGATCGCGCAGGTAGCGATACGAGAGAATCAAACGGTTGATGTCGCCACGGGCGTTGCCGCCTTCAATGAAGCCCTGGCGTGCTGCGGCGATGTCCGGGTCGGCCTGCTCGAGGGCACGGCGGGCGGTGAGGTCGCCCAGTGGCACCCGCAGCGCCTGCCGGGTCGCGCCCAGGTCAACGGCATCACCCGAGGCGATGTACCGCGACAGCGCGTGAGTGGCCTGCTGCTGGCCGCGCGACCAGTGGCTCTGGCCCATGATCCATGCCGTCGAGGCGGCCTGCAGCTCCTGGATCACCGCGGAAATCCCGACCAGGCCGATGGCCATGCCGGTCAACAACACAAAGCGCAGGGTCAGCCCCCGCATCGAATACGGTATCGCGGTGCCGCCACTCTCCCTGCGACCTCCAGACATCGCCGATCCCCCCGGGGCTGCGGATGTGGAAACTCATTCCATTGGAGCATGGTCCAATCCGCAGGCTAGGGCCAGCACTGTTGAGACGGTGCGAAACCGGCGGACCGGGACGCGGAGGCCGGATACGACGACGCCAGCCCGGAGGCTGGCGTCGCGTTGATCACCCCGGGGCGATCAGAAGTTGCGCGGACCGCGCGGCTTGAAGCCGTCACGACGCGGCGGGCGGTCGTTGCCGCCCGGGCCGCTGCGCGGGCCACCCGGACCGCCCGGACCACGCGGCTTGCCCTGGCCGAACTTCGGCTTGAACGGCGGACGCGCGGACGGGGTCAGGTCTTCACCCGGCTCGACCTTGCGCATCTGAAGCTGCTGGCCCGAGACCCACACCTTCTTCAGGTGGGTCAGCAGGTCCTGCGGCATTTCGGCCGGCAGGTCCAGCACCGAGAAGTCGTCATGGATGTCGATGCGGCCGATGAAACGGCTTTCCAGGCCAGCTTCGTTGGCGATCGCGCCGACGATGTTGCCCGGCTTCACGCCGTGGACGTGGCCCACTTCGATGCGGAAGGTTTCCATGCCCGGCTCGGCGGCACCGCGCGGGGCGATGTCACGGCGCGGGGCGCGCTCGGCGCCGCCTTCGCTGTTGCCGAAGTCGCCTTCCGGACGCGGCGGGCGCGGGCCACGGTCGTCTTCACGGCGCGGACCCCGCTCGAAGCGCGGCTCGAAACGGGCCGGGCGCTCGCCACGGTCGTTGCTGCGCTCGTTGCGCTGATGCGGGGCACGCTCTTCACGGGCACCACGGACCGGCGGGGTCAGCAGGAACGGCGAATCGCCCTGCAACAGCTTGGCCAGCGCGGCGGCGATCTCGATCGCCGGCACGTTCTTCTCGCCTTCCAGGCGCTGCAGCAGGTCGCGGTAGAACTCGGTGCCACCGGCATCGAGCACATCGCTGATGCGGCTCATGAACTTGGTGATGCGGGTGTCGTTGACCGCGTCCACGCTCGGCAGCTGCATCTCTTCGATGGGCTGGCGGGTGGCGCGCTCGATGGCACGCAGCATGCCCTTTTCGCGCGGGGTGGCGAACAGGATCGCGTCACCGGTGCGGCCGGCACGGCCGGTACGGCCGATGCGGTGCACATAGCTTTCGGTGTCGTACGGGATGTCGTAGTTCAGCACGTGGCTGATGCGCTCCACGTCCAGACCACGGGCGGCCACGTCGGTGGCGACCAGGATGTCCAGCTTGCCTTCCTTGAGCATGCCGATGGTGCGCTCGCGCTGGGCCTGCTGCATGTCGCCGTTGATGGCGGCCGCGGCCAGGCCGCGCGCCTGCAGCTTCTCGGCCAACTCTTCAGTGGCTGCCTTGGTACGCGAGAAGATGATCATCGCGTCGAACGGTTCCACTTCCAGGATACGGGTCAGCGCGTCCAGCTTGTGCATGCCGCTCACCCACCAGTAACGCTGGCGGATGTTGGCCGAGGTCGTCGTCTTGCTGACGATGGTGACTTCGGCCGGGTTCTTCAGGTAGGTCTGCGCGATGCGGCGGATCTGCGAGGGCATGGTGGCCGAGAACAGGGCGACCTGGCGGGTCTCCGGCAGCTTCTTCAGCACGGCTTCGACGTCGTCGATGAAGCCCATGCGCAGCATTTCGTCGGCTTCGTCGAGCACCAGCGTCTTCAGCTCGGACAGATCCAGGGTGCCGCGCTCGAGGTGATCGATCACGCGGCCCGGGGTGCCGACGATGACGTGCACGCCACGACGCAGGGCCGACAACTGCTGGCCATAGGGCTGGCCGCCGTACACCGGCAGGACGCGGAAGCCGGGGATGCCGGAGGAATAGGTCTGGAACGCCTCGGCGACCTGGATGGCCAGTTCGCGGGTGGGCGCCAGCACCAGCACCTGCGGCTTGGTCTGGTTGAAATCGAGGTTGGACAGCACCGGCAGCGCGAAGGCGGCGGTCTTGCCGGTACCGGTCTGGGCCTGGCCGAGCACGTCACGGCCTTCCAGCATCGCCGGAATGGTGGCGGCCTGGATCGGCGAAGGGGTTTCGTAACCGACGGTGGCGACGGCCTGCATCACAGCGTCGGACAGGCCGAGATCTGCAAACAGCAGCGGCGCGGGGGATTCTTGGGACATGGGAAACTCCGAAACACCGCCGTTCTAGAGGGCAGTGAGATAAAAAAGGGGGATGGTCCGCGCTTTGGGCGCCCTTTCTTATCGCGTGCCCTGGCGCTGCTCGGTCGGAGGAGAATTCACTCACTCAGGGGGCGATGATACCGCATCGTTCCTGAACAACGTATACAGATTCCCGGATGGATGCCGTTGCGCCGCCGGCTGGCGCACAATACGCGCCCTTTCCCGGCCCGGCCCCACGTCCGCGCCTCTTCCCAGGATACCCGCTCCATGCAGACCCTCGAATTTGAACTGGACCGCGACTACGTCGAGCTCAAGCAGCTGCTCAAGCTGGCCGACCTGGTCACCAGCGGCGGCGAGGCCAAGACCGTGATCGGCGACGGCCAGGTGCTGGTCGATGGTGAAGTGGAACTGCGCAAGGCATGCAAGATCCGCGCGGGCCAGCAGGTACAGTTCGCCGACACGGTCATTCACGTGATCGCCGACAGCGACGCGCCCTGATCTTCCCGGCCGGACTCAGCGCAGTGTATCGCGCTGGGTCAGATGGGCGGTGATCAGCTGGCGGAACGGGGCCACCCCGTGCGCCAGCCGCAGTCCGGCCCGGCGCAGCAGCCGCGCCGGCAGGCGGTCATCGGTGTACAGCGAAGCGATCGCATTGGTCGCCTCGTAAAGCGGCCGCGAGGCCAGCCGGTGCCCGCGCTCGTAAGCGGCCAGCCCGGCGGGTGCGGCGATGTCGCGTCCCTGCCCTGCGACCTTGCGCAGGAGCCCGGCCAGTCGATGCTGGCTCTGCAACCCCAGATTGAAGCCATGCGCGGTGACCGGATGCATGCCGACGGCGGCATCGCCGATCAACGCACAGCGATCGCCGGCGAACGCGTTGGCATACACCCCCACGAGGGGATACGCCACCGGCGTGGCCACTGGCCGCATCGCGCCCAGCCGATGCTCGAAAAAGCCACTGATGCTGCGGCCGAAGTCGGCCTCGTCCTGGCCCATCAAGGCCGCGATCTGACGCGGCGGCAGCGTGATGACGGCCGAGGCCTGGTCGCCATTGAGGGGCAGCAGGGCCATCGTGCGCCCATACCCGAACCACTCCCAGGCGGTGTGCTGGTGCGGCACCTCGATCTGCATGCGGCAGACCAGCATGGATTTGCCGAAATCACGCAGCTGCGCGCCAATCCCCAGCAGGCGGCGGGTGGAGGAGAAGCGGCTGTCGGCAGCGACCACCAGCCGCGCGGCCAGCTGGCGGCCATCGGCCAGGGTCACCACGCTGTGGGCCGGGCCCGGGCTCACGGCCGTGACGCTGGCCTGGTCCAGGATTTCCAGACCGGCCTGGCCCTGCACGCTCTGCCAGGCGGCGCGGCGGATCAGATGGTTGGGCACCAGCCAGCCGAGGTCGTCCCCGGTGCGCTGGTGCGCGGCGAAGGTCAGCGCGAACGGCGAGCCGCCATCCATCACCTTGGCATCGCGCAACGGGGAAATCTCGGCGGGATCCAGCTGCGCCCACAGACCCAGCGATGCCAGGATCTGGCGGGAGGCATGGGTCAGCGCGATCTCACGGCCGTCGAAGGCGGCCTGCGCCAACGCGGCACGCGGCTGCTGTTCGATCAGGGTGACGCTCAGGCCGGTATCGGCCAGCGCGCGCGCGAAGCACAGCCCGGTCGGGCCGGCGCCCACCACCACCACATCCACTGACTGCATGATCCCATCCTGCCGTTGCGTGTCCAGCGCAGCTTAACGCCGCAGCGCCGGCGCCGTCCTTGATCTGGATCAGGCGCGCCAGAGCGGGTTCACAGCAACGCCCACAGCAGCATCACGATGCCCAGCAGCGACACCAGCCACACCAGGCTGCGCACATACGGCACGCCGGCGGCGTACAGCGGCAGATAGATCAGCCGCGCCCAGAAGTACAGCTGCACGGCCACGGCCGTCATCCCGTCCTGGCGCTGGGTCAGCACCACCGCCAGCACCGCGGCGGCGAAGAACGGGAAGGTTTCCATGAAGTTGCTCTGCGCCCGCTGCAGGCGGCCAGCCAGCGGACTCGGCGCCGGCATCGGCTGATCGCGCGCGGAGGCATTCCAGCCGATCCCGCGCTCGCGGGTGATCAACGTGGAAGGCGCAAACACGTGCACGAGGCCGAGCACCATCGACCACACCAGCATCTGGATCTCGATACTCATCTGCGCAGTCTCCGGCGATCAGGGGGTGGCGGCACGCACGCTGTAACCGGCCAGGCGCCAGACGCGGTCTTCGTCGAACCGGAAGGACACCAGTTCGCGCACCGGCTGGGCACTGTTGGCAAAGCGCGTGGGGAAACTGACGTTGATGTACAGGCCTTCCGGGACGGTCGCCCCGGCGGCGTACTTGACCCGGGTCACCACCGGCTGGCCACGCGAGGCCAGCGCGCCAAGGCGCTGACGATCGGCGGTGAGCTGGCTGACAAAGGCCTGCTCGGTCACTGACTTCTTCGCCACGGCCGAAGCGCCTTTCCATGCCTCGCCGGCACGGTCGGCATCGACCAGCTTCGCGACCTGCAATGCAGCAGCGGTCATTTCCGCATCCTGCTTCTGCACCTGCGCCTGCTGCGCCGGGCTGAGTGCCGGGCGGGCGGCAGGCGCGGGGCGCGCCGGGGCCGGTGCAGGCGTGGCCGGCGGCGGTGGCGTCTGGGCCAGCGCGGCGAAAGGCAGCAGAGCGGACAACAGCAGCAGCGGAACACGCATCAGGACACCGTTGGCTGGAAGGAACTGCGCTCCAGTCTACGGGAAGGGCGTGAGTCCTCCGTCAGTTGCGCTCGGCCGCCTCGGCCGGCGCCGGCCGGGCATCGCCCAGGGTCTGCTCCACGGCATCCGGCTGACCGGGCGCGGTGGTGGCCGGCAGCAGCGTGGAGACATCGATCTCCGACAGCGGGCTCTCGTCCGGGCAGGTTTCATCCGGGAAACCGAAGCGCTGCTTCAGAGCCTGCCCACAGCTGTTGACGGCCTCCAATTCACTGCCTTCGCGCTTGCACTCCTGATCGAAAGCGACCAGGAACGCGTCCTTGCGGCGGACGAACGCATCGCCGCATTTGCGCATCTGCTTGATCCGTTCCAGGTCATCCTGCACCGCGTTGGTGCCATCCAGCCCGAACTGACGCAGCTCCTCGGCGGTGAGCAGGCGCAGGCTGCGGTTGGGCACGGTCATCATCAGATCGGCTACGCCCACGGCCACGCCGTTGCGCTGCAGGTAATCCTTGACGTTGTCGTACACCTCATGGAGTTCGCGGTTGAGCTCGGCACGCGAGGTGGCCTTGGAGCTGATCCGCATCATGCGGTGGATGCCGACCTTGCCCGATACCAGCCGGTTGTCGCCGGCAGCCAGCACGAACACGCAGGCGCTGTGGCAGACCGAGCCTTCGCGCACCCAGATGGTCCAGTTGGATTCGCCGATGCGATCCCCCGCCACGATGGCGGCTTCGACCTGGCCACCACTGGAATCCAGATCGAGAATGCGCCGGGAAATACGCTGCGCATCGGCGACCACGGCCAGCCGCGCGACCAGCTCGGAGAAACCGGGATTGATCTTGCCCACATAGCGCACGCGCAGCAGGCCACGTTCGGCGCACGGCTGCAGCGCGGCATCGATGCTGGCCCGATCAAGCGCCTCCAGCGGCGCACCATCGCCCGCGTCGCCGGCATAGTCGGTATCGCAGCTGATCCACGCCTTGCCGTTTTCCAGGGCCGCGTCCGGCCAGCGCAGGTCACCGCGCTTGGGCGCGGGCGGTGGCGGTGGCGGCGCATCGGCCGCGTTGATCGACACCATGTGGTCGCCATCGGCGGTCTGTGCCCGCACGGCCTTGTCGGCGGCGGTGACATTGCCCGGGTTTTCCAGCTGGCTGCAACCGGCCAGACCCAGACACAACAACGGCAACCACCACGACTTGAGCAACATGGACAACCCGGAATCCTTGCGAGGGGGAATGCGCGGCAAAACCAGCGCAGAGGCACAGTCTAGTGCGCGACCGGCGCGGCGCGGCAACCTGTCCTGAACCGGGCGACCCGGGGCTGGCATTGGCGTCCGAAAATGGCGAGCCAGCGCTGCTCACCGGGCATAGACTGGCCCCCATGGAGACCGCCCTGCCCCTGGACCACGCCGCCTGCGAAAGCGCCCGCCTTGCCCGCGATGCGCGCTTTGACGGGGTGTTCTTCACTGCCGTGCGCAGTACCGGCATCTACTGCCGACCGGTCTGCCCGGCACCGGCGCCGAAGCCGTCCAACGTCACTTACTACCCCACGGCTGCCGCAGCCGCGGCCGCGGGTTTTCGTCCCTGCCTGCGCTGCCGCCCCGAGTTGGCCCCCGAGGCGCAGGACGCACTCAACAATGAAACGCTGCAGCGCGCGCTCGCCCTGATCCACGATGGCTATCTGCAGGACCAGCCGGTCGCCGATCTGGCCACCCACGTCGGCTTGAGCGCCCGCCAGCTGCAGCGCCTGTTCGTGGCCCGGCTCGGTGCGGCGCCGGCGCAGATCCACGCCACCCGCCGGCTGTTGTTGGCCAAGCTACTGCTCACCGAAACCGCCTTGCCGGTCACCGATGTCGCGATGGCCTCGGGGTACAACAGCCTGCGCCGTTTCAACGCGGCCTTTCTGGATGGCTGCGGGATGCCCCCGACCGCGATCCGCCGCCAGCGCGGCACGCTGACCGAGGGCGCACTGACCCTGCGCCTGGGCTACCGGCCGCCGCTGGATTTCACCGCGATGCTCGGCTTCCTGCGCCGCCGCGCCATTCCCGGCATCGAGCAGATCGACACGGACAGCTACCAGCGCGTGATCGGGCCGCCCGAGCGCCCCTCACTGCTGCGCGTGACCGCCGATCCACGGCGCCCGGAGCTGTTGCTGCACCTGGGCCAGGTCGATCCGCGTGCGATTCCGGGCATCGTGCGCCGCGTACGCCGCATCTTCGATCTCGATGCCGACCTGCGCATGGTGCACGCGACGCTGGCGCAGGAACCACTGCTGGCGACGGGTATCGCACAACGCCCCGGGCTGCGCGTACCCGGCGGCTGGGATGGCTTTGAAGTGGCCGTGCGCGCGGTGCTTGGCCAACAGGTCAGCGTGGCGGCCGCCGCCACACTGGCGCGCCGGGTGGTGGACCGCTTCGGCGCCACCCTCGAAGGCATGCCGGCGGGACTGGACCGCCAGTTCCCCTTGCCGGAGGTGCTGGCACAGGCACCGCTGGAAACCATCGGGCTGCCGCGCACCCGCGCGGCCACCGTGCGTGCGGTTGCGCAGGCGGTGGTCGATGGGCGGCTCGATTTCCGCGCCGGCCAGTCGCTGGCTGGTTTCGTGGCGCGCTGCGTCGCCTTGCCCGGCATCGGCCCATGGACCGCGCATTACATGGCACTGCGTGCGCTGGCGCTGCCCGATGCGTTCCCGGCCGGCGATCTGGTGCTGCAGCAGGTGCTCGGTGGTGATACGCGACTGAGCGAACGCGCCACCGAGGCCCGCTCGCAGCCGTGGCGACCGTGGCGTGCCTACGCCGTTCTGCATCTGTGGCATCTGGCCACACCGTCTTCGGGAGTTACCTCATGACCCTGCTCTACGACACCTTCGACAGCCCGATCGGCGCGCTCACCGTGGCCGGTGACAGCCAGGGCATCCACCACATCCTGTTCGAGAACAACCGTTACGACGCCAAAGGGCGCGAACACTGGCAACGCGACGCCCATGCACTGCGGGACGCACGCGGACAACTGCTGGAGTACCTGCGCGGTGAGCGCGTGCGCTTCGATCTCCCGCTTGCCCCATACGGCACGCCGTTCCAGCTGCGGGTGTGGAAGGCGCTGGCCGATATTCCGTTCGGCCAGACCTGGAGTTACGTGGCACTGGCGCGGCACATCAACCACCCCACCGCCAGCCGCGCGGTCGGTGCCGCCAATGGCCGCAATCCACTGCCGATCGTGCTGCCCTGCCACCGCGTGATCGGCAGCAGTGGTGCGCTCACCGGCTTCGGTGGTGGCCTGGAAGCCAAGGCTGCGCTGCTGCAACTGGAAGCACGGCACGATTCGCTGTTCGCGTAACCGGGCATACGCCGTAGGGTGGCGTATGCCATCGGTTGTCTTCGACGCGTCACCGCCACGCACTATCATGTCGTGATGATTTCCGTCCGCCTTCCACTGGCGCTTGCCGCCGCTCTTTCGCTGGCCGCGTGCGCGACCGCACCCTCCACTCCACCTGACGCCGTCGCGGCGACTGCTGTCCCGACGGCACCAGCCACTACGCCCAAACTGTTGCTGGTCTCCATCGACGGCCTGCGTGCGGACATGCTCGACCGCGGCCTCAGCCCCAACCTGTCGCGGATCATCGCCGGCGGCGTGCGTGCGGACTGGATGACGCCCTCATACCCGGCGCTGACCTTCCCCAACCACTACACGATCGTGACCGGGCTGCGTCCGGACCACCACGGCATCATCCACAACAGCATGGAAGAAGCCGAACTGGGCAGCTTCCGCCTGCATCTGCGCGAGGCCGTCACCGATGCCCGTTGGTGGGGTGGCGAACCGATCTGGGTGGGCGCTGAAAAAGCCGGCGTGCATACCGCGACCCTGTCCTGGCCCGGCAGCGAAGCGGCCATCCAGGGCGTGCGGCCCAGCCAATGGCGGGTGTACGACAGCACGGTGACCCTGCCTGACCGTGTCGATCAGGTGTTGAGCTGGCTCGGCCAGACCGACGCGCAGGCACCACGCCTGGTCACCCTGTACATGGAACAGGTGGATCACGCCGGGCATGACCACGGCCCGGAGTCCTCCGAATACGCCGCCGCCATCGGCGAGGTCGACACCGCGATCGGCCGCCTGTTGGACGGGCTGCAGGCACGCGGTCTGGCCGACAGCACCAATCTCATCGTGGTGTCCGACCACGGCATGGCCAGCGTGCCCGAGGGCCAGGTCATCGCCACCGAAGACATGGTCGATCCGTCGATCGCCAAGGACGTATCGGTCGGCCAGTCAGTCGGCTTCGCGCCGTTGCCGGGCAAGCAACGCCAGGCCGAGAAGATCCTGCTCGGTGCGCACGCACACTACGACTGCTGGCGCCGCGAGGCCCTGCCGGCGCGCTGGGCATACGGCCGCCATCCGCGCATTCCGCCGATCCTGTGCCAGATGCACGAAGGCTGGGATGCGTTGACCCGCGACCGCATCGCCACACGCAAACCCGGCAACCGCGGTTCGCACGGTTACGACAACGCACTGCCCTCGATGCGCGCGGTGTTCATTGCCCGTGGGCCGTCGTTCCAGCAGGGGAAAACCCTGCCCGGGTTCGACAACGTGGATGTCTATCCCCTGCTGACCCGTCTGCTGGGTGTCCCGGCCGCCCCCAACGATGGCGATCCGGAGCGCCTGCTCCCCGCATTGCGCTGAGGCGATCCCGTCGCGCAGGCAAAAAAAAACGCGGCGCAAGCGCCGCGTTTTCATGACCCGCCTGGCTGGATCAGCCGGCCTTGGCCACCGCTTTCTTGGCAACGGCCTTCTTGGCCGGCGCCTTCGTCACGGTCTTCTTGGCAACCGGCGCAGCTGCGCCCACGGCCGCCTTGCTCACGACGTGCGAACGCGAATTGCCGTAGCTGGCATTGAAGCGCTTGCCCTTGGCGGTCTTGCGGTCACCCTTACCCATGTCGTAACTCCTTAGTCTGAATGCTGCGAAATCTGATTACCCCGTACTGACACGGGTTCGGCGGGGCCGCCCTCTCAGGCGCCCCCGCGCACGATCGGAAAGCCTACCATGCGCGCTCTCAATGAGCACAGCTGGCGTCATGGACGTGGCCATGGTTCAGGCGCAGATTCACCAGATGGGCCACGCCAACCAGCACGCCGCCCAAGGTCATCACCACCGCATGCGGCACCGCCGAGTGGTGCAGCGGGCCGTACAACAGGCCCGCCCACAACGCGGTCAGGCCCGGGATCAGGAAGCCCAGCGCGCGCAGCGCGCCATGGCGGCGCCAGCCCCAGACCAGGCTGAACAGGCCCAGCAGGGTGACGAAACTCACCAGCGCCAGCTCCACGCCGTCACTCATCCAGACCGACAGACCCAGCGACGGCGCAGCCGCCAGCAGCACCGGGAGCACAGCGCAATGCACGGCGCACAGCAGCGAGCCGGTGGCACCGAAACGATCCAGCAGATGGCGAACACGAGCGAACAGGGGCATGACTTCCAGCAGGGTCGGCGAAGCGTTATGGAATAATATAACATCAATCCTGACGCGCACCCTTGCCTCCCCCCCTGACTTCCCTTCCCCCCGTCCCGTTACGGGATTCGCGCGCCCCACCATTGATACATTGTAACAATTGACCGAAGGCCCTTGCCCTATGCGCTCCAGCTCCCTCCTGCTCAAACCCCACGCCCTGTCCCTGGCCCTTGCCGCCGCGATGCTGCCCTCGCTGGCCATGGCCGCCGATGATGCCGGCAACCACCGCGACCGCCACCTGACCGAGCTCTCCACCGTGAAGGTCACCGCCTCGCCGCTGCAGGGCGATGCCGAATCGCTGGCCCGCCCGGTGGATGTGCTGGCCGGTGAGCGCTTGGACGAGCAGAAGGCCGGCACCCTCGGCGACACCGTGGCCAAGCTGCCCGGCGTGCAGAGCACCTTCTTCGGCCCCGGCGTCGGCCGCCCGATCATCCGCGGCCAGGAAGGGCCACGCGTGGCAGTGCTGTCCAACGGCATGGGCAACATGGATGCCTCCACCGTCAGCGCCGACCATGCCACCAGCATCGAGCCGTTCCTGGCCGATCAGATCGAGGTCCTGAAGGGCCCGGCCACCCTGCTGTTCGGCAGCGGTGCGATCGGCGGCGCGGTCAACGTGGTCGACGGCCGCATCGCCCGCGAACTGCCGGACCGTCCGCTCAGCGGCCGCGCCGAACTGCGCGGCAACTCGGTCAACGACGAGCGCAGCGGCATGTTCCGCCTGGATGGTGTCAGCGGCAACGTGGTGCTGCATGTGGACGGCCTGGTCCGCAACGGCGATGACTACCGCATTCCCGGTTACGCGGTGATCGATGGCCTGGAAGATCACAGCGGCCACGATCACGAGGAAGGCGACACCGACGAACCGCGCCGCGGCCGTCTGGACAACAGTTCGATCCGCACCCGCGCCGGCGGCGTCGGTGCCACATGGCTGGGCGACGAAGGCTACTTCGGTGTATCCGCCAGCACCTACCGCACCAACTACGGCATTCCCAACGGCGCGCACGTGCATGCCGACGACGACCATGGTCATGACCACGATCACGACCATGGCGATGAGGAAGAGGGCGAGGAGCATGACGTCCGCATCGACATGGTGCAGAACCGCTTCGAAGCCAAGGGCGGCATCTACCAGCCCACCTCGTTCCTGAAGAACATCAGCCTGCGCACCGCCTACACCGATTACGAGCACACCGAACTCGAAGCCGGCACGCCCGCCACGCGCTTCACCAACCGGGGCATCGAAGGCCGCCTGGAAGCCGTGCAGGAACAAATCGGCGGCTGGGATGGCGCCTTCGGCCTGCAGTTCGGCAACAGCGACTTCGGCGCCAAGGGCGAAGAAGCCTTCGTGCCGGATACCGCGACCAAGAACATCGGCCTGTTCGTATTGCAGGAAAAGCAGTTCGGCCCGTTCAAGCTGGAGCTCGGCGGCCGCCATGACCAGGTCAAGCTGGACCCGACCGGTGATTACCGCGCCCGCACGTTCGACGCCACCAATCTCTCCGCCGCCGGTATCTGGACGCTCAACGACGCCGTCGACCTGCGCTTCGGCATCGACAGCTCCGAGCGCGCCCCGACCAACGAAGAGCTCTACGCCGCCGGCGCGCACATCGCCACCCGCTCGCTGGAGATCGGCGATGCGAACCTGAAGACCGAACGCGGCCAGCGCGTCGAGCTGGGCATCCACACCCACAGCGAGCGCGTCGATTTCTCCGCCTCCATCTACCAGACCAGGTTCAAGGACTTCATCTACCTGGCCGACACCGGCGTGGTCGAATCGCTGCCGGTCCGGCTGTGGACCCAGCAGGACGCCACCTTCAAGGGGGCCGAAGCCGAAGCCCTGTTCCATCTCTTCGAAGGCAACGCCGGCGACTGGGACCTGCGCGTGTTCGGCGATTACGTCAACGCCGAACTGGATGGCAGCGGCAGCCGCAGCGTCGACATCGCCGTCCCGCACGGCGACCACAACCACAACTACACGGTGGATCTGGCCA
Organism: Stenotrophomonas sp. 05L413; assembly: GCF_056397945.1. Taxonomy (NCBI): domain Bacteria; kingdom Pseudomonadati; phylum Pseudomonadota; class Gammaproteobacteria; order Lysobacterales; family Lysobacteraceae; genus Stenotrophomonas; species Stenotrophomonas sp. 05L413. The sequence continues at coordinate 88,821 of NZ_JBFTOL010000008.1, forward strand.
ACACCGGCTACCTGCCACGCATCGCCCCGGGCCGGGTCGGCGCGGACCTGCGCTGGGCCAAGGATGGCTGGCGCGCCTCGGTCGGTGCCGTGCGCTACAGCAGCCAGAAGGACGTCGCCCAGAATGAAGAGCCGAGCAACGGCTACACCCTGGTCGATGCCCACGTCGCCTACCGCTGGGACCGGACCGACAGCAACAGCTACGAAGTCTTCCTTGACGGCAGCAACCTGACCAACCGCGAGGTCCGCCCGCACACCTCCCTGCTGCGCGACTACTCCCCGCTGCCGGGCCGCGGCGTGGCATTCGGGATCCGCGCGTACTTCTGATCGATTCACTGGGTGGTTGCTTGACCCGAGGGGGCCGAAAGGCCCCCTTTTTTTGAGCTTGACGAACTACGTGCATATGCACGTATCATCCAGCCACCCACCCCGGCACACGCCCATGGACCCGCTGACCCAGAGCCCCTGCACCTGCTTCCGCCTGCGTCGCGCGGCACGCCGGCTCTCGCAGATCTATGACGCCCACCTCGCCCCCGCCGGGCTCAGCCTCAACGCCTACTCCATCCTGCGCCGCGCCCCCGCACCGCGGCAGCTGGGCGACCTGGCCGAGGCGCTTGGCATGGACCGCACCACGCTCACCCGCAACCTCAAACCGCTGCTCAGCGCCGGCTGGCTCGAGCAACGCCGCGGTGACGATGCCCGGCAACGCCTGATCGTCATCACCGCTGCCGGCAAGGCCTGCCTTCGTCGCGCGCGCCCCCTGTGGCAACGGGCGCAACACGAAGTGGAAACCACCTTCGGGCCCACGCCGACCGCCCGGCTCAACGCCCTGCTCGACCAACTCGACCACGCCCTGCCCACCGGAGCCGACGCATGAGCACGTCAACCACTGCTACCCGCGCACCCGCCATGCACTGGGGCCTGCTGGTCGCGGCCTCCGCCATCCTCATGGTCACCATGGGCGTGCGCCAGACCTCCGGCCTCTACGTGGACCCGATCCACCGCGGCACCGGCGTGAGCATCGTCGAGATCAGCTTCGCACTGGCCATCGGCCAATTCGTCTGGGGCGCGGTGCAACCCGTGTTCGGGGCCGTCGCCGACCAGCGCGGCGCGTTGCCCGTGCTCATCTTCGGTGCCCTGCTGCTGGCGGCCGGGCTGCTGCTGGCACCGCTGCTGACCAGCCCGCTGGGCATGACCTTCACCCTCGGCCTGCTGATGGCCGCCGGCGCCGGCGCCGGCAGCTTCTCGGTCCTGATCGGCGCCACCGCCCACCGCCTGCCGGCCGAAAAGCGGTCGTTCGCCGCCGGCCTCATCAATGCCGGCGGCTCGCTGGGCCAGTTCGTGTTCGCGCCACTGGTCCAATGGATCATCGGCACCGCCGGCTGGGCGCGGGCCATGATCACCATGGCAGTGATCACTTTGCTCTCGGTGCCGCTGGCCTGGCCACTGCGACGTCGTGCCGGCGACCATGCGCCTGTCGCGGGCGCCACCGATGACGGCGGTCTGCCCGCACAGCTGCGCATCGCCGCACGCGATCGCAGCTACTGGTACCTGCATCTGGGCTTCTTCACCTGTGGCCTGCACATCGCCTTCCTGGTCACCCATCTCCCCGGCGAAATCGCGCTGTGCGGGCTCTCGCCCACCGTCGCCTCGTCCTCCATCGCGCTGATTGGCCTGTTCAACGTCGCCGGCAGCCTGATCGTCGGCGCCCTAGGCCAGCGCTACCGCATGAAGTACCTGCTGTTCTGGATGTACGCCAGCCGCGCCGTGATGATCGGGGTCTACCTCGTTGCGCCGCCTACCCCGCTCACCTTCTACGTGTTCTCCGCCGCGCTCGGCTTTACCTGGCTGGCGACCGTTCCGCCCACCGCCGGGCTGGTCGGCAAGCTGTTCGGCCCGCGCTACCTCGGCACCCTGTTCGGCCTGACCCTGCTCTCGCACCAGTTGGGCGGTTTCTTTGGTGCATGGCTCGGCGGCCTGGCGCTGGCGCACACCGGCAACTACCTGTGGATGTGGTACGCCGACATGGGCCTGGCCGTGCTCGCCGCGTTGATCAATCTGCCCATCCGCGAAGCCCGGATGGGCGGCTGTCACGGCGTGCCCGCGCCGCGCTGAGCTCACCCGCCCTCGACATTGCCCAGCGCGCGCCAACCGCGGTGCGCTGAAAGCGACGCAGGCCCTTTCCCGCCGGACAGTTCTGTCCGATGATGCGCGTATGCCTACCCAACGTGCCGACGCGGCCGCCCGCCGCGCCCAGATCCTCGACGCTGCCGATGCCGTGTTCGGTCAGCATGGCGTGACCGCCCCGCTGGACCTGGTGGTCGAGCGTGCCCAGGTCGGCCGGGCCACGCTGTACCGCAACTTCCCTGACCGCGCCGCACTGGTCGAGGCGCTGCTCCAGCGCACGGTCAACCGCATTGCGCGGCAGGTGCAGACCCTCGGCGACCGCGACGACGCATTGTTCGACGTCCTCGAAGGCATGGCCAACCGCATCGTCCAATCGCCTGCCCTCTCCGATTACTGGCGCGCGGTCGATCCTGATCAGATCCCGATCCGCGCCGCCCGCGAAACGATCGTCGAACTGCTGCGCGAACCGATCGCCCGCGCGATCGCCGCCGGCCTGTGCCGCCCCGATCTGGAAACGACGGACATTTCACTCATCTCAGGCATGCTGGGAGCCGCGCTGCGTGGCAAGACGCGTGACGAACGCGCCCGGCTGGCCACGCGCGCCCTGCAATTGCTGCGTGGCGGATTGCGGGGGCCTGCCGACGGGGAGGGATGATGCCGCAGTACCTCAAGCCGGTTCCGGACTGGGAGGAGCACGAAAAACCGACCCTGCCGGGCTCGGCGTCGATGCCGTGGCATCCGCCGCACCGCCGCCTCGCCTACGCCCTGGTCGCGCTGCTGGTCGGCATCACCGGCGGCCTGGGCAATGCCCTGGTCAGCGCCAACCTGCCGTTCCTGCAGGGCCAGCTCGGGCTCACTCCGGCGCAGGGCAGCTGGCTGGTGGCCGCCTATGCGATGGTCAACGTGACCGCCAACCTGCTCGCCTTCAAGTTCCGCCAGCAATACGGCATCCGCCTGTTCGCCGAGATCGGGCTGGGCCTGTACGCCGCGCTGGCGGTGCTGCATCTGTTCGTCGGCACCTTCGAAACCACCGTGCTGATGCGCGCGGCCAGCGGCTTCGCCGGTGCCGCCTGCAGCACCCTGGGCACGCTGTACATGCTGCAGTCGCTGCCGCGCAAATACACCGGCAACCTGCTGGTGATCGGCGTGGGCATCTCCCAACTTGCGGTACCGATCGCGTGGCTGGTCTCGCCGGGCCTGGTCGACACCGGGCAGTGGCACAACCTGTATCTGTTCGAGGCCGGGCTGGCGCTGTGCGCGTTCGCCGCCGTGGTGGTGCTCAAGCTGCCGCCGGGGGCGCAGATCAAGGCGTTCGAACCGCTCGACTTCCTCACCTTCGCGCTGCTCGCCCCTGCCGTCGGCCTGCTGGTGGTCGTGCTGGCGCAGGGCTACACCCGCTGGTGGCTGGATACGCCGTGGCTGGGCTGGGCGCTGGTCGCCTCGATCGCGCTGTCCACCACCGGCTTCATCATCGAGCACTACCGCCGCAACCCGTTGCTGCAGACGCGCTGGCTGGCCAGCCTGCCGGTGATCCACTTCATCATCGGTGCGTTCCTGATCCGCTTCCTGACCACCGAGCAGTCCTATGGCGTGGTCGGCCTGATGCGTACGCTCGGGATGGGCCCGGACCAGATGCGCCCGTTGTTCGCGGTGATCCTGGCCGGCGTGATCACCGGCATGGCCGCCAGCTCGCTCACCTTCGGCCCGAAGCGACTCATTCCGCAGTTGTTGATGGCCATCCTGCTGCTGGGCAGCGCGGCCCTGCTCGACCAGAGCCGCACCAGCCTGGATCGCCCGCACGACTTCTTCGCCAGCCAGTTCCTGGCGTCCGTCGGCGCCGGCATGTTCATGGGGCCGCTGATCATGCTCGGCATCACCCAGGCGCTGAAGCAGGGCGTGGACCACATGATCACCTTCCTGGTCACGCTCTCCATCACCCAGACCCTGGGTGGCCTGGCCGGCTCGGCCGTGCTGGGCACCTACCAGCTGCACCGCGAGCAGGTGTACTCCGGTGCGCTGGTCGGCCAGCTGGATCCGGCTGACAACGTGGTTGCCCAGCGCTTGAAACAGCAACAGCAGCTTTACGCCAGGCTGATCACCGACCCGGTGCAGCGCAGCGCGCAGGGCACCGCGCAGCTGGCGCAGATCACCCGTCGCGAAGCCAACGTGCGCGCGTTCAATGACGTGTTCGCGCTCAGCGGCCGCGTGGCGCTGGTCTTCCTTGGCTGGTTGCTGCTGCTGGCGGTGCGCACCGCTGTGCTCAAGCAGTGGCGCAAACGCCACGCGCCGACACCTCCCCATTCCGCGCCGACGCCCGCCAGCGTCGCGCCCCGATGAGCCCGCCCATGTCGACCCAACCCCCGCACGACGATACCGCCCCGGAAAACGTCAACCCACCGCCGCCGACCGACGCTGCGCCCGCCCCTGCGCCACCACCCGCGGCGGCCCCCTCTGGCGTGCCCAAGTACCTCAAGCCGAGCCTGCGTGCGGTGATCATCATGATCGTGATCGCCCTGATCGGCATCGCGCTGATCCTGCGTGCCTGGTCACTGTGGCCGTTCGAGACCTCCCGGGTGACCACGGACAACGCCTACGTGCGCGGCCAGATCACCGTGCTCGCGCCGCAGGTCAACGGCTATGTCACCGAGGTGCTGGTCAAGGACTTCCAGCACGTCAAACAAGGCGAACCGCTGCTGCGCATCGACGACCGCATCTACCGCGAGAAGGTCGTCCAGGCCGAAGCCGACCTGGACAGCGCCAAGGCCGCGCTGGCCAACTCCGACCAATCCCAGGCGCAGAACCGCGCGCAGATCCAGGCCGCGCAGGCCAACCTGTCTGCTGGCCAGGCCGAGCTCTCGCGCTCGCGGACCGAACTCAAGCGCTACGAAGAACTCGCCGACCAGCAACTGGTCGCCCTCAACGACCGCGACAAGTTCCGCACCACCACGCAATCGGCGCAGGCCAGCGTGCTGCAGTCGCAGGCCCAGATCCGCATCGCCGAAGAAACCCTGACCTCTACCCAGGTCGCCCGCAAAGGCCTGGAAGCCCGCGTCGAGACCGCCCAGGCGCAGCTGGAACTGGCGAAGATCGACCTCGCCAACACCGTGATCCAGGCGCCGCGCGACGGTCAGGTCAGCGAAGCCTCGGTGCGCCTGGGCCAATACGTCACCGCCGGTTCGCAACTGCTGTTCCTGGTGCCCGATGCCTTGTGGGTGGTCGCCAACTTCAAGGAAGGCCAGACGTGGAAGATGCGCATCGGGCAACCGGCCACCTTCTCCGTAGATGCCTTCGATGGCCAGAAGCTGCACGGCCACATCGAACAGATCGCCCCAGCGACCGGCTCGGAGTTCAGTGTCCTGCGTCCGGACAACGCCAGTGGCAACTTCACCAAGGTCGTCCAGCGCCTGCCGATCCGCATTTCCATAGACCCCGATCAGCCGCTGGCACCGCGTCTGCGTCCAGGCATGTCGGTGATCGTCAAAGTGGATACCGCCGCCGAAGGGCACGAGCCGGCCGATGCGAAGCCGTGATGCGTCTGCGCGCAGAACGCCAACGCCTTTCCCCACCCCAGTCCGGAACCGTCGGAAAGCGAGTTGGGCAGCCTGGAACGGGACCGTTGGAGCGGCATGGATGCCGCTCACGAGCCCCCAAGGATGGGTTTACGGCGCGTCCCGCTCCAGGTTGCCCGGCTCGCTTCCGCAGCGGGAAACAGAGTGGCTGCTTTCGCAGCAGAAACGAAAAAGCCGCGCAGATGCGCGGCTTTTTAACATCAACAGCGTACCGACCAACGGTCGGTACCTACCCCGCACACCGCGCGCACAACCCATGCACTTCCAGCGTCTGCGCCTGCGGCTGGAAACCGAGCTCCTTCGCCCGCTTCTCCAGCTGGCTGACAATCTCCTTGTCCTCCAGCTCCACCGCACTGTGGCAACTGTTGCAGATCAGGAATGGCACCGAATGCTGCGCACTGCTCGGATGGTGGCACGCCACGAACGCATTCACAGATTCCAGCTTGTGCACGAAGCCATTGGCCATCAGGAAATCCAGCGCGCGGTACACCGTCGGCGGGGCGTCGGCACCGACGCCCTTGCCGTTGCGCACCCACTCCAGCAATTCATACGCCTTCACCGGCTTGCCGGCCTCGGCAATCAGGCGCAGTACGTTCGCGCGGATCGGGGTCAGCCGCAGCCCGCGTTCCGAGCACACGCGCTCGACCACCTTCACGAAGTCGGAAGCGTCGTGAACGTGATGGTGCGGAGCGGTACAAGCGGTTTTTGCGGACATGCGCGGTCTCCTGTGGTCAGGCCGTCGGTACTTTAGTGAGTGCGACCTCGATGCGTTTCAAGGCCTCTTCACGCCCGGCCAGGAAGACCGTCTGCGAGATGTCCGGGCTGACCTGGGTGCCGGTGATGGCCACGCGCAGCGGCTGCGCCACCTTGCCCATGCCGATCTCCAGCGCCGTGGCCACGTCATGCAGCGCCGCCGACACGCTCTCCACCGTCCACTCGCCGGCCGCGCCCAACAGCTCGCGGGCCTTGCCCAGCGCCAGTTCCGCGCCGGGCTTGAAGTGCTTGGCCACCGCGGCTTCGTCGTACTCGGTCAGCGGCTGGTACCAGACCACCGCCTTCTCGGCCATTTCCTTCAGCGTCTGCACGCGGTCGCGCAGCGCCACCACCACGTCCGCCGGCGCAGGACCAGCGTTCAGGTCCAGGCCCAGCTTGTTCAGCTGGTAGACCAGGTGCGGGGCGATGTCGGCCGGCGCTTCCGTCTTCAGGAAGTGCTGGTTGACCCAGCCCAGCTTGGCCATGTCCAGGCGCGCGGCCTTGGAGTTGCAGTGGGTCACATCGAACAGATCGATCAGCTCCTGGCGGCTGAACAGCTCCTGGTCGCCATGCGACCAGCCCAGGCGGGCCAGATAGCTGAGCAGTGCGTCAGGCAGGTAGCCGGCGTCCTTGTACTGCATCACGTCGGCCGCGCCGGTGCGCTTGGACAGCTTCGCGCCCTGCTCGTCCAGGATCATCGGCATATGACCGAACTTCGGCACGGGGGCGCCGATGCCCTCATACAGATTGATCTGGCGCGGGGTGTTGTTGATGTGGTCGTCGCCGCGGATGACCTCGCTGATGCGCATGTCCCAATCGTCCACCACCACCGCGAAGTTGTAGGTGGGGAACCCGTCCGGGCGGAARATGACCATATCGTCCAGTTCGCTGTTGGCGATCTCGATACGGCCCTTGATCAGGTCGTCGAACACGACCGTGCCCTCCAGCGGGTTCTTGAAGCGGATCACGCGGTTCGGGTCATTCTTGTACGGCAGGCCCAGATCGCGCGCGGCACCGTTGTAACGCGGCTTTTCCTGCTTGGCCATGGCGGCCTCGCGCATCGCATCCAGTTCTTCGCGTGTCTCGTAGGCGTAGTAGGCCTTGCCATCGGCGACCAGCTGCTCGGCCACTTCCAGGTAACGGGCCACGCGCTGGGTCTGGTAGATCGGGCCTTCGTCGTAGCCCAGGCCCAGCCACTCCATCGCCTCCAGGATCGCGTCGATCGCGCCCTGGGTGCTGCGCTCGCGGTCGGTGTCTTCGATGCGCAGCACGAATTCGCCGCCACGGTGACGGGCCTCCAGCCAGCAGTACAGCGCCGTGCGGGCGCCACCAATGTGCAGGTAGCCGGTGGGACTGGGGGCAAAACGGGTGCGGCAGGTCATGGAGGGCTCAGGGCGGGAAACGGAATCCCGGCAATTTTACCCCGCCCCGGCCGCAAACCGGGCACTCCCTGCCCGGCATGGCGTGGGCAGCCCTTTCCAGGCCGCCCACGCGGTAGCCCTCAGGGCGTCAGCAACGGCTTGCGCGGCAGCTTTTCATCGCGCATGGCCGCGTTGTAGACGAACGAGGCCACGATGGCGGCGGCCTGCTTCAGGTCTTCCGGCTCGGCGTGGTCCCAGGTGTCCAGGTTGCTGTGGTGGACGTTGGTGAAGTAGTCCAGGCGGTCCTGGATGAACTGGAACCCGGGCAGGCCGACGCGATCGAATGCGATATGGTCGGTGCTGCCGGTGTTGCGGGTGGCCACGGTGGTGGCGCCCACATCGTGGAATGGGGCCAGCCACGCTTCGAAGATCGGCACCGCGGCCAGGTTCTCCTGCGCGTAGATGCCGCGGAAGCGGCCCGAGCCGTTGTCCATGTTGAAGTACGCCGAGAACTTGTCGTAATCACGCTGGCGCTGCAGGGCGCCGGTCGGCTCACGCATCGAGGCTGGCAGCGTGAGCTGCGCCGGGTCGGTCGGCTCGGGGTAGCGCGCGAAGTGCTTGGACACGTAATCCTGGGAGCCGATCAAGCCCTGCTCCTCGCCACTCCACAGCGCCACGCGGATGGTGCGCTTGGGCTTGGCACCCACCGCCTTGAGGATGCGCATGGCTTCCATCATCACCGCCACGCCGGCAGCGTTGTCGGCCGCACCGGTGCCGGTGTGCCAGGAATCCATGTGCGCGCCGAGCATCACGATCTCATCGGCCTTGCCACTGCCGCGGATCTCGGCCAGCGTGTTGTAGCCGGGCTGGTCCTGCGTATCGGTGAAGCGGGCTTCGACATTCACGCGCAGCTTGACCGCCTGCTTCTGGTCGACCGCCCGCACCAGCTGGTTGTAGTGCTCGGCCATCATCGCCAGCTCGGGCACGCCGACCGGTTCACCGGCCTTGCGCGAGCCACCGCCACCGACACGGATGATGCCGTTGTCCCAGCCGCTGATGCTGATCGTGGCCAGCACGCCCTGCTCGGCGAAGAAGGCGTTGGTGGCGCGGGTCAGTTCCTGCTTCTCCAGGTATTCCTTGGCCTTCTTGGCACGGTCGGCCTTGGCATCGGCGACGTCCTTGGGCACCGCGAACACCTGCAGCTCGGCCAGGCCGGCATCATCGTGGCGATGCGAATCGGACTTGGTGGCCCGTTCGTAATCGCGTGCATCGTTGAGCAGCAGGATCCTGCCGGCGAGCTTGCCCTTGTACTGATCCAGGTCGGCGAGCTTCTTGATCTCGACCTTGATCACCTCGCCCTCGACCGGGCCGTTGGTGCCCGGGGTCCAGGCCTTCGGCAGCGCATACAGCGGCGCCACGCGCGGGCTCAGCAGTTCCACGCTGGCGTTGCTGAACTCCCAGCCGCGGCCGAACGCATCGAAGGCTTCGTCATGGACGTTGACCAGGCCCCACTCATTGAACTTGCTGCGGGTCCAGGCGTTGGCCTCGCCCATCGCGGGCGAATTGGTCAGGCGCGGGCCGATCTGCTCGGTCAGGTGGCTGAAGGTCGCCATCACCTGCGACCGGTGGAAGGCTTCCTGGCGGATGCGGCTGACCATGTCCAGGTCCACCGTTTCCTTCGTCTGTGCATCGGCGACGCCGCTCAATGCCAATGCCACGCTCAACATGCCCCACTTGAACACGATTACCCCTGCCTCTCGGCCAGACCACGAACAATCCCCGAGTCTATCGGGCGTTGTCCCGGTGCCCCCCGGGCCAAGAGTCATGGTCACGCCATCCAGCCATACCAGAGCTGGCCACGGCCAGGCAGGATCAGCAACCAGCGGCTGCGGTCTTCCGAGGCGCTGGCGTAGACCGCTGCATGCGCCGGCCAACCCGCAGGCAACCCGCGGATGCCGATCTCGCGCAAGGCCTGGGCGCCTTCGCGCCACGGCCGATAGTCGCCACACCAGTGTGGCAGCGGCAGGCGTCCGCGCGCCTGCCGTGCCTGTTCCAGAAAGCGCAGCCCCTGCACGGTGATCGCCTCGCAGGTGGCCGGGGCCAAGCCGAAACGCAGCAGCCCCGGCGCTGCCGGCACCCCAGGCAGTGCCCTCAGCGGTGACGGCCATCCCGAGGCCTCGCCCTCCAGCAGCGAGGCCACCTCCAGCCGGGCGGGCAGCGCCCGGCGCACACGTTCGTGCAGACAGCGGTGCAAGCTCATGTCCGTTCCTCAGCTCAGCCGCGCGCCGAGTTCGTACCAATCGACCCGGCGGGTCACCCACATCACCGCGGCCAGCACGCCGAACAGCAGCAGAGAGCCCATCAGCAGCGCGTTGTTCTCCGAGATCAGCAGCCCATACAGCGCGCCATACAGGGCACTGAGCATCACCGCAAAGCCCAGGCCGCGTTTCCAGCTCTTCAATACGCCGGACAGATACACGGTCTGGATGCCGATGCACGCCAGTGCCGAGAGCGCATAGGCCTGCCAGAACGCGATGTGCTCGGAGAGGCTGAGCAGCAGCAGGAAGAAGATCGCCAGCGCCAGGCCGACCATCAGGTACTGCAGCGGGTGGATGCGCAGCTGCTTGATCAGCTCGAACAGGATGAAGCCGACGAAGGTGAGCAGGATGAAGAGGATGCCGTACTTGCTGGCGCGGTCGGCCTGGGTATACACATCGACCGGATTGACCAGCTCCACGCTCACCGCTTCAGCATCGATGTCCGGGCGGTTGCGCAGCTGGTGCTGGGCACGCGAGGCCAGCGAAGACACCGCCCACTGGGCGTCGAAACCCTGCGCGTCCACCTTGCGTTCGTTGGGCAGGAAGCTGCCACCGAACAGCGGGTGCGGCCACGGCGAGCGCAGCGCGATGCGGCTGTCATCGCCCACCGGCACCACCGACAGCGACCGGGTGCCATCCAGCACCAGCTCCAGTTCGACCTTGCTGCCCTTGAGCACGCCACCCCGTTCATCCGCCAGGCCCGGCAAGCCGACATGCAGGCCGGTGCCGATGCCACTGACGCCGCCGGCATCGGGCAACAGCGTCACGGCGTTGCCATCCACACGCAGGTTCGGCGAACCGACCAGGCCGCGCACATCGGCGATGCCCACGGTCAGGAAGGGCGTGCCATACACGCGGCCTGCTTTCACCGGGTAGTCGTCATCGGCGAACGCGGCGCTGATCGTGGCCTTCCAGCTGTAGACCGGCACGCGGAACAGGCCGACACGGCGCTCGTCGGGCTGCATCACGCCGTCCACCGTGAGCGTGGCCGGCATCTGCAGCCACTGGCCCTGCTCGACCTGCTTTTCCTTCTTCTTGGTGCCGGCCGCATCCACCACCTCGACCTCGCGGGTCTCGGTCCACGGCACCACCCGGATCGGGCCGGTCAGAATCTGCGCGCCGGCGCGGCTCTGCGCCACGCGCTGGTAAGCCTCGTCGCGGTACGCCTCACGCTCGCGGATCACGCCCTTGATCAGGCTCAGCGGAATCAGCAGCAACAGGATCAGCCCGCCGACAATGGCGAACCGCAACAGCATCTTCAGGGATTTCATGACCCGTCCTCGGTTGGGAGGGGGCCAGCTTCCCGCGCGCCGGTGTGCGGGGTTTGTGCCGAGTTTGAAGTCTGTGTGAAGTGCGGCGGCGGTCAGCGCCGCGGCGGTACCGAAGGCAGCCGCAAGGGCAGCCACAACACCGCCTGCGCACCGCCGCCATCGCGGTTGCGCAGGCTCACACGGCCGCCGTGCAGGCGGGCCACTTCCTGCACGAACGACAGGCCCAGGCCGGAGCTGCGCTGGCCGGTGCCGGGCCGTGCCAGCGAATAGAAGCGCTCGAACACGCGATCAAGCGCGTAGTCCGGCACGCCACTGCCGCGGTCGGCCACGGTCAGTGCGATGCCCTCACCTTCCGCACCAGCACCGAGCGTGATAGTGCTGCCGGCCGGTGAGAACGCCACGGCATTCTCCAGCAGATTGTTGAGTGCCTGGCGCAGCAGATAGCCATCGCCCTGCACGCTCTCGGCCTGCGCCTCCACCGCGATCGTGACCCCGGCGGCCTGCGCACGCACCGCCACCGCGTCGGCGGCGGACTCCAGCAACGCCGCCAGTGCAAGCCGCTCGTGCTTCTGCAGCCAGCCGTACTGCTCCACCTCGGCCAGCGCCAACAGCTTGTCGATGGTTTCGGTGAGGCGCTGCGCCTGGCCTTCGATACTGCGGGCGAAATGCGCCCGATCCGCGTCCGGCAACGGTTCCTGCAGCAGTTCGGCCGCGCCGCGGATCGCGGCCAGCGGGCTCTTCATTTCATGGGTCAACGACTGCACATACTGCTCGACGTAGGCCTTGCCTTCCAGCTTGCGACGCATGGTTTCCAGCGCCTGGCCCAGATCGCCGATCTCATCGCGGCGCGGCTTCGGCGGCGGCACCGGCTCACCGGCGCTGACCGCCTTGGCATAGCGGTTGAGCCGGTTCACGCCGTGCATCAGCCACGCGGTCATCAGCAGGCCGATCAGCGCCGAGAGACCGATCAGCCAGGCACCGCGCTTCATGATGGCGCGCTGGCTGGCGGCGATGAAGGGATCGATGCTGCGGTTGGGTTGGGCCAGGCTGAGCACACCGATCAAGCGGCGCCCATCGGCCGGATCGAAGATCGGCGCGGCCACGTGCATCACCGAGTGGGTGTCGTCACCGGGGGTTTCCGGACTGGAGCGCGCGCCGTACTCGCCGCGCAGCGTCCGGTAGACATCGTTCCAGCGTGAGTTGTCGCGCCCCACATCGCGGCCGGTCGAGTCGTACACCACGATGCCCTTGGCATCGGTGATGGTGACCTGGTAATCCAGCGTGCGCTTGGGAAAACGCCACACCATCGCTTTCGGGTCGCGGCGCTTGGCACGCGCCAGATCGGCGACGAAGCGGCCGTCGCGGATGTGCCCGGCCTTGAGGTCGGCCGCGGCCATTTCCGCCAGCACGTTGGCTGCATCGACCAGCGTGGACTCCATCGCCTGGCGCACGCCGGGCTTCACTTCGTTGACGAAAATGCGCATCACGAAGAACGCGGCGATACCCACGATCAGGAAGAAGCCCAGGAACAGTTTCAGGCCCAGCCGCATGCCTACACCTCCAGTGCGTAGCCCAGGCCACGGTGGGTGCGGATCGGGTCGGTCTCGGCGCCGGCGGCACGCAGCTTGGCGCGCAGGGTTTTGACGTGGGTATCGACGGTGCGGTCGGCGCTGTCGGCGTCACTGTCCCAGCCGCGGTCCATCAGCTGGGCGCGGCTGAGGATCGCGCCGGGGCGCTGCAGCAGGGCGGCCATCAGTGCGTATTCGTAGCGGGTCAGGTCCAGCGGCTGGTCACCGAAGCGGATCCGGCTGCCCTCGCGGTCGATCGAGAAGCGCCCGAGCTGCTGCCAGCCGGTGGTGTCGGCAGGGGCCGCGGACCGGCGCAGGCGCGCGCGCACCCGCGCCACCAGCTCGCGCGGCGAGAAGGGTTTGGCCATATAGTCGTCCGCCCCCAGCTCCAGGCCGAGCACCCGGTCGAACTCGTCATTGCGGGCGGTCAGGAAGATCACCGGCACCTCGCTGAAGGTGCGCAGCGTGCGACAGACCTCGAAGCCGCTCATGTCCGGCAGGCCCACATCCAGCACCACCACATCGAAGGCGTGCTGGCGCAGCCGGGCCAGCGCCTCACCGCCGAGCAGGCAATGCTGGGCGCCGTAGCCTTCACTGCGCAGTGCATACAGAACGGTATCGGCGATGGCGGTTTCGTCCTCGACCACCAGGACGTTGTGCAGGGGGTGGCTCATGCGCGCAGCATAGCCGCTGGGCCCGCCGCCCCGTACACTGCGCCGATGAATTACCGCCACGCCTTCCATGCCGGCAACCATGCCGATGTGCTCAAGCACATCGTGCAGCTTGCCCTGCTCGACACCTTCAAGCGCAAGGACAGCCCGTTCTTCGTGCTGGACACCCACGGCGGCGCTGGCCGCTACCTGCTGGCCAGCGAGGAAAGCCGCAAGACGCTGGAGGCCGAAGACGGCGTGATGCGCCTGATGGCCCAGCCGCAGCTGCCCGCGGTGGTGGAGCGCTACCTCAAGGCGGTCCAGGCCGACAACCCGGTCGGGGCGATGATCAGCTACCCCGGCTCGCCGCTGCTGACCGCCCAGACCCTGCGCGAGCAGGACCGCATGGCCGTGTGCGAAGTGCAGGATGCCGAAGCCGCGGCGCTGAAGGCACTGTTCGCCCATGACAGCCGGGTGGCCGTGTATCACGCCGATGGCTATGCCCAGAACAGGAAACTGCTGCCGCCCAAGGCCAACGGCGTGAAGATCGGCCGTGGGCTGGTCCTGATCGACCCGCCCTACGAGGGGCAGGACGCCGAATACCAGGCCATCCTGGCCTCGGTGACCGAGATCCTGGGCCGTTGGCCGCAGGCCAGCTTTGCGATCTGGTTCCCGATCAAGCAGCGCCGGACCATCCTGCACTTCCTGCGCAAGGCGTGTGCCCTGCCGGTGAAATCGGTACTGACCGCCGAGCTGCTGATCCGCCCGGACGACTCCCCGCTGCGGCTCAATGGCAGCGGCATGCTGCTGCTGAACCCGCCGTGGCAGTTCGACCAGGTCCTGGCCCCGGCCATGCCGGCGCTCAAGCAGCACCTGGGCGAGGCCGGCGCCTCGACCCGCCTGCAGTGGCTCAAGCAGGCCGAATGACCCCCTGAATCCAGGCCGGAACCCCGGCCTGGCCGGCGCCTCCCGTCCGGCGCGGCGTGAGTGATCCGTTCACGGAACGCTGCCCCCGGGATGCGAGAATCCGAAGACCACCAAGGAATCACCGGTATGGCTACCCGTAACCGCATGCCGCCCTGGCACGAGATTTTCAAGGCACCCAGTGGCCACGAGCTGCTGATCCGCCCCATCCGGCCGGAAGACGGCCCGCCGCTGCATGCCGCCTTCAGTCTGTTCGGTCCCGAAGAAATCCGCGACCGCTTCCTGCAGTCGGTGACCGAACTGTCGCCGGAAACGACGCAGCGCCTGACCCATCCCAATCCCAAGAGCGAAATCACCCTGGTCGCAGCCGAGTCGCTGCCTGCCGGTGAAGCCGTGGTGGGTGCGGTCGCGCGTGCCTCGATCATCCCCGGCACCCGCGAGGCCGAGTACGCGATCCTGGTCAGCCGCTTCCTGGTCGGCCAGGGCCTGGGCCGGCAATTGATGCGCAAGCTGGTCAAGTGGGCGCGCGGCAAGTACCTGGATCGTCTGTACGGCGATGTTGCCGAAGAGAACGAGCCGATGAAGCAGCTGGCCGCCTCGCTGGGCTTCCAGCCGATCCCGCACCCGAACGGTACGCCGGGCCTGGTGCGCATGGTGCTTGAACTCGACAGCTGATGACGGGCGGCCGGACGCTTGCCTGCCGCCGGATGACGCGGCCGCCACGCTGCGGTCTGCTAAAATCGACGGTTCATGTCACGCACCTCCTATCCCGTTCCGCCGCTGCCACGTCCTGGACAGCTCCGCGCCTGGTGGCGCGCTCCCGCTTCGGCCACAGCGCTGGCGTGGTACATCGCCCGCGCGGCGCAGTCGCACGATGGGCCGTTGCTGGTGGTCGCGCGCGACAACCATGGCGCGAACCAGATCGAAGCCGATCTGCACACCCTGCTCGGCAGTGCCGGCGACGTGCCGATCGTGGCCTTCCCGGACTGGGAAACCCTGCCCTACGACGCCTTCAGCCCGCACCCGGACATCATTTCCCAGCGGCTGGCCGCGCTGCATGCCCTGCCTGCGCTCAAGCGCGGCATCGTGGTGGTGCCGGTGCAGACGCTGCTGCAGCAGTTGGCACCACTCAAATACGTCATCGGCGGCAGCTTCGACCTGACGGTCGGCCAGCGCCTGGATCTGGACGCGGAAAAGCGCCGCCTGGAATCGGCCGGTTACCGCAACGTGCCGCAGGTGATGGACCCGGGTGATTTCGCCGTGCGTGGCGGCCTGCTCGACGTCTACCCGATGGGGGCCGAGGCGCCGCTGCGGGTGGAACTGCTCGACGAGGATATCGATTCGATCCGCGCCTTCGATCCGGAGTCCCAGCGCTCGCTGGACAAGGTCGAGGCGGTGCACATGCTGCCCGGCCGTGAAGTGCCGCTGGATGATCTCAGCGTCTCGCGCGTGCTCAACACGCTGCGCGAGCGCTTCGATGTGGATACCCGGCGCAGCGCGCTTTACCAGGATCTCAAGGCCGGTATCGCGCCGGCCGGCATCGAGTACTACCTGCCGCTGTTCTTCGACAAGACCGCGACCCTGCTCGATTACCTGCAGCCCAACGTGCTGCCGGTGCTGGCGCCGAACGTGTTCGATGCTGCAGCCGCCTTCTGGGCGCAGACGCAGAACCGCTACGAGCAGCGCCGTCATGATGTCGAGCGCCCGCTGCTGGCGCCGGAAGAGCTGTACGCCAGCCCCGAACAACTGCGCGCCACGCTCAACGGCCTGGCCCGCGTCGAAGTCTGGCCACTGGATCACGACCGCATCGGCGATGCACAGCCGCTGGGCGACCAGCCACTGCCGCCACTGCCGGTGGCCGCCCGCGATGCGCCGGCTGCCGAGGCACTGAAATCCTTCATCGGTCATTACCCGGGCCGGGTGCTGATCGCCGCCGATTCCGCCGGCCGCCGCGAAGCCCTGCTGGAAGTGCTGCTCGCCGCCGAGCTGAAGCCGCCGGTGGTCGCCGATCTGCCCGGCTTCCTGGCCGACGACAGCGTGCGCTTCGGCATCACCGTGGCGCCGCTGGAAGACGGTTTCGCGCTGGAAAGCCCGCCGATCGCGGTGCTGACCGAACGTCAGCTGTTCCCCGAACGCGCCGGCCAGCAGCGCCGCAGCCGCCGGGCCGGACGCGAGCCGGAAGCGATCATCCGCGACCTCGGCGAGCTCAGCGAAGGTTCGCCGATCGTGCATGAAGACCACGGTGTCGGTCGCTACCGCGGCCTGATCGTGCTCGATGCCGGCGGCATGCCCGGCGAGTTCCTGGAAATCGAATACGCCAAGGGCGACCGCCTGTATGTGCCGGTTGCCCAGCTGCACCTGATCAGCCGCTATTCCGGTGCCTCGCCGGAAACCGCCCCGCTGCATTCGCTCGGTGGCGAGCAGTGGACCAAGGCCAAGCGCAAGGCGGCCGAAAAGGTCCGCGACGTCGCCGCCGAGCTGCTGGAAATCCAGGCGCGTCGGCGTGCCCGTGCCGGCCTGGCGCTGCATGTGGACCGCGCGATGTACGAGCCGTTCGCGGCCGGGTTCCCGTTCGAGGAAACCCCTGATCAGCTGGCCGCGATCGACGCGACCCTGCGCGATCTGGCCAGCAGCCAGCCGATGGACCGCGTGGTCTGCGGCGATGTCGGCTTCGGCAAGACCGAGGTCGCCGTGCGCGCCGCGTTCGCCGCCGCCAGCGCCGGCAAGCAGGTCGCCGTGCTGGTGCCGACTACCCTGCTGGCCGAACAGCATTACCGCAATTTCCGCGATCGCTTCGCCGATTGGCCGCTCAGGGTGGAGGTGCTGTCGCGCTTCAAATCCACCAAGGAGATCAAGGCCGAACTGGAGAAGGTCGCCGCCGGCACCATCGACGTCATCATCGGTACCCATCGCCTGCTGCAGCCGGACGTGAAGTTCAAGGACCTCGGTCTGGTCGTGGTCGATGAGGAACAGCGCTTCGGTGTGCGCCAGAAGGAAGCGCTCAAGGCGATGCGCGCCAACGTGCACCTGTTGACCCTGACCGCCACGCCGATTCCCCGCACGCTCAACATGGCCATGGCCGGGCTGCGTGATCTATCGATCATCGCCACGCCGCCGCCGAACCGGCTGGCGGTCAAGACCTTCATCACCGCCTGGGACAACGCCCTGCTGCGCGAAGCGTTCCAGCGCGAACTGGCCCGTGGTGGCCAGCTGTACTTCCTGCACAACGACGTGGAGAGCATCGGCCGCATGCAGCGCGAGCTGGCCGAGCTGGTACCCGAAGCACGTATCGGCATCGCCCATGGGCAGATGCCCGAGCGCGAGCTGGAGCGGGTGATGCTGGACTTCCAGAAGCAGCGCTTCAACGTGCTGCTGTCGACCACGATCATCGAATCGGGCATCGACATCCCCAACGCCAATACCATCATCATCAACCGCGCCGACCGCTTCGGCCTGGCCCAGCTGCACCAGCTGCGTGGCCGCGTGGGTCGCTCGCATCACCGGGCGTACGCCTACCTGGTGGTGCCGGACAAGCGCGCGATGACGCCCGATGCCGAGAAGCGTCTGGAGGCCATCGCCTCGATGGACGAACTCGGGGCCGGCTTCACCCTGGCCACCCACGATCTGGAAATCCGCGGTGCCGGCGAGCTGCTTGGCGAGGACCAGAGCGGCCAGATGGCCGAGGTCGGCTTCAGCCTGTACACCGAGCTGCTCGAACGCGCGGTGCGCAGCATCCGCCTGGGCAAACTGCCGGACCTGGATGCGGGCGAAGAGGCGCGCGGTGCCGAGGTCGAACTGCATGTGCCGGCCTTGATCCCGGACGACTACCTGCCCGACGTGCATACCCGCCTGACCCTGTACAAGCGCATCAGCAGCGCGCGTGACAGCGCTGAGCTGCGCGAACTGCAGGTGGAGATGATCGACCGCTTCGGCCTGCTGCCGGACCCGGCCAAGCATCTGTTCGCGATTGCCGAGCTCAAGCTGCAGGCCAACGTGTTGGGCGTCCGCAAGCTGGAGCTGGGCGAGAACGGCGGCCGCATCGTGTTCAATCCCAAGCCGGAGATCGACCCGATGGCGGTGATCCAGCTGATCCAGAAGCAGCCCAAGCTGTACGCGATGGACGGGCCGGACAAGCTGCGCATCAAGCACCCGTTGCCGCTGCCGGAAGACCGCTTCAGCGCCGCCAAGGCCCTGTTGCTGACCCTCTCCCCGCGCTGATTTCACGCCTGGCGTCGGTCGCCAGGCGCTATCGTTCAAGGGGCAGGCGCCACGTGGCGGCCTGCCCGACCCCGGCACTGACGGCCGGCCATCCGACCCCACGTGACCGCCCCCATGTTCGACGACACCCCTTCGCAGGTCTGCTCCATCGATGCGCTGTCGATGTCGTTGCAGATGCGCGACCAGTACACCCGTTTCCACTGCGACCGGGTCGGCCTGCTCGGCGATCAGCTGGGGCGCCTGTGCGATCTGGACGACACGCAGCGCGCGCATCTGGCGCTGGCCGCGCGCTTCCATGACATCGGCAAGATCGGCATTCCGGACAACGTGCTGTTGTATCCCGCGCGCCTGGACGACGCTCAGCGCGCGATCATGCGCACCCACCCCGAACGTGGTGAGCGTATCTTCGCCACCACCGGGCGCAGTGATGCCGCCGAGGTGGCGCGGTTGATCCGCAGCCATCACGAGGCCTTCGATGGCAGTGGTTATCCGGATGGCCTGAAAGGCAGCGACATTCCGCTGGGCGCACGCGTGCTCACCATCGTCGATGGGTACGACGCCATGACCACCACCCGCCCGTACCGCGGCCCGATGCCGCATGCCAAGGCGATGGGCATCCTCGCCGAGCAGCAGGGTGGCCTGGTCGACCCGCAGGTGTTCGGCCTGTTCACCCGGATGATGGCCTCCGCTACGTAGTCTCCGCTTGGGTTTGCCGCGAGCGTGCTGGAAAAGAAAAACCCGGCGTCCGCCGGGTTTTTCATGTCACTCAACCGCGTGCGATCACCAGATCACAACGCGCTTGTCGTCGGCCCGCACCATCGCATCGCCGGCCTTGCACTCGAACGCCTGCGCGTACGCGGGCATGTTCGAGGGCGCGCCATTGGCACGGAAGTTGGCCGGAGCGTGCGGATCGGTGTTCAGGCGCACGCGCAGCTCGCCTTCGTTGAAGTTGCGGCGCCACACGGTGGCCCAGTTCATGAAGAAGCGCTGGTCCTGCGTGTGGCCGTCCACCGCTACGTTGGCCTTCGGGTCTTCCTTCAGCGCCATCTGCAGCGCGTCGTAGGCCACGGTCAGGCCACCGAGGTCGCCGATGTTCTCGCCCAGGGTCAGCTTGCCCTTCACGTTCACGCCCGGCAGCGACTCATAGCCGTCGAACTGCGCGACCAGCTGGTCGGTCCGCTGGGTGAAGGCCGCGCGGTCGCTGTCGGTCCACCAGTTGTCGAAGTTGCCGTTGGCGGCGAACTGGCTGCCCGAGTCGTCATAGCCGTGCATCATTTCGTGGCCGATGACCGCGCCGATGCCGCCGTAGTTCAGCGCCGGATCGGCCTTGGCGTCGAAGAACGGCGCCTGCAGGATCGCCGCCGGGAAGACGATCTCGTTCTTGGTGGCGTTGTAGTAGGCGTTGACGGTCTGCGGGGTCATGCCCCACTCGGTCTTGTCGACCGGCTTGCCGATCTTGTTGAGCATGAAGCGGTAGTTGAACGTGCGCGCGGCCTGCATGTTGCCCAGGTAGCTGTCGCCGTTGGTTTCCAGGCCCGACCAGTCACGCCACTTGTCCGGGTAGCCGATCTTCGGGGTGAAGCTGGCCCACTTCTCCAGTGCCTTCTTGCGGGTGTCTTCGCTCATCCACTCCAGCTTCTCCAGGCGCGCCTTCAGCGCCACCGAGAGGTTCTCCACCAGGTGCTGCATCTGCACCTTGGAGTCGGCCGGGAACACCGCGTCGACATACATCTGGCCCAGGCCTTCGCCGATGGCGCCGTTGACCGACTCCAGCACACGCTTCCAGCGCGGCTGCATTTCCTTCTGGCCACGCAGGGTGGTGCTGTAGAAATCGAAGTTGGCCTTTTCGAAGGCGCTGCTCAGGTACGGCGAGGCGTCATCGATGGTGTGGAAGCGCAGGTAGGCCTGCCAGGTGGCGGCCGGTACGTCGGCCAGCATCTTGTCCACTTCACCGAAGAAGCCCGGCTGGGCCATCGAGAACTTCTGCGCGGCCGGCACCTTCAGGGTATCGAACAGGGCGGTCCAGCTGAAGTTCGGGGTCAGCTTGTCCGCATCAGCAGCGCTGACCGGGTTGTAACGCTTGGCCGGGTCACGCATGTCGATGCGCGACATCGAGGCCTGGGCCAGACGCGTTTCGAACTCCATCACGGCCTTGGCCTGGGACTTGGCCTGCTCGGCATCGACGCCGGACAGGGTCAGCACCTGGGCGATGTAGGCAACGTACGCGTCGCGGATCTTGGCCTGCGAATCGTCGAAGTAGTAGCCCTTCTCCGGCAGGCCGAGGCCGCCCTGGCCGACATAGGCGATGACGTTGGCCGAATCTTTGTAATCGGCATTGGCGAACAGCGAGAACAGCACGCCCTGGCCCACCGCCTGGCTGTCGCGCAGGTACTGGGTGATGGCGGCGGTGTCGTTCAGCGCGGCGATCTTGTCCAGCTGCGGCTGCAGCGGGGTGATGCCGGCGGCGTCGATCTTGGCCTCGTCCGAACCGGTCTTCCAGATGTCGCCGATCTTGGCTTCCACCGTGCCGGCCTTGGCCTGGCTGGCGGCGGCCTGCTGGACCAGCGCGTGCTGCACTTCCAGCGAGCGCTCGCGCAGGATTTCGAAGCTGCCCCAGGTGGTCTGGTCGTTCGGGACCGGATTGGCCTTGAGCCACTTGCTGTTCACGAACCCGTTGAGGTCGGTACAGGCGGCGATGGCGGTGTCCAGATCGGCAGTGTTGAGCGAGATCAGCGCGGTCTTGATCTGCGACTGATCAAACGCCGGCGTGGCATCGGCGGTGGCGGCAGGCGCGGTATCGGTCTTGCCACAGGAGGCCAGCGACACGGCGATGGCGGCGGTCAGACCCAGCGGGACCAGCTTGGAAAACTTCATTCGACTCTCCGGCTACAGATGGATGCATCACCCGGACCACGGGCAATCGGGCAGCGTAGCGCGGGAGGGGCCGGTGCGGACCGGCCAAAGGTCACACACCGGGAGCGACGAGAAGCCTTGCTCGTAGAGCAGCAGGAGCTCTATGGTGAGAAATCGTGAAAAATGTGAGGTGCAATGAATAAATACAGGCTTGTAAAACAAGAGGATGAGTGGGGATGCGGCGTCGCTTGCGTGGCTTCTCTTCTTGGAATTGAGTACGACGCAGCCCTCAAACGGCTTGAGCACCATAAGGACGGGAAACTGGACGAAGCGCCGCTTGGACTAGATGTTCATGAAATCATCTGGTCCCTTGCAGACCACGATCTCTGGTACATCGCAGATTGGCGTAGACCTGCGCAGTTCCCAGCAGGATCGATCATCTGCATCCGAGGCGAAGCGCCCTACCAATCTGATCACTATTTGCTGATGACGCCCCAAGGCTGGATGGACCCATGGCACAACACCAGCAAGAACGTCTCCGCAATCAAAGCTGATTATCGGGATGCCCTCCCCATTGGCACAGAGTTTATTGTTGCACTGATGCCACGAGAACCGTGAAGCCCCACCGGAACACAGGGAGCGAACCTGTGGTGGAGCGCCCGATATCAAAGGGCGAACAAAACGAAAGGCCGGCATTTGCCGGCCTTTCGCTCTTACTTCGCTTTACCCTGGTTCGCCACGGCCTCGGCGGCCTTGCGTGCCGCTTCCGGGTCGCCCAGGTAGCGGAACGACTGCACCGTCAGGTCGTCGTTGAGTTCGAACAGCAGCGGGATGCCGGTCGGGATGTTGAGCTCCAGGATCGCTTCCTGCGAAACATTGTTGAGGTACTTGTACAGCGCGCGCAGCGAATTGCCGTGCGCGGTGACCAGTACGGTCTTGCCGTCCTTGAGCTGGGGGGCGATCGCATCGAACCAGTACGGCAACACGCGGTCCAGCGTGGTGGCCAGCGATTCGGTGCCCGGCAGCGCGTTGCGGTCCAGGCCCGCATAGCGGCGGTCGTGGATCGGGTGGCCCGGGTCCTCGATGTCCATCGCCGGCGGCGGGATGTCGTAGGAACGGCGCCAGATCTTGACCTGGTCCTCGCCGTGCTTGGCGGCGGTCTCGGCCTTGTCCAGGCCCTGCAGGCCGCCGTAATGGCGCTCGTTCAAGCGCCAGCTCTTGCTGACCGGCAGCCAGTCCTGGTCCAGTTCGGCCAGGGCACCCTGCAGGGTGTGGATGGCGCGCTTGAGCACCGAGGTATGCGCGACATCGAACTGCAGCCCTTCTTCACGCATCAGGCGGCCGGCGGCGGCAGCCTCGCGGCGGCCCTGTTCGGTCAGTTCCACGTCCACCCAGCCGGTGAAGCGGTTGTCCAGGTTCCACTGGCTCTGGCCGTGGCGCAACAGTACGAGTTTCCGGGTCACTGCAGTATCTCCGACAGATGGCAAGGCAGACCCGCATTGTAGCGGCAACCCTGCCCTGCCCGTCCGCCGTGGGGCCGCCGGTAGACCTCAGGGATGCGGATGCCCGTGATGGCCCTGCGCGTCCGGTGCAGCGCGGTGGCTGTCGTGGCTGTCGTGCGCATGGGCCGCGTGGTCGTGCCCCGCATGGTCATCGGCGTGCCGGTCGCGGGGGCTGCCGACGCTGCAGGGATCGCCGCAGTGGTCGGCCTCGATCTGCAGGGTCACATGGTCGATGCCGTACTGCTCGTGCAACCGGGTGCCCAGCTCGCGACGCAGGCGGTCCGCATTCACACCGGAGCCCATCACCACGTGCGCGGTCAGTGCCGGGGTGCTGGACGCCAGCGCCCAGACGTGCAGGTCGTGCACGTCCACCACGCCATCGTGGGCACACAGGGTGCCGCGTACCGCCGCCACATCCATGCCCTTGGGCACGCCTTCCAGCAGCACGTTGATCGCCTCGCGCATCAACACCCACGTGCGCGGCAGTACCCACAGGCCGATCAGCACGGCCAGGATCGGATCGATCGGCTTCCAGCCGGTCCAGCGGATCAGCAACGCGCCGAGGATCACCGCGACCGAGCCGAGCATGTCCGCCCAGACTTCCAGGTACGCGCCTTTGACGTTGAGGCTCTCGCCGCTGCCGGCGCGCAGCAGGCGCATCGAGATGAGATTGATCACCAGCCCGAACACCGCGATCACCAGCATGCCGGTGGAGGCGATCTCCTGCGGCGCGCGGAAGCGCTGCACCGCCTCCCACAGAATGTAGCCGGCGACCACGAACAGCATGCCGCCGTTGATCATCGCGCCGATGGCTTCCAGCCGCGCATAGCCGTAGGTGCGCTTGGCATCGGGCGGGCGCCGGCTGAGGCGGACCGCGACCAGCGCGACCATCAGCGCGAGCGTATCGGTGGCCATGTGCGCGGCATCGGACAACAGTGCCAGGCTGTTGGTCCAGAACGCGCCGGCCACCTCCACCAGCAGGAAGGTGGTGGTCAGCCCCAGCGCCCACCACAGCGGTTTTTCGTGGCGGATCTCGCTGGGCAGATGGTCGTGGTCGTGACCCATGAAAGCTCTCCTGGACAATGCCGGCAGGGTAAGCAGCGCCTCGCGCGGAGACTATTACACTTACCGCAGCGTTCAGTTTGCAACTCAATAACACCAGCGCCCGGCCGCTACCTCTCGACGGCCTGTGTGGCGGGAAGACAATCGTGCATAACGTTCCAAATCTTGATGAGGCCAGCCAACCGCTGGCGCTGGCCTGGGCACAGACACTGGCGCAGACGCCGGCCGCTGCGGCGACACTGCTGGCGAGCCTGTCGGCGGAGAGCCCGCCCGGGCTGGCCCACCACTTCTACGACGTGCTGCTCGAAGACCCGCGCGCGAGCCGGTTCCTCTCGCACGACCAGGTGCGGCTGCGCCTGAAACCGGCGATGCAGCGGTGGCTGCAGCAGATCCTTACCGCCACGCCGGACAGCATCAACGCGCTGGTCGCCGCACAGCGCGTGATTGGTGACGTGCATGCCCGTGTGGGCATTCCGGTGGATCTGGTGGCCCGCGGCGCGCGTGTACTCAAGCATCGCCTGTTCGACCGCATCATCGCGCAGGCCGACGACAGTGCGACCGCGTTCGCGGCGATCCACTGCCTCAGCGCCTCGATGGATATCGCCCTGGAAGGCATGACGCTGGCCTACACGCATGCACGCGAGCGCTCTTCACGGACCGATGCGGCGTATCGCCTGTTCTCGCTGGTGCAGAACGTCAGCACCGAGCGCGAACGGCAACGCGCCCTGCTGTTGGACTGGGAGAACGCGCTGCTCTACGCGATGGCCAGCCAGAATGCAGAGGCCGAGCTCACCGGGCTGGCACAATCGGAGTTCGGCCTGTGGTTCACCCACAAGGGCATTCCGAGTTTCGGCGAAAGCAGCGAGACCGGCCAGGTCGGTGCACTGGTCGCCGCGGTCGATACGCAGTTGCAGGAAGCGCTTGCGCATGCCGATTTCGCGGCGCGCTTCGGGGCATTGCAGGGTATCCGCGAGCGGCTGGCGCAGATCCGCACATTGATGGGCATGTTGTTCGAACGGATCGGCGAGCTCGATGCGGGCAGCGATGCACTGACCAACCTGCTCAACCGCCGCTTCCTGCCGACCGTGCTGCGCCGGGAAATCGAACTGGCCAATTCCACGCAGACGCCGTTCTCGGTGCTGCTGCTGGATCTGGACCATTTCAAGGCGATCAACGATGCGCACGGCCATGACGGCGGCGACCGCGCCCTGCAGCACGTGGCCGCCCTGCTCGGCCAGCTTACCCGCGGCAGCGACTACCTGTTCCGTTATGGCGGGGAGGAATTCGTGGTGGTGCTGGTGGCCGCCACCGCCGCCCAGGCCGAGGTGATCGCCGAGAACCTGCGCAAGCACATCGCGCAGAGCCCGGTGCAACTGGCCAGTGGCCAGCGCCTGTCGCTGACCACCAGCATCGGCGTGGCCGCGCATGATGGTCATCCCGACTACGAGCGGCTGATGGCGCGCGCCGATGCGGCGATGTACCAGGCCAAGAAGCGGGGCCGGGACCGGGTAGTGCTGGCCAGCGATGACCTGCCCGATGCCCCCGGGCGAAAGGCGCTGCAGCGCGGGTGACCCTGTGTGGCCGACGGCAGCGCCGGCCCATCCGCCCGTTGCGGCATGCATGGCTGACCAATGGCGCATGCCCGGCGCGCTCCGTGCGGCGTAGCATCGCGGCATTGCCGTCCGCCACAGGAATTCCCCCGATGTCGATCCTCCGCGCCCTGACCCGCCCTGGCCTGTTGCTGCTCCAGTCAGCGCTGCTGATGACACCGCTGCTGGCCACGGCACGCGAGGTGGCGGCGCCGGCCGAGCATGTGGATGCCGATGGACCGTACGTGTTTCGTACCGCCAAGGGGCTGGAAGCGGCCTGGGTGTGCAAGGACCACGTGATCCGCCGCGAGCTGCCGGCACGCGGCGAGGCCACCGAGGTCGCCCCCGAGTGCGGCTATCCACACCCCCTGACCGTGCTGCCGCCGCGCACGGCGGAGATCGCCAGATTCCCGGCCACGCCGCGGATCGTCGCGCTGTCGGACATCCACGGCCAGTACGGCCTGCTCGTGACGCTGCTGCGCGCCCACCACGTGATCGACAGCGAAGACCGCTGGTCGCTGGGCGACGCCACGCTGGTGGTGGCCGGCGATGTATTCGACCGCGGCCCGCAGGTCACCGAAGCATTCTGGCTGCTGTACAGCCTGCAGCAGCAGGCCGCGGCAGCCGGTGGTGCGGTGCACTTCGTGCTCGGCAATCACGAGACGATGGTGCTCTACAACGACCTGCGCTACGTCAACCCGAAGTACCTCAAGACCGCGCAGCTGCTCGGCCGTTCCTACCCCGCGCTGTACGGTCCGGATTCGACGATCGGCCAGTGGCTGCGCACCCGTCCGGTGCTGCTGCGCATCGGGGACACCCTGTTCCTGCACGGCGGCATCGCACCGGAAAACCTGGACCTGGTGCGCAACATGGATACCACCAACGCCGGCTACCAGGCCGCAGTCGGGCTGCCCAAGGAGCAGGTCAAGGCTGCACCGGACACTGCCCGGCTGTTCGATGGCAAGACCAGCCCGATCTGGTACCGCGGCTACTTCGATGGCCGCATGGATACCGCCCAGGTCGAGACGCTGCTCAAACAGCTCGACCTCGCCCGCATCGTGGTCGGCCACACCTCGATGCCGCATGTCAGCAGCTTCCATGGCGACCGCATCATCGCCATCGACAGCAGCATCAAGAACGGTGAGAACGGCGAGCTGCTGTTCATCGAGAACGGCGCGCTCAGCCGCGGCCTGCTGGATGGCTCGCGAGTACCGCTGGCCGAAGGCCGGCTCGGCGAAAGCGACTGACCCGGCCGTTCTGGCCGGTCAGTCCGCCGCAGCTCACCGTGGCGTGTAGATGCGCGAGACCATCCAGCCGCCGTGACTGCGGAAGCGGCCGCTGTCGCCGGTCAAGGCGAAACGCACTGCAATGACCGCGGCGCGCCCGCGGGAGCAATGCCAGTCGCGCGCGTTGCGATAGGCCTTGCGGAAGGCACGGAACGGGCCGCGTGCCTGCGTGGCGTCCCGTTCGGCGTCAGCCGGGTTCAGGGCATCGGTGGAGGCTGTTGGCGGATGCGCTGCAGCGCGGGTGGCGTCCGGATGGAGAGGGTTTGACATGGTGTCCCTTCGATCAACGAGGCCCGGAATCGGCCTCCTGATCGATAAACCGTGAAGACCATCACAAAACTATCGCCCCCCGGACAGACCCGCTTCGTGATCCGCCATGCGCTGTTCCAACCCCTTGATACGACTCAAGAATTCCGACGTCGGCGCCAGCTCCTTCAGGTGCGGCCGGGCCCGCGCGATCTGGGCGCGGGCGCCAGCCCCATCGCCGTTGGCGAACATTGCCTCGGCCAGCGGGATACGCCACTTGGCGGTGGCCGTGGAATCGGCCCCGTAGAAACCAGCGAATGTGTCCACCAGCTGGGCTGACAGCGGCACTGCCGCGGGATCGTCACGGCGCTGGGCAAGCAGTGCCTGCTGCATCTGCAGGCGCAGCCCCAGCCACGGGGGCAGGCTCGGATGGGCCTGGCCGAACGCGGCGAGGGCCCGGGCGGCCTCGGCATGCTGTCCGGCCCGGGTCAGCCATTCAATCTCGACCAGGCGCAGCACCAGCAGCTGCGGCGACTCGGGCGGGAGTTCGCGCCGCCACAGGGCGGCCACCTGCTGCAGCGGTGCCTGCGCCTCGGCCGTGCGGTCGGTCCGCAGCAGCAACCGCGCCAGCACCATGTCCACGTCGAGTGTGTCGGCGTGCTCGGGCCCGAGCAGCGCCCGATAGCGCGCCAGCGCAGCGCGGTAGTTCTGTTCGGCCTGCACGTAGTCGCCGCGGGCTTCCTCCATCAGGCCGTGGGCATACTGTTTGACCGCGTAGGCGCGGCTGTCCACGCCATCCACCGCGGCGCTGGTCTGCAGGCTGTTGCGGAAGTGCTGGTCGGCCGCCTGGTAGCGGCCAAGATCGAGATACTGTCCGGCCAGCGCGGCTTCGGCCGCGGCGGTGTAGCTGCTGCCTGCGCCGAACATCTGCCGGGTCAGCGCGAAGCCGCGCTCGGCCAGCGCCAGCGCTTCATCGATACGGCCCTGGTTGAGCAGCGTCGAGGACAGCGCGCGCAGGACCCGCTGGTACTCGGCCCCCTGCACACCCTGCTCGCGCGATGCCTCGGCCAAACCCTCGCGCAGGATCGCTTCGGCCTTGTCCAGCTCACCCTGGCTCCGGTACAGATCGCCGAGGTTGGCCATCGCCGCCAGGCCGCCGCGCTGAAGCGGCGCACCGTTTCCACGCCGGCTCAACGCCAGCGCGGAGCGGAAGGATTGTTCTGCCGCCGCCGGCTGCTCCAGCTGCGCCTGGGCCAGGCCCCGGGCGTTCAAGGCCTTCACCCGCACCGCCGGGGCATCATCCTGCTCAAGCAGGCCCAACGCGTCCTCTGCACTGCCCAGCGCCTCCTTCTCACGCCCAGCGCTGAGCAGCTGCACCGCCAGGCTGGCGCGGGCGTCGGCGATCTCATGCGGCGCGGCGCGCGTGTGCACCAGCCCCGCCACGCTGTCCCGCAGCAGGGCCTGCGCATCCTGCGGTTGGCCAAGGTTCTGGTAGGCGCGCCCCAATGCAGCCTGCATCCGCGCGCGCAGCGCGGGCGACACGGTGCGGTCCTGCTCGAGCCGGCGTGCGCCCAGATCGAGCACCTCACGCGCGGTCATCGGCGTGCCGTGGCGCAGCCCGGGATCGGCCGCATCGAAGGCGGCCACCAGCACGTCGGCGATGCCGGCGGCAGCCACCGCATTCTGCTCGGCCTGCCGACGCGCCTCGCTCAAGCGCAGCACGAAGGCCAGCACCATCACCGCCACCATCGTGACGATCACACTGGCGCGCCATTGCCGCCGCAGCAGCAGGCGCGCACGATGCCAGCGGCTGGGCCGACGCGCACGCACCGGGCGGCGTGCCAGATACCGTTCAATATCCTCGGCCAGTGCGTCGGCAGAAGCATAACGTTCGGCCGGATCCGCAGCAGCGGCCTTGGTCGCGACCGCCAGCAGGTCGGGGGGCACGCCGCGCGCCGGCGGCGGCGTGGCCTGCAGCAGTGCCTCCAGCATCACGCCCAGACTGTAGACATCGCCCACCACACTGGCCGGGCGCCCTGCCAGGCGCTCGGGACTGGCATAGGCCGGGGTGAGGAAGGCCGCGGCATCGTTGGCGTCACCGAGCAGATGCGCGATGCCGAAATCCAGCAGGACCGGCTGGCCGTCGGGGCGTACCAGTACGTTGCCGGGCTTGAGGTCGCAGTGCACCACGGATTGGGAATGTGCGGCCTGTACCGCGCCGCAGATCTGCACGAACAGGCGCAGGCGTGCGGCCAGATCCAGCGCCAGGGTGCGACAGGCGTCGTCCAGCGGTTCACCCTGCACGTATTCCATCACCAGGTAGGGCTGGCCGCCCTCGGCCACGCCCACGTCATACAGCCGGGCGATATGGGGGTGCTGCAGGTCGGCCAGGATCTGGCTTTCACTGGCCAGCCGCGTGGCCAGTACCGGGTCGTAGGCGCGGCGGATCAGCTTGATCGCCACCTCGCGCCGGTACAGCGCATCGGCACGTTCGGCCAGCAACACCACCCCCATGCCGCCGACGGCCAGCAACCGGCTCAGGCGCCACGGGCCAAGCCGTTGCCCGACCAGCGTGGCCGGATCATCCATCGCGGCCATCACGGCGGCAAGTGCATGCTCGACCCGGCCCAGGTCGGCGGTCTGCGCGCGCAGCAGTTGCAGCGTTTCGTCGATCGCGGCCGGGTCATCGCACAGCTCACCCAGCACCGGGCGCCAGCGCGCCTCGGGGAGGTCGCAGACCGCGTCGAACAGCCCGCGCACCGTCCGCCAGCGGTCTGGGCCGGTCATGCGCGCGTGGCCGGCCCGGCCAGGTGCCGGTTCAACCACGCCTTGGCAAACCGCAGATCGCGATCGACCGTGGGCACCGACACATCCAGCGCCTGGGCGATCTCTTCGCGGCTCATTCCCCCGAAGTACATCCATTCCACCGTGCGTGCGGCGCGCTCATCCAAGGTGGCCAGTTGCTCCAGCGCGCGGTTCAGGGCCAATACTTCGAAGGCATCGTGATCGGGGCTGGCTTCCTGGTCGGCATACGACAGGGTCAGGTTGATCGCACCTCCGCCCCGCTTGGAAGCGGTCATCGCGCGTGCGTGATCCACCAGCACGCTGCGCATCTTCAGTGCCGCCAACGATAGGAAATGCACGCGATCGCGGTAGCCGATCTCCCCACCGATCATCCGCATCAGCGCCTCGTGCACGAGCACGGTCGGCTGCAGCACGCCATCCCGGGCAGTGCCCAGCCGCGCCACGGCCATGCCACGCAGCTGCGCATACAGCAGCGCGAGCAGTTGATCGCGGGCGGCGATGTCCTGCTGCTCGCTCCAGCGGCGCAGCAGGCGGGTGACATCCTGGCGCTCGGCCGCTGGAGGTGTCGCGTCAAAAGACATGTGGGGCGGGTCCGTGCATCTCAGCAGGCGATCAGCCTGCAGTATCGCCGATCCCCATCCGCATGGGGCGGCGGTGCCGGGCTACGTCCCGCGCTTGGCCAGGTTCTCGCGCAGCGTTTCCAGCCGCGTGGAGAGATCCTTCAACGCGCTGCCGCCCTTGCCGACCAGCCAGGACACCTCCTCTTCCAGGAAGCCGGTACGGCTGTGCTCGGTGTCCGGCAACGGCGGCAGGATGTGCGCGAAGTAGGTCTTGTCGAGCACCCGCCGCAGCAGTCGCTCGCCCGGGAAGGGTGCGTTGTTGTTGAGCGCACGCGCCGCCTTGATCAGGTTGCGGATGTCGTACTGGGTCGGGCTCAGGTCCGGCACCTGCTTGGGCAGGTCCAGCAGCGTATACACCGCCACGCGGGCGGTGCGCACCGAACTTTCCATGGTGAACACCACATCGTTGTGGGTCTCCACGAACTGCCCCAGCAGGCCCAGGTTGGTGCATCCCCTGGGCACGACGTGCGGGCGGTCGCCGGCCGCGCGTGGCATGAACTGCGCCGTGATGTACGGCATCAGCGCGGTGCGCACCTTGGTGTTGGCGGCGATCTCATCCAGCTGATCGACGATGCCCAGGTGGTAGCTCAGCTCGGCCAGGATCTCGCGGCCGGTACAGGCTGGCATCGGCTTGGCCACGTGGTCGCCGTTCTGGTCCATCAGCAGCGCATACACCCACACCACCAGCACATCCTTGGGCTGGTCGAGGAAGTGCGGCTGGCGGTTGACGGTGAAGCTCAGCACCCAGGCGGAGTCGGTGAAGGTGATCACGCCGCCGGTCACGGTCCTGCCCGAATACGGGTCGTTGACCGAGAGTTCCTTGATCTTGTCCACCAGTGGCGAGGGGCGGCAGGTCAGCGTGGCCGACTCCCACATCGAGCGGTCGATGTCACCGTGGAATTTCTCCGGTTTGCCGAAGATCGGCGACTGTGCGGCGAGGTTGCGCCACAGTGCCCAGTCACTGTCCTGCCCCGGTGTTTCGCGCGGACGCTGCAGTACCGGCACCGTGTCCATGTCGCCATAGGCGGTGCCCTCGGTCATCGAGCCGGTCAGCGCGAACACCAGGTCGCCCTCGGCCACCGGCAGCAGCGTATCGTTGCCCGCCACACGGCAGCGCAAGCCGGTGACGGTGCGGGTATCGCCTGCCACGCGCATGTCCAGATCGTACACGCGGGTACCGAAGGTGACCTGCACCCCCTGGTCGCGCAGCATCTTCACCAGCGGTTTGACGAAACTCTCGTACTGGTTGTATTTCGGGAACACCAGCGCGGACATGTCGTTCAAGCCGTCGATGGCGTCCAGGAAGCGGTGCATGTACAGCTTCATTTCCAGCAGGCTCTGCCAGTTCTCGAAGGCGAACATCGAACGCCAGAAGAACCAGAAATTACTCTGCAGGAAGCCCTCGCTGAAGTAGTCCTCGATGGTCACATCGTCGAGGTCTTCCTTGCGCTTGAGCAGCAGCTTGACCAGTTCCCACTGCTGCGGCTTGCTCAGCCCGAACGTGGAGAAGTCCTGGATCTTCCCCTGCTGGTGCATCAGCCGGGCCTTGGAGTAGTTCGGGTCGTCGTCGTTCACCACCCGGTACTCGTCCAGCACGCTGTAGCCGGCAGGCAGTTCCAGCGCCGGCACGTCCTGGAACATGTCCCAGAAATTGTCGTAGTTCCAGTTCATCTCGCGGCCGCCGCGAACCAGGTAGCCCTGCTCGGGGTCGCCGGCCCCATCGAGCGAACCGCCTTCGATGTCCAGGCTGTCGATCAGGGTGATGTTCGCCGCCGGCATGCCGCCATCGCGGATCAGATAGAACGCCGCGGCCAGGCCGGCAATACCGGTGCCGATGATCCACGCCTTGCGGTTTGCCACGCCGGCCGGTGCGACCGGGCGATTACGCATGTAGGCGCCCATCATGTCCGGCGGCGGCAGTGTGTTCTCGGGCCGGTTGGACCAGTAGGCCCCCGTGGCATCGGGTTCTTTATCGATCACCGGTGCCCGGTGCACGCCCTGTTGCTCGACAGCCATATCACCACTCCTTTTTCGACGGACCCACAGGAGGCACCGGTGGCCCGGTGCCTGGCAGCACGGATTCCTTACCGCACGGCCCCCTCCTGGCACCGCGCTGCACATTCGGATGGTACGCACCCCACCTGTGACGGCATTGATCCGCATCAATGACACCGCTGTTGCATCCAGTGCGACATATGTCGCACACTTGCGACACCTCGCCACATCGGGATTGCCATGTCTGCGCCGCCTACCCCTTCCAATGCCGAACTGGAACTGCTCAAAGCGCTGTGGCGCCAAGGCGCCTGCAGTGCGCGCGAAGTCCACAACGGCGCCGCCGCGGCGCTGGACTGGTCCTACTCGTCCACCCGCAAGACGCTCGAACGCATGGTCGACAAAGGGCTGGTGGAAGAAACCGTCGAGCACGGGCTGAACATGTACCGCGCCAAGGCCGGCAAGGTGGCCACACTGGCCGCACTCAGCACGGACTTCGCGCGCCGGGTGCTCGAGATCGATGGCGCATTGCCGGCGCAGGCCTTCGCCGACAGCCGCCTGCTCAGCGAACAGGAACTGCAGCAGCTCGATGCGCTGCTGCGTGCCCCCGCCAAGGACGATCCGGCGTGAGTGTCCTGACGCTGGGCTTCTGGGGCGCGCATGCCGTTGGCGCCCTGGCGGGCGGCTGGGTGGCGTGGTCTGCCGGGCAACGTGTCCACCGCCGTCTGGGTCTCTCCCACGCCGCGTATGGCTATTGGATGGGGGTGTGGTTGCTGGCGGTGATGCCGGTCCTGCTGTCGATGGGTGTGGCGCTGTGGGCCCCCGCACCGCTCGTCTCGTTGCCCCCGGCACTGGTGCTGCCGCTGCCTGCCGCGCTGGACCTCGGGGCTGCCGGTGCGGCGGAAGGGGGCCTGGTGAGCTCCCCGTGGGCAGGGCCGGCCACCAGCACGTGGCTGGCCGCGCTGTATGTCACCGGCCTGGGTATCGCATTGCTGCGCGTGCTGGTCGGCACGTGGGCGACCGGCCGGCTGTGCCGGGCGACCCTGCCGATCGCACCGGGGGCCTGGCCGGGCCCGCGCAGCCGTGCGTCGGCGCAGCGGCTGCGATCGGCCAGCATCGTCTGCCGGGTCAGCGCGCTGCCGGTGAGTCCGTTCGCGGTGCGCTGGCCGCGGCCGTTGATCGTGCTGCCCCTCTCGGCCGTGGAGCAGCTGGAGGATCGCGCCCTCAGCCTGATCCTGGGCCATGAGGCGGCGCACCTGACGCGCCGCGATCCGCAGCGCGCCGGCCTGATGGCGATACTCAACGCCCTGCTGTGGTTCAACCCGTTCCTGCGCCGCCTCACCGCGCGCGTGCAGCTGGCGGCCGAGCTGCGATGTGATGCGCAGGCCCTCGCGGGGGATGCACATGGCGGGCGTGACTTCGCCACGGCGTATGTGCGCACGTTGCGCCTTTCCGCAGCGGCCCACGCGCCCACCACCGCCCTGACCCACCGCGATCTGGCCGGGCATGAAATCCGCATCCGGCACATGCTGCATGGCGATGCTGCGCGGCCGCTGTCGGGATCGGGACGCGCGCTCCTGCTGGGCAGCGCATTGCTGATCGGCGCCTTGTTGGTGGTCATGCAGGCCAGTGCAGCGCGTCCCTTGCCAGGCACCGCCGTCAGTAGCACGCCGAAAGAGATCGCGGCGATGGAGGCCGCACTGCCGCTGCCGCCGTTGAGCGATACCCCCATCGAGGTGCAGTTCCAGTCACCGCTGGCCACACCGAGGATCACCGGACATTTCGGCGATACCGGCAGCAACCGGCAGCGACCGCATCGCGGCACCGATTTCGGCGCCCGCCCGGGCACGCCGGTCCTCGCGCCGGCGGACGGCCGCATCGTGGCGGCAACCACCGCCTACCCGGACGGTCCGCAGTACGGCACGGTGGTGGTCATCGACCACGGTCAGGGTTGGCAGACCTTGTACGCGCACCTGCAGGGCGCCGATGTGGTGGTCGGCCAGCAGGTGCACGCCGGCGAGCAGATCGCGCGGGTCGGCAGCACCGGGCGCGTGACCGGACCGCACCTGCATCTGGAGATGCTCCGCCACGGTGAGCGCGTCGATCCGCAGGCGCACCTGCCATGACCGGCTGACCCGCTCCACATCCCCGACCCACTGCTGCATTTCGTTTTCCTGGCCACAGGAGGGGCGCGTGTTGCCCGGCGAAATGTCCACGCCACCTTTCTGCACGGACTGCCCATGTCATCCACGTTCCGCATCGTCCTCGCCTTGTCCCCGCTGTGCGCCGCGTTCTCCAGCGCTGCGCAGTCGCTGCCCGCACCGTCATCAGCACCGCCCCCCACCGAGCTGGAGGCCGTGCAGGTGCAAGGACCGGCGTACGACGCGCGCCGCGATGACACGGCCACCCGGATCGTGTTCGGCACGGACACGTTGCGCCAGTTTGGTGATATCGGCCTGGTCGATGCGCTCAAGCGCCTGCCCGGCATCACCGTGGGCACCGGCGCGCCCGGTCGCAGCGGTGCGGTGTCACTGCGCGGCCTCGGCGCGGGCTATACCCAGATCCTGCTCAACGGCCAGAAGGCACCGGCCGGGTTCGATCTGGATTCGCTCACGCCGGAGATGGTCGAACGCGTGGAGATCCTCCGTGCACCGACGGCCGACCAGCGCGCCGAGGCCATTGCCGGCTCGATCAACATCGTACTGGCCGCCGGCGCGCGCAAAGATACCGAACAGCTGTCGCTGGCCTGGGGCCGCAGCAACGGCCAGAACACGCCGTCGGTCAGCTGGCAGCGCAATCGGCGCGCCGGCCACCGCAGCAGTTCGGTCACCGCCACCGCATCGCGCCGCGAGTTCCTGGTCGAGGAAACCGGCACCGAACGTGTGTGGGATCGGCAGGGAACCCCCATCGCGCTGCGCGACACCACCCTGCGTGCGGGCGGGAACCGCGATGTGCTCTCGCTTGCACCCAGCCTGGAAACCACTCTGGAAAATGGCGACATCCTTGCCCTGCAGGGCGTCGCCGATGCCAGCCGCTTCAACCGCACCACCGCTATCGACTGGACCACCCCACTGGGCGAGCCGCTGCGGCGCGCCCGCTACCAGCAGCGCACCCGTATCGAGGTCGCGCAGGCCACCGGCAGTGCCACCTGGACCCGCACCTTCGAGCAGGGCAGCGCGTTCACCACCAAACTGCGTCTGGGCGGCAACCGCGAGCGTTACACCTATCGCGAACAGGGCTACGCGCAGCAAGGGCAGCAGAACCTGGAGGACCACACCGATGCACGACTGACCGTGCGCGAGCTCAACAGCACCGGCAAATACACGCTTCCCGGCCGCGGGCGGCATGCGCTGCAGCTCGGCTGGGAGGCCAGCGAGGATCGTCGCGACGAGGCGCGGGTACAACACCTGCTGCCGGTCGGCGACGACGCTGGCTGGATCAGCGATCTGGCGTTCGACGCACGCATCCGGCGGCTGGCCGTGTACGCCCAGGACGACCTCACCCTCAGCGAGCGCTGGTCGCTGTATACCGGCGCACGCTGGGAGCAGATCGAGACGCGCAGTGACGGCAGCGGTTTCAGCGGCATCCATCGGCGTGACCAGGTGCTGTCGCCGGTGCTGCAGTCGCTCTGGAAGATTCCCGGCACCCGGCGCGATCAGCTGCGCGTTGCACTCACCCGTACCTATCGCTCGCCCACCCTGGCCGCGCTCATCCCCCGCCCGTACACCTCCACCAACAACCGCCCGCTCAACCCTGACGAACGTGGCAACCCGGCCCTGCGTCCGGAGTTGGCGACCGGGGTGGACCTGTCCTACGAAACCGCCGGCAAGGGGGGCGCGCAGCTCAGCGTCGGCGGTTACGTGCGTCGGATTAGCGATGTGATCCGCACCGAGACGCACCTGCAGGAGGGGCGCTGGGTTGCGTCACCGGTGAACGGTGGCGCCGCGACGACCTGGGGAGTAGAGCTGGATACCGCGTTGCGGCTTCCGCAGCTGATCACGGGCGCGCCGGATGTGTCGGTCCGCTTCAATGCAACCGCCAACGATTCGCGTGTGGAGGATGTCCCCGGCCCGGACAACCGGCTGGATGAACAAGTGCGTTTCAGCGGCACCCTGGGCGCGGACTACCCGCTCCGCACCGGCTGGACGGTGGGCGGCAGTTATACCTACCGCACCGGCGGCACCGTGCAGGTCAGCCCCGGCCAGTTCGAGATCAGCGCGTATGGGCGCGAGCTGGATCTGTA
Organism: Stenotrophomonas sp. 05L413; assembly: GCF_056397945.1. NCBI lineage: Bacteria > Pseudomonadati > Pseudomonadota > Gammaproteobacteria > Lysobacterales > Lysobacteraceae > Stenotrophomonas > Stenotrophomonas sp. 05L413. Next base: position 125,777 of record NZ_JBFTOL010000008.1, read on the forward strand.
TTCGCTGTGGTCGATCGGCGCCCGCAGCAAACTGCGGCTGAGCATCAACAACGCGCTCCACCGGACGTTGCGCACCGGGCAGCGGCGGATCAGCGAGGACGGCATCGAGCAGCTGCAGCGGCAACGCAACGCATCACCGCTGCTGCGCCTGCAGCTTGAACTCCCGCTGTGATCAGCCCGGCTGGCGGCTGGCCTCGCCCACCGCCGGCAGCGCACGCACGCGGCCGGGCTTGCTCGGGAACGCATGGCGGACGATGCGCCACATCACCTGGCCGAACTGCCGCGGCAACGAACCGGTGTTGTAGTGCTGGCCGTAGCGCGCGCAGATCTCCTTCACCTCGACCGCGATCGCGGCATAGCGGTTGGCCGGGATATCCGGATAGAAGTGGTGCTCGATCTGGTGGCTGAGGTTGCCGGACATGACGTTCATCAGCTTGCCACCGGTCAGGTTGGATGAGCCGCGCAGCTGGCGCAGATACCAATGGCCACGGGTCTCATCACGCACGCATTCCTTCGGGAAGGTTTCGGCCTCGGCGGTGAAGTGGCCGCAGAAGATGATCACGTAGGTCCACACGTTGCGGATCAGGTTGGCCGCCACATTGCCCAGCAGCACCGGCAGGAAGAACGGACCGGCCAGTGCCGGGAACAGCAGGTAGTCCTTGAACATCTGCTTGCCCATCTTGCGGCCGACCGGGCGGAACTGCCTGCCCAGTTGCTTGAGCGTCATCTTGCCGGCAAACACGCGGCCCAGGCGCAGGTCCTGGATCGCGATGCCCCATTCGAACAGCAGCGCGAACACCACCGCGACCACCGGCTGCATCAGGTAGAACGGGCGCCAGCGCTGCTCGGGGAAAATGCGCAGCAGGCCGTAGCCGATATCGTCGTCCAGCCCGCGCACGTTGGTGTAGGTGTGGTGGCGGAAGTTGTGGGTCTTGCGCCAGGCGTCGGCGGTGCCGACGATGTCCCACTCATAGGTGCTGCCCTGCAGCTGCGGATCGCCCATCCAGTCGTACTGGCCATGGATGACGTTGTGCGCCAGCTCCATGTTTTCCAGGATCTTGGACAGCGCCAGCATCACCACGCCGGCGATCCACGCCGGGATCAGCACGCTGTGCACGAAGGCACCGAGGAACAGCAACGCGCGGCCGGCCACGCCGGTCCAGCGTACGGCGGCCACGACGCGGCGGATGTAACGCGCATCGCGCGCACCGAGCGTGGCCAGCTGGCGCGCGCGCAGTGCATCGAGTTCAGCGCCGAAGGCCTGCAGTTCGGCCGGGGAGAGCGCGCGGTTGTGCACGGAAGACATGGTCACAGCTCCAGGATCAGGTCGGTGCTGGCGCTGTTCACGCACAGCTTTACTTGCGTGGCCGGTTCGGCCGCATGCTCGCCGGTCAGGGTGTGGCGGGTGACGCCGGACACCTTGCCGCAGACACAGGTATTGCAGATGCCCATGCGGCAGCCGCTGGCCGGGCGCAGCCCTTCGGCTTCCAGCGCCTGCAGCAGCGAAGTGCCGCGTGGCAGGGCAAGCGTGCGGCCGCTGCGGCGCAGTTCGACCTGCACCGTGCCCTCTTCGGCATCCGGCAGCACCGGCGGCGTGAACGCCTCGGACTGCAGCGACGCGACCTGGCCGTGCAGGCGCGCCTGCGCTGCATCGACGAAGCCACCCGGGCCGCACACCAGGGTGCGGGCGGTGCTCAGATCGCCCAGCGCCGCGAAGGCGAATGCATCCACGCGCGACGCCGGTGCGGTCGGGTCGCGGGTCAGCGCGATGTGCAGCGTGAACGAGGGATGGCGCGCCGCCAGCGCGGCCAGCTCGTCGGCGAAACACACTTCCTCACGCCGGCGTGCCCAGTACACCAGGTCCACCTGGCCCGGCATGCCGACAGCATCGAGCTGGCGCAGCAGCGCGCGCATCGGGGTGATGCCGCTGCCAGCGGCCAGCAGCAACAGCCGCTCGCCGGAGGCCTGCGGCAAGGTCATGTCACCGAACGCCTGGCCCAGCTCAAAGACGTCACCGATCGCCGCGGCATGGGCCAGATGCTGGCTGACGGCACCGCCGGCGATGGCCTTGACGGTGATCGCCAAGCGGCCGTCGGCCAGCACGGTCGGGCTGTAACTGCGCGACAGGCGGCGGCCATCGACTTCGACGCCGAGGGTGACGTGCTGGCCCGGCAGCAGGCCACGGAAATGGCGGTTGGGCGTGAGCACCAGGGTGACCGCATCCGCGCTCTCGGCGGTGCGCGACAGCAGCCGGGCCAAGGGGCGGCGCAGCGTCCACAGCGGGTGCAGACGGGTGCCCCAGAAGTCGAACAGCGCTTCGGGGACCCAGCGGCGGGGGCTGGCGACGTGACGGCGGGCGGAAATGCGCGGGACGGTGCTCATGCTGCGCACTATACGGCCGAGCATACGACTGTGTATACAGTTGTATATGGCCGGGACGGGCTATGATTCAGGGACTTGACCGCGCTGCCCCTGATGACCTCCCCAGACCTGCCCCTGCCCGCCTCCGACGACGCCCATCCCGCGCGCAAAGCCTCGATCTCACGTGAGGATCTGCTGGCCGCGGCATTGGCCCTGATCGGCCCGCACCGCAGCGTCTCCACGCTGAGCCTGCGCGAGGTCGCGCGTGAAGCCGGGATCGCCCCGAACTCGTTCTACCGGCAGTTCCGCGACATGGACGAGCTGACCGTGGCCCTGATCGACCTGGCCGGGCGCTCGCTGCGCACCATCATCGGCGAGGCGCGCCAGCGCGCCGCCTCCTCCGACCGCAGCGTGATCCGGCTGTCGGTGGAGACCTTCATGGAGCAGCTGCGTGCCGATGACCGCCTGCTGCATGTGCTGCTGCGTGAAGGCACGGCCGGCTCGGATGCGTTCAAGCACGCGGTTGATCGCGAGCTGAACTACTTCGAAGACGAACTGCGGGTCGACCTGATCCGCCTGGCGGCCGCCGACGGCGCGCGCCTGCACGAGCCGGCACTGGCCTCCAAGGCCATCACCCGGCTGGTCTTTGCCATGGGCGCCACCGCGGTGGACCTGCCGCCGGAAAAAGACCCCGAACTGATCGATCAGCTGACACAGATGCTGCGGATGATCATCACCGGGGCGCGCACCCTGGCCGGCAGTCCGCCGCTGCGCTGACGCCGCGCAGTAGACCAACGTCCCCGTTTTACGAGGTGCCGGAGCGCAGGCCACACCCTTCGCGGTGCGACGCTGCGCCGCACCAATTTCGATTGACACCGGGTGTCAGGCGCTAATAAAGTGTGAAACTCCTCACAAACGTGACTCCGTCACTGTCTGCCGGCTGCGTCTCGGGAATTGGGGTCCTGAGCGCATCCAGGCGTACCAGGGACACCCGCCTGCAGGCCGTGCGCCTGTCGTGCCGCGTGTCGCAGTGACGGCTCCAGGCCCCAGGGAAGGCAGGCGTTGATGGATACCGTAGTGGCACCTCGTTCGCGGCGCGGCATGCGCGGCTTCACGCTGCTTGAGCTGATGGTGGTCGTGGCGATCATCGCCATTCTGGCCGCGATCGCGCTGCCCGCGTACTCCCGTTATGTGCTTCGGTCGAAGATCCGCCTGGCGCAGAGTGACCTGCTGGCCCTCTCGGCCAACGTGGAGAACTTCCGCCAGCGCACCCTCAGCTACCCCGGCAGCGCGGAGGTCGCCCAGCGCGGCTGGATGCCGGCCGCCAGTGCCGCCGATTTCACCTTCAACTACACCGCCAAGAGCGGTGGCTACACCCTGACGGCCGAGGCCGGCACCACCATGGGCAAGGCGAGCGGCTGTGTGCTCAGCCTGGACGATGCCAACTCCCGCAGCGTCGGCAGCGAATGCGCCGCTGTCGGCATCAGCAGCTGGTAACCGCGGTGCGTCCCTCCCGCGCGCGCGGCGTCACCCTGATCGAACTGATGATCGGGTTGTTCATCATGGCGATGCTGCTGATGGCGGCGATGCCGTTTGGCGCCCATTGGGTCAACAGCAACCGGCAGATGGAGGCACGCAGCCTGCTGTGGGAGGGCGTTTCGCAGGCCCGCGCGATGGCGCTGCGCAATCCATCAGCCCGCCGCGCCACCGAACCGGCCGCGATGCTCCGGTTGCGCGCGGGCACGCTGGAAGTGATGGTCACCGGCGCGGATGCCCCGTCATGGTCTGCGCCGGTCCGGACCGGCGTGCGCTTCAAACTCACCGATCTGGATGGCTTTGCGGATGCCGATGCGCTGGCCGGCAGTGGCAATCCAGACTTTGACTGCGTCACCTTCGATTCCCGTGGCGTACGTTTGCCCGGCGCCGACGGCTGCACCGATAGCGACGTCGCACTGGGCCGGATCGCGGTCGGTCTCTCCAGCCAGGATCCGCTCTATGTCGATATGCTCTAAGCCGCCCCGCGGCCCTCGCTTCCAGCGCGGCGACATGCTGCTTGAGGCCCTGGTGGCGGTGCTGATCACCTCGTTGATCGCCGGGGGCCTGGCCCACGTCCAGTCACGACTGATGGCCAACCAACGCGCGACCAAGGTCGAACGCCTGGTGGTCGGTCAACTGCGTGAGCAGTTGCAGAATGGCGGTACCGGTCTGTGCGGCAGCGGGACGATAGCGCTCGCACTGTCCAGTGATATCACCCGCCAGGCCCAGGTGGAATGCGGTCCCGCGCCGCAGATCAACGTGGCATTGGCCGGCACCGTGATGCCGGTGGAAGCCCCCCGCGAAGTGGGGCTGAGCGTGCGCGCGGCCGATCTGGAGCTGGAGGGCGACGATGCCGGCGAGCACGCCGCCGATCTGCTGGTGTCCAGTCGCCAATGAACGGACACATGACACGGCGCCGCCAACGCGGCCAAAGCCTGATCAGCATGATGGTCGGCCTGGTGATCTCGCTGCTGACCATCGCGGCGATGCTGGTGCTCTACAAGAACATCATCGAAGCGTCGGGCAATGCATCGCGCTCGGCGCTGCGCGATGGCCAGGTCGCCTCGGCGCTGCTGGCCGCGCAGATCGAACTGCAGGAAGCTGGCTTCGGCATTCCCGCCGAGGACACCTTGGCCAGTCGCCTGACGATCAGCGCTGAAGGCAAGCAGATCGCGTGGCGCTTCAAGCACGAGCTGAACCAGGCCGACCAATGCGCCGGGCTGCGGCTGGTCGATACTGCGGCCGACGGCGCACCTGCGCGCGGCTTTTACCGCCTGCCGCCGAAACTCTGCAGCAGTGCAACGGCCGCGACCTGGAGCGATGCAGAGTGGCAACCCGTCGCCGCCGAAGCCGCCTTCTTCGAGCCAAGCCAGAAAGATGGCAGTGCATTTGCCAGCGATGAACGCGAAATCGGCGCGTTGACACTGCGCGGTGCCAGCGGCGGTGACGGCTATCAATTTGTCGCCGTACCCGATGCCTGCCTGCCGTTCAAACAGCAGGACACCATTGAGCGCACCGGCCAGCGCGTGATCCTGCGCCAGGCCAGCGACGACGTGCTGTTCTCCGTGTGCCTGCCCAACCTCACCGTGCCCCCCGCCGCATGACCAGGATGTCCGCGATGAATCATCTCTCCCGGCGCACACGCGCCCGCAGGAGCTGTGCGCCTGGCCCTGCACGCCAAAAGGGCATGGCCACGTTGTGGATCGTCCTGATGGTCGGCCTCGCCGTCTCGGTGACGGTGGCCGCATCGATCTACTCACTGCGTGGCAACCAGCAGCGCCAGATCACCACCCACTCGGTCACCTCGGCACAGGCCGCCGCCTGGCGCGGCGTGGAAGTCGTGCGCCGCTACCTGCTGGCCGTGGATCCGGCGACGATGGCCGGTTGGGCCAGCGGCAGCGGTGGGCTTGCGATGCCGGCCACCATCAGTGGCATGGCATCCATCGGCATTCCCGACGGCAATGCACAGATCACCGCGCTCAGTGGCGCCAGCGGCAACTATCAGATCGCCGCCACGATCACCGCACTGGCCGGCAGCGGCTCCACCACCACCAGCGCCACGGTCGAAGTGCTGTATGACGTGACCCCGGGTGGGAGCAGCACGCCCAGCTCGCCGGTCTGCGCGACCATCCCCGCCGCACCGATGGTGTTCAACGGCGACCTCAACATCACCGGTGGCTCGCTCGGCGTGACCAATCCGGCGGGCTTTGAGAACATCGCCGTCGCTGGAAGCATCAACCTCACCGGCGCCAGCCAGGCCACCATCTCCGGTTGCGCCAAGGGCGATGTGACGCTCTCCGGTGGCGGCATTCTGAGCGGGGGCCACCTGCATTCACAGGGCACCATCCGTATCAATCAGATGGGCAATCCGACCGACACCACGTTGTGGGCTCGCAACGTCACGATCGGCAGTGGCGTCAGTGGCGGCCGCTATGCAGCCATCAGGGCCGGCGCCTTCACCGCCAATGTGTACGAAGGTGGGACGCTGGTCGGCACCACGGAGGTCGGCGGCACGTTGCTCCCCACGACCGTGATCGGCGGATTGCCGTGGTCGGTCGGGACAGTGATCCCGGCCAGTAGTGGCCGCATCGTCATCACGCTGACCAGCGGCGACACCTGGCTGCTGGATCTCTCACGCGTCACGATCGATGCCGGCAGCGGCGTCATCAGCGGTGCGTCCTCGGCCCAGCACCTGAGCGGCAGCTCCACCACCCCGCTGCCGGACCAGCTCGGCTTCCGTTCGACGTCCATCGCCGGTGGCACGATCAGCCTGGCAACACTCACCATCGATCAGCTCTGGGGCCACTACCTGTCCATCAGTGGCTGGGGCGGGCGTTACACCACGATACTGGCCAATGGCGATGTGGATATCGTCACCGGCACCATCGGTACGCTGGTCGGCGGCCGTGACATCACGGCGACGCAGGCCGGCCTGTACTGGAGTTTTCCAACCGTCAGCACCGGTAACGTGGCCGGCGATCTGAAGTATGGCGGCGCGCGGCAGACCGTGCCCGATACAGGCATGGCGATACAGGGGCTGCGCACGCGCCAGACCGGCACCAGCCCAGGCCTACCGGGCATCCCCTTCTGCGACACCCGCGTGGATGCGATCGATGTCAGCACCTACCGCGATGGTGCCAACTACATCTTCGAATGGCTGGAAGGCGCTCCGCATCTGACCATCCGCAATGTGCGCAACCGGGCCGGCCAGTCGATGGATGGCACCTACAACCTGGCCACCCAGGACGTCCGCCGGCTGCCCGCCAACGGTGCGCAGTTCCTGACCTGCAACTGGAACCAGGCCGAGAACGGCGCCGCGCACTGCTTCCGCGACAAGACCGCGACCAGTGCATGGACCATCACCGGGCTGACCCACCTGCCGCGCGGCGTGTTCTGGTTCGACAACGCGCTCAAGATCGACGGTACCCAGTTGCGTGATGCCGATGGCAACCGCGATCTGCTCACCACCTTGATTGCGAAGGACTACGTCACGCTGACCCAATCCGGTCATGACAAGCTGATCGCCCCCAACTTCTCCACACCGGCACTGATCTGCGACGGCGACTACTACCCGGGCAACCTGTGCGACAAGACCGGGGCTGCATCGCAGTTCACCGAATGGACCGATGCCGCCGGCGTATCCCATCGCGGCCTGCCGATCGGGAATGTCGCGTTGGTGACGGAAAGCGGCGCGCAGTTGTCCGGGTGGCAGATCCACGGCAACGTCATCCTCGGCTCCACCTTGGCGACCGCCGCGCAGACTACCGTGATCCACGGCAGCCTGACGGTCGGCACCAACAACCCCGGCAGCGCCACCACGGTGCAGCAGGGGGGCGCCGAGGTCATCGTGCCGCAGGACCGCGACAATCACTACAACCCGGGGATCTGTGAAGCGCCGGCGGTCACTCCCGGCGGCCCGGCAGCGGCGACGGTGCGCTGGAGCCGGTACCGCTGAGGCGTGCGTTTGTCAGCGGTACAGCCGCTGCAACAACGTATCGTGCTGCGACGGCGGATGGAGCACGAAGTTCGGCAGGATCGCTTCGGCGGTCTCCTGCAGCGCACTGATCAGCGCCTTGCCCGCGGCGGTCTGCTCATGCGCCACCTGCGAGACCAGGCCGAAGAAGAACGCGATGTGCTGCGTCAGCGGGCGGACAACCACGCCCTGCATCGGTATACCCAACGCCGTGACCGGATCCACCAGCGCGACACCCAGACCGGCACGCGCCATCTGCACCGCATTGAGGGATGCATTGGTCTCCAGCAGGTGGTGGGCTTGGCCGCCCATCTCTGAAAATGCCGTGTCGATCCGCCCGCGCAGACGATAGGGATTGCTCAGCGTGATCACCGTTTCGTGCAGCAACTGGTCCAGGCCGAGCATCGGGTGAGCCGCCAGCGGTGAGGTTTCGGCCAGCACGGCAACGCAGGAGGCTTCCCCGATCCAGTGGATGTGCAGCCCTTTGTGTTCCAGCGGCAGGCTGACCACACCGATATCCAGCGTTCTGGCCAGCGCCGCCTGCACGACCTGTTCGGCCAGCATGCTGCGAAGATGGACCTGACGCGGCAACAGCGTCTTCGGCAACCGCGCCAGCGCAGCGGGAATGAGCCCCGCTGCCAGTGCAGGCGTTGCACCCAGGGTAATCTCGCGGGTGTCGTCGTGGGCGATGTGCTGGGCACGCTGCAGGATCTGACGTGCACCGGCGAGCGTACTCTCCACCTCGGCACGCAGCGCGAAGGCCTGGGTGGTGGGCGTCACCTTAGGGCCACTGCGTTCGAACAGCTTCAGCCCCAGCTCCTGCTCCAGATCCTGGATCGAGCGCGTCACTGCAGGCTGCGAACGGCCCAGCATCTGGCCGGCCCCGGTGATGCTGCCTGCCGTCATCACAGCGGCGAAGGCCTCCAACTGGCGCAAATCCATCATTCCATTCCGTGTTCTGCGGGGCGGCGAGGATCATACCCGAGTGCACCTCGCCACCCGGCCAGCACTGTCTGCGCCGCCCTGCCTTTCAGGCCGATGTGCCGGTCCGACAGCCTGTGCGGGGTCATAGGGCATTTGGCTATGTCGACATGCGGTAACGCCGTTGGCGGTAGCGCGGCCCTGCCCATAGCATCCTCATCAAGCATTCATCAGCCCCATGAATCAGCAAATCGAATTGTTGATCACGGATTCGCTGGGTGCCGATCAGGCCGCCGGGAGGGCAGCCCCGCCCTCGCCTTTGGAGAACGCACACGATGTCCCGATCCATCGCCTTTGCTGTACCCGGTCTGCTGGCCGTGGCCGTTGCCCATGTGATTGCCGGGAGCGCTTCGGCACAGGAGGCGCGCAGTACCGACGCGTCATCGGCCACCAGTCTGCAGCCCGTCGTGGTGACCGGCTCGAACATCGCGCGCTCGGATACCGAGGGCACGCACCCGGTGCAGGTGATCACCTCCGAGGAGATCGCCCGCTCCGGCAAGTCGACCATCAGCGATCTGCTGCGCTCGATCTCTGCCAATACCGGCTACAGCTGGAATGAAAACCGTACGGCCAGCTGGACCCCCGGCGCAGCCGGCATTGGGCTGCGCGGCCTGAGCCAGAAGAACACGTTGGTGCTGCTCAATGGCCGCCGCGTGGCCAACTACAGTTTCCCGCAGCAGGCGTTGTCGGACATCTTCGTCAACCTCAACGCGCTGCCGCTGAGCGCACTGGAGCGCGTTGAAGTGCTCAAGGACGGCGCCTCGGCGGTGTACGGCTCCGATGCGGTGGCCGGCGTGATCAACCTGATCACCCGCCAGGACTACGAAGGCGTGCAGGTGGGCGGGAGCGTCGGCGGTGCCACCGAAGGCGGTGCCGAGCAGGCCAAGCTCAACATTTCCGCGGGCAAGGGCAACGTGGACACGGACGGCTACAACGTGTTCTTCAGCGTGGATGCCTTCCACCGTGAGCCACTCATGCAGGACGAGCGCGACCTCACGAAGAGTGGCGACTACACCGGCCAGCCCGGCGGTGGCCTCAATGGCTGGGCCGCCAATGGTGCGCGCTTCATCCGTAACGGCCTGAGCGTGCCGCTGCTCGATGCACAGGGCAACTGCCCCACCGGCATGGTGCTGCGCGACAGCGCGCCGATCGACGGACGCGGCGGCCAGACCTGCGCTTACAGCCTGGTGAAGGACAGCATGCTGGTTCCCGATGCCGACCGCTACCAGGTCTTCGGCAGCGGCACGGTCAAGATCAACGACAGCACCGAGTTCTTTGCCGAGGCCCTGTACAGCCGCACCAAGGGCCGGATGGTCAGCTACATCCCCTGGTTCACGCTGGAGGCCAACCGCTTCGCGCTCAACCCCACCACCGGCCTGGCCGAAACGCTGAGCAACCTGCTGCCGGCAAGCAGCCCGTACAACCCGTACGGTGTGCCCACGGCACTGGAATACACCTTCTTCGATCTCGGCCGGCAGGAGCGCCACACCGACTCACGCTTCCATCGCGTGCTGGCCGGCCTTCGCGGCGACTGGAACCAATGGCACTGGGAATCGGCCGTGTTCCAGTCCGGCAGCCGCGAGAGCGACTACACCTCCGGTGGCCTGGCCAACCGCTACGCGCTTTACCCGGCGCTGGCGGATGGCAGCTACAACCTGCTCCACCCCGAGCTGACCCCGCAACCGGTGATCGATGCGATCCGCCTGACCGCTACCAAGGAAGGGCGCTCGACACTGACCGGCGCGGACTTCCGCGCGTCGCGGGCGTTGTTCAACCTGCCGGCCGGCGCGGTCAATTTCGCCGGTGGCCTGGAATGGCGCGAAGAAGAACTGAGCACTTCGATCCCGGTGGAAATCAGCAGCGGCGAGCTGATACGCCCGTCCACCCAGTTCATTGACGGCAAGCGCCAGGTCACGGCCGCCTACGCTGAGTTCAACGTGCCGGTGACGCGTACGCTGGAACTGGAGTTCGCCGCGCGCGGCGACCACTATGATGATTTCGGCAACGCATTCTCGCCGCGCTACAGCTTCCGCTGGCAGCCGATCGATCAGTTGCTGTTCCGCGGTGCCTTCTCACGCGGCTTCCGTGCCCCGCACCTGGGCGAATCGGGCAACAGCAGCAGCATCGGCACCGCGACCGTACGCGACCCGTACGATCCGGTCACCGCCAACGCCGCCGTGCGCCCGACCGTGTTCACCTACGGCAGCGACAACCTCAAGCCTGAACGGGTGAAAAGCTACAACTTCGGCACGGTCTACGCCATCGACAGCGATACCAGCCTGAGCGTGGACTACTACCGCATCGAGCTGAGCAACCTGATCGGCCGCGACGACCCGACAGCGGTGGTGACCGCCAACAATTCGGCCGATGTCGTGCGCGATGCCAGTGGCCGGCTGGTGGCGATCTACAACCGCACCAAGAACCTGACCGCGCTGAAGACCTCCGGGTTCGATGTCCAGCTATCGCGGCGCGTGGCGACCGAGCGTGCCGGCCTGTTCAACGTCAGCAGTGCACTCACCTACGTCCGCGACTACCGCCGACAGAACATCGCGGGGGGCCCGCTGGTGGACTATGCCGGCACCAATGGCTACCAGACCGCGCTGCCGGACCTGAAAGCCACCACCCAGCTGGACTGGAACTACAACGACTGGAATGCGGCGCTGACGTGGTACTACACCGCCGGCTACAAACAGCAGCAGCTCACCCCGGGCGTGAATGGGGTGGCCGACAAGGTGGGGTCCTACAACCAGTTCGATGCGTACCTTGGCTACCGCGGCTTCGACAAGCTCAATCTGTACCTGAAGGTCGCCAATCTGGCCAACAAGATGCCGCCCTACGATCCCTCCGGCTACACCTCCTCGGCACTGTCGCAGCGCGCGCCCTATGAGGTGGCTCAGTACGACCTGCTGGGACGCTACGTGACCGTCGGTTTCAGTTACGACTTCTGAGACTGCCCTGACCAGGAACGCCCAGCCACCGCATGTTGCGCTTTCTCTCCACCCGCATCGGCTACGCCGCCATCTCGTTGCTGCTGCTGATCCTCACCGTGTTCGTCCTGACCCGACTGACCGGCGATCCAGCGCAGCTGCTGCTCGAGCCCGGCGCCAGTGCCGAAGACATTGCCGCGCTCAGTGCGCGGCTCGGGCTGGACCGCCCACTGCCGTGGCAGTTCCAGGAGTTCGTGCTGCAGACACTGCGTGGCGATTTCGGTGTGTCGATCTATCAAGGCACGCCGGTGCTCGATCTTTACTTGGAGCGGCTGCCCAATTCACTGCTGCTGGCCGGGCTGGCCTTCGCCTGGTCGCTGCTGTTCGGACTGGCCTGCGGCATCCTCGCCGCGCTGCATCCCAACACGCGGCTGGACCAGGCGCTGCGTGTGATCGCGCTGGGCGGCGTGGCGATGCCGCCGTTCTGGCTCGGCATGCTGCTGGTCATGCTGTTCACCGTGCACCTTAACTGGCTGCCGTCTTCCGGTGCGGGCAGCCCCGCCCAGCTGGTGATGCCGGTGCTCACCCTGGGCTGGTACTTCTCCGGTGCCTACATGCGGCTGGTACGCTCCTCGATGCTGGACGTGCTGTCATCCGACTACGTGCGCCTGGCACGGTTGAAGGGGCTCTCGCCGTGGGCGGTGGTGATGCGGCATGGGTTCCGCAACGCGATGATCCCGGTGATGACGCTGGCCGCGATCAACCTGGTCTCGATGGTCAACTCAGCGGTCGTGGTAGAGACCCTGTTCGCGTGGCCCGGCATCGGTCGGCTCCTATACGACGGCATCACGTTCCGCGACTTTCCGGTGATCCAATCCACGGTCCTGTTGTCGGGAATCATGATCATCCTGATCAACCTGCTCACCGACATCGCCTCGGCGCTGATCGATCCGAGGATCCGCCTGTGAACGCGCTGCGCTCGCACGCAACGCTGGCTCTTGCCACCTGGCGGCGACATGCGCGGCACGCGCCCGTGCTCGCGATCGCGGTGTTGGCCGGGTTGGCGCTGGTCGCGCTGGGTGCCGACCTGCTGGCGCCCTACCCGCCGGAGTTGACCGCGATGGCGCACCGCTATCAGCCGCCGTTCTGGCTGCAGGGCGGTTCTACCACGCACCTGCTGGGTACCGATCACCTCGGCCGCGACGTGCTCTCGCGGCTGATCCACGGCGCACGCATCTCGCTGCTGGTCGGTGTGGCAGCCGTGCTGTTCGCCGGCATCAGCGGCACCGCGCTGGGTATCGCGGCTGGCTACTTTGGCGGCTGGTTCGACCAGGTCGTGATGCGCCTGGTCGACGCCTGGCTGGCATTGCCATCGCTGGTATTTGCGATCTTTCTGGCGTCCATCGTCGGGCCCAGCACCACCAACCTGGTGATCATTCTCGGCGCGATCTACTGGACCCGATACGCACGGGTGGTCCGCAGTGAAGTGCTGTCGCTGCGTGAACGCGACTACGTCAAGCTGGCACGCATCGCCGGTGCGTCGCCGTGGCGGATCATGAGCCGGCACCTGCTGCCCAACGTCGCCAACACCGCTGTGGTGCTGGCCACGCTGATGCTTGGCTCGGTGGTGGTCACCGAGGCATCGCTGTCCTTCCTGGGTGTGGGCGTACCGCCGCCGTCGCCGGCTTGGGGACTGATGCTGTCCGACGGTCGCAAGGGGCTGATGGCCGGGTACTGGTGGCTGACCGTCTTTCCTGGCCTGAGCATCATGCTGCTGGTGCTGGCCGCGAGCCTGATCGGCGACTGGCTGCGCGACCGGCTGGACCCACAGCTGAGGCCGGTGCAATGAGCGCCCTTCTGGACATCGAGAATCTGCATGTCGCCTATGCGGACGGCCGTGTGCCGGTACTGCAGGGCATTTCGCTGCAGCTGCAGGCCGGTCGGACGCTGGGTGTCGTGGGCGAATCCGGCTCGGGCAAGAGCACGCTCGCGCAGGCCCTGGTGCGGCTGCTGCCGGCCGGGGCGCGCCAGACCGCGGGCCGCGTACAGTTCGAGGGCCGCGACCTGGGCGGCCTCAACGAGCGTGCCATGCGCGAACTCCGCGGCAAAGCCATTGCGATGGTCCTGCAGGATCCGTTGTCATCGTTGAATCCGCTGCTGACTGTAGGCAGCCAGATCGCAGAAGTTGCGCAGCGTCATCTCGGCCTGAATCGAGCGCAGGCCTGGCAGCACGCCGCCGAGCTGCTGCGGGCAGTGCGTCTGGCCGAGCCGGAGGCTCGCCTGCGCGAGTATCCACACCAGCTTTCCGGCGGCATGCGCCAACGGGTGGCCGGCGCGATCGCACTGGCCGGGCACCCGCAACTGCTGATCGCCGATGAACCCACCACCGCGCTGGATCCCACCGTGCAGGTGCAGTATCTGCGGCTGCTGAAAGACCTGCAGGAACGGCATGGTTTCGCGCTGGTACTGATCACCCACGACCTGGGCATCGTTGCCCGGCTCTGCGACGACGTCGCGGTGATGTACGCCGGCCGTATCGTCGAACGCGGCCCGGCCGCCGTGGTATTTGGCGCACCGGCGCACCCGTATACCCGCGCCCTGCTGGGCTCGTTGCCGAGCCTGCACGCCCGCGCCGGCGCGCTGCGCGCGATCCCGGGCCAACCTCCGCAGCCGGGGCGACTGCCGGGGGGGTGCAGCTTCCATCCGCGCTGTGCGCTGGCTAGTGCGCAATGCCGTGCCGCCGTGCCGCCATTGGCCTCCACCGGCGTGGCGGCCACCGCCTGCTGGCATGCATCCACGCTGCCTCTGGAGGCCACGCTATGAGCCTGCTGCAGTTGGACCACATCGCGATGCACTACCCGCTGCGCCGCAGCGTCGGCCGCGCTACCGGTACGGTGCGCGCACTTGATGATGTCAGCCTGTCGATCGCCCCCGGCGAATCTGTCGGACTGGTGGGTGAGTCGGGGAGCGGAAAATCCACGTTGGCGCGTATCGCACTGAAACTGCAGTCACCGACGGAGGGCACGCTGCGATTCCGCGGCGAACCCGTCGCTGAGCGCGGGACGTCGCTGCGCGCGTTCCGCAGTGCAGTGCAGGCGGTGTTCCAGGATCCGTACGCCTCGCTCAATCCGCGCATGCGCGTGGGCGACACCGTCGCCGAGCCGCTGCGCTCGTTGCCGCGCGCCAACCGGCCCCATGACATTGCCGCGCAGGTGGCCGCGGCGCTCGCCGCAGTGGAGCTGCCTGCCGATGCGGCCCAACGCTACCCGCATCAGTTCTCGGGTGGGCAGCGACAGCGCATCGCCATCGCCCGTGCGCTGATCCTGCAGCCGGCGCTGGTCGTGCTGGACGAGCCGATCTCAGCACTGGATGTCTCCATCCGAGCGCAGATCCTCAACCTGCTGGCGGAACTGCGCCAGCGCAGGGGCATGGCGTACCTGTTCATCGCCCACGACCTGCCGGCCGTCGCGGCGATCAGCGACCGTATCGCGGTGATGTACTGCGGGCAGCTGATCGAAACCGGCCCGGCGGCGCGCGTGGCGACCGCGCCCCTGCATCCGTACACGCAGATGCTGTTCGCCTCCGTGCTCGATCCACACGACGCACACGCTTGGGAACGTCCGCTGCCGATCGGCGAACCGGCGAGCCCGGTGGATCCTCCGTCCGGCTGCCGTTTCCATCCCCGCTGCCCGCATGCGATCGAACGCTGCCGGGTCGATACCCCTGCCCTGCGCGACACCACCGGTGGCCAGATCCGCTGCCACTTGGTGCCGTGATTCCTTCCCTTTCTGATGACCTGGATGCCATGACCGCCACCATCGAGTACTTTCATTCGCTGTCTTCCCCCTGGGCCTATCTTGGCGCGCAACGCTTCTATGCCATCGCCGAGCGGCACGGCGCGACCATCGTGCCGCGCCCGATCCTGGTCCTGCAGGAGAACGGCGGCATCCCGCTGCGTACGCGTCCCGATGCACGCCAGGCCTACCACGCACTGGAACTGGACCGCTGGCGCAAGCATCTGGGCCTGCCGCTCAAGCTCGCGCCGAAGTACTACCCCACCAACCCGCTCGATGCGTGCTACCTGGTGATTGCCGCGCGGCAACAGGGGCTGGATGCGAACCTGCTTTCGTTCCGCCTGCTCGAAGCGCTGTGGGCCGACGAGCGCGACACGCTGGATCCTGCGGTGCGCCAAGCCGTGGCCGATGAAGCCGGCCTGGACGGTGCGGCACTGCTCGCACATGCCGCCAGCCCGGCGGTGCTGGCCGAATGGCAGCGCAACAAGGAGGATGCGATCGCGCTGGGCATCTTCGGCACGCCCAATTATGTGCTGGACGGTGAGATTTTCTGGGGCCAGGATCGCCTGGACTTCCTTGATCGGCGCCTGGCCGAACGTGCCCGGGCAGGACGCGCCACATGAGCGAAGCGGCGCTGAAAGCACTGGAGGCGCAAGTGCAGGCCGAGATCGCGTATCTCGACCTGCCCGCCGCGAGCTGGGTGCGGCCGCGCTCGGTGAACGGGCAGGACGTGCATGACGTGGTGGTGGTGGGTGCGGGACTCAGCGGCCTGGGGATCGGGTATGGCCTGTTGCGCGAGCAGGTGCGCAACATCGTGCTGATCGATCGTGCCGCGCCGGGCCACGAAGGCCCTTGGCTCAGCTATGCGCGCATGCCGACGCTGCGCACCGCCAAGCAGTTGATCGGCCCGGACCTGGGCACGCCCAGCCTGTCCTTCCCGGCCTGGTACGCCGCACGCCATGGGCAGGCGGCGTGGGACGCGCTGGCGTTGTCCAGCACGGTCGATTTCGTCGACTACCTGCGCTGGTTCCGACGTGTCGCCGGCGTGCCGGTGCGCAATGGCGTGAGCCTGCTGGACGTGCAGCCGCACCAGGACGTGCTGGCCCTGGCGATCGACAACAACGGGCAACGCGAGACCTGGTACACCCGCAAGCTGGTCCTGGCGACCGGGTTGGACAGCAGCGGCCCACTGCTGCCGGCGATGGTGACCAACCACATACCGCCGGCGCTGCGCGCGCATTCGTCCGATGCGATCGACTTCACCGCACTGCGCGGCAAGCGTGTGGCCGTGCTCGGTGCCGGTGCCTCCGCCTTCGACAACGCGGCCGTCGCCCTGGAACACGGCGCCGCCGAAGTGCACCTGTTCGCGCGCCGCGAGAGCATCGAGCAACCCGCGATCCGTACACCGCTGGAGAATGCGGGCCTGTACCGCCACTACCCCGATCTGGATGACGACCAGCGATGGAGGATCATGCGCCGCCTGGCACGGCACAGCACGCCGCCTCCGCCCTACAGCGTGGAACGCTGCACTCGGCATGCCGCATTCCGGCTCTGGACCGGGTGCCGCTGGGATGCGGTGCGCGAACTGGACGGCGTGATCCATATCGACAGTACCCTTGGCCCTGTGCAGGCGGATTTCCTGATCCTCGCGACCGGATTCTCCATCGACGTGACCCGGCGTATGGAATTGGCCGGGCTGGTACACGACATCGCGCGCTGGAAGGATGTGTACGATGCGCCGCCCGATGACCGCCCGGACCTGGTCGCCGCACTGGCGCAGTCCCCCTATCTGGGGGCGTCGTTCGAATACACCGCAAAGCCCGGCCACGACGCACCGTGGCTGCACGACATCCATGACTTCGGGATTGCCGGCCTGCTCAGCATGGGCAGGATCAGCCAAGGCATCCCGGGCATGAGGTTCGGCCCGGCACGGCTGGTGCAGGGTCTGACCCGCTCGCTGTTCCTGGCCGATGCCGACTGGCACGAAGCGAACTTGATCGCCGCCGACACCGGCGCCCTGGCAGGGGCACCGGATCCCGGCTCGGTGATCTGAGCCCGGGCGTCAGCCACGCCATCCCCATCACCGCGCGGGGATGGCCTGGTCATAGAAGCGGGCGAGATCCCGTTTGAGCTGCACCAGCGAGCCGGGTTCCAGATACATCATGTGACCGGACGGGTAATAGGTGAGTTGGATGTTGTCGCGCAATGCTGCATCGATATCCATGTGGGCCAGATCGTATTCGGCGGCGGAGAAGGGGGTGGACAGGTCGTACCAGCCATTGGCCGACAACACCTTCAGCTGCGGGTTGGCGCGCAACGTCGCGGCCAGGTCGACGGTCATCACCGGCAGCGGCACCGGCAGCACCGGTCCCTGCGCGCCCGGCACAGCGTGCTTCCAGTCCCATTGCCGGCTCAGCGGTGCCTTCACCCGGTACGCGGCGGGATGGCGGTACTTCAGGCTGTTACCCAGGTAGTCATTGAACGCTGCGGTGAACGCGCCCAGGATCGCGGTGGAGGACGCATCGCTCTCGGGCTCATCACCGGCGGCTTCGCCCTCCAGGCCCAGGAAGCGACCGTCGTAACGGCCCACCGCCTGGCGGGAATCACGCAGCAGTTCCTTGCGGAAACGCTGAACACTGATGCGCAGATTGGAATCCTTCCAGAATGCGGCCGGAATGCCGGTGTACGTGCTCAGCTGCGCGGCAATGCGCGCCGTTTCTTCGCTGCCCAGCGTATTGCCATATCCCAAGGCCACCGCATAGTCACGCCGCGCGAAATCGCGCACCCGCTGCAGGAAGGCCGCCTGGTCGCTTCCCTGCCCCTGGACCCTGCCGTGGTGCCAGGCAATCGCAGCGAAGGTCGGCAGCGTGTGCACGAATTCGTGATCAAACCCCGGCAGCCGCGCACCGAAGTTGAGAATCGAGGACATCAGCACGATCCCGTTGCTCTCGATCCCAAGCTCCTGCAGCCGCCTCGCCACGCCGACCGCGCGCACGGTGCCGTAGGATTCGCCGAACAGGAATTTCGGTGCATTCCATCGCTGGTGCTGCGCGATGTAGGCCTGGATGAAGCGGGCGAACGCATCAATATCCTGATCGGTGCCCCAGTAGCGGCTGCTTGGGTCGCCCTCGCCATCGCCGGGACGACGCAGCCCCGTGGAGTAGCCGGTACCGATTGCATCGACGAAGACCAGGTCCGAACGGTCCAGCAGGCTGTGTGGATTGTCTTCCCACCGATAGGGCGCCGGCCCGGTCGCCTGGGCGTCGCGGGTGTGCACGCGGACCGGGCCGATCGAGCCCATGTGCAGCCAGATGCTGGACGAGCCAGGCCCGCCGTTGAACAGGAACGTCACCGGCCGCGGTGCACCCTCGGGAATGTCGTCAGCGGTATAGGCGACATGGAACATCGCGGCGTCCGGCCGACCCTGCGCATCGTGCAGGGTCAACGTGCCTGCACTGGCGGTGTATCGGATGTCGCGCCCATCGATGCGCAAACGATGTTGCGTGATCGACGTCGGCACCTCGCCGACGACAGTGTCATTGCTTGCGGTCACACCGGTCTCCTTTGTCGCGGCCAGTGCGGCTGGCCCGTGTATTCCGAGGCACAGCAGCCCGGCCATGAGTAACGTGCTGCGCATCCAACCGGTCATTGCGGGCGGCTCGCTGGTTTGAAGGCGAGATCTTCGTAGGGCGTGGTGTAAGGGCTGCCCGGAATCGCATTGACCCCGTCGAACGCCATGCGCGGCCCGACCACCACGACCATGGCGTACTCCAGGACCGGCAGGAAGAAGTGACCGTCGCGCAGGCGCGCCTGGGCGGCGTCCAGCAGCGCGGTGCGCTTGGCATCGTCGGTTTCCATCGCCTGCGCATCGATCAGCGCATCCAGCTCGGGATCGTGGAGGTAGGACAGTGCTCCACCGCTGTGGACGAACTGCTCCAGCCGCGTGGCCGCGTTGCCGGCCGCCCCCGAACCGGTCATCGCCAGGCCGCCAAGCTGTTTCTCGCCCAGGCGCTTGAGGTGCGAGGCACGCTCGCTGAGGCGCAGCTTCACCGTGATGCCGACCTCGGCAAGATAGCTCTGCACCATCTCGCTGAAATCACCGTTCTCGGCATGCAGCTCGCCGCCATCGAAGCCCTGCGGATAACCGGCCTGCGCCAGCAGCGCGCGGGCGCGTACTGGATCGTAACGGTAAGGCGCAGGCGCCTGGTAGTAAGCCATCGCGTGCGGAATGATGCTGCTCGATTCGCGGCCCAGCCCCAGATA
Source organism: Stenotrophomonas sp. 05L413 (assembly GCF_056397945.1). NCBI lineage: Bacteria > Pseudomonadati > Pseudomonadota > Gammaproteobacteria > Lysobacterales > Lysobacteraceae > Stenotrophomonas > Stenotrophomonas sp. 05L413. The sequence continues at coordinate 145,612 of NZ_JBFTOL010000008.1, forward strand.
CAGCGCATCATTGATCGTCCTGCGATCGATGGCCAGGTTCGCTGCTTCGCGTACTCGCGGATCACCCCATGGCGAGCCTGCGTCGTACAGGCTGGCGAAGATCATGAAGTTGGTCACCGGGATGTCGGCGGTCTTCAGTGTCAGCCCTGGCGTGCGCTGCGCCTCCTTGGCCAGCGCATCACTCAGCCCGTAGGCAACATCGATCTCGCCGCGCGACACCGCCGCCAACCGGGTGGCGGCATCCGGGATCACCTTGATCACGACCCGGCGGATGTTCGGCGTGCGGCGCCAGTAATACGGCGACGCTTCGAAGACGAATTCCACGCCCGGCTTGAAGCTCACCAGGCGGTACGGCCCGGCACCGATGGGCTGCTTGCGGAACCCCTCATCGCCCACCTGCTCGATGTAGCGCTTGGGCACGATCCACCCCGCGCCGGTGGCGGTGGTGCCATAGAACGTCATGAAATCCGGCCAGGCCTGCTGCAACTGGAAGCGCACATGCAGTGGCGAGACGATGTCGACCCGGGCGACGCGCTGCTTCAGCAGCCGCGCGCCTGCGCCCTGATAGCGTTCAAAGGAAAACTTCACATCGTCGGCGGTCAGCGGGTCGCCGTTCTGGAAGCGGACGCCCTTGCGCAGGTGGAAGTCGTACGTGAGCCCATCGGCGCTCTGCGTCCAGCGCTCAGCCAGACTCGGGCCGGAGGGATTGCCCCGGATCGGACGCACCAGGGCGTCGTGCTGCGCGTACTGCAGCAGCAGGGGGATGCCCGTGCCCGGGGTCAGCCCCGGGTCAAAGTACGTGTTGGTCAGCGACGTCCCAAATCCGATGACCAGCGTGTCCTGCGCAGGCTTCGGCGGCGGGCTGCATGCCGTCATGGCCAGCAGTGACAGCACCAGCAGCACGGCCATCGACACCGCTCCGCCACGGCCCGGGAACAGCGTGCGCCGAGCATGACCGATGAGAATTCTTTTGGGCGATGGATTCATTAATGACATGCTCCACCATCGCCCTGTCACGGCCGAAATGATCGATGGGCATGTCGATATTCGCCGCAGATCGCGAGCAGGCATGTGCGGCAAGCCGATATCGGTGTTGAACGGCCAATAAAAAGGCGACCCGCAGGTCGCCTCTCATGTCACTGCCTATTTATGTATCAGCACAGAGGGCTCAGAGCGCCGCGGGCGTCAGCGATACTGACGCTCACAGCGACGCTCGACCACGCGATCGCCGTTCTTCGACTGCTGATTGCCCTGGATCTGACGGCCTGCGGCGCCACCTGCTACTGCACCGGCCACCGTAGCCAGCTTCTTGCCATTGCCGCCACCGACCTGGTTACCGAGCAGACCGCCCACGACAGCGCCGGTCGCCGTGCCCGTGATGCGGTTGGGGTCCTTGGAATTACGCTGGACCTCGACGTTGTGGCACACCACCTTGCTGCCGTCGTTGAAGCGGCGTCCCTCGTCCTTGGGGCCATAGGTCTGGGCGCCGGCGACGGCCGATACGGCGAGCAGACTGCCCAGGCACAACACGCGGAAGCTCGTCTTCATGGTCGATCCCTGTTTATGGAACATGGCCCGAGTGTCTGCCTGCCGGCGGCAAGCCCGAGTGAAGTTGCGTCCACGCCACGTCAACGCCAGCGGCGGCATTCAGGCCGCAGCCATGCAACCGCCCGCGCTTACAACCGCGCGCGGATCGTCTGCCGCAACGCCTCCAGATCCTTGGCGAACGCATCGATACCGCTCGCCAGCTTCTCCGTCGCCATCGGATCGGCCGCCAGATCCGCCGCAAACCGCGCACCATCGATCGGCGTCACCTGCACAGACTCGGCCGCACCGGCCACCAGCCTGCGCGGCAACTCACCGTGATCGGCGTCCAGC
>NZ_JBFTOL010000009.1:0-46691 GCF_056397945.1 Stenotrophomonas sp. 05L413
ATTACGCGATGATCTTGGAGACCACGCCGGCGCCGACGGTACGGCCGCCTTCGCGAATCGCGAAGCGCAGGCCTTCATCCATGGCGACCGGGTTGATCAGGGTGACAACCATCTTCACGTTGTCGCCCGGCATCACCATTTCCACACCTTCCGGCAGTTCGCAAGCGCCGGTGATGTCGGTGGTACGGAAGTAGAACTGCGGACGGTAGCCCTTGAAGAACGGGGTGTGACGGCCACCTTCGTCCTTGGACAGCACGTACACTTCGGCGTCGAAGGTGGTGTGCGGCTTGATCGAACCCGGCTTGGCCAGGACCTGGCCACGCTCGACGTCGTCACGCTTGGTGCCGCGCAGCAGCAGACCGGCGTTGTCGCCTGCCTGACCCTGGTCGAGCAGCTTGCGGAACATTTCCACGCCGGTGACGGTGGTCTTCTGGACCGGACGGATACCGACGATTTCGATTTCTTCGCCGACCTTGATCACGCCGCGCTCGATACGACCGGTCACGACGGTGCCGCGGCCCGAGATCGAGAACACGTCTTCGACCGGCATCAGGAAGGGCTTGTCGATGTCGCGTTCCGGGGTCGGGATCCAGCTGTCGAGAGCTTCGACCAGCTTGATCACGGCCGGCACRCCGATCTCGCTCTGGTCGCCTTCCAGCGCCAGGCGGGCCGAACCCGAGATGATCGGGGTGTCATCGCCCGGGAAGTCGTACTTGCTCAGCAGCTCGCGGACTTCCATCTCGACCAGTTCCAGCAGCTCGGCGTCATCGACCATGTCTGCCTTGTTCAGGAAGACGACGATGTACGGCACGCCGACCTGACGCGAGAGCAGGATGTGCTCACGGGTCTGCGGCATCGGGCCGTCAGCAGCCGAACAGACCAGGATCGCGCCGTCCATCTGGGCAGCACCGGTGATCATGTTCTTGACGTAGTCAGCATGGCCCGGGCAATCGACGTGGGCGTAATGACGTTCGGTGGATTCGTATTCGACGTGTGCGGTCGAGATCGTGATGCCACGCTTACCCTTGGCCATGGCTGCTTATCTCGAAATCGTCTGAATTGGTAGCACTTAGATGGTGCTCACGAAAGGAATCGAACCTTCGACCTCCTCCTTACCAAGGAGGTGCTCTACCGACTGAGCTACGTGAGCGAGTTTTGTATTATGGCACGAATTTGAATATATTCAAACTCATTCAATGGAGCGGGAGACGGGGATCGAACCCGCACCATCAGCTTGGAAGGCTGAGGTTCTACCATTGAACTACTCCCGCATCGGAAGCTCTTGCCACAACATGAAACTGGTGGAGGGAGGTGGATTCGAACCACCGAAGGCGTAAGCCAGCAGATTTACAGTCTGCCCCCGTTGGCCGCTTGGGTATCCCTCCTTACCACCCTGTCCCGTGGCGCCGAAGCGTTTTCGGTGTGGGGTGGAAGAGCCGTGAATTTTGGGGATAAACGGGGGTTCTGTCAACAACCTTTTTGAATTTTTTCACATGATTGTTCAATTGCCTTGTCGGAACGGGCTATTGGCCCGGCAACGGCAGTGTTTCGCTGGCGAAGATCGCCACATGCGGCACGCCATCGGCACCGATCCAGCCGCGATACATGCCCTGGGTATTGAACGGCGTCGCCGCGCGACCGTCGGCGGCGAGCACGATCGCGCCGCCATCGCCACCGAGGGCGGGAATGCGCTCGTTGATCACCGCACGCCCCGCGTCCACCGGGCCCTGCTTGAGGTACTGCATGCGCGCACAGATATCGTGCGCGGCTGCAGTGCGGATGTAGTACTCGCCCCAGCCCGTCCCCGATACCGCGCATCCTGCATCGGCATAGGTGCCCGCGCCGATGATCGGTGAGTCGCCCACACGGCCATAGCGCTTGTTGGTCATCCCCCCGGTGGAGGTGCCGGCGGCGAGCTTGCCGTCCTTGTCCAGCGCGACCGCCCCGACGGTGCCAAAGTGGCGCGCCGTTTCCAGATCCGCATGGGCCTGGCCGCTGGCCTCTTCCTTCAGCGCCTTCTGCAGCTGCTGCCAGCGCTTGTCCGTGCGGAAATACGACGGATCCACCAAGGGAATTCCCTGGGTGCTGGCGAAGGCCTCCGCGCCCTGCCCCACCATCATTACGTGCGCAGAGTGCTGCATCACCGCCTCGGCGAGCAGGATCGGGTTGCGCACGCGCTGCACACCGGCCACCGCGCCAGCCTTGAGCGTGGCGCCGTCCATCAGCGAGGCATCCAGTTCGTTGCGGCCATCGTGCGTGAACACCGCGCCCTTGCCTGCATTGAAGGTGGGATCATCCTCGAGCACGGTGATCGCCGCAGTGACCGCCTCCAGCGCCGGCTTGCCGGCCGCCAGCGCGGCATGCCCTTTGAGCAGCGCCTGCTGCAGGGCCGCGCGTGCGGCCTTTTCCTCGGCGGGCGACAGATCCCCGCGCTCCACCCCCGCGCCCCCATGGATGACCAGCACCGGCTCGGCAGCGGTGGCCGCCAGCGGGAGAGACAGGCACAGCGACAACATCACCACAGCAGAACGCGACATGGGCAGGCACTCTCAAGGGACGAGGCCTCATCATGGCACGCGCGTCGGGCCATCCACGCGCGTGGCCATGACCTCAAAACGCACGCCACAGCATCCACGCATGGCGTGGATCTACCGGCGCAGCTGCAGGCGCCCCTCCCGGATATCCGCCGTCATCTCGAACGCCGCGTCGTCCACCCGGAAGCCATCCAGGTGCAGGCGACTGCCCTCGCCCACACCGGTCACCGGGATGGCGAGAAAATCCAGCGGTTTACCACCGCGCAGGCGATCGGGGGTGTGCTGCGGCATCACCAGCCACGCATAGCCGCCATCGCGGCTGAACACCCGGCCGGTGCCGTCGGCCTCCACGCACAGCGCGGTGTCTTCATCCACGCCGAGGCCGACCATGCCCTGCTGCCCGCTGCGCTGGGCGGCACGGGCCACGAAGACGATCAGGCGGCCGAGCCGGTCGCGCTTGCCGAAATGGGTATCGGTGATCACGTTGGCCAGGTACGGCATGGCCAGGAAATCGCTGTCCAGCGTCACCGCCCGGCCCATGGGATCGCGCAGGGCGCGCCGGGACGTCACGCTGCCGCCATCCAGGGCGCCGTAGCTGTAGCCCCCCAGGATGGCCAACCCGGCACTGGTCCCGGCGATCGGCCGCCCGGCGCGGACGTGCGCATTGAGCGCCGCGTTCACCGCCGTGCCCTTCCAGAAACGGATATAGCGCGACTGGTCGCCGCCGGCGATGAAGATCGCATCGGCGGCGGCGATCACCCCCAGCACCGCCGGGTCGTCGGCCGCGCGCCGGCTGTTGAACACCAGGGTCTGTACCGAGGCCGCCCCACCGATCTCCCGGTAGAGCCGGTTCTGCAGCTCATCGGCACCGGAGGCGCGCAGGATCACCACCCGGCCATGGCCGGCACGCGCCAGCCACCACTGGAAAGCGGCCGGCACCCATTCGCCACCGCCCATCAGCATCATCGCCGGCTCGGTATGGGTGGCGCGCGGGGCATCCAGGGCGCCCACCTCGTAATAGCGATAGCCCTGGTCCTGCAGACTGCGCGAATCCTGGGCATGGAGGGGGAGCGGGAGCGCGGCGAGCAGCAGCCACAGGAGGGAATGGATCGGCCGGAAACCCTTGTGCACGTTGACCTCCCTGAATAAAAAGGGCGTGTAAGCGTTTTCACTCTTTGCCAGAGAAATTGGCAGTGGTCAACCCCGTAAAAAAGGCGTTAAATGCGCGCCGTCCATTCGCGAAATGTGAATGGGGGACAGGCCTCCCTCGAGGCCGACACTTTCTTCTCGAGAATTCTCATGCGTAAACAGGCGATGGCGTGGTCGATCCAGCTGGCGTTGATGGGTGTGGCCGCAACTGCGGGCGCCCAGACACCCGCCCCCGGGGTGCAGCAACTGGATACGGTGCAGGTCACCGGCTCGCGCATTCCGCGCGCGCAGGTGGAGGGGCCGGCCCCGGTCACCGTCATCACTGCCGAGCAGATCCAGGCCAGCGGCTTCACCAGCGTGCCGGACGTGCTGCGCTCGATGACCCAGAACGGGGGGGAGACCCAGAGCCAGCAGTCCTCCAGCGGCGCGGACTTCTCGCCCGGTGCGCAGCAGGTCGACCTGCGCGGCCTGGGGCCCAACCACACCCTGGTGCTGGTCAACGGCCGCCGCATCGCCGATTTCCCGATGCCCTTCCAGGGCCGCAGCAACTTCACCGACGTCTCCAACATCCCGATCGGGATGATCGAGCGCATCGAAGTGCTGACCGGCAGCGCCTCGGCGATCTACGGCTCGGACGCCATTGCCGGCGTGGTCAACTTCATCCTGAAGAAGCAGGTCGATGGCACCACGGTCGACATGCGCATGGGCACCACCAGCGAAGGCGGCGGTGAGTCCTTTGACATGAGCATCGCCAGTGGCTTCGACGCCGGCCGCTTCAGCGCGGTCTACAGCCTGGAACTGCAGTCCCAGACCCCACTGTGGGCGTATGAGCGCAGCCAGCAGGATTCCACCTTGGATGCACCGACCGAGAGCGCCCGCGCCTTGCGTCGCGCCTACCTGCGCACCGACTACAACGACGACTACCTGGACCCGGGCCAGGCAACCTGCGATGCGCTGGCCGGCCAGAACAACGGCAGCACCCAGTACGCCGAGCGTGCGCGGTATGGCTTCTACTGCGGCAGCGACCGCTCGATCGGCTACGGCACGATCCTGAGCAAGCGCCGCGGTGCCAACGGCTATGCCGCGCTGCGCTACGCCTTCGACAACGGCGCAGAATGGTTCGCCGATGTGCAGATGGGTTACCACGACCTGGCGCTGATGCGCGATGTCACCCAGTGGGGCCGCATGGCCGCCGACGGCAATGAAGACGGCTACTTCTACAACCAGGCCACCGACCAGGTGGAGTTCTGGCAACGCCAGTTCTCCCCCGAGGAAATGGGCGGACTCAACAACGGCATGGTGCGCAGCACCCAGAAGACCTTCAGCGTGACCACCGGCTTCAAGGGCGCCCTCGGTGCGGACTGGGAATACGAGGCTTCGCTGAGCCATTCGCAGTATCAATCCAGCATCCGCTGGCCGCAGATCATCGCCGCCAAGGCCAATGCGCTGTTCCTTGGCGAGCAGCTGGGCGAGTACACCGATGACGACGACAACGTGTTCCCGGTGTTCAACGCCGACCCGGCGCGCCTGTACCGGCCGCTGAGCCGCAGCGAGTACGATTCGATCGCCGCACGCACCACCTATACCCCGAAGTCGCGTACCGATACCGCCGCGCTGACCCTGACCAACGGCGAGCTGTTCGAGCTGCCGGGCGGCAAGGCCGGCTTCGCGGCGACCGCCGAGTTCGGCAATCAGGCCTACGCACTGAATCCGGACCCGCTGGCGACGCAGTACTACTACTACAGCTGGAAGGATTCGGACGGCCACGGCAGCCGCAACCGCTGGGCGACCGCGGCCGAGCTGCGCCTGCCGCTGCATGACACGTTCAACGTCAGCGTGGCCGGGCGCTTCGACCAGTACCGCTACTCCGGCAACACGATCGGCAAGGCGACCTGGAGCGGTGGTCTGGAATGGCGCCCGATCGAGACCCTGCTGGTGCGTGGCTCCTACGGCACCGCCTTCCGCGCGCCAGACCTGCACTACGTGTATGCCGGCCCGGGCAATGATGAAACCAGTGCCAACGACTACTACGCCTGCGCGGTGGACGGCGGTGATGACTGCTCGGATTACGAGGAGAACCTGATCCGCACGCGCGAAGGCAATCGCCAGCTGGATCCGGAAACCAGCACCTCGTGGAGCGCTGGCTTTGTGTGGTCGCCGGCAGCGGGGCTGGACCTGTCGGTGGACTGGTTCGATATCGACATGCGCGACCAGGTGCAGGACATGGATGTGAGCACCATCCTGCGCGACGAGGCGGCCTGCCGCCTGGGCGGCGCCGATGCGGCCTCGCCGACCTGCGTGGATGCGATCAGCCGGGTTACCCGCACCAGTGATGGCCGCCTGTATGGTGTGCACGTGAGCCCGATCAACATCGCGCGCGAAACGACCCGCGGCATTGATGTGGGCCTGCGCTACCGCCTGAGCACCGGGATCGGCGATTTCATCCTCAGCGGCAACCACACCTGGGTGAAGACGCACGATTTCCAACAGTTTGACGGCGATGTGGTCGAGGACCAGTTCGCGATCAACAGCGGTTTCGACATTCCGCGCACCAAGACCAGTGCGAGTGTGACGTGGGAGAACGCGGCGTGGTCGGCCACGCTGTACGGCTCACGGCTGGGCAAACTGCCCACCTACGACAGCTACGACCAGAGCTTTGATCCGGACAGCGGTGACAGCCCGTGGATCGCGGCGACGTACCGCTACAACGTGTCGCTGCAGTACCGCTTCGATGACCATTCGCGCCTGTCGCTGTCGGTGGTGAACGTGGGCAACAAGATGCCGCCGAAGGACGCGACGTACACGCCGTATCCGTACTACGACGTCTCCTGGTTCGACACCGTGGGCCGGACGCTCAATCTCCAGTACACCCACAAGTTTGGCGGTACGGCGCTGTAAGCGCCGCTTCCGCTGGTCAGGGGATCAAAGACGGAGGCAGTGCCTCCGTCTTTTTTTTGTTCTGCGGCCGCTGGCCTGCGTCACCCGTTGCCGGGTGCGCTGTCTTTGTTTTCCACATGCGTCGTGGAAAGCCATGGGGGCTTGGTGTGGACAAGTGCATGCAAGCCATGCAGCGCAACGCTTTCAGGACGTGGCTGTTTTTTGTCCAAACACCATCGCGGTTTTCCACACACACCGTGGAAAGCGATGGGGGTTTGCTGTGGACAACCCTGTGTGAGCGATGCACTGCAACGGTTTCCAGTGGTGGTCAGAAATTGTCCACATCGCCTGCGGGGCGGGTCAGATGGGTTGCCGGCCAGCGGCCGGCACTACCGCACGCGGGTTTTCCACATGGTGCGTGGAGAGGCGTGGGAGTTTGTTGTGGACAAGTGAGGAAGAGGCATACCAGGCAAGGGTTTCGGTGCCTGGTCATTTTTTATCCAACCCATTCTGGTGTGGAATGCGCTCCCCCCGAACGCAAACGCCCCGCTCAGGGCGGGGCGTTGCGGGCATCAACGTGCGATGGAATCAGACGTTGAAGCGGAAGTGCAGGATGTCGCCTTCCTGGACGCGGTATTCCTTGCCTTCCAGGCGCAGACGACCCGCTTCCTTGGCACCGGCTTCACCCTTGTACTTGATGAAGTCGTCATACGCGATGGTTTCGGCGCGGATGAAGCCCTTCTCGAAGTCGGTGTGGATCACGGCGGCGGCCTGCGGGGCGGTGGCGCCCTTGCGCACGGTCCATGCACGGACTTCCTTCACGCCTGCGGTGAAGTAGGTCTGCAGGCCCAGCAGCTGGTACGCGGCGTAGATCACGCGGTTCAAGCCCGGCTCGGACAGGCCCAGGTCGGCCAGGAAGGTATCGCGGTCTTCGTCGTCGAGCTGGGACAGCTCTTCTTCGATCGCAGCCGAGACCGGCACCACCTGCGCGCCCTCTTCGGCGGCACGGGCGCGCACGGCATCCAGATGCGGGTTGTTCTCGAAACCGTCTTCCAGCACGTTGGCGATGTACATCACCGGCTTGAGGGTCAGCAGGAACAGGTCACGGACCAGCGCCTTCTCTTCCTCGTCCAGGCCGGCGGTGCGACCCGCCTTGCCGTCGGCCAGCGCGGCCTGCAGCTTGGCCAGCACCGGCTTGCGGGCTGCGGCTTCCTTGTCGCCCCCCTTGGCAGCGCGCTCGGCGCGGTTCAGCGCCTTCTCGACGCTGTCCAGATCGGCCAGGGCCAGTTCGGTATCGATGGTGTCGATATCCGAGAGCGGGTCGACCTTGTTGTTGACGTGGATGACGTCGGCATTCTCGAAGCAGCGCACCACGTGGGTGATCGCATCCACTTCGCGGATGTGGGCCAGGAACTTGTTGCCCAGGCCTTCACCACTGGCCGCGCCGGCGACGAGGCCGGCGATGTCCACGAACTCCACGGCGGTCGGGATGACCTTCTGCGGGTTGATGATGGCCGCCAGCTCGTTCAGGCGCGGATCCGGCACCGGCACGATGCCGACGTTCGGTTCAATCGTGCAGAACGGGAAGTTGGCCGCCGCGATGCCCGCCTTGGTCAGCGCATTGAACAGGGTCGATTTGCCGACGTTGGGCAGACCGACGATGCCGCATTTGATACCCATCTTTGACAACCTCTGGGGTGAAAGTGATTGGGGAAACAGCGACGTTCGGCGCTGCTTTTCCAATCATTTTCCGTACCGACCCGCGGTCGGTACCTACCGGTAACGTCAGTCACCGGTCACGTTACTTCGGGGTGTGCAGCCGCTTCATCGCTTCGCTGAAATCGCCCTTCACTGCCAGCGGCAGGACGTCGATCGCATCGTTGACGGCATGGCCGATCAGCACATCATCGTCCTTGCTGGCGCGCCCCAGCACCCACGGGACCACGCGGTCCTTGTGGCCGGGATGGCCAATGCCGATGCGCAGGCGGTGGAACCGGCCATGGCCGAGCAGGCGGATGGTGTCGCGCAGGCCGTTCTGGCCGCCGTGGCCACCGTCGAACTTGAGCCGTGCCACGCCGGGCGGCAGGTCCAGCTCGTCGTGCGCCAGCAGCGTCTCTTCCGGTTCGATCTTCCAGAAGCGCTGCGCCGCGGTGACCGATTTGCCACTGAGGTTCATGAAGGTGGCGGGCTTGAGCAGCCACACCGGCTGGCCGGCGATGTCGACCTTGGCGGTCTCGCCGAACAACTTGCTGTCCACGCTCCAGCGCGCACCGGCCTGTTCGACCAGGGCGTCAATGAAACGAAACCCGGCATTGTGCCGGGTCTGGGCGTGCTCGGGTCCGGGGTTGCCCAGACCAACGATCAATCGCAATCCTGTCATTACTCTTCTTTCGTCGGTACCCGCCCTGTGCCGGTACATACAGAAACGGCGCCTGCCCCGAAGGACAGGCGCCGCAATCACTTACTCTGCAGCCGGCGCTTCGTCGGCAGCTTCTTCCTTGCCGAGCTTGGCGGTGACGATCGCATCGTCATGGTCCTTGCCCTGGGCCAGCGCCGGGATCTCGACGCCCTTCGGCAGCTTGATGTCCGACAGGTAGATCACGTCACCAGCCTTCAGGTCGGCCAGGTCGACGTCGATCGATTCCGGCAGGTCCTTCGGCAGGCAGGTGATGCTCACTTCCTTCAGTTCGTGGGTGACCACGACGTCGGCAGCCTTGCCAGCCGGCGAGGTGTCTTCGTTGATGAAGTGCAGCGGGACGTTGGCGGTCAGCGCTTCGTTCTCGTTCACGCGCAGGAAATCCAGATGCAGGATCAGCTGCTTGAACGGGTGGCGCTGCATGTCACGCAGCAGCACCTTGGTGACCTTGCCATCCAGGTTCAGGTCCAGGATGGACGAGTAGAACCACTCGTTCTGCTGGGCCAGCCAGATTTCGTTGTGGTTGAGCTGGATGACGCTCGGCTCGACGTCGCCGCCGTAGATGATCGCCGGGATCTGGCCAGCGCCACGCAGGCGGCGGCTCGCACCCTTGCCTTGCAGTTCGCGCTGGACGACCTTGATTTCATGATTCTTGGCCATGCTGATTTACTACCTTCGTTGTTTGCCGCGCCATGATGGCGAGGCGATGAGGGGAGATCCGCGACCAGATCTCCCCGGGAAACCACCCACCGTTGCCGGTGGGCGGAAAAATCAATCCACGTACAGCGAGCTGACCGACTCACCGAAGGCGATGCGGCGCATCGTCTCGGCCAGCATTTCCGCCACGCTGAGCTGGCGGATCTTGCTGCACACCCGCGCCTCTTCACGCAGCGGGATGGTGTCGGTCACCACCAGCTCATCGAGCTGGGAGTTGTTGATGTTGTCCACCGCCGGGCCCGAGAGCACGGCGTGGGTGCAGTACGCGGCGACCTTGAGGGCGCCACGCGCCTTCAGGGCTGCAGCGGCCGCACACAGGGTGCCGGCGGTATCGACGATGTCATCGACCATTACGCAGGTCTTGCCTTCGACGTCACCGATGATGTTCATCACGGTGGAGACGTTGGCGCGCGGGCGGCGCTTGTCGATGATCGCCAGATCGGCATCGTCCAGGCGCTTGGCGACGGCGCGCGCGCGCACCACACCACCCACGTCCGGGGACACCACGATCAGGTTTTCCGTGCCGTAGGCGCGCCAGATATCGGCGAGCAGCAGCGGCGAGGCGTATACGTTGTCCACCGGCATGTCGAAGAAACCCTGGATCTGATCGGCATGCAGATCCACCGTCAGTACCCGGTCAGCCCCGACAGCGCTGAACATCTTTGCGGCCACCTTGGCGGTGATCGGCACGCGCGAGGAACGCATGCGGCGATCCTGGCGCGAGTAGCCGAAATACGGCACCACGGCGGTGACACTGTTGACCGAAGCGCGCTTGAGCGCATCGATCAGGACCAGCAGTTCCATCAGGTTCTCTGCGCTGGGCGCACAGGTCGGCTGGATCACGAACACGTCCTGCTTACGGACGTTTTCCTCGATCTCGACCTGCACTTCACCATCGGAGAAGCGCGACACCAATGCCTTGCCAGGCCGCACCCCCAGTTCCTTGCAGATGCTCTGCGCAAGGCGCTTGTTGGCGTTGCCGGAAAATACCAGCAGGTTGGGGTGTTCTTGCATCATGACGGTCTCGGGCGGGAGCGATTGGCGGAGAACTGGGCCGCCGGCACCCGGAGGTGTCTGCGGTGACAACACCGCGGCGTATGCACCGCGCCCGCGCAGACATGCGCATGGAGTCGCGGCAGATATCCGCTAGTGGCAGGGGCGGGAGGATTCGAACCTCCGAATGCCAGGATCAAAACCTGGTGCCTTGGGCCTCTTGGCGACGCCCCTGCATCAAAATCAGTAACGCTCGAGTACATCAAGCAGTGGCGAGCGCTCCACGCCCGCAGCCACCCATGCCCGCAGTTCCTTCGGCAATTGCGCCAGGCCCTGCTCTGCAGCAGCGCGCGTGGCGAACTCGACGAAACAACCGCTTCCCGACCCGGTGAGTCGTGCCCGGCCGATACTGCTCAACGCTGCGAGCGCTGCCTCTACGGCAGGTTCGCGGCGGCGCAGGACCGGCTCGAACGCATTCCCGAGCAAAGACCCGGAAGCGAAGTCCGCTATTTTCGCCACTGGGGCATCCCGCGTCAAATCTGGTGATGCGAAAAGTGCGGGAGTCGGCACGTGAACGCCGGGATGGACCAGCACAAACCAGGCCGGCGGCAGGGCGATCGGGGTCAGCAGTTCGCCCACGCCCTCGGCCCAGGCGTTGTGCCCGCGCACGAAGACCGGCACATCCGCGCCCAGCTGCAGACCCAGCGCGGCCAGCGCGTCGACGTCCAGGCCGGCGTTCCAGAGGCGGTTGAGCGCGACCAGGACGGTGGCGGCATCGGACGAACCGCCGCCGAAGCCACCGCCCGCCGGAACGCGCTTTTCGACGCCGATACCGGCACCTTGGCCGATGTTTGCTGCATCCTTCAACAGGTGCGCGGCGCGGATCGCCAGATCATCCGCCTCGGCAACGCCGGCCACGGAGGTGCCCTCACGGCGGATCCGGCCATCGTCGCGGACACGCAGATGGATCCGATCGCCCCAATCCAGCAGGCGGAACACGGTCTGCAGCTGGTGGTAGCCATCCGGACGCCGCCCGGTGATGTGCAGGAACAGGTTCAGCTTGGCCGGGGCCGGCCAGGTCGACCCGCCGTCGGCCGTCTCCAGCATGCTCATGGGCCGCCCAGCACCCAGCTGTCGACCACCAGGCGGACCTTGGCGTCGCCATTGACTGCTTCGATCCTGCGCGGCAGCACCGGGCGACCGGCCTCGGCCGGGTACCAATCCAGGTACTGGATCTCCCAGCCCAGCTGCTCCACGCGACGCGGGCGGCCTTCACCGTCGCGCTCGATGCGCTCGGCCGGGGCCGCATCGGCGACCAGGCCGCGCACCCAATCGGGCAGCTGGTTGACCGGGATATCCCAGCCGGTGGCGTCCAGCAGGACCTGCTGGGCATCGTCGCCCTCGCGCGTGCCGCCTTCCAGACCTTCCAGGCGGCCGCCTTCATGATGGCTGTCGCCGGTCAGCTTCCAGCTCTGCCGGGTGACCGGGGCGCTGAGTTCCACCACATATCCCTGGCCCTGCTGCTGCCAGTCAATGCGGCCGTTGCCGCCGTTGCGGCCCTTGCTGATCGCCACCCGGCCCTGGAACGACCAGGCCGGCTGCGCGCGTACCGCAGTGACGCGCTCGGCCTCGGCCTGCTGCGCAGCGGGAGAGACGGTGCTGACCACGGTCGGGGCGGAAGGGGCCTTGCGCTCATCAAGGGACACGCACGCGGAGAGCGACAACGCCACGGCCGCGGCAAACGCGACCTTCAGGGACAGCAGATTCATACGCCGTATTTCTCGATCACGCGCTGCAGGGCGCGGTTGTCCGGGTCCAGCTTGCGGGCCTCTTCAAAGAAGTGGCGCGCTTCGTCCTTCTTGTTCAACACCCACAGCACCTCGCCCACATGCGCGGCGATTTCCGCATCCTTGGCCAGCGTCCAGGCGCGGCGCAGCTGCACCAAGGCGTCTTCGTTGCGGCCCAGGCGATACAGCACCCAACCGTAACTGTCGACGATGGCGGCGTTGTCCGGCTCGGCCACGCGCGCGCGGTCGATCAGTTCCAAGGCTTCCTGATAACGCTGCGTGCGGTCGGCCAAGGTGTAGCCCAGCGCATTGAGCGCGGCGATGTTCTCCGGATCGGTGACCAGCACCTTGCGCAGGTCGGCCTCGGCGCGCGGGATGTCGTCGCGGCGCTCCCAGGCCAGCGCGCGGGCATACAGCAACGCGTTCTCATCCGGATACGCGGCCAGGCCACGGGCCAGGGCGTCCAGTTCGCCAGCATCGTCGTTGCCGCGCTGGCGCAGCTCGGCCTCCAACAGATAGGCATCCCGGCGGGCATCGTCATCAACGGTGGCATCGGACTGGATCGCGTGGACTTCGGCCAGCGCCTTGTCGGTGCGGCCCAGTTCGTTCTGCGCATTGGCTGCGCGCAGGCGCGACTCATCGCGCTCCGGGCCACCGGGCACGCTGTGATACCAGTTGACCGCTTCCTCGTAGCGCTTGAGGTACTCGGCGATCTTGCCCAGCAGCAGGCGCTGGGCCGGATCCGGCTTGGTCGCCTGCCTGGAAAGCTCGGTATACAGGGCCAGCAGGCCCGGGTCGTCCTTCTGCTTGGCCAGCAGCGAGGCGCGCATGCCGTAGGTCTGCACATCCTGCGGGCCGACCGCCAGCACGCGCTCGGCCGCAGCCGGCTGACCCATCAGGTCATAGGAGATCGCCACCGCGTTACGCAGCTCGGGGTCCTGCAGGGTCTTGGGCTCCACGCCCTTCAACAGGGCCAGCGCCTCATCGGACTTGCCGGCCTGGGTGAGCTGACTGGCGTGCAGCAGGGCCACGCGCGGCTCATCCGGGAAGCGCTTGACCACCTCATCGACCATGCGCCGGGCCAGCTCGGGCTGCTCCATGCGCATGGCCAGACGGCCGAACTCCTGCCAGACCTCCAGGCGGTCGGGGATGGCATTGGCATCCACCAGCTCGCCCAGCACCTGGGCCGGGACCTTTGGATCGCTGCCGCCGCTGATCAGGGCGCCGATCGCGAACTTCCAGGCGGTGGGGTCCGGGTCCTTGAGCAGCGCCTGCAGTTCGGTGCGGGCGGCCTTCACCTTGTTCTGGCGCATGTCCAGCGCGGCGGTGCTGCTGCGCATGGCCAGTGAGCGCGGCGCACGCTGCTCCCACAGGGCCAGCGCGCGGGCGGCGCGCTTGTCATCGTTGGCCAGCATGGCGATCCGGGAGGCGCGCTCGGCCAGGCCGGCATCGCCTTCACTGGCCTCGGCCGCCTCCAGGTACCAGCGCGCGGCGTCGCCCAGTTTGCCTGCCTGCAGGGCGAATTCGCCCGCCATGACCGGGGCCAGGGGGACCGCCTCGGCCGTGCTGTTCTTGGCCTTCGCCGGGGCTGCCGGGGGGGCGGCCAGGGCGTTGGCAGTGAACAAAGACAGCAGCAGAACGCTGGAGATGCGAATCAATGCGGGCATCGGGGGCATCTGAGCCTTAAAATGACGACTTGAATGGCCAGCAGCTTATCGCAAGCAACTGAACAATGACCCTGTGGGTGCTCGGACTGAATCACCAGACCGCGCCAGTGGAACTGCGCGAACGCGCCTCCTTTGGCGGCGACGCCCTGCCCCAGGCATTGGCGTCGCTGCGCGATACGCCACAGGTGGCCGAGGCGGTCCTGCTCTCCACCTGCAACCGCACCGAGCTGTACGCGGTGGCCGAATCCGGTGACGCGCTGGCGCAGTGGCTGGAGTCACAGGCCGGCACCTTGCATGGGTACCTCTATCAGCACGCCGACGCCGACGCGGTGCGCCACCTGTTCCGGGTGGCCACCGGGCTGGACTCGATGGTGCTGGGCGAACCGCAGATCCTGGGCCAGGTGAAGGATGCCTGGGCCCTGGCGCGTGATCATGGCCTGCTCGGCCAGCGCCTGGACCGGCTGTTCCAGCAGACCTTCTCGGTGGCCAAGCGCGCCCGCACCGATACCCGCGTGGGCGCCAACCCGGTGTCGGTGGCGTCCACCGCGGTGCGCCTGGCGCAGAACTCGTTCGCGCGGCTGGACGATTCCACCGTGCTGCTGGTCGGCGCCGGCGAGACCATCGAGCTGGCCGCGCGCCATCTCAGCGAAGGGCGCGTGCGGCGGCTGCTGATCGCCAACCGCACCCTGGCCCATGCGCAGGAGCTGGCCAGCCGTCATGGCGGCGTCGCCCTGCCCCTGAGTGAGCTGGACCGCCATCTGGGCGAGGCTGACGTGGTGTTCTCGGCCACCGCCGCGCGTGAGCCGGTGATCACCCGCGCGCACGTGGCCGCCGCACTGAAAACCCGCAAGCACAAGCCGATGCTGCTGTTCGATCTGGCCGTGCCCCGCGATATCGAGGCCGGCGTGGGCGAACTGGCCGACGCCTTCCTGTACACCGTGGATGATCTGGAGCGCGCGGTCGAAGACAACCGCCGCAGCCGCCGTGAAGCCGCGGCCGAGGCCGAAGCAATCATCGAGCTGCAGGTCGCCCGCTTCGTGGAAACGCTGCAGGCCAGCGTGCACCAGGCCCCGCTGCGGCAACTGCGCGCTTATGGCGAAGCGACCCGCGTTGAGATGCTGGAGAAAGCCCGCCAGCAGCTCGCCCACGGCAAATCACCGGAAGAGGTGCTCGAGCTGCTCGCGCACGGCCTGACCAACCGCCTGCTGCACCCGCCGACCGCCGCCCTGCGCGCGGCCGCGCTCAGCGGCGATACTGAACTCACCCGCGCCGCCGAGCGCCTGTTCCCGGCCAAGCCGGGTTACCAGCACCCTGCCGTGCGTACCGATGTAGCGAGGAACGATGACGCCGACCCTGCGCCGTAAGCTGGAAGCGCTGGCCGAGCGCCGCGAAGAACTGGAACGCCTGTTGTCCGACCCGGCCGTGGTCGGCGACAACGACCGTTTCCGCGCGCTCTCGCGCGAGTTTTCGCAGCTGGAGCCGGTCGCCACGGCGCTGGCCGACGAGGCCCGTGCCAAGGCCGATCTCGCCGCCGCAGAGGCGATGCGCGAGGACCCTGACCTGCGCGAGCTGGCCGAGGAGGAAATCACCGCCGCGCAGCAGCGCCTGCAGCAGCTGGACGAAGCACTGGCCCTGTTGCTGGTGCCGCGCGATCCGCGCGATGACGGCAACCTGTTCCTGGAAGTCCGCGCCGGTACCGGCGGTGACGAGGCAGCGATCTTCGCCGGCGACCTGTTCCGCATGTACGCCCGCTATGCCGAGCGCCAGGGCTGGAAGGTCGAGATCGAATCGGACAACCCGGGCGAACATGGCGGCTACAAGGAAGTGGTGGCGCGCGTGGTCGGCCGTGGCGCCTTCTCACGCCTGAAGTTCGAATCGGGCACGCACCGCGTGCAGCGCGTGCCGGCGACCGAGTCGCAGGGCCGCATCCATACCTCGGCCGCGACGGTAGCGATCATTCCCGAGGCGGATGACGTCGAGGACGTGGTGATCAACCCGGCTGACCTGCGCGTGGACACCTACCGCTCCTCCGGCGCCGGTGGCCAGCACGTCAACAAGACCGAGTCGGCGATCCGCATCACCCATCTGCCCACCGGCGTGGTGGTGGAATGCCAGACCGAGCGCAGCCAACATGCCAACCGCGACAAGGCGATGAAGCGTCTCAAGGCACAGCTGCTGGATACCGAACGCAGCAAGCAGGCTGCCGCGCAGGCCGAAAGCCGCCGGCTGCAGGTCGGCAGCGGCGACCGCAGCCAGCGCATCCGCACCTACAGCTTCCCGCAGGGACGGATCACCGACCACCGCGTGGAAGGGCTGACCCTGTACGACCTGCCCAACATCCTGACCGGCGATCTTGATGCACTGGTCAGCCGGCTGACCCACGAACACCAGGCCGACGAGCTGGCCCGGCTCGCGGAAGGCAACTGAGCATGCCCGCCCCGGCGCGGCAGCGATGAGTGTCGATCCGCAGCGTCTGCAGTTGCGCCAGGCGGTGCAGCGGCAACCGGCCGATTTCATTGCGTGGGTGATGCTGGCCGATGCGGAGCTGGAAGCCGGCGATGTGCGCGCCGGCGAACAGGCCGCCACCCGTGCACTGCAGCTGCGCGGCGACCATCCCGAGGCCCTGGCCCGGCTGGGGCGCGCGCGCTGGATGCAGGGCCGCCATGGCGAGGCCGCGACACTGCTGCGCCAGGCGGCGGACCGCGCGCCCCAGCACCCCGGCATCACCCTGTGGCTGGGCCACGCACTGGAAGACGCGGGGCAGCCTGAGGCGGCCGCCGATGCGTATCGCCATGCGCACCGTCTGCTGCCGGGCGAGCCCTACATCACTGCGCAGCTGCTCAACTGGCAGCGCCGGCTGTGCGATTGGCGGGATCTGGAGCGATTGTCGGTGCTGGTGCGCCAGGCCGTCGCGCAGGGCCAGGCGGTGGTCGAGCCGTTCGCCTTCCTCAGCGAAGACAGCAGCGCCGCCGAGCAGCTGGCCTGCGCCCGCCAGCGCGCGGCGGCGCTGGCCGAGGGCATCCCGCGGTTGCCGCCGGCCACCGTGCGCCCGCACGGCACGCTGCGGGTCGGCTTCCTCTCCAACGGTTTCGGCGCGCATCCCACCGGGCTGCTGACCGTCGCCCTGTTCGAACAGCTGCGCGCGCTGGGCACGCTGGAACCGCATCTGTTCGCGCTCAGCGCGGACGACGGCAGCAGCATCCGCCAGCGTCTGCAGCAGGCCGCCCACACGTTGCACGATGTCAGCGCGCAGCCGCATCAGGTGATCGCCCGGCGCATCCGCGAGGCTGGCATCGATGTGCTGTTCGATCTGCGCGGCTGGGGCGGCGGTGGCACCCCGCAGGTACTGGCGATGCGCCCGGCCCCGGTGCAGATCAACTGGCTGGCCTACCCGGGTACCTCCGGCGCGCCGTGGATCGATCATGTGCTGGCCGATGCCTTCGTGCTGCCCGACGCGCTGGCACCGGCCTTCAGCGAGAACGTGCGGCGCCTGCCGCGCGCGTTCCAGCCCTCGGACAACACCCGCGTGCTGGAGCCGGTGCCCTCGCGCGGGGACTGCGGCCTGCCTGCGCAGGGCGTGGTGCTGTGCTGTTTCAACAACAGCTACAAGCTCAATCCGCGCAGCGTGCAGCGGCTGTTCGCGGTGTTGCATGGCGTGCCCGGCAGCGTGCTGTGGCTGCTGTCCGGGCCGGGCACTGCCGATGCACGGCTGCGCAGCGCGGCACGCCAGGCACAGCTGGATCCGGCGCGACTGGTGTTCATGCCACGCCTGCCGCACCTGCAGTACCTCGCGCGTTACCAGCACGCCGATCTGTTCCTGGACACGCACCCGTACAACGCCCACACCACCGCCTCCGATGCGCTGTGGGCCGGCTGCCCGGTGCTCACCTGCCCGGGCGCGACGTTCGCCTCGCGCGTGGCCGGCAGCCTCAATCATCACCTGGGCATGCACGCGTTCAACGTGGCCGATGACGCGGCGTTCGTGGCCGCCGCCATCCGGCTCGGCAACGACCCGGCCGCGCTGCAGGCCGCGCGCGCCACGCTGGCGCAACGGCGCGAGGACAGCGGCCTGTTCGACATGGCCGGTTTCGCGCGCGACATCGCCGAGGTGATCCAAACGCTTGCGCGCGAACGCGGCTGGCAGGGCCCACACATCGCCTGAGCATCGGCTGCGCTAGGCTCGGGCTTCCCTGTGAATCACCGAGGCACGCCGATGGGCAAGCTCAAGCGCAAGGACTACCAGGCCCTGCTGGAACCGATGCAACTGGAACTGGCGGCGATGGCGCGCTGGGTGCAGCACACCGGGCAGCGCGTGCTGGTGCTGTTCGAAGGCCGCGACACCGCGGGCAAGGGCGGTGCGATCCAGGCGATCGCCGAGCATCTCAATCCGCGCCAGTGCAAGGTGGTCGCGCTGCCCAAGCCGACCGACCGCGAAAGCACGCAGTGGTATTTCCAGCGCTATGTCTCCCACCTGCCTGCGGCCGGCGAGATCGTGCTGATGGACCGCAGCTGGTACAACCGCGCGGGCGTCGAGCATGTCATGGGCTATTGCACCGAAGCGCAGTACCGCAGCTTCCTGGCGCAGACGCCGGTGTTCGAGAAGCTGCTGATCGACGATGGCATCGTGCTGTTCAAGTACTGGCTCAGCGTGGACCAGGCACAGCAGGAAAAGCGCTTTGCCGAGCGCCACCTCGATCCGCTCAAGGGCTGGAAGCTGTCGCCGGTGGACCTGAAATCACGCAGCAAGTACAGCGCCTATACCGAGAGCCGCGAAGCGATGCTGCGCGCCACGCATAACGATGATGCCCCGTGGACGCTGGTGGACTTCAACGACCAGAAGCGCGGGCGGCTGGGCCTGATCCGCAACCTGCTCGATCGTCTGCCCGATACCCGCGTGGACGAACCGGTACTGGCGCTGCCGCCGTTGAAGGGCAAGCTGCACAAGGAGCACTTCGGGGTCTTGAAGCCGATCGAACCCTTCGTCGTCGGGTAGATCCACGCATGGCGCGGATTTACCGGGCACAGCGAGGCACAGGCATGCCGGGTATCAGCCGGCACTGCCGTGAGGCTCAGCCTTCCTTGATCCGCGCTTCGATGTCATGCGCGGTGACCGGCCCGAGGAACTCCTTGGCGACCTTGCCGTCCGGCGCGATCAGGTAGGTCATCGGCAGGCCGCGCGGGATCGCGAAGTCTTCCGGCGGGTTGTACGTATCCACGATCACGATCGGATAGGTGACCGGACGCTTCTCCAGGAAGGCCTTCATCTCGGCCGGTTCGATGTCCTCGAAAGCCAGCCCGACCACCTCGATTTCATTGCGCATCGCGTGCAGCGCGGAGAGCTCGGGCATTTCCTTGCGGCACGGGGCGCACCAGGTCGCCCAGAAGTTCACCACCACCCACTTGCCGCGGTGCGCGGCCAGATCGTAGTCGGTGCCGTCCAGCGCCTTGGCTTTCAGCGTCGGCTGTTCGACGGTCTTGCGCTCGGTGGCCGGCACGGCGTCGGTCGGCGGGGCGGCGGGCGCGTTGATCGGGGCCGGGGCGGCAGGCGCGGTGGCCTCGCTCTGTGCGGCGGGCTTGTTGCAGGCGGCCAGCGTCAGCAGGCCAAGGGCCAGCAGCAGGGGCTTGGCGGTCATGGTTTGTCTCCGGGGGTCGAGTAGATGTCGCTGACGCGGCGTTTGAGCAGTTCGCGCAGCGGCAGGCGCAAGGTGTCCAATGCGGCCACCGAGGCCGTGCCCAGGCTGTCGTCGCGATACGGCAGGTAGGCCTCCTTGATCGGGATCCGCATCTGCGTGGTCTCGTACAGGTCGGCCAGGGTGAGTTTGTCCAGGTCGCGCGCGAGCAGCCATTCGCCCTGCTCGTCGCGGCGCACCACGCGGATCGCTTCCAGGTCGCAGAGCAGCGTCTGCAGCAGCGAATCGGTCAGCATCGGCTCCAGCCGCAGGATCTCGTCGTCATCCAGGCTGCGCCCTTCGGCACGCGCCTGGTGGAAGCGGCCGATAAGGCGCAGCAGGCCATAGATCTCATAGCCCACCGGCAGGCGCAGGTCGGCTGGCTGGTAGCGGAACGCGGCGATCGAGGAGGCGAGCGATGCACCGAGCAGCACCGAGACCCAGCACAGGTAGATCCACAGCAGCAGGATCGGCACGAAGGCGACGGTGCCGTAGAGCTTCTGGTAGGACTGGAAGCTCCCCAGGTAAGCGCCCATGCCCCACTTCACCAGCTCCAGCATGATCGCAGCCAGGATCGCGCCGGGGACGGCATGGCGCCATTTGACCGTGTGGTGCGGCACTACGCGGTAGACCAGCATGATGCAGACGAACTCGATCAGGATCGGCGCGACCGTCAGTGAGACGTTGGCCAGCCAGCGGCCTTCGCTGGTGCCGAACAGCGGCAGCGCGAACACCCGCGCCGAGACCGCCAGCGAGGCCGCAGCGAGCATCGCGCCGAGGGTGAGCACGGTCCAGTACACGAGGAAGCGGGTCAGCTTCGGCCGGGTCGAACTCACCCGCCAGATCTGGTTGAAGGTTTCTTCCACGCTGTTGAGCGTGATCAGCAGCGAGACCACCAGGGCGATGAAGCCAGCGGCGGTCAATTGCCCGGCACTGGCCGAGAACTGTCGCAGGTAGCCTTCGGCGGCGCGCGCGGCGTTGGGCACGAAGTTGGAGAACACGTAGTCGCTGAGGGTGTCGCTCCAGCGGTCGAACACCGGGAACGCCGAGAGCACCCCGAACACCACGATGGCCAGCGGCACCAGCGCGAACACGGTGGTGTAGGCCAGCGAGGCGGCCGCCTGGAACAGGCGGTCATCCAGGAAGCGGCGCCACAGGAAGCGGCCGAAGCTGATCGTGCGCGCGCGGTCCCGGACGCGTTCGATCCACAGGTTGATCGTATCGAGAGGTTCCATCGGCGCAAGGGTACCCGATGACGGGTGTGGGGCATGCACGGACCTCGCCCTGAGCGGGCTGCGTTGCCATACTGCCCGCATCGGACGCAATGAGATGAAAGCGAAATGGCGGAGATCCTGGTGCTGTACTACAGCCGTGGCGGTTCAGTGGCACGGCTTGCCCGCCAGATTGCGCGCGGCATCGGCGAGGTGCCGGGCATGAGCGCGCGGCTGCGCACCGTGCCCCCGGTGGCGGCGGTGACGCAGACCGCGCTGCCCCCGGTGCCCGAGGACGGCGCACCGTATGTCAGCGTGGCCGACCTGGCCGAATGCACCGGGCTGCTGCTGGGCAGCCCGACCCGCTTCGGCAACATGGCCGCGCCGGTGAAGCACTTCCTGGACGGCCTGGGCGCGGAATGGGTCAACGGGACATTGGCCGGCAAGCCGGCGGGCGTGTTCACCTCGACGGCCTCGCTGCACGGTGGGCAGGAGTCGACGCTGTTGTCGATGCAGGTGCCGCTGCTGCACCACGGCTGCCTGATCGTGGGTATCCCGTTCACCGAGCCGGCGCTGAGCCATACCACCACCGGCGGCACGCCGTATGGCGCCAGCCATGTGGCCGGGGCGGACGACAACCCGGTGCCGAGCGAGGATGAGAGCATCCTGGCGCGGGCGCTGGGGCGGCGGGTGGCCGATATCGCACGGCGGCTGGCGTGAGTACGCGCGCCCAGGAGATCGTGCTGGCCCTGCTGCTGGTGGCGCTGGCGGTGCTGTTCGCGGTCTGGTTCGCGCAGGACAAGCATTGGCTGGCCACCCAGCTGGTGTTCACCCTGCCGCCGCTGCTGCTGGCGCTGGGCGTGCTGGTGCGGCGTGGCAAGGCGATGTTCTGGGCCGGCGTGCTGGCGCTGTTCTGGTTCAGCCACGGGGTGATGAGCGCCTGGAGCCATCCGGAGGTGGCGCTGTGGGCCTGGCTCGAGCTGGGGCTGGCGCTGGCGGTGATCGGGGTGGCCAGCACGCCAGGGCTGCGGCGCCGTTTCGGGCGCAGGACGCCGGCCGGCTGAGGCCGCTGCGGCGCGCGCCTGCATCGGGCCGTCGGCGGCCGTATCATCTACCGGTCGGCGCGGCGGTTCCGTGCCCTTCTGTCTGGTACCCAGGATGCTTGCAATGGAAGAACTACTGATCATCACCACCGGTGGCACGATCGACAAGATCTACTTCGACGACAAGTCGGACTATCAGATCGGTGATCCGCAGATCGGGATGATCCTGCGCGAACTGGGCGTGACCTTCCGTTTCAATGTGATCCCGATCCTGCGCAAGGATTCGCTGCACATCACCGACGATGACCGTGAGTTGATCCGGGCGACGATCGCCGCGCAGCCGACGCGCCATGTGCTGGTCACGCACGGCACCGATTCGATGGTGCAGACGGGCCAGGTGTTGAAGTCGATCACCGACAAGACGATCGTGATGACCGGTGCATTGAGCCCGGCGCGCTTCCGCGGCTCGGATGCGGAGTTCAACATCGGGTGTGCGATCGGTGCGGTGCAGTCGTTGCCGAGCGGTGTGTACATCGCGATGAACGGCCGGATCTGGAATCCGGAACAGGTGCGCAAGAACGTGGCGGCCAACCGGTTCGAAGCGGCGTAATCACTGTTGATTGAACGAACGCCCCGGCATGCCGGGGCGTTCTGCGTTGGTGCGACAAAAAGCGATCAGTACTGCGCGGTGAGGGTGACCCCGGAGAAGGTCGAGTAGGCCTTCACCCGCACGTGCCAGGTGCCGGCCGCCGGTGAGGTGATCGTGCAGGTTTCGTTGTTGCCGCTGAGGTAGGGGCGGCAGGTGTAGACGGTGTCGGTCGGGGCGCTGCCGGAACGGACGTAGAGATCGGCATCGCCACTGCCGCCGGCGAGGGTGACCTTCAGCTGGCTGCGGCCGGACGGCACGGTCACGGTGTAGGCCAGCGACGCACCGCTGGCGGCGCCGAGGCCGGTGACCGGGACGTTGTTCTGCAGCACGTTGCCGGTGCCCGGGTTGGGGTTGGTCCCGCCCAGGGCGGCCGTCACCGCCGCATCGGCATCGACGATGCCCGCGCCGCAGCCGCCGGAGCAGGCGCCCGGCAACGGCCGTGCGGTGCTCTTGAGCAGGCTTTCGATGGCCGCCGGGCTCAGCGCGGTGGGGGCGACGGACTGGATCAGCGCGACCACGCCGGCCACGTGCGGGGCCGCCATCGAGGTGCCGTTGTAGGAGGCATACGATGCGCTGCCCGGCACCGTGGTGCCGCTGTTGAGGGTGGAGAGGATGCCCTGCCCCGGGGCCGAGATGTCGATGCCGGTGCCGTAGTTGGAGAAGCTGGCGCGGGCGCCGGCCGAGGTCGTCGCGGCGACCGCGATGACGTTGGCGCAGTTGGCCGGCACCGAAGAGGACACGTTGGTATTGCTGTTGCCGGCCGCGACGACCACGGTAGTGCCGCGCGAGACGGCGCCGTTGATCGCGGTCTGGTAGGTGGTGGAGCAGCTGCCACCGCCGCCGAGCGACATGTTGATCACTTCGGCCGGGTTCGCGTTGGCCGGGACGCCACTGACGGTCCCGCCGGACGCCCAGACGATCGCATCGGCGATGTCGGAGGTGTAGCCGCCGCACTTGCCGAGCACGCGCACCGGAACCACCTTGGCGTTGAACGCGGTGCCGGCCACGCCGGTGCTGTTGTTGGTCACCGCCGCAACGGTGCCGGCCACATGCGTGCCGTGCCAGCTGGAATTGGAGGCCGGAATGCCCGCGCCACACTCGTTGGCGGCGTACCAGTCGCCTTCGTCGTTGGGGTTGTTGTCGCGGCCACCGCCGTCGCGCGCCATCGCCGCATCGCTGATGAAGTCATAGCCGGGCAGGATGTTGGCGTTGAGGTCGGGGTGGTTGGTGATGCCGGTGTCGATCACCGCGACCACCACGCCGGTGCCGGTGGCCTTGTCCCAGGCAGGGCGCACGTTGATCGAGGCGTTGCTGGTGCCGAAGCCCCACTGCTCGGAGAAGCGGGTGTCGTTGGGCACCAGGGTGGCCTGCATCAGCTGATCGACTTCGACGTATTCCACGCCCGGGTCGGCGGCCAGGCGACGCATCAGCAGCTCGGCTTCAGCACGGTCCAGTGGCCGGTCGGCCTTGACCACGGTCGGGCCGATCGCCAGCTGGCGCAGCTTCTGCAGGCCCAGCGCGCGGCCCTGGGCCGCCGGCACGGCGGCGGCGGCGGCCTTCAGCGAACTGGCCAGTGCGGTCGGGGTGGCGACCTCGCTGCTGCCATCCTTGTATTTCACGATGAAGCGCTGGTGGGTCGGCGCCGAGGACAGGCCGCTCAACTGCACATCGCCGGCGAACGCCGGCGTGGCCAGCAGCAGGGTCGACAGAACAGAGGCGCCCAGTACAACCAATGCACGCTGACGCAAACGGTGTTGCGAGACATGAGACATCGGATTTCCTTTCAGACAGTGAATGCCGTCGTCGCGGCTGAGAATCCAGGTCCGGTCCGGGGGCTGCTGAAGCGATGGCGCGGATCGGCCCGGTGAGTGAGTCGACGCTAATAGCTTGCTGGCGGATGAACAATGTTTCAGCCGTGCTTCCATGACATGAAATGTCGGATCTGTGACTTTCCGGGTCGAGGGTTTGTGAAAGTGAAGGCGCGCCGGCCATTTTGAACGGTCGAGTTACGTCAACGAATGTCCGAAATGGCTGTCACTGTCCCCGACACCCGGACAACGCTTGCGCATCAATGGCTTGCGACGTTGCCACCGCAGGACAGGCAATAAAAAACCCGCCTGTCGCCAGGCGGGTTTCTTTGCTGCGCTCGGATCGGCAGGGATCAGGCGTCCAGGCGGACCAGCCAGCCGTGACGGTCCGGCAGGCGACCGTACTGGATGTCGGTCAGCTCCTTGCGCAGTGACATCGTCACTTCGCCGGCCGGCGCGTTGAGGTCGCCCACCGAGAAGCCTTCGCCCTTGAGCTGGCCGATCGGGGTGACCACCGCAGCGGTACCGCAGGCGAACGCTTCCACGATATCGCCGGAGGTCACGCCGTCCTTCCACTCCTCCAGGGTGACCTTGCGCTCTTCGACCTTCATGCCGCGGTCGCGGGCCAGCTGCAGGATGCTTTCGCGGGTGATGCCTTCCAGGATGCTGCCCGACAGCGACGGCGTCACCAGGGTGCCGTCCTTGTAGACCAGGAACACGTTCATGCCACCCAGTTCTTCCAGGTACTTGCCCTCGACCGGATCCAGGAACAGCACCTGCGAGCAGCCCTGTGCCTGCGCCTTCTGCTGTGGCAGCAGCGAGGCGGCGTAGTTGCCACCGCACTTGGCCGCGCCGGTGCCGCCCTTGCCTGCGCGTGCGTAGTCGGTGGACAACCAGATCGCCACCGGGGCCACGCCCTTGGCGAAGTACGGGCCGGCCGGGCTGGCGATCACGTAGTAGCCGGCCTTGTGCGCGCCACGCACGCCGAGGAAGGCTTCATCGCCGATCATGAAGGGACGGAAATACAGGCTGGATTCGTCGGCCGACGGCACCCAGCTGGCGTCCACGGCAATCATCTGCTTGAGCGATTCGACGAAGATATCCACCGGCAGTTCCGGCAGCGCCAGGCGCTGGGCCGAACGCTGCAGGCGGCGGCCGTTGGCCTCCGGGCGGAAGGTCCAGATCGAGCCGTCGGCGTGGCGGTAGGCCTTGATGCCTTCGAAGATTTCCTGGCCGTAATGCAGCACCGCGGCGGCCGGATCCAGCTGCAGCGGGCCGTACGGGCGCACCACGGCATCGTGCCAGCCGGTGTCCTTGTCCCAACGCACTTCCACCATGTGATCGGTGAAGTGCAGACCAAAACCGGGGGCGGCCAGGATGCGTTCACGCTCCTCGCTGCTGCGCGGCTGGGCGGAACGGGTGGTGTTGAAGCTCACGGAAGACTGGGACACCGGATATTTCCTGTTCTGGTTACGGGGAACGCCGTGACGCCGGCTGGCGATGGGCGGTTACAGCATGCCGGTTTCGAGCCGGGCGGCCTCGGACATCATGTGACGGCCCCACGGCGGGTCGAACACCAGCTCGACGTCGGCCTCGGCCACCGTCGGGATCATTTCCAGCTTGCTGCGCACGTCATCGACGAGGATCTCGCCCATGCCGCAGCCGGGCGCGGTCAGGGTCATCTTGATGTCGACCTCGCGCTGGCCATCGTCCAGGTGCTTGAGGTCCACTTCATAGACCAGCCCCAGATCGACGATGTTGAACGGGATTTCCGGATCGAAACAGGTGCGCAGCTGCTGCCACACCAGTTTTTCGACCTCCTCGTCGGAGGCATCGGCGGGCAGCTCCAGCGCCGGGGGCGCCTCCTTGCCGATGGCATCGCCATCCTTGCCGGCGATGCGGAACAGATTGCCTTCGACAAAGACGGTATAGCTGCCACCCAGGGCCTGGGTGATATAGCCATAGCTGCCAGCGGGCAGCGTGACCGTTTCGCCCTGCGGGACCATGACGGCCTCGCAGTCGCGTTCGAAGTGGACAGGTTCACTGCTACGGGAATACATGTGGATCGATATGGGGGTCGCGGCCAATTCCCGCAAGGCGACCATTTTAGCCCAGTGGCCGCCCACGCGCCGGTCACCGCGCAAGCCGGTATCCTGTGGGGACTTACAGGAAGATTGCATGTCGCCCACGTCCGTGCCTGTCCGGAGCCGCCACTGGCTCTGGCCCCCGCTGTTTCTGCTTGGTGTCGTCACGGCCGTGCTGGCCTGGTTGTTCATCGCCCTGCTCACCGGCCGCCAGGCCGGCTGGATGGCGGTTCTGGCGGCGTTGGAGATCGCCTTCATGCTGCGTCTGGGCACCCTGCGCGCCGGTACCGCCCGGGTGGTGCTGACCCTGCTGGCCACCGTGCTGGTGGCGCTGGCAGCCAACTGGGGGATCGCTTCGGCCTACCTCGGCGGCGCGATGGGGCTTACCCCGTGGGAATCAGCGTTGCGCATGGGGCCCTATCTGGCCTGGACCCTCAGCGGCCTGGCCAACGGCGCGGTCGAATGGCTGTGGCTGGGCGTGGCGCTGGTCGTGGGTTGGTGGGTGGCGAGGTAACGCCCCCTGCACGCTGCCGCCGAATGCCATCGGTAGTGCCGGCCGCTGGCCGGCTCCTCATGACATCAGAACGGAAACGCGCTGGCATTCAGGCATCGCGTTGAGCCGGCCAGCGGCCGGCACTACCGCAGGTCCGGAGTCGCCGCAGGTCCGGAGTCGCCGCAGGTCCGGAGTCGCCGCAGGTCCGGAGTCGCCGCAGGTCCAGTGTCGCCGTAGATCCGGGGTCGCCGGTAGGTCACGACCGTTGGTCGTGACCCTTGCATCCGCGCCTCAATGCCCGCCGTCGAGCGCCTTCAGTTCGCTCACCAGCGCGCTCGCCGCACCCGCACCATCGCCGTACAGCATGCGGGCGTTGTCGGCATAGAACAGCGCATTCTCGATGCCGGCAAACCCGGTACCCTTGCCGCGCTTGATCACCACCACGTTGCGGGCGTTGACCACGTCCAGGATCGGCATGCCGTAGATCGGGCTGGCCGGGTCGGTGCGCGCGACCGGATTGACCACGTCGTTGGCGCCGATCACCAGCACCACGTCGGTGTTGGGGAACTCGGGGTTGATGTCGTCCATGTCGGCGATCAGGTCGTAGGGCACGCCCGCTTCGGCCAGCAGCACGTTCATGTGCCCCGGCATGCGCCCGGCCACCGGGTGGATCGCGAACTTCACCTTGATGCCGCGATCGATCAGGCGCTGCGCCAGCTCCCACACCTTGTGCTGGGCCTGGGCCACGGCCATGCCGTAACCGGGCACGATCACCACACGCTCGGCGAAGGCCAGCATCGCCGCCACATCGCTGGCCTCGATGGGCTTCTGCGCGCCGCTGATTTCCTGCGCGACACCGCCGCCGCCGAAGTTGGAGAACAACACGCCGCTGATCGGGCGGTTCATCGCCTTGGCCATCAGGCGGGTCAGCAGGATGCCCGCCGCGCCGACCATCATGCCGGCGATGATCAGCGCCTCGTTGCCGAGCACATAGCCTTCGAAGGCCACGGCCAGGCCGGTGAACGCGTTGTACAGCGAGATCACCACCGGCATGTCGGCGCCACCGATCGGCAGCGTCATCAGTACGCCCAGCGCGAGTGCGACCACGAAGAAGCTGATGATCGCCACCGGGCTCAGGGTGACCGCAGCCCAGATGCCCAGCACCACCATCGCCAGCGCGACCAGCAGGTTGAACACCTGCTGCCCCGGGAAGGTGACGCGGCGGTCGAGCCGGCCATCGAGTTTGGCCCAGGCGATGATCGAGCCGGACAGCGACACCGCGCCGATCGCCGAACCGATCACGGCCAGCGCCAGCACCGTCGCCGACGGCTGGCGCGCGGCGAGGTCGGCCAGCGCCTGCTCGCTCCAGTGCGTGGTATCGCGGTTGGTCAGGAACGAGAAGCGCAGCAGTTCCACCGCACCGATCGCCGCCGCCGAGCCGCCGCCCATGCCGTTGTAGAGCGCCACCATCTGCGGCATGTCGGTGATCGCCACGCGCTTGGCCGACCACCACGCCACGCCGGTGCCGATCGCCACCGCCGCCAGGATCAGCGGGATGTTGTGCAGCTCGGGCAGGAAGAACGTCGCCACCGTGGCGATCAGCATGCCCAGCCCGGCCCAGCGGATGCCGCTGCGCGCGGTCATCGGCGAGGCCATGCGCTGCAGGCCCAGCAGGAACAGGGTGGCGGCGACCAGATAGCTCACCTGGACCAGCCACTGCAGCAGTTGCGCGGTGGTCACGTTCAAGGCGTCTTCTCCCCGGCGTCGCGCTTGGCGCTGGGCTTGAACATGTCGAGCATGCGTTCGGTCACCACGTAGCCGCCGGCCGCATTGCCCGCGCCGAGCACCACCGCGATGAAGCCGATGATCTTCTCCAGCGGGGTCTGCGCATGCCCCAGCACCACCATCGCCCCGATCAGCACGATGCCGTGGATGAAGTTGGAGCCGGACATCAACGGGGTATGCAGGATCACCGGCACCCGCGAAATGATCACGTGGCCGGCAATGGCGGCCAGCATGAAGATATACAACGCCACGAACCCGTCGCTCATTGCAGTCACTCTCCCAGGCGGTCATCCCGTCCCCTGCATCATAACCATGCGCTGAACCAATCGGGCGGGCCGGTCAACCGCGACCGCCCTGGGGCGTTCTCACGGTATCCCCCTGCCGGACCGCTACCCTGTGCTGGTGAGCTCTCCCCTACCGTCGACGGATGCCGACCTGCCCGCCACTGCCGAGGTGGCGCTGCCGGTGTCGCTGGATGCCTTCCTGGCCGGCATCGGCCCGCGCGCGTTCCGCTTCGCCGAGGCCGGCCTGCGCCAGCGCGAGGACGCGCTGGATGCGGTGCAGGACAGCATGCTGAAGATGCTCGGCTACCGCGACAAACCCGCCGCCGAGTGGGCACCGCTGTTCTGGAGCATCCTGCGCCGCCGCGTCGTGGATCTGCAGCGCCGCCGTGGCTTCCGCCTCAAGTTCTGGCGCAGCAGCGACGAGGCCGGCGCCGAGCATGACATCGACTGGGCCGACCACGCGCCCGGCCCGGCCCAGGCCCATGAGCAGCGCGATCAGTACGCACAACTGGTGCAGGCGCTGCGGGAGCTGCCCGCGCGCCAGCGCGAGGCCTTCACCCTGCGCGTGCTGCAGGACCTGGACGGCGCCACCACGGCCAAGGCCATGGGCTGCAGCGAAGGCGCGGTCAAAACCCATCTTTCGCGCGCCCGCCAGGCGCTGCAGCAGTCTTTGGAGATCGCCCTGTGAACCGCCCACTGCCCCCTTCGATGCATGACGATGCCGCCCTGCGGCAGCTGCATGCGCAGGCGCTGGATACGCTCTCGCCGGCCACGCTGGCGCGGTTGCGCAGCGCGCGCCATGCGGCCTCGCCGGCCAAGCGGCATGCGCCGTCCTGGTGGATGGCCACCGCCTGTTCGGCGGTGGTCGCGCTCGCGTTGGGCTACAGTTTCCTCCTCGGCGAAGCGACCGCCCCGCCGGCACCGGTGGTGGCGAGCGCGGCCGATGACGGCAGCGACGTTCTCGACGAAAATCCCGATCTGTATGTGTGGCTGGGCAGTACCGACCTGGCAATGGAGTGATGATGAAACTGCGACTGTCCCTGGGGCTGATGTTGCTGACGCTGAGTGCGGCCGGCTGGGCGCAGACCGCCCCGCTGCCGGACTGGGACACACTCAGCCCCCAGCAGCGCGAAGCGTTGATCGCGCCCGTGCGTGACCGCTGGAACGACGCGCCGGCGCCGCAACGCGAGCGCATGCTGCAGCACGGCCAGCGCTGGCTGACCATGACCCCGGAGCAGCGCGCGCAGGCGCACCGGGGCCGCCATCGCTTCGAGAACATGACGCCGGAGCAGCGCGAGCAGGCGCGCGCACTGTTCGGCCAGATGCGCAGCATGACGCCGGAGCAGCGGCAGGCGCTGCGCGACCGCTGGGCGCGGATGACCCCGGACGAACGCAAGGCCTGGCTCAAGGCCAACCCAGCACCGCCGCCGCCGAAGCGCTGAGCGTTAACGGGGACCGTTAACGGCGTTAACGGGGACGGAGGGGATTATTAACTACCTCCGTCCCTGTTAATTCAGGCGGCGACCCAGCGGGTTTTGGCGAGCAGTTCGTCGTCCCAGTCGAAGGTGACCGCGCCGTCTTTCAGGAACAGCGCGACAAAGTTGTAGACGTTGCGGGCGTACATCTCGCTGGCGTGGACCGCGCCCTGGCTGGCCAGGTTGAGCGGGCCATCGATGAGCACACCGTCCAGATCCACTACCTCGCCCGGTTGCGTGGCTTCGCAGTTGCCGCCGGTTTCGGCGGCGAGATCGACGATCACGCTGCCCGGCTTCATCCCACGCGCCATCGCGGTACTGACGATTTTCGGCGCTGGCCGCCCGGGCACCGCCGCGGTGCAGATCACCACGTCCACGGTGCGCAGGTGCTCGCCAAGGCGACGCTGCTGCTCGGCACGCTCTTCATCGGTCAACGGCCGCGCGTAGCCACCTTCGCCGACCGCGCTCACGCCCAGATCCAGGAATTTGCCGCCCAGCGATTCGATCTGCTCGCGGGTTTCCGGGCGCACGTCGAAGCCTTCTACCTGCGCGCCAAGACGGCGGGCGGTAGCAATTGCCTGCAGGCCGGCCACGCCGGCACCGACCACCAGCACCTTGGAAGGACGGATCGTGCCGGCGGCGGTGGTGAGCATCGGGAAGAAGCGCGGCGCGCGCTGGGCCGCGATCAGGGTGGCCTTGTAACCGGCCATGCCGGCCTGCGAACTGAGGACATCCATCGATTGGGCGCGCGTGGTGCGCGGCAGACGCTCCAGCGGGAACGCCTGCAGGCCACGTGACTGGATCAGGCCCGCGCGTTCGGCATCGGCCTGCGGGTGCAGCATGCCGATCAGGCTGGCACCGGACTTCAACCGGGCAAGGCGGTCATTGGACGGTGGCTGCACGCACAGCACGATGTCGGCCTGGGCCAGGCGGCTGTCATCGGCCGGCTGGGCCCCCACGTCCTGATACACCGCGTCGGGGAAGCCCGCCGCCAGCCCGGCACCGGGTTCGAATGCGACGCTCGCCCCCAGCGCGATCAACTTGCGCGCCGTTTCCGGCGTCATCGCCACGCGCCGTTCCCCCGGCGCATGTTCTTTTACCACCAACACCTCGACAGCCATGCCTGTCCCCGACGATCAGCGGAATGTGGGCTGATCGTAACCTGATCGTCCGGCCAGAGTGGCCCCCGGGGTCAATGCACGGTGGCGTTCTTGGTATCCAGGCGATCGATCACACCCTGCATGGCACTGTCGAAGGCGCCATCGTCGATATGCGCGCGCAGGCGGCCCAGGCGCACCATCACGGCCAGTTCTTCCGGCGAGGCGACGCAGAACCGCACCCCGCGCCGGTTGACGAACAGCAGGCGCTGCGAAATCGGGCTCACCCAGGACAGCTTGCCGGCCTGGACCTTGCCGTCCTTGTCGACGAAATCCAGCCAACTGCCGATCTCCAGGCCGCGGAAGCGGTCGGCATCGGCATTGTCGAAATCGCTGACATCCACCTTGCTGCCCAGCTGCACCGCCGCCGATTCCTGCGCCGGCGGCGAAGGCAAGGCCACCTGCGGCAGCTCGGGCAGCGCGCGTTCCAGTTCGGGGCGCGATTCGGCGATGCCCTGCAGGGTGTCGTGCAGCGCGTCGATGGCACTGGTGGCCGCGTCGGCATGCACACCGACACTGGCGAAGACCTTGCGCAGCGCGGGGTGCCAGGCCTGCAGCCACGGCTTGCCGACGATATGCCGGCGCGCCTCGGCCACCTCATCCAGCATCCCATCGGCCAGGCCCAGTGCCTCACCGACCGAGGCGCCGTCTTCGCCTTCGCGCAGCACGGTCAGGGTCAGGTGGTGCTGCCAGGGCTGGCGCAGGAATTCACCGATCGCCTGCGGCAAGGTGGTGTCGCCAATCCGCCGGTCCAGCTCGGTGCTGGCCCGCTGGCGCGCCATTTCGAGCTTTTCCTGGCCGCGCTGGGTCTCGGCGGCACGGCGCTCGGCGATCTCGATCCGGCGCCGGTGCTGGGTCAGGAACTCGCGGAATTCTTCTTCCAGGGTCAGGAAGATCGCCAGGTTCTCGTTGAACTCGGCCACCAGGCGCTCGATGATCTCCTCGACCTTGCCCATCAGCACGCGCTCGGCCTGGCTTTCGCCGGTGTTGCCTTCGCAGGCCTCGGCCAGCGAGTTGAGCAGCTTGCGCGCCGGGTGGGTCTTCTGCACGAACATGCGGCGGTCGAGCATGGCCACCTTGACGAAGGGTACCACCAGCCGGCCGATCAGCTCGCGCGAGCGGCCCTCCAGGTCGCGCTCATCGAGCATCACGTCGAACAGCATGCCGACCAGATCGATCGCGTCTTCATCCTGCGGGTCCAGCCGCGCCTGCGCGGGATCGACCCCGAGCCGGGTCGCGCCGGACAGCACTTCACTCTTCAACCGCTGTGCCAGCGACTCACCGTCTTCACCGATCGCCGCGCGCAGGGTCGCACTGGGCGTGGCCTGCAGCAGCGACAGCACCGACATCATTTCGCGCTGGCTCAGCGGGCGTTGCTGGCCGACCGCGACGCTGGCCGCCGAGGTGGCGTCCTCGCGTACATGACGGGTCTGCTGCAGCAATTCGTGCAGGGCATCAAGCAGCATGCCCTGGTTGCCGCCGAGGCTGTCACCGCCCTCGCCCGGGCCTTCATGTGCTGCATGCGGTCCGCCCTGGAGGCGGCCACGGCTCTCGGCCCAGCGGTCGGCGAAGCGACGGGCCCAGGCCGGTGCCTGGCCCTCTTCGCCCGCCGATCCCATGCTGCTCTCGGGCTCAACACCCTCGAAGGCATCGCGGTCCTCGCGCGGCGGCGATGGCGCGCGCGCGGCAGGCCGGCGCGCGGCCATCTGCGGCATCACGCCCGCTGCGGCCAGTTGTTCATCCAGGTACTCGTAACGCTTGCCGATCGGCTGCTGCAGATCGCGCTCGCACAACTTGATGAGCACCAGCCGCACTTCCGGGGCCAATTCACAATCGGCGAAAGCCTCGTGGATCGCCACACCGAGGTGCTCGGGGCTGATCGGATTGGTATCGGCCTGCAGTTCCAGCCCCCCGGCGATCATGCCCAGGCGGCGGTCCAGACGCGACAGTACCGGCTTGAAGTCACGCAGCAGCACGGTGGCGAAATTGCGCACCGCCAGCCGGGACTCCAGCACGTGTTCGGGCACCAGGCTCAGGCCATCCTCGATCTGGCCGGCCAGGGTGGCCTCGGCAGACAGCGGCTCGCCCCGCTCCAGCGCCTCCCAGGCCTGGGCCAGGTGGGCGCGGAAGCCAGCCACGATGTCGTCCCGGCGGCGGCGCAGCTCGCGCATGCCATCCAGGAACAGCAACTGCGACGCGCCGGCGGTACCGGCACGGTCAAACAGCACGTCATCGAAGCGCGCCAGCACCGTCGAGAACGACTCGACCAGCCCCGGCAGCACGGCCTCACGGGCCATCGTCAACAACGCCGGGTCACGGCCCGGGTGCCCCCCTACATTGGGCGTGGCAATCATGCGAAAAGGCTCCCCACCCTCGCAGGCACTGAGTACAACATGGATACAACGAACGCCGGCGCACCCCATGCGCCCACGTTCGGATGGTAGGCCGGCCGACCGGTCAGAGACAGTGAAACAGTCGACACTTTAAACCTCGTTACCGGTGGCCCGGCAGGCTTTGTATCGTAAGCGGAGCAGGCCGTGGAAGCGAGTACAGCCACGTGAAGGAAGTCCGCTGATTAGGTGATGTTCATCACGTTTTGTCGCAAATTGCACCGAGATCGCCCAAGGCCGTGTCACAAACGGGCGCGACTATAATCGGGGCACCGTGAAGCCAGATTGAGAGCCCATGTCCGTCCCCCCCGCTCTGCACGCCCTGGACGCCCGCCGTTCGGTCCCCGCCAAGCAACTGGGTGAACCCGGGCCCGACCCGGTGACCCTGATGCGGATGCTGAGCTCGGCCGTACGCGTGCCGGACCACGGCAAGCTGGTGCCGTACCGCTTCCTGCGGATTGCCGGCGATGCACGTCACAGTCTGGGCGCCTTCCTGGCCCAGCGCGCCGTCCAGCGCGACCCCCAGGTCTCACCGGCCCAGTTGGACAAAGACCGCCAACGCTTCTCCCACGCCCCGCTGATCATCACCGTCATCGCCAGCCCGCGCCCGAACCCCAAGGTGCCGGAGGCCGAGCAGCTGATGACCGCCGGCTGCGTCTGCTTCGCCCTGCTGCAGGCCGCGCAGGCGTTTGGCTTCGGCGCGCAGTGGCTGACCGCCTGGATGGCCTTCGACCCGGCGGTGCACGCCCACCTGGGCCTGGCCGAGGGTGAGCAGATCGCCGGCTTCATCCATATCGGCACGCCGAAGACCGCGGTCCCCGAACGCGAGCGCCCCGACCCGGCCGCGCTGCTGCAGGACTGGGAGGGCTGAGATGTCCGCCCTTCCCGCCGGCCCCGGCATGGCGCCGCCGCCGCTGCGTGCGCCGCTGTACCTGGTCGATGCCAGTCTGTACGTGTTCCGCGCGTGGCATTCGATGCCCGATGAGTTCCAGGATCAGCAGGGCTGGCCGACCAATGCCGTGCACGGCTTCGCGCGCTTCCTGCTCGACCTGCTCGACCGCGAACGCCCCGCCAACATCGCCATCGCCTTCGATGAAGCCCTGGACAGCTGCTTCCGGCACCGGATCTACGCGGCCTACAAGGCCAACCGCGATCCCGCGCCGGACGCGCTGCGCCGCCAGTTCGCCCACTGCAAGGCGTTGTGCACCGCGCTCGGCCTGGCGGTGCTGGCCCACCACGAGTACGAGGCCGATGACCTGATCGGCAGCGCCCTGCATGCACGCCGCGATGCCGGCATGCGCGGGGTGATCATCTCCGCCGACAAGGATCTGTCGCAGTTGCTGTTCGAGCATGACGAACAGTGGGATTACGCGCGCAACCAGCGCTGGGGCATGGCCGGTGTCAAAGCCCGCCACGGCGTGCATGCGCACCAGATCGCCGATTACCTGGCCCTGTGCGGTGATGCGGTCGACAACATCCCGGGCGTGACCGGGGTGGGGGCTAAATCCGCTGCGGTGCTGCTGGCCCATTTCGGCAGCCTGGACGTGCTGTACGAGCGCCTGGATGAAGTGCCCTTCCTGCGCCTGCGCGGCGCGGCGCAGATGGCAGTGCGGCTGCGCGAACAGCGCGAGCATGCGCTGCTGTGGCGCCAGCTGACCACCATCGCGCTGGATGCGCCGCTGGACGGTGCCGCCGTCGATTTCAGCCGGGGCGTGGCCGATGCACAGATGCTGCAGGGCCTGTGCGATGCACTGCGGTTCGGGCCGTTGACCCGCCGCCGCCTGTTCACCGCCGCCGGCCTGTCCGATTCCTCTTCCGTTGCCAGCGAGTTCGCATGAGCCCCAATACGCAAGCCCCGAAGGTCGTTTTTGAAGGCAAGTACCAGCGCATGGTGGTGCGCGGCACGTGGGAGTACAGCGAGCGCACCCACGCCGGCGGCCTGGCCGCGATCATCATCGCAGTCACCCCGGACGACACGGTGCTGTTCGTCGAACAGTTCCGCGTGCCGCTGCAGGCCAGGACCATCGAAATGCCGGCCGGCCTGGTCGGCGACATCGATGCCGGCGAGTCGATCGAGGTCTCGGCCGTGCGCGAGCTGGAGGAAGAAACCGGCTGGACCGCCGATCACGCCGAGGTGCTGATGATCGGCCCGACCTCCTCCGGTGCCAGCAGCGAAAAGATCGCCTTCGTGCGTGCCACCGGCCTGCGCAAGGTCGGCGAGGGCGGTGGCGATGCCAGCGAAGACATCACCGTGCACGCGATTCCGCGCACCCGCGCCGCCGCCTGGCTGGTCGAGAAGATGGGCCAGGGCTATGAGCTGGACGCCAAGCTGTGGGCCGGCCTGTGGATGATCGAACATCACCTGGACGGCACCCCGCGTGGCTGATGCGTTCACCCCTCCGCACACCGGGGCATCACTGCTGGGGCCGGCCGACCCGGCGCCGTTCACCGTGCATCAGGCGCAGGGCCGCTCGCCCTATCTGCTGATCGCCGACCATGCCGGCCAGCAGGTGCCGGCGTCACTGGCCGGCCTCGGCCTGCCGCAGCACGAGCTGGACCGCCACATCGGCTGGGACATCGGCATCGCCGGGGTCACGGTTGAACTGGCGCGCCTGCTCGATGCGTGGGCGATCACGCAGACCTACTCGCGGCTGGTGATCGATTGCAACCGGCCGTTGGCGTCGCCCACGCTGATGCCGGCGGTCAGTGACCTCACCGTCGTACCCGGCAACCAGCGCCTGTCAGCGCTGCAGCGCCAGCAGCGCATCGAGGCGATCCATGCGCCCTACCATGCACGCATCGATGCCGAGCTGGACACCCGCCAGGCGCAGGCCCGGCCAACGCTGCTGGTGATGATGCACAGCTTCACCCCGGCGATGAATGATGCCGCGCGGCCCTGGCATGCCGGCGTGCTGTACCACCGGGACACGCGCTTTGCGCTTGCGCTGCTGCAGGCGCTGCGCGAAGAAGGCGACCTCGTGGTGGGCGACAACCAGCCCTACGCGGTCAGCAGCACCAGCGACTATGCCGTGCCGGTGCATGGCGAAGGCCGCGGGCTGGTGCACGTGGAGCTGGAGATCCGCCAGGACCTGATTGCCGATGCCGCCGGCCAGTTGGCCTGGGCGCAGCGCTTGGCCCGCATCTTCACCGCCCTGCAGCCGCAGCTGGTCGCCTTGCCGCCTGGGTGATGCCGGCCGTCAGCCGGCTGCGCGCCCACCCGCGCGGGTTCATTCGAGGCACGGCCTGACAGGCACGGCCTCCGGCTGCGGCCGCAGCCACAGCGCCACGCCCACACCCAGCAGCGCGAACAACGCTGCACCGTACTGCGCATGGATCATGCCCTGCAGCGCCCCCTCACTGCTGGCGCCGGCACTGCCACGACCGGCATTGGCCACCATCACCAGCAGCGCCAGGCCCAGCGCGCCGCCAATCTGCTGCGCCGTGGCAGCCATGCCCGAAGCCACGCCCTGCTGCGCGGCGGGCACGCCCTGCCCGGCCACGATCCACATCGCCGTCCAGGTGATGCCCTGGCCAAGGCTGAGCACCACGATGCCCGGCAGCAGCGCCCAGTAGGTCGCGCCGTACGGCAGCGCGACGGCGACCGCGGCGATGCCGATCGCGCCGGCCAGCATGCCCACCGTCAGCACCTGGCGCGGCGAACGCTGCGCGAGCATGCGCTCGGCGATGCGGATGCCGAAGGTGCACACCAGGGTCGGCGGCAGGAACGCCAGGCCCGCCTGCAGCGCGCTCCAGCCGTAGCCATCCTGGTAGTACAGCGCCAGGAAGTAGTACTGCACGCCGTAGCTGCTCATGAACAGCATCGTCAGCAGCATCGCCGCACGCAGGCTGCGCAGGCGCAGCAGCGAGAACTGCATCAGCGGGTCGCGGCTGCGGCGTTCGATCTGCACGAAGGCGGCCAGCATCACTGCCGACACGAGCAGGCAGATCAGCGTGAGCGGCGCCGACCAGCCCCATTCCGGGCCCTGCACCAGGGTGGTCACCAGCAGGCTGCCGCCGAGGGTCACGGTGACGCAGCCAGCCAGATCGAACGAGCGGCTCGCCAGCGGCGCAGGATCGCGCGGCAGCCACCAGCCGCCCAGCAGCGCGCAGCCACCGGCGAACGGCACGATCACCAGCAGTACCGAGGCCCACCCGAAGCTCTGGGTCAGCACGCCGCCGAGCAGCGTGCCCAAGGCCAGGCCGCCGGCGCTGGCCATCGACCAGATCGCCAGCGCGCGATTGCGCGGCGCGCCTTCGGCGTAGATCGTGTTGATCAGCGCCAGCGTGGCCGGGAACAGCAACGCCGCGCCGATGCCCTGCACCGCGCGGGCCGCGATCAGCAGCCACGCACTGTTGCTGAAACCACCGACCAGCGAGGCCAGCGCGAACAGCGCCATGCCCAGCCGATAGACCCGGCGGCGACCGAGCAGATCAGCCGCCCGGCCGCCCAGCAGCAGGCACCCGCCGAAGGCCACCGTGTAGCCGCTGACGATCCACTGCAGCTGCTGGGCATTGATGCGCAGCTGCGCGCCCATCTCGTGCAGGGCGACGAAGATGATCGTGGAATCCAGCGCGATGATCAGCTGGGCGGTGGCCAGCAACGCCAGGGCCAGGCGAGGAAATGCGGGCGCCGGCGCGCCAGCGGGAGACAGGGGGGAGGTCATGCCGACTCGGTACTGCGTAAGAAGGTGGGCAGTCTCATTGATGACGCTGCAGAAATAAACCCGGATACTTCGATATCTGTCATGCATATCCGCATGAATCGGAGACATCCATGGACCTCAATGCCGTGCGCATGCTGGTGCAGGTGGCCGACGCGCGCAGCTTCACCGTCGCCGCCGGGCAGCTGGGGATCAGCCAATCCGGGCTGTCACGGGCGATCAGCCGGCTGGAGAGTGCCCTGGGTGTGCGGCTGCTTCACCGCAATACCCGCAACGTCAGCCTGACCCCGGATGGCCGCCAGTTCGTCGAGCACTGCGCGCCGCTGCTGAGTGGGCTGGAGGATGCCGAGCGCCGGCTGGGTGATCGCCCCTCCACACCCTCGGGCGTGTTGAAGCTGACGGCGCCCTCGATGTTCGGGCGCAAAGTGCTGGTGCCGCTGGCCGGGCAGTTGATGGCGGCGCACCCGCAGCTGCAGTTCGAGCTGGTGCTCAACGACCGGCTGGTGGATCTGGTCGAAGAAGGCTTCGATGCCGCACTGCGCACCGGGCCGATCAGCGACGTGCGGATGGTGGCCCGCCCCCTGCGGCCGTTGAACTGGGTCACGGTCGCCTCCCCGGCTTACATCGCGCAGCACGGGGAACCGGCCACGGTGGATGCGCTGCACGATCACGCCTGCCTGGCGGTGCGCAATCTGCGCAGCGGGCGGCTGGTGGATTGGCAGTTCCGCGAGGCAGAGGGCCAGCTGCGCGAGTTCACCCCGCCGGCGCGGACGGTGTTCGACAGCGGCGACCCGCTGGTGGAAGGGGCGCTGGCCGGGAT
The DNA here is from genome assembly GCF_056397945.1 of Stenotrophomonas sp. 05L413. Classification (NCBI taxonomy): domain Bacteria; kingdom Pseudomonadati; phylum Pseudomonadota; class Gammaproteobacteria; order Lysobacterales; family Lysobacteraceae; genus Stenotrophomonas; species Stenotrophomonas sp. 05L413. The sequence continues at coordinate 39,670 of NZ_JBFTOL010000009.1, forward strand.
CGGCATCGTGCAGGTGATGGATTTCGCGGTGGCCGATGCGCTGGCCGACGGGCGGCTGCAGCGGGTGCTGCAGCCCTTCGAGGGCCGCAGCCGGGTGCTGTCACTGGTGTATCCCCCCTCGCGGCAGGCCTCGCCGAAGCTGCAGGTGCTGGCGGAGGCGTTGTTGGGCGGGGATTGGTAACCCGCCGCATCACGACCAACGGTCGTGATCTACCGCGCGACGTCAGGGGTAACACGGTAGGTGCCGACCGTTGGTCGGCACGCCTCCATCAACCCGCGAAACGATCCGTCGCCCGCACCAGCGCGTCGACATTCTCCGCTTCGAAGGCAGAGTGACCCGAGGCCGGGCTGATCTCCAGCGTCGAGTTCGGCCACGCCTTGTGCAGCTCCCACGCGCTCTGCAGCGGGCAGACCACGTCGTAGCGGCCATGCACGATCACGCCCGGGATATCGGCGATGCGGTGCGCGTCGCGCAGCAGCTGTTCTTCCACCTCGAAGAAGCCACCGTTGACGAAGTAGTGGTTCTCGATGCGGGCGAAGGCCAGCGCGAACTGCGGATCCTGATGGCTGTTCACGAAGTCGTCGTCCACGTGCAGGAAGCTGGTGGCGCCTTCCCACACACTCCACGCCTTGGCCGCGGCCAGGCGGGTGGCTTCATCGTCGCTGGTCAGGCGGCGGTGGAAGGCCGAGATCAGATCGTGGCGCTCCACGGCCGGGATCGGCTGGAGGTAGTGCTCCCACGCATCCGGGAACAGGCGGTTGGCGCCTTCCTGGTAGAACCACTCCAGCTCCCAGCGGCGCAGCATGAAGATGCCGCGCAGGACCAGTTCGGTCACGCGCTGCGGGTGGGTCTGCGCGTAGGCCAGCGCCAGGGTCGAGCCCCAGCTGCCGCCGAAGACCTGCCAGCGATTCACCTTGAGGTGCTCGCGCAGCTTCTCGATATCGGCGACCAGGTCCCAGGTGGTGTTGTCGACCAGGTCCGCGTGCGGCGTGGAACGGCCGGCACCGCGCTGGTCGAACAGGATGATCCGGTACTTGGCCGGGTCGTGGAACTGGCGCATTTTGTCGCTGCAGCCGCCGCCCGGGCCACCGTGCAGCATCACCACCGGCTTGCCGTCGGGATTGCCGCACTGCTCGAAGTACAGCGTATGGCGGTCATCGACCTTCAGGGTGCCGACGTCGTAAGGGGTGATGGCGGGATACAGCGTACGCATGACAGGAACTCCATGTGGAATGACAGTCGCCGCATCACGCTGCGCGGCGGCCCGGTGGACAGGCCATTCTAGCCTCGGGGTCGCCGCAGGGCCGGCACGCACTCAGGCGGGCAGACAGCCCAGGCTCACCCGGTCACGCTGTTCCAGATCGTGCTCAGTGGCGACCGACTGGAAACCGGCGTCCCGCAGCAGCGCGCGGATCGCCTCGCCCTGGTCCCAGCCGTGTTCGATCAGCAGCCAGCCGCCGGGAAGCAGGTGTGCTGCTGCACCGGCGATGATCAGCCGGATGTCGTCCAGCCCATCAAGACCGGCGGCCAGCGCGGTGGCCGGTTCGAAGCGCAGGTCGCCCTGGGCCAGGTGCGGGTCGTCGCTGGCGATGTACGGGGGATTAGTGGCGATCAGATCGAAACGCTCACCCGCCAGCGGCGCGTACCACGCACCCTGCCGGAACTGGACGTTGCCCAGTGCGTGGCGCTGCGCGTTGCGTGCCGCCACCGCCAGGGCCGCCTCGCTGAGGTCGGTCGCCACTACCTGCGCCTGCGGGCGTTCGCTGGCCAGCGCCAGCGCGATCGCGCCACTGCCGGTGCCAAGGTCGGCGACCCGCAAGGCGGTAGCGTCGGGCAACCGTGCCAGCGCCAGCTCGACCAGCAGCTCGGTCTCCGGGCGCGGGATCAGGGTGGCCGGGCTGACCTCAAGATCCAGGGTCCAGAAGCCGCGGCGGCCCAGCAGGTACGCCACCGGCTCACCGGCCAGGCGTTTGGCCAGCAGCGCCTCGAACGCCGCCACCTGCGCCGGCTCGACCGGATCGGTGGCATGCGCGAACAGCCAGCTGCGCTCGCGTTCCAGCACCTGCAGCAGCAACAGTTCGGCCTCATGGCGGCCTTCCACGCCGGGCAATCGGGTGGCGGCGTCGGCGAGCAGCTGGCGGACAGGTGGCGGGGTGGCGGTCATGGCGGGAGGGAGCAACATCGGGGCGCGCAGTGTAGTGCACCGGCCCTTGCGCCCCGGGTGCGCGCGCCGGCCGTCCGCGACCGGCAGCTTGATTGAATCCAAGCATGGCAACTCACATATACATGCATGTGCACTATCGATTTCCGCCTGACATCGGGCCGGATCGGCACCGCGTCGCCTGCGATCGTTCAGCTTTCCCCCACAACGAATATGCAGAAGCTATTGCACTGATCACACGTTCCGGCGCCCTGGTCATTGCGCTGCAACGGTTCTAACGGATCTGGCCCTCATCATTCATCGCAGGATCAGACCACTTTGATAGCCTATGACTATCGCATAGATGCAATCAATGGATTGTTCTTATGGGAACGGAGCCGCTAACCTGTGTTGGTCGCTTCACCCACCCCCTTCACCAAGAGGAACAACGATGTCGCTCATCAACACCCAGATCCAGCCGTTCGAAGCCAACGCCTACCAGAACGGCGAGTTCATCAAGGTCTCCGACAGCACCCTGAAGGGTCACTGGTCCGTGCTGATCTTCATGCCGGCCGCGTTCACCTTCAACTGCCCGACCGAGATTGAAGACGCCGCCGATCATTACGCCGAGTTCCAGAAGGCCGGCGCCGAGGTCTACATCGTCACCACCGACACGCACTTCTCGCACAAGGTGTGGCACGAAACCTCGCCGGCCGTCGGCAAGGCCCAGTTCCCGCTGGTCGGCGATCCGACCCACCAGCTGACCAACGCCTTCGGCGTGCACATTCCGGAAGAAGGCCTGGCCCTGCGCGGCACCTTCATCATCAACCCGGAAGGCGTGATCAAGACCCTGGAGATCCACTCCAACGAGATCGCCCGTGACGTCTCCGAGACCCTGCGCAAGCTGAAGGCTGCCCAGTTCACCGCCGCCAACCCGAACCAGGTGTGCCCGGCGAAGTGGAAGGAAGGCGAAAAGACCCTGACCCCGTCGCTGGACCTGGTCGGCAAGATCTAAGCCGCTCCTCATCCCCATCCCCGCCCGCCGGGGATGGGGGTGAACCCAAGCCGGTGCCCCACGCGCCGGTTTCGGTTCACCCCCATGTCGCGCAGATGCACCCGCGGGGTGCGTCGACGCTGCCACCTTGCCTGATTCAAGGAGTTTTTCGATGTTGGATGCCAACCTCCAGTCCCAGCTGAAGACCTATCTGGAACGTGTCACCCGTCCGATCCAGATCACGGCGCACGTGGATGACGGCGCCAAGTCGCAGGAAATGCTCGAGCTGCTGAACACGCTGACCACGCTCTCCACGCAGATCCGCCTGGACGTGCGTCGCGACAGCAACGAGCGCACGCCCTCCTTCGCACTGACCACGCCGGGTCAGGACATCCATCTGGTGTTCGCGGGCCTGCCGATGGGCCATGAGTTCACCTCGCTGGTGCTGGCGCTGCTGCAGGTCGGTGGTCACCCGTCCAAGGCCACCGCCGAGCTGATCGAGCAGGTGCGCAATCTGGAGGGCGAGTACCGCTTCGAAACCTATTTCTCGCTGTCCTGCCAGAACTGCCCGGACGTGGTCCAGGCACTGAACCTGGCAGCGGTGTTGAACCCGCGCATCCAGCACGTGGCGATCGATGGCGGCCTGTTCCCGGCCGAGGTCGAAGCGCGCCAGATCATGTCCGTGCCGACCGTGTACCTCAACGGCGAGGTGTTCGATCAAGGCCGCATGACGCTGGAGCAGATCGTGGCCAAGCTGGACACCGGCGCTGGCAAACGCGATGCCGAAAAGCTGAGCGCCAAGGCCCCGTTCGATGTGCTGGTGGTGGGCGGTGGTCCGGCCGGTGCAGCCGCGGCGATCTATGCCGCACGCAAGGGCATCCGCACCGGTGTGGCCGCTGAACGTTTCGGTGGCCAGGTGCTGGATACGATGGCGATCGAGAACTTCATTTCCGTCAAGGAAACCGAAGGTCCGAAGCTGGCCGCGGCGCTGGAACAGCATGTGCGCGAGTACGACGTGGACATCATGAACCTGCAGCGCGCCACCGCGCTGGTGCCCGCCGGCGATGACGGCCTGGTCGAGATCACCCTGGAGAATGGCGCGTCACTGAAGTCGCGCTCGGTCATCTTGTCCACCGGTGCGCGCTGGCGCCAGATGAACGTGCCCGGCGAAGATCAGTACCGCAACAAGGGCGTGGCGTACTGCCCGCATTGCGACGGTCCGTTGTTCAAGGGCAAGCGCGTGGCGGTGATCGGCGGTGGCAACTCCGGCGTGGAAGCGGCGATCGATCTGGCGGGTCTTGTGACGCATGTGACCCTTCTGGAATTTGATGACAAACTGCGGGCCGATGAAGTACTGCAGAAGAAGCTGCGCAGTCTGGGCAACGTCACCATCATCACCAGCGCCCTGACCCAGGAAGTGCTGGGCGATGGCCAGAAAGTGACGGGCCTGGTCTACCAGGACCGCGTCGGTGGCGATTCGCACCGGGTGGAACTGGAAGGCATCTTCGTGCAGATCGGTCTTCTGCCGAATACCGAATGGTTGAAGGACACGGTGGCCCTGTCACCGCGTGGCGAGATCCTGATCGACGACCGCGGCCAGACCAGCGTGCCGGGTGTCTTCGCCGCAGGCGATTGCACGACCGTTCCGTACAAGCAGATCGTCATCGCCATGGGCGCCGGGTCCACTGCGGCACTGAGCGCCTTTGATCACCTGATCCGCACCTCCGTTCCCAAGAGCAGCGGCGCTGTCGCCGAAGCTGCCTGAAACGTCCGGTTCCCGGTTCGCCGGGAACCTTGTCTGTCTGCTGGGTAAGCCACGCCATCACCCGGTCCATTACCGTTAGAGGTCCAAGGAAATGAACCTACGTGATTTGAAGTATCTGGTGGCGCTGGCCGACCACCGCCATTTCGGCAAGGCGGCCGCCGCCTGCTTCGTCAGCCAACCCACCCTGTCCACCCAGATCCGCAAGCTCGAGGACGAGCTGGGGTTGCCGCTGGTGGAGCGTGCACCGCGCAAGGTCATGCTCACCCCGGCCGGGGTGGAAGCGGCCGCGCGTGCCCGCACCATCGTGGCCGAGGTGGAGCAGATGAAAGAAGCCGCGCGGCGCAGTCGCGATCCGGAAGCCGGCACGGTGCGGCTGGGGATCTTCCCCACGCTGGGGCCGTACCTGCTGCCGCATGTGATCCCCAACATCCGCGAACGCTTCCCGCAACTGGAACTGCTGCTGGTCGAGGAAAAAAGCGACGAGCTGCTGACCCGCCTGCGCGAGGGCAAGCTGGATGCCGCCCTGTTGGCACTGCCGCTGGATGATGATCAGCTGCACGCCGAGTTCCTGTTCGAAGAGCCCTTCCTGCTGGCGGTCTCCCAGCAGCACCCGCTGGCACGCCGCCAGCATCTGGATGTACAGGAACTGTCCTCGCAGAAGCTGTTGCTGCTGGAAGACGGGCACTGCCTGCGCGACCAGGCGCTGGCGGTCTGCCGGTTGTTCGGTGCCAACGAAAAATCGGAGTTCCGCGCGACCAGCCTGGAGACGCTGCGGCAGATGGTGGCCGCCGATGTGGGTATCACGCTGCTGCCGACACTCTCGGTCAAGCCGCCGGTGCCGCGCTCGGACAACATCCGCCTGCTGGATTTCAGTGGCGATGACCGTCCCAGCCGCCGCATCGCGATGGCCTGGCGCCGCAGTTCGGCGATGACCGGCTTCCTGGAGCAACTGGCCCAGCAGTTCAAACGGCTGCCGCAGGGCCTGTTCGCACTGGAGTCGACCGATGTCCCGGCGGTCGCGGCCACGCCGCTTCCACGCGCCGGCTGAGCCTGGCTGAACCGGCCGGCGGGGCCGATATGCCGGACGGGTCGCATCCGACTACGATTGTCAGCACAATAGAACGAGGCGGTGCCAGCAGGCGCCGCCTTTTTGCATGGGTCTTCCACAAACGCAAGGAGCTACACCATGTCCACTTCCAGCGGACTGCCCCCTTCGATCATCGTTTCAAGCCACGACATGGACCGCCTGGATGCCATGCTCGAGTCTCCCGCCGTCAGCCAGACCCCCGCCGGGATTGCCCTGGCCGAGGAACTCAACCGCGCGACCGTTGTGGCGCCGGACCAGGTTCCCGAGGGCACCGTCATGATGCATTCGCGCGTAGAGTGCGAAGATGAGCTGCAGAACGAAAAGCACGTTCTGACGCTGGTCTATCCGCGTGAAGCCGATGTTGAACAGGGCAAGGTATCGATCCTGGCACCGGTGGGCACCGCCCTGCTCGGCCTGTCGATCGGCCAGACCATGGATTGGGTGGCACCGGGCGGGCGCAAGCTGCGCCTGCGGGTGACCGCCGTCCATCACCAGCCCCACGCCTGACCCTGCCTGCTGCGATCCGCGCAGGTTCCACCGTTTCGTCCCAGGAGTTGCAATGAGCACCGTTTCGCTGTCCAAACTCTCCCAGCTGCGTGATCTGTCCGTGGTGGTCGCCGATACCGGCGACTACGAGGCGATCAAACGTTTGAAGCCGGTCGACTGCACGACCAACCCCACCCTGGTGAAGAAAGCGCTGGACCTGCCGGTGTATGCCGATCTCATCGAGCGCGCGCTGGCCTGGGGCCGCGAGCAGACGGGTGAGCGCGAGACCATCGTGCACGCGGTGGCCGATCGCCTGACCGTGGGCGTGGGCACCCTGCTCAGCACGCTGGTGCCGGGCCGGGTCTCGACCGAGGTCGATGCCGACCAGGCGCATGACACTGCGGCCACGGTGGCCAAGGCGCGCCAGTTCATCGCCATGTACGAAGCGGCCGGCGTGCCGCGCAGCAAGGTGCTGATCAAGATCGCGGCAACCTGGGAAGGCGTGGAAGCGGCGCGCCAGCTGCAGGCCGAAGGGATCGACTGCAACCT
>NZ_JBFTOL010000010.1:0-40418 GCF_056397945.1 Stenotrophomonas sp. 05L413
GCGACCAACTCCGCCAGCGATCGCAAGGCCCTGCAGGCCGAAGTGACCCAGCTGGTCAGCGAAATCGACCGCGTTGCCAAGCAGTCGGAGTTCAACGGCACCAAGCTGCTTGATGGTTCGTTCTCGAGCCAGCTGTTCCAGGTGGGTGCGAATTCCGGCCAAGCCATTGCAATCGACAAGGTAGTCGACGCCAAGGCGAATGCTTTGGGCGGAAGCGTTTTCGACAGCGCCACCCTGACGCTCACCGCCGGCACGGCAGGCGTGGCGGGCCAGGAAGTGACCATCAAGGGTCCCACGCTCACGGGCGGCGGCCTGCCGACCGCAGGCGTGGCAATCGGTGACATCACGTTCGTCAGCACTGGCGTTGCTGCAGATGACTTGGCAGCAGCCAACAAGGCAACCATCGCCGCAATCAACGGCAAGATCGGCGAGACGGGCATCTATGCTGAGCTCTTGCCGGCAGACGCCGCCGCGACTCCGGCCCGACCGACTGACTCGATCAAGCTCACCTCGGTGAAGGAGAGCGTGGACAGCGATGGCAAGTTCAGCGCGATCAAGGCAGCCGTAACGACTGGGGGTAACTTCACCACCAGCGCCATCGCCGGCACCGCAACTGCGCCTGCTGCTAAGCAGCTCAGCGATGTCAACATCAGTGACGTCGACAGTGCTCAGCAGGCCATCACAATCGTTGATAAGGCTCTTGGTTCCATCAACAGCACCCGTGCAGACCTCGGCGCCATCCAGAACCGCTTCACCTCGGTGGTGGCCAACCTGCAGACCTCGACCGAAAACCTGTCCGCGTCGCGCAGCCGCATCAAGGACACGGATTTCGCCAAGGAAACCGCAGAGCTGACCCGCACCCAGATCCTGCAGCAGGCCGGTACGGCCATGCTGGCCCAGGCCAACCAGGTGCCGCAGAACGTGCTCAGCCTGCTGCGCTGATCCACGGCTGCATCGTCCCGCCGCCGGCTCCGGCCGGCGGCGCGGGCAACACGAGGCATCGCAAAGCATGCGCAGGAACGGGCCATGGCCATGGACCGGACTCTCTCTCCCGGTCGCCACATCGTCGTGGCCATGGCCCGCCCCTGCGGCAGAACTGTTATCAGCGCTGTTTGTTTGACTGAACACCCCGGGTGGCTTCGTCTCCCCCCGCTTTTCAGTAGCCTGACCCCTCCTCTGCATTGGAGGAGGGTTTTTTACAGACCACCTATCAGAGGCGCGGACCGCCGCCCCTGCCCCAGGGCTCCTGCAACCGGCGTGCCAAACCCGCCCTTGCCCTGGCTGGCACAACTCCTGCATCAACGTGGTTCTAAAGACCCGGCGGCTACGGCCGCTACTTTCGTTGATGGCATCGCCCTGCGACTTCACGGCAGCGGCTACAAACAGGAGATACAACGTGGCGGACTTCGGTTACGGCGGCATCGGTTCAGGACTGGATATTTCCGGCATGGTCAGCAGCCTGGTGGCGGCCGATCGCAAGCCGGCGGACAACGCACTGAACCTGCAGCAGTCCAAGGCCAAGATGCAGCTCTCGGCAATCGGCACGGTCAAATCCGCGTTCGACACGCTGAATACGGCACTGAAGGCACTGAAGGCCAATACGGCGTTCGACGCACGCACGTTCACGGCCAGCAAAGCCGGTACCGACGAGATCTTGACGGTCAGCGGCACCAACTCCGCTGCGGCTGGCACGCACCTGATCAATGTGGAAAAGCTTGCTACCGCACACAAGCTGATTTCGGACACCGCGATACCGAAGACAGACACCTTCGGCGCCGGAACCCTGACGCTCACCGTAGGCGTCGGCGACAAGCAGAAGACGCTGGACATCAACGTCGAAGCCGACGACACGCTCAGCTCGATCCGGACGAAGATCGAGAAAGCCGGCCGCGCCTCGGGCGTACAGGCCACGCTCATCGCGTCGGGCGATAACCAGATTCTGTCCCTCTCGCAGGAGAAGTCGGGCGCCGCCAACGCCATTACGCTGACTGCCTCACCAGGCAACACCAAGCTGGCCGACCTCGCTGCCAGCCTGAAGGAGCGTACACCGGCCGCAGACGCCAAGCTGACCATCGACGGCGTGGCCATCACCAGCAGCGAAAACACCGTCACTGACGTGGTGCCCGGCCTCACCCTGAACCTGAAAAAGGAAGGCGAAAGCACCGTCACCATCACCACCGACGTTGCCGCGGCACGCAAGGTGATGCAGGACTTCGTCACGGCGTACAACGGCGCGATCGCGGCAATCAACACCGCGACCAAGTACGACATCGAGAACAAGGAGCCCTCCTCGCTGACCGGCGATGCGCAGATGCGCGGCGCCTCCAGCCAGCTGCGCAGCATGATGGGCGGCATTCTCAAGGACCTCTCGGCCGCCGGCCTGGATCCCAAGAAGATCGGTCTGCAGACCCGTGCCTATCCCAACGCTGATGGCAGCCTGGTGCTGGATACCGCCAAGTTCGACGCGGCCCTGGTCAATCAGGGCGGCGCCGTGCGTGAGGCGTTCACCGGCGATGACGGTGCGGCGGCGAAGTTGTTTGCGATGGTGGATGGCTACGTCAGCACCACCGTCGGCAAGGAAGGCGCGTTCGTTTCGCGCACCAAGAGCATCAACACCACGCTGACCGATATCGACAAGCGCCGCAAGGCGCTGGATGTCCGCATGGAAGGCGTGTCCGAACGTTACAAAAAGCAGTTCCTCGCGCTCGATGCCCTGATGAGCAAGATGAGCCAGACCATGAGCAGCCTCACCTCGCAGCTCTCCCAGCTCAGCGGCTGATGCATGCCGGCCGCGGACTCAAGTTGAACCGGTCCGCGGCCGATATCACTGGCAGGACACCCCGCAGGCTCCACCCGGTGCCGACGATGTCGCGAACCTCGCGGCCCCGCATGAAGGAGACATGATTGATGTACGGTTCCAACCGTCAATTCACCGAGCAGTACCGCAAGGTCGGCGTGCAGAGTTCGGTTACCGATGCCGACCCGCACAAGCTGGTCGCGTTGCTGCTGGCCGGTGCCTGCGAACGCCTTCGGCTTGCCCTGGCCTGCATGGAACGCGGCGACCAGGCACGCAAAGGCAAGGCGATCGGCGAGGTCTGCGCGATCGTCGGCCACCTCAATGGCTCGCTGGACCATGAGGCCGGCGGCGAGATCGCCGGCAACCTGTCCTCGCTGTATGACTACGTGATGCAACGGTTGACCGAAGCCAATCTGCACAACGATCCGGCCGCATTGTCCGAAGCCCTTGAACTGCTGGGCGAGATCGATGCGGCCTGGAATGCCATCCCGCAGCAGCAGCGCCAGACCGCGCAGGTCGCCCCGTGACCTCGCTTGGCGCGCTGAACGCCCGTCTGGATGCGCTGGAAACCGCGCTGCACGCCGAGAACTTCGACGAAGCGGGCCTGCAGCTGGATGCGCTCGACGCGGCCCAGCGTGACTACCTGGCCGGCCCCTCTGCCGGCTTCGATGTTCCTGGTCTGTCCTCGCTGCAGGCACGCCAGCAGCGCATCATGCTGTTCATGATGCGGCAGCGCGAAGAGGCCAGCCGGCACATCCACAACGGCCACCAGTCCCTTCGCGCCGCGCAGGCGTACCTGACCGCAGAATCCCTGTCATGACCGAGCTTCGCACCAGCGCCATCCATCACCCGGCCGAAAGCGAGCTGTTCGATGAGACGCTGAGCTGCGAACTGGCGCTGCCGGCCGAATTCCGCATCGGCAGCGCGGTGATCCGCCCCGGCACCGCCGAAACCCTGCTGCGCAGTGTGGCGCTGGTTGAAGACGCCCGCGGCGACGACGGCCATGACGACCGCAGCGATGCCACGCTGCAGGTGCAGCGGCTGGAGGCCAAGCTGGATCTGGTCATGGTGCTGCTGGGCCGGCTGGTGCGGCAAAGCAGCCAGGACCTGCCGCTGCGCCCCCTGCGCTGGTCGCGCCGTGGCATCCGCCTGGAACAGGGCGCGCGCAGTGGCGCCGCACCAGGCAGCATGGGCGTGATCCGCCTGCAGCCCTGCGACTGGCTGCCCGACCACATCGACCTGCCCGTGGTGATCGTGGCCGAAGCCGCCAATGGCGCCGGCGCGCATTACCTGTGGCTGCGTTTTGAAGGGCTCAGCGATGCGCTGGAGATGGCCCTGGAGCGGCATCTGTTCCGCCTGCACCGCCGCCAGATCGCCGAAGCACGACGATTGCGCTGACCGTACGCTCGCGACTGTGACGCATTCGGCTTGGCGGTGGGCCTTCACTCCGTTAAGGTGACGGCCTCCCCGCTCCCCTAGCAGCCTGTGCGCGTTCTCATCGTCGATGATCACACCCTGGTCCGTGCCGGCCTCAGCCGCCTGCTGCAGGGCTTTGCCGACGTCGAGGTCATCGCCGAGGCCAGCAACGCCGAACAGGCGCTGCAACTGAGCGTGCAGCATTCCCCGGACGTCGTCCTGATGGACCTGTCCCTGCCGGGCCGCACCGGCCTGGAAGCCCTGAGCGACATCCTGCTGCGTACGCCCGGCTCGCGCGTGGTGATGATGACCATGCACGACGACGCGGTGCACGTGCGTGATGCGCTGGACCGGGGCGCGGTCGGTTTCGTGGTCAAGGATGCCGCCCCGCAGGAGCTCGAACTGGCGCTGCGCGCCGCGCATGCCGGCCAGGTGTTCCTGAGCCCGCAGATCTCGGCCAAGATGCTTGCCCCGATGCTGGGCAGGGAAAAGCCGGTGGGCGTGGCAGCCCTCTCGCCGCGCCAGCGCGAGATCCTGCGCCAGATCGGCAAGGGCGAGAGCAACAAGGAAATCGCCGCGGACCTGGGCATCAGCGTCAAGACGGTGGAGACCCATCGCGCCCGCATGATGGAGTCGCTGGGCTGCCGCCGTGCCAATGATCTGGTGCTGCTCGCCGCCCGTCACCAGCACGAGCTGGAGTGATCTGCGCCGGTTCTCCGGCACACAGGCCTTGCCCGCCGCGCATGGCGACGGATTTTTGAAGCCCGACCCGACCGGCGGCACGGAAGGACAAGGTCTCGCCCCCGGACACCCGTCAAAATACCGCGCCGATGTAGGGGTTCCCCCTACACACTGTCAGGGATTTGACGACCCGACTCAGGAACCCCCTGATTCCCGGCGTACGGGAAGAGAAGCAAGATGTGTTCCATAACGCACCGGGGAGTCGGTGCGAACGGGACATCACTTTGAAAGCCTCCATGTCGACCCAGATGGGTCAGCAGCTTCACCTCACCCCGCAACTGCTGCAGTCGATCCGGCTGCTCCAGCTCGACGGCATGCAGCTGGAGCTGGAAATCCGCCGCGCGCTTGAGACCAACCCGCTGCTCGAGATTGAAGAAGCCCCGGAGCCGGCGGCCGCCGAGACTGCCGAAGCCACCACCACCCAGGACGTGGCCGCCTTCGACGAACTGCCCGAAAGCACTATGTGGGATGTGGCCGGTGCCGGTTGGCAGGACGGTGACGATGACCGCATGCAGCGCGTGGCGGCCGGGGAATCCTCCGATCCGCAGCTGCGTGCCCTGCAGCGCCTGGCGATGGAGCTGGATGACCGCGAACTGACCGTGGCCGGTTTCTGGCTGGAGCACTGCGACGACGCCGGCTATCTGGATGCCCCGCTTGCCCAGCTGACCCTGCTCGCCAGTGCGCGCTGCGATGTGGACGCTGCCGGTGTGGAAGCGGTCCGCCAGCAGATCCTGCACGGCGATCCAATCGGCCTGGCCGCGCAGGACCTGTACGAATGCCTGAGCGTGCAGCTGCGCGCCCTGCCCGGCCGCGTGCCGGCCCGCCACCTCGCCCAGCGTGTGCTCGACGACGGCCTGACCGCGCTGGCCGCACACGATTACCCGGCCCTGGCCCAGCAGCTGGACGCCGAGGTCGCCGACATCCATGAGGCCGTCCGGCTGATCCTGTCGCTGCAGCCGCGCCCGGGCGAGAGCCTGTTGCCGGACAGCAATGGCGTGGTGATTCCGGACGTGGTCGCCTGGCATGCCGATGGCCAGTGGCGCGTCGCGCTGAATCCGGCCACCAGCCGCCGCCTCAGCATCAACCCGCAGTACGAACAGGCCCTGGCCGAGACCAGCGAAGCTGCACAGCCACTGCGCGACATGCTGCAGGAAGCGCGCTGGCTGACCCGCGGCCTGTCGATGCGTTACGACACGCTGCTGCGCACGGCCCGCGTGATCATCGAACGCCAGGCCGGCTTCCTGACCCGTGGCGAAGAAGCCATGGCGCCGCTCACCCTGAAGGAAGTGGCCGACGAGATCGGCATGCACGAGTCCACCGTTTCGCGCATCACCACCGGCAAGTACCTGCAGACCCCGCGCGGCACGCTGGAGCTGAAGCACTTCTTCGCGGTGCGCCTGGAAGGTGCCAGCGTCTCCGGCCAGGCCGTCAAGGCCATGGTGCGCCGTCTCATCGAATCCGAACCGGCGGCGCGCCCGCTCGCCGATGAAGCCATCGCCGGCCTGCTTTCGCGCCAAGGGGTGAACATCGCCCGCCGTACCGTTGCAAAATACCGCGAACAACTGGACATCGCCCCGGCGCGCGAACGCCGCCGCAGCCATGCCAGCACCCCGCACCTCCTGGCCCGGGTGGGCTGAAGGAAATGGAAGACATGAACAAGCTCACCGTCCTGCTGGTCGACGACCACGAGGGTTTCATCAACGCCGCCATGCGCCACTTCCGCAAGGTCGATTGGCTCGATGTGATCGGCAGCGCCGCCAATGGCCTGGAAGCGATCGAACGCTCCGAGTCGCTGCGCCCGAAGGTGGTGCTGATGGATCTGGCCATGCCGGAGATGGGCGGCCTGCAGGCGACCCGCCTGATCAAATCCCAGGATGACGCGCCGTACATCGTCATCGCCAGCCACTTCGATGACGCCGAACACCGCGAGCATGCCCTGCGCGCCGGGGCCGACAACTTCGTCAGCAAGCTGTCCTACATCCAGGAAGTGATGCCGATCCTGGAAGGCCTGAAGGGGAACGGATCATGAGCGAATCACGCATCCTGGTACTGGACAACGACGCCGTCCGCGCCGAGCGCACCGTCGCCCTGCTGGAGTTCATGGATTTCAACCCGCGCTGGGTGGCCGATGCCAACGATTTCGACATCACCCGCCACCGCCCGAACGACTGGATGGCCGCGATCATCGGTGGGCTGGACACTTCCGAGCGCAGCGACGCGCTGTTTGCCTGGCTGGGCAAGGGTGCCCTGCCCCCGCCGGTGATGCTGATCGACGGCGACACCACTGCCTTCGCCCAGCAGTTCGGCCTGCACGAGGCCAATGTGTGGCCATTGGAAGCGCCGCTGCGCCACGCGCAGATGGAAGGCCTGCTGCGCCGTGCCAGCCTCAAGCGCCTGGATGCCGAGCACCAGGCCGGCGCCGTGCAGGACCAGGGGCCAACCGGCGATGGCGCGGCCGTCACCCAGCTGCGCCGGATGATCGAACAGGTCGCCGCGTTCGACACCACCGTGCTGGTGCTGGGCGAATCGGGCACCGGCAAAGAAGTGGTCTCGCGCTCGATCCACCAGCGCTCGCCGCGCCGCGACGGCCCGTTCGTGGCGATCAACTGCGGCGCCATTCCGGCCGACCTGCTGGAAAGCGAATTGTTCGGTCACGAAAAGGGCGCCTTCACCGGCGCACTGAGCGCCCGCAAGGGTCGTTTCGAAATGGCCGAGGGCGGCACCCTGCTGCTGGATGAAATCGGCGACATGAGCCTGCCGATGCAGGTCAAGCTGCTGCGCGTGCTGCAGGAGCGCAGCTTCGAGCGCGTCGGTGGCAACCAGACCATCCGTTGCAACGTGCGCGTGATCGCCGCCACCCACCGCGATCTCGAATCGCGCATCGCCGACGGAAAGTTCCGCGAGGATCTGTTCTATCGCCTCAACGTGTTCCCGATCGATGTGCCGGCCCTGCGCGAGCGCAGCGAAGACCTGCCTGCACTGGTCACCACCATCGCCGGCCAGCTGGCCCGTACCGGGCGTGGCGAAGTGCGGTTCACCGGCGAAGCGCTGCAGGCCCTGGCCGCCTACGAGTGGCCCGGCAACGTGCGCGAGCTGACCAACCTGGTCGAGCGCCTCGCCGTGCTGCACCCCAGTGGCAACGTGCGCGTGCAGGACCTGCCGGCCCGCTACCGCGGTGACTTCGCTGCCGCCGCGCCGGTGGCCGTCGCTGCGCCAGCCGCCGTGGCCGACGAACGCCTCGACCTGCGCAGCTTCTCCTTCCACACTCCGGGCGCCCAGAGCACCCCGGCCCTGGACAGCGGCATCGGCCCCGTCAGCCGCGCGCCGGCCCTGCCCGACGATGGCCTGGACCTGCGCAACCACATGGCCAACATCGAGTTGAACCTGATCAACGAAGCGCTGGAACGCACCCAGGGCGTCGTCGCCCACGCCGCCCAGCTGCTCGGCCTGCGCCGCACCACCCTGGTGGAAAAGCTGCGCAAGTACGGCATCGAACGCGACCAGACCGAACTGGCTGGCTGAGCCGATCAACACATGGAAACCAGACGCCCGGGCATGTCCCGGGCTTTTTTGTGGTTCTGCTCGCACGTATCGCGCAACCTCCGCCGGTTTTCCGGCGTCGACTCTCCGGCACGCCAGCGCGTCACACCGCCGCTCGGCCGCTCCCCGGCGCCTCACGAACATCACGGCCGCGCCTGCAGGCGCCGCTGAATACGCAAACCCGCGCCACCCCTACAAAACTGAACCACCCATCCGTTTCGGCACAGCACTTGCAACGTATTCCCGTGTAACCCACCCCTGCTTCGGAACGTTCCAGATGTCGCACTCCGTCACCTCGATCCTTTCTCAGATCCGCACCTTCCAGACCCAGATGGGCCAGCCCACCGTCAGCCCGCTGACGGAGGTGCCGCGCAGCAATGCCATCCAGGGCCTGGTATCCCCCCAGGAGATCCAGGGCCCCAGCTTCACCGAAACCCTGCGGGGCGCCATCGCCGGCGTCAACGATGCGCAACAGAAATCCGGCGCCCTGGCCAAGTCCTTCGAACTGGGTGAACCCGGTGCGGACCTGGCCAAGGTCATGGTCGCCTCGCAGCAGTCCCAGATCGCCTTCCGCGCCACCGTGGAAGTCCGTAACCGTCTCGTCCAGGCTTATCAGGACGTGATGAACATGCCGCTGTAAGGATAGAAACGCATGGCCCTGTCGCTCTCCAAAGAATCGCTGAACACCGAAAAGGCTGGGCAGTGGTTCGACCGGCTGCAAAGCCTGCAGATCACCCGTCGGCTCGGCCTGATGGCGATGATCGCCGTGGCCGTGGCGGCAGGGCTGTTCGTGTTCTTCTGGTCGCAGAAGCCGGGCATGGTGCCCCTGTACACCGGTCTGGACCAGAAGGCCACGGCCGAGGCCACCGACCTGCTGCGCGCGGCACAGATTCCCTTCCAGCTGGATCCCGCCACCGGCGGCATCACCGTGCCGGAAAAGAACCTGCACGATGCCCGCCTGAAGCTGGCCGGCTCCGGCCTGACCGACAGCGGCCGCCTGGGCTTTGAACTGATGGAGCGTGACCCCGGCTTCGGCGTCAGCCAGTTCATGGAAAACGCCCGCTACCAGCACTCGCTGGAAACCGAGCTTTCCCGCACCATCAACACGCTGCGCCCGGTCCGCGATTCGCGCGTGCATCTGGCCATTCCCAAGCCCAGCGCCTTCACCCGCCAGCGTGACGTGGCCAGCGCCTCGGTGGTGCTGGAGCTGCGCGGTGGCCAGCAGCTTGAACGCGGCCAGATCGATGCGATCGTGCACATGGTCGCGGCCAGCATTCCGGACCTGGCGCCCGAGCGCGTCACCGTGGTCGACCAGAGCGGGCGCATGCTCAGCGTCTCCGACCCGAACAGCGAAGCGGCCATGAACGCCGCGCAGTTCGAGCAGGTGCGCCGCCAGGAAACCTCGTTCAACCAGCGCATCCGCGAGCTGCTCGAGCCGATGACCGGTCCCGGCCGCGTCAACCCGGAAGTCAGCGTGGACATGGA
The DNA here is from genome assembly GCF_056397945.1 of Stenotrophomonas sp. 05L413. Taxonomy (NCBI): domain Bacteria; kingdom Pseudomonadati; phylum Pseudomonadota; class Gammaproteobacteria; order Lysobacterales; family Lysobacteraceae; genus Stenotrophomonas; species Stenotrophomonas sp. 05L413. Next base: position 9,980 of record NZ_JBFTOL010000010.1, read on the forward strand.
CTTCTCGGTGATGGAAGAAGCCCGTGAGCTCTACAACGGCGAGCCGCAGAAGCTGCGCAGCGAGCAGATGAGCGAAAACAGCAGCAACGTGCCCGGTCCGCAGGGCGTGCCCGGCGCGGCCAGCAATACCCCGCCCGGCCCGGCCGCCGCGCCGGCCACGGCGCAGGCGCCGACGGAATCCTCCAAGAACGCGACCCGCAACTACGAGCTGGACCGCACCCTGCAGCACACCCGCCAGCCAGCCGGCCGCATCAAGCGCGTCTCGGTGGCGGTACTGGTGGACAACGTGCCGCGCGCCGGTGCCAACGGCAAGATGGCCGACCAGGCCCTCTCGGCGGCCGAGCTGACCCGCATCGAAGCGCTGGTCAAGCAGGCGGTCGGCTTCGATGCCGAGCGTGGCGACACGGTCTCGGTCATGAATGCCCCGTTCGTGCGCGAAGTCACCCCGGTCGAAGGGCCGAAGTGGTGGGAGCTGCCGCAGGTGCAGGACGCATTGCGCCTGCTGCTCGGCGCGATCGTGGTGCTGGCCCTGGTGTTCGGTGTGCTGCGCCCGGCGCTGCGCTCGATCACCGGCCAGACCAAGTCCAACGATGACGAGCTGGAACCCCATAGTGCCGATGTGCAGCTGGTCGACGATGGCGAAGGGCTGCCGGCGATCGGCAGCGAGCGCCTGCACGCGGCCGGACATGAACCGCTGGCGCTGCCGGTGGACTCTTACGAGGAACGACTGCGCATGGCGCGTGAAGCTGTAAAGACCGATTCCAAGCGCGTGGCCCAGGTGGTCAAGGGCTGGGTGGCCAATGATTGATGCACCTCCCCCGCTGACCGGCGTTCAGCGCGCCGCCGTCCTGCTGCTTTCGCTGGGTGAACTGGACGCGGCCGAAGTGCTGCGCCACATGGAGCCCAAGGAAGTCCAGAAGATCGGCATCGCCATGGCGACCATGACCGACATCACCCGCGAGCAGGTCGAGCGGGTCATGGACCAGTTCGGCAGCGAGCTGGGCTCCAAGACCTCGCTGGGCGTGGGCTCGGACGACTACATCCGCAACATGCTGGTGCAGGCGCTGGGCACCGAAAAAGCCGGCAGCCTGATCGACCGCATCCTGCTGGGGCGCAACACCACCGGCCTGGACGCGCTGAAGTGGATGGATCCGCGTGCCGTGGCTGACCTGGTGCGCAACGAGCACCCGCAGATCATCGCCATCGTGATGGCCCACCTGGAAACCGACCAGGCCGCCGACGCGCTCAAGCTGCTGCCCGAACGCACCCGCGTGGACGTGCTGCTGCGTATCGCCACGCTGGATGGCATTCCGCCGAACGCGCTCAATGAGCTCAACGAGATCATGGAGCGCCAGTTCGCCGGCAACCAGAACCTGAAGTCATCCAACGTGGGCGGCGTGCAGTGTGCGGCCAACATCCTGAACTTCATGGACAGCGGCCAGGACCAGGCAATCCTCGGTGAGATCGCCCGCATCGATGCCCCGCTGAGCGGCCGCATCCAGGACCTGATGTTCGTGTTCGACGATCTGGTGGACCTGGACGACCGCGAACTGCAGCTGGTGCTGCGCGAAGTCAGCGGCGAGCGCCTCGGCCTGGCCCTGCGCGGCGCCGACATCAAGGTGCGCGACAAGATCACCCGCAACATGTCCCAGCGTGCCGCTGAAATCCTGCTCGAAGACATGGAGGCCCGCGGCCCGGTGCGCCTGTCCGATGTGGAAGTGGCGCAGCGCGAGATCCTGGCGATCGTCAAGCGGATGGCCGATGAAGGCACCGTCACCATTGGCGGCAACGCGGAGGCCATGCTGTGAACAACGCCGTGCGCTGGCTTGCCCCGGACCTGCTGGCGGTGCCCGAGCCGCCGCCGGAACAGCAGTTCGAACTCACCGAACCGGATCCGGACCACGAGCCGGAACCGCTGCTGCAGCTGCCGACCCTGGAAGAAATCCAGGCGATCCAGGACAACGCCGAGAAAGACGGCTTTGATCACGGTCACGCCGAAGGCCTGGCCCAGGGCCAAGCGGAAGTGCGCCGGCTGATCGCCCAGATCGAAGGCATCCTGGACAACTTCAGCCGGCCACTGGTGCGGCTGGAGAACGAGGTGGTCGCCGCACTGGGCGAGCTGGCGGTGCGGGTGGCCGGCAACCTGGTCGGGCGTGCCTACGAGGCCGAACCGGAACTGCTGGCGCAGCTGGTCAACGAGGCCCTGGATGCCGTCGGTGGCGCGAGCCGCGACGTGGAAGTCCGCCTGCATCCGGACGACATCGCTGCGCTGGCGCCGGTGCTCAACCTGGCCCCGAACCAGCGCCTGACGCCGGATCTGAGCCTGAGCCGCGGCGACCTGCGCGTGCATGCCGAGGCCGTGCGCATCGACGGCACGCTCGACGCTCGCCTGCGCGGCGCCCTGGATGCGGTCATCCGCAAAGCCGGAACCACCCCATGAACACCGAGACCCTGCCCCCGCCCGCCGATTGGACTGCCGCACGCAACCTGCGGCTGGCTTCGCGGCTGGACAACATCCGCCCCGATACCGCCCATGGCCGCGGCCTGATCCGCGAAGGCGTGCTGCGCCGTGCGGTCGGCCTGACGCTGGAAGCAGTCGGCTGTGAAGCGCCGATGGGCGCCAGCTGCAAGGTCGAAGTGGCCGACGGTGGCTGGGTCGATGCCGAAGTGGTCGGCTTCGCCGGCGAACGCACCTACCTGATGCCCAGCGCCGAACTGCACGGCCTGCTGCCCAATGCGCGGGTGGTGCCCTCGCTCGGCCGGGGCGGTGTGGAAGTGGGCGAAGGCCTGCTCGGGCGCGTGATCGACAGCGACGGCGTGCCGCTGGATGGCAAGGGCCCGATCCGCGCCGAAGGTACCGTCGGCATGGCCGGCGTCTCGATCAACCCGCTCGCACGCGAGCCGATCACCCAGCCGCTGGACGTGGGCGTGCGCGCGATCAACGCCCTGCTGCCGATCGGCCGTGGCCAACGTGTCGGCCTGTTCGCAGGCTCCGGTGTCGGTAAATCGACCCTGCTGGGCATGATGACCCGCTACACCGCCGCCGATGTCATCGTGGTCGGCCTGATCGGCGAGCGTGGCCGCGAAGTCCGCGATTTCGTGGAAAGCACGCTGGGCGAAGAAGGCCTGCGCCGCGCCGTGGTGGTGGCCAGCCCGGCCGACCGCCCGCCCTTGGCCCGCCTGCACGGTGCCTACCGCGCGACCGCGATCGCCGAGTGGTTCCGCGACCAGGGCTTGAACGTCCTGCTGCTGATGGATTCGCTGACCCGCTTCGCGCAGGCCCAGCGCGAAATCGGCCTGTCGGTCGGTGAGCCGCCGACCACGCGCGGCTATCCGCCGTCCGTGTTCGCCAAGCTGCCGGCCCTGGTCGAGCGCGCCGGCAACGGTGCCAAGGGCCGCGGCTCGATCACCGCGTTCTACACCGTGCTGACCGAAGGCGATGATCCGCAGGATCCGATCGCCGATGCCGCACGCGCGATTCTTGACGGCCACATCCTGCTCTCGCGCCGCGTCGCCGACAGCGGTCTGTACCCGGCCATCGACGTGGAATCCTCGGTCAGCCGCGTGGTCACGGAAATCGCCGACGAGCCGTGGCGGCTGCGCATCCGCAAGCTCAAGCGGCTGGTCTCGGCGTATTCGTCCAACCGCGACCTGATCGCGATCGGTGCGTATCAGCGCGGCAACGACCCGGCGACCGACGAGGCGCTGGAGCGCTGGTCGGACATTGTTGAATTCCTCGGCCAGGACGTCGGCAAAGCCGCCGACCTGCCGCACAGTCAGGCCGCCCTCAAGCGGCTGGTGGAACCAGAGAGTTAAGCCATGATCCAATCCAAGCGCTTCGACCCCTTGCTGAAACGAGCCCAGGACCACGAAGACGAGGTCGCCCGCGACCTGGCCGAGCGCCAGCGTGCGCTCGACACGCATGTGTCGCGCCTGGATGAGCTGCGCCGTTATGCCGAGGAGTACGCCGGTGCCCAGATGTCGGCCACCAGCCCGGCCCAGCTGATGAACCGCCGCGCCTTCCTGGATCGCCTGGACAGTGCGGTCGCCCAGCAGCGCCAGACCGTGGACAACAACCGCGAGAAGGTGGACGCCGAGCGCGCCCGCCTGTTGCTGGCCAGCCGTGACAAGCAGGTGCTGGAACAGCTCGCCGCCAGCTACCGCGCGCAGGAGAAGGTGGTCACCGACCGCCGCGACCAGCGCGAGATGGACGACCTCGGCGCCCGCCGCTCGCGCCAGGCGCAGCGCGAAGACAGCGAGAACGGAGGCACCCCGTGATGCCCCCCGCCCTGCTCGGCGGCGCCGCATCCGCACAGAATGCGGGCGGCACCTCGGCCAGCCCCCGCGCGGACAGCGCCAGCGGCACCGACCGTCGGGACTTTGACGCGCTGCTCAAGCCGGGCAATGAGGCACCGCGCAACGACACGCCGCGCAGGTCGGGCAGCAGCCGCGATGCGGCCAAGAGCACCACCACTACCACCACTCCGCCCGGCCAGGACAAGGACGCAGCGACGCGCCCGGCCACGCCCGGCGCCAAGAAGGCCGACGACAAGGTCGCCACCACCGATGCCACTGCCACAGCACCGGCCACGGCGGAGAAGCCGGCCGCCGAACCGGCCGACGACACCGAAGCCGCATGGCCACCGCTGGGGCTGGCCGGGCTGGCATTGAACGGTCTGCCGGTACCGGCGCCCCCGCCGGTCACGCCCGTCACACCCGTGGCGACCGGTGCCGCCGCGGGCGCCAATGCGGCCCTGCCGGCCTTGGCCACCGCAGCCCCGGACGCCAACACCACCACCCCGGCGCTGGCCGCCGCGCCATCCACCGACGGCAGCATCGCCCTGCCCGCCTTGGCCACCGACGCCGCGCCGGCCGACGATGCCCCGCTGCTCAAGACCTTCACGGACGCCTTGAACGCGGCCACCAACGACGGCCCCGATGCCCCTGCCAGCCCGCTGCTGCATGCGCTGCAGGGCATGACCGAGGCCAAGCCCACGGTGGCCAGCCTGTTCACCGGCTCGCCTACCGCCACCCCGCACCTGGGGGGTGAGGATTTCGACGATGCCGTCGGCGCGCGCGTCGGTTGGCTGGCGGACCAGAAGATCGGCCACGCCCACATCAAGATCACCCCGAACGACCTCGGTCCGATCGAGGTGCGCCTGCAGCTGGACGGCGACAAGGTCCATGCGACCTTCACCAGCGCCCACGCCGACGTGCGCCATGCACTGGAAAGCAGCCTGCCGCGCCTGCGCGACCTGCTTGGCGAGCAGGGCTTCCAGCTTGGCAATGCCGATGTAGGCCACGAGCAGAACGCGCCCGATGGCGGACGTGGCGATGGCCGCGGCGGAATGAACGGCGACGACGGAGAACCGGCGCTGGCCGACACCACGCTGTCGCCTTCGCAGTTGATCCGCCAGCGCGGCCTGGTCGACGCCTACGCGTGATCGCACGCGGCGGCGCGGGCCCAACCGCGCCGCCAGAAACCCGACACGCGTCATCTTCAGCATTCAGGCACGACCTTTGCATGTAGGCAGGAAGCAATCCTCTGGAGCTTCCCCTCGTGGCCGCAGCCGCCGATAAAACCAAGAAATCCGCCGACAAGGACAAGACCGCCAAGCCGCGCAGTCCGCTCCTGGTCACCGCCCTGGTCGCGGTGCTCGCCGCTGGCGCCGCCGGCGGCGGGGTCTGGTACTTCACCCAGTCCAAGCACGATGACAAGGCCGCCAAGCCGGCCGCCAGCAAATCCGCGGTGCCTGCCCCGGCCCAGTACTTCGGCCTTGAGCCACCGTTCGTGGTCAACCTCAACAGCAGCTTCGACGGCCCGCGCTACCTGCAGGTCGAAGTGCAGCTGATGAGCCGCGACCCGGCCGCGATGGAGGCGATCAAGCTGCATGCGCCGGCCATCCGCGCCAAGCTGCTGATGCTGTTCTCCCAGGTCGAGCCGAGCGACATCGCCGACCGCGCCGGCAAAGAGCGCCTGCAGGCCAGTTCGCTGGCTGAAGTGCAGAAGCTGCTCAAGGCCGAGACCGGCAAGCCCGGTGCCGACGAATTGCTGTTCACCAGTTTCGTGACCCAGTAAGGGCGACCATGAATGACCTGCTTTCCCAGGACGAGATCGATGCCCTGCTGCATGGCGTGGACTCCGGTGCGGTCGAGACCGACATCGATGCGCCCACGCCCGGCGAGGCGCGCTCGTACGATTTCGCCAGTCAGGACCGCATCATCCGCGGCCGCATGCCAACCCTGGAAATGGTCAACGAGCGCTTCGCGCGCCTGTGGCGCATCGGCCTGTTCAACCTGATCCGCCGCTCGGCCGAGCTCTCCGTGCGGGGCATCGAGCTGATCAAGTTCAACGACTACATGCACTCGCTGTACGTGCCGACCAACCTCAACCTGATCCGCTTCAAGCCGCTGCGCGGGACCGGGCTGATCGTGTTCGAGCCGACGCTGGTGTTCGCGATCGTGGACAACTTCTTCGGCGGTGATGGGCGCTACCCGACCCGCATCGAAGGCCGCGAGTTCACCGCCACCGAGATGCGCGTGATCCACCTGCTACTCAAGCAGACCTTCGCCGATCTGCAGGAAGCCTGGGCACCGGTGATGGATGTGGAGCTGGAGTACATCAACTCCGAGATCAATCCGCACTTCGCCAACATCGTGACGCCGCGCGAGTACGTAGTGGTGTGCCGCCTGCATGTCGAGCTTGACGGGGGTGGCGGCGACATCCACGTCACCCTGCCCTACTCGATGCTCGAACCGATCCGCGAGCTGCTTGATGCGGGCATCCAGAGCGACCGCAACGACCGCGACGCCAGCTGGGGCGTGATGCTGCGCGAGCAACTCAACATCGCCGAGGTCACGCTCTCCACCGTCCTGGCCACCAAGCGCATGAGCCTGCGCGACCTGACCAAGCTGAAGATCGGCGACGTGCTGCCCATCGAGCTGCCCAAGCAGGTGCCGGTGTGCGTGGAAAACGTGCCGGTGTTCACCGGCGAGTTCGGCGTCGCCAACGGCTTCAACGCGGTGAAGATCACCGCCACCCATCCCCCGGGCACCCGCCCACGCGTTCCCGTACTGCAGGAAGACCCGCAATGAACGATATCGAATCCAACGCGCCGGCACCGGCGCAGTTCACCCAGCTGCAGTCCGATGACACCACGGTCGGCGACGAGCTCAACCTGGATGTGATCCTGGATGTGCCAGTGACGCTGTCGCTGGAAGTGGGCCGCGCCCGCCTGCCGATCCGCAACCTGCTGCAGCTCAACCAGGGCTCGGTGGTGGAACTGGAGCGCGGTGCCGGCGAATCGCTGGACGTGTTCGTCAACGGCACCCTGATCGCCCATGGCGAGGTGGTGGTAATCAACGACCGCTTCGGCGTGCGCCTGACCGACGTGGTCAGCCCGAGCGAACGGATCCGGAGACTGCGTTGAGTGCCGGGCTGCTGATCGCGGCCGGCGCCTCGACCGTCAAGGTCGGCCAGCATGCCGCCACTGCACCGGGCATGTTCGGTGCGGTGCTGGCACTGCTCGGCGTGCTGGCGTTGATCATCGGGCTGGGCTGGCTGCTCAAGCGCATGCCCGGCAGCGGCTTCCGCCCGGCCGAAGGGCTGCGCGTGGTCGCCAGCCTGACCGTCGGCGCGAAAGAGCGCGTGGTGGTGGTCGAGGTCAATGGCACCCAGCTGCTGCTGGGTGTCACTGCCGGCGGCATCAACACGCTGCATCAGCTACCCGAACCCCTGCCGGCCCCGACGCCGGCACGCCTTCCCGATTTCAAACACCTCCCGAATTTCGCCCAGCTGCTGCAACAGCGGCTGCGCAAGGAACCCTGACCATGCGTGGCCCCCGTACTTCCTGGACCCGATACCTGCCGCTGTTGCTCATCGCCCTGCTGTGCGCGCTGCCGGCCCTGGCCTGGGCCGCACCCGGCGTACCGGGTGTGCCGGCGCTGCCGGATGTGAATGTCGGCAAGATCGGCGGGCAGCCGGTCAGCCTGCCGCTGCAGACGTTGCTGCTGATGACGGCGATCACCCTGATTCCGTCGATGCTGCTGGTGCTGACCGCGTTCACCCGCATCATCATCGTGCTGGGCCTGCTGCGCCAGGCGCTGGGCACCGGCCAGACCCCGTCCAACCAGGTGCTGCTCGGCCTGGCGCTGTTCCTCACCGCGATGGTGATGCTGCCGGTGTGGCAGAAGGCGTGGGGCAGCGGCATGGCGCCGTACCTCAACGGCGAGATCGATTTCCAGACCGCCTGGACCCTGACTACCCAGCCGCTGCGCGCCTTCATGCTGGCGCAGATCCGCGAGACCGATCTGATGACCTTTGCCGGCATGGCCGGCCACGGCACCTACGACAGCCCGGATGCCATCCCGTTCCCGATCCTGGTCGCCTCGTTCGTCACCAGCGAGCTCAAGACCGCCTTCGAAATCGGCTTCCTGATCTTCATTCCGTTCGTGATCATCGATCTGGTCGTGGCCAGCGTACTGATGTCGATGGGCATGATGATGCTCTCGCCGATGCTGGTCTCCGCCCCGTTCAAGATCCTGTTGTTCGTGCTGGTGGATGGCTGGGTTCTGGTGGTGGGCACGTTGGCCGCCAGCTTCAATGCGGTCTGACCGCCCCGCCCTGTTGATCGATACGGACCCGAGACTGACATGACGCCCGAACTTGCCCTGACCGAACTGCGTGGTGGCCTGATCACCGTGCTGTGGGTTGCCGGCCCGCTGCTGCTCACCGTGCTGATCGTCGGCGTGGTGGTTGGCGTGGTCCAGGCCGCGACCCAGCTCAACGAACCCACCATCGCCTTCGTCGCCAAGGCCGCGGCATTGACCGTGGTGCTGTTCGCCCTCGGCAGCCTGCTGATCGGCCACCTGGTCGAATACACCACGCTGCTGTTCCAGCGCATTCCGCATCTGATCGGCTGAGGCAGCCGCCGTGGATTCCGCGACCCAGATGGCCGCCGATGGCCTGCAGGCCTTCGGCATGATCGGCACGATCCTGTGGACCATGCTGCGCATCGGCGCGATGCTGATGGCCATGCCGCTGATCGGTACGCGCGCGGTGCCGTCACGGATCCGCGTGCTGCTTGCCGGCGCATTGGCGATCGCGCTGTCGCCGATGCTGCCGCCGGTGCCCGAATGGACCGGCTTCGATGCGGCTGCGGTGCTGACCATTGCCCGCGAACTGGCGATCGGTGTCTCGATCGGCTTCGTGCTGCGCCTGGTCTTCGAGGCCGGTGCCATGGCTGGCGAGCTGGTCGCCCAGGGCACCGGCCTGGCCTTTGCACAGATGAGCGATCCGCTGCGCGGCGGCAGTTCCGGCGTGATCGGGCAGTGGTTCTATCTGCTGTTCGGCCTGCTGTTCTTCACCGTCAACGGCCACCTGGCGCTGATCTCGCTGTTGATGGACAGCTACAAGGCCTTGCCGATCGGCACCTCGCTGCCCGATCCGCAGGCATTCCTGAGCATCGCCCCGACCTTCCTGCTGCAGGTGTTCCGTGGCGCGCTCACGCTGGCACTGCCGCTGACCGTGGCGATGCTCGCGATCAACCTGGCCTTCGGCGTGCTGGCCCGTGCAGCGCCTGCGTTGAACCCTATCCAGCTCGGCCTGCCGGTCGCGCTGTTGCTGGGGCTGTTCCTGCTGACCGTGCTGGCCGGTGAGATGGGCCCGCCCGTGCAACGCCTGTTCGATGCGGCGTTCGATGCCGCCGACAGCGTCAGTCGCTGACCCGGGACACGCGGCGGGACACCGCGTGCCGCCATGGGTTGGGGGCACCAACGCCACTTGCGGGGCACCGGGGGCCTGACGGTAGTCTTGACCGCTCGGCCGCAAACGCCTTTGCAACGCAATGACAGAATCTTCACCGTGTCTTTGCGGTGATGGCCGGGTGTCCTGTCGTATCGCTCAGATGTTGACCAGGGAGAGTGTCTTCCATGCTGATCGGCAGCTATACCCCGTGGTTGGTGGTGATTTCGTTTCTTGTCGCAGTACTGGCCTCCTTCACCGCACTGGATATGTCCAGCCGGGTGACGACCGCCACCACGCGCCGCACCACCTGGTTGTGGTTGGTCGGCGGCGGCTGCGCGATGGGGCTGGGCATCTGGTCGATGCACTTCATCGGCATGCTCGCCTTCCAGTTGCCGATCCCGCTCGGCTATGCGCTTGGCCTGACCACCGTCTCGCTGCTGGCCGCCATGGCCTCCTCCATCTTCGCGCTGTGGCTGGTCTCGCAGCCGACCCTGCCGCACGGGCGGCTGGCACTTGGCGCCGTGCTGATGGGCAGTGGCATCGCCTCGATGCATTACCTGGGCATGGCCGCGCTGCACATGCAGCCCGGGATCGACTACCACGCCGGCTGGGTGGCGCTGTCGCTGCTGATCGCAGTGGCGGCCTCGTGGACGGCCCTGTTCATTGCCTTCCGCCTGCGCAGCACCCACCGGCGCCTGCGCGACCGCGCCGCACCTGCACTGGTGCTGGGCACCGCGATCGTGGGCATGCATTACACCGGCATGGCCGCCGCCCGCTTTCCGGCGGGCAGCATCTGCGGTGCTGCGGCCGGTGATGGCCTGCAGGCGCAATGGCTGGCACTGGTGGTGCTGGCCCTGACCATCGCGATCCTGGCGGTGGTCTTGATCGTGTCCTGGCTGGACCAGCGCATGGAGGCGCAGCTGCTGCGGCTGCGCAATACCGACCTGAGCAGCTCGCTGGATGATGCGCAGGCGGAGTTGACCCAGGCCGCCCTGCACGACCCCCTGACCCGCCTGCCGAACCGCCGGCTGCTGCAGCAGCGCATCGAGCAGGCCTTGGCCGAGGCCGAACAGCGCGGCAGCCGCTTCGCGGTCATGTTCATGGATCTGGACGGCTTCAAGCAGGTCAACGATGCCTACGGCCACCAGACCGGCGATGCGCTGCTGGTGGCCGTCGCCGACCGCACCCGCAAGCTGCTGCGGCCGGCGGACATGCTGGCGCGGCTGGGCGGCGATGAGTTCGTGCTGGTGGTGCCGATCGAGAACGACGAGGACGTGGCGACACTGGCCAGTCGGCTCATCCAGACCGTCGGCAACGAGCCACTGCTGCCGCGCCACGACCTGCAGGTGACCGCCAGCATCGGCATCGCGATCTGCCCGGACCACGCCGCCAGCGAGCGCCAGCTGATGGCCTTCGCCGATGCGGCGATGTACCAGGCCAAGGAAGCCGGTCGCAACGCCTACGTGCTGTTTGCGGACTGGATGAATGACAGCGCCGAGCAGCAGTTCCAGCTGCTGGCCGACCTGCGCCGCGCCATCGGCAGCGAGCAGCTGTTCCTGCACTACCAGCCCAAGACCCGCGTCGCCGGGCAATCCATCAGCGGCGCCGAAGCGTTGATCCGCTGGCGGCATCCGCAACAGGGCCTGATTCCGCCGGACCGTTTCATCCGGCTGGCCGAGCGCAGTGGCGTGATCAACGAGATCGGGCGCTGGGCACTGGATGAAGCCTGCCGCCAGCTGCGCGTGTGGCACGACGCCGGGCATGACGGCTGGACGGTGTCGGTGAATCTCTCGCCGATCCAGTTCGCCTCGCCCAACCTGCTGAAGGAAGTGCGCGAGGCGCTGCAGACCCATCGTATCGAGCCGCGCCGGCTGATCCTGGAGATCACCGAAAACACGGTGATGCGCGATACCGAGGCCAGCCTGACCCTGTTGCAGGCCATGGCGGCGTTGGGGGTGGGCATCTCCATCGATGACTTCGGTACCGGCTACTCGAGCCTGTTGTATCTCAAACGCCTGCCCGCCACCGAGATCAAGATCGACCATGCGTTCGTGCGCGACCTGGAAAACAGCTCCGAGGATGTGGTGATCGTCTCGGCGATCGTGGCCCTGGGGCATGCGCTGGACATGGATATCGTCGCCGAGGGGGTCGAGACCGTCGGTCAGCGCGCCTACCTGGAACGGTTGGGCTGCGATTACCTGCAGGGCTATCTGCTGGGTAGACCGGTAGACGCCCAGCGCTTCATGCAGCTGCATGATCTGCCCCGCCCACGGGTGTAAGTGGCGGCAGGCTGGAAGGCGCCCCAACGGCCGGACGCCGCAGCCGGGTGATGCCGGCCCGGTAACCGGCTGGTCACGGAACGGTTCTTGCACGGACCCGGGTATCTCCTCCCGTGTCGTGCCCTGATGTCCGAGAACGAACAAGCCGGCGAAAAGACCGAATTACCCACCGAAAAACGCCTGCGCGATGCCCGGGAACAGGGCAACATCCCGCGCTCGCGGGAGCTGGCGACGGCGGCCGTGTTCGGTGCCGGCGTGCTGGCGCTGATGGCGTTCTCCGGCACCATCGCCCGCAACGCCAAGACCTGGATGCAGTTCGCGCTCAGCCCCGAGCCGGGCCTGCGCCTGCATCCCCAGGCGCTGTTCGGCCACTTCGGCGAGCTGCTGCTGCGCCTGCTGCTGGGCATGTGGCCGCTCGTGGTGATCTGCCTGTTGGCCAGTTTCCTGTCGCCGGTGGTGATGGGCGGGCTGCGCTGGTCGAACAAGTCGCTGATGCCCGATTTCAAGCGGCTCAGCCCGATGGCCGGCATGAAGCGCCTCTACGGGCCTGAAGCGATCGCCGAGTTCACCAAGTCGCTGCTGCGCATCGCCTTCGTCGGCACCGCGGCGGGGCTGGTGGTGTGGCACGGCGTGCGACCGCTGCGCGACCTGCTCAACCAGCCCCTGGAAGCGGCGATGGTGCACGGCCTGGGCTTCACCCTGAAGCTGATGCTGGCCACCGGCGGCGCGATGATGCTGCTGGCCGCCATCGATGCGCCGTACCAGCGCTGGAACTGGATGCGCAAGCTGAAGATGACCCGTGAAGAGCTGCGCCGGGAAATGAAGGAAAGCGAGGGCAGCCCCGAGGTCAAGGGCCGTATCCGCCAGCTGCAGCAGCAGATGTCCAACCGCCGGATGATGGAAGCGGTGCCCACGGCCGATGTCGTGGTGGTCAACCCCACCCACTACGCGGTCGCCCTGAAGTACGAAGGCGGAAAGATGGGCGCGCCTACCGTGGTCGCCCTGGGCGTGGATGAAACCGCCCTGCGCATCCGTGAAGTGGCCGACGGCAACAAGGTCGCCATCGTCTCCGCCCCGCCTTTGGCACGCGCCTTGTATCGGGAAGGTCAACTTGGAAAGGAAATTCCCGTGAGACTGTATTCGGCCGTGGCCCAGGTGCTCTCCTACGTCTACCAGCTGCGCAGTTGGGGGACCGGCCCGATGCCGGCGGCACCGAGCATCGACATCGATGAATTCGGCAAGGGAGGCCGCCCATGAGCGCGCAACCTGCCGGGATGAACGTGCGCCGCGCGCTGGACATGATCCGCCACGGGCTGGGTGCCCCGCTGATCGTGCTGGCCCTGCTGGCCATGGTGGTGGTGCCGCTGGCACCGCCGGTGCTCGATGCGCTGTTCACCTTCAACATCGCCATCTCGCTGATGGTGCTGCTGGCGGTGGTCTACGTGAAGCGCCCGCTGGACTTCACCATCTTCCCGATCGTGCTGCTGGTCACCACGATGCTGCGGCTGGCCTTGAACGTGGCCTCCACCCGTGTGATCCTGCTCAATGGTCAGAACGGCCACGAAGCGGCCGGCAAGGTGATCGCCTCGTTCGGTGAGTTCGTGATCGGCGGCAACTACGCGGTCGGCATCGTGGTGTTCGCGATCCTGACCATCATCAACTTCGTGGTGATCACCAAGGGGGCCGGGCGCGTCTCCGAAGTGACCGCACGCTTCATCCTCGATGCCATGCCCGGCAAGCAGATGGCGATCGACGCCGATCTCAACGCCGGTTTGCTGACGCGTGAAGAGGCCAAGGCCCGTCGTGAGGAGGTCCGCGAGGAAGCCGACTTCTACGGTGCGATGGACGGTGCCAGCAAGTTCATCCGCGGCGATGCGATCGCCGGCATCCTGATCCTGTTCATCAACCTGGTCGGTGGCCTGGCGGTCGGCGTGCTCCAGCACGGCATGCCGTTCGGTGATGCCGCCGCGACCTACACCCTGCTCTCCATCGGTGACGGCCTGGTCGCCCAGCTCCCGGCGCTGCTGGTGTCCTCGGCGGTCGCCATGCTGGTCACCCGCGCCTCGCGCTCGCAGGACATGGCCCAGGCCATGATGGGCCAGGTGTTCGGCCAGTACCGCGCGCTGACCATCGCCGCCGCGATTCTGGCGGTGGTCGGCCTGGTGCCGGGCATGCCCAACGTCGCCTTCTTGACGCTGGCCGCGATCCTCTTCTTCATCGCCTGGAAGGCCTGGAAGAAGAGCACGGCCGAAGCCCGCGCCGCCGAATCTCCCGCCGCCAACCGTTCCGATACCCTCGGCCTGCCCGGCGCGGCGCCCTCGCCCACCGCCGAGCTGACCTGGGATGAGCTGCGCCCGGTCGATCCGCTCGGCCTGGAAGTCGGCTACCGGTTGATTCCGCTGGTGGACAAGAACCAGGGCGGCGAGCTGATGGCGCGGATCAAGGGCGTGCGCCGCAAGCTCACCCACGACATCGGCTTCCTGATTCCCTCCGTGCATATCCGCGACAACCTGGAACTGCCGGCCACCGCGTATCGCCTGCTGATCCACGGCGTGCCGGTGGCCACCGCCGAGATCCACCCCGACCGCGAACTCGCGTTGGACCCGGGCAGCGCCCTGGGCACGCTGGAGGGCATCGCCGGCAAGGATCCTGCCTTCGGGCTGGATGCGACCTGGATCCAGCCACACCAGCGTGCCAATGCCGAATCGATGGGCTACACCGTGGTCGACCCGGCCACCGTGGTCGCCACCCATCTGTCGCACCTGATCCGCGAGCACGCCCCGGAGCTGCTTGGCCATGAAGAAGTGCAGCAGTTGCTGGCCAACCTGGCCAAGAGCGCGCCGAAGCTGGTCGAAGATCTGACACCCAAGTCGCTGCCGCTGTCGGCCGTGGTGCGCGTGCTGCAGAACCTGCTGATCGAGCGCATTCCGATCCGCCAGCTGCGCAAGATCGTTGAATCGCTGGTGGAAAGCGCGCCGAC
This sequence comes from Stenotrophomonas sp. 05L413, assembly GCF_056397945.1. Taxonomy (NCBI): domain Bacteria; kingdom Pseudomonadati; phylum Pseudomonadota; class Gammaproteobacteria; order Lysobacterales; family Lysobacteraceae; genus Stenotrophomonas; species Stenotrophomonas sp. 05L413. Next base: position 24,984 of record NZ_JBFTOL010000010.1, read on the forward strand.
CAGCCAGGACCCGGCCGTGCTCACCGCTGCCGTGCGCAATGCGCTGGGCCGTTTCATCGTGCAGGAGATCGCCGGGATGTCGCCGGAGCTGCCGGTCTTCACCCTCAACCCGCAACTGGAACGCGTCTTGCAGGAGTCCACACAGGGCAACGGCGCCGCGCTGGAACCCGGACTCGCCGAGCGACTGCATCAAAGCCTGGCCGAATGTGTCGGCAAGCAGGAAGCGAAGAACGAGCCGGCGGTCGTGCTGGTGCCCGGCCCGGTACGTGCCGCGCTGGCACGGCTGGTACGCCACAGCGTCCCCTCGCTGTCCGTACTCGCCTACAGCGAGGTGCCCGAGGACAAACGGTTGAAGCTGGTCGGCACGATCAGTTGAGCCGGACACCCGACGGCACCGCGACAGAAAACAGACACCTCATTCGATTTCACCGCAGCAGGAAATAAAGGGACTCCCTGACCGTGCAGACCACCGACAACCAGCGTTTCCCTTCCACCACTCCGCCGCCCCAGTCCCGGTACCACAGCATGAAAATCAAACGCTTCGTCGCCTCCGATATGCGCTCGGCCATGAACCTGGTGCGCAAGGAACACGGGCCGGACGCAGTGATCCTGTCCAACCGCCGGATCGCCGAAGGTGTCGAAATCGTGGCGGCGGCCAACTACGACGAAAGCGCCGTGCAGCGTGCGCTGGAAGCGGCCCGCAAGGATGTCGCGCCGCCGGCACCGCGCCCGCGCAGCGCCGCCGATGCCGTGATTGCCGCGGTGACCCGCCGCAAGGCCCCGGTCGCCACGCCCGAGCCGGTGGCCGCAACCACCTCGGCCGTGGCCGCACTGGCCCGCGCCGCCGTCGGCGCGACCGGTCGCACCCTGGATACCGCCAACGAAATCGTGCCGCCGCCGGGCAGCGACGGTTTCGCTGCCACCCTGGCCCGCGCCAGCGTCAGCCCTGCCGTCAATGAACCGTCGCTGCCGGAGCAGATCTTCGCGCCGTTCAACGTCGAGCAGGCCGCCGCCGCCTCGCCTGCCGCACCGGTAGAGGCCATCGCCGCACCCGCCCCGATCAACCGCGCCCGCTTCGTGATCGATCCGCCACTGGAGGAGACGGACGAGACCGTGCTGCCGGTCGCCGCTGCGCTCGCGCCCTTGCCGATCGTCGCTGCTGCCCTGCCGCCGGCCCTCCCGTTGCCGATCGCCGAGACCGTCATCGCCGCCGCCAATGAACCGGCACCGGTCGTGGCCAGCGTGCCGGAACTGACGGTCATCCAGCGCGATGACGAAGAAATCCGCCAGCTGCGCCATGAAGTGGCCGGCATGCGCCATGTCATCGAGCGCGAGATGCACCGCTTCACCGATGAGCGCCTGCGCGGCTCGCCGGTGCGCGCCGCCGCACTGGACCTGATGGACGAATACGGCTTCGACGCCGGCATCAGCCGCGACGTGGCCATGCAGATTCCGCTGGATACCGAGGCCCACCGTGGCCGCGGCCTGATGCTCGGCCTGCTCTCCAAGAAGCTGCCGATCGCCCCGGTCGATCCGCTGGAAGCCGGCGGCGTGATCGCCCTGGTCGGCCCCACCGGCGCCGGCAAGACCACCACCATCGCCAAGCTGGCCTCGCGTTTCGCCGAGGCGCATGCCGCCCGCGATGTCGCCCTGGTCACCACCGATACCGGCCGCATCGGCGCCCGCGAGCAGCTGTACGGCTTCGGCCGCCAGCTCGGCATCGCCGTCCACGAGGCCAGCAGCGGCAGCGATCTGAACCAGCTGCTGGAACGCCTGAAGGACTACAAGCTGGTCCTGATCGACACCGCCGGCCTGGGCCCGCGCGACCGCGCCCTGGCGGCCCAGCTGCAGTGGCTGCGTGCCGCCGAGCAGATCCGCACCCTGCTGGTGCTGCCGGCCAACACCAGCTTCGGCGACATGGACGAGGTGGTCCGCCGCTTCAGCGCCGCCAACCCGCAGGGCGTGGTGCTGAGCAAGCTGGACGAAACCGGCCGCTTCGGTACCGCCCTGTCGGTGGCCGTGGATCACCGCCTGCCGATCACCTGGGTCACCGATGGCCAGGACGTTCCTGAAGACCTGCACCGTGCCAGTGCGGCCAATCTTGCACTTCGCCTTGAAGATTTGCGCCGCGCGGCCGATATGCCCTGCAACCCGGAGTTGAACCATGCCGTCGCGTGAGTACGCCAAGCTGACCAAGACCTTCCCGTTGTCGGCTACCCGAAGCCAGCCGCTGGGCCCGGTCCGCACCATCGCCGTCACCGGCGGCAAGGGCGGCGTGGGCAAAACGAACGTTTCGGCCAATCTGGCCGTGGCGCTGGCGGACATGGGCAAGCGCACGCTGCTGCTGGATGCCGACCTCGGCCTGGCCAACATCGACGTGATCCTCGGCCTGCAGCCGAAGGTGACCCTGGCCGACCTCGTCGCCGGGCGCTGCACGCTGGAAGAAGTGATCATGGAAGGCCCCGGCGGCGTGCTGGTGGTCCCGGCCGCCTCCGGTCGCCGCCACATGGCCGAGCTGCAGCCGGCCGAGCACGTCGGCCTGGTCAACGTGTTCTCCGAGCTCGAGCGCGAGCTGGACATCATGATCGTGGATACCGCCGCCGGCATCACCGATGGCGTGCTGACCTTCTGCCAGGCCGCACAGGACACCGTGGTGGTGGTCTGCGATGAGCCGGCCTCGATCACCGACGCCTACGCGCTGATCAAGGTCCTCTCGCGCGAGCGCGGCGTGGACCGGATCCAGGTGGTGGCCAACATGGTGCGCGACCCGAACGAAGGCCGCGTGCTGTACGAAAAGCTGAGCCGCGTCTGCGAGAAGTTCCTCGCCGATGTCTCGCTGAACTACCTGGGCTGCGTGCCGCAGGATGACTGGCTGCGCCTGTCGGTGCAGCGCCAGCAGCCGGTGGTGAAGGCCTACCCGTCCAGCCCGGCCGCCCTGGCGCTGACCGAGATCGCGCGCCGCACCGCCCGCTGGCAGGCCCCGACCGAGCCGCGTGGCGGGGTCGAATTCTTCCTGGAACGCATCCTCAAGCAACGCGGGGTGACGGTATGAAGGGCGCAGCACAATACAAAGAAGTCCAGCGGACCGCGGCCAACGAGTGCATTGCCCAGCACTCGGATCTGGTCCGCCGCATCGCCCATCATCTGGCAGCACGTCTGCCAGCCAGCGTGGAGGTCGACGACCTGATCCAGGCCGGCATGATGGGCCTGATCGAGGCCTCGCGCAGCTACGACGCCGACCAGGGCGCCTCGTTCGAAACCTACGCCTCGATCCGCATCCGCGGTTCGATGATCGATGAAATCCGCCGTGGCGACTGGGTGCCGCGCTCGGTGCACCGCCGCGCCCGGGATGCCGCCGCGACCATCCGTCGCCTGGAGCAGAGCACCGGCCGTGCCGCCAGCGCCACCGAAGTGGCCGCCGCGATGGACATGCCGCTGCCGGATTACCTGCGCCTGATGGAAGACGCCTCGCGGGGCCAGGTGCTGAGCCTGGAATCGCGGATCGAGGACCAGGGCGAGCTGGACACCGTCGCCCAGGGCGGCCCGACCCCGCAGCAGGTGCTGGAACGCGGCGAGTTCGGGCGTGAGCTGGGCAACGCGATCGGCCTGCTGCCCGAGCGCGAACAGCTGGTGCTGTCGCTGTACTACGAGCAGGAACTGAACCTGAAAGAGATCGGCGCCGTGTTGGGTGTCAGCGAATCGCGCGTGTGCCAGATCCATGGCCAGGCCGTGCTGCGCCTGCGGGGCCGGCTGAAGATCTTCGAGGCGGCAGACGCCGGCCTCGAGAACCATTGAAATCGAGGAAAGTGCTTTGAACAAGAACATGCGTATCCTGATCGTCGACGACTTCTCGACCATGCGTCGTATCGTCAAGAACCTGCTGGGCGATCTGGGCTTCACCAATACGGCCGAAGCCGAGGACGGGCATGCCGCGCTGGCGCTGTTGCAGAGCCAGCCGTTCGATTTCGTGGTCACCGACTGGAACATGCCGGTCATGACCGGCATCGACCTGCTCAAGGCCGTGCGTGCCGACGCCAAGCTCAAGACGCTGCCGGTGCTGATGGTGACCGCGGAAGCCAAGCGCGAGCAGATCATTGAAGCGGCGCAGGCCGGCGTGAACGGGTACATCATCAAGCCGTTCACCGCCCAGACCCTGGAAGAAAAGCTCGGCAAGATCTTCGAACGCCTGGCGGCGAGCGCCTGATGGAAACCCTGAGCGACAAATCCGCGCTGGTGCAGCGCCTGCAGGATGCCCTGGCCGCGCTGGAAAGCGGTGACGAAGCCGGTTGGCGCCGGGAAATCGACGCCCTCGCCGCGCTGCGCACGCAGCCGATGATGGCCGGCCTGAACCGCCTGGCCCGCGAGCTCGGCCAGGCCTTGGGCGAACTGCCCAGCCTGCCCAGCGAAGCCGGCGAGCTGGATGACGCCTGCGCGCGCCTGGACCACGTGGTGGCGATGACCGAACAGGCCACCCACCGCACGCTGGACCTGGCCGAAGAATGTCGCTCGCTCACCGAACAGCTGCGCGCCAACGGGTTGACGCCCGACCAGGGCCAGCAACTGGACCGGATCCGCCACAACCTCACCGAAATCGCGCTGACCCAGAGCTACCAGGACCTGACCGGGCAGATCATCCGCCGCGTGGTCGGGATCGTGCGTCGCGTGCATGAGGGCTTCGGTGCGCTCGGCCTGCCCCCGCAGGAAGACGAGAACAAGCGCGACAACAACGGCCTGGCCGGCCCGGCCCTGAAGGGCCTGGATCGCCATGCGGTGTCACAGAACGACGCCGACGACCTGCTCTCGGACCTGGGACTGTAACGATCATGAGTGCTGTGCCAGACGATATCGCTGCCGACTTCATCCTCGAGGCCCAGGAAATCCTGGATCGCCTCGGCGAACAGCTGGTGTCGCTGGAGCAGGCGCCCCAGGATGCCGACCAGCTCAACGCCGTGTTCCGTGGCTTCCACACGCTCAAGGGCGGTGCCGGCTTCCTCGGCATCCAGGCGATGGTCGAGCTGTGCCACGCCGCCGAGGAAACCCTCGGCATGGCCCGCTCCGGCCAGGCCACGCTGCAGGCCCACCACTTCGATGCGGCCCAGCAATCGCTGGATTACCTGCAGTCGATGCTGGATTCGGTCTCGGCCGGGACCGAGCCGGGCTACGCCCCGCCGGAGCTGATCGCCCAGTTCGACGTCAGCGGGCCGGCCACGCCGGCGCCGGCGGCTGCCACCACGGCCAGCGGCGGCGAGATGATCACCGATGATGAGTTCGAGGCGCTGCTCGACCAGTTGCATGGCGGTGCCGCACCGACCGCCATCGCGGCCCCGAAGAAAGATGACGGCCTGATCGGCGAGGACGAGTTCGAAGCCCTGCTGGACCAGCTGCACGGTGGCGCTGTTCCCGGCGCCAAGGCCGGTGCCGCCGCGCCGGTGGCTGCACCGCGCGCCGTGGCTGCGCCGGCCGCACCGGGCGCCAAGCTGGCCCCGGCCAAACCGGTCGCCGAAGCCGAACACACCGTGCGCGTGGACACCAAGCGCCTGGATGCGATCGTCAACCTGATCGGCGAGCTGGTGCTCTCACGCAACCGGCTCAAGACCCTGCGTGCGCGCCTGCACGATGAAGAGCTCGACCGTGCGGTCTCCACGTTGGACATCGCCACCGCCCGCCTGCAGTCGGCGGTCATGCGCACCCGCATGCAGCCGGTCGGCAAGGTGTTCTCGCGCTTCCCCAAGGTGGCGCGCGATGTCGCGCGCTCGCTGAAGAAGGAGGTCGAACTTGAGCTGATCGGTGCGGAAACCGAGCTGGACCGCAACCTGGTCGAAGCGCTGGCCGATCCTCTGGTCCATCTGGTCCGCAACGCGATCGACCACGGCGTGGAAATGCCGGACCTGCGCGAGGCCCAGGGCAAGCCGCGCAGTGGCCACGTGCGCCTGTCCGCGCAGCAGGAAGGCGACTACGTCAGCATCGAAGTGCAGGACGACGGCGCGGGTATCGACCCCGAACGCCTGCGCCAGAAGGCACGCGAGAAGGGCTTGATCGATCCGGAAGCCGCTGCCCGCCTGAGCAGCGAGGAATGCCTGCACCTGGTGTTCCTGCCCGGTTTCTCGACCAAGCAGCAGGTCACCGACATCTCCGGCCGCGGCGTGGGCATGGACGTGGTCCAGTCCCGCATCCGCGAGCTCAGCGGCCAGATCCAGATCCAATCCGAGCTGGGCCGCGGCAGCCGCTTCATGATCCGCGTGCCGCTGACCCTGGCGATCCTGCCGACCCTGCTGGTGCAGGCCGGCGAAGACGTCTACGCCCTGCCCCTGGCCCGCGTGATGGAGGTGCTGCATGCCCCCAACACCTCCCTGGGCTGGTTCGACGGCCGCGCCGTGCTGGACCGCAAATCGCACACGCTGGCGCTGGTCGATCTGCGCCACTGGCTCGATGTCGAGCCGATGCCGTCCTCGCTGCTGACCATCGTCGTACTGCAGGCCGGTGAAGCCCGCTTCGGCCTGGTGGTGGACCAGGTGCGCGGCCGCGAGGAGGTCGTGATCAAGCCGCTTCCGAAAGCCCTGCGCGGGTTGCGTGGCTATGCCGGCGCCACCCTCATCGGTGACGGCCGCATGGCGCTGATCCTGGACGTGGACGGGCTGCGTACCCACCACGATTGACCGCGTGAAAGTGTGACCGCCGCATCACTGGATTCCTTCGGCGTCTCAAGTCCCATTCACACAAGCCGATAACGGACCCATGGACAGACTCAGCCTCATTGGACTTTTCCTCGCGTTGGCCTCACTGGTCGGCGGCAGCATCCTCAAGGGGGCCGGTCTGGCGTCGCTGTGGTCGCCGGCCGCCTTCGTGATCGTCATCGTCGGTACCATCGCCTCGATCCTGCTGCATACCTCGCCGGCCGTGTTCAAGCACGCCTTCAAGATCGTGAAGTGGGTGATCCTGCCGCCGAGCAGCGACCGCCGCCACCTGATCCAGCAGATCGTGGAGTGGAGCAACATCGCCCGCCGCCAGGGCCTGCTCGGTCTGGAAGCGCAGGTCGACGCCCAGGACGATCCGTTCCTGCGCAAGGGGCTGCAGTTGCTGGTGGACGGCGTGGAGCCGGAGACCATCCGGCACATGATGGAGATCGAGCTGAGCAGCCAGGAGAGCCAGGACCTGGCCGCGTCCAAAGTGTTCGAGGGCATGGGCATCTATGCGCCGACGCTGGGCATCATCGGCGCGGTGCTCGGCCTGATCGCGGTGATGAAGAATCTTGCCGACCCGAGCAAGCTCGGCCACGGCATCGCGGCGGCGTTCACCGCCACCATCTACGGCATCGCCTCGGCCAACCTGCTGTTCCTGCCGGTCTCGGCCAAGCTCAAGAGCGTGATCCACCACAACAGCCGCGACCGCGAAATGATCATCGAAGGGCTGATCTCCATCGCCCAGGGTGAGAACCCGCGCAACATCGAAACCAACCTGTCCGGGTTCCTGCACTGACATGGCCCGCCGCAAGCACCACGAAGAACATGCCAACCATGAGGCCTGGGCGATCCCTTACGCCGACCTCATGACGCTGCTGCTCGCCTTCTTCGTGGTGATGTACGCCATCTCCTCGCTCAACGAGGGCAAATACCGGATCATGGCCGACGCGCTGACCACCGCCTTCGGTGGCGCGCCGCGCACCATCAACCCGGTGCAGGTCGGCAACCAGCAGGTCCAGGGGGGCGGCTGGGACAGCCCCTCGGTGATCAGGGCCGGGACCAAGATCGGCCCCTCCGCCCCCGCCCCCAGCAACGACCCGACCCTGCTGCCGGCGATGGCCTCGCAGATGCGCATGCCGGTCTCGATCCGCAACCAGGAACAGCTGCAGCGCGCCGAGCGCCAGCTCAACGGCATCGCCGACAAGCTCACCGCCACGCTGGCGCCGCTGATCGAACGCGGCATGATCACCGTGCGTCGCACCGAGCTGTGGATCGAAGTGGAGATCAACAGCGACATCCTGTTCCCGACCGGCTCGGCCACGCTGGATGTGCACGCGCGCGACACCCTCTCCAAGCTGGCCGTAGTGCTGCGTGATGCACCCAACGGCGTGCGCGTGGAAGGCCACACCGACAACATCCCGATCGCCACCTCGCTGTTCCCCTCCAACTGGGAGCTGTCGGCTGGGCGCGCGGCCAGCGTGGTGCACCTGTTCGCCGATCAGGGCCTGCAGCCGGCACGGCTGGCGATGGTTGGCTATGGCCAGTTCCGCCCGCGCGAAGACAATGCCAGCGCCGAAGGCCGCAACCGCAACCGGCGGGTGATGGTGATCATCCTGGCCGATACCGCGCAGAGCATCGATCCGATCACCGACCGGCTCAGCGCCGATGCCGACGCCGCCGATGCGGCCAAGGCACCGGCCGCCAGCACCCCTGTTACCCCCATCGCACCGGTGCAGTTGCCACCGGTGCCGGCCGGCAGCCGCGTTGGCGCCGCCGTTCCGCCCGCAATGAAGGAGTGAACCGCATGCGTATCTGGGCTGTTGCCAATCAGAAAGGCGGGGTGGGCAAGACCACCACAACGCTCGCGCTCGGCCGCGGCTTGGCTACGCAGGGCCACCGCGTGCTGTTGATCGATCTGGATCCGCATTCGTCGCTGACCCGCGCCTTCGGCGTGCCGCTGGATCCGCCGCCGCAGGGCGTGCTGGAACTGTTCGCCGCGCCACCGGCCGAGCTCTCCACCCTCGCCCACCACAGCGACATCCCGGGCTTGGACTACGTCTGCGCGCAGGCCGCGCTGGCCACGCTGGAGCGCCGCAGCGCGAACCAGCCCGGCCTCGGCCTGGCCCTGCAGAATGCGTTGGGCCGCCATCAGGGACAGCACGATTACATCCTGCTCGACTGCGCGCCCACCCTGGGCCTGTTGATGATCAACGCACTGGCCGCAGCCGACCGCCTGATCATCCCCACCCAGGCCGAGCCGCTGGCCCTGCACGGCCTGGATGGCATGGTCCGCACCGGCGAAATGGTCGAGCGCTCGCGCCGCCGCCCGCTGCCGATGTCGATCCTGCCGACCCTGTTCGACCGGCGCACCCGCGCTGGCAACGAAACCGTCAAGCTGATGCAGGACAAGCACGGCCACCGCGTCTGGGAAGACGCGATCCCGGTCGACACCCGGATCTGCAACGCCGCCAGCCTCACCGTGCCACCGCAATCGGAGGACTACCCCGGGCGTGGCCTGGCCGCCTACCGCCGCGCCCTGGAATGGATCCTGGCCGACGATGCGCAGCAGATGGAGCGCGCGGCATGAACACCGCCGGCGTCCTGGACGACTACCTGGAGCAGCTGCTCGGCGACGCGATGCCGGCGCCGACAGAGGCGCCGGTGCCGGTCGCAGTGGCCGAGGTGGTGGATGCTCTCGCCGCAACCGAAGCCATCGAAGCAGTGGACGCCGGGTCTGCCACCGTCGACGTGGGCGTCACCGAAGCAGCTTCGGCGGCCGAATCAATTGCTGTCGCGCCGGGCTTCGACGACCTGCTCGATGAACTGCGCAACGACCCCCTCCTCAGCGGCGCGATGCCTGCACCCGTGGACGAAGCCCGCCCCAGCTGGGACGACCTGCCGCCCGAGGTCGTCTACGAAATAGATCCCGTGGCCACAGGTGCCGACGCGCCCGCAACAGCCCCCGCCCCGGCACCGATCGCGGCGGTGCCAAGCGCCCGCGCACCGATCGCCCGGCCGATGCCCTCCATGACGCCGATGCCGCCGATGCCGGCCGCCACCAGCGTCCGCGCCGGCAGCCCTTCGCTGGCACAGAGCCGCCCCGGCAGCTGGGAGGAACTACAACGCCAGGCACGTGACCCGGCCTCCAGCCCGCGCGAGAACCGTCGCGCCAGCGAACGCACCTCCCGCTGGCTGCGCCTGCGCTGCGGCGCCCAGGCCTACGCGCTGGAACTGCTCAAGGTCCAGGAAGTGGTCCTGCCGGTGCCGTTGCTGCCGCTGCGCGGCACCTCGCCGGCAATGCTGGGCATCATGAACCTGCGCGGCCAGGTGGTGCCGGTGATGGACCTGGGCATCCACCTGGGCAGCAGCGCCGCCGGTAACGACGCCAATACCCGCATCGTGGTGCTGGAAGAGAACGGCGAGACCATGGGCCTGCGCGTCTCGGCCGTGGAGGATGTCGCCAACCTCACCGATTCGCAGATCGAGCCCCCCGATACCGCCCGCATCTGCCAGATCTCCAACGACCTCTTCCGCGGCGTGGCCCGCGGTGGCGCCCAGCCGATGATCCTGCTGGATGCGACGCAGCTGCTGAACTGACCGCCGGAACGGCTAAAGCTTCCCGGGTTATTGCCGTTATAGACCACGGAACCGTTTGTCCGGAGCAATGATGAGCACTGTGGCCCTGGGTGATGATCTCGGCATCGAGACCAGCACCGAGCTGAAAACACGTTTGGCCCCCCTGGTGGATCAGGCCGGCGATCTGACGCTGGATGCCAGCCAGGTCGGCCGTATCCATACCGCCTCGGTGCAGGTGCTGTGCGCATTCGTCGAGGCCCGCCGCAAGGCCGGGCATCCCACCGGATTCCACGGTTGCACCGCAACCTTCCGTGATGCCGCGCGTCTGCTCGGCGTCACCCAGGCCCTCGGCCTGGATGCACCCCATGACAACCTGAAATCTGTGGAGAACGCTGCATGAGCGCACGTATCTTGGTGGTGGACGATTCGGCGTCGATGCGCCAGATGGTCTCTTTCGCCCTCACCTCGGCCGGCTTTTCCGTCGAGGAAGCCGAAGACGGCGCGGTCGCCCTCGGTCGTGCCAAGGGCCAACGCTTCAACGCGGTGGTCACCGACGTCAACATGCCCAACATGGATGGCATCGCGCTGATCCGTGAGCTGCGCCAGCTGCCGGACTACAAGTTCACGCCGATGCTGATGCTGACCACCGAATCGGCCGCGGACAAGAAGTCCGAAGGCAAGGCCGCCGGCGCGACCGGCTGGCTGGTCAAGCCGTTCAACCCGGAACAGCTGGTCGCCACCGTCCAGAAAGTCCTGGGCTGATCCCGCTTCACCCTTCCCTCCCCTCGCACCTGGACACCCCGCACCATGAGCATGGATCTGCAACGTTTCCACGCCACCTTCTTCGAAGAAAGCCGCGAGGGGCTGGATGCGATGGAAGCTGGCCTGCTGGCGCTCGAATCGGGCCAGCAGGACCCGGAGATCATCAACTCGGTGTTCCGTGCCGCGCATTCGATCAAGGGCGGCGCCGGCACCTTCGGCTTCGACGCGATCGCCGCGTTGACCCACGTACTGGAAACGCTGCTGGACGAACTGCGTGCCGGCAAGCGGGCGCTGGAGCCGGCCGCGGTTGATGCGATGCTGGCGTCGGTGGACGTGCTGCGCGCCCTGCTGCGCGAAGCCGAACACGGCCAGGCCGCAGATCCGCACGCGGTCGCCGAGGTCAAGGCGCGCCTGGAAGCGGTGCTGTCCGGCCAGGCCGCTGCTGCGGCACCGGTCGCCGCCGCCAAGGTCGATGACACCCCGGAGGCGTGGCAGATCGGTTTCGTGCCGGCGCCGTCGCTGTTCATGAGCGGCAACGACCCGCTGCGCATCATCCGCGAGCTCGAGCACCTGGGCTCGCTGCAGGTCGCCGCACGCCTGGATCGCCTGCCCGGCTTCGACCAGCTCGATCCGCTCGAAGCGCACCTGGCGTGGGACCTCGGCCTGGTCGGCAAGGTACCGCGCAGCAAGATCGAAGATACCTTCGCCTGGGTCGTGGACGACTGCGAACTGGACATCCGTCCGGCCGCACCGCCGAGCCTGGCCACCAGCGCGCCGGTCGAGGCCAAACCCGCCGTCGTCGCCCCCGCGGCTGCGGCCGCACCGCCCGCCGCCGCTCATGAAGCCGAGACCTCGATCCGCGTCAGCGTGGACAAGGTCGATGCGCTGATCAATCTGGTCGGCGAACTGGTCATCACCCAGGCCATGCTCAAGCAGGTCTCGCACGCGCTGGATCCGGCGCAGGCCGAGCAGCTGCTGACCGGCCTGGATCTGCTGGAACGCAATACACGCGATCTGCAGGAAGCGGTCATCGGCGTGCGCATGCTGCCGGTGGACGCGGTGTTCCGCCGCTTCCCGCGCCTGGTCCGCGATCTGTCCTCGCGCCTGGGCAAGCACGTGCGCCTGCGCACCATCGGCGAAGGCACCGAGCTGGACAAGGGCCTGATCGAGAAGATCGCCGATCCGCTCGTGCACCTGGTCCGCAACTCGATCGACCACGGCCTGGAGATGCCGGACGTGCGTCGCGAAGCGGGCAAGGACGAAACCGGTACGATCACCTTGGCGGCCTCGCATCAGGGCGGCCACATCGTGATCGAAGTCAGCGATGACGGCCGCGGCCTGAACCGCGACAAGATCCTGTCCAAGGCGCTCGAACGCGGCCTGAGCGTGCCGGACAACCCCACCGACGCGCAGGTCTGGGATCTCATCTTCCAGCCGGGCTTCTCCACCGCCGATGCCGTCACGGATCTGTCCGGTCGTGGCGTCGGCATGGATGTGGTCCGCCGCAACATCCAGGCGCTGGGTGGCGAAGTACAGCTGGAAAGCCAGGCCGGCAACGGCACCCGCGTGCTGATCCGCCTGCCGCTGACGTTGGCGATCCTGGATGGCATGACCGTCTCGGTGGCCGGCGAAACGTTGATCCTGCCCCTGGCCTATGTGCTCGAAGCCCTGCAGCCGCAGGCCGACGATGTGCGCACCATGGCTGGCGAAGGCCGGGTGCTGCGGGTGCGTGGCGAATACCTGCCGATCCTCTCGCTCAGCGAGTACTACGGCTACGGTGGCCGTGCCATGGACGATCCGCTGGTGGTGGTCGTCGAGGGCGACGGCCAGAAGATCGCGCTGGAAGTAGACGAACTGGTCGGCCAGCAGCAGGTCGTGGTCAAGAACATCGAGAACAACTACCGCCGTATCAGCGGGGTTTCCGGTGCGACCATCCTCGGCGACGGCCGGGTCGCGCTGATCGTCGACATCGGCGGCCTGGTGCGGTCGCTCAAGGTGCCACAGGCCGCATAACGCGCCTACAGCATGCTGTCCCCGACGCCGCCGCTCCCCCGGGAGCGGCGGCGTTCGTTTGTGGGCGTGCGTGGGCGTCGGTGATCACGGTGCGCGGAACTGTGAACTCCATCAGCGGACGATGGCAGCGAGCATCCCCTCCCACCGTCCGCTTGCGTACGGACGAGCCCGCTCAAACCCTTGCAACAGCAACCATCGCCGCCCGCTGAACCGTGATGGCAAACGTGAAAAAAATGTGACGCAGCACTATCAAGTTGCGGTCGATCAGCGCCGCTATCCGAAGTAGCGACCACGGCAACCGTCGCGCTCCTCCGCTCCACTCTCTCCCATCCCCGCTGATTCCGCCCAGCACCCCACGGCTGTGCGTCACTGCCCTGCCCGGAGTTCCAATCATGAAGTGGTTCCACGACCTGCCCATCGCCCGCAAGCTGGCGGTAGGCTTCACCCTCACCACGTTGATGACACTGGCCCTGGGCAGCTTCGCCCTGCTCCGCCTGGGCGAAGCCAACGCCCAGCTGCGCGCGATGAGCACCAACGACATTCCCTCCGTGCAGCACCTGGGCGAAGTGCGTGCGCAGCTCGGCGAGTTCCGCACCTACGAAATGGCCCAGCTGACCGTGCTGGACAAGCCGGAGTCGGTCGCCGACTACGACAAGCGCATGGCCGACACCGGCAAGATCGTCAACGCCGAGCTGGCCGCCTACGCGCTGCTGCCGGCCGGCGACAAGGAACGTCAGTTGTACGAAGTGGTTGCCGCCCGCACCGCCGATTACTTCAAGGCCAACGGCCTGATCAAGGATGCCATCGCCGCCGGCGACGGCGTCACTGCCCAGCAGATTTCCGATGAACAATCGCGCCCGGCGCGCCGTGCGCTGTTCGCCGCGCTCAAGGACCTGGGTGAGTTCAGCAACGGCGTGATGGCCAGCCGCATCGAGAGCGCCAACGCCACGCACCAGAACAGCGTTTACGCGATCATCGGCTGCATCGTGCTGCTGTCGCTGCTGGCTGCCGTGATGGGCGTCGTGATCTCGCGCGCCATCACCCGCCCGCTCGGCCAGGCCGTGCACGCCATCCAGTCGGTCGCCCGTGGCGATCTGTCGGTCAACATCCAGGCCACCAGCAAGGATGAAGCCGGCAAGATGCTGACCGCCACCCGCGACATGACCGTGATGCTGCGCCGCTTCTCCGAGCAGACCCAGCAGATGGTGGAAATGCACGCCGGCCCGGACATCAGCCACCGTATTCCGGAAGATTTTCCGGGCGTGTATGGCCAGCTGGCCGTTGGCATCAACACGGTGATCTTCGAGCACCTGGATTCAATCAAGGACGCGATCAACGTCCTGAACCAGTACGCCGCCGGCGACCTCTCGCCGAACGCCCGCCGCCTGCCCGGCACCCGCGCGATCCTGCACGAATCAATGGATGCGGCCAAGGCGAGCCTGCTGGCGATCAACACCCAAATCCAGTCGCTGGCCCAGGCCGCTGCTGCAGGTGACTTCACCCAGCGTGGCGATGCGACGCGCTTCGACCACGACTTCCGGGTCATGATCGAGCACCTCAACACGATGATGCAGGTCGCCGACGGCAATCTGTCCCAGCTCTCGCACCTGCTGCAGTCCATCGCCAACGGCGACCTCACCGCGCGCATGCAGGGCGAGTTCCACGGCGTGTTCGCCTCGATGCGCGACGACGCCAACACCACCGTCGCCCAGCTGACCCAGATCGTCGGCCGCATCCAGCAGGCGTCCTCCAGCATCAGCACCGCGGCCGGCGAGATCGCCTCGGGCAACAACGATCTGTCGCGCCGTACCGAGCAGCAGGCCGCCAATCTGGAAGAAACCGCGGCTTCGATGGAGGAACTGACCTCCACCGTGCGCCAGAACGCCGAACACGCCCGTCAGGCCAACCAGCTTGCCATCGGCGCGCACTCGGTCGCGTCGCAGGGCGGTGATGTGGTGGGCCGCGTGGTCAGCACCATGCACGAGATCGACGCCTCCTCGCGCCGCATCGCCGACATCATCACCGTGATCGACGGCATCGCCTTCCAGACCAACATCCTGGCGCTGAACGCCGCGGTGGAAGCCGCCCGTGCCGGTGAGCAGGGTCGTGGGTTCGCGGTCGTCGCCTCCGAAGTGCGCACCCTGGCCCAGCGCTCGGCCGGCGCGGCCAAGGAGATCAAGGGCCTGATCGACGAATCGGTCGGCAAGGTCGCCGAAGGCTCGCAACTGGTCAACCAGGCCGGCGCTACCATGGGTGAGATCGTCGCCTCGGTGCAGCGCGTGACCGACATCATGGCCGAGATCTCCGCGGCCTCGCAGGAGCAGTCCGCCGGCATCGAGCAGGTCAACCAGACCGTGGTGCAGATGGATGAGACCACCCAGCAGAACGCCGCGCTGGTGGAAGA
>NZ_JBFTOL010000011.1:0-36410 GCF_056397945.1 Stenotrophomonas sp. 05L413
GGCAAGCGGTCCAAGCAGGCCAAGCAAGTCAACGAAGCGAACGAATCCAAGCAAGCCAAGCCAATGCAACGGCGGCACCAAGCGCCGGCTTTTTCGTTGCGCACCAGCTCACTGTCAAAGGGTAGGCACGGGTGGGGTGGGTTGGCGGGACCGTTGTGCCGCATGGATGCGGCTCACGAGCCCCCATGGATGGGTTTACGGCGCGTCCCGCGAACCCACACACCCCACGCCTGGCCCAGTCATCTGGGTGGCAAAGCCACCGACCAACGGTCGGTGGCGACCCATGCCCAAGCAAGCGGAGATCAGAACTCCGCAGCCACCGTCATGAACAGCTGGCGCGGCGCGCTCGCGTGGATCGCATAGCGCGTGCCGGACGGATCCGTCGGCGCGAACGAACTGAGCTGGCCGGCATACCGCTTGTTCGTCAGATTGGTCGCATTGAGCGACACCTTGATATCGCGCAGCCCCATGCCCGGCCCGAACGAATACCCCATCCCCGCATCGAACGTCGTCACGCCCGGCGCCGACTGGTCGTTGGTGTAGGTGTAATAACGCTTGCCCGTGTACTTCGCGCGCAGACTCGCGAAGAAGCCATCGCGGTTCCAGCTGATCTCACTGGAGGCCATGCGCTCGGGGGTGTCCACCGTGATCTTGCCGGCCACCGGCACGATCGCACCGCCCGAGGTGTAGTCGTCCTCGTAGGTGGTCTTGTTCCACGAGAGCGCGTTGTACCACTGCAGGCCATCCATCGGCTTGAGGATGAAGGTCAGTTCCGCGCCGCGGCTTTTCACCGAGCCCACGTTGATGAAGCGCGTGATGCACTCCGGGCGCGTGCCCACTTCGATGCTGGTGCAGGGGTTGAGCGAGAGCAGGCGGTTGTCGAACGTCACGTGATAGGCCGCGATCGAGGCCTGGTACTTTTCGCCGAAGGTACGGAAGCCGGCTTCCAGCGTCTTGGACTTCTCCGGTTCCAGCCCGGCGCTGGCCGCGAAGGATTCCGGCGAGACCTGCAGCGGGCCGCCGCTGCCACCACCGACGAAGGCGGCGATGTTCTCCGAGTAGGAGGCGAAGACTTCCTGGTTCGGGCTCAGCTTGAAGCCGATGCCGGCCTGCGGCAGTACCGATTCCTTGGCGGTCAGGGTGCCGGAGGCGTAGCTGGCTTCGGTGCCCGGCTTGGCGTTGGCGGTCATGCGCGTGTTCGGGCTCTTGATGCCCACATCCACGGTCAGGCGGTCGTCCAGGAAGCGCATGCGGTCCTGCACGTAGAACTGGCGCGTGCGGATGTCGAAGTCCTGATCGAACAGGCGGCGGTCCGGATGGTTGAGGTAGCCGTCATCCAGGAACGGGCCGGTGATGTAGTAGAAGTTGCGCTCCACGTTGTGGTCGTTGCGCTCGTACCACAGCCCCGCTTCCAGCGAATGGATGCCCCATTGCCAGCTCAGTGCGGCGGTGATGCCCTGGCGGTTGATGGTGTAGTTGGTGCTGCGGATGGAGATCGGGAGCATCTCCGGCGTCCCCGGGTTGGAGGGCTGGCCCGGTGCCCACCAGTGGCCCTGGCCGCGGTTCTCGTGGTGGTAGCCAAGCAGCTTCAGGCGGGCGCTGTCGCCCAGCGCGAGGTCGGCATCCAGCGAGTACAGGTTGTCGTCGCGCAGCGCGCGGCTCTGGTAGTACGCGTCATCGATGCTGTTGACGCCACCGGTGAACGCACACTTCTGCGCGTTGTAGGTGCCCGGTGCGCAGTAGGCGGCGGCAACCGCGCGGTCCCAATCCGGTGCGTAGATGTTCCAGTCCCAGCCGAGGCCACGCGCGAGCATGCTCTTGGACAGGTAGGCGTAGTTGGCCTGGCTCACGCGCGAGGTGGCAGCGAAGGCACCGAAGCGGTTGTCACCCACGGTCCAGATCGCCTTGGCGTTGAACTGGCGGGTGGTCTGGTTCTGGTTCGGTTCGGCCCACATATCCGAATCCTGATGCACGCCGGACACATAGGCCGAGAAGCCGTTGATGTCGCCGGTGTCCACGCGCAGGTAGCCGCGGCGCTGGTTGTCATCGCCGACGGTGACGCTGGCCTTGCCGCCGAACTCGGTGGACGGGTCCTGCGAGAAGTACTGGATGGTGCCGCCGAGGTTGCTGGTCGAGGCGACGCCCAGCGAGCCGATGCCCTGCGACAATTCTGCGCCGGCGAGATTCTCGGCGATCAGCGCACGGGCGATGCTCAGGCCGTTGTAGTTGCCGTAGCTGTTGTCGCCCAGCGGAATGCCGTCCAGCGTGTAGCCCAGGCGGCTCTTGTCGAAGCCGCGCAGGCTGATCGTCTGCGACTCTTCGTTGGCGCCGAAGGCATCGTTGGACTGCACGGATACACCCGGCAGGCGATCGAGGATCTTCTGGCCGCTGGTGCCCGGCGGCAGCACTTCCTTGTCCACGGCCGTGATGCGCTGCACCTGGCGGGTCTCGCCCTGGCCGATCACTGAAACGGTATCCAGGGTCTGCGCGCTGAGCGCGACGTTGGCAGCGGCGGTGGCGTCTACATCGGCAGCGTCGGCGTTGGCAGCGCACAGCGCGAGCGCCACCGCGATCGTCAGGGGTCGGGTAAGCATGGTCGTCCGTTACATGGGGGAAGATGACCTGCGCAACGCAGGTGCATGACCAGCATGCGAGCGGAAGATGAAAGGATCTTTACGATGCGGGTCATCGCAGATGAATTGCGATGCAGTGCTCACTAACGCATGGGAGCGCGCGGAGGGAGCGCGAGGCAGCCGGCCAGCGGCCGGCACTACTCTGGGGCGAGCTGATCCATGCGGATGCGGTTGGCGAACAGTGAGAATGCGAGCATGCCGGCCAATCCGTTCGCGCGGCTGACCCAATGCGGCAGCCAGCGCGGCGGGCGCAGGATGCCTTCTTCAAACAAGGGGGCGAAGGCGATCGCGTCGGTCAGCGACATCTTGCCGGCGAACAGCCAGCGGCAGACCTGCAGGCGGTCTTCGGCGAGCATGTGGCGGAAGAAGGTATGCACGGAGACCAGCCCGCGCAGATACACCGTGTCCTTGGTGAAGGCCGCGCCGCCGCTCGGGGGTACCCCGCGGAACACGCGCTGGGCGGAGGCGAAGCTCTCTTCGTTGTTCTGGCCGGCCTCGCAGAAGTAGCGGAACACCTGGATGAAATCGGCCCCTTCGCGCGCCATGGCGATGGCTTCGGTGCGCAGGCTGATGCGCTTGAGGCGCTCGATGTCGATGCTGCCGGTGATCTGCTCGGCAAAGGTCGCCAGTCCTTCCTGGGTGGCGGTGACCCGCGGCGAGGACAGCGCGAGGCTAGGCAGGTGCGGCTGCTCGCGGCCGTTGAGTGCAGTCAGCGAATGCACCAGCGCCTCGTGGTGGAACAGCTGCGCACGGTCGTAGGCACTGAAGCGTGCACTGGTGCGCAGGCGGATCCGGTTCGGGCCGGCCGCCGCCTTGGAGATCAGGTCGGGATCCAGCTGGACGCTGATGATGCGTGACTCAAAGAACGCATCCAGATCACTCTGCAGCTGCAGTTGCAGCGCGGTGGCCGAGACCGGCACCTGTTCTTCCGGCGCGAGCAACTCGTGGTCCAGTTCCTGCGCGATCTGGATGAAGTGGCGGGCGGCATCGCGGGTGCTGGGGCCGTTGCCCGGCAGCGGCTGCTCGGGCGCGCCGAACAGCTCCACCGAGTAACGATCCACCTCGGCGGTGCCCAACGATTCCAGCAGGCCGGCGGCCTGGTCCCAGCTGTGCGCCGAGCGCTGCACGTACAGGCCGATGGGATGGTCGGGATCGCATTGCGCGCTGATCGCGGCCAGCCGATGGCGGGTATCGGTGAAATCGAGCTTGGGGTAGTCGACCTGCGGCAGCACCGGCTGACCGCGGGCGACGCTGGCCAGGAACGGCGCCTGCAGCGCGGCCGGCCAGCTGGTCAGTCCCAGCAGTTTGATCCCGCCTACCGCCTCGACCAGTTGTGCGTCGAGCGCGGTGTGGTGGGCAACGTCACGATCCACGGTCATTGGCGTGTCCATGGACGGACAGTAGCAAAAGCTATCGCCGGCCGCCCTTTCCGCCCGGGCGCCACTGCGCACCCTTGCCGACGTGCTTGCGCTCGATGGCCTGCTGCGCCTGGCGCACGGCCAGTTTGGCGGCGGCGGCGGCGACTTCTTCCTTCAGCTTGAAGTAGTTGAGCAGGCGCTCTTCATCCAGCGTGCCGTCATCGATGGCCGCACGGATCGCACAGCCCGGCTCACGCTGGTGGGCGCAGTCGCGGAAGCGGCACTGCGCCGACAGGGCTTCCACGTCGGAGAAGCCGCCTTCGCTCAGGGCCTCCTCGCCGGTCGGCTTGAGCTCGCGCATACCGGGTGTATCGATCAGGCAGGCCCCGGCCGGCAACGGAATCAGTGCACGGTGGGTGGTGGTGTGGCGGCCGCGCGAGTCGTTGACGCGCACATCGGCCGTCTTCATGCGCTCATGCCCAAGCAGCGTATTGGTGAGGGTCGACTTGCCCGCACCGGAGGAGCCGACCAGTACCACGGTCTGGCCAGCGGCGAGCCACGGCAACAGGGCCGAGGCGCTGGCCGGGTCCTTGCCGTTGATCGCCAGCAGCGGAATGTTCTGCGCCGCCAGTTCTTCCAGCACGTCCAGAGCATCCTGGCTGTACTCGGTCTGGTCGGCCTTGGTCAGCACCACCACCGGCTGTGCACCGCCCCCGCCGACCAGCAGCAGGTAGCGCTCGATCCGGCGCGGATTGAAGTCCGCATCCAGCCCGCAGACGATGAACACCGTATCGATGTTGGCCGCGATCACCTGCTGGTGGTAATGCTCGCCGGCCGCGCCGCGCTTGATCGCGGTGCGCCGCGGCAGCAGGGCAACGATCTTGATGCCCTCCAGCAGCACCCAGTCGCCGACCGCCGCGCGCTCGTGGCTGGGGAAGCGTGGGCGCTGCCATTCCGGCGGGGACTCGGTCTTGATCGCCGCTTCCGGCGCATCGGAGACGATGTACCCGGTGCGATGCTGCTCGATCACCCGGCCCGGGCGTGCCTGCGGGAACTGCTCGAACAGGGCCTGCCAAGCCGGCAGTTCGGGGCCGCCCGGCCAAGGCCAGCCAATGGTCTGCAGGGCAAGGTAATCAGTGGGTTCGCTCATCGTGCCCATTCTAAAGGGTGTGGCCACCAGGCGTCGCCGCGGCGGACCGGCGCAGGCGTGGACCCGCGGAAATCCTTTCATCTGCAACTGCCTTGCAGGGCCGGGCGTTGGGCCGGAAACGCTTGCCCTGCAACGCAACAATTCCGCTACCATGCGGTTTCCATGCCTGAATGACGGCCCGTTCATGTCCACGCCCCCGCTGAAGCCGCTCGCCACCCGCGAGCGCCTGTCCGAAGTCCGCTACGAGATCCGGGGCGAACTGGCGCGACGAGCGCGGGAGCTGGAGGCCCAGGGCCGCAAGCTGATCAAGCTCAACATCGGCAACCCGGGCAACTTCGGGTTCCGGGCGCCGGAGCACCTGCAGCGTGCGATCGCCGATGACATGGGCCGCACCGATCCGTACACCCACCAGCAGGGCCTGCCGGAGGCGCGCGAAGCCATCGCCGCCGCCTACGCCCGGCGCGGTGCACCCGATGCGCACCCGGACCGCGTATTCATCGGCAATGGCGTCAGCGAGCTGATCGACCTGTCGCTGCGCGCTCTGCTCAACCCGGGCGACGAAGTGCTGGTGCCCTCGCCGGATTACCCGCTGTGGTCGGCCGCGACGATCCTCAACGATGGCCGCCCGGTGTATTACCGCTGCGCACCGGAGAACGGCTTCCAGCCAGACCCGGTCGAGATCGAGGCGCTGGTGTCCTCGCGCACCCGCGCGATCGTGCTGATCAACCCGAACAACCCCAGCGGCGCCAGCTACTCGCGCGAGCTGCTGGAGCGCATCGTCGCCATCGCCGCCAAGCACAACCTGCTGCTGATGGTCGATGAAATCTACGACCAGATCCTGTACGACGACGCGCAGTTTCATGCGGTCGCGCCACTGGCCGGCGACCACCCGTGCATCACCTTCAGCGGCCTGAGCAAGGTTCATCGCGCCTGTGGCTGGCGCGTGGGCTGGGCGATGCTGTCCGGCGCGGCCGAACGGCTGGGCGAGTTCCGTGCGGCGATGGACCTGCTCAGCGCGCTGCGCCTGTGCGCCAACGTGCCGGGCCAGTACGCCATCGATGCGGCGGTCAACGGGCCGGACACCATCTCGCCGCTGTGCGCGCCCGGTGGCCGTCTGTATGAAACCCGCCGCGCGGTGATCGAGGCCTGCAACGCCAGCGAGCATCTGTCGCTGGTGGCCCCGGCCGGCGCGCTCTACGCATTCCCGGCGGTGGTCGGTGCGGCGGCACGCAGCTTCGATGACCATGATTTCGCGCTGGAACTGATGAACGAAGAAGGCGTGCTGGTGGTCCCGGGCTCGAGCTTCAACGTGCCTTACCGCCACCACTTCCGCGTGACGTTGCTGCCCGAGCCGGAGGTGATGCGCGATGTGTTCGCCCGCATCGACCGCGCCCTGGCACGCCGTGCCGAGGCCAACACCAAGGTGGTCCCGCTCAAGCCGCGCAGTGCGGTGGCCTGATGGGCCTGCCGTACCTGGCGCTGGGCGATTCCTACACGATCGGCGAAGGCGTCGAGCCGGCCGGGCGCTGGCCGATGCAGTTGGCCGCGGCCCTGCGCGATATCGGCGTGGCTGTGGATGACCCGACCATCATCGCCACCACCGGCTGGACCACCGATGAGCTTGAGGCTGGCATCGACGCCGACGCACCGCAGGGTCCCTTCGAGCTGGTAAGTCTGCTGATCGGGGTCAACGATCAGTATCGCGGGCGCAGCGTGGACGAGTACCGCCCGCGTTTCACCGCCCTGCTGCAGCGCGCGCTCGCCTTCGCCGGCGACCGTGCACCGCGCGTGCTGGTCCTGTCGATCCCGGACTGGGGCGTGACCCCCTATGCCATGGCGTCCGGCCGCGACCGCGTGCAGATCGGGCAGGAACTGGATGCCTACAACGCTGCCGCTGCAGCGATCTGCGCCGAGCATGACGTGGCCTTTGTCGACATCACGGACCTGAGCCGCCAGCTGGGCGGCGAGAGCGTCATGCTGGCCGAAGATGGTCTGCATCCGTCCGCCGCGATGTACACGCTGTGGCACCAGCGCGCGTTCGAAGTGACGCGCGTGCTGTGGGCGGAGCCGACCCGCTGAGCGAGGCCGCGCTGCCGCTGGGCAGGGAGCAGGCCCGCCGGATCGCCACGGCGTTCCTGCCGGCACAGTGGTTCGGCAACCGTCGCGATTATTACTACAGCCGCGGCAAACTCGGCAGCGATCCACTGTATCCCGGCGTGCTCGGCGCATTGAACGATGCCCCTGCCGTGCCCTTGCTGGATATCGGCTGCGGCCTCGGGCTGCTGGCCCACGTGCTGCGCGAGCATGGCAATGTATTGCCGTATCACGGCCTGGACATCGACGCCGGCAAGGTCGCACGCGCCGAACAGGCCAGCGCCCGCGCCGCGCTGCCACAGGCACGGTTCACCTGCATGGATGCCAGTGCCGCCCTGCCCGCCCACCTCGGCAACGTCGCGTTGCTGGACGTGCTGCAGTACCTGCCTGCGCCCTCGCAGGCGCAACTGCTGCACGATGCCGCCGCGCGCGTGGCCCCCGGGGCGCGGCTGGTGATCCGCACCACGTTGGCTGACCACAGTGGCCGCGACCACGCCACGCGGATCACCGACATGCTCGCGCATCTGGTCGGCTGGATGGGCACGCGCCCACGCCACTACCTCGACGCCGAGAGCCTGCACACCCCGCTGGAAACCGCCGGGCTGCACCTGCGGATGACACCGCTGTACGGCAATACCCCGTTCAACAACTGGCTGATCGTCGGCGATCGTCCGCTCGCTGCGTAGTCGCCATGGCTCGCGCCGCCGACCGCACGCGCGCATACTCGCCCCCCTTTCCGGCACGGAGCCGCCCATGCAAAGACAGACTCGACATTCCGCGCTGGGCATCGCCGCGCTGATCGTCAGCGCCTGTGGCCTGGTGATGCTGCTGCTGAGCATGCATTACGCGCATGCGCCCGAACACGCGGCCATGCGCGAGCTGCCGTGGTCGCTGGCGGCACTGCTCGGCAGCAGTGTCGGCCTGGCCATCCTGGCCCTGCTGCTCGGCCTGGGCAGCGTGCTGCAGCCGCGCCGGCGCCGCCTGTTCGGCATCATCGCGCTGCTGGTGACGCTGGGTCTGCTGATCGCACAGCTGTCGCTGGGCGGTTGGATCCGCGACCAGTGGCATGCCTCGCATCCGCCAACAGACGCCGCGGCCGCGCAGCCCCTCGCCCCCTGATTCCCCGTTTCATCGCATCGACAAGGAGCCCTGATGCACCCCCCTCATTCCGGCATGGGTATTGCCGCGTTCATTACCGCCCTGTGCGGTGCTGTGTTGATGCTGGGCCTGATCGTCGTGGCCGGCGTTATCGAAACCACGACCCCCGGCGGCATGGAGGAGACCTCCATGTCGGCGATCCTGGTCGGCCTCGGCCTGATGTGCACCGCGCTGATGCAGCTGGTGGCCTTCGGCCTGGGCGTGGCCGGTGCATTGCAGGCAGACCGCCGCCGTGTGTTTGCGATCCTCGGCCTGGTGATCTCGATCGGCAGCATCCTCGGTGTGGTGCTGCTGATGATCATCGGCTCCCTGAGCTGATCCCGGCCTGCGCCGGGCACCGAGCTGGCGTCAGTCCGGCAGACCCGCGTGCAGGCCACGTGCCTGCACCGCCTGCAGCACCGCCTCGATGATGGCCAGGTTGTGGCCATGTGCGGCGCCCTCGTGCAGCAGCACGATACTGCCCGGCGCCAGATCACGGGTGATCCGTTCGACCACCTGACCGGGCCTGCACTCCACCCCGTCGAAACCGCGCGCGCTCCAGCCGACCCGGGTCAGCTGCCACTGTTTCAACGCAGGGGCCACGAATGGATTGGTCATCCCGACCACCGAGCGGTACCAGCGCGGTGGCGTGCCGGCGATTGCGGTGAGGGCCTGCTGGCAGTGCGCGATCTCCGCGGCCATGGCCTGTCGCCCCAGCCGCCAGAAACGCGCTTGCGGGTGGCGGTGGCTGTGGTTGCCCAGGCTGTGCCCGCGGGCCAGCATCGCGCGGACCAGGTCCGGCTGCGCCTGCGCGCGTTCACCGACCAGGAAAAAGGTCGCCCTGGCCTCGTAGCGGTCCAGCAGATCGAGCACCGCCGGGGTGTCCGCCGACGGGCCATCATCGATGGTCAGCCAGACCTTGCGGGCATCGCCGGGCAGGCGGCTGAGCACGGGGGCGTAGAAGCGGCTGTTGGGGAGGAACACCGGCACCATGAACAGGGCATGGGTCGCCACCATCAGCGGCAGGCCGTAGCGCCAGCCCCAGGCGGCCCAGACCAGCACCACCAGCAGCTGCGACAGCACCAGCCACGGCAGCCAGCGCCAGGGGCGGCGGGGAATGCGATACAACGTTTCCGGTACGGTCATGCCCCATGATGCCATGCCGCGTAGAATAGGCGGTTCGCATATCCGGACCCTGACCGTCATGTCCCTTGATCCCGCCCTGCGCTCGCGCATCGAATCCATTCTCAACGCCAACCGCGTCGTGCTGTTCATGAAGGGTCAGCCGAGCATGCCGCAGTGCGGTTTCTCGGCCAAAGCCGTCGGCGCCCTGCAAGACCTCGGGGTGGAGTTCGACCACGTCAACGTGCTGGCCGACGCGGACATCCGCGAAGGCATCAAAGCCTATGGCGAGTGGCCGACCATTCCGCAGCTGTACATCGATGGCGAGCTGATCGGTGGCAGCGACATCATCCTGCAGATGGCCGGCAACGGTGAGCTGAGCAGCGTGCTCGGGCTGGCCGCACCGGACCGCACCCCGCCGCGCATCACCGTGACCCCGGCCGCCGTGGAAATGCTGCGTGGCGCGCTGGCCGATTCCCCGGGTGCCTCGTTGCAGCTGGGCATCGACGCGCGCTTCCAGCCGAACTTCCAGCTGGCCCCGCACGATGACAACGCGATCGCCGCCGAGTCCAACGGCCTGCGCGTGCAGTTCGATCTGGCCAGCGCCCGCCGCGCTGAAGGCATCACCATCGACTGGGTCGACGACATCCGCGGCAAGGGCCTGGCGATCGACAACCCGAACGCGCCCAAGGCCGTGCAGGAACTGAGCGTGCGCGACGCCGACGACCAGCTGCGTGCCGGCAGCATCACCGTGGTCGACGTGCGCCCGGCCGACGAACGTGCGATCGCGGCGATCAACGCTCCGTTCGAGACCTTCGACGGCGACAACCGCGCCCGCCTGGAAGCCTTGCCCAAGGACACCGCGCTGGCCTTCCTGTGCCACCACGGTGGCCGCAGCGCACAGGCCGCCGAGCAGTTCCGCGCCCTGGGCTTCACCAAGGTGTCCAACATCACCGGCGGCATCGACGCCTGGTCGAACGAGGTGGACAACGGCGTGCCGAAGTACTGATCTTCAGCACGTTGCGGGAAAGAAAAACGCCGGCATTGCCGGCGTTTTTTTGTTCGTGGCGCCGGTGGCGTCCATCCACCGGTCAACCCGCAAACCCACCTTCGGCCAGGTAATCCAGCTCCTCCGGCGTCGGCATCCGCCCCAGCACCGCATTACGGTGCGGGAAACGGCCAAAGCGGCGGATGATGTCGCGATGCAGTTCGGCGAACTGCAGGTATTCCTTGTCGCCCAGTGCATCGAACATCGCCACCGAACGCTCCTGGTCCTGCGGGTCTTCGGAGTGTTCGAACGGCAGGTAGATGAACGCCCGCAGCTTGGGCACCAGTTGCAGGTCCAGGCCTTCCTCCACCGCACGCATCGCGTAATGACGCGCCAGGCCATCGGTGGCATAGGAATGCGCCGTATCGCGGAAACAATTGCGCGGAAACTGGTCGAGCAGAATCATCAGCGCGAGTGCGCCGTCGGCACTGCTCAGCCAATGCTCGCGGGCACGGCGCGCGGCGGCGAAATGTTCTTCCTGGAACTGCTGGCGAAACCGCGCATCGAACGCGTCATCGCGCGCGAACCACTGCTGCGGTCCGGCGTCGCGCCAGAACTCCACTACTTGTGCCGCCACGTCCATTCACTACCCCTGTGGATGGCACGCCCCAAGACGTCCATCCGTTCCATTGCCGTTACTCGTCAAAACGCAGGTGGCGGACCGACTTGCCGTTGCGCCGTATCAGCTTAAGCGCCTCGATACCGATCTGGATATGGTTCTCGACGAACTGGGAGCTGACCTTGGCATCGGAGACCTCGGTCTTCACGCCGTCGGGAATCATCGGCTGGTCGGACACCAACAGCAAGGCCCCGATCGGGATGTGGTTCGCAAAACCGGCCGCGAACAGGGTCGCCGTCTCCATGTCGATGGCCATGCAGCGCATCACCCGCAGCTTCTCCTTGAAGGCCTCGTCATGCTCCCAGACCCGACGATTGGTGGTGTAGACGGTGCCGGTCCAGTAATCGTGGCCGAGGTCGCGAACCATGGTCGAGACTGCCCGCTGCAGCGCAAAGGCCGGCAGGGCCGGGACTTCCGGCGGCAGGTAGTCGCTGGAAGTGCCCTCGCCGCGGATTGCAGCGATGGGCAGGATCAGGTCGCCCAGCTGGTTTTTGCGCTTGAGCCCACCGCACTTGCCCAGGAACAGCACGGCCTTGGGCATCACCGCCGACAGCAGGTCCATGATGATGGCCGCGTTCGGGCTGCCCATGCCGAAGTTGATCAGGGTGATGTCGTCGCTGGTGACGCTGGCCATCGGCCGGTCAGCGCCCTGGATGGGAGCCCCGGTGAGCTGGGAAAAGGTATGCAGGTAACCACCGAAATTGGTCAGCAGGATGTGCTGCCCGAACTGCGCCAAGGGCACGCCGGTGTAACGCGGCAGCCAGTTTTCGACGATGGCCTGTTTGGTTTTCATGGGGCTGTTCCGACAAACGACAGGCGACAATTCTGCGAGACCAGCCGGGCGGCGTCGAGCGTTGCCGCTCAATCGGGGTGGTCGATCCCATCGGCCCTGCCCTTGAGGACAAGGCAGGCCAGCAAAAGCACGGCGGCCGGTATGGCAAGCAGCAGGACAAGGGCCGTCGGCGCACCAAAGGCCCAGAGCGAGGCGGCAAAGGTTATGGACGATATGCCGACCAACGGAAAGGCGTACTGGATCCGTTTGATCACCAGGTAGCTGGCGGTGGCCGTCAGCAGGGAGAGCGCTGCGAGGAGGATGCGCGCTTCTTTGGGCAGCCCGCTGGGCGACTGCTCGAAGAATCCGGCCACCAGCATGAGGCCGGACGCGAACGCCAGAACGACGAGCAACAGGTAGTAATGCCTGGCGTGCTTGCGATCAAAGCCTTCGGTTACGTTCATCGACACTTCCTTGTGAATGCAGGGTCGCACGGGTGACCTACGCGAGCCGCGCCAGTCCGACCATTCCACGTTGGACGATCGCGGCGCAAGTGGCGATCGCGACCTCGCAGCGGCGGGCAAGAAAAAGGCGGCCAATGGCCGCCTTTTTCCGTTTACCGGTAGCGCTGGATCAGAACTGCACGGACCAGCGCGCGGTGACGCTGCGGTCGCGGGCGTCATCACCGAAGGTGCCGTTGTAACCCAGCTCCAGCTGGTTGCGCGGGCTCAACCAGGCCGACAGGCCCAGCTCGGCCACCACGGCGTTGTCGGCGATCGCCGCACCGCTGACCGCGAAGCTGCTGCCGCCGGTCCAGGCCAGATCGGCGACCTGGCTGCGGTCACCGGAGGCACGACGGTAGCCGACGCCACCGCGGACGTGCAGCCAGCTTTCCTGCTGCCAGGACGTCTTCAGGCCCTTGTCAAAGCGAACACCGGCGGTCGCCACGTTGGTGCGGGTGTCGGCGACCTGGCCGTTCAGTGCCGCAGCGCCGCCCTGTTCGGTGATGCCGTCCACGTCCACTTCAACGCGCGCGAACTGCAGGTACGGCTCCAGGCCAGCTTCGCGCCCACCAAAGCGGTACGCGCCTTCGATGAAGCCCTGGCGGGTGGTGGCGTCGTACGTGGCCGACAGCGCGTCCTGGTAGCCGGCAAACGTCAGCTGACGCTTGCTGTCCACGTCATGTCGGGAATAACCCAGACCGGCGCGCAGACCGAACGCCCCCCAGTGGTTGCCCACGTAGGCGCCAAAGTGGGTGTTGTCGATCTCCGAACGGGCGCCGCGACCGGCCGCCTGCTTGATGTCGGTCCGGCCGGTACCGACCAGCCCGCCGATCTGCCAACCCCCGCCGAACACATGATCGGCACCGACCAGCAGACCGTTGCTGTTGGAATCGGTGCGCGCGGCATTGGCATCGCCATCGAGCTTGCCGCTGCCGCCGATCGCCTGCACCCACGCGCCGCCACCGGCGGCCTCATCAGCGGCACCGGGCGAGCGCGCGCCCACGGCACGGCTCAGCGCCGCATCACGCAGGTAGCGGCTGCTTTCCACCAGCGCCATCGGCGTGGCGGCATGGAGCTCACCACTCAGCGCATCCAGTGCCGCACCAACCTGGGCCGGGAACAGCTGGGTCAGCGGCTTGGGCAGGCCCTGGTTGATGGCCAGGCCATCGGCGCTGGTGGCCACGGCGATCTGGTTCGGCGTGACCGCGGCGCTGGACAGTGCGTTGCCGCGGGCGACGTCGATGCGCAGGCCATTGGCGCTGTAGCCCAGACTGAACGTCAGGAACGGCGAGAAGGCCGAGAAGTCGGTCGTGGCGAACTGGCCGTTGATGCCACCGGCGGCCTGCAGGAAGTTGAACTGCTCGCCGAGGTAGTACACGCCGGCTTCCGGCAGGGCCTTCAAGGTGCCATCCAGCGTGGCGGTGCCGCTGACGCGCAGCAGATCGCTGCGGCTGCCCGGGGCCAGCTCGGCCTGGTAGACGCCACTGGCGGTCTGCACATAATCGCCGTTGATGGTCAGCGTGCCGATCGAGTTGCCCGGCGCGATGACGCCCTCGACGCGCGTGCTGCCCAGCGTACCCACGCCCTTCAGCGTGCCCTTTGCGCCGACCACGGTCGAGCCATCCTGCTGCACGCCGTTGAAGGACACGGTGCCGGCGGTGACGAACAGGTCTGACCCGTCCAGCAGCGCACCGGCATTGACACCGGTGGTGCCGGCCGAGGTCAGCGTACTGTCGACCAGACGGCCATTGAGCACGAAGCTGCCGCCGCTGCCGACGGTGGTGCCGGCGTCCTGCTGCAGGCCATTGAAGGTGACCGAACCACCGGTCACGTTGAGTGCCGAACCCTCGAGCACGCCGGTGGTGGAGATCACGCTGCTGCCCCCCAGGCTGTTGAGCGTGGTGGACACCAGGCTGCCGTTGAGCAGGAACTGGCCGCCCTGCACGTCGACCGACGCTGTCAGTGCGTTGGCGCCGTCCAATTCCAGCATGCCGTCACGCACGATGGCGCCGTTGAAGCGGTTGTCGCCGCTCAGACGCAGCCAGCCGATGCCGGACTTGGTCAGCTTGCCCGGGCCGCCGATGTCATTGGTCCAGTCGTCCCATGCATCGCCGTCCCACACCTTCAGGCCGCCGGCCTTCTGGTTCATGACCACCTCGGTATCCACGCGCAGCATGCCGTAGCCTTCGATGGCGGTCTTCAGATCGACCATGCCCCAACCGTAGATCGCATCCACGCCCGGCGCGCCCAGATCACGCGCGGTGGTCAACAACACGTCGCGTACCTGCGCGTTGTCCAGGTACGGGAAGCGCTCCATCAGCAGACCAAGCGCACCCGTGATATGGGGTGCCGCCATCGAGGTACCGGTCTTGTAGCCGTAGGTATATTCGGGCGCTTCGCTTTCGATCAAGAAACGCAGGTAGTCCTCGGTCAGCTCCATGCGACCGTTGATCTCGCCGGACACAATGGTGCTGGCGATGTTGGTACCCGGCGCGGACAGGCACCAGTTGGCAGCAGCACCGCAGATGCTGGAACTGGCATCAATGACGTAGTCCGTTTCCCCAACAGTGGGGCGACGGACGTTCGCAACGGCCAGCCAGTACGGCTCGATCTCCGGGTTCCAGCGCGGCAATGCGGCCGTGATGCCGGCCATGCCCCCGGCTGAGTTGCCTGCCGACCATACCTGGATCAGCTTGGAACCCGATGCACCCTCCGTCTCACCATAGATACTGCCGTAAACACCGTAGTCCGCACCGATTGCAGCGTACTGCGTGTCCAGACTGCCTACCGTCGCGTGCCGGGTCGAGATGCCCCAGCTGTGGTTGAGAACGCGCACGCCCTGTGCCTCGGCTTGTGCGTACATGTCCAGTGTCGCCACATCATCCGGGTCCGTGCGATACAGCGCACGTGGCCTGTAGAAGTTGTCCGGGTCAAGGCGCCATTCGTAATACGTATCGCCGAAGACACGGGCTGCCGTCAGGTTGGCACCAAATGCCACACCATGCATTCCGGTGCCATCGCGGTTTGCACCCACGGTCCCCAGCACGTGCGTGCCGTGGTCGGCGTAGCTGAAACCATATGGCTGGCCCGCGGCGATCAGGCGGTCGGCAAGCGCTGGAGGCACGCCGGGCCCCAGGCCGTAGTAGTTGTACCCGGGCTGGTCGCCGCGGGTGCTGCCGCAGGCACCTTCGCCGGCCACGATGCTCGGGTCGGCGCAGCCGCCGTTGCCGATGGTGATGCTGGAGGTGTTGCGCCCGGCGAACTCGTCATGGGCAAGAGCAGAGCCCGAATCGAACACCCCCAGGCGCACGCCCTGACCGGTCAGCCCACGTGCGTAGGCGTAATCGGCCCCCATCGCAGCCAAGCCCCAATCGGCGTTGAATTCATCGCTATGCCAACTTGCCACATCACCCGGCTTGCCCAGGATAGGGCTGGCGGCCTCGGCGCTGACGCGCGGACTGGGAAGGGACATGTTCTGGCCAGGAGCGCCGATCGGTGCGGCGAACATGGCCGCGAGCGAGGTGCTCTGCTGATTGCGGCCTACCGCGGCCTGCTCGGCGCGCTGCTGCTGGTAACGGTCCAGGACATCGCTGGCGGGACTGGCCATGGCCGGGGCGACGATGGCGGCGAAAAGGGTGCCGGTGATGGCCGAGGCCAGCAGGGTCGGCGACAGGCGACGAGAGGCCGCGCGGGACTTCGAGTGCAGAGTCATGAACAGGAAACTTCCTTGATCTGGTTCTAGGTACAGGGTCTGAAACTAGGTGGACACCACCACGTTGCCGCCGGTGCAGGTCGGCCCAACGCTCTCTTTGAGCCTACCCGAAAAGTTCATGAAAAGTTCACAATTGCTTCTCGTAACAGTGCTAGGTCTCATTTGCTAAAACTATGCAAAAGGTCACTTGGCAAAGCACCCGCGTCCCGGATAGCGTCGAAGAATTGTGTCCATGCGGCTTGGGGGAGAACCATGCAGAAGTTGTTGAGCGTCGGCGTTGGCCTGGCATTGATGTCGATCGTGTCCGCGCCGGCGCCCGCCGCGTCGCGTTTCCTCCAGGATCCCTACCCCAGCAGCTACGCACCGATCGCCTCGGCGCCGGTGCTGATCAGCAACGCCACGGTGCTCACCGGCACCGGCGTGCGCCTGGACAACGCCGATGTGCTGTTGCGGGGCGGCCGCATCGCAGCGGTCGGCACCGGCCTGAGTGCACCGGCCGATGCGGTCCGCGTCGACGGCCAGGGCAAGTGGGTCACCCCCGGCATCATCGATGTGCACTCGCACCTGGGCGTGTATCCCAGCCCGGGCGTCAGCGCCCACAGCGACGGCAACGAGATGACCGCGCCGGTCACCGCCAATGTCTGGGCCGAACACTCGGTGTGGCCGCAGGACCCCGGCTTTGCCGCGGCACTGGCCGGCGGCGTGACCTCGATGCAGGTGCTGCCCGGCTCGGCCAACCTGGTCGGCGGCCGCGGGGTGACGTTGAAGAATGTGCCCGCCACCACCTACCAGGCCATGAAGTTCCCCGGCGCGCCGTGGGGCCTGAAAATGGCCTGCGGCGAGAACCCCAAGCGCGTCTACGGCGGCAAGGGCACCGCGCCGGGCACGCGCATGGGCAATGTCGCCGGTTACCGCGCGGCCTTCATCGATGCCAGCGAATACATCGCCAAGAACACCCCCAAGCAGCCGAAGAAGAAGCGCTGGTTCAGTGGCGATGACAAGGGCGACAGCGCCGGTGACAGTGGCGGCAAGCGCGATCTCAAACTGGATACGCTGGCCGGCGCCATCCAGGGCGACATCCGCGTGCACATCCACTGCTACCGCGCCGATGAGATGGCCACGATGCTGGATCTCTCCAAGGAATTCGGCTTCAAGATCGCCGCGTTCCACCACGCAGTGGAGGCCTACAAACTGGCCGACCGGCTCGCCGAGGAAGGCGTGTGCGGTGCGCTGTGGGCCGACTGGTGGGGCTTCAAGATGGAGGCGTTCGATGGGATCCAGGACAACATCGCCCTGGTCGACCGGCCGGCCAACAGCTGCGCGATCGTGCATTCCGATTCCCCGGAGGGCATCCAGCGCCTGAACCAGGAAGCGGCCAAGGTGATCGCCAACGCACGCCGCGCCGGCATCGAGATCGCCCCGGAGCGCGCCATGATGTGGCTCACCTCCAACGCAGCGCGCTCGCTGGGCGTGGAGAAGCAGACCGGCAGCCTGGAGGCCGGCAAGATGGGGGATGTGGTGGTCTGGAACGGCAGCCCGTTCAGTTCCTACGCACTGGCCGAAAAGGTCTACGTCGATGGCCATCAGGTCTATGACCGCCAGGACGTGAGGCGGCAGCCGCTGTCGGACTTCATGCTCGGCCAAGAGGCACGCCCATGAGCCGCCGCGTCGCCATGCGACTGCTTCCGCAGGCTCTGCTGTTGCTCGCCGGTGCCTGCATCGCACCGGCGTTGTTCGCGCAGGATCTGCTGATCCGCAACGCCACCGTGCACACCGCCGCCGCACGCGGCAGCCTGGAACACAGCGATGTGCTGATCCAGGGCGGCGTGATCCGCGCCGTCGGTCCGGGCCTGTCGGCGCCGGCCGGCGTCGCCGTGGTGGAGGCCGCAGGCAAGCCGCTTACCCCGGCGTTGTTCGGCGGCATCACCGACATTGGTATCGAAGAAGTGTCCGGCGAATCGGCCACGGTCGACAGCACGCTCAAACTGGAAGACCAGCCGCTGCGCCCGGAATTCGACGTCACCCTGGCCTTCAATCCGGACTCGGTGCTGATCCCGGTGGCGCGGCTGGATGGCATCGGCTTCACCCTGCTCGGGGCGAACACCGGCGGCGGCTTCATCGCCGGCCAGGGCGGCGTGATGCGGCTGGACGGCAGCGCCGACCCGGTCGGTCCGCAGGCGCTGTTCATCCGCCTCGGTGCGTCCGGCGCAGAGTTGACCGGCACCTCGCGTGCCGCGCAGTGGATGCTGCTGGAACAGATGGTCAGCGAGGCGCGTGGCCGCGTGCCCGCAGACTCTCCGCATGCCCTGCTCACACCTGCCGGACGCGCCACGCTGGCGCGCTACCTGGCCGGCCACGGCCGGATCGTGGTGCAGGTCGACCGCGCGGCCGATATTCGTCAGCTGCTGCGCTGGGCCGCCCGCGAGAAGGTCAAGATCGCGATCGCCGGCGGTGCCGAGGCGTGGCGTCTTGCCCCGCAGCTGGCCCAGGCCGGCGTGCCGGTGTTCGTGGATGGGCTGGGCAATCTGCCGAGCAGCTTCGACCAGCTCGGCGCGACCCTGCAGAACGCGGCGCGACTGAAGGCGGCCGGCGTGCCGGTCAGCTTCGCCCAGCGCGATGATGCCTCGCACAACGCGCGCAAGATGCGCCAGCTGGCCGGCAATGCAGTGGCCAACGGGTTGCCCTGGGAGGATGGCCTGGCGGGCCTGACCCGGGTGCCGGCGCAGGCGCTGGGCATCGGCGACCGGCTTGGCACCATCGAACCGGGCAAGCTGGCCGATCTGGTCCTGTGGGAAGGCGATCCGCTGGATGTCGGGCATTACGCCGAGCAGGTCTGGCTGGGCGGCCGCGCGATGCCGATGCGGTCGCGCCAGACCGAGCTGCGCGACCGCTACCAGGCGCCGGCGTCGAGCGAACCGCGCGCATACTCGCGCTGAGTCCCTGCACAGGGCCGCTGCCTGCGGCGGCCCTGCATTCGGCGGCATTGCCGTCCCGCAACGTGAGCACCCGATCATGGCCCTGCGCTGGTATTTCGATTTCGTCTCACCGTTCGCTTACCTGCACTGGCAGCAGCTCAAGGCCCTGCCGCAGTTCAAGAGCATTGTTCCGGTGCCGATCGCCTTCGGCGCGGTGCTGCACCACCTGGGCAATCTGGGCCCTGCCGAGATCCCCGCCAAACGACTGTTCACCTATCGGCAGGCGCTGTGGCAGGCCCGCAGCACCGGGGTGACGCTGCGCTTTCCGCCGGGCCACCCGTTCAATCCGCTGGCAGCCCTGCGCCTGTGTCTGGCCGCGGGGGCCACCCACGAGACGGTCGACCTCCTGTTCAACTGGATCTGGCGCGACGGCCACGCCGGTGACAGTGCGGCCGCGCTCGCCCTGCCCGGCGCGATGCTGGACATCGCCGATGTCGCTGCGGCGATCAGTGAGCCGTCGGTCAAGGAAGCGCTACGCCGCAACACGGATGCGGCTTTGGCGGCCGGCGTGTTCGGCGTCCCGACGCTGGCGATCGGCAGCGAGCTGTTCTGGGGCAACGACGCCCACCCGCTGATGCAGGCGGTGCTGGCCGATCCAGGCCTGCTCGAGACGGGCGAATGGGCGCGGATCCAGGACCTGCCGGTGGCCGTGGAACGCAGCCGTTGAGCCCGGGTCGGCTCCCCGGTCAGGCAAGGCGAGCCGTTTTGCGATAGCGTTCACGTTTCCGAACCTACAACCTGCCGGAGGGGCACAGGATGCGCATCGGAATCGTGGTCGACTCTGCGTGCGATCTGCCGCAGGATTTCATTGAACAACACAACATCGTGCTGCTGCCGATCACCGTCCGCATCGGCGAGGCCGTGCTGGCCGACCATCGCGACGAACAGGCGACACTGAGCTTTCTGCATGCCCATGTGGCCGAGCACGGCGCCGAAGCGGAGACCATTCCGTTCAGCGTCAACCAGATCCGGGACCTGTTCCTGGGCAAGCTGGTGATCGATTACGACCATGTGTTCTGCATGACGATCACCAAGACCCGCAGCCCGATCCACGACAACGCGATGCAGGCCAGCTTCGCGATCCTCAACGACTACAAACCGGTGCGGCAGGCGGCAGGGTTCAACTCGCCGTTCGCGCTGCGCGTGCTCGACACCCAGAACCTGTTCGCCGCGCAGGGCGTGACCGCGGTGGAAGCGGTGCGCCTGCGCGACAGCGGTGCAAGCGTGCAGCAGATCCGCGAGCGGCTGGAGCTGCTGGCCAACAACGTACACGGCTACATGATCACCCGCGATCTGTACTACATGCGTGCGCGTGCGCGGCACAAGGGTGACCGGAGTGTGGGCCTGATCAGCGCGGCATTGGGCAGTGCGCTGGACATCAAGCCGGTGCTGCATGGCTACCGCGGCGAGACCGGCCCAGTGGCCAAGATCAAGGGCTTCGACAACGCCGTGCAGAAGCTGTTCGATTTCGTCGGGCAACGCGTCAAGGCCGGCCTGATGACGCCGACGGTGTGCATCAGTTACGGCGGTGAGTTGGCCGACCTGCAGGCCCTGCCCGGTTATACCGCGCTGCGCGAGACGTGCCAGGCGCATGGCGTGGATGTGTTCGAGGCGGTGATGAGCCTGACCGGCATGGTCAACGTGGGCAAGGGCGCGGTGACGATCGGCTTCGCCGACGGCCCACATACCTTCAGCGGCTGAGCGCACTGGTCAGTATCGCAGCGGCCATGCCACGATCCGGGCACGGCCGCTGGTTCTGCACGCGGATTGCACCGCGTCTCTGCCAGCCTTGCCGCATTCAATGGAGGTAACCATGCCAGTTAGTTATGACATCAGCCTGCCGGACCCGGCCAAGGCACGCGGCAACGATCCGGACCTGTCCTTCCACGCCCAAGGCGCGGCAGGGTTGGCCGAGGAACTTCAGACTGCCCTGCGTACCACGGTGCTGTTCGACCGCTGGCGCGCCAAGCAGGACGATCCCGACGCGGTCGACCCGCAGTGGGGCGCGACCGATCCGGCCGCTACCGTGACCGGCGCGCAGGATGATCTGCGGATCAACCTCTGCGCCACCACCAGCATCGACAGCGACGTGTTCAAGCAGCGCCTGCGCATGCTGGCCGGCAGTCACTGGGAACTGCGCAACGTACGTTGAGCCATGTTGCCCGCCCCGCTGGCAGCCGACGCGCTGCCAGCGAGCGCCGCGCCGGCATCGCCATCGTCCCACCCACCGCCCAGCGCGCGATACAGATCCACCCGGGCGATCGCGGCCGCCGCCTGGCTGCCGGCCAGCGCCGCTTGGTTGTCCAGCGCAATGCGCTGGGTGGTCAGCACGTCCAGCATGTCGATCACACCTTCCTGGTACTGACGACGCGCAGCGACCAAGGCACGATCACTTTCCTCCACCGCCACCTGCAGCGCCTGCCCGCGTCGCTGCTCCGCGCTGTAACCGTCCATCGCATCGTCCACATCGTGCCACGCCTGCAGCACCGTCTTCTGGAACTGCAGCGCGGCCTGGCGTTGCTGCAACCGGCTCAGAGCGAGGTTCGCTTTCAACCTGCCGCCCTGGAAGATCGGCAGACTGATCGCCGGACCGATGCTGAAACGATGGGCGTTCCAGCCGTCCAGGTCGTCGAGCTGTTTGGCCTGGAAGCCGGCATCGCCAGTGAGGGTGATGCGCGGCAGGAAGTTGGCCTTGGCCACACCGATGCCAGCCGTCGCCGCGTGCAGGGCCGCTTCGGCGCGGCGGATGTCCGGGCGGCGCTCGACCAGGTCGCTGGGCAGGCCAGCCGCCATGCCGGGCAATGCCGGCCAATCGCGCCGTGCGTTTTCCAGCTGTGCGTCCAGCGCCTGCGGTGAGCGCCCCAGCAGCAGGGCCAGTGCATTGCGCAGCTGCGATTGCCGATGCTGCAATGGCGCCACCCGCGCCTCCAGCGCTGCCACCTGTGCGGCCGCACTGGCCACCTGCAAGGTGGTCGCCACGCCCTGCTGCTGGCGGGCCAGGGTCAGCCGCTGCACGTCACGGGCGATGTGCAGGTTGTCCTCGGTGATCGCCAGCAGCTGACGCGTCGCGCGCAGCTGCAGATAGGTACCGGCGGTTTCGGCCATCACCGCGGTCTGCACCGCGTGCCAGTCTTCGTTGGCGATCTGCACGCGGGCATCGGCGATCTCCACCTGGCGCCGCACACGACCCCAGAGATCCAGCTCCCAGCTCAGGCCGATACCGGCCTGGAACAGCCCGTAGTCTTCGCGCCCGGCATTGCCGGACGGATCGTTCAACCCCACTTCGCTATTGCGCGCACGGGTGGCACCGACCGTCGCGCCGACGGCCGGGGCGCGGTCGGCGGCACTGATTCCGCGCAGCGCGCGGCTCTGCGCGACGCGGTTGGCGGCCAGCTGCACATCCAGATTGGCCTGCATGGCCTGGCTCGCCAGTGCCGCCAGCAGCGGATCCTCGAAGCCGTTCCACCACGCCGCGTCATCAGCGAAGGCCGCCGAGGTGATCACGCTGCCCTCCCACTGCGCTGGCAGGTTGGCCTCGGGCCGCACGAAATCCGAGCCGAGGGTGCAGGCGGCCAGTGCGGTGCACAGCGCGCTGCCCGCCATCAGGCGCAACGTCTGCCGCATCATCATGCGCCCTCCCCCGGCAGCCCACGCGCGCCGCTGTCCAGATCCACGCGCGCCTCCACCGACATGCCGGCGCGCAGCTTGCCGGCCAGCGGTTGGCCTTCGTCGAGCACGATCTTCACGGGTATCCGCTGCACCACCTTGGTGAAGTTGCCGGTGGCGTTCTCCGGCGCGATCGCAGCGAAGGTCACCCCGGTGGCCGGGGCGATGCTGTCGATCCGGCCGTGCAGCGGCTGGCCGGGGAACACATCCACCTGCACGTCTACGCGCTGTCCAGCGTGCATGCGCGTCATCTGCGTTTCCTGGAAGTTGGCGACGACGAATGCCTGCTGCAGCGGCACCACCGCGAGCACCGGCGTGCCCGGGGTGAGGTAAGCGCCCACGCGCACCGCGCGGCGGCCGACCATGCCATCGATCGGCGCACGCAGCTCGGTATGCGACAGATCCAGTTCGGCACGGGCCTGTGCGGCGTCGGCCCGCTGCACGGCGGCCTGCGCGGACTGCACGCTGGCGGTCAGCAGCGCGGTGCGTTGACGCGCATTGAGCACGGCGGCCGTGCCCTGCTGCAGATGCGCGCTGGCCACCGCCTGGCGCGACTGCGCCTGCTGTGCGTTCTGCACGGTGCCGGCACCGTCGCTGGCCAGCGCGTGATAGCGGCGCTGATCGGCCTGGGCGAGGCTGAGCTCGGCGCGGCTGACGTCCACACTGGCCTGGGCCTGATCGATCACCGAACCCTGCTGCGCCAGCGCGGCCTGCGCATTGGCCAGTTGCGCCCGTGCATTGGCCAGATCGGCACGCGCGGCCGCCAGCGCTACCTGATAGTCGCGGTCATCGATGCGCGCGAGCACATCGCCGGCCTTGACCGTCTGGTTGTCCTGCACGCAGACCTCGCTGACGAAGCCCGCGATCTTCGGCGCGACCACGGTGAAGTCCGCGTTGACATAGGCGTTGTTGGTGGATTGATGGCGGCCATCGTGCAGCAGCCACCCGGCGCCACCGGCGAGCAGCAGCAGGCCGGCAGCGATGACGAAGGGAACGGAGTTGCGATGCAGGGACACAGGGGAATTCCTTGAATTCAAGCCACGGGACGTGGCGGATAGATGCGTGTGGGCAGCCACGGAATCAGCGCGATCAGCGCCACCGCCACCCACGCGACGAGGAGATAGAGATCGGCCGAGGTCAGCGCGACCACCTGCGCATGCAGGCGTGCGCCCAGCCCTGGCACAGTGGTGACATCAAGCCAGGTCGCGTTGCCGATCCGGTCAACCAGTGCGGTCGAGTGCAGATGGCTGCGCGCGGTGGTGACCGCCTCGAGCAGGCCACCGGCGAGCACTGCGGCGAAGCCTTTGACGGTGTTGAACCACGCTGAGGCGAAGGGGCCATCGGTCGGCGCCAGGCTGCCGGTGGCGAGCATCAGCAGCGGCAGCACCGCCATCGGCTGGGCGATGACCTGGATCACCTGCAGCCACACGAAGTTGTCGCGGTGCCAATCGGTGGTCAGCTGCGTACCCAGGCCACAGGCCAACGCCAGCAGGCCCAGGCCGATCGCCTGCACCCAGCGGCTGTCCACCCGGCGCTGGTTGAGCAGGGTCGCCACCAGCGGCAGCGCGATCAGCTGCGGCAAAGCGACCCACAGCAGCATCGGCGCGGTCTGCAGCGGCCGGTAGCCCTGCACCTTGGCCAGGAAGCTGGAGGGAATCATGATCACCGCCAGCAGCACGAACAGCACGCCACCCAGCGTGATCAGCGCGTAGCTCAGATTGCGGTTGGCCAGCAGCTGCAGCTTGAAGAACGGCAGCGGGTGCGACCATTCGTTGTAGAAGAACAGCGCCAACAGGCCGGTACCACCGCCGAGCAGCAGGCAGATCAACGGCGAGGCGAACCAGTCCAGGCGCGGCCCCTGCACCAGGCCGATCACCAGCATCACCAGCGCCGGGAACCCGAGCGCCAGGCCGACCCCGTTGAACTGCGCGAAACGCTCCCACCGCAGCGGGTCCTGCGGCAGGCCCCAGGCCACCATGCCCAGCGCGGCCACACACCACGGCACGATCTGCCAGAACGCCCAGTGCCACCCCACGTAGTCCACCCACAGCGCGGCCATCGGTGTGCCCAGGCTCGGCCCGAACGTGGCCGTCAGCGCATAGCCCGCCAGGCCGTACAACTTGATGCCCGGCGGCAGGAAGCGCAGTGCCACGCTCATCAGCAGCGGTGGCAGCGCGCCGCCCGCCAGCCCCTGCAGCGCGCGCAGGATCAGCAACGAGGGCAGATCCGGCGCGAGCGGACACAGCACGCCCAGCACCATGAAGGCGCCGATCATCACCAGTGCGAAACGGCGCAGCGAAAAGGTCACCGCGCACCACGGCGCGAACGCCATGGCGCTGACCGACATCGCCGTGTACAGCGCGATGATCCAGCTGCCGTCATCGACACTGAACCCCATCGCGCCCCGGATGTCGGCCAGCGCGACCTTGGTGACGTTTTCGTTGATACCGGAGATCAGTACAGCCAGCAGCACGCCGCACAGGCCCACGGCCAGACGCAGGCCAAACACCGCCTGCGCAGGCGGTGCAGCTGGCACGGCAGTTGCTGCCGGCAACGGGGCGGCAACAGCAGTCATCGAACACCACCCGGGTATCGGGGATGCAGCGGGAACAACACGGACATGGGGCCACTCCACGACGGGGAGCGGCAGTCTAGGCAGCGCCGATGCTGCGAAAAATGCTGCGCCGGCCATCGCTGGCGTGCATCCCACGCACGCCTCACCGGTTGCCGTGCAGGCGGCCGTGGCCGCAGTGCGTCAGGCCTGCGTGGACTCCGCGTCGCACATCGCCTTGATGCTGCGACGCAGCCAGCGATGCGCCAGATCGCTGTCCAGGCGGGGATGCCATGCCTGCACGACAATCGCGCTGCGGACCGGAATCGGCAGTTCGAACAGGCGCAGCGGCACCCCGAGGCGTTCCAGCCGGCCCAGCATCACGCTGGGCATCTGCGGCAGGATCAGGTCCGAATCGGCCGCGGCGAAGATCGCCGAGTGGAAGGTCGGCATGATCTGCGCGACGCGCCGGGTCAGCCCCAGTGCTTCCAGGTCCTCATCGATCGGGCCATACCAGCGGCCACGGCGCGATACGGCGATGTGGTCGAAGGCCACGAAGCGCTCGGCAGTGATCTCCCCGGCAAAGATCGGGTGGCCCTCATGGGCGGCACCGAAAAACGAGGTACTGAACAGGTTCTGCACCTTGGTATCGGCGCTCAGCTTGCTGACAGCACTGATGTGCAGATCGATCCGGCCCTGCGCCATCGCATCGTCGTCCCCATCGCCCTCGGGCACGAACCGCAGCACCGAACACGGCGCCTGCGCCTTGAACAGCTCGCGCATGCGGCCCCCATAAGTGCCGACAAACACATCGTTGGCGCGGATGCTGAAGGTGCGCTCCAGCGTCAGCATGTCGACCTCGCGGCCGGCGTTGAAGACCAGGTGGGCCTGCTCGATCACCCCGCGCACCTGCTCACGCAGCTGCAGCGCGCGCGGGGTCGGGGCCAGGCCACGGCCGGCGCGGACCAGCACCGGATCGCCGATCGCCTCGCGGATGCGGCCCAGGGTACGGCTCATCGCCGGGGCACTGAGGTTCATCCGCCGCGCCGCGCCCACGACGCTGCCCTCCTCGATCAGGGCATCCAGGGCAATGAGCAGGTTCAGATCGGGCATGGTCACGGCAGTATCACCTTCAACGTGTGGCGGTGACTTTACTGCAATCCAAAACCCGGATTGGTGCGCCAAACGCACGGCTCCGCTGCGGCGCACGGCATGGGTCCAGCGCCGACGGTGCGCCACCCTAGCGCCCCCTCTGCCGAGAATGCCGATGTTCACCAAGATCCTCGTCGCCCTGGATGGCGGCCCACAGCACGCCCAGGTACTGGCCCTGGCCGGGTCGCTGGCAGGGCCTTCCACCCGGTTGCACCTGCTGTGCGTGCTGGACCCCGCCTTCGCGCTGGCCGATGACGCGCCGCGCGCCGACCATGCCGAATATCCGGCCGCCGATGACCAGGTCCACCAGGCGCAGCGCCTGCTTGCCACCGCCCTGAACAGCCTGCGCGAGCGCGGTATCGACGGCATAGGCCACCACCCGGCCGGCGAGCCGGCGCAGGTGATCTGCGACCATGCCCGCCAGCACGGCTGCGACCTGATCGTCATCGGCCATCGCCACCTGTCTCGGCTGGAACGCCTGCTGGACCGCTCTGTAGGGCAATGGACGGTGGACCATGCGCCCTGCCCGGTGCTGGTGGAAGTGCGCGGTGGCGATGCCTGAGCGAACCCCGGCGTGCGGTCAACCATCGGCCGCGGCCGTGCCCTGGCCCGGCGGCGGGCGCTGATCGCGCTCAGCCCGGTTCGCCGCCCGCGTCCACCCGATTGCGCCCGCCCCGCTTGGCGGCGTACAGCGCGGCATCCGCCGCCGCCAGCAGCTCGGCAGGATCAGCTTCCAACACCCTCGGCACGGTCCCGACGCCGATGCTGATCGTCACCGGTCGTCCCGGCTCAGCCGATGGCAACTGCAGCTGCTCCACCGCATGGCGCATGCGCTCGGCGAGTGCAGGGGCGCCCTCCAGCGGCGTCGATGCCACCACCACGGCGAATTCCTCACCGCCATAACGGGCAACCAGATCCGTGCTGCGCACCGCGCACCCCGCCAACGTTGCAGCGACCAGGCGCAGGCACTGATCGCCGGCCGGGTGCCCGAAGCGGTCGTTGAACGCCTTGAAGCAGTCGATATCGACCATCAGCAGCGCAATGCCCTGCCCGCTTCGCCG
This sequence comes from Stenotrophomonas sp. 05L413, assembly GCF_056397945.1. NCBI lineage: Bacteria > Pseudomonadati > Pseudomonadota > Gammaproteobacteria > Lysobacterales > Lysobacteraceae > Stenotrophomonas > Stenotrophomonas sp. 05L413. Next base: position 27,554 of record NZ_JBFTOL010000011.1, read on the forward strand.
CGCCCGCTCCCACGCGTCACGCAGACTCTGGTCGAACTGGCGTCGGTTGGCCAGGCCGGTGAGGCTGTCGATCCGCGACAGCGCATCGAGCTGGTCCTGCCGCGCGAACGAACGCATCTGCATCAACACGCTGCGCAGGCCCGACCCCACGGTGGCCAATGCAAACCCGGCCACGGCCAGATAGGGATGCTCGCGGACCATCAATGCCGACACCACCATCAACGACAGTGCCAGGATCAATGGGCTCCCGGCGCGAACGGCCATCACCAGCGCGCGCGGCACACGCACTTCACTGCCTCGGGAAGGCCGCAGCGCCATGATCGCCAGCAACAGGAACGGCACATCGATCAGCAGATCGCCCAAGCCGCCGTAGCTGTCCTCGGTCTCGACATGGTTGATGTACGCGGCAACGCCCAGGTACACCCAGGCGAACACGCACAACGTGCGGAAGAACACGCGCCGCGAGGGATCTTCGCTCGCCCGCCAGCGCAGCAGTGCAAAGCCGGCGATGAAGATGTTCTCCACATCGAACATCAGCCGCAGGTGTGCGATCCCGTCCTCGCCCGCATCGCTGAGCGTGGCGAACGAGAAGGTGTAGACAAAGAACAGGTAGCCCAGCAGCAGCGCGAGCAGCGCATCGATCAGACTGAGATACCACGGCTCCTGCCGGGGATGGGCCATCGCGAACGTGAGCGGCACGCCGTACAGCACATACAGCAGCATGCTCAGCCCCGGCGTCGCATCGGCATTGCCGCGCCCGACCTCCTGATACATGTTCAGCACCATGCCGGCCGCCCACAACCCCATGCCCAGCGCCATCGCGACCCAGCCGACGATCGACGCGCTGCGGCGCCCCCGCCACACACAGGCCAGCCCTGCCAGCAGGGGCGCCCCGATCAGGAACGCATAGGACACCGGCAGCGCATGCGCGGGCAGCAGCACCAGCGCGATGCCATGGCACAGCAGGTACAGCACCGACAGCCAGACCACCATGCGGCGTCCCATTCCGATGCGGCGTTGCGACCAACATACAAGGTTGCCCGGCACCTGGGGATCAATTCATCCCGCGTTGACGGCGTGCGCGCGGCAGGGCGCCGGGCAGCGGCGGCTATTCTTCCTCGAGCTGCTGGAAACGTTCCGCCAGGAAATCGATCAGCGCGCGTACGGAGGGCAGCAGTCCGCGCCGTGAGGGGAACACCGCATGGATGATCTCCCGCCGTGGCGCCCACGCGGGCAGCACATGCACCAGCGTGCCTGCGGCGATCTGGTCGCACACCATCATCCGCGGCAGCTGCACCACGCCCACGCCCGCCACCGCGGCTGCGCGCAGGGTCAGCATGCCGCGGGTGACCAGACGCGGCCGATGATGGATGTCCGCGCGCGTGCCGTCCGGGCCGAACAGATTCCAGACGTGCTCGTTCTGCGGCAGGCCCAGTTCCATGCTCGGCAGTGCGGCGAGATCGGCCGGCACCTGCGGCAGGCCCAGCCGCTCAATCAACGACGGGCTGGCGACCAGGCACTGGCTGCGCTCGGCCAGCACCCGCATCACCAGCTCGGTGTCCTGCAGCGGCGGTGGCCGCACCCGGATCGCGATATCGATGCCCTCGGCACTCAGATCGACCCGGCGGTTGGTGGCATCCAGCTGTATCTCCACCCCTGGGCATTGCGCCAGGAAGGCCGCGATCATCTCGCCGACACGCGTGTCCAGCAGCGCGACCGGGCAGGCCACCCGGACAATGCCGCGCGGCTCGCTGCGGGTGAGTTCGATCGCTTCCTGGGCGGCTTCGGCTTCCACCAGCATCGCCTTGCAGTGCGCGTAGAACGTCTGGCCGACCTCGGTAACCGAGAAGTGCCGCGTCGAACGCTGGATCAAGCGCACCCCCAGCCGCGCTTCGAGCAGCGCCACCCGGCGGCTGAGTTTCGACTTGGGCACGCCCAGCGCCCGCCCCGCCGGCGCGAAACCGCCGTGATCGACCACCTGGGCGAAATAGTAGAGGTCATTGAGATCCTGCACGGCCGCCACCAGCGTTCACCAGATAGGACTATGAGGATAGATTCTGCCGACTACCGGCGCCAGTGTCCTGAATCCATCATCTCCTCCATCAGACAGGGGCCTGGCCCCGGAGGAGTACGACATGAAGAAGATTCTCGGCATCTACAGCGCCCCGAAGGCGCATTGGGTGGGCGACGGCTTCCCGGCCCGGACCCTGTTTTCCTATTCCAGCCACGGCCAGCAGGTCAGCCCGTTCCTGCTGCTGGACTACGCCGGTCCGATGGCGTTCACCCCGGCCGCGCAGCCCCGCGGCGTTGGCCAGCATCCCCACCGCGGCTTCGAGACGGTCACCATCGTCTATGAAGGCGAAGTGGAGCATCGCGATTCCACCGGCGCGGGCGGCACCATCGGCCCGGGCGATGTGCAGTGGATGACCGCCGCCTCCGGCATCCTGCATGAAGAGTTCCACTCCCACGCCTTCACCCGCACCGGCGGCACGCTGGAGATGGTGCAGCTCTGGGTGAATCTGCCGGCCAAGGACAAGATGGCCGCGCCTGGCTACCAGACCCTGCTGGACGGGCAGATTCCGTCGGTGGCCTTGCCGGACCAGGCGGGCCGCGTGCGCGTGATCGCCGGTGAGTTCGACGGCCAGCATGGCCCCGCGCGCACCTTTACGCCGATGGATGTGTGGGACCTGCGGCTGCTCCAGGGGCACAGCGCCCACCTGCCGGTGCCCGAGGGGCGCCACGTCGCCCTGGTCGTGCTGCGCGGCAGCGTGCAGGTCAATGGCAGCCAGACCGTGCACGAGGCGCAGCTGGTGATGCTTGATCGCGATGGCAGCGCCCTGCGGATCGAGGCCAACAGCGATGCCACGGTGCTGGTGCTCAGTGGCGAACCGATCGACGAGCCGATCGTCGGTTATGGGCCCTTCGTGATGAACAGCCAGGACGACATCCGCCAGGCCTTCGCCGATTTCAATGGCGGCCGCTTCGGCCAGATCGCGCACACGTAATCCCGGCGAAGTGCTGGATTCACAGCGCGATTGACGCATCCCCCGTCCTCCGTGGCGATGGTCGTTGCCATCGCCATGACCCGGCCGCCCAGCGGCCTCCCCACGCCCAGGAGTATTCCCATGGCAAGCGAACCCATCCGTGACCCTGTCACCGATCACCTGCTGACCCCGCAGAACGCCGCCTTCATCATCATCGACTACCAGCCGGTGCAGGTGAACTCGATCGCCTCGATGGACCGGCAGTTGCTGGTCAACAACATCGTGGGCACCGCCAAGGCCGCCGTCGCCTACGGGCTGCCGCTCGTGCATTCCACGGTCAATGTGCGCAGCGGCCTCAACAAACCGCCGATTCCGCAGCTGCGCAAGGTGCTGGCCGACCATCCCACCTACGACCGCACCACGATCAATGCGTGGGAAGACACCGCGTTCCGCGAAGCGGTGCAGGCCACCGGGCGCCGCAAGCTGATCATGACCGCCCTGTGGACCGAAGCCTGTCTGACCTTCCCCGCCCTGGATGCCCTGAAGGAGGGCTACGAGGTGTACGTCGTGGTCGATGCCGTTGGCGGCACGTCCCTGGCCGCGCATGACGCCGGCCTGCGCCGCATCGAACAGGCCGGCGGCAGGATGATCAGCGTCCCGCAGCTGTTCTGTGAGCTGCAGCGCGATTGGCAGCGCCAGGACACGGTGCCGGCGTTCATGGATCTTTTCATCCAGACCGGCGGCACTGCCGGCATCCAGTTCTCCTACGATCGCCAATGAGCGACGCAACGGCCACGCTCCGGCGTGGCCGTTGGGCGGGCATCACCCGTGCAACGCCTTGGCGTGATGCGCGATGTGCTCGCCGATGAAGCTGCTGATGAAGTAATAGCTGTGGTCGTAACCGGGCTGCAGGCGCAGCGTCAGCGGATGACCGGCCGCCGTGCAGGCCGCCTGCAACCATTGCGGCTGCAGCTGGGTGTCGAGGAACTCATCACCACCGCCCTGGTCCACCAGCAACGGCAGGCGCTCGGTCGCGGTGGCGACCAGCTCGCTGGCATCCCACGCCGCCCAACTGGCGCGGTCCTCGCCGAGGTACGCGGCAAAGGCCTTCTGGCCCCACGGCACGCGGGTCGGCGCGACGATCGGCGAGAACGCCGAGACGCTCCTGTAGCGGCCCGGATTCTTCAATGCGATCACCAGCGCACCATGACCGCCCATCGAGTGGCCACTGATGCTGCGCGCGCCCGTCGTCGGGAAATGCGTCTCGATCCATGCCGGCAGTTCCTCCACCACGTAGTCGTACATGCGGTAGTGCGCCGCCCACGGCTGCTCGCTGGCATTCAAATAGAAGCCAGCGCCCTTGCCCAGGTCGTAGCCTTCGGCATCGGCGACGTCATCGCCGCGCGGGCTGGTGTCCGGCACGACCAGGATCACGCCATGCTCGGCGGCGTAGCGCTGCGCACCGGCCTTGGTGATGAAGTTCTGTTCGTTGCAGGTCAGCCCGCTGAGCCAGTACAGCACCGGCAGTGGCTGCGTGGCAGCCTGCGGCGGCAGATACACGGCGACGTTCATGTCGCAGCCCAGCACCTGCGAGGTGTGGCGGTACACGTCCTGCCAACCGCCGGATGCGGCGCGATGTTCGATGCGTTCCATGGTGATTCTCCGTAGGGGCGGCGCGGACCACGCGCCGCCCGTAGTGGCTCAGAAATGCACAACCGAGCGGATCGACTTGCCTTCGTGCATCAGATCGAACGCGTCGTTGATCTCGTCCAGGCCCATCGTGTGGGTCACGAACGGGGCCAGCTCGATGTCACCCTTCATCGCATCTTCGACCATGCCCGGCAGCTGGGTACGGCCCTTGACGCCACCGAAGGCCGTGCCCTTCCAGGAGCGGCCGGTGACCAGCTGGAACGGACGGGTCGAGATTTCCTGGCCCGAGCCAGCCACACCGATCACCACCGACTGGCCCCAGCCACGGTGCGCGCATTCCAGCGCCGCGCGCATCACGTTGACGTTGCCGATGCATTCAAAGGTATGGTCCACGCCCCACGTGGTCATCTCCACGATGACCTGCTGGATCGGCTTGTCATGGTCCTTCGGGTTGATGCAATCGGTCGCGCCGAACTGCTTGGCCAGTTCGAACTTGGAGGGGTTGGTATCGATCGCGAAGATACGGCCGGCCTTGGCCTGGCGCGCGCCCTGGATCACCGCCAGGCCGATGCCGCCCAGCCCGAACACCGCCACCGAATCGCCTTCCTGCACCTTGGCGGTGTTGTGCACCGCGCCGATGCCGGTGGTCACGCCGCAGCCGAGCAGGCAGACGTGTTCCGGGTTGGCTTCCGGATTGATCTTGGCCAGCGACACTTCAGCCACCACGGTGTACTCGCTGAAGGTGGAGCAGCCCATGTAGTGGTAGATCGGCTCGCCGTTGTAGCTGAAGCGGGTGGTGCCATCGGGCATCACGCCCTTGCCCTGGGTGGCGCGCACGGCCACGCACAGGTTGGTCTTGCCCGAGGTACAGAACAGGCACTCGCCGCACTCGGCGGTGTACAGCGGGATCACGTGGTCGCCCGGCTTGACGCTGGTGACGCCCTCGCCCACTTCGACCACGATGCCGGCACCTTCATGGCCGAGCACGGCCGGGAACAGACCTTCCGGATCTTCGCCGGACAGGGTGAACGCATCGGTGTGGCAGACGCCGGTGTGGGTGATCCTGACCAGCACTTCGCCCTTCTGCGGCGGAGCGACGTCGATCTCGACGATCTTCAGCGGTTCGCCAGCGGCGAAGGCAACGGCAGCACGGGATTTCATGGGGAGCACTCCAAGGCAGGGAACAGAATGTGGCAGCACGCGGTCGTCCGCGCACTCATTTGAGGTAGGACCGGATCAGCATGCTCATCTCGCGCACGCGCTCGTCGCGCTGCGCATCGGATTGGGCCGGCTGCCCGAACTCTTCGCGCAGATGGGCCTCCATCACCTCGGACATCAGTCCGTTGACGGCACCGCGGATGGCGGCGATCTGCTGCAGCACCGGCCCGCACTCGGCCCCGGCTTCCAGCGCGCGGTCCAGCGCATCGCACTGACCACGGATCCGACGGACCCGGGCGAGAACGCGCTTTTTTTCCTGCGGTGAATGGGGCATGGGGCAAAGGCCAGTTAACTATACTGGGGGTGAGTATACAGGATCGAAGCATCCAGGCCATTGACAGGCGTTCCGCTTGACATGAACAATCCAGGCAGAACGCCGCACGTGCCAGCCGGCGTCATGGACGACATCACATTTGCCATGCAGGTTCACCTTCGGATGCCAACGCGACGCGCAGTGTTCCCTTACCTTTTCCTCCTTGCCGGCGGTGCGTTGCTGCTTCGCGCCATGCATGTGCTGTCATCGCCGCTCGCAGGCACCACGGGACAGGCAGCGGCCTATGCCGATGGATACGCGGCCGGACAGACGGTTGCCGGCGCGCTGCTCGTGGCTGCTGCCGTGAGTCTCATTGCACTGGGTTGGCGCAGGCTGCGCTGCTGACCCGTTCGTGGCATCAGCCTGGCAGGCCCAGGCGCTGACCTACCCGCGCAGCAGATCAATGAACGCCCGAAGCGCGGATGACATCTGCCGCTGCCGCGGGTAATACACCGCAAAGCCCGCGAACGGTTCACTCCAGTCCTCCAGCACGGCGACCAGCCGACCGTCGTCCAGATACGGACGCGCGGAATCCTCCAGCACGTAGGCCAACCCTAGCCCGTCCACCACCGCCTGCAGGATGGTGTTCTGATCGCCGAGGGTGAGTCGCCCCGGCACATCGATTTCCAGCGCCTGGCCATCGCGTTCGAACTGCCACTTGTACAGATGGCCGCTGGCGAAGCGGAACCGCACGCACTCGTGGCGGATCAGATCGCGCGGATGCCGGGGTATCTCGCGTCCTTCAAGGTAGGCCGGCGCACCGACGATCAAGCCGCGCAGTGCCGGCCCGAGCGGCACGGCGACCATGTCTTCGGGTACCGATTCATGCAGGCGCACACCGGCGTCGTAACCGCCGGCGACGATATCGACCAGACCGTCATCCTGGGCCAGCTCCAGACGCACATCCGGATGGGCCAGCAGGAACTTCGCCAAGCGCGGGCCGAGCTGGGTCTGGACGGCGGCGCGGGTGGCATTGATGCGCAACAGGCCGGCCGGTGCGGCACGGAAATGGTTCATCTCCTCCAGCGCGTCATGCACCTGCCCCAACGCAGGCTGCAGGCGTTCGAGCAGGCGCTGGCCGGCTTCGGTGAGGGCGACGCTGCGGGTGGTGCGGTGGAACAGGCCCACGCCCAGGCGCTCTTCCAGCGCGCGTATCGCATAACTGACCGCCGAGGTGGACAGAGCCAGCTCGGCCCCCGCCTTGCGGAAGCTGCGGTGGCGGGCCACGGCGGCGAAGGCTGCCAGATGGGTCAGGTTGTCAGTGGCCATGATTATCCCGTTTCACTTGATGAATCATGCCGATATCCTGACTTTTTGTGCACGGGATCGGGGCGTATTGTAAAGCGCCTTTCTACAAACCTGCCAAGGATTCCCCCATGTCCCTCGCCCATGGTTATGCGGTGCACGACCAGACCGCGCCGCTGGTACCGTTCTCCTTCGAACGCCGCCCGGCCGGTCCCGATGACGTGCGCATCGAGATTCTCTTCAGTGGCATCTGCCACTCCGATCTGCATCAGGCCCGTGACGACTGGGGTGGTTCCAAGTTCCCGATGGTGCCGGGCCACGAGATCATCGGCCGCGTGACCGAGGTCGGCGCCAACGTCACCGGCTTCAAGGTCGGCGACTTCGCCGGCGTCGGCTGCATGGTCGATTCCTGCCGCCACTGCGCCGCCTGCGATGAAGACCTGGAGCAGTACTGCGAGAAGGGCGCGACCTTCACCTACAACAGCACCGAGCGCGAGAGCGGCCAGCCGACCTTCGGCGGTTACTCCGACCACATCGTGGTCGAGCAGCGCTTCGTGGTGAAGGTGTCCGCAACGCTCGACCTCAAGGCCGCCGCGCCGCTGCTGTGCGCCGGCATCACCACCTATTCGCCGCTGCGCCACTGGAAGGTCGGCCCCGGCCAGAAGGTGGGCGTGATCGGCCTGGGTGGCCTGGGCCACATGGGCGTGAAGTTCGCCAAGGCGATGGGCGCCACCGTGGTGATGATCACCACCACCCCGGAAAAGGGTGCCGATGCCAAGCGCCTGGGGGCCGACGAGGTGCTGGTCTCGCGCGATCCGGCGCAGATGAAGGCACATGCGGGCAGCTTCGATTTCCTGCTCAACACCATCCCGGTCAGCCACGACACCAACCCGTACATGTCCCTGCTCAAGCGCGATGCCACGATGTGCCTGGTCGGCGTGCTGACCGAACTGGATCCGCCGCTGATGGGCGCTTCGGTGATGTTCGGCCGCAAGCACATCACCGGCTCGGCGATCGGCGGCATGGCCGAAACGCAGGAGATGATGGACTTCTGTGCCGAGCACAACATCGTCAGCGATGTGGAAGTGATCGACATCAAGAGCGTCAACGAGGCCTGGGAGCGCATGGCCAGGAACGATGTGCGCTACCGCTTCGTGATCGATATGGCCACGCTGGAAAAGGCGGCCTGATCCCGGCGCAGCCACACATGAAAAACCCCGGCAATGCCGGGGTTTTTTTTGTCAGCTGTACGCGTGTGCCCTTGGCAAATGTCCCCAGGCCGCGGAGCGGCCTCCTCCTGTGCTTTGCCCAGGGGCATACCGGCCGCTACGGGCCTCGGCGTGCGGTAAGCAGGGGGAAGCCAAGCGTGGGGCGCTGGTCGGTGGGTCGGGCGCTGGGCGCCCATGCCCTTGGAGGCAAAATAAAGGAGGAGGGGGCGGCCGCAGGC
>NZ_JBFTOL010000012.1:0-16721 GCF_056397945.1 Stenotrophomonas sp. 05L413
GCCGAACAGACCAGGATCGCGCCGTCCATCTGGGCAGCACCGGTGATCATGTTCTTGACGTAGTCAGCATGGCCCGGGCAATCGACGTGGGCGTAATGACGTTCGGTGGATTCGTATTCGACGTGTGCGGTCGAGATCGTGATGCCACGYGCCTTTTCTTCCGGCGCGGCGTCGATCGASGAGTARTCCTTGAACTCRCCRCCRAAGCGCTCGGCACCGATCTTGGTCAGTGCRGCGGTCAGCGTGGTCTTGCCGTGRTCRACGTGACCGATGGTGCCGACRTTGACGTGCGGCTTGGTGCGCTCGAACTTACCCTTKGCCATTGTTGTATACCTTGGATATCAGAAAAGAATGAGGTGGAGTCCTGAGCTTACGCTCAGGACTTCTTGATCACGGTTTCGGCGATGTTGTTCGGCGCCGGCTCGTAGTGGTCGAACTCCATCGTGAACGTTGCGCGACCCTGGGTCTGCGAACGCAGCGAGGTGGCGTAACCGAACATTTCACCCAGCGGGATCATCGCGTTGATGATGCTGGCCGAACCGTCACCGGTGGTGCTCGAACCCTGCAGCACGCCACGACGACGGCTGACGTCGCCCATCACGTCACCCTGGTAATCCTCCGGGGTCACGATCTCGACCTTCATGATCGGCTCCAGGAGGACCGGCTTGGCCTTCTGGAAGCCCTGCTTGAAGGCCATCGAGGAGGCCAGCTTGAACGCCATTTCCGAGGAGTCGACGTCATGGTACGAGCCGAACACCAGCTTCACCTTGACGTCAACGACCGGGAAGCCCGCCAGCGGACCGCTGGTGATGGTTTCGCGCAGGCCCTTTTCGATCGACGGAATGAATTCCTTCGGAATCACGCCACCGGTGATGTCGTTGATGAACAGGAAGTCGTCCTTGATCATCGGACCGATCTTCGGGTCGGCACGGTCTTCAGCGGTGATCGGCGACAGCTCGATCACGACGTGACCGTACTGACCCTTACCACCGGACTGCTTGGCGTGCTTGTAGTCCGACTTCACGTCCGCCATCTGGATCGTTTCGCGGTACGCAACCTGCGGCTTGCCGACGTTGGCTTCAACGTTGAACTCGCGCTTCATGCGATCCACGATGATGTCCAGGTGCAGCTCGCCCATGCCCGAGATGATGGTCTGGCCGGATTCTTCGTCGGTCTTGACGCGGAACGACGGATCTTCCTGGGCCAGACGGCCAAGGGCCAGACCCATCTTTTCCTGGTCGGACTTGGTCTTCGGTTCGACGGCCATCGAGATGACCGGCTCCGGGAACACCATGCGCTCCAGGATGATCGGGTGGTCCTGCGAGCACAGGGTGTCACCGGTGGTGGTGTCCTTCAGACCCACCGCAGCGGCGATGTCACCGGCCAGCACTTCCTTGATCTCTTCGCGATCGTTGGAATGCATCTGCAGGATGCGGCCGATGCGCTCCTTCTTGCCCTTGACCGAGTTCAGCAGCTGGTCGCCGGCGTTCAGGGTGCCCGAGTAGACACGGAAGAAGGTCAGCGCGCCGACGAACGGATCGGTGATGATCTTGAAGGCCAGCGCCGAGAACGGCGCCTTGTCATCGGACTTGCGGCTCAGCGCAATGGTTTCGTCGTCCACGTCGGTACCGGTCACGTCCGGCACGTCGATCGGCGACGGCAGCAGCTGCACCACGCCGTCCAGCATGGCCTGCACGCCCTTGTTCTTGAACGCCGAGCCGCAGTACATCGGCACGATGTCGGTGGCCAGGGTGCGCACGCGCAGGGCTTCGACGATTTCGGCCTCGGTCAGCTCTTCGCCGCCCAGGTACTTTTCCATCAGCTCTTCGCTGGCTTCAGCCGCCGCTTCGATCATGTAGGTACGGGCCTCTTCGGCCTCCGCCTGCATGTCAGCCGGGATCTCCAGGTACTCGAACTTCATGCCCTGCGAGGCTTCATCCCAATGGATGGCCTTCATCTTGATCAGATCGACCACGCCCTTGAAGCCGTCTTCAGCGCCGATCGGCAGCTGCATCGGCACGGCGGTGGCGCCGAGCTTGGCCTTCAGCTGGCCGACGACCTTGGTGAAGTTGGCACCGGTGCGGTCCATCTTGTTGACGAAGGCAATGCGCGGCACCTTGTACCGGTTGGCCTGGCGCCACACGGTTTCCGACTGCGGCTGCACGCCACCGACGGCGCACAGCACGAAGACCGCGCCGTCGAGCACGCGCAGCGAGCGCTCCACTTCGATGGTGAAGTCGACGTGCCCGGGGGTATCGATGATGTTGAAGCGGTGCTCCGGCAGGGACTTGTCCATGCCCTTCCAGAACGCGGTGGTGGCAGCGGACTGGATCGTGATGCCACGCTCCTGCTCCTGCTCCATCCAGTCCATGGTGGCAGCGCCGTCGTGCACTTCACCGATCTTGTGGCTCTTGCCGGTGTAGAACAGGATGCGCTCGGACGTGGTGGTCTTGCCGGCATCGATGTGGGCCATGATGCCGAAATTGCGGTAACGCTCGATGGGAGTGGTGCGGGCCACGGGAGCCTCTCAATTTCTTGGAATTCGGATGGCCGAACGCCGCCTTTCGGCGGCCTTCGGATTGGCGCGGCACCCCAGGTGCCGCGGGGCAGCACCTAGATGGTGCTGCCGTGCCTGTTTTGCAAGGCCGTCAAACTCACCAGCGGTAGTGCGCGAAGGCCTTGTTGGCTTCGGCCATGCGGTGGGTTTCTTCGCGCTTCTTGATGGCGCCACCACGATTTTCCGAGGCGTCCAGCAGTTCGGCAGCCAGCTTCTTCGGCATGGTGTTTTCACCACGCTTACGCGCCGAGTCGATCAGCCAACGCATGGCCAGGGCCATCTTGCGCGACGAACGCACTTCGACCGGCACCTGGTACGTAGCACCACCGACACGGCGGGACTTGACTTCGACCGACGGAGCCACGTTTTCCAGAGCCTTCTGAACCAGCTCGACGGAATTCGGGTTCTTTTCGCCGATCACGTCCATGGCACCGTAGACGATCTTTTCAGCGACCGACTTCTTGCCGCTCAGCATCACCATATTGATGAAACGAGCGATGGTTTCACTTCCGTGCTTCGGATCCGGCAGGACAGAGCGCTGCGGCGTATTACCTTTACGAGACATGTGTACTTTCCCTTAGCTCTTCGGACGCTTGGCGCCGTACTTGGAACGGCCCTGGCGACGCTTGGCAACGCCGGAGGCGTCCAGCGAGCCACGCACGGTGTGGTAACGCACACCCGGCAGATCCTTGACGCGACCGCCACGGATGAGGACCACGGAGTGCTCCTGCAGGTTGTGGCCTTCGCCGCCGATGTAGCTAATCACTTCTTCCTGGTTGGTCAGGCGAACCTTGGCAACCTTGCGAAGCGCCGAGTTCGGCTTCTTCGGAGTGGTGGTGTACACGCGCGTGCAGACACCACGGCGCTGGGGGCACTTATCGAGCGCCGGGGAGGCACTCTTATAAGTGGTTGCCTGCCGCGGCTTGCGGACAAGCTGATTGATCGTCGCCATCAGTATGTTCTTCTGAGAGAGGCCAATGAAAAGACTGGCCATGAATGCGGAAATGTGCGAGCAGGCGAAAGACCGGCCTGCTGAGACAGACGATTGTAGCAACCCGGCGAAAACGCAGTCAAATGCGCACGCGCCAAGCCAGCCCTGATCCCGGGCCGTTACAGGGGAGCCTTTTCCATGCCCCCCGTTCAGGTTGTCAAGCCGGTCCATTGAAAGACCGGCGGGCATCCTACCTCATCGGCAGGCAGACGACCAGTGGCCGGTGCCTGCTGATTTGCCGGGAAGGCCGCCGACCGGAGTCGACGCCCTGCCCTGCCGCGGGCCCGGCCGAAGCCGGGCCTGCGTATTACTCGTCGCTGCCCGGAGCCTGTTCAGCTTCGGTCGATTCCACCGCCACGGCGGCCACCGGAGCCACCTCAGCCACGGCCGACGCGCTGCCGGACAGGGTCTGCATTTCCGAGTCGGTCAGCCCGGAGGCGTTGCGACGACGGTTGGCGTGGTACGCAAGGCCCGTACCGGCCGGGATCAGACGGCCGACGATGACGTTTTCCTTCAGGCCGCGCAGGTTGTCCGAGGTGCCGCGAACGGCCGCTTCGGTCAGCACGCGGGTGGTTTCCTGGAACGACGCCGCCGAGATGAACGATTCGGTCGCCAGCGAAGCCTTGGTGATACCCAGCAGCACCGGATCGAAACGGGCCGGCAGCTCGTTGCGGGTGGCCAGGCGGGCATTTTCCTCGATGACGCGCTGGCGCTCGGCCTGCTCGCCATTCAGGAACTTGCTGGTGCCCTGGTCGGTGATCTCGACCTTGCGCAGCATCTGGCGGGTGATCACCTCGATGTGCTTGTCGTTGATCTTCACGCCCTGCAGGCGGTACACGTCCTGGATTTCCTTGACCAGGTAAGCCGCCAGCGGTTCGACACCCAGCAGACGCAGGATGTCCTGCGGGCTCGGCTCGCCGTCCACGATGGTTTCGCCCTTGGTCACGTGCTCGCCTTCGAACACGATCACCTGACGGTACTTCGGGATCAGCTCTTCGTGTTCCGAACCATCGGTGTCCTTGATGATCAGGCGCTGCTTGCCCTTGGTGTCCTTGCCGAAGCTGATGATGCCCGAACGCTCGGCCAGGATCGCCGGATCCTTCGGCTTGCGTGCTTCGAACAGATCGGCCACGCGCGGCAGACCACCGGTGATGTCGCGGGTCTTGGACGCTTCCTGCGGGATCTTGGCGACCACGTCACCCACGCCGACGGCGGCGCCGTCCTGCAGGTTGACGATCGAGCGCGGCGGCAGCAGGTACTGTGCCGGCAGATCCGTGTTCGGGATGGTCAGATCGTTGCCGTTCTTGTCCACGATACGCACGATCGGGCGCAGGTCCTTCGCCTGCGAACCACGACGCTTCGGATCGGTGATTTCACGCGATGCCAGGCCGGTCAGTTCGTCGGTCTTCTCGATGACGGTGACGCCGTCGATGAAGTCGATGAAGCGGATGAAACCGGCCACTTCGGACACGATCGGGTGGTTATGCGGGTCCCAGTTGGCCACGGTCTGGCCAGCCTTGACCGCATCGCCGTCCTTGGAGGTGATGGTCGCGCCGTACGGCAGCTTGTAACGCTCACGCTCACGGCCGTGGGCATCGAGCACCGACATTTCGCCCGAACGCGAGACCGCCACCAGCGAACCGCTGGCGTGCTCGACCGACTTCAGGTTGTTGAACTTCACCGAACCGGTGGTCTTGACGGTGATGTTGTCCACCGCAGCCGCTCGCGACGCCGCACCACCGATGTGGAACGTACGCATGGTCAGCTGGGTACCCGGCTCACCGATCGACTGTGCGGCGATGACGCCGACCGCTTCACCGATGTTGACGATGTGGCCACGGGCCAGATCGCGACCGTAGCAGTGCGCGCAGACGCCGAACGGCGAGGCGCAGCTGATGGTCGAACGGACCTTGACCGACTGTACCGACGCATCTTCCAGCTTGGCCACCCACTGCTCGTCGAGCAGCGTGTTGCGGGTCACGATCGGATCTTCGTCGTTGCCCGGCAGGAACACGTCCTCGGCCACGACACGACCCAGCACGCGATCCTTCAACGGCTCCACGACGTCGCCGCCTTCCACGATCGGGGTCATGGTCAGGCCTTCGGTGGTACCGCAATCCACCTCGGTGATGACCACGTCCTGCGCCACGTCGACCAGACGACGGGTCAGATAACCCGAGTTCGCCGTCTTCAGCGCGGTATCTGCCAGACCCTTACGGGCACCGTGGGTGGAGTTGAAGTACTCCTGCACGTTCAGGCCTTCACGGAAGTTCGCCTTGATGGGCGTTTCGATGATCGAGCCATCCGGACGCGCCATCAGGCCGCGCATACCGGCCAGCTGACGGATCTGCGCCTGCGAACCACGGGCACCGGAGTCGGCCATGATGTACAGCGAGTTCATCGACTTCTGGTCGATGGTCTCGCCTTCGGCGTTGACCACCTTCTCGGTACCGATGGTGTCCATCATCGCCTTGGCGATGCGTTCGTTGGTGCGCGACCAGATGTCGACCACCTTGTTGTAGCGCTCGCCGGCGGTGACCAGGCCCGACTGGTACTGCTCCTGGATTTCCAGCACTTCAGCTTCGGCCTCGGTGAGGATGCCGCGCTTCTCGTCCGGGATCAGCATGTCGTCGATGCCGATCGACACGCCAGCGCGGGTTGCGTAGGCGAAGCCGGTGTACATCAGCTTATCGGCGAACACGACCGTGTCCTTCAAGCCCAGCTGACGGTAGCTGGAGTTGATCAGGCGGCTGATGTTCTTCTTGGTCAGCTCGGTGTTGGCCAGCGCGAACGGCAGGCCTTCCGGCAGGATTTCAGCCAGCAGGGCGCGACCGATCGTGGTGTCCACGATCGAGGTCTTGTTCTGCTTGTTGCCTTCCTCGTCGGTCACCACTTCGGTGATGCGGACCTTGACGCGCGCGTGCAGTTCCACCACGCGGTTGTCGTAGGCGCGCTTGACCTCGGCGATGTTGGCGAAGGCCATGCCCTCGCCCTTCTTGTTCACCAGCGAGCGGGTCATGTAGTACAGACCCAGCACGACGTCCTGCGACGGCACGATGATCGGCTCGCCGTTGGCCGGCGACAGGATGTTGTTGGTGGACATCATCAGCGCACGCGCTTCCAGCTGGGCTTCCAGCGAGAGCGGCACGTGGACGGCCATCTGGTCACCGTCGAAGTCAGCGTTGAACGCGGTGCAGACCAGCGGATGCAGCTGGATGGCCTTGCCTTCGATCAGGACCGGCTCGAAGGCCTGGATGCCCAGACGGTGCAGGGTCGGCGCACGGTTCAGCATCACCGGATGTTCGCGGATGACCTCTTCCAGGATGTCCCAGACTTCGGCTTCTTCGCGCTCGACCAGCTTCTTGGCCGCCTTGATGGTGGTGGCCAGGCCACGACGCTGCAGCTTGGCGAAGACGAACGGCTTGAACAGCTCCAGCGCCATCTTCTTCGGCAGGCCGCACTGGTGCAGGCGCAGGTACGGACCGACCACGATGACCGAACGGCCCGAGTAGTCCACGCGCTTGCCCAGCAGGTTCTGGCGGAAGCGACCCTGCTTGCCCTTGATCATGTCGGCCAGCGACTTCAGCGGGCGCTTGTTGGTGCCGGTGATGGCACGGCCGCGACGGCCGTTGTCCAGCAGCGCATCGACCGATTCCTGCAGCATGCGCTTTTCATTGCGCACGATGATGTCCGGCGCGTTCAGCTCGAGCAGGCGGCGCAGGCGGTTGTTACGGTTGATGACGCGGCGGTACAGGTCGTTCAGGTCGGAGGTCGCGAAGCGGCCACCGTCCAGCGGGACCAGCGGACGCAGGTCCGGCGGCAGCACCGGCAGCACGGTCATGACCATCCACTCCGGACGGTTGCCCGACTCGAGGAAGGCCTCGACCAGCTTGATGCGCTTGGTGAGGCGCTTGAGCTTGGTTTCCGAACCGGTGCTGGCGATTTCTTCGCGCAGGCGGGTCATTTCCGACTGCAGGTCGATCGTGCGCAGCAGCTCGTACACGGCCTCGGCGCCCATGGCGGCATCGAAGTCGTCGCCGTGTTCCTGGCGGGCCTGCAGGTACTGTTCTTCGGTCAGCAGCTGGCGGCGCTCCAGGGCGGTCAGGCCCGGCTCGGTCACCACGTAGGCTTCGAAGTACAGCACGCGCTCGATGTCACGCAGGGTCATGTCCAGCATCAGGCCGATGCGCGAGGGCAGCGACTTGAGGAACCAGATGTGCGCGACCGGCGAGGCCAGGTCGATGTGACCCATGCGCTCGCGGCGCACCTTGGCCAGGGTGACTTCGGTGCCGCACTTTTCGCAGACCACGCCGCGGTGCTTCATGCGCTTGTACTTGCCGCACAGGCACTCGTAGTCCTTGACCGGTCCGAAGATGGCGGCGCAGAACAGGCCGTCACGTTCCGGCTTGAACGTACGGTAGTTGATGGTTTCCGGCTTCTTCACTTCGCCGAAGGACCACGAACGGATCAGGTCCGGCGAGGCCAGCGCGATCTTGATCGCGTCGAAGTCCAGCGTCTGACGCTGCTGGTTGAAGAGGTTGAGCAAGTCTTTCATGGTGTTTCTCCGAAAGGAGGAAATCTTGTCGATGGGGCTGTCGGTTCAGATGTGGCGGCGCGGCTGCCGGGGCAGCCGCGCCTGCGCGATCAGTTGCCGTCCAGTTCCATGTTGATGGCCAGCGAGCGGATTTCCTTCACGAGCACGTTGAAGGATTCCGGCATGCCCGCGACCATCTCGTGCTCACCGTCGACGATGTTCTTGTACATCTGGTTGCGGCCCTGCACGTCATCGGACTTCACCGTCAGCATTTCCTGCAGGGTGTAGGCCGCGCCGTAGGCTTCCAGCGCCCAGACTTCCATTTCACCGAAGCGCTGGCCACCGAACTGCGCCTTGCCGCCCAGCGGCTGCTGGGTAACGAGCGAGTACGGGCCGGTCGAACGGGCGTGCATCTTGTCGTCGACCAGGTGGTTCAGCTTCAGGTAGTGCATGTAGCCCACGGTGGTGTGGCGATCGAATGCCTCACCGGTGCGGCCGTCATACAGCTGGGTCTGGCCGCTCAGCGGCAGGTCGGCCAGGGCAAGCATGTGCTTGATCTCGGCTTCGGTGGCACCGTCGAACACCGGCGTTGCCATCGGCACGCCGTCGGTCAGGTTGGCGGCCAGGCGCAGCAGCTCCTCGTCGCTGAACTGGGTCAGATCGACGTGGTTGGCGTGCTGGGTCTTGTCGTGGTTGTACACGTCGTCCAGGAACTTGCGCAGGTCGTTGATCGCAGCCTGGGCTTCCAGCATGCCCTGGATCTTGCGACCCAGGCCCTTGGCGGCCCAACCCAGATGCACTTCCAGAATCTGGCCGATGTTCATACGCGACGGCACGCCCAGCGGGTTCAGCACGATGTCCACGGTTTCGCCCGAGGCCATGTACGGCATGTCTTCGACCGGCACCACGTTGGAGACCACACCCTTGTTGCCGTGGCGGCCTGCCATCTTGTCACCCGGCTGGATGCGACGCTTCACGGCCAGGAAGACCTTGACCATCTTCAGCACGCCCGGGGCCAGATCGTCGCCCGCGGTGATCTTGCCGCGCTTGTCGGCGAAGCGACGCTCGAATTCCTTCTCGTGCGCCTGGATCTGCTTCTGGGCGCGTTCGATGGCTTCGGAGGCGTCCTCATCCTTCATGCGCAGCACGAACCAGTCGGCCTTCTTCAGGCCGTCCAGGTAGGCGTCGGTAACGGTGTCGCCCTTCTTCAGGTTGGCACCGCCGTTGACCACCTTGCCCACGATCTGCGAACGCAGACGGGCGTAGATGGCGCCTTCCAGGATGCGGAACTGGTCGTCGAAGTCCTTCTTGACGCGCTTGATTTCAGACTCTTCGATCTGACGGGCGCGCTTGTCCTTCTCGATACCGTCGCGGGTGAAGACCTGCACGTCGATGACGGTGCCGTCCATGCCCGGCGGCACGCGCAGCGAGCTGTCCTTCACGTCCGACGCCTTCTCGCCGAAGATCGCGCGCAGCAGCTTCTCTTCCGGGGTCAGCTGGCTTTCGCCCTTCGGGGTGACCTTGCCGACCATGATGTCGCCGGCGCGCACTTCGGCACCGATGTACACCACGCCGCTCTCGTCCAGGCGGTTCAGGGCCTGCTCGGAGACGTTCGGGATGTCGGCGGAGATTTCCTCCGGCCCCAGCTTGGTGTCACGCGCAACGCAGGTCAGCTCTTCGATGTGGATCGTGGTGTAACGATCCTCTTCCACCACACGCTCGGAAAGCAGGATGGAGTCTTCGAAGTTGTAGCCGTTCCACGGCATGAAGGCGATCAGCATGTTCTGGCCCAGGGCCAGTTCACCGATGTCGGTGGACGGACCATCAGCCAGCACGTCGCCACGCGCCACCACGTTGCCCACTTCCACCAGCGGACGCTGGTTGATGCAGGTGTTCTGGTTGGAACGGGTGTACTTGATCAGGTTGTAGATATCCACGCCGGCGTCGGTCGCGTCGGTGATCTCCACTTCGTTGACCTTGACCACGATGCGGCCGGCGTCGATCTGCACGATCTCGCCGCCACGACGGGCGTTCACGGTCACACCGGAGTCACGGGCCACGGCGCGTTCGATACCGGTACCCACCAGCGGCTTCTGGGCACGCAGGGTCGGCACGGCCTGACGCTGCATGTTGGCGCCCATCAGTGCACGGTTGGCGTCATCGTGCTCCAGGAACGGGACGAGCGCGGCAGCGATCGACACGGTCTGCATCGGCGAGACGTCCATGAAATGGACTTCTGCCGGCGGCTTGAGCAGCGACTCACCCTGGAAGCGGCACGGCACGAACTGCTCGGTGAGCATGCTCTTGGCATCGGTCAGGGCGTTGGCCTGGGCGATGACGTACTCGTTCTCTTCGATGGCCGACAGGAACTCGATCTCGTCGGAGACCTTGCCGTCAGCAACCTTGCGGTACGGGGTTTCGAGGAAACCGTACTGGTTGGTGCGGGCGTACACGGCCAGCGAGTTGATCAGGCCGATGTTCGGGCCTTCCGGCGTTTCGATGGTGCAGACGCGGCCGTAATGGGTCGGGTGCACGTCGCGCACTTCGAAGCCGGCGCGTTCGCGGGTCAGACCGCCCGGGCCCAGGGCCGAGACGCGACGCTTGTGCGTCACTTCCGACAGCGGGTTGTTCTGATCCATGAACTGGGACAGCTGCGAGGAGCCGAAGAACTCCTTGATGGCCGCGGCGACCGGCTTGGCGTTGATCAGCTCCTGCGGCGTCAGGCCTTCGGATTCGGCCATCGACAGGC
Organism: Stenotrophomonas sp. 05L413; assembly: GCF_056397945.1. Taxonomy (NCBI): domain Bacteria; kingdom Pseudomonadati; phylum Pseudomonadota; class Gammaproteobacteria; order Lysobacterales; family Lysobacteraceae; genus Stenotrophomonas; species Stenotrophomonas sp. 05L413. Next base: position 10,832 of record NZ_JBFTOL010000012.1, read on the forward strand.
GTTCCTTGACCGCGCGCTCGACGCGGACCAGGCCCACGCGGAACACGTTCTCGGCCATTTCACCGACCGAACGCACGCGACGGTTGCCCAGGTGATCGATGTCATCGACCACGCCACGACCGTTGCGGATCTCGGTCAGGACCTTGATCACTTCCAGGATGTCGGAGGTGTCGGCGTGCTCGGCGACCAGGCGCTTGGACTCTTCGTCGTTGCGCTCACCGAAGTACTTGCGGTCGTACAGCACGGCTTCGCCGGTGACAGCCTTGCGGCCGACACGGCGGTTGAACTTCATGCGGCCGACCGTGGACAGGTCGTAGCGCTCGAAGGTGAAGAACAGGTTGTGGAACAGGTTCTGCGCGGCATCCTTGGTCGGCGGCTCGCCCGGACGCATCATGCGGTAGATCTCGACCAGGGCTTCCAGCTGGGTCTTGGTCGGATCGATGCGCAGGGTGTTGGACAGGTACGGGCCACGATCCAGATCGTTCACCCACAGGGTGCCCACGGCATCCACACCGGCCTTGCGGAAGGCCTGCAGCTGCTCGTCGGTGATTTCGTCGTTGGCCTGGGCCAGCAGTTCACCGGTGTTGGCATCGACCACGTCGTGCGACAGGATGCGGCCGACGATGTAATCGTCCGGCACGGCCAGGGCGGCGATGCCCGAGGCTTCCAGCTGCTTGACGTGACGCGCGGTGATGCGCTTGCCGGCTTCCACGATGACCTTGTCACCGTCGGCCAGGTCGAAGTTCAGGGTCTCGCCGCGCAGACGCTCGGCCACCAGCTCCAGCTGCACGCCTTCATCGGGGTTGATGTGGAACGTGTTGATCTCGAAGAACTCGGCCAGCATCTCTTCGTTGCTGTAACCCAGCGCACGCAGCAGGATCGAGACCGGCAGTTTGCGGCGACGATCGATACGGGTGAACAGGGCATCCTTCGGGTCGAACTCGAAGTCCAGCCAGGAGCCGCGGTACGGGATGATGCGGGCGCTGTACAGCAGCTTGCCCGAGCTGTGGGTCTTGCCACGGTCGTGGTCGAAGAACACACCCGGCGAACGGTGCAGCTGCGAGACGATCACGCGCTCGGTACCGTTCACGATGAAGGTGCCGTTGTCGGTCATCAGCGGGATTTCGCCGAGGTAGACCTCCTGCTCCTTCACGTACTTGATGGCCTTGGTCGACGACTCACGGTCGTAGATCACCAGGCGCACGGTCACGCGCAGCGGCGCGCCGTAGCTCATGCCACGCTGGCGGCACTCGCGCTCGTCGAACACCGGATCGCCGAGCTTGTAGCCGACGTATTCCAGGGCAGCGTTGCCGCTGTAGCTGGAAATCGGGAACACCGACTTCAGGGCGGCATGCAGGCCGTGGTCCGTGCGCTTGGCCGGATCGACGTTTTCCTGCAGGAATTCACGGTAGGAATCGACCTGGATGGCAAGCAGGAACGGCACTTCGAGGATCGAGCGCTGCTTGCCGAAATCCTTGCGGATACGCTTCTTTTCGGTGAACGAATAAGACGTCATGAGGTATCACCTTGGCTGTGCGGATCGTGCGTCCACGACCCGAGGGGAAACTGAAATTGTCAGTTGGAAGTCGCTGGTATTGCCGGCACCAGCACGCCTTCTCCCGCTACTTCCAACTGCCAACTCGTCTGCATCCACTCCCCTGCCCGCGCGCCTGGGCGCCGCTGTGACGGGGGATGACCGCAGCCCGTGTTGGGCTCGTATTTCGGGTGTTGCGTGAAACGACCAAAGGCCGGGGGCTTACGCCCCCAGCCTTGGCTGCATCGCCGTGTTTCGATGGCGAGGCAAGGAACTGCTTACTTGACTTCGACAGTCGCGCCAGCAGCTTCCAGGTCCTTCTTGAACTTGGCAGCGTCGTCCTTCGAAGCGGCTTCCTTGATCATGCCGCCGGCTTCTGCCAGATCCTTCGCTTCCTTCAGGCCCAGGCCGGTGATGGCGCGGACAGCCTTGATGACTTCGACCTTCTTGTCGCCGGCCGACTTCAGGATGACGTCGAATTCGGTCTGCTCTTCAACAGCGGCAGCCGGGCCAGCAGCAGCAGCTGCGGCGACCGGAGCAGCGGCGGAGACGCCGAACTTCTCTTCGATGGCCTTGACCAGCTCCATCACTTCCATCAGGGACTTCTCGGCGATGGCGTCGACGATCTGTTCGTTGGTAAGGGACATTTTGATTACCTTTGGATAATTTTCTGGGTTGAGGTTCCGTTCGGAACCACGGAAACGTCGACTCAGGCGGTTTCGGCGACCGGCTCGGCAGCGTCAGCGGTTTCACCGCCACCCTGCTTGTCGGCCACGGCCTTGACGGCACGGGCGAACATCGTGGCCGGCTCGGCCAGGACGCGGGCCAGCATGGCCAGGGCCTGATCACGGGTCGGCAGCGAGGCCAGCACGTCGACATGGCCAGCCGGGAACAGTTCCCCGCCGATGGCCACGACCTTTGCCTGCAGCTTGTCGTTGGTCTTGGCAAAATCCTTGATCAGGCGACCGGCTGCGCCGGGCTCCTCGAGCGAGAACGCGTACAGCAGCGGACCGACGAGTGCGTCTTTGGCGCATTCGTATTCGGTACCTTCCACTGCACGTGCCGCCAGCGTGTTCTTGACAACTTTCAAGAAAACGCCGGTTTCGCGTGCCTGCTTGCGCATCGCGGTCATCTGGGAGACCGTGGTGCCAGCGTATTCGGCTGCGATCAAGGAGTGGGCCTTGGCGGCGACGTCTGCCAGCTCGGCGACTACTTCTTGCTTCTGGGACAGATTGAGAGCCATTGCACTCCTCCAATTGAACTCCGCTTACGGCTCCTGCCGTGTGCGGTCCTGGGCGGCATCCGTCCTGGACGCCGGGAACATCAGGTGATGTTCCAAGGGTGGGCCGTTCTAGACCTGGATGGCCAACCTGGGAGAACCCAGACGTGCGTAAACCAGAAAAACTCCAGAAGGGCACCATCTACGCAGGGTGATTCCCGGGGGAATCGATTAAGCGTTCGGTACTGCGCCGGCGGCGACTCCCTGCCAATGCGAGCATCCTTGCCCGTCGCCGGTATGTACTGACCGCGCCTGCGGTCTTTGACGGCTATCTCTGCAGGGCGAGCCCCACTCGGATTGCCTTCAAATATCGCGGGTACCGGACCTGGGCCCGGTACCCGCTTGAAACGATTACTTCAGCGACAGCGAGGACTGGTCGATGGTCACGCCCGGGCCCATCGTCGAGCTGACCGAAACCTTCTGCAGGTAGGTGCCCTTCGAGGTGGCCGGCTTGGCCTTGACCAGATCCATCAGCAGCGCCTGCAGGTTCAACTTCAGCGCGTCTTCGGCGAAGTCGGCCTTGCCGATGGTGCAATGGATGATGCCGGCCTTGTCAGTGCGGTAACGCACCTGACCCGACTTGGCATTCTTGACGGCTTCGCCCGGGTTGGCCGACACGGTGCCGACCTTCGGGTTCGGCATCAGGCCGCGCGGGCCGAGCACGGTGCCCAGCTTACCCACGACGCGCATGGCGTCCGGGGTCGCGATGACGACGTCGTAGTTCAGATCGCCGGCCTGCATCTTCTCGGCCAGGTCGTCCATGCCCACGGCTTCAGCGCCAGCGGCCAGGGCTTCGTCAGCCTTGGCACCGGCCGGTGCGAAGACGGCAACGCGCACGCTCTTGCCGGTACCGGACGGCAGCACGGTGGAACCGCGCACCTGCTGGTCGGACTTCTTGGCGTCCACGCCCAGGCGCACAGCAACGTCGAAGGACTCGACGAACTTGGCCTTGGTAGCGGTCTTCAGGATCTTGATGGCGTCCTCGAAGGCGTATGCCTTGCCCGGGACGACGGCGGCCTTGATGGCCTTCTCACGCTTGGTCTGTGCCATCTTCTTAACCCTCTACCACGAGGCCCATGGAACGGGCAGAACCGGCGATGGTGCGCACCGCGGCATCCAGATCAGCAGCCGTCAGGTCTGCTTCCTTGGTCTTGGCGATCTCTTCGAGCTGCTTGCGGGTCACCTTGCCCACCTTCTCGGTGTTCGGGCGCTTGGAGCCCGAGGAGATGCCTGCAGCCTTCTTGAGCAGCACGGCAGCCGGGGTGCTCTTGGTGATGAAGGTGAAGGTACGGTCCGAGTAGGCCGTGATGATGACCGGCACCGGCAGACCCGGCTCCAGCTTCTGCGTGGCGGCATTGAAGGCCTTGCAGAATTCCATGATGTTCAGGCCACGCTGACCCAGCGCAGGACCGACCGGCGGCGAGGGGTTGGCCTGACCGGCCTTCACCTGCAGCTTGATATAACCGACAACTTTCTTTGCCATGAGTATGCTCTCCGGGTGCTAGCGCCTTACGACAACAGGCTCCCCATCGGACCGGGAATCACGCGTCCCGGCATCGCGTTTTGAATTCACGCAGAAGGCCACCTCGCGGCGGCCCTTGCTTTTGCCAGCTTCCTGGCAGGAAGCCGCGCACTATATCAGGTTTTTTCCGCCCTTGCCTCAAGGCTGACGGGCGCAGGCTGTTCAGGTTCCGGGCGGCCGCCCGGAACCCTGCTGCCTCAGGCTCAGACGGCCTTTTCGACCTGGCCGAATTCGAGCTCGACCGGGGTGGCGCGACCGAAGATCAGCACCGAGACGCGCAGACGGCTCTTCTCGTAGTTGACTTCCTCGACCACACCATTGAAGTCGTTGAACGGACCTTCGGTGACACGGACCATCTGGCCCGGCTCGAACAACACCTTCGGACGGGGCTTTTCCACACCTTCCTGAACGCGGTCCAGGATGGCGGCAGCCTCTTCATCACGGATCGGCAACGGACGATCGGCGGTGCCGCCGATAAAGCCCATCACCTTGGAGGTGTCCTTGACCAGGTGCCAGCTTTCGTTGTCGATGCGCGGGATACCGTTTTCTTCGTGGGTCTCGATCTGGACCAGCACGTAACCCGGGAAGAACTTGCGCTCGGAACGGCGCTTCTGGCCGGCGCGCATTTCAACCACTTCCTCGGTCGGGACCAGGACGTCACCGAAGCGCTCCTGCATCTCGTCACGCACGATGCGATCGCGCAGAGCCTGCGCAACCGACTTTTCGAAGCCCGAATAGGCGTGAACGACGTACCAACGCTTCACTGGTTTCTCCTTATCGACCCAGGAACCACTGGGTCAATTTCTGAATCACGAAGTCAAATCCGCCCAGCAGCAGGCTGAGGATGATCACCACAACGATCACCACCCAGGTCATGCGAATGGCTTCCTGGCGCGTCGGCCAGACCACCTTGCGCAGTTCGAAACGCGATTCGGAAAGGAATTCCCGCGTGTCGCGACCCTTGCCGGTCAGCAGGAACACGCCGAGGCCGGCCACCAGGCCAACGACAACGGCCAGACCGCGAAGCGGACCGGCCCATGCACTCTGGGAGGCATGCTCAGGAGCACCGAACCAATACCAAGCAAAAAGACCCGCCAGCACCAGGATCGCTGCGACGGCGTACTTGACGATGTCACCTCCAGTGGAGGCGTTGTCTTTGGAATGCTCGATCTTGCTGTTCATCCGGCTCTGGCTGCTGTGGCGGCATAGCCGCTGGAAGGGAGAAGTGGCACGCCAGGAGGGACTCGAACCCCCAACCTGCGGTTTTGGAGACCGCTGCTCTGCCAATTGAGCTACTGGCGTACTGAAAAAACTTGCCTTCCCTAAGACGGCGAAGGCGGACCGAGGTTCCCGGCCCGCCACTCGCGAGACCGGCAGCAGCGCTATGCGACCGCCGGTATTGCAGTATTACGCGATGATCTTGGAGACCACGCCGGCGCCGACGGTACGGCCGCCTTCGCGAATCGCGAAGCGCAGGCCTTCATCCATGGCGACCGGGTTGATCAGGGTGACAACCATCTTCACGTTGTCGCCCGGCATCACCATTTCCACACCT
>NZ_JBFTOL010000013.1:0-8113 GCF_056397945.1 Stenotrophomonas sp. 05L413
GTGCCACCCCGAACTTCGGTGGTGGCGTGCCGATGAACGAGAAGGGCGGCGACAGCAGTACCACCTACGCCACGCTGACCGAGGGCAACATCGTCATCGGCGGCCAGAAGGTGACCGCCGCCGAGCTGGGCGTGAACACCGATGCTGCCACGGCGCACCGCGCGATTGAGGCGATGCCCAATGCCGAGCTGCAGCTGGCCAATCAGCAGGCGATGGCGAATGCGATGGGCACGGTGATGGCCACCAGCAAGCAGATTGCTGGGGATATCGGCAACCAGGCAATGCGGGACCTGGAGAATTCCTATCTCTCTACCCTGACCGATGAGGAGAAGGATCGCTTCAAGAGTCAGAGCGCGCAAGGCAAGTCCAATGAGCTCGCAGCCAGGTTCCCGTACAGCTACAGCGACGCCGTGGCACAGCAGCAGAACTGGGGCATCGGCAGCCAGAATGGCCGCGCGCTGGAAGCAGTGACTACGCTGCTGGTGAGCGTCGTATCGGGCCAAGGCGGCGGGCAGGTTGCGGCCAATGCATTGGCACCGTATGCCGCTCAGCTGATCGGCGACAAGTTCGATACGAACCACGGCAGTGATCCGAACGCCGCGTTGCAGCTGCTCTCTCATGCGCTGCTGGGTGCGCTACTCGCCGAGGCCAACGGTGGTAACGCAGCCACCGGTGCGGGCGCAGCGGCCGGCGGTGAACTGGCGGCGAAGCTGCTGACCGAGGCGCTGTATCCCGGCTACACCGGCGAGCTGAATGATCAGCAGAAGCAGACGATTCTGGCGTTGTCGCAGGCGGTCGGGGCGGTGGCGGGAAGCAGCGCTGGTGATGGGCTTGCAGGCACTGCATTGGCTGCTGGAATCGCGAAGAACTCTGTTGAGAACAACTATCTCGATGCCAAGCAGCTTCTTGCATTGGCTGAGGAACGCAAGGAGTGCAACGGCAACGAAGCCTGTGAGAACGCGGCAAGTGAGCGCTGGGCTAAGGTCTCAAAACTGCAGGGCAAGGAGATGTTGGCGACATGTCAGCAAGCTGACGGCGCATGTGATCTTCAGTTCGCTCAGGCATGGGCATATGGGAAGACCGATGCGAGCCAACTTGGCTTGGGTCTTGACCAAGCGGCAAGCAAGGAACTTGTCATGAGGTTCCTCGAGACTGCCGCCGGCAAACCGTATAGGGGAGGGACAGGCTCATTCTTCATGCAAATGGGGATGGGGGCAGTAGATACCGCGTCCGAGCTCGTAACGGGAGCATTGGGCTATGCGCTCGCCTTGGGAGATATAGCCCTGGCCCCTCAATATCATCGTGACCCTGTCACGGGTGAGTTCAAATACGAACGCATGATTGTGGGAACGCCGATCTTTGGAGACACAGCAGGCAACCCAATCGAAGCCGGAGGCTACAAGCTCGGAAATCTCGCGGGCATCGACTTGGCCCTGTTCGGCGCGGCTTGGAGAAGCGGCAAGGTAGCAAGCGACATCAATCTTCGAAATGCGGGCGGGCTAGCTGATGAGGCTGCCGGCTCGATACGAGATGTTAACCCTGGCTATCCAACCTTTGGTCGAACTCACAATTGCGTGAACTGTTCCATCGCCACTGACTCAACCTTGGCAGGAAATCCTGCATCAGCACTCCCAATCAACCACACAAACGGCGTCCCGTTGAGCGTTCTGGAAAAGCAATACGGATCAAAGTTCGGCCCCATCACTCAACCCGATGATATCGTCCAACAAATGTTGCGTTCTGGAACTGGATCTCGAGGCATAATTTACGGGTCGTATGGTCCAGGACAGACTGGTCATGTATTCAATGTCGTCAATCAGAACGGGGTAATTCGCTTCCTTGATGGGCAGACAGGTAAGGCTGCTGATTTGAGCAAGTTCAAAACCCTGCATCTTCTAAAGACAAGGTAAATGAGGTGAGTTGTGATCACATACAGCCGGGCTCTATCGCAAGCTGTTGAGTACTTGGGGCAGTCTGAGATTCCGCTCCAGATTTGCCTTGAGGGTGAGTTCCAGGAAGGTTGGTACTTCTGCTACCAGTCAAAAGAGTTTTTAGAGACCGGGGACTTTTCTGCACAATTGGCGGGTAATGGACCCTTCTTGATTGATAGGGACTCTGGGGAGCTTGTGGTACTTGGCACAGCTAGACCATTGGAGGAATACCTAAATGAGTACGTGGAACAGAAAAGAGCGAGAATAGCTTGACTCGGTCTCTCTTAAAGGACTGGCGTAATCAGATGATGCAATGACCCACTGATTTCCTGCTCAGGTGTTACTTTCCCCGAAGGAGACACCGATGAGCGAAGTGATGGAAGAAGAGATCAAGCGTTGGACGGCCCGTCGCAAGTCGGCACTGGTCCTTGAGATCATCCAGGGCAAGACCACCGTGGCTGCGGCCAGTCGCCAGTTCGACCTGACGCCGGCGGAGATCGAGAGCTGGGTGGACGATGGCAAGCGCGGCATGGAGAACGCGCTGCGGGCCAAGCCGGAGGACGTGCGCGAGCAGTATGAGCGCCAGCTCAAAGACCTGCAGGAAGCCTACGGCGAGGCCATGCTGGAGATCCGCGCCCGAAAAAAGCTGGCGTCCCTGTTGGGAAAGGACGAGAGCTGATGCTCTCGGTCCAGCAGGGGCTGAAGGACGAAGGTGTAGCGATACCGATGACCAAGCTGTGCCAGTGGTTCGGCGTGGCGCGGCGGACGACGTACTACAAGCCGACCCGTTCGCCTGCAAAGGTCAAAGCGGAGCTTGCCGAGCCGATCAAGGAGATGATCGAGGCGGAGCCGTCGTTCGGCTACCGCACGGTGGCTGCATTGCTGGGCATGAACAAGAACACCGTCCAGCGGATCTTCCAGCTCAAGGGCTGGCAGGTGCGCAAGCGCGCACTTGGGCAACGGCCCAGGATCCAGGCAAAGGTCTCTCGTGCCGAACGACCCGACCAGCGATGGGCCACGGACCTGTGCCGTGTATGGGGCGGCAAGGACGGCTGGCTGAGTCTGGCGCTGGTGATCGACTGCAGCACGCGGCAGCTGCTGGGCTGGCACCTGTCGCGCACCGGCAAGGCGAGCACTGCCGGTGCCGCTCTGGAGCAGGCCTTGATCACCCGCTTTGGCACGCTGGGACGTGTGCCGGAGCCTTTCCTGCTGCGCTCGGATAACGGTCTGGTCTTCACCAGCCGTGACTACACGCGCCTGGTGCGCAGCTACGGCCTGAAACAGGAATTCATCACGCCGCACTGCCCGCAGCAGAACGGGATGGTGGAGCGCGTAATCCGGACACTCAAGGAGCAGTGCGTGCATCGCCACCGCTTTGAGAGCCAAGTCCATGCCCTGCGGATCATTGGCGACTGGATTGGCTTCTACAACCAACAGCGCCCACATCAGGCGCTGAAGATGATGACCCCGGACGCGGCTTATGCCGCTACATTAACCGCATGACCTGAGCAGAAACCGGTGGGTCATTACACTACACCCGACTGGATTCTTATAACCCCAAGTACACGCAGTTGTCGAACATCAATGAAGCCACCGCAATAAAATATATAAACGAAGCTGTCTCAAAATATCCTGCCGGCGCTGTCATTGCCAACGTGCCTTCGAGTGGAACGTTGGCGGGGAAGCGGCTCGTAGGGGATTTAATTTTGGAGATTCCTCCGCAGCTGAAGCCGATTCCAAAGTCTATTCTAGATCACGCGGCGCGTCGAAATGTTACAATTAGAGATTCAAATGGGAGGGTGTATTGATAATGGATTCTATTATTTACTGTCAGCAGTGGTTTCGAAGATACAAGAAAATTGTAAATCCAATGTCCGCGGAAGAGGCGGAGAGGCTGCATAATGCCGGGCTTTCATACGCAGCACTGCTAGGGCCTGAGGATGCTCCTCGGGCATATGTTCAGATGCTGTTGGATAAGAAAGTAATATTAGTTGGATTCTTGGATGCGCATTGCCGTGAGTATTTGAGCTATCAGTTTGAGTTCATGGGCGGCTCAAGAATTTTCCTGAGTTTGGCTACATTTAGGAAGTATTCTATCGAAAGTGAATCCGTTATTTACGGCGAAACCTACTCATTTTCGGTTTCCGGAGAAGCTGCGATTCTGGAAACAGACTTCAGTACAAATGAGTCTCGTGAGCTTAGTAAGGAATATGATGCAAGTAGCCATTTTATCGAAATGCCTGACTTTGGTGATTTTGAGAGTCTGGCCAGAGAGGAGTGGTTATAGTGGTCCGCACAATTTCTAGAATTTGATGGAAATTTGCGGAACTCACCTTGCCGATGCCACTGTGGAGATCGTTCTGACCGCTGGAGCTTGGCGCATGCTCCTTTGCAATATCTCGTTCATGAGAGGATAGGCGAGTAGCTGACCACGTTCCCGATCTCCCGGTCATATTTCAATCGAGGATCTATTCTGTTGCGAGGAGAATGGAAAATCGAACCTCGCCGGCCTCCTGAACTTCCAGTTTCGGGGTGAAGAGGTGACAACTCTTCTAGAGGGTTCGAACAGGAGACTTTGTCGATGCAGCATGAAATCATCTACTGCCAGCGGTGGTTTCGACAGTATAGGAAAGTCGTGGATCCAGTTTCAACGGATGAAACGAAGTTTCGGCATCGCACCAGGCTTTCATATGTCGCTCTTTTGGGTGGTAAGGAAAGGTAATCCCCCCGCAGGTTAGCCGCAGCCAGAAGTGGAATTTTCTCGTAACCTAACCCGAGGAGATCCCATGAAGAAATCACGATTCACAGACAGCCGGATCATCGCCGTACTCAAGCAGGCCGAGGCCGGCACGCCTGTCCCGGACCTTTGCCGACAGCATGGCATCAGCTCAGCGACGTTCTACAAGTGGCGCAGCAAGTTCGGCGGCATGGATGCGTCCATGGTGTCCCAGCTAAAAGAACTGCAGGACGAGAACCGGCGGCTGAAGAAGATGTACGCCGATGCGCAGCTCAGTGCCGAGCTGCTGAAGGAAGCGCTCTCAAAAAAATGGTGAGGCCATCTCAGCGTCGCGAGATGGCCAGACGGGCGGTCCAGGCAGGCATCACCAGCATCGTTCATGCGTGCAGGACGTTCGAGGTGAGTCAGACCTGCTACCACTATCAGGCCAAGGCCTGCCAAGAAAATGCGATCATCGCCGACTGGTTGCTCAGGCTGACCAGCGCCTACCGCGATTGGGGCTTTGGGCTGTGCTTCCTGCACCTACGCAACGTGAAGGGCTTCGCTTGGAACCACAAGCGCGTGTATCGGATCTATCGCGATTTGGAGCTGAATCTGAGCATCAAGCCGCGCAAGCGCATCGTCCGGGAAGTGCCGGAGCCTTTGGCCGCGCCTGAGGCGGTCAACCAGACATGGTCGATGGATTTCATGCACGATCAGCTGGCTGATGGACGCAGCTTCCGGATGCTCAACGTACTGGATGACTTCAACCGCCAGGGACTGGCGATGGAGGTCGACATCTCCTTGCCTGCGGCGCGCGTCATCCGCAGCTTGGAACAGGTCATTCAATGGCGCGCAAAGCCCCGCGCCATACGCTGCGACAATGGGCCCGAGTACATCAGCGGAGCGCTGCAAGCATGGGCCGAGCGGCAAGACATTGCGCTGCTCTACATCCCGCCAGGCAATCCTCAGCAGAACGCCTACATCGAGCGCTACAACCGGACCGTGCGTCACGCTTGGCTTGCTAGCATCTGTTCAATGACATCGAACAGGTCCAGGAAATCACCACTCGTTGGCTATGGACTTACAACCACGAGCGCCCAAGCATGGCGCTCGGCGGCATCACGCCAGTGCAGAAGCTTGCACTGGCAGCGTAGTTCCATTTTTGGCGACCGCTAAAAGCGGGGGGATTACACAGTAGTCGGGCCCAACCTTAGGCCAGGCAACATCTGGGAGACGTTCGAGCTGCCAGCGCTTAAGCAGAATCCAAAAGTTGATAAGATCATGACAGTCGACCCTTCTACTGGTAAGGATAAGCTGGTTTGGTCAAGAAAGTAGACACTATGAGCCTAATGAAAATAAGTATAGGTTCCATTTTTGCTGCCTACTATGGATTCGGGTTTGAAGCGTATCCGAAGGCCAGCAGGGAACGCTTGGAGGAATTGGTAGGTTCAGAGAGCCTGCGTGATTCGGAGAAGTTGATCGAAGAAGTGGTTAGCGAGCTTGGGCAGCTTCGTCCGGACTGGTCAACTCAATCCCTAGAATCCGTTGGTGATTGGGTCAAAGTGCAGATGCTTGCTACACGCCCAACTCTGGACGGACTCTCGCTCGATACACTGGCGTGGGTGTTCACCTGGTCCAATCGATAGGCCATGTACGGAACACCTAGTCGGCGTTCCAATTGCCAGTGTGATGATGATGACCTCCTCCCAATAATTCAGACCAGCCAGAACTAGAATATTCGGCGACACTCAGGCCCAAGGAGGCCCGTCGCCATGTGGAACCGGCTGCGGGCGCACTATTGGTACGCCTGTATTGACCGAGACCGCCGGCGCGTTGGCAGTGCAGGCCGGACGGGTCGGCGGCCCAGTTGGCGTGGAGAACGTCGGCCTGGTCGCACAGGGATGCAATGGGGCAAGGGCATCCATGCCCTAGGAATACTATCTGGCGAAGTTGATGCCGGAAGAAGCCAGGTTACCACCCAACTTCAAGACGTTCGATTTCTTCGATGACGCGACTGGCTTGGCAATCAGCGCGAAAACTTTGGATACAACCACGCTTTCCCGACTGACCAATCCGCGGCAGATCTTTACGACCCTGAGGGGAAATATTGACGATGCAGCCGCTTTTACTGGACACCGGCTCAGCAATGTAAGCCTGTCCGCATCGCAGATAACGCAGCGTGAGGTCCATGTGGCAATTCCAAAGAACACCGGGTCGGCTCAGTGGGATGAGGTTATGAAGGCCGTGGAATACGGCAAGCTCAAGGGAATTACAGTCAAGGTCACCACGGTTGAGTAATATGAATGACGTTGAAAAGAGACCGTCCGCGGTCATATTGAGTGGGAAGGATTTCATTCTTGTGCATACCCTTTCAGGCTACCGAAGTATGCGATGGGACCCGTTGGGGGAAAAAATCTTGTTACATGGCGGCGCCGAAGATCACCTAATCGGTGAGGCCCTTCTTAGAGCGCTGGATGCAAGCCGCTTTGTTCTCGCCGCGCCTCGTCATGACGTCTGGATCCATCCGGACGTGACCTTTGACAAGGACCTGTACGACCTGAAATTGAACGGACAGTACTACGAGGCATGTATTGACGACGTTGTGCGTCAATTGGGGTACAAGAACAAGCGTGCGCTGTTCAAGTCTGTATCCAGCTGCCATGCCGAGCGCATTCGCGAGCAGATAGTCGTATCCCCTTCCGTCCAAGAAAAGCTCGATGCATGGGCAGCACTGCCGGAAGATCAGAACGTCGTTTTGAGCGCCACAAGCACTCCTTCAGAGATTGGCGTCGGCGTTCGCCTTGCTATTTCACGCTGTAGTTGAACATGGGGCAGATCTATCTGCCATCGGGGCGCGGCCACTGCTGGTAGGACCGGGCTGATGTGGGTCACATGGCCCCTTGGGGTGCCGCGCCCGTCCAACTCGAGTGTTGCAAAGGAATCGCCACAGACAATCACGCTCGTTCTCCGGCTTCTATGTCTACGCTGAAGCGAGCGTGGGCAGCAGCAGGTCCAACGCGAACAGCACCACCTGGCAGAACACCACGCTCACCGGCCAGAACATCTCGCTCAAGGCCGAGGGTGACACCACCCTGCGCGGTGCCACCGCGACGGCCGACCGCATCGATGTAAAGGCCGGCGGCACGCTGACCATCGAGTCGCTGCAGGACGTGGCGGAAAGCATGTCCAAGAACAGCCAGGTGGGCGGCCGGGTGCAGGTGTCGTTCGGCACCGCCTGGAGTGCCGACGGCTACGCCAGCGGAGGCAAATCCAACGGCAGTTATCAGGGCGTGGGCCAGCAGTCGGGCCTGTTCGCCGGTGATGGCGGCTACCACGTCGATGCCGGCCACGTGAACCTGGTGGGCGGTGCGATTGCCAGCACCAACGCCACCCACAGTGAACTGACCGCGCAGACGCTGACCTTCAGCGACCTGCAGAACCAGATGCAGCACAGCACCAGCTC
>NZ_JBFTOL010000014.1:0-4836 GCF_056397945.1 Stenotrophomonas sp. 05L413
TCGGTGCAGCGCGTGACCGACATCATGGCCGAGATCTCCGCGGCCTCGCAGGAGCAGTCCGCCGGCATCGAGCAGGTCAACCAGACCGTGGTGCAGATGGATGAGACCACCCAGCAGAACGCCGCGCTGGTGGAAGAAGCCACCGCCGCCGCCCGTGCCATGGAAGAACAGGCCGGCCATCTGACCGATGCGGTCGCGCTGTTCAAGCTGGAGGGCCAGGCGCACGCAGCACCCGCAGCCGTCATCCGCGCACCCGCCCCGCCGCGCGCTGCGGCACCGGCCAAGCCGCGCAGCGTGGTGGCCGCGCCCCGCCGTGTCATGAGCCGTGAACCGGCCCTGGCCAACGATACCGAGTGGCAGGAATTCTGATCGCGTTCGGCACGTGATCGATCGACCTTCGACACCCCGCTCCGGCGGGGTGTCGTCGTTTCGCCGGTGCCATGCCACGCCACAGCCGCACAATTCCCCCTACATAAATGTGAACTACTGCCGATAAACGGACTGAGCCCCGGCATCTACGCATGCCGGCACCCGCCCAACTCAGCAGATTCCATGTCCGAAGGCAGCCTCGACGCACACGACCGATCCCATGCCGCGCACGACGACGGCACGGATGACAGGTACCTGGTCCGCAATCCCCGCCAGATCCGGCAGTTGCTGCAGGCGCTGATCGACCAGCGTTCGTTGATCAACGCCCATCTGGGCGGCCGCGATCAATCCTTCCCCACCGCGGTGCTGGAACTGGACGAAGACGACGATTGGCTGCTGCTGGACGGCAGCCCGTCCGAGCCCGCCAACCGCGCCGCCGAAGACGCCGGCCACCTGCTCTGCTTCGCCCAGCTGGACCGGGTGATGGTGCGCTTCCGCCTGGATGGCCTGGAACGCGTTCGCAACGAAGGGCATGTTGCTTTCCGCGTGCCCTTCCCCGACGAGCTGGTGCACCTGCAGCGCCGCGAACTGTACCGGCTGGAAACGCCGATCACCGATTCGCCCCACCTGCAGTTCCCGATCAACGAAGACCGCAGTGAGATCCTGCAGTTGCGCGTGGTGGACATCAGCGGCGGCGGCCTGGCCGTCACGGTGCCGGTGGACTGCAACGTATTCTCCCTGCAGAAACGCTACGCCGCCCAGCTCGACCTCCCCGACGGCAGCCCGCTGCACGTCTCGCTGATCGTCTGCAACCAGTTGGCGGTCAAGCTGCCCAACGGTGTCGAGATGAAGCGCATCGGCATGCGCTTCGACGACCTCCCGCGCGGTGGCGACAGCGCGATCCAGCGCTACATCTTCCGCATCGACCGGCAGCGCAGTGCGAGGAAGAATGGGGAGAGTTGATGGCTGCCTCAACTGCTCGGCGGTTTGATGCTGCGTGACTGGGTCGGCGCGGGTGGGTTGGCGGGACACGCCCCCACCCACACCAGCCCAGCCGCCGAACGCAGCACCGCCAACGCCGTTGCTCTCGCCAAGCACCCTAAAGTCGTCCCCGGCCAGGCCGATATCCAGCGTGACCCCCGGTTATTCGACCGCCACGCCCGACCCAGGACCCCTCGATGAACGACAAGAATACCAACGCCGCCAGCGACGGCGGCGAATACCTCAGCTTCACCCTCGGCGCCGAGCACTACGGCGTGGACATCCTTAAAGTCCAGGAAATCCGCGGCTACGACTCCGTCACCCGCGTCCCCGATGCCCCGGACTACATCAAAGGCGTCATCAACCTGCGCGGCACCATCGTCCCCGTCATCGACCTGCGCCTCAAGCTGCGCCTGGAAAATGCCACCTACGACGCCTTCACCGTCATGATCGTGCTCAACGTCGAAGACCGCGTCGTCGGCATCGTCGTCGACAGCGTCTCCGACGTCATCCCGCTGGCTGCCGATCAGATCCGCCCGACGCCCGAGTTCGGCGCCGCCGTCGATACCCGCTTCATCTCCGGCATCGGCACCCAGGACGATCGCATGCTGATCCTGCTGGATATCGAAACCCTGCTCGACAGCGCCGACATGGGCCAGGCCCCGGTCATCGACGACGTCGCAGCCTGAGACATACGTCACAGAACAAAGCGCTGTCTGCGCCCGGTACGTACCGTGGCGGCCACTGACGAAAAAACGTGCTTCAGTTCCGCCCGGACCGGCCGATAGCTGGTTTCAGAACCCGGCTGCACTGGATCGCCCATGGCCGGGCCAACTGCCCATATCCCCGGAGAATCTTCCCGATGAAGTCCCTGCTTGCCCTGTTCTCGGTCGCCGTGATCGCCTCTTCCACCTCTACTGCATTCGCCCAGTCCGGTGAAATGATTCCGCCGGAAATGGCCCCGCGCTCGGTCGGCAAGGACGGCATGGTCTGCGGCAAGGTCGAAAAGGCCCGGTACGCCGAAGGCTCTGAAGGCCAGCCGACCTTCCTGTACATGGGCGGCGCTTTCCCGCGCCACACCTTCTCGGCCCGCATCGCCGGCGCCAACCGCGACAAGTTCAGCTTCCCGCTGGAATCGCTGGAAGGCAAGACCGTCTGCGTGATCGGCAAGATCGCCCGCGATGCCTCGCGCGCTGAAATCGAAGTCAGCTCGCCGGCCGGCCTGAAGCTGGCCAACATCAAGTAATTCCCCGTACGCCCTGCCACGCCGGCCCAGGCCGGCGTGGTCGCTGCAACCGGCCCCGACGGCCGGACGCGTTTGCCACTGGAGACCGCACCTGCCATGCCGTGGATCAACAACCTCAAACTGATGCCCAAGTTGATGCTGACTTTCGGCGTCCTCCTGCTGGTAATGCTGCTGCAGGGCATCGTGGCCTATCGTGGCCTGCACTCACTCAACAACGTCACCACCGAACTGGCCGGACCCCGGATGGACAGCATCCGCATGGCCGGCGAGCTGCGTGGCATGGTCGGCGAGTACCGCAACTCCGCTTACCAGGGCCTCATCCGCGCCAGCGATGACGTCAAGGCCGAAGCCAAGTCCCGCGCGGCGGAGCTTCGCACCCAGATCGATGCCTCGATCAAAAAATACCCCGCGCTGATCGACAATCCGCAGCAGAAGAAGCTGTTTGACACCTTCGCCAAGGATTGGACGGACTCGCTGGCGTCCTACGACGCCGTCACCGAAATGCTCGAGCTGGACCTGCCCGACGATGCCGTGGACACCTTTGTCGGTGAAACCCGCGCCAAGCATCGCAAGGCCTCGGCCGCGCTCGAAGCGCTGATCGCCGAAGACAACCGCCTCTCGCGCGCCTCCCGCGAAGAAGCCGAATCCACTTATGCCGCCTCGGCCACGCTGACCGTCATCACCCTGCTCGGCGGCGCCGCCCTGGGCCTGGTGCTGGTGTATCTGTTTGCCCGTTCACTGGTGGGCAGCATGCGCGGCGCCGTCTCGGTCGCCAACGATGTGGCCAGCGGCAAGCTGGACGGCCATATCGATGTCAGCCGCAAGGATGAAGTCGGCGATCTGCTGCAGGCCATGCAGCGCATGCAGCGCGATCTGCGCGAGCGTACCGAAACCGACCAGGCCATCGCCCGCGAGAACCTGCGCATCCGGACTGCGCTGGATTACAGCTCCACTGGCGTCTACCTGACCGATGCGCACCACACCATCGTGTACAGCAACCGCGCCCTGCAGCAGACCCTGAGCCAGTACGAAGCCGACATCCGCAAGGACCTGCCGGACTTCGACGCCGCCGCCTCGCTGATCGGCAAGTCGGCCGCCGCGCTGGAGCACGGCAGCGAAATGGATCCCAAGACCCTGGCCCAGCTGCAGCAGCACGGCGTCAGCCGCCGCCCGATGCAGTTCGGCGAAGCCCAGTTCGCCCAGGTCATCTCCTCGATCGCCAACGAACAGGGTGAGACCGTCGGCCACGTCATCGAATGGCGCGACCGCACTCCGGAAGCCCTGGTGGAAGCCGAAGTGGCCCGCGTGATCGCCCAGGCCGCAGCCGGCGACCTCTCCGGCCGCATCGACAGCGATGGCAAGGAAGGCTTCTTCCTGCAGCTGGCCCAGCAGCTCAACGGCCTGCTGGATGCCAACTCGGCCAGCATCGAACAGGTCTCCAACCTGCTCGCCGCGCTGTCCCAGGGCGACCTGACCGTGCGTATGCACGGCGACTTCCAGGGCGTGTTCGCCAGGATGCGCGACGACGCCAACGCCACCGCCGAGCAGCTCAGCGGCATCGTCACCCGGATCAAGCACTCCAGCCAGCAGATCAACTCGGCCGCCAGCGAGATCGCCACCGGCAACAGTGACCTGTCGCGCCGTACCGAACAGCAGGCCGCCAACCTGGAAGAAACCGCGGCCTCGATGGAGGAACTGACGTCCACCGTGCGCCAGAACGCCGAGCATGCCCGCCAGGCCAATCAGCTCGCCATCGGTGCGCACACCGTGGCCTCGCAGGGCGGTGACGTGGTCGGCCAGGTCGTCACGACCATGAGCGCGATCCAGACCTCGTCCAAGAAGATCGCCGAGATCATCTCGGTCATCGACGGCATCGCCTTCCAGACCAACATCCTCGCGTTGAACGCGGCCGTCGAAGCGGCACGCGCCGGTGAACAGGGGCGCGGCTTCGCGGTCGTGGCCTCCGAAGTACGCACCCTGGCCCAGCGTTCGGCCGGTGCGGCCAAGGAGATCAAGGGCCTGATCGACGACTCCGTCGGCAAGGTCAATGACGGCTCGGCGCTGGTGCAGAAGGCAGGCGCCACCATGGGCGAGATCGTCGCCTCGGTGCAGCGCGTGACCGACATCATGGCCGAGATCTCCGCGGCCTCGCAGGAGCAGTCCGCCGGCATCGAGCAGGTCAACCAGACCGTGGTGCAGATGGATGAGACCACCCAGCAGAACGCCGCGCTGGTGGAAGA
>NZ_JBFTOL010000015.1:0-1193 GCF_056397945.1 Stenotrophomonas sp. 05L413
GCGACCAACTCCGCCAGCGATCGCTCGCAAGGCCCTGCAGGCCGAAGTGACCCAGCTGGTCAGCGAAATCGACCGCGTTGCCAAGCAGTCGGAGTTCAACGGCACCAAGCTGCTTGATGGTTCGTTCTCGAGCCAGCTGTTCCAGGTGGGTGCCAACGCCGGCCAGTCGATTGCCATCGATAAAGTCGTAGATGCAAAGTCTGACGCGCTTGGTGCTGCCAAGTTCGCCACGGACTTCGTCGGGACGGCTGCTACCGCCGACGCCGCGACAGAAGACATGATCATGTCTAAGTTGCAGATCACGATCACTCCCGAAGGTGGTACCGCGCAGAAGATTGCCATCGGTGACATCAGCGTCAAGAACGGCGAGTCGATCTCCACCGCAACTGCCGCAGCGATCAACAACAAACTCGGAGAAACTGGAGTCTACGCCACGGTTAAGGACGGCGCGATTACGTTGGCCTCGGTCAAAGCGGGACAAGTATTTGCGGTAGACGCTACCGCCGCTGACTCGACGAACGCGGATGCAACCGCGATCGACCTGGATGACGTTGGTCTGGCAGGCAACGGCGGCGCCGGTGCCGGTACCATCCCGACCACAACGACTGACAGCGTGCTGAAGGGCCTCTCGATCGAATCCGTGACGGGTGCGCAACGTGCGCTCGAAGTGGTCGATAAGGCGCTGGAATCGATCAACAGCACCCGTGCTGACTTGGGTGCGATCCAGAACCGCTTCACCTCGGTGGTTGCAAACCTGCAGACCTCGACTGAAAACCTGTCGGCGTCGCGCAGCCGCATCAAGGACACGGATTTCGCCAAGGAAACCGCAGAACTGACCCGCACCCAGATTCTGCAGCAGGCCGGCACGGCCATGCTGGCCCAGGCCAATCAGGTGCCACAGAACGTTCTCAGCCTGCTGCGCTAAGCCGGACTCCAAACACCTGCGCCGAAACACTCGGCGCAGGTGTAACGATCGATTCATGATCCACCGCCAAAGGAAACCACCATGGCACAAGTCATCAACACCAACACGATGTCGTTGAATGCGCAGCGTAACCTGAGCACCAGCGGCAGCTCCCTGGCCACCACCATCCAGCGCCTGTCGTCGGGTTCGCGCATCAACAGCGCCAAGGACGACGCCGCTGGTCTGGCGATCTCCGAGCGTTTCGGCACGCAGATCCGCGGCACTGATG
>NZ_JBFTOL010000016.1:0-619 GCF_056397945.1 Stenotrophomonas sp. 05L413
TCTTCGGGGAGCGCATGCGGCCGTGGGCTGTGGCGGGGGCGCTGCTGTGTCTGGTGGGGGTGTCTTTCGTGCTGGTGCGCGGGGAGTTGGGGCGGCTGGCGCAGCTCGACTTCGTGCCCGGCGACCTGTACATGCTTGCGGCGACCATCGCCTGGAGCGCCTATACCTGGCTGCTGCGCAAGCATCGCCCGGACCTGCCGCTGCCGGTGCTGCTGTTCGCGCAGATCGTCACCGGCGTGGTGGCCAGCGTGCCCGTCACGGCGTGGGAATTGATGACGCTGTCGACGCCCATCCCCTGGAACGGCAAGGTGATGGGCATCCTGCTTTATGTGTCGACGATTCCCTCGCTGCTGGCCTACTTCGCCTGGGACCGCGCCATCGCACGGGCCGGCGCGCAGTTGCCGGTGTTCTTCATCACGCTGACGCCGGTGTTCGCCGCCCTGCTCTCCACGCTGCTGCTCGGCGAGTCGCCCCACTGGTATCACGGCGTGGGGCTGCTCACCATCGCCGCAGGCATCGGGCTGGCGCAGCGGCGCTGAATGACGCTGAAGGGTGCTGGCTAGCGCCCCAGCCGTTGATGGAAGGCCATCAGCGGCGTGGCCGTCAGGCCGTGCAGGAC
>NZ_JBFTOL010000017.1:0-559 GCF_056397945.1 Stenotrophomonas sp. 05L413
CCGTCGCCATCGGATCGGCCGCCAGATCCGCCGCAAACCGCGCACCATCGATCGGCGTCACCTGCACAGACTCGGCCGCACCGGCCACCAGCCTGCGCGGCAACTCACCGTGATCGGCGTCCAGCTTTTCCAGCAGATCCGGTGAAATCGTCAGGCGATCGCAGCCTGCCAGCGCCTCGATCTGCGCCGTCGAACGGAACGACGCGCCCATCACCACCGTCGGCGAACCGCGGCGCTTGAACTCGGCATACACGCCGCGCACGAACACCACGCCCGGGTCTTCATCGATGSTSGCCGGCGCCTGGCCGTTGGCCACGTACCAATCCAGGATGCGGCCCACGAACGGCGAGATCAGGAACGCCCCGGCCTCGCTGCAGGCCAGCGCCTGGGTCGGATTGAAGATCAGCGTCAGGTTGCAGTCGATCCCTTCGGCCTGCAGCTGGCGCGCCGCTTCCACGCCTTCCCAGGTTGCCGCGATCTTGATCAGCACCTTGCTGCGCGGCACGCCGGCCGCTTCGTACATGGCGATGAACTGGCGCGCCTTGGCCACCGTGGCCGC
>NZ_JBFTOL010000018.1:0-524 GCF_056397945.1 Stenotrophomonas sp. 05L413
ATATTGGGGCCGATCCCGATGGCTCCCCCGCAGTGAGTGGAATACTATTCCACATGGAATCAGTTTCCACTTGGGGTTAGTATCTAGCCCACCCTCATCGCCCTAACACCACCTCTATCGATATGGCCGGAGTACTCGAACGCGCACTTGCCGTGATGGAACACCTCGCCACGCAGCCGGAAGGCGTGCCGCTGGCATCCATCGCGCAGGAACTGGAGATCCCGCAGAGCGCGGCGCATCGCCTGCTGAACGAACTGGTGCGCTGCGGCTATGTGCGCCAGCTCCGCGACCATGGCGACTACGCGCTGACCGCCCGCGTGGCGTCCATCGGCCTGAGCTACCTGAGTGCCACGGGTATCGTCGACATCGCCCAGCCGCTGGTGGACCGGCTGGCGCAGATTTCGGGGGAACTGGTGCGGCTGGCCATCGTGGATGGCGAGCACCTGACGTGGGTGGCCAAGGCGCAGGGCGCCCGGCATGGTTTGCGCTACGACCCGGACATGGGCATGGACGCCCGGCTGTCT
>NZ_JBFTOL010000019.1:0-449 GCF_056397945.1 Stenotrophomonas sp. 05L413
CGTCAGCGCCACATGGTGCATGTTCACGTCGCACGACACCCTCAGCCCTTCCTTGCGCGCCTGCCGCACCAGCTCCAGCCCGGCCGCCGACGACAGCCGGCACAGGTGCACGCGCGCGCCCGTGGTGCGCATCAGTTCGAAGATCGTATGCAGGCGCACGGTCTCGGCGATCACCGACACGCCCGAGAGGCCCAGCCGCGACGCCACCGCGCCACTCGCCGCCACCCCGCCGCCGAGGAACGGGTCCTCGGGACGCAGCCACACCGTGTAGCCGAAGGTCTGCGCGTACTGCATCGCGCGCAGCAGCACCTGGGTATTGCGGATCGGCATCTCGGCCTGGCTGAAGCCAACGCAGCCGGCCTCGGTCAGTTGGCCCATCTCGGTCAGGATCTCGCCCTTGAGGCCCAGCGTCAGCGCGCCCAGCGGGTAGACGTGGGTCTGGTTCAGCG
>NZ_JBFTOL010000020.1:0-430 GCF_056397945.1 Stenotrophomonas sp. 05L413
CCGCTTGCGCGGGTTTGATCATGGTTTGATCATTTTCTGAGTCATGGTGCCCAGGAGAGGACTCGAACCTCCACGAAGTTGCCCCCGCTAGCACCTGAAGCTAGTGCGTCTACCAATTCCGCCACCTGGGCGACTCAGGAGGAGAATTCTGCGGGAGAACGGTGATGGTGTCAACAGGATCGCGTGGGAAATTTTTCGTCAGTCGTCAGTCGCCGCGTCATCGTCGTGTTGATGCCGCGCACCTCGTGCGTTACGCACTACGCAGGGCAGAGCCGCGCATTGACGAACCGGAGAAACGAAAAAACCCGCTTGCGCGGGTTTGATCATTTTCTGAGTCATGGTGCCCAGGAGAGGACTCGAACCTCCACGAAGTTGCCCCCGCTAGCACCTGAAGCTAGTGCGTCTACCAATTCCGCCACCTGGGCGACTC
>NZ_JBFTOL010000021.1:0-421 GCF_056397945.1 Stenotrophomonas sp. 05L413
GGAGCTGCCCGAGCTTCACCGAGCTGGCCCGCGAAGGCAATGCCGCCGAGCGCCACAACCTGCTGCACCCCACCGAGACGCCGCGCGAGTCGTTCGTCGCCCAGAAGCTCAAGGGCGTGCGCGGCCCGGTCATCGCCTCCACGGACTACATCCGCGCGTTCGCCGAGCAGATCCGTCCGTTCGTGCCGCGCCGCTATGTGGTGCTGGGCACCGACGGCTTCGGCCGCTCGGATACCCGCGAGAAGCTGCGCCACTTCTTCGAAGTGGATCGCCACTGGGTCACGCTGGCCGCGCTGAAGGCGCTGGCCGACGAAGGCGCGATCGGTCGTGAAAAGGTCGCCGAGGCGATCAAGAAGTACAACCTCGACCCGAGCAAGCCGAACCCGATGTCGGTCTGATTCCCGGACTTACACGCCTGAAC
>NZ_JBFTOL010000022.1:0-414 GCF_056397945.1 Stenotrophomonas sp. 05L413
GGCCTCTAGTCGGCGCCGCCGACCTGCTCGACCAGCTGGCCCATGGCCCGCAGATATCCGGCGAAGGCGACCCTGCCCGTCTCGGTCAGGCGCACGCGGGTCAGCGGCTTGCGCCCCACGAAGCTCTTGTCGATCGAGACGTAGCCGGCCTCCTCCAGCTTGCGCAGGTGGATGGAAAGATTGCCCTGGGTGACCTCGAGCAGGGTCTTCAGTTCGGTGAAGTCGGCCACCTCGGCGCTGGCCAGATAGGCCACCACCCCCAGCCGCACGCGACCGTGGATGACGTCGTCGAGCCCGCTGATGTCGAACCTTGGCGCCACGGTCGTCTCAGGCGCCCAGGTCCGCGGGCCGGCCCATGGCCTGGCGCATCATGAAGAAGCCGGGCGCGGCCATGAAGGCGAACAGGCCGAAGGT
>NZ_JBFTOL010000023.1:0-410 GCF_056397945.1 Stenotrophomonas sp. 05L413
GCACCCACCTGGAACAGCTGGCTCGAGAACGAACCATCAAGCAGCTTGGTGCCGTTGAACTCCGACTGCTTGGCAACGCGGTCGATTTCGCTGACCAGCTGGGTCACTTCGGCCTGCAGGGCCTTGCGATCGCTGGCGGAGTTGGTCGCATTGGAGGCCTGCACAGCCAGTTCGCGGACGCGCTGCAGGTTGTTGCCGATTTCGCTCAGCGAACCTTCGGCGACCTGGGCCAGCGAGATGCCGTCGTTGGCGTTGCGGATGGCCACATCAGTGCCGCGGATCTGCGTGCCGAAACGCTCGGAGATCGCCAGACCAGCGGCGTCGTCCTTGGCGCTGTTGATGCGCGAACCCGACGACAGGCGCTGGATGGTGGTGGCCAGGGAGCTGCCGCTGGTGCTCAGGTTACGCTG
>NZ_JBFTOL010000024.1:0-403 GCF_056397945.1 Stenotrophomonas sp. 05L413
GCCGGCAATGACTGGCTGGATGGCGGCGCCGGCGCCGACACCCTCAGCGGCGGCAGCGGCGACGACACCTACGTCATCGACAACGCCACCGACAAGGTCACTGAGCTCGCCGACGAAGGCCGCGACCTGATCCGCACGACGGTGAGCTACACCCTCTCGGCCAACGTCGAAGACGGCGTGCTGCTCGGCACCGCCGCGTTGAACCTCRCCGGCAACGAACTCGATAACAGCCTCACCGGCAACGCCGCCGCCAACTTCCTCAATGGCGGTGCCGGCCAAGACCTCATGATTGGCGGTGCAGGCAACGACGTTTACGTTGTGGATAACGTGGGTGACGTGGTGGTGGAAACCGGCACCTCGCTGAGCGAAATCGACACGGTTATGTCGTCGATCAGCTACACCC
>NZ_JBFTOL010000025.1:0-386 GCF_056397945.1 Stenotrophomonas sp. 05L413
AATTAATTAGCGCTGTGGAACCACCCGATCCCATCCCGAACTCGGAAGTGAAACGCAGCTGCGCCGATGGTAGTGTGGCCTAAGCCATGCGAGAGTAGGTCATCGCCAGGGTTTTTACCCCGAAAACCCCGCTGCTCACGCAGCGGGGTTTTCCTTTTTATGTAAGCACATGATTTTTATGCACTTACAGCAACATCTTCGAGAAGAACTTCAAGTTATCCTCACAAGGTGTTGACAGATTCGAAAAGCCTGACATAATAGGCGGCTCGCAACGACGAAAGCCTCTGAGGCGAACGACGAAGCGGCATCGGCAACAACGGTTCACTTCGGTGAAACGGCCTTGAAAAAAGGTGTTGACGAAGCAGATAAGCCGGTCTATAATGGGC
>NZ_JBFTOL010000026.1:0-376 GCF_056397945.1 Stenotrophomonas sp. 05L413
GACATCACCCCGCCACAGGCGCAAGTTTTGTACCGGATGGGGATCTGGGGCTGAGGCTAGGGTTTGGCGATGGCGGAGCACCGCCCCCGGTGTGCGCTTTACTCGGCTTTGTAATTTTGACAATCGACGGAGAGGGATGGCGAGCGCGTCAGCCGCGCCGCGCCGCCTCACGCCAAGCCCCCGGCGGCAGGCCGAAGCGGCGGGCGAACGCGCGGGTAAAAGTCGTCTGGTCGGGATAGCCGACGCCGAAGGCGATGTCGGTCAGCGGCATCGTGCCGGCCATCAGCCATTGCACGGCCTGATCGAGGCGCAGGCGGGTCTGGTAGCCGTGCGGCGTGTCGCCGAAGGCTTCGCAGAAGAGGGTATGGAAGTGGCG
>NZ_JBFTOL010000027.1:0-375 GCF_056397945.1 Stenotrophomonas sp. 05L413
CCATATCTCTACGCATTTCACCGCTACACATGGAATTCCACTTTCCTCTTCTGCACTCAAGTCTCCCAGTTTCCAATGACCCTCCACGGTTGAGCCGTGGGCTTTCACATCAGACTTAAGAAACCACCTGCGCGCGCTTTACGCCCAATAATTCCGGAYAACGCTTGCCACCTACGTATTACCGCGGCTGCTGGCACGTAGTTAGCCGTGGCTTTCTAATAAGGTACCGTCAAGGTACAGCCAGTTACTACTGTACTTGTTCTTCCCTTACAACAGAGTTTTACGATCCGAAAACCTTCTTCACTCACGCGGCGTTGCTCCATCAGGCTTTCGCCCATTGTGGAAGATTCCCTACTGCTGCCTCCCGTAGGAGTC
>NZ_JBFTOL010000028.1:0-374 GCF_056397945.1 Stenotrophomonas sp. 05L413
GTGCAGTGCTGCGATCAGGTGAAGATTGCCGTGGGGCTGCTCGAAGACATGGGTAATGCCAGCACGATCCTGAAGACCGCACAGCAGATCGACCAGCTCGAGTCCGAGGCAGACCGCGTGATGCGCTCGGCCATGTCGAAGCTGTTCCGGGAAGAGACCGACGTGAAGCGCCTGATCAAGTTGAAGGCGATTTACGAGCAGTTGGAGACCATTACCGACAAGTGCGAGGACGTGGCCAACATCATCGAAGGCATCGTCCTGGAAAACGCCTGAGGCGCGCACTCGCATGCAAACCATTCAAATGAGCTTGTGGGTGATCGGCCTGCTGGTCGTGCTCGCGTTGCTGTTCGACTTCATGAACGGCTTCCACGATG
>NZ_JBFTOL010000029.1:0-371 GCF_056397945.1 Stenotrophomonas sp. 05L413
ACCAACATCATCGGCTCTGGTCAGCTGAGCAATCTCGCCCTTGCGTTGCAATGCGCAGCCGATCTCGGCGCGGACCCAAGGAAGCTGGTAGAAAAGGTTTCAGAGATCACGCTGCAAAAGCGCAAGATGGAGGTCAAGAATTATACGTTAAGCGACAAGAGCGTTCACCTCTTGAATGACTGCCACAACGCAACCCTTGTGTCATTCTCGAGTGCGCTGAACTATTTGGACAGACTTTCCCGAGGCTTCAGAAATCAGATTTTCGTCATTGGCAAGATCGTTCACATAGAGGGCTGGGAGAAGCATGTTTATGAGACGCTCTCTCATGATCTGAAGCGGTGCAACCCGAAAACCGTCATCCTCTTCGCAGA
>NZ_JBFTOL010000030.1:0-367 GCF_056397945.1 Stenotrophomonas sp. 05L413
CCTAGGCCTCTAGACGATGGGGACGCGTTAAACCGAATTTTGGCTTCTATCGGACGGCCTGTGTCCGGAGAAGTGGTGGAGCCAGGCGGGATCGAACCGCCGACCTCCTGCATGCCATGCAGGCGCTCTCCCAGCTGAGCTATGGCCCCGCAGTTGTGCTGCGAGCCGCCTATCATAGCGGCGGTCTTGCCGAATGGGAAGGGGCTCGTCAAACAAAAAGCCCCGACCGAGGTCAGGGCTGTCTGTTTGAAGCTGGCGTCCCCACGGGGATTCGAACCCCGGTCGCCACCGTGAAAGGGTGATGTCCTAGGCCTCTAGACGATGGGGACGCGTTAAACCGAATTTTGGCTTCTATCGGACGGCCTGT
>NZ_JBFTOL010000031.1:0-367 GCF_056397945.1 Stenotrophomonas sp. 05L413
GTCGAAACCTTGCCCCCCGGCATGCCGATCGGCGGGGAGGACTGCTGGTGTTGCGCGCCTGGTTCGTCATGACGGATGGGCGCGTCTGAAAGCGCCCGTTCGAACGAGGAACGACCGCCTATGAACCGCGCCCGCATCAGCACGCCGGGCGGCCACGGCGCGGACTGGGCGGACCAGGCCACGACCCGCTGGGTCGACACGCCGGAAGGCGCCCGCGCGGCCGTCGAGGCGATCGCGGCCTACAAGCCCGACGCCATCAAGGCCTTCACCGACGGCTGGCGCTACGGCTCGGCGCCCGACAACACCAGCATGGACGCCTGGACCCTGAAGGCGCTGACGGAGACGGCGCACAAGCATGGCCTGAAGG
>NZ_JBFTOL010000032.1:0-364 GCF_056397945.1 Stenotrophomonas sp. 05L413
CCGTAAACCCATCCATGGGGGCCGTAAACCCATCCATGGGGGCTCGTGAGCCGCATCCATGCGGCACAACGGTCCCGCCAACCCACACACCCCACGCCTCCGACAGTTGGCTGGTGGCCATGGCGAAGCAACGCAACGCCGCAGACGGACAAGACCGAGGCGACTCGAGCTGAGCCACCTCAGCTGGGAAAGCTACGCAGATCAATCGAGCCGAGCGAGCCAAGCGGACCAAGCAGGGCAAGCGGTCCAAGCAGGCCAAGCAAGTCAACGAAGCGAACGAATCCAAGCAAGCCAAGCCAATGCAACGGCGGCACCAAGCGCCGGCTTTTTCGTTGCGCACCAGCTCACTGTCAAAGGGTAGGCA
>NZ_JBFTOL010000033.1:0-351 GCF_056397945.1 Stenotrophomonas sp. 05L413
TCGCTGTGCTGGTTCGACTGGCGGGACGCGGGATGCCATGCATGACCCGGTCCGCGCTTCTGTTTTCATGTTGCTGCCTACTGCGCTTTACTTCTTGAAGCGGACCACGGCGTCCCGCGACGCCTGGGTCTGCGGCAGCGAGGCGATCTCGCCGAGCGTCACCGGCTTGGTGGGAAACCGCAGCCGGTAATAGCCCACATCACGCGGATGGCGCTGTTGTTCGTCGGCGATCAGTTCGGTCACGGTCAGCCCGCAGAGTCGTCCCTGGCATGGCCCCATGCCGCAGCGCAGGAACGCCTTCAACTGGTTCGGACCCTGACAGCCGATGCGTGCCGCGTGGCGCACCTGTTC